>JBKBOD010000002.1:0-210965 GCA_046295055.1 Caulobacter sp. | reverse complement strand
CGGGCCGCAAGCCCGAGGGACGACCGCGACCCTTCTAGAAGGTCTCGCCGACCATTCGCTCGCTCAGCGCCCACAGGGCCTTGGCGCGTTCGCCGTCGATGGCGTAGGCGCGCACGCCGCCGCGCAGGCCGGGTTCGTTCTGCAGTTCCGCCAGGTGGCAGTCCTCGCAGTAGAGACCGCCCACCTCGTCGATGTCGGCCTTGACCGCGGCCCAGACCGAGGTCGCCGCGCCCTGCGGGATGGTCTTCCAGCTGAAGCTGGCGCCGGCCGGCTGCGAGGCGGCGATGGAATCGATCATCGCCTGGGTCACTTCCGGCGTCATGTGGCGGCCAAGCTCGGTCTGGATGCCGCCTGGGTGCACCGCCACCGCCCGCACGCCGCGATCCTTGTGCCGGCCGTCGAACTCGACCGCGAACAGGATGTTGGCCGTCTTCGAGCGGCCATAGGCGCCGAACTCGGTATAGGGCGTGGTCTCGAAGTTCGGGTCGTCCAGGTCGACGTCCGAGAACCGGTGGCCGGCCGAAGCCAGGCTGACCAGCCGCGCGCCCGGCTTCATCAGGCCGGCGATGCGGTTGACGAACACGAAGTGGCCCAGGTGGTTGGTGCCGAACTGGGTCTCGAAGCCGTCCACGGTCTTGCTGAACGGGCAAGCCATCACCCCGGCGTTGGCGATAACGATGTCGAAGCCCCTGCCGTCGGCGACCAGCTTGTCGGCGGCGGCGCGGATGCTGGCCAGCGAGGCCAGGTCCATCTCCACCAGGGTCAGCCGGTTGGCGTCGACGCCGGCGGCGGCCGTGGCCCGGCGGGCCTTGTCCAGGTCGCGGGCCGTGCCGACAACTTCGGCGCCGTGGGCGATGAGGGCGCGAGCCGTTTCCACGCCCAGCCCCGCCGAAACCCCGGTGACCAGCGCGCGCTTGCCGGTCAGGTCGACGCCGTCCAGGACGTCCTCGGTGGTGGATTCCGCGCCGAATGTCTTGGTCATCTTGTCCCTCTTGATCTCGTCGTGACTGTTGGACGGCCGCCGTCGCACGGTCGCGGCGTTGCGCCGCGCTCGCTGAGCAGCTAAACGGAGGAAGTCTCCGGTTAATATACGGAGGCCGCCTCCGCTTATCAAGGGGCGTCGTGGAAGGAGTCGCCGTGACTGATCGGGCTGAAGGCCGCAAGCCGCTCTCGCGCAAGCCGCGGGCCGACAGCCTGCGCAATCGCGAACGCCTGATCGAGGCCGCCAAGGCGGGCTTCGCCGCCGTCGGCCAGGAGGTTACGCTGGAGGAGATCGCCCGCCGGGCCGGCGTCGGCATCGGCACCCTCTACCGCCACTTCCCCAGCCGCGAGGCGATGGTCGAGGCGGTCTACCGTCGCGAGGTCGAGCAGATCGCCGAGGCCGCCGCCCGCCTGCTGGCGACCGAGCGGCCGGGCGAGGCCCTGCATCGCTGGATGCTGATGTTCGTCGACTACATCGCCGCCAAGCGGCTGATCGGTCCCGCGCTCAGCGCCGTGGCCAGCGGCTCGCCGGACCTCTACGCCGCCTCGGGCGTCCGCATCACCGAGGCCATGACCCGCCTGATCGAGGCCGCCGTCGCCGCCGGCGAGGTCCGAGCCGACACCGATCCCCAGGACGTCTTCCGCGCCCTGCTGGGATTCGCCTACGGCTCCACCGCGCCCGGCTGGGAGGCCGCCGCCCGGCGCCTGATCGACATCTTCATGGACGGTCTGCGCGCGACACGCTGAGTTGTTGCATCCGCTACAACGACGTGGGGCCAGGCGCCCCCACATCGGCCCGCACCTGTATTATTACAACCTACGTTTCCCCCACTTCGCGACCCCCTCGTCCCCGCCCTGTATAGCCACAATTCCCACGCCCGGCCGGGCCGAACCCTTGTCCGCCAGGGCCGGAGATTTTTCGCCCGTGGGGGACCCCCATTGACCTCCCCGGCCAACAGTGGCTGCTAGCGCCGTGACCGCCATCCTGCCCGACGCCGCCCCGACCAACTGGGTCGACCGCCACGCCCCGCCGGCCCTCCGGCCCTGGCTCAAGCTCGGCCGCTTCGACCGCCCGGCGGGCATCTGGCTGCTGATGCTGCCCGGCTGGATGGGCGTGGCCCTCGCCGGCGCCATGGCCGGCGGCTGGCCGGACCTGAGCCTGCTCGCCCGCATCGCGCTGGGCGCAGCCCTGATGCGCGCCGCCGGCTGCGCCTTCAACGACATCGTCGACCGCGACTTCGACGCCCAGGTCGCCCGCACGGCCCAGCGCCCGATCCCGTCCGGCCAGATCACTGTGCCCCAGGCCTGGGCCTTCCTCGTCGCCTGCTCGCTGGTCAGCTTCCTGATCCTGCTGACCATGCCCCTGACGGCCGTGGCGCTGGGCGTCGCCTCGCTGGGGCTGGTCGCCGCCTACCCCTTCATGAAGCGCATCACCTGGTGGCCCCAGGCCTGGCTGGGCCTGACCTTCAACTGGGGGGCGCCGCTGGGCTTCGCCGCCGCGCTGGGCGGCCCGACCCTGTTGAGCCTGCTTGGCCTCGCCCCGGCCCCGCCAACCGCCCCGCTCGACCTCTGGCCCGCCCTGCTGCTCTACGCGGGCCTGGTCTTCTGGACCCTAGGCTACGACACCATCTACGCGGTCCAGGACCTCGAGGACGACGCCCTGGCCGGGGTGAAGTCCTCCGCTCGCAGACTTGGCGAGGGGACCCGGCGCGGCGTGCTGGTCTTCTACGGCGCCTGCTTCCTGCTGGTGATCCTGGCCGCCTGGATCGGCGGCCTGGGCCCGCTGTTCCTGCCGCTGGCGGCCGTCTTCGCCCTGCACCTGTCGCGCCAGGCCGCGCGGCTGACCCTGGACGACCCGGCCGCGGCCCTTGCCCTCTTCAAGTCCAATGTCTGGGCCGGGGCGATCCTGGTCGCGGCGCTCGTCGCCGGCGCCTGGCAGCCGGCCACGGCCCTGTCGAGCTTCCAGATCGACACCGGCCCGCCCGCCGCCGCGCCCCGCTGACCGAGCTGGTGCAAAATTCCTGAACGCTGATAACCTGACTTGATCAAGATCAAGGCGGCGCGGCTCGACAGCTTCGAGACTGGGTCCAAGAACAAGATCAGGGAGTGGACCGATGAGTGACGCCGCCACGCTGGAACGCCCGGCCGCGCAGGGCCAGGACGGCATCGAGCACTTCGACGTGCTGATCGTCGGCGCCGGCATCTCCGGCGTCGGCGCCGCCTATCACCTGCGCCAGCAATGCCCGGACCGCAGCTTCGTCGTCCTCGACTCGCTGGAGAGCTTTGGCGGCACCTGGCTGACGCACAAGTATCCCGGCATCCGCTCGGACAGCGACCTCCACACCTTCGGCTACCGCTTCAAGCCCTGGATCGGCCCGCCGATCGCCACCGCCGACGAAATCCTGGCCTACATGGGCGAGGTGATCGCCGAGAACGACCTTGGCCGCCACATCCGCTATCGCCACCGCATCGAACGCGCCGAGTGGTCAAGCCAGGACCAGCGCTGGACAATCCAGGCCGTGCGCACCGACACCGGCGAGCCGGTCCGCCTGACCGCCGGCCTGCTGTTCATGTGCCAGGGCTACTATCGCCATTCGGAAGGCTACACGCCCGAATGGCCCGGCATGGCCGACTTCAAGGGCCGCATCGTCCACCCCCAGACCTGGCCGGACGATCTCGACCTGACCGGCAAGCAGGTGGTGGTGATCGGGTCGGGCGCCACGGCCGCCACCCTGGTGCCCAACATCGCCGACGACTGCTCCCACGTGACCCTGCTGCAGCGGTCGCCGACCTACTTCATCCCCGGCCGCAACATCAACGAACTGGCCGAGACCCTGCGCCAGATCCAGACGCCCGAGGAATGGGTCCACGAGATCGTTCGCCGCAAGATCCTGTTCGACCAGGACGCCTTCACCCGCCGCGCCGTCGAGGAGCCGGACGTGGTCAAGGAAGAGCTGCTGGCCGGGGTGAAGATGTTCCTGCCCGAACATCTGGTCGCCGAGCACTTCACGCCCAGCTACCGCCCCTGGCGCCAGCGGATCGCCTTCGTCCCCGACGGCGACATCTTCCGCGCCGTGACCGACGGCAAGGCCAGCGTGGTCACCGACCACATCGACCGGTTCACGCCCGAGGGCATCCAACTGAAGTCGGGCAAGACGCTCGCCGCCGACGTCATCGTCACCGCCACCGGCTTCAACCTGAACGTCATGGGCGACATAGCCTTCAGCGTCGACGGCCGGCCAGTCGACTTCGCCGACACCGTCACCTATCGCGGCATGATGTTCACCGGCGTGCCGAACATGGTCTGGGTCATGGGCTACTTCCGCGCCAGCTGGACCCTGCGGGCCGACCTGCTGGGCGACTTCGTCTGCCGTCTGCTGAACCACATGAAGGCGCGCGGCGCCGCGTCTGTCACCCCGCGCCTGCGCCCGCAGGACAAGGACATGACGCTCGGCCCCTGGCTGGACCCGGAGAACTTCAATCCCGGCTACCTGATGCGCGGCATGCACCTGCTGCCCAAGGCCGGCGACAGCCCCGAATGGCGCCACACCCAGGACTACTGGGCGGAGAAGGACGAACTGCCGCTCATCGACCTGGACGGCCCCGAGTTCGACTACCGCTAGATCGTCAGCGAACCCGCGTCCACATCTGCGACTGGCACAGGCCCGGCGCCACGCAGCCGGTGACCTTCAGCCTGTCGGCGTCGACCAGCTCCATCCGCCCGCTGTAGGTGCCGCCGTCCTGCGGGCGGTAGATGCGCCCGTTCTTCCAGACCTTGGGCCCGCCGGAAAAGCCGCTCATCAGTTGCAGGTCCTTCAGCGGCCGGCCCCGCAGCGCCGGGTCCTTGTTCCGCGCGTCCTTCAGCGTCGGGTCGGCCCGAAGCTGCTTGGAAGTCACCACCCGGCCGCAAAGATTGGCCCCGCAGGCGAGAATCCGGACCTGCCCGCCATCCTCCGGCGTGGTCCAGACCCCGATCGGGCCGGCGTCATTGGACAGGGCGCTCGTCGCCGTCAGGCCGATGGCTGCGGCCAGGGCCAGCCGCGCGAAAATCCGGGGGTGCAGCATGGACGCTTCCTTGTCGTTGCCCGGTCAGCCTAGCGCAGCGCCGCCCGGGCAATCTACCCATCCGCCAAGGTCTGTGGGACAATCACGCCATGGCCGTAGCCGCCCGCGTCAAACCCGGTGATTTCTTCACGCCCCAGGAATGGGCGCCGCTGGCCGCTCGCTCGCGCTGGATGGGGCTTTGGCTGATCGCCCATGCCTGGATCGTCATATTCGCGGCCGGCGCGCTGTTCGTGGTGTTCCCCAACCCGCTGACCTACGTCCTGGCGGTGATGATCATCGGCGGCCGCCAGCTCGGCTTGGCCATCCTGATGCATGACGGCGCCCATGGCTGCCTGCACCCGGACCAGAAGGTCAACGACTGGGTCGGCCACTGGCTGGCCGGCGCCCCGACCAACGCCGAGCTGCAGCGCTACCGCGACTATCACCTGCAGCATCACAAGTTCGCCCAGCAGGCCGAGGACCCAGACCTTGGCCTCTCCGCCCCCTTCCCGATCACCCGCGAATCACTGTGGCGCAAGGTGGTCCGCGACCTGACGGGCCAAACGTTCTACAAGCAGCGCATCGCGCCCAGCATCGACGCCTTCGTCAGCGGCCGGCGAAAGGGCGTGCCGTTCGGCAAGACCGCGCGCGGCGTGCTGGCCTTCTGGAAGCCCTTCCTGGTCTTCCACGCCTTCCTGTGGGGCGGACTGACGCTGATCGGCTACTGGTGGACCTGGCCGCTGCTCTGGCTCGTCCCGATGGCGACCTGGTATCCGCTCATCACCCGCCTGCGGAACATCGCCGAGCACGCCTGCGTCGGAAAGGACGAACCCGACCCCCTGCGCCATGCCCGCACCACGCGCGCTGGACCGATCGCCCGCCTGCTGCTCGCGCCCTACTACGTGAACTATCACTGCGAGCATCACATGTTCATGCATGTGCCCTGCTGGAACCTGCCCCGCGTCCACCGCCTGCTGGCGGCCAAGGGCGTCACCGACCGCATGCTGACAGCGCCGGGCTACGGCGCGGTGCTCAAGATGGCGGCTGGGAAGCAGCCTGAACCGGTGGTCGCCTAGTTCCCGTACGGGCTCTCGGAGATCCCAAGCAGGTCGGGTCGGACGATCTCGAAACCCGTACCGCCGCTGTTGCAGACGATGCGGGAAACCAGCTTGCCGTCCTTGTCGACCAGCACCTCGTCGTCGGCCGAGCGCAGGTCATCGACGAGACTGTACTCGTAGCCGCCGTTCCGGAAGCTGAGTGAGGTGTTGCCCTGGATGTACAGCCGGTATTCGAACCGGCCGCGCGGGTGGACCCGGCTGGCGGGATAGGCCAGTTCCAGCTTTCCGGGCTTGCCCATCCGGTACTGGATATAGCCCTCGGTCGCGCTGATCCGCCGTGAGGCGCAGACCGAAATCGTCTTCCCGCCCTTGATGGAGCAGGACCACAGCACGTTCTCGCCGCTCTCGCACAGGGTGGGGCCTGGCCACTCGCTGGCCGGGCTGCCGGCCGACGGCGCCCTGGGAAGGTCGGGATCCGCCTGGACCATCGCTGCGGCCGAGCCGCCGGCCAGGGCCAGGACCCCGACAACTGCGGCGCTGCGGATGGTGCGGATCATGGCGGCTCTCCAGATGAGCCTCGACAGATACCGGCCGCCGCGCCTGATGCAAGCCGAACGAACCCCGGTGGCGTCGACGGCGCCGCAAGGCTATCCCGCCGCCATGATCCTCGACCGCACGGCCTTCATCCTTGAGAACACCCGCCCCCAGAGGCCGCCGCATACGCCGGAGCTGGTGCTGCAACTGGCCGACGAGGTCACCCCGCTCTGGCGGCTGACCGAGGAAGCCCTGGCCGAGATCGGCCTGCCGCCGCCGTTCTGGGCCTTTGCCTGGGCCGGCGGCCAAGCGGTCGCCCGCTATGTGCTCGACAACCCCGACGTGGTCGCGGGCAGGCGGGTGATCGACTTCGCGGCCGGATCGGGCATCGTCGCCATCGCCGCCATGAAGGCCGGCGCGGCCGGCGCCCTGGCCGCAGACATCGACGGCTTCTGCGCGCCGGCCGTGGCGCTGAACGCCAAGGCCAACCGAGTTGAGGTGGCCTTCACCGACCAGGACCTGCTGGACAGACAGCCACCGGACGATGCCGACGTCATCCTGGCTGGCGACATCTGCTACGAGCAGCCGCTGGCTGGGCGCGTCCTTGCCTGGCTTGGGGCGGCCCGAGACGCCGGCAAGACCGTGCTGATCGGCGATCCCATGCGCACCTACTTCCCGCGCGAAGGCCTGATCAAGCTGGCCGAGTACCAGGTCCCCACCACCCGCGAGCTTGAGGACTACGAGATCAAGCGCACCAGCGTCTGGACCCTGCCGCCGCGCCCTGAGCCCGGCAGGGCCTGAACCCGCGGCGGCCGGCGACCGCCGCCGCTATGGCGTCTCCCAGAACTGGCCATCCGGCAGGCGGCCCTTGGGGCGGCGATACAGCCCCTGGAAGCTGACGTTGACCCCGCCACAGTTCCAGTTGTCGGTGGCCAGCAGGAACTCGTTCAGGCGCCAGACTTCAAGCCCGCAGCCGTCGCGGTCCGGGTCGTAGGGCAGGGTCCTGTCCCCCTCCCAGACAGCATGAGCCCGCCGTCCCTCCAGAAAGAGCCTGCCTTCCAGTTCGCCGGTGTGCAGGTAGCTGTCGGAGATCTTCCACGGCGTCGGCGACCACATTGCCCGCCCCTCGACCTGAAGCCGCCCGGCGCCGACGACCTCGATCTTCAGATGGGCCCAGTTGGCGACCCAGTCGCCGCTCCACGAGTTGAGCGGCTGGGGCCGGATAGGGACCGGCTCCAGCGCCTTGGCCGGCAGCCAGGCGACGATGCCGATCGGGCCCGGACGCTCCGGGGTATAGTTGGCGCAGACGAAGCCGTTGTAGCTGTGGCTGACCGCCACCGTGTCCCTCGGGATCACATAGGATCTGATCCGGCAGCCCTTCATGCCGGGCCCGCAGCGCTGGTCGCCCCGATAGAAATGAACCCGGGGCCCGATCGCCGACGTAACTCTCGCCAGCCGGACCTTCGCCGGTTGAGCATAGAAGGTGTCGTAGCCACAGTATTCCGAACCCGGCGCCGCCAGCAGGCTCGCGGCGGCGAATAGAGGCGTTGCGAGCATCATCAGTCCTCGTCCCAGGGGGCTTTCAGGACCGGCCCTGGCTGGACCGAACCGTCGCGGCGGTAGACGCCTTGGAACCCGACACCCATACCGCCACAGACCGAGAGTTCCTCGACGAGCATGTAGTCGCCGTAGCGGTGGAAGGTGAAGGCGCAGCTGGCTCGCTCCGGCATTGGCGTCGTCCGGACCACATCGCCATCGTCGATCCAGCCACCGGCGCGGAC
This sequence comes from Caulobacter sp., assembly GCA_046295055.1. Lineage (GTDB taxonomy): Bacteria > Pseudomonadota > Alphaproteobacteria > Caulobacterales > Caulobacteraceae > Caulobacter. Next base: position 202,567 of record JBKBOD010000002.1, on the reverse strand, counting down.
GCCCTGCACCGGGAAACGCGCAGCGAAGTGACCGACATTGACCCTTCCCCGGTCGGCGTCGGCCTGTGAAATCCGGTTGAAGCCCTGCCCCCGGATCATCAGCAGGCGCGGATCATCCGGCAGGCCGATTTCGATGAGGACGGCTGTTCCCACCCACTGGCCGCGCCAGGCCCGGCGGCTATCGTCGCGGGGCGCCGGCGCAAGGGATGACAGTTTCACCCAGCCCACCGTGGAAAGCCCTTCCGGATTGACCGGATCGATCGTGCGGTTGCGCATCGGCCGGGGCTTGGGCTTGAACCAGGCGCAGGCGAACTCGCCGGATGCATGGGACGCAAGCAGGGTGTCCCCCTTCACGAGGTAGGCGCGGCTGGGGCAGGCGTTCGGGGCGCAGTCGGCCGGCGTCATCGGCGCTCGGCCGTCCGATGTCACCCGCACAAGCCGAACCGCATCCGGCCGCTCGAAGAAGGCGGCCTCGGAGCATTGGGCCGGCCCGACGGCCAGCAATGCGGCGGCGAACAACAGCGCTGACAAATCAGGCCTCCCCTGGGACCGGGGATCGCCGGTTGACCGCCGATCCCCGATGCTGGAACATTCAGCGAACATTCATGGAGAGTCAACATGCGCGAAGACGGCAAACTGGACTACCTTGAATTGCCTGGAGGCGAGATGGGTGAGACCAAGGCCTTTTACGCCGAGGCCTTCGGCTGGCGCTTCACCGACTATGGTCCCAGCTACGCCGCCTTCGAGGAGGGGCTGGACGGCGGCTTCGACGCCGACACGGACTCGCGCCGCCCGCTTCCAATCCTCTACGCGCACAATCTCGAAGCCATGCTGGTCCGGGTCGAGGCGGCCGGCGGCAAGGTGGTTAGGCCGATCTTCAGCTTCCCGGGCGGGCGGCGCTTTCACTTCACGGATCCGGCCGGCAACGAACTGGCGGTCTGGTCCGAGGGCTGAAGGGGCCTATAGTCCCTGTCTTTCCGCCCGCTACTTCGCCGACCCGGACTTCGCGAAGATCCCGCTGGAGTGGCTCAACTCCAAGGCCTACGCCGCCGAACGGGCGAAGCTGATCCGCCCCGATCGCCTGCTGGAGACGCCCTACCCCGGCCAGGCGCCCAGCCAGGGCGACACCACCTATTTCTGCACATCCGACCGGGACGGCATGATGGTCTCCATCATCCAGTCCAACTATCGCGGCATGGGCTCGGGCCTGTCCCCCGACGGCCTTGGCTTCATGCTGCAGAACCGGGGCGAGCTGTTCGCCCTGACGGACGGCCACCCCAACCTCTATGCGCCCGGCAAGCGACCCTTCCAGACCATCATCCCCGGCTTCGCCACCCGGGGAGGCGAGCCCCTGCTGGCCTTCGGGGTGATGGGCGGCGACATGCAGCCTCAGGGCCAGGCCCAAATCATCTCGGACATTGTCGACTATGGCCTAGACCTGCAGACTGCGGGCGATGCGCCGCGCTGGCACCATGAGGGCGGCACGGAGCCGACTGGTGAACAGCTGGGCAACCCAGGCCTCCTGCGGCTGGAGTCCGGCATGCCCGCCGCCACGCGCGAGGGGCTTGAGAAGCTGGGCTGGAAGATCGGCGCCAGCGATGGCGGCTTTGGCGGCTATCAGGCCATCCGCCGCTGGCCTGGCCGCTACGAAGCGGCGACCGAGATGCGCAAGGACGGCATAGCCCTGGCCTACTAGGAGCGCCCCATGACCTTCGAACTCGGGGGCCTCTGCCCCCTACTCCAGGTCTACGACATGCCGGCGTCGCTGGCGTTTTATCGCGACGCGCTGGGCTTCGAGCTGGTTGATCGCAGCGCCGGCGAGCGCATCGACTGGTGCCTGCTCAAACAGGGCGGCGCCTGGTTGATGCTGAACACCGCCTACGAGACCGACGAGGAGCGCCCCGTCCCTCCCGATCCCGGACGGGTGGCGGCTCACGACGACACCAGCCTGTTCATCGAGGCTCGCGACCTGAATGCCATCCACGCCCATCTCGCGGCGCTGGGCCTGGCCGGCGCGCCGCCGAATACGGCGCCGTACGGCATGCGCCAGCTCTATGTCCGCGATCCCGACGGCTATTCGATCTGCTTCCAGCATCCCGCCTGACCAGCGGCGGGATTGCCCCGGTTTAACTTTACGGCCCGGCGCCCCGCCGGTTTAGTGCCGTCATCGAACTGGGGAGATCACCATGCGCCTTGCCGCCGTCGGCCTTGCCGCCGTCCTGTCCGTCACCCTGGCCGGAGGCGCCTGGATGCAGGCGTCCCCTGCCGCTGTCGCCGCCACCGCCGAGGCCCCGCTGATCCCTCGGGCCAGCTTCTTCGGCAACCCGACCAAGACCGCCGCCCGCGTCAGCCCGGACGGCAAGTGGATCGCCTGGATCGCGCCCCGCGACGGCGTGCTGAACGTCTGGGTGGCCCCCCGCTCCGACCTGTCGGCCGCCAAGCCCCTGACTGACGAGAAGACGCGGCCCATCCGCCAGTACTTCTGGGCCCAGGACAGTAGCGCCATCCTGTTCGTCAACGACAAGGGCGGCGACGAGAACTTCCTGCTCTATGCGGTCGATGTGACCAGCGGCGCCCAGAAGGCCCTGACGCCTTTCGAGAACACCCGCATCTACATCCTGGGGGTCAGCCAGGCGCGTCCCGACACCCTGCTTGTCGGCGTCAACAACCGCGATCCCAAGTGGCATGACGTCCATGAGGTCAACGTCCGCACGGGCGCGATGAAGCTGGTCTTCAAGAACGACGGCTTCTCCAGCCTGACCGCCGACGACCAGCTCAACGTCCGCCTCGCCTCGAAGACCAATGACGACGGCTCTACCGACTACTACCGCGTGGTCGACGGAAAGGCCGAGGCCAAGCCCTTCACCCAGGTCTCCTTCCAGGACAGCGACACCGGCCCGATCGGCTTCACCTCCGACGGCAAGACCCTGTACTGGACCGACACCCGCGGCCGCGACAAGGCGGCCCTGGTCGCCCAGGACTGGGCCACCGGCAAGACCACCGTCATCGGCCAGAGCGACAAGGCGGACGTGGCGCCCGCCCTGTTCAACCCCGTGACCGGCAAGGCCGAGGCCTATGTCGTCAACTATCTGAAAAACGAATGGACGGCGCTGGATCCCGCGATCCAGGGCGACATCGACTTCCTGCGCAAGGAGCTGAAGGGCGAGATCGGCATCGGGTCGCGGACCAAGGCCGACGATGTCTGGATCGTGGCGGTCGATCCGGTGACGGCGCCGGCCACCACCTATGTCTACGACCGCAAGGCAAGGACCCTGACCAAGCTCTACGTGTCGCGGCCCGAACTGGAAGGCGCGCGCCTGGCGGCCATGTATCCGGTCGAGATCACCTCGCGGGATGGCCGCACCCTGGTGTCCTACCTGACCCTTCCGGCCGGCTCGGACCCGGATGGCGATGGCCGTCCGGACAAGCCCGTGCCGATGGTCCTGCTCGTCCACGGCGGCCCCTGGTCGCGCGACAACTACGGCTACAACAGCTGGCACCAGTGGCTGTCGAACCGCGGCTATGCGGTGCTGTCGGTCAACTACCGGGGCTCCACGGGCTTCGGTAAGGACTTCGTTCGCGCGTCCGACGGCGAATGGGCCGGCAAGATGCATGACGACCTGATCGACGCCGTCGACTGGGCCGTTAAGGGCGGCGTCGCCCAGAAGGACAAGGTCGCCATCGCCGGCGGCTCCTACGGCGGCTACGCCACCCTGGTCGGCATGACCTTCACCCCCGACGTCTTCGCCTGCGGCGTCGACATCGTCGGTCCTTCGAACCTCAAGACCCTCTACGACACCTTCCCGCCCTACTGGACCTCGGGCCTCAGCCTGTGGCGCAAGGCGTTGGGCGACCCGAACACGCCCGAAGGCCTCAAACTGATGCAGGACCGCTCGCCCATCAATCGCGTTGACGCCATCAAGCGGCCGCTGCTGATCGGCCAGGGCGCCAACGATCCGCGCGTCAAGAAGTCCGAGAGCGACCAGATCGTCGAGGTCATGAAGGCCAAGGGCATCCCGGTGACCTATGTCCTCTTCCCTGACGAGGGCCACGGCTTCGCCCGTCCGGTGAACAACATCGCCTTCAACGCCACGACCGAGAACTTCCTGGCCAAGTGCCTGGGCGGTCGGGCGGAGCCCTATGCCGGGGCGCTCAAGGGCTCCTCGATCCAGGTGCCCTACGGCGCCGAGTACGCGCCGGGCCTCAAGGAGGCGCTGGCCGAAAAGTGACGCCGGAAGACTTCGCCCGGATCGCGCTGAGCTTCCCCGCCTGCGAGGCGGGGACCAGCTACAGCGTGCCCAGCTTCAAGGTGCGGGGGAAGTTCTTCACCCGCATCCGGGCCGAGGATGACAGCGCCGTGATCCAGGAGGTTCCGTTCGACGAGCGGGACCTCCTGATCGAGGCCGAGCCCGAGACATTTCACTTCACCGACCACTACCGGAACTATCCGATCGTGCTGGCCCGCCTCGCCAGCCTTGACCCGGATCAGCTGCGCGCCTTGCTCGAGAGGCGCTGGCGCAAGATGGTCACAAAGGCGATGATCCGCGACTACGAGGCCTCGCGGACCTGATCGGCGACCGCTCCGGCGGACAGCACCGCGACAAGACCTTCCATCAGGCTTGCCGGCGTGATCGGCTTGGCGATATGGCCATCGGCGCCCGCAGCGATCGCCGCCGCGCGATGCTCGGCCAGGGCATTGGCCGTCAGCATGGCGATCGGCGTGCGGGGCAGGCCCTCGGCCTCCTCGACGGCCCTGATGCGGCCCACGGCGGCGACCCCGTCCATGACCGGCATCTGCATGTCCATCAGCACGACGTCGAAGCCGCCGCCCCGCCACAGGTCCAGGGCGATCTGGCCGTTTTCCGCCACCACCACTTCGATGCCGTGCGGTTCCAGGAACAGCTGTACGACCTTCTGGTTCGTCGGATGGTCTTCGGCCAGCAGCACTCTCAGCCGGTCGGAAAGCTCAGCCTGTTCCGGCGCCGCCTCGACCCGCTCCACCGCCGCCCTGGGCAACGGGACGTTCAGCAGGAAACGGCTGCCGACACCCGGCGTCGAGCGCGCGCTCAGCCCGCCGCCCATCGCCTCCGCCAGAGCCCGCGAGATCGACAGCCCAAGGCCCGAGCCGCCGAAGCGGCGCGTGATGCTGGCGTCGGCCTGGATAAAGGGCTGGAACAGTCGCTCGCCGGTCTCGTCGTCAAAGCCGATGCCATCGTCCTCGACCGTCAGCAACAGCCGGCTTTCCCCGCCGCCGTCGTCGATCTCGACCTTGAGCCGGACACCGCCCGCCTCGGTGAACTTCACAGCGTTGGACGCAAGGTTGGCGACGATCTGGCGCAGCCGCACCGCATCGCCGGTAAAGCAGCCGTCCGCCTCGGGCGCGAAGGTCAGCGAGAAGTCGACGCCCTTGTCCGCCGCCCTGTCGCGCATCAGCAGGGCTGCCGCCTCGATCTCATCACGCAGGTTGAAGACCCCGCTCTCCAGCGCAAAGGCGCCGGCCTCGATCTTGGCGCTGTCCAGCACATCGGACAGCAGCCGCTCCAGCACCCGGCCCGATCCGCCGATCAGCCCCACCATCTCCTGCTGGGCGGGCGTCAGGGGCGTCTGCGACAGGGCCTGGGCCACGCCGACGACGCCGTTCAGGGGCGTGCGGATTTCATGGCTCATGTTGGCCAGGAAGACCTCGCGCGCCGCCGCCGCCGCCTGGGCCTCGGCGACGGCCGCCTCGTAGGCAGCCGCCTCGCCGGCCAGGGCGCGCACCACGCCGGCGACAAAGGCCGTGTAGAGCAGGCCGCCGCCCACCAGCAGCAGGGCGTCGCGCCCCGAGCCGATCGAGCCGGTGAACAGTCCCACCAGCGGGATGAGCAACAGCACCGCCGTCGACGGTCCGAGCATCAGCAACGTGTCGCGGGACGAGCCCCGGTTCATGACCGCGTTGCTGACAATGTTGGCGCTGCTGATGAAGATCGCCCCGGCGAGGCCGAACAGCGAACCGTCCAGCAGCAACAGCAGGCTGCAGCTCGCGAACAGGGTCCCCGAAACCACCCGGCTGTAGCGGGTCCATTCCACAAGCCGTCCGCCGGCCTCGCCCCGCGCGCGCCGAGAGAGCTCCGCGTCCAGCCAGATGGCTGCGGCGGTGAGCACCGCCCACGGGGGGATCAGTAAGCTCGGGCTGTGGAACCAGATCAGGGCCGTCAGGATCGCCAGCTGAATCAACCGACCCCGCCGGCCCTCGTCGCGCCAGCGCAGGATTCTCATCTGGGTGTGACGACTGGCGGTCATGCGAACTCCATACGGTTCCAGCCATGCCCGCCATTGGTTGCCGCGCCGCTAATGATATCGGCCAATCGACAGAACGGCGTTGCCCGACGAGGCCTCGACGGCCACAGTGGAGCCGGGGACGGAGGGCGCAATGATCACCCTGTGGCGAATCCTGCTCGCCTTGGCGGCCTGGGCTGCGCTGGCCCTTCAGTACTGGCTGATGATCACCGGCCAGCCGCCTGCCGAGGTCGCCGCGCGCACGGTCAACTTCTTCAGCTACTTCACCATCCTGACCAATCTGCTGGTGGCGATGACGGCCACCGCGCCGATGCTGGCGCCGGGCTCAACCCTCGGCAAAGGGCTGGGCAGTCCATCGCCGCGGGCGGCGGCCGCCATGTTCATCACCGTCGTCTGCCTGGTCTATCACGTCGTCCTGCGACAGCTCTGGGACCCGCAGGGTTGGCAGAAGGTCGTCGACTACGCCCTGCACTATGTCGTGCCCATCGCCTTCCTGCTCGACTGGCTGTTGCTGGTCCCCAAGGGCATGCTGTCCTGGCGCGCGCCGGTGCGCTGGCTGGCCTATCCCCTGGTCTACGCCGCCTGGACTCTTGTCCACGGCCACCTGTCCGGCTTCTGGCCCTATCCCTTCGTCGACGCCGGCGCGATCGGCCTCCAGCGGGTCCTGCTCAACATGGGCGGCTTCGTCCTGGCGTTCCTGGGCCTCGGCCTCGCCTTCGTCGGCATCGACCGACTGCTGGGCCTGATGGTCCAGCGCCGCGACCCCTGAGGGCCGACGTTCGGCGCTCGCCTATACGAGATCAACCCGAACGCCATAGTCGGCGAAGACCGCATCCGACGTGGCAACAGTCAGGCCGGCGTTCAACGCCTGGGCGATAATCAATCGGTCGAACGGGTCGCGGTGCAGTGGTGGCAGGTCGGCTGCCAGCCGAACATCTCGCAGGCTCGGCGTGAGAAGGCGGAAGTCCTCCTCGGCTTCCATGAGGCGGTCGAATTCTGCGGGAAGCCGGAGCTTTCCAGCGGCGCGCTTGATCCAGAGCTCCCAAGGCGTCGCCAGACTGATGAAGACGTCCGGCGTACTGGCGATCCGCTCTCCGACCCCATTTGTCCGAAGCCGGGAATCGTCCGCGTACCACCAGAGCAGGACATTGCTGTCTAGGATGAGACTCACGCCTCGCCGTCCAGCGACTCGTCGAATGCCGCCTGGATGTCGGCGTCCGCACGGTCATAGTCGTCGGCGAATTTAATCTGTCCCTTGAGCCGCCCCGGCTTGCGCCGAACCGCAGGCTGGGGCCTCACTCGCGTCAGCAGGGCCACCGGCTTTCCGGCGCGCGCAATGACGACCTCCCCGCCGGCCTCGACCTCTGCAAGAAGCAGCGAGAGCTGCGTCTTGGCCTGATGCACGTTGATCTGCTTCATATTAGCTAGCTTAGTCCATCGCGCGATCGGAGGCAAACCAGCGCCTCTTTCGGCGCGTCCGGGCGATTCCCCTGCCGCGCAAAACGGCCTAGATCGGATGCGTTCACGGGAGCTCCGCATGGCCTATCGCTCGCTTCGCGACTTCATCGACACCCTGGAGAAGGCCGGCGAACTGGTGCGGGTGACCGAGCCCGTCTCGACCCATCTGGAAATGACCGAGATCTGCACCCGGCTGCTGGCCTCCGGCGGCCCGGCCGTGCTGTTCGAGAACGTCATCATGGCCGATGGCCAGCGCTCGGACATGCCCTGCCTCGCCAACCTGTTCGGCACGGTCAAGCGGGTGGCCATGGGCGTGACCCTGGACAAGAAGACCCGCACCACCGGCGAGGAGCTGCGCGAGGTCGGCGAGTTGCTGGCCTTCCTGCGCCAGCCGGAGCCGCCGCGCGGCGTGAAGGACGCCATGGACCTGCTGCCGCTCGCCGGCACGGTGCTGTCGATGCGTCCGCGCGAAGTGAAGTCCGCGCCCGTGCAGCAGGTGGTGCTCAAGGGCGACCAGATCGACCTTGGCCGGCTGCCGGTCCAGGGCTGCTGGCCGGGCGAGCCGGCGCCGCTGATCACATGGCCGCTGGTGGTCACAAAGGGCCCCTCGGAGTCCAAGGAGGACGACTACAACCTCGGCATCTACCGGATGCAGGTGCTGGGCCGCGACCGGGCGATCATGCGCTGGCTGGCCCACCGCGGCGGCGCCCAGCACTACGGCCGCCACAAGAAGGCCGGCAAGCGCGAACCCCTGCCGGCCTGCGCCGTCATCGGCGCCGATCCCGGGACCATTCTCGCCGCCGTCACGCCGGTGCCCGACACCCTCAGCGAGTACCAGTTCGCCGGCCTGATGCGCGGGGCCAAGCTGGACCTCGTCCCTGCCAAGACCGTGCCCCTGCTGGTTCCGGCCCAGGCCGAGATCGTGATCGAGGGCCATGTCCTGCTGGACGAGTTCGCGGACGAGGGCCCCTACGGCGACCACACCGGCTACTACAACAGCGTCGAGAAGTTCCCGGTCTTCCAGGTCAGCGCCATCACCATGCGCAAGGACGCCATCTATCACACCACCTTCACCGGCCGACCGCCGGACGAGCCCTCTATCCTCGGCGAAGCGCTCAACGAGGTGTTTATCCCGCTGATCCGGCAGCAGTTTCCCGAGATCGTCGACTTCTGGCTGCCGCCCGAGGGTTGCTCCTACCGCATCGCCGTCGTCAGCATGAAGAAGGCCTACCCCGGACACGCCAAGCGCGTGATGCTGGGCGTCTGGAGCTATCTGCGCCAGTTCATGTACACCAAGTGGGTCATCGTCGTGGACGACGACATCGACGCCCGCGACTGGAAGGACGTCATGTGGGCGCTCTCCACCCGCATGGATCCGGCCCGGGACATCACCGTCATCGAGAACACCCCCATCGACTATCTCGACTTCGCCAGTCCCGAGAGCGGCCTCGGCAGCAAGATCGGTCTCGACGCCACCGACAAATGGCCGCCCGAGACCAAGCGCGAATGGGGCGTGCAGATCGCCATGGACCGCGACGTCGTCGACAAGGTCAGCGAGATGTGGGGCCGGCTCGGTCTTCCGGGCGACGGCAAGCCGATCTGGAAGTAGACTGCCCGTCTGCCGGCGGGCTGCGGGGGCGGCATGAGCGCGTTCGAGTTCTTCTTTTCGTTCTACGGCCTGCTGCTCGGCTTCTCCGTCGCCGAACTGGTTGGTGGGTTCGCGCGGTTGATCCACGAGCGACGCGCGGTCGTGTTCGGGCTGCTCACGCCCCTGCTTGGCGTCGTCCTCGCCATCGACATCGCGTCCTTCTGGGTTCAGGCCTGGCTGATCTTCCGAGGCGCCCCGTTCAACTACGCCCTGCTGATCCTGGGTCTGGTCGTTGCGAGCCTGTTCTATGTCGCCGCCACCCTGGTCGTGCCTCGCGACCTGGCCCAGTGGCCTTCGCTTGACGAGCATTTCTGGGCCCATCGCCGCTGGGTCCTGCTCTGCGCCTTCGGGGCCAACATCGGCATGTTCACGGCCATGCTGCTGTTCGCCTCGCGCTCCGGAGAACTGGGCCGCATCTTCGATCTGGCCAGCTACCTGCAGATCGGCTTCTTCATGACGGCCACCCTGGCGGCAGCCATCGTGCGCCAGCGCTGGCTCGTGCTGACGCTGCTGGTCTTGCTGGTGGCCTATCAGGCCTGGGGCATCGTGCGCCACGGCATAGGGCTGATGAATGCAGAGCCCTGGCTCCTGCTTGGCCCGGTCGCGGGCTGACGCCCGGTTTCCCGCAGGCGAGGCAGCCACTAAGGTCGAGCCATGCGCAAGCCTATCGCCGCCGCCCTCGCGGCCTCCCTCCTGCTGTCGAGTATCGCCATGGCCCAGCCGCCGTCCGCCCTGCCAAACGCCAAGCCCTGGGATCAGCCCTTCCTGCCGCCCGCGCCGGCTTGGGACGGCCGTTCCAAGAGCCTGCTGCGCCCGGCGAACGATCCCTGGGCCAGCGCCTTCGAGCAGGACGCCGAGTATGATTTCTCGCCGGACTACGCCGACACCCGGGCCTGGTTCGAGCGTCTTGACGCGGCCAGCGACCTGATCCGGCTGGAGACCTTCGGGACCTCGCCGGAAGGCCGGCCCATCTATGCGGTGATCGCCAGCAAGGACGGCGCGAAGTTCGACGCCGCCAAGCCCGTGCTGCTGGTCCAGGCCGGCATCCACCCTGGCGAGATCGACGGCAAGGACGCCGGCATGATGCTGCTGCGCGACATCGCCTTCTACGGCAAGGACAGCCTGCTGGATAAGGTCAACCTGATCCTGATCCCGATCCTGTCGGTCGACGGCCACGAGCGGTCCGGCCCCTACAGCCGGCCGAACCAGCGCGGTCCGCGCATCCAGGGCTGGCGCAACACCGCCACCAACCAGAACCTCAACCGCGACTACATGAAGCTGGACCAGCCGGAGATGCGCGCCGTCCGCGCCTTCTCCAATCGCTACCGGCCGGACCTCTACCTCGACGTCCACGTCACCGACGGCATCGACTACCAGTACGACGTCACCTACGGCTACAACGGCGAGAACGGAACCTGGTCGCGCTCTCCGGCCACCGCGCGCTGGCTGGACGCGCACTTCAAGCCGGCGATGAACGGGGCGCTGGAGTCCTGGGGGCACATTCCCGGCGAACTGGTCTTCGCTCTCGACGACCGCGATCCGAAGAAGGGACTCAGCGACGGCGGTCTGGGCGAACGCTTCTCCAACGGCTGGGGTTCGGCCGCCCACGTCCCGACGATCCTGATCGAGAACCACAGCCTCAAGCCGCACCAGCAGCGGGTTCTGGGAACCTATGTCTTCATCGAGCAGTCCATGCGCCTGCTGGCCGAGCGGGGCGCCGGCCTGCGCAAGGCGATCAGCGAAGACGAGGCCCTGCGGCCGGACGACATCCTGGCCAACTTCGTCGCCGAGGAGACGCCCTCCAGTCACCGCGACTTCAAGGGTATCCGGTTCGAGTTCTACGACAGCCCCGCGTCCGGCGGCCGCGAGGTGCGCTGGCTGGGCGAACCGGACCCGACGCCCTGGCGCATGCCGTTCTACGGGTCGAAGTCGACGCTGACGCTCAAGCGACCCAAGGCCTATTGGGTGCCCGCCCACCGGCCCGACATCATCGAGCGCCTGCGCATCCACGGCGTTCGCATGGAGACCCTGGCCGAGCCGCGCGACGTCGAGGTGGAGATGCTTCGGCTGGAAGATCCCAAACTGTCGGCGACGACCAATGAGGGCCACGTGCCGATCCGCGTCACCCAGGTCACGCCCTTGCGGCAGAGCTGGCGCTTCCCGGCTGGTTCGGTGCGCATCAGCACCGACCAGCCGCTGGGCGATGTCGTCGTGCTGTTGCTCGAACCCCAGTCGTCGGAAAGCTTCTTCGCCTGGGGCCTGTTCCCCGAGGTGCTGAACCGCGTCGAGTATATCGAGGGCTATGCCATCGCGCCCCTGGCCGAGCGCATGCTGGCGAGCGATCCGGCGCTGAAGGCCGAGTTCGACCGCAAGCTGGCCGCCGATCCCAAGTTCGCCGCAGACCCCGACGCGCGCCTGTCCTGGTTCTACCAGCGCACCCCCTACTATGACGCGCGTTTCCGCCTCTATCCCGTGGGCCGGGAGTAAACCCGCCGCTATTGATTAACCAACGAAATCGGCGACTAATCCCCGGCTTCGCTTGGGGCGCTGTGGCGTCAGTCGGGACCGACTGACGGCCCAATCGTGCTCTGGAATTCTAGGATTCAGAGACTGACTCGGGGTTCGGATGGCTCCATCTGAACCCATCAGGCTCTAGAGGGTCGGGAACCTGCAGCATGCCGTTTGAAACCCTTGGTCACGCAGCCGCCCTCTGGGTCGGCCTGCACCTGCTGCTGCTGCTGATTCTGTCGCTGCTGGTGGTGCGCCAGCGCCAGAAGCACAAGGTGGCGCTCGGCGACGACGGCATTCCGGAGCTCGCCCAGGCCATCCGCGCCCAGGCCAATGCGGTGGAGTACATTCCGGCCGCGCTGATCGGTCTGGCGGTACTTGAGATGGCCGGGGCGCCGGGCGTGCTCATCCACATCGCCGGCTTCGTGCTCTTCCTTGGTCGCATCCTGCACGCCATCGGCCTGTCGCGCAGCGGCGGGGTGTCGATGCTGCGCACGATCGGCGTGGTGATGACCTGGCTGGCCTACATCTTCCTGATCGCCTCCTGCCTGTTCTACGCTGTGATCTGACGCGCTTGCCTTGCGGCGGCGCCCCTGGGCGCCCATAAGGCCCTCATGGACGAAAACCTTCTGCATGACGTCGTCGGCGAGGCCCTCAAGGCCGGCGCCGACGCGGCCGAAGCCGCCTACGCCGAGCGCCAGTCGCTGTCGGTCAGCGTGCGTATGGGCGATCTCGAGGAAGTCGAGCGCGAGGAAGCCCGCGATCTGGGCCTGCGTGTGTTCGTCGGCGACCGCGCCGCCACGGTATCGGGCTCGGACCTGTCGACCGAGGGGCGGCGCAAGCTGATCGAGCGGGTCGTCGCCATGGCCCGGCTGGCGCCGGAGGATCCCTATGCCGCCCTCGCGCCGGGCGAACGTCTCGCGCGCGGACCCTTCGCCGACCTCGACCTGTTCGACGCTTCGGAACCGACGCCCGAAACCCTCGAGGAGCGGTCTCGCGAAGCCGAGGACGCCGCCCGCGCCGTTGCCGGCGTGACGAATTCGGACGGCGGTTCCGCCGGCTGGTCGACCAGTCGCTGGATGCTGGCTACCAGCAACGGCTTCTTCGGCGAGCACCGGACATCCGGCTTCTCCATCAGCGCCTCGGCCATCGCGGGTGAGGGATCGGGCATGGAGCGGGGCGGCGAAGGTCGCTCGACCCGCCATCGCGAAGACCTGCCGGACGCGGACTGGGTCGGCGCCGAGGCCGGCCGCCGGGCGGTCCAGCGGCTCAACCCGCGCAAGATCGCCTCGACCACCGCTCCGGTCATCTTCGAGAACCGCATCGCCGCCAGCCTGCTGGGGCCCCTGCTGGGCGCCATCTCCGGTCCCAGCGTCGCGCGCGGCGTCTCCTTCCTGAAGGACAAGCTCGGCAAGCCGGTCTTCGCCGACAATGTCAGCATCCTGGACGACCCCTGGCGGGTCCGCGGCCTGGGGTCCGGCGCCTTCGACGACGAGGGCGTGGCGACCGAGCCGATGGCGCTGATCGACGAGGGCGTGCTGACCACCTGGCTGCTCAACATCGCCTCGGCGCGCCAACTTGGCATGGAGACGACCGGCCATGCCTCGCGCGGCCTCGCCGGTCCCCCCGGCACGGGAACCTCCAACGTCGTCCTGACCGGCGGCGAGACCGACCTCGCCGGCCTGATGGCGGGCGCGGGCAACGGCCTCTTGGTCACCTCGATGTTCGGCCCTTCGCTGAACGGCAACACCGGCGACTGGTCGGTGGGCTGCTCGGGCTTCTGGTTCGAGGCGGGTGAACTGGCCTATCCGGTCAGCGAGATCACCGTCGCCGGCAACCTGATCGACATCTACGCCCGCCTCGTCCCCGGCACGGACCTGGAGGTGCGCGGCTCGCACGACTCGCCCAGCCTGCTGGTCGACGCCCTGGCGATCGCCGGCGCGTGACGTCCGACCTCGCCCTCATCGCCGAGGCCGCCCGCGAGGTGGGCGAGGAAGCCCTGCGCCTCAAGGCCGCCGGACTGAAGGTCTGGTCCAAGGCCGGCGGCTCGCCGGTGACCAATGCCGACATCCATGTCGACACCCTCCTCAAGGAGATGCTCGGCCGGGCGCGGCCCGACTACGGCTGGCTGTCGGAAGAGACCGCCGACGATCCGGCCCGGCTGGACCGCTCGCGCCTGTTCGTCGTCGATCCGATCGACGGCACGGTCGCCTACTTCAAGGGGAAGCCCTTCTGGGCGGTCAGCATCGCCGTGGTCGAGGACGGCCGGCCGGTCGCCGCCGTGGTTCATGCGCCTGAACTGGCCGAGACCTTCCTGGCCACTCTGGGCGGCGGCGCCACCCTGAACGGCGCGGCCATCGCGGCCAGCGCCATCGACCGGGTCGAGGCCTGCGCCATGCTGGGCGACGCGAAGATGTTTGCCCATCCGGCCTGGCCGACGCCCTGGCCGCCGATGCGGATCGAGACGCGAAGCTCCATCGCCTACCGTGTCTGCCTCGTCGCCGACGGCCGCTTCGACGCGGCCCTGGCCCTGTCGGCCAAGAGCGAGTGGGACCTGGCGGCGGCCGACCTGATCCGGTCCGAGGCCGGCGCCTGCATGACCGACCACAAGGGCCACGGCTTCACCTACAACAAGCCTGCGCCCCTGATGCCCAGCCTTGTTTGCGCCGCGCCGGCGTTGCAACCGTTGATCCTGGATCGTGTCCGGCATATCGACCTGCCAAACTGATCCATTCCCCTGAGGAAGCCCTCGGAGACCATCATGCCGGACAAGCAACTGCTGCACCTCGTCGTCGGCGGCGAGCTGAAGGACGTCAGCGACATCGAGTTCCGCGACCTGTCGAAGGTCGAGTTCGTCGGCGCCTATCCCAACTACGCCGAAGCCTGGAAGGCCTGGAAGGCCAAGGCCCAGGCCACGGTCGACAACGCCCACGCCCGTTACTTCATCATCCACGCCCACAAGCTGCTCGACCCCAGCGAGGACGACGACCATCACTGACCCGTCAGCCGGCTTGTTGCGGCTGCGGACCCGATGTTAGCTCCTCTCAACCAGAACAGGGAGGGTAGGCTATGCGTTTCGAGGGTGGCTGCTACTGCAAGGCCGTTCGCTATGTGGCCGACGGCGAGCCGATGATGCGGGCCCAGTGCCTCTGCCGCGAGTGTCAGTACATCAGTGGCGGCTCGCCGAACGTCTTCATGGCCATGCCAATCGCCGGCTTCACCTATGTCCAGGGCCAGCCCAGGACCTTCACCCGCACCGACATCGAGCGGCCGGTGACCCGCGAGTTCTGCGGCGACTGCGGCACGCCGCTGACCGCCCGCTCGCCCGGTTTCCCGGCGGTGATCCTCAAGGTCGGAACAATGGACAACCCGGCCGACTACGGCAAACCCGACATCGCAATCTATGGGATCGACCGCCAGCCCTTCCACTGCATCGCCGAGGGCATGCCCGTCTTCGAGCGCTTGCCGGGGTAGAGCGCGCTCCGACGGGCGGCTCGCAGACTACTCCCGGCGCAGCAGACGGTCCGTCACCAGCGTGCCCCACCATGCGGCCTGGAAGTCGGCCTTGATGGCCTTGGGGTCGTAGGCGTCGCTCATCACCCAGTCGATGAAGCTCATGCCATTGGGCTCGGCCTCGGTCAGGTAGCGCTCGAAGACATAGTCCAGCACGCCGGTCTTGCCCTGCTTCACGTGCAGGGTGCGCAGGCCGAGCTCGCGCAAGGCGTCCCGGATCGGCTCGCCCAGGTGAAAGTGCCGGTAGAAGACGCTCATGATGCCCGCCCGGTCCGCCCCGGACTTGCAGTGCATCAGGGCTGGGTACTCGATGGTCTCGAACAGCCGCTTGGCGCCCAGCACCTGCTCGCGTGTCGGCACGGCGCGGCTGGTTATGGTGAAGTCGACCATCTTCAGGCCCAGCCGCTCGCAGGCGTCCTTTTCCAGGGCGTAGAAGCTGGCGTCGAACCCGCCGCGCAGGTTGACGATCGTCCTGATCCCGTCCCGCTTCCAGTAGGCCAGCTGGAACGGCCAGGGCTGGGCGGCGCGCACCATGTCGGGCCCGATCCAGTGGGCGTTCGAGAACGACAGCCGCAGGAAGGCGTGATCCTTGAAGAAAAAGTCCAGGTTGGCGCGCAGGCGGCCCCCTGGCGTGGACAGATCATAGCCGGACAAGTGGCGCTCCTCGCAGGAGCGTCCTAAGTAGGGGCGCGGCGCGCCTCTGCAAAGCCCGTCCGCACGGAGACCCCTTCGCCACGATGGCCGAGCCCGCCGAACCCGAGATGACGAGCCGGGAGCTGTTCACCCGGGTGGCGAAGACCTATCTGGCGCCGCGCTGGCGGGGGGTGGCCCTGGCGCTGGTCGCCGCCCTGATCGCCGCCGGCTTCTCGGGCCTGCTGGTTCAGATGCTGGAACCGGCCGCCAACGACCTGCTGGTCAAGCCCAAGCCCGACGCCCTCTGGCTGATCCCGTTGACGATCGTGGCCTACGCCATCGCCCGCGCCATCGCCCAGGTCATCCAGTCCTACCAGACCAACCGCATCGGCCACGGCATCGTCGGCGACATCCAGGTCGAGCTGTTCGGCCGCATGGTCCGCGCAGACCTCGCCCGCCTGCGGGCCACCCACACCGGCGCCTTCGTGTCCCAGGTCCTCTATGACGCGACCCTGCTGCGCGAGGCGGTGACCAACGGCGTCATCACCTACAGCCAGCAGGTCCTGACCATCGTCTTCATGCTGATCGTCATGGCCGAGAAGGACCTGATCCTCACCGCCGGGGTGCTGCTCTGCGCCCCGTTCGCCGGCCGCATCATGAAGCGGTTCTCCAAGCGCTCGAAGAAGGCCGCCAAGGGCGCCATGGCCGCCACCGGCGTGCTCTCCACCGCCCTGATGGAGGGGCTGGACGGGGTGCGGGTGGTCAAGATGGAGAACCAGGAGGCCTTCGAGGAGGCCCGGGTCGCCGCCGTGGTCCGCGAGCGCCAGAAGCACATCATCAAGGGCGCCAACGCCCGCGCCCAGTCGGCGCCGGCGACCGAGCTTCTCAGCATGCTGATCACGGCCGGCGTCTTCGCCTACGCCGGCTGGCGGGGCGCCACCGGCGAGATGAATGTCGGCGACTTCCTGGCCTTCGTCGGCGCCCTGGGCGTGGCCGGCCAGTCCCTGCGTCAGGTCGCCAACCTGCAGACCGTCTTCGCCGAGGGCATGACCGCCGCGCGGCGTCTGTTCAGGGCGCTGGACGTCGAGCCCGAGGTCCGGGAGGCCGACGACGCCCGCCCGCTGAAGATCTCCGAAGGCCACATCCGCTTCACCGACGTCACCTTCGCCTATGGCGGTCAGGGCCCGACGCTGGACGGGGTCAGCCTCGAGGCAGCGCGCGGCGAGACCATCGCCCTGGTCGGTCCGTCTGGCGGCGGCAAGAGCACCATCCTGTCGCTGATCCCGCGCTTCTACGACGTCACCGGCGGGGTCGTCAGCATCGACGGCGTCGACGTCCGCGGGGCGGTGACCGCCTCGCTGCGCGAACAGATCGCCCTCGTCACCCAGGAGCCGTTCCTGTTTGACGACACTGTCCGGGCCAACATCGCCTATGGCAAGCCAGAGGCGTCCGACGACGAGATCGAGCAGGCGGCGCGCCTGGCGGCCGCCCACGACTTCATCGTCGACCTGCCGGAAGGCTACGAGACCGTCGTCGGCGAGGCCGCCGCCCGCCTGTCCGGCGGCCAGCGCCAGCGGATCGCCATTGCCCGCGCCTTCCTCAAGAACGCGCCCATTCTCCTGCTCGACGAGGCGACCAGCGCGCTCGACACCGAGAGCGAGGCCCAGGTCCAGGCGGCGCTGGAGCGGCTGATGCACGGCCGGACCACCATCCTCATCGCCCACCGTCTGTCGACAGTGAAGAACGCCGACCGCATCTACGTCGTCGAGCGTGGCCGCGTGGTCGAGAGCGGCAGCCATGCGTCCCTCGTCCGCAAGCGCGGCCTTTATGCCCGGCTGGCCCGGGCTCAGGACCTCGACATGGCGCCCGAAGCCGCGCCGCAGGAGATGGACGCCCGGTGAGCAAGAAGCTGTTCCGCTCCGCCGGCGTCCAGAAGACCCTGGCCCTGATCTTCGCCGCCTGGCTGCGGCTCTGCTTCGCCACCATGCGCTGGACCCGTGAGGGCCAGGAGCAGGCCGAGGGCGTCTGGGCCCGTTACCGGGCCGGCGAGATCGGCGGCGCCATCCTCTGCTTCTGGCACGGCCGCATCCCCCTCTCGCCGATGACCTGGCCGCAGGGACCGGAGCGCCAGGACATGCGCGCCCTTATCAGCCGCAGCGCCGACGGCGAGTTCATCGCCCTGGCAATGCAGGCCATCGGCTTCCCCGCCATTCGCGGCAGCAGCAAGAAGAAGTCCGATCCCGGCAAGAACAAGCACGGCGAACAGGCCTTCCGAGACATGATCCGCTGGGTGAACGACAAGGGCGGCATCGCCATCACCCCTGACGGCCCGCGCGGCCCCAACGAGGTGATGCAGTCCGGCGCCGCCGCCGTCGCCCGCGTCACCGGCGCGCCGGTCCTGCTGGCGGGCCTGGCCTGCAAGCCGGCCATCCGCCTGGGCAGCTGGGACGGCGCCATGATCCCGGTCCCCTTCGGACGCGCCGCCATGGTCTGGGACGGCCCCCACCTGGCCGCGAGGGGCGACGATGTGGAGGCCGTCTCCGCCGACTGGGGCGCCCGCCTGGCGGCTGCAACACGGCGGGCCGAGGCCCTGCTCAAAGGTTGACGGCGCAGGAACGCGAGCGGACGCAACCGTGAAGCCGCGCCAGGGGTTCTGACAGGGTCAGCCCAGAGACCTTCCCATGACCCCTCACCCGGCCCTTGCCACCGCCGCCGTCCTGGCGCTCGCCGCCTGCTCGCCGCCCGCCGCACAGGCGCCTGAAACTCCCGCCGCGACTGAGCCCGCTCCTTCCGCTGCGACCGCCTTCATGCTTACGCCGCTGACGGAGGCCGACCTGACCGCCAACACGCTTGGCGGCGAACTGGGTTGCAGCTTCACGGGCGCCGACAGCGATGCGCCCCTGCTGGTCGCCATGGGGATCGTGTCCTCGGCCGAACCGGCCCGGGGACTGATCAAGGTGGCGGGGGAGGCCACGCATGTCTCGGCGCCGGGCGGCTTCGACGCCATCGCCCGTGGCTCGGTCTTCACCGGCGATGGCCTGACCCTGACGGTCGCCCTCACCGGCCCGCCCGAGACCGGAGGGGAGTCCCCGCCGCGCCCAGCCACCCTGACCGCGGAACGCGCCGACGGCGCGCGGCTGGTCACGGCCGGCAGTTGGCAGTGCGGCCCCTGATCGCGCCAGACGGCATTGGTTAAGGCGTTCGCGCCCGCCGTTTACCCTTGGCCGAACAGCGTGGAAACGGACCGTGACCGAATCGGCGAAACGGCCCGTTTCCCGCTTTGTTCACCCCCAACATCTTGTGGTGGAGGAGACCTTCGCCACTACGCCGCCCGGCTTGCGATGATGACTTCCAGCCGCTTCAGCTCGCGCAGCACCCGGTTGGTGTGCAGCACCGGCCAAAGCGACAGCTTGATGATCAGCGACATCAGAACCAGCACCGCCGCCGGCAGGCCCCACTGCAGCGCCGTCAGGGCGTCGCCTGCCTGGAAGAAGTTCCACCCCGCCCAGACGCCGGCGATGAACAGACCGGTCTGGGCCGCCATCAAGATGCCGCTGATCCAGCCGATCCGGCCGCCGAAGACCGATCCTAGCTGGCTGAAGTAGCCCGGCTCCTCGCCGATCCGCTGCAACAGCTCGCGCTCCTCCGCCCGCAGGGCCTCGTCGAGGGTGTGGTCGATGCTACGCATGGTCTTCTCCTTCCAGCACGGCCCGCAGGGCGCGCCGTGCATGCATAAGGCGGGTCTTCACCGTGCCCGCCGGCACGTCGAGAGCCACCGCCACCTCGGCGATGCTCATGTCTTCGAAATGGAACAGCGCCACCGCCGCCCGCTGGGCGGCCGGCAGGGTGCGGATCGCGGCCCGCAGCCGGTCGATGTCCGACGCCGCCGCCGGCTCGTCCGCGACCGGTTCCGGCTGCGCCGCCAGCGCCCCGGCCAGGGCCCGGTCATGCCGCAGCCCGCCGATCCGCCGCGCGCACTGGCGCGAGACGATGCGGTAGGCCCAGGCGCCGAAGGCCTCCGGCGCTTGCAGCCGGCCAAGCCCCCGGGCGATCTCGATCCAGGCCCCCTGCGCCGCCTCGGCCGCCAGGTCCCGCTGTCCGGTCAAACGCCAAGCGTGGGCCTGCAGCCGCGCGTCCCACCGCCTGGCCAGTTGCTCGAACGCCGCCCGGTCGCCATCCCGCGCGCACAGCACCAGATAGGCGTCCAGCGCCCGGCTGGCAGTGACATCGACAGGATCGGTTCTGGTCATCACGGGATAGGTGACGCCCCGCGCCCGAACGGTTCAATCGGCAAGCGGAAATATTCGCGTCCGCTTCCCGCCATCCTCGCCGCCGTCATGGTGGCGCGAACTTCCAAGGCCTGTCAGAACCGATGGGTTGATCGTGTGCGGGAGCGGACCATGGCAGGCCAGATCAGGACGGGCGTCGGCGGCTGGACCTTCGAGCCCTGGCGGGGCGTCTTCTATCCCGGCAGCCTCAAGCAGAAGGACGAGCTGCGCTACATGAGCCGCCAGCTCCGGGCCATCGAGATCAACGGCACCTACTATTCCAGCTTCAAGCCCGACAGCTGGAAGAAGTGGCGCGACGAGACGCCGGACGGCTTCGTCTTCACCATCAAGGGCAGCCGCTTCACCACCAACCGCCGCGTCCTGGCCGAAGCCGGCCCCTCGCTGGAAAAGTTCTTCGACCAGGGCATCGCCGAGCTTGGCGACAAGCTGGGGCCGATCTTCTGGCAGTTCGCCAACACCAAGAAGTTCGATCCCGAGGACTTCGACGCCTTCCTTGCCCTGCTGCCATCCAGCCTGGATGGCCGGCCGCTACGCCACGCCGTCGAGGTGCGCCACGACAGCTTCTGCACGCCGGAATTCACGGCCCTGCTCCGGGCGCGCAACATCGCCTGCGTCTACGCGCGTCACCAGACCTATCCTGAGATCGCCGACGTCACCGCCGACTTCGTCTACGCCCGGCTCCAGACCGGTTCGGACGACTGCGAGACTGCCTATCCGCCGGCCGAACTCGACGACTGGGCGGCTCGGTTCGGGGTATGGGCCGCCGGCGGCCAACCCGCCGACCTGCCGCTGGTCGACCCCGCCCATGCAGCGCCGCAGCAGCCGCGCGACGTGTTCGCCTTCATCATCCACGAGGGAAAGGTGCGCGCGCCCCACGGCGCCCAGGCGCTGCAGGCGCGGATCGACGGCTAGCGCCAGTCGCGACCGGCAGCCTGGGCCGTGCGGGTCTTCAACAGGGTGCCGACCGACCGGCCGTCGTCCAGCGCGCACAGGGCGCGACCGCCATCCTCTATCCGGCAGTCGACGGTCCGGGCGAACGCCACCGCCATCAGGGTTCCGCGCGGGTTGTCATCGGCCGTGGTGAAAGCGGCGCGGCGCACCGGATTATCGACCGGCGCATCGGCCAGGGTCAGCCGCAACCACTGGTCCGGCGTCTCGCCCAGAGCAACGCAGAGGGTCTCGCCATCCTCGATCTCGAGCACCGGCCCGCGGATCACGGTCCCGGCCGCTGGCAGGGCGGCCGTGCAGACGCTGTCGGCCGCCTGGGCCTGGGTCGCGCCGAGCCACAGAACCGACGCCGCCGCCAGGGCGCAGAAGATCGCGAATGACTTGAAGGGACGGGACACGAAACGCTTCCACCTGCTGTGCAGAAGGAGAGCGCGTGGAACATGGTAACGTTCCTTAACCAGAAGCAAACACCGCCTTCAGGTCCGCATCGGTCATCAGCCGCCAGGCGCCGGGCTCCAGGTCAGCCGGCAGATCCAGCCCGCCAACACGATCACGGTGCAGCGCCTCGACATGGTTGCCGACCGCCGCGAACATCCGCCGTACCTGATGGTATCGGCCCTCGTGCACCGTCAGCCAGGCGCTCGTGGCGCCCAGTGGCTCCAGCTGTGCGGGCGCCAGCGGCTTGTCCTCGCCCTCGAGCATCAGCGTTCCCGAGGCGAACACCGCCTCCTCGCCGCCCTCCAAGGGCCGGGCGAGCGTCGCCAGATAGCGCTTTGGCACATGGCTGCGCGGCGAGATGATCCGGTGCAGCAGGGCGCCGTCGTCGGTCATCAGCAGAAGGCCCGACGTCTCCTTGTCCAGACGCCCGACCGTCGAGATCGCCGGCTCCCGCGCCCGCCAGCGCGTCGGCAGGAGGTCATACACCAGCGCGCCGGCTTCCTTGTGCGAACAGGTCACGCCGAGCGGCTTGTGCAGCATGATGGCCAGGCCGGGGGGCGGATCCACCGGCTGGCCCCTCACCGTCATCCGCGCCGGCAGGTCCCTGTCTAGCGCCACCTTCTGGTCGGCCTTGCGGATGGCCGCGCCGTCCAGCACCACCTGTCCCGCTGCGGCCAGAGCGGCGATCTCCTTGCGGCTGCCGTAGCCGAGGTTGGCCAGCAGCCGGTCGAGCCGCAGCGCAGCGCTCACCGGCGCGCCTCATGCACCTTGAAGCCGGCGCCCTCGCCATGCGGCGTCACCCGGGCGAAGTGTTCCGCCAGCACCGCCTCGTAGGGCAGGTGCCGGTTGGCGACGATCCACAGCACGCCGCCCATCTTCAACATCGCCGCCGCCTGCCGGATGAAGGCCTGGCCCAACGCCCGATCCTCGGCGCCGCCGTCATGGAACGGCGGGTTCATCACCACGAAATCCAGATCGGCTGGCGCCTGCTCCATAGCCCGTACATCCGCCCAGCGGATATCGGCCCGCGCATCGTCGACATTGCGTCGCGCCGCCTCGACCGCCCGCCGGTCGTTGTCGACAAGCACCAGCGCCGAGACCGCCGGCGACTGCAGCACGCGGGCCGCCAGAACGCCGAGGCCGCAACCCAGGTCCGCCCCCGGTCCGGTCAGCGCCGGCATCCGCTCCATCAGTTGCGCCGTACCCGCATCGACACGATCCCAGCTGAACACGCCCGGCTGGGTCCACAGGCCCAGGCGCTCGAGGTACCGCGGCGCGCCTTCGGCGATCGCCCCTTCCACCGCGCCTAGGTCGGCGGGCCGCCCGGCCACGCAGATGCGATGATGCCGCCGGGCTGTCTCGTTGAACGGCGCCCCCAGGGCCGCCAGATCGCCCGCCAGCCGCGAGCCGCCCTTGTCCTTGGGCGCCAGCACCGTCAGCCGGCCGTCCGGCGCCAGCGCGCGCAGGGCCTGGGCGATGGCGTACCGACGCTCCACCGTCCCCGGCGGCGCCAACATCAGCATCGAGGCCAGGCTGCCTGCCTCCATCGCCTCCAGGCTGGCCGCGCCGGGCATGAGCGGCGAAACCTGCACCGCCCCGGCCGGGGTGTCGGCCAGGGCGGGCAGGACGGTTCCGTAGACGGCGGCGGCGGGCGAAGCGGGCAAGGACGAAGGCTTTCGAATGTTTGGCCGGTTCCTACCGCGCCCCGCCTGCCGGGCAAAGCCGGTGATCAGGCCGCCAGCTTCCAGCCGTCCTCGGGATAGTGCCGGGCCATCATCCGGCCGACGTAGGCGACCAGCGTCGGATAGTCCTCGGCCATGTCGCGCAGCGGCGAGCTGAAGAAGGGCGTCAGGATGCCGGCCAACGTGGCGAAGACGATGGCGTCGGCGCTCGTCTCGCGCTCGCCGAACAGGAAGGGCTGGTCGCCCAGCAAGGTCTCCAGAGCATCAAAGGTCTTGGCCGCCAGCCAGAGCATCTCCACCTCGCTGTGGCGGCCCACGCCCGAGGCCATGATGTTGTCGCCCACGGCCTTCAGCATGTCGGCGGTCAGCTCGGCGCGCACCGCCTCGGGCGCGCCGTCGAACCAGTGGGCCGGCCCCTTCTCGAAGTTCTCGGGGATCAGGTAGCGGAAGTGGGCGCTGATCCAGCCCAGCTGGTTCTCGACCATCCGCTCGATGGCCCAGGCCTGGGCCCGCTGCGCCGGTGTCAGCCCGGCGTCCAGGTCGACGCCATACTTCGCTTCGATATGGGCGCGGATGAAGGTGGAGTCGGCAACCTTCTCGCCGTCGTCGTCGATCCAGGGCAACTGGCCCTTCGGCGAGGTCGAGGGCATGGCCGGGACCTTCACATAGGCGATGTCCGCCAGTTGCAGGTGAATCTCGGTCTTGGTCACATAGGGGCTGCCCTCGGGCAGGTCGAAGGCCGGGCCGGCGCTGTACAGGGTGATCATCGGGCGTCTCCTTTTCGATGACGTCACCCTAGCGACCCCCTGCTGACAACATGCTGTCAGCATGCGATAGTCGGGACGCAATGCGCCGCGCCGACCGCCTCTTCCAGATCATCCAGATCCTGCGCCGATCGTCGCAGCCGATCACGGCCGAGGCCATGGCCCGCGAGCTGGAAGTCTCGAAGCGCAGTGTCTATCGCGACATCGCTGCCCTGGTCGCCCAGCGGGCCCCGATCCGCGGCGAGGCCGGCATCGGCTATGTCCTGGACGCCGGCTTCGACATGCCGCCGCTGATGCTGACCTCCGACGAGGTCGAGGCGGCCGTACTGGGCGCCCAGTGGGTTGCGGCCCGAGGCGATCCCAGTCTGGCCCGCGCCGCCCGCGACCTGATGGCCAAGATCGCCGTCACGGTGCCCGAGTCCCTCCGCCCGCTGGTGCTCGACCCGGCCAGCCGCACCCCGCCGGCCTGGTCTGCGGCGGCCGACAATCTGGACATGGCCGCTGTCCGCGCCGCCATTCACGCCGGCCACAAGATCGACCTCGACTACCGCGACGAGCAGGGCCGCGAGACCCGCCGCACCATCTGGCCCATCGCCATCGGCTACATGGAGGCCGTGCGCCACCTCGTGGCCTGGTGCGAACTGCGCCAGGACTTCCGCAGCTTCCGCACCGACCGGGTCGCAGCCGCCGTGTTTCTCGATGAGCGATACCCCGGCCGCCCGGACCAGCTTCGCGGCAAATGGCGCCGCGCCATGGAAGCCCGCCGCGCGGAACCGCCACCCGGTTGGCGCGCTTCCGCCAGCGATGGACAACAGGGCCAGGACCGCTGAGCTCGAATACGCCGCCTGCCTGGCGCGGGCTTTCGGCGGCGCGCTGCTGTTCGCCTTCCCGCTTCTGATGACCATGGAGATGTGGCAGCTGGGTCATTCCATCGAGCGCTGGCGCCTGCTGGTGTTCGTTCTCGCCACCCTGCCCATGCTGCTCGGCCTCTCCTGGGTGGCGGGCTTCGAGCCCACCTTCCGCCTCAAGGACGAACTGCTCGACGCCCTGGCGGCCTTCGGCGTCGGGGTCATCCTGTCGGCGGTCGTTCTGGCGTTGATGAACGAACTGTCCGCCGGCATGACTGGTGGAGAGGTGCTGGGTCGGATCGCCATCTGCTCCGCGCCGGCCGCGATCGGCGCCCTGCTGGCCACCAAGCAGTTCCAGGCCCGCAACGAGGATGCGGAACGCGCCACGGC
Source organism: Caulobacter sp. (assembly GCA_046295055.1). Classification (GTDB taxonomy): domain Bacteria; phylum Pseudomonadota; class Alphaproteobacteria; order Caulobacterales; family Caulobacteraceae; genus Caulobacter. Next base: position 177,169 of record JBKBOD010000002.1, on the reverse strand, counting down.
GGCCGGTGGCTATCCGGCCGAGCTTTTCATCATGCTCGTCGGCGCGGTGTTCCTGGCCTTCAATGTCGCGCCGACCGAGGAAGTCATGCTTATCGCCCTGCAGATGACCCCCTGGCACGGGCTAGCGCTGGCGACGGCGACGCTCGGGGTCATGCACCTGCTGGTCTTTCGACTGGGCTTTCCCGGCGAGGATCGCCGCCGCGGCGACCTGGGCCCGGCGGCCGCCTTCACCTTCCGCACCCTGCCCGGCTACGCCATCGCCCTGCTGGTGAGCCTGTTCTGCTTGTGGGTCTTCGGCCGCGCGTCGGATCTGGCCCCCGCCGACCTGGCGATGATGCTCGTCGTGCTCGGCTTTCCGGCCGGCATCGGCGCCGCCACGGCGAGACTGGTGGTCTGATGGCCAGGAGCGCCGGCAAACCTCGAAAGCACGCCTCCGAGGCTGGCCGCACCCCCTTGCTCGAGTGGATCGCCGGCGCCGTGGGCCTTGCCCTGGTCGTCGCTATTGTCGGCCTCCTGGCCCGGGAAGCCCTGTTCGGCGACAACTCGCCGCCCGATCTTGAGGTCCGTCTGGTCGAGGTGGTCCCCCAGGGCGACGGCGCCCTCGTCCGCATCGAGGTGACAAACACTGGCGGCCGGTCCGCCGCCCAGGTCGCGGTCGAAGGCATCCTTGTCCGCGAAGACGCCCCGCCCGAGACAGCGAGCGTCGTCCTCGACTACGTCCCCGGCGACGCCAAGCGCAAGGCCGGTCTCCGCTTCTCGACCACGCCCCGCCCCGACCATCTTCAACTGCGGGCCAAAGGATACGTCGATCCTTGATTTCCGCCGGCAAGCGACGCCCCGCTGACGACCCTGCGGCTTCGTCGCACCTCAGTGGCGTCGGGCGTTTCCCGACCCGGTTGACAACGTAAGTTTTAAATCAGAACTTACGCGCCCGATCCTGGAGCCCGCGTCATGGCCGACCAGAAAGCCTGCCTCATTGTCGGCGTCGGCGACGGCGTCGGAAGCTCGATCGCCCGGGCTTTCGCCGCCGAGGGCCTGACCGTCTGCCTGACGCGGCGCGCCCGCAATCTGGACCAGCTCGAGGAGCTCGCGGCTTCCATCGCCGCCGACGGCGGAGAAGCCCGCGCCTATGGCGTCGACGCCCGCGACGAGACCGAGATGGTCGCCCTGTTCGATCGGATCGAGGCCGAGGTCGGTCCTCTTGATGTGGTCGTGTTCAACATCGGCGCGAACGTGCGCTTCCCGATCACCGACACCACCAGCCGGGTCTACACCAAGGTCTGGGAGATGGCGGCCTTCGCCGGCTTCCTGGCCGGCCGTGAAGCGGCGCGAGTGATGACGCCCCGGGGGCGGGGAACCATCCTCTTCACCGGCGCCACCGCCAGCACACGCGGCCGCGAGGGGTTCTCGGCCTTCTCCGGCGCCAAGCATGCCCTGCGCGCCCTGGCCCAGAGCCTGTCGCGCGAACTGGGCCCCAAGGGCATCCATGTCGCCCATATCGTGGTCGACGGCCCGATAGACGGTCCGTTCATCCGCTCCATCATGCCCGATGCAGCCGAGCGGCTGGCGCGGGGGGAGATCCTCGATCCGGACGAGATCGCCCGGAACTATGTCTGGCTGTACAAGCAGGGGCGCTCGGCCTGGACGCACGAAATGGACCTGCGCCCCTGGACGGAGAGCTGGTGATGGCAAGGACCCTGGAATTCATCTTCGACTTCGCCAGCCCGAACGCCTACCTGGCCTGGCGGGTGCTCGGCCCGATCCTCGAGCGCACCGGCGCGACTGTCGTGGTCAACCCATGCCTGCTGGGAGGCATCTTCAAGGCCACGAACAACCAGGCGCCGTTCGTCGCCTTCGGCCCGGTGAAGGGCAAGATGGACTACGAGATGCTCGAGACCCGGCGTTTCGTGAAGGCCCACGGCCTGACCGCCTTCGCCATGAACCCGCACTTTCCGATGAACACCCTGCTGGTGATGCGCGCCTTCGTCGCCGCCCAGGACCTCGGCATCGGCGAGGCCTTCATGGAGGCGGTGCTCAAGGCGATGTGGGAGGACGGCCGCAAGATCGACGATCCCGAAGTGGTCGCCGCAGTGCTGACCGAAGCCGGGCTAGACGCCGCAGCCATCCTGGCCCACGCCCAGACCCCGCCCATCAAGGCCAGGCTGATGGAGAACACCCAGGGCGCGGCCGATCGCGGCGTCTTCGGCATCCCCAGCTTCTTCGTCGGCGAGGAGCTGTTCTTCGGCAAGGAGCGCCTGGGCCAGGTCGAGGCCGAACTGGCGGCATAATCATCGCCCTGTCACCGCGCCCGTGGCATCCTGCGGCCCTCAGCCAGCAGGGAGCGCCGTCATGGGCCTCGACAAGATTCTCGAACAGCTGAACGCCGGCGGTCTCGGCGATCAGGTGCAGTCCTGGATCGGCAAGGGGGGCAACCTGCCGGTCAGCGCCGAACAGATCGAGCAGGTCCTGGGCTCGGGCCCATTGGCCGACATCGCCGAGCGATTCGGCATTGACCCGGCCAACGCCGCCCAGCAGGTCTCGGCCATGCTGCCCGGCCTGATCGACCAGCTGACGCCGGACGGCAAGCTGCCCCAGAACCTCGACGGGCTCGGGGCGGGCCTGGGCGGCCTGCTGGGCGATCTGGGCAAGCAGCTTCCCGGCGGGCTCGGCGACATGCTGGGAGGCATTCTCAAGCGCTGAGGCGCTTGACCAACCCAGCGTCAGCAGGCGCCCTCTCCGTTCAAAGACGGAGAACATGCGATGAGCTTTGCTGCAGACGACCTGATGTTCCGCCCTGGCCTGATGAAGGGCCAGCGCATCCTGATCACCGGCGGCGGCACCGGCCTTGGCAAGGTGATGGCCGAGGCCTGCCTGATGCTGAGCGCCGAGGTCTATATCTGCGGCCGCCGCGGCGGCGTGCTGGAAGAGACCGCCAACGAGCTGATGGCCGCCCATCCAGACAGCGGCGGCCGCGTGGTCGGAATCGCCTGCGACATCCGCGTGCCCGAGGCCATCAAGGACATGGTCGACCAGATCTGGGCCGATGGCGGGGCGCTCACGGGCCTGGTCAACAACGCCGCCGGCAACTTCATCAGCCGCACCGAAGACCTCTCGCCGCGCGGCTTTGACGCCATCTCCAACATCGTCTTCCGCGGCAGCTTCTTCGTGACCCTGGAGTGCGGCAAGCGCTGGATCGCCGAGGGCGTTTCGGCCTCGGTCATCTCCATCCTGACCACCTGGGTCTGGAACGGCGGCCCCTTCACCGTGCCCAGCGCCATGTCCAAGGCCGGGCTGAACGTCATGACCCAGTCGCTGGCCGTCGAATGGGGGCCCAAGGGCATCCGTTTCAACGCCATCGCGCCCGGCCCCTTCCCCACCGAAGGCATGAGTGCGCGCCTCAATCCCGGCGAGCAGCAGAGCGCCTATGGCGACATGAGCGGCAACCCGATGGGCCGGGTCGGCGAGATGCGCGAACTGGCCAACCTGGCGGTCTACCTGCTGCACCCGCTGTCGGGCTATGTGAACGGCCAGACGATCGCCATCGACGGCGCCTCGTACAACGCCTCGGGCGGCAACTTCGCCCGGCTCAGCCAGTGGGACGACGCGCGGTGGGAACAGGTCAGCGCCATGATCCGGGCGACCAACGACAAGGACCGGGCCAAGCGCACGGTCTGAGCCCCGCCACCGGCCGGCCGCGCGAGCGGCCGACCATCCGGCTGATCCTGATCTCGCCCGCCGGCCGCGTCCTGCTGATGCGGTTCGACAGCGGCGGTCAGGGTCACTGGTGCACCATCGGCGGCGGCGTCGACGAGGGCGAGAGCCTGATGGACGCCGCCCGCCGCGAGCTCTTCGAGGAAACCGGTCACGGCGAGGCCGACTTTGGCCCGGTAGTCTGGCGGCGCGAACTGGAGCTGCGCATCGAGGGCGAGCCGCGCTGGATGGTCGAGCACTACATGGTCGCCCACGTCGGCCATGAGACCTTCAGCGACGCCAACTGGACCGACCACGAACGCAACGTCGTGCTGGAACTGCGCTGGTGGTCGCTCGACGAACTGCGGGCCTGCGACGACTCCATCTTCCCCGCCACCCTCCCGACCCTGCTCGCGCCGCTGCTGGCCGGCGACTACCCGGTCGAGACACTGATCATCGACAACTAGACGACGGCCGGGGCCCCGCGCGGTCATGGTTAACCGGGAGTTAACCGGCCGCCCCCAGCCTGCCGCCATGCGCCGCCTCGCCGCCCTGTTCCTGATCCTGGCTCTCGCCACGCCCGCAACGGCCCAGCAGAAACGCCTGCAGGTCGTCGTGACCCCGACCGCCGCCGAAGCCGGCCTGCGCGGCGGCGGTCAGTCCGCCGAAGCCGAGGCCGAGCCCGAGGCGCCCCCGCCGCTCGACTTCTCCGCCGGCGGCGCGACCGGCGGCCTGCCGGCCGGCCTGGCCTTCACCCGCCCGCTCGACAGCACCGCCTCGACCGGCGGCGGGACCCGCAGCCCCTCCCAGTGCCGCACCGCCTGCGCCCAGAGCTACTACTTCTGCCTCGCCGAGGAGGACGAAGCCTCCTGCAATCCTCGCTGGTCGCGCTGCGTCGCCGGCTGCAGCTGAGCCCTTCACGCCACGTCACGGTTGACGCCCGCGTCAGCCGATATAGCCTCACCTGAACAACGATAAGTCACGCGCCGGGCATGGCTCCGCGCGGCATCAGGGAGAGATGCGATGAGCGGTCCCACCGCGGGCAAGGCGCTGCCCAAGGCCTGCATCATCGGAGCCGGCTGCTCCGGCTTCACCACGGCCAAGCGTCTCAAGGACTACGGCATTCCCTACGACTGCTTCGAGATCTCCGACGAGATCGGCGGCAACTGGTACTACAAGAACCCCAACGGCATGTCGGCCTGCTACGAGAGCCTGCATATCGATACTTCCAAGTGGCGCCTCGCCTTCGAGGACTTCCCGGTCCCCGCCGACTGGCCCGACTTCCCGCACCACGCCCAACTCTTTCAGTACTTCAAGGACTACGTCGACCACTTCGGCCTGCGCGAGACCATCACCTTCAACACCGGCGTCGAGAAGGCCGAGCGCACCGCCGAGGGCCTGTGGAAGGTGACCCTCAGCACTGGCGAGAGCCGCCTCTACGACGTCCTCTTCGTCTGCAACGGCCACCACTGGAGCCCGCGCATCCCGCAGTATCCGGGCGAGTTCGACGGTCCCGCCTTCCACAGCCATGCCTATTGCGACCCCTTCGATCCGGTCGACATGCGCGGCAAGAACATCGTCGTCGTCGGCATGGGCAACTCGGCGATGGACATCGCCAGCGAGCTGGCCCAGCGGCCGATCGCAAAGAACCTCTGGGTCTCGGCCCGGCGCGGGGTGTGGGTCCTGCCCAAGTACATGAACGGCAAGCCGGCCGACAAAAGCGCCATGCCTGCCTGGATGCCCCGCAAGCTCGGCCAGGCCATGGCCCGCAAGGTCATCAAGAAGACCCTCGGCCGGATGGAGGACTACGGCCTTCCCAAGCCCGACCATGAGCCGCTCGAAGCCCATCCCAGCGTCAGCGGCGAGTTCCTGACCCGCGCCGGCTGCGGCGATATCAAGTTCAAGCCGGCCATCAAGGCGCTGGAAGGCAAGAATGTCCGCTTCGCCGACGACAGCGTCGAGCAGGTCGACGCCATCATCTTCGCCACCGGCTACGACATGAAGTTCCCCTTCTTCGACGATCCGGAGCTGCTGCCCGACGCCGAGCACCGCTTCCCGCTCTACAAGCGGATGATGAAGCCGGGGATCGACAACCTGTTCTTCATGGCGCTGGCCCAGCCGCTGCCGACCCTGGTCAACTTCGCCGAACAGCAGAGCAAGCTGGCCGCCGCCTATCTCGCCGGCCGCTATCGCCCGCCGCCCCCGGCGGAGATGGAGAAGATCACCGCGAAGGACGAGGCGTTCTACCTCGGCGGCTACTACAAGGCGGCGCGGCACACGATCCAGGTCGACTTCAACCACTACGTCGTCGACCTGCACAAGGAGATCGCCCGGGGCGAGGCCCGCGCCCGCGCCGCAGGCTACGCCCTGCCGGTGCCGGCCCGGGCGCGAGAGACGGCCTGAGATCCGAGCCCCTGCTTGCCTCGCGGGACGGCGGCCTCTACCTGAGAGGGATGAGCCACGCCTGCGGTCACGACCACCACGCGCACGGCCTCGCCGGCGCCGCCCTGGCGGCCGAGCTGGCGGCCGCCGATGTCCGCTGCGAGCGGGCCGGCCAGCGCCTGACGGCGCCGCGCCGCCGCGTACTGGAGCAACTGCTCGAGGCCGGACAGCCGGTGAAGGCCTATGACCTGATCGCCGCATTCGGCGCCGGCGGTCCGCCGGCCAAGCCGCCGACCGTCTACCGGGCGCTGGAGTTCCTGTCGAAACAGGGCTTCGCCCACCGGATCGAGAGCCTGAACGCCTATGTCGCCTGCCGCCATTCCTCCAGCGCCGAGGGCGAGGAGAACCATGCTGCGGCCTTTCTGATCTGCGACTGCTGCGGCGCGACCCGCGAGATCGACCCCGCCGTCCTAGGCTCCATCGAGCGGGCGGCGGACACCGCCGGCTTCACGGTCCAGGCGGTCACCATCGAGGCCCACGGCCTCTGCGCCGACTGCAGGGGCTGACGGACATGGCGGGGGCGGAACCGGCGGCGCATCCGGGCGTCGAAATCTGGCGCGGCGGCGTCAACACCTGGGACTGCGACGAGATGGGGCACATGAACGTGCGCTTCTACGTCGCCAAGGCGATGGAGGGCCTGGCCGGTCTGGCGGCGTTGCTCGGGCTGCCCGCCGCCTTCGCGCCCCATGCCGGCTCGACCCTGCTGGTCCGCGAACAGCACATCCGCTTCCTGCGCGAGGCCCATGCCGGCGCGGCCCTGCACATGGTCGGCGGCGTCGTCGAGATGGGCGAGACCGAGGCGCGCCTGCTGCAGCTGCTGATCCACAGCCGCACCGGCGAGATCGCCGCCAGCTTCCAGACCGTGGTCGCACACGCCACCGCCCGCGACGGCATCGCCTTTCCCTGGACCGCGCGCTCGCGGGAGAGGGCCAAAGCCCTGATGGTCGAGATCCCCGAGAAGGCGCGCGCCCGCAGCGTCCCGCTGGACCCGGTCGACAGCATCGCCAGCCTCGCGCGCGCCGAGGCGCTCGACCTCTTGCACATCGGCATGGGCGCGGTGCAGCCGCAGGAGTGCGATGTCTTCGGCCGCATGCGGGCCGAACTGTTCATCGGCCGGGTCTCCGACGGCATCGGCTCGGTGGTCGGCCCGCTACGCGAGATTGTCGCCGCCCACGCGCCAAGCCCGCCGGCCAGAACGGGCGGGGCGGTTCTGGAATACCGCCTTGTCCACCTCGACTGGCCCCGCGCCGGCGACCGCTTCGTCATCCGTTCCGGCCTGGTTGAGGCCGAGGGCCGCACCATGCGGCTGGTTCACTGGCTGCTTGATCCCGAAACCGGCCGTCCCTGGGGCACCTCCGAGGCGGTCGCCATCACCTTCGACCTCGACGCCCGCAAGGCCGTTTTGATCGAGGAGTCGGCCCGCGCCCTGATGATGCAGCAGGCCAAGGCCGGCCTGGCCCTCTGAGCCGGATCTAGGCCCGCAGCCCGGCCAGCAGTTCAGCCTCCACCAGGTCCGGCCGCTCCATCGGCAGGAAGTGGGTCGTCCCGGCGATGGTGTCGACGCGCACGCGGCCGCTGGCCACCGCCTCGTCCAGCCGATGCCCGATGTTTGCGGTGGAGTTCTCCTCCGCCCGAACGATCCGCACCGGACAGGAGCCGGCCGCGAAGGCGCTCCAGGGATCGTGGAAGTGTGCCGCGAAGTTGGCGGCTTCCCAGCCCGGCGCGCAGCTGAGGCTCACGGTCCCGTCGGCTTCGTCCTTCAGCCCGTCGGCGACATAGTCGGCGAGCGCTGCTTCCGGCCAGGTGCGAAATGCGCCGCGCCCCTTCCATCCCTCGAACGCCGCCTGGCGGCTGTCGAATACCGCCCGCCGCCGCCGTGCGCCCTGCGCCAGCGGACTGTTCTTCAGGCCGTCGGGACCCAGCTGCGCCAGCATCTCCGGCGCCATCAGCACCGGGTCGAACAGCACCAGCCTGGGCACAAGGTCCGGCCGCGCGCCACTGGCCAGCACCCCGGCGGTTCCACCCATCGAATGGCCGGCCACGACTTTCGGCGCCTGGTCCAGCGTTTCCAGCAGGGCGACAAGGTCGTCGCGATAGCCCAGCCAGCTGTTGTGGCCATCGCCGGGATCGGCTTCCAGCTCACAGCGCCCATGCCCGCGCTGGTCGATGGCCAGGATGCGAAATCCGGCCCGCGCCACGGGGTCCAGCAGCGTGCGGTAGGTCAGGGCGTTGAAGCCATTGGCATGGGCGAACACCAGGTCGACGGGCCGGTCTTCCGGGCCCATCTCGATGGCCGTCATCACCCCCGCGCCGGCGGGGCTGTCGATCGGGATGCGCCGGCGGCGGAAAGCCGGTCCGGGCGGGGCGGGATCCTGGTCCATCCCCCGCTCATGGCCGAGCCACCCAAGGGAAGGCAAGAGGCTTGGTTTTCCCCGCGTCACGCGGCCTACTGTCACTCGAACAAGATCGCCCTGGGAGCCCCTCCGATGAACGCCCACGCCCCGCTCGACATCACCACCACCGACTGGTCCTGCTTCAAGGTCACTATCGAGGACAAGGTCGCCCACATCCAGCTCAAGCGGCCCGAGGCGCTGAACACCATGACCCGCGACTTCTGGAACGAGCTGCCGGTCATCGTGAAGGACATCAGCGACAACGCCCGCGCCCGCTGCATCGTCATCAGCTCGACGGGCAAGCACTTCTGCGCCGGCATGGACCTGGCCGTCTTCGGCGGCGGCGGATCGACCACCGGCGCCCGGCCTGACGACCGCGAGAACGCCGGCGAGAGCTTCCGCTACCACGTCCATCACCTGCAGGACGTCATCTCCTGCCTGGACGAGGCCCGCATGCCGGTGATCGCCGCCATCCAGGGCGGCTGCGTCGGCGGCGCCGTCGACCTGACCTCGTCCGCTGACATCCGCTACTGCACCTCCGACGCCTTCTTCGTGATCCAGGAGATCAACATCGGCATGACCGCCGACGTCGGCACCTTCCCGCGCCTGTGCAAACTGATCCCCGAGGGCTGGGTTCGCGAACTGGCCTATACTGGGCGGCGCCTGCCCGCCGCCAAGGCCGAGCAGATCGGTCTCGTGAACGGCGTCTTCGAGACCCACGAGGCCTGCGTCGAGCACGCCCTGGCCACCGCCCGCGAGATCGCTTCCAAGGTCCCGCTCGCTGTCGCCGGCTCGAAGGTGATGATCAACTACGCCCGCGACCACACCATCAAGGATGCGCTGGACTACATCGCCGTCTGGCAGACCGGCATGTTCAGCGGCGCCCACATGGCCGAGGCGTTCCGCGCCCGCGACGAGAAGCGGCCCGGCGACTTCCCGGACCTGCTGCCGCTCCGCAAGGGCATGTAGGGTCGGTCAGACCTCTCGCTCGGCGCCGCGCAGGTCGGCGCCGGTCAGCTTGGCGCCGTCCAGGTCCGCTTCCAGCATACGGGCCCTGCGGGCGCTGGCGCCGCGCAGGTCTGCCTTGCGAAGGATCGCTCGCGTCAGGTCGGCGCGAAGGAAGCGGCCCTCGGCGATCATCAGCGGATCGAGCACGGCGTCGCGCAGGTCGGCCTTGTCGAGCCGCGCCCCGACCAGCTTGGTTCCGCGCAGGTCGGCTCCGCGCAGGTTGGCCCCACGCAGGTCGGCGCCCGACAGGTCGCAGCCCTGCAGCTCGGCCCGCTCCATGTCCATGCCGAAGAAGATCGAGCCCTGGGCGTGCATTCCAGTCAGCATTCGCCGCCGAAGTTGTCGCAGCCCCCTGAAGTCGACGCCGGTCAGCCGTGCGACCGCGCCCTGCGCCCCGCCGCTGTTGCAGAACTGCTCATGCTCGGCCAACACCTCATGCAGCGGCCGGTCGTCGATATAGACAATGGCCGGCGGCGCGATCAGCGCATCCGACAGGTCGCCTGCCGTCAGGCCTGCCGCAGCCACGTCCACGCCGGTCAGCACGGTGCGTTTGAGCGAGGCGCCGCTCATGTCCGTCTGGAAGACTTCCGCGCCGCTCATGTCGGCGCCATCCAGCACCGCCTTGACCAGGCGGGCGCCGCCCAGCCTCGCCCCGGAAAGATCGGCGTCGGTCAGATCGGCCGCCCTGGGCTCCCATTCGGTGACCTGGGCGCCTTCCAGGTTCGCGCCGGCCATGACCGCATAGTCCAGTTCGCCCGGCTTGCGCTCGTGGGTCAGGATGCGGAAGCCTTGGGTGCTGTCCTGCAGGGCGATGCGCCCCTCGCGCAGGTCCGCGCCCGACAGATCGGCCCCCGCCAGGTTCGCGCCGCGCAGGCAGACGCCGCGGAGGTCGGCCCGGGTCAGGTCGACCCCGCGCAGGTCTGCGTCGCGCAGGTCCGCCCCGAACAGAACCGCCCGCGCCAGCCTGGCGTCCTTCAGGCAGGCTCCGTGAAGCCGCACCCCGATCATCTCGGCTTCGCTGAGATCGAAGCCTTCCAGCATCACATTGCTGAGGTCGGCATGGGAGAGGTTGGCGCGCTTGCCGCCGGGCCTTCCGGTGAGGAATCGGCTGTGCGCCTCAAGCGTCGACTTGAGACTGGCGTGCTCAAGCGCACGAAGAAGGTTCGACCCGGACGCCATGGGACGCGAAGATTGGCGCGAGGCTCCTTAAGGAAGCCTTCCCTCGCCCCGCCGCCAGGCCGGCGGCGGCAGCCCGGCTGACCCGGATCGAGGACGCCGTCCGACGTCCTAGAGCCAGCCCTTACGTTTGAAGTAGAGTAGCGGAAGCACCACCGAAACAACCATCAGCACCAGCGCCATCGGCTCGCCCCAGGTCAGGTCGAACTCGGCCATATGCTTGAAATTCATGCCGAAATAGGAGGCCACGAGCGTTGGCGGCAGGAAGGCCACTGCGGCGATCGAGAAGATCTTGATGATGCCGCTCTGCTCGATGTTGATCAGGCCCAGCGTCGCATCGAGCAGGAAGGTGATGTCGCCCGACATATGTCCCGCATGATCGGTCAGCGACCGCACGTCCCGCTGCAGGGACTTCAGCCGTCCAGCGTGCTCCTTGCCTGAGGCGATGTGCGGCGACAGCGCCGCGAAGGCCATCAGCCGCGTCAGGCCGATCAGGCTGTTGCGCGCCTTGGCGTTGATCGACTGCCAACGGCCCAGCTTTCCCAGCACCACCTCGAACCGCGCGGTCCGACGGGGCCGCTCGAAGATGGCCACCGACAGGCTCTCGACCTGGTTCGAGGCAGCCTCCAGGATGTCGGCGATGCGGTCGACGATGGCGTCCAGCAGGCCGAGAAAGACCTCCTCGCCGCCGTCGCACAGCCCGTCGCGCTCGGCCAGCTGCCCCTCGAAGATGGCGAAGGCTCGCGGGCTGGCGTAGCGAATGGTGATCAGCCTGTCGCGCGCCAGCACGAAGGTCACGGGCTCCAGTGTCGGGTGCTGCCCGTCGGGACCGGCGCCGGTGATGACCTCGGTGGTCAGGTAGCTGGCCTCGCCCTCCTGGTAGAGGCGCGACGACGCCTCGATCTCGGCCATGTCCTCCCGCGTCGGCAGGGCCAGCCCCAGGGCCGCCTCGACGGCCGCCTCTTCCTCGCGGGACGGGCGCTCCAGGTCGATCCACACCACCTCGGGCGGCAGGGTCCAGCCGTCCGCCAGTTCGACCGTCTCCAGGCCGCGCGCGCCTCGCTTGAGAAGTCGGATCATGGCGCGCTCCCGCGTTGGCCCCGGCGCCGGCCGGGTCGTCCCCGGATGACCCGCGCGCGGCGCATCGTCAACTGCCCTGCGTGCGGAACGAAAAACCCCCACCGGTCGGGCGGGGGTTTCCGGGATTTCACGATGGTCGCAGCGGCTACTTCTTCTTGCCGCCGCTGGTGGCCTGCTGGATCAGCACGGCGATGTTGTCGGTGGTCTCAGCCGCCTGGTTGAGGATCTGCAGCGGCGAGGCGCCGGGCTGAACCGCGTTGACGACGCCGCCGGCCGCCGAGGAGGCGACGATCTGGGCGGTGTTCTGGGCGACGGCGAAGCGGCCGTTGGCCTGGGCCATCTTCTTGGCCTGGGCGTCCTGATAGATGAAGCCGTGCGTCGGATAGACGGTCGAGCCGAGGTCGCGGATCGGGTCGTACCAGACTTTGACCTGGGTCCAGTCACCGGTCGGCGAGACGTCGACGACGGTGACGTCCTTCTCGACCTTGCCGCGGGCGCCGCCGATGCGCGACCAGTTGGCATGGGTGATCTGGATGACGCGGTCGGTCAGAACGCGGCTGACGACGGCCACGTGGCCAAGCCGCATGCGCGAGGTCGGACGGAAGCACAGGACAGCGCCCATCTGCGGCGAATCGCCGGTCTGGTAGCGGCTGGTCGCCTGACCCCACCAGGTGTGGGCGTCGCCGAAGATCTGGATGCCCGACAGCAGGCGGGCGAAGGGCACGCATTGCCAGTAGGTGTCCGCCATGGACACCGCCGGCGTCAGGCTGATCATCAGTGCGGCGGTCAGGGAACCGAGAACGGTTCTCGTCCGTTGACGCATGCTGGAGCTCTCCCCCGGGGACGATGGCTAGGGATTAATCATCTCAGACGGGAATGAAAAGACTCTTTTCAGCCCGCCGCCGCGACGGAACGCCGCTTTCCCCAGTTTTCCCACATCAATTTCATCCATGAACGGGCCGGGCGCTCGATCAGGTGATAGCTCATGGCCGCCAGTGGAACGACAGAGCCGATGAACAGCAGCCAGATCAGTAGTGGAAGTTGATCATCGCCCTGGCCCAGAAGTTTTGAAGCTGCATTCACAAACAGAATCTTCCAGGGCACACAGACCATGTAGACCGAATAGCTGATCTCGCCGAGGTAGACGAAAGTCTTCCCGGACAGGAAGCCGGATCCGTGCTCCGCCATGCCTGCAAGGCACAGGATCATACCCCCGAAGCCGGCCACGGCGATGACGTCCGGCGCCCCGAAAACAGCCGCCAGGAGCGAGCCGGCGCCCATGAAAGCGGCGCCCACGGCCCCGGCCCTCAGGCTGCGGACCGCTCCGGAACGCCAGAGTCCGTGCATGGCGCAGCCCAGGGCGAAGCACGGCACGATGCGCAGGGCGCCCCAATGGATCGTCGCCTGGGTGAGGCTGTAGCCGGTCAGCCGCTCGAACAGGGGATACAGCAGGGCCATGAACCCCAGCGCCAGCCCTGTGGCCATCCACGGCCGATCGCGCAGCTTCCACGAGGCCCAGGCGAAGGCCGGGAAGCACAGATAGGCGAACCATTCCGCCGAAATCGACCAGCTTGGGTGGTTGAAGGCCGCCTGCGGCGCGAAGCCCCAGGCATGGACCATCAGCAGGTTGGCGGGCAGCGAGCCCCAGTCGAGGATGTTGGCGTCCACCGCGAACCCGGCCAGCCCGGCCACGATCGCCAGCGCCATCACCCCCAGCAGCGTCGCCAGGTGCAGCGGATAGACCCGCGCCAGCCGGTTCCACAGGAAGGCCCCGTACCGGAACCGACCCTCGCCGAAATTCTCGAGATACACATGGCAGAGGATGAAGCCGGAGAGGACGAAGAACAGCTCCACGCCCAGATAGCCCTTCTCCACCAGCGCGGGCGAGAACCCGACCGCCAGCTTGGGCCAGTAGTGGAACAGCACCACCCACATCGCCGCGAAGAACCGCAGGCCCGTCAGGGGGCGGATATGGGTCGCCTCGTTCATGCAACTTCCCGCGCTCAAACCCGCTTCCGTTCGGCGCGGGGATCGCTAGATATGACAAATGAAGGTTGAGGGAGCTTGAACGACCGTGGACGCCATTACGGCACTTATCGCTGATCCGGCCGCCTGGGCCGCCCTGGTCACCCTGGTGGTGATGGAGGTCGTGCTCGGCATCGACAATCTGATCTTCATCTCGATCCTGTCGAACAAGCTCCCCGAGGAGCACCGCCAGAGGGTTCGTCGCATCGGCATCAGCCTGGCGCTGATCATGCGACTGGTGCTGCTGTCGACCATCGCCTGGATCGTCAGCCTGACCGCGCCGGTGTTCAGCCTGTTCGGTCACGCCTTCTCCTGGAAGGACATGATCCTCATCGCCGGCGGCCTGTTCCTGGTCTGGAAGGCGACCAAGGAGATCCACCACACCGTCGATCCCTCGCCGACCACCGACCTGCTCGACAAGAAGGACGTGGTGATCAACAGCGTCGGGGCGGCGATCTTCCAGATCATCCTGCTGGACCTGGTCTTCTCGATCGACTCCATCCTGACCGCCGTCGGCATGACCGAGCACCTGCCGATCATGGTCATCGCCGTCATCGCCGCCGTGACCGTCATGCTGCTGGCCGCCGATCCGCTGGCCAACTTCATCAACAAGAACCCCAGCGTGGTCATGCTGGCGCTCGGCTTCCTGCTGATGATCGGCATGGTGCTGATCGCCGATGGCATGGGCTACCATGTGCCCAAGGGCTACATCTACGCGGCCATGGCCTTCTCGGCCGGGGTCGAGGCCCTGAACATGTGGGCCCGGCGGGGCAAGGAGAAGACCCTCGCCAAGGCCGAGACCCCGCCCGGCGATCCTCACTAGACCGCGTTCGGCCCCGCGCCCCTACAGGAAGCTGTAGGGGTCGATGTCGATGCCGACCCGGATCGGACCGGGCGGCTTCACCCGGGCGCGCCAGGCGGCCATGTAGCCCGACAGGTCGACACGCCTGTCGGCGCGCACCAGGAACCGCTTGCGCCGCCGCCCCCTGATCAGGCCCAGCGGCGCATCGGCCGGGCCATAGATTTCCACGCCCTCGGCGTTGGGCGCGACCGAGGCCATCTGCCGGGCGAAGGCCTCCAGCGCCCCGGGATCCGGTCCCGACAGCACCACGGCCGCCAGCCGTCCATAGGGCGGCAGCGAGGCGGCCCGGCGCAGCTCCATCTCTGCTTCGACGAAGCCGTCCCGGTCCGCCGCCGCCAGCGCCCGCATCACCGCATGCTCCGGCGCCCAGGTCTGCAGAAGCGCCCGCCCTGGCCGGTCGGCGCGCCCCGCCCGACCGCTGGCCTGGATCAACAGCTGGAAGGTCCGCTCGCCCGCCCGCAGGTCGCCGCCCCGCAGGCCAAGGTCGGCGTCGACCACCCCCACCAGCGTCAGCCCCGGGAAATTGTGCCCCTTGGCCGCGGCTTGGGTCGCCACCAGGATGTCGATCTCGCCCCGCTCCATGGCCTCGACCAGCTCGCGCGCGCTCTGCCCGCCGCTGATGGTGTCGGACGAGAAGATCGCCGTCGTCGCCTCGGGAAACAGCGACCGCGCCTCCTCCTCCACCCGCTCGACGCCGGGGCCGATCGACACCAGGCTGTCCTTGGCCCCGCAGTGCGGGCAGCGCTCGGGCCGCGGCATCGAAAATCCCGTCAGGTGACAGACCAGTCGGCCGGTGTAGCGATGCTCGACCAGCCAGCTGTCGGTGTCCGGCGCGGTCAGCCGCTCACCGCAGGCCCGGCACAGCACCACCGGCGCATAGCCCCGCCGGTTCAGGAACAGCAGCACCTGCTCGCCCGCCGCCAGGGTCGCCGCCATCGCCTCGCGCAGCGGCGGGCTCAGCCAGTGGTTCTTCTCCGGCGGCGTCTGGCGAAGATCGATCAGCGCGATGTCGGGCAGCCTCGCCGTCCCGTGCCGCGCCCCCAGCTTCAGCCAGCCGTAGCGTCCCTGCTCGGCGTTCCACAGCGTTTCCAGCGACGGCGTCGCCGAGGCCAGCACCACCGCGCAGCCCTCCAGGCTGGCCCGGGCCACCGCCAGGTCCCTCCCCTGATAGATGAAGCCCTCCTCCTGCTTGTAGGAGGCGTCGTGCTCCTCATCGACGACGATCAGGGCCAGCTTGCGGAACGGCAGAAACAGCGCCGACCGGGCGCCGACGACGATCCGCGCCCGCCCCTCGGCCACATCCTCCCACAGCATCCGCCGGCGCGGCGGCGGCACGGCCGAATGCCATTCCCCCGGCGGCGCGCCGAACCGGTCGGCCACCCGGGCGATCACCGCCTGGGTCAGGGCGATCTCGGGCAACAGGATCAGCACCTGCGCCTCGGGGTCCGCCGCCAGGGCGTGCGCCGCCGCCTCGAGATAGACCTCGGTCTTGCCTGACCCGGTCACCCCGTCCAGCAGCGTCGCCGAGAAACCGCCCGCGTCCAGCGACGCATTGAGCGCGCCGGCCGCCGCCGCCTGTCCGGCGTTCAGCCGCTCCATGCGCGGCGCCAGGTCCAGCACCGGCGCCGGCCGCTCGGCCAGCCGCTCCTCGATGCGCAGGCACCCCTCCTCGACCAGTCCCTTGACGACCCCCGACGAGACGCCGGCCGCCTCGGCCAGCCTGGGCCCCGCCAGCGCCTCGCGCGCGGCGGCCTCCAGCACCCTGGTCCGCGCCGGCGTCGCCCTGGCCGGCGCCTTGCCGGTGACGACCAGCACCCGCTCGGGCCGGGGCGGCGGCGCCCTGAGGCCCCGCAGGGCGATGGCCAGGGGCTGGCCCGGGCCGTCGGCGGCGTACCGCGCCGCCCACTCCACGAAGGCCAGGGTCGAAACCGGCAGCGGCGGATCGTCCAGTCGCGCGTGCACCGGCTTGAGCGGCCGATTGCCCCCCGCCCCCTCGCGCAGGGCGCTGACCACGCCCCGCATCAGCCGGGGCCCCAGCGGCACGGCCACCTGGTCGCCGACCGACAGCGCCATGTCCTCCGGCTCGGCGTAGTCGAACGCTTCGGGCAGCGGCATGGGCAGCAGAACCGACGCGATCCTCAACCGTTGGCCTCCAACACAGTCACCCACGGCCGTCCGGGCGCCGATCTCATATCCAGCCGTGCGCCGCGCCCGGGCCTGTTGTACAAACCCCGCCCCACCTCGACGGACGCAACGACGATGCAGCTCTTCCTCGACACCACCGACACCGCCGTACTGGCCGATCTGGTCAAGACCGGTCTTGTGGACGGCGTCACCACCAATCCCACGCTCATCGCCAAGTCGGGTCGTCCCATGGCCGAGGTCATCGCCGAGATTTGCGGTCTCGTCGAGGGTCCCGTGAGCGCCGAGGCCGTCGCCACCGACGCCCCGACCATGATCGCCGAGGGCCGCAAGCTGGCCGACATCGCCGGCAACGTGGTGGTCAAGCTGCCCCTGACCCGCGAGGGCCTGATCGCCACGGCCCAGTTCGCCGCCGACGGCATCGCCACCAATGTCACCCTCTGCTTCTCGGCGGCCCAGGCCATGCTGGCCGCCAAGGCCGGCGCGACCTACATCTCGCCCTTCGTCGGCCGGCTGGACGACCATGGCGCCGATGGCTGCGCCCTGATCGCCGACATCCGCACCATCTACGACAACTACGGCTTCGACACCGAGATCCTCGCCGCCTCGGTCCGCACGCCAGAGCACGTCAAGCGCTGCGCCGAGTTCGGGGCCGACTGCGCCACCCTGCCGCCGGCGGTGTTCCAGGCCCTCTTCAAGCACCCCTTA
Organism: Caulobacter sp.; assembly: GCA_046295055.1. Taxonomy (GTDB): domain Bacteria; phylum Pseudomonadota; class Alphaproteobacteria; order Caulobacterales; family Caulobacteraceae; genus Caulobacter. The sequence goes on along the minus strand of JBKBOD010000002.1, from coordinate 159,643 downwards.
ACCGACAAGGGGCTAGAAGCCTTCCTCGCGGACTGGGCCAGCACGGGTCAGTCCATCCTCTAGAAAACGGGGCGGGGCATGTCGGACGGGGCGCAGGTCATTCAACTGGGCGAAGCGCCCGACGTGGCCGATCTGAAGTCCCTGCTGCGCCAGAACGCCGGCCTGATCCGGGACGACGCCGAACTGCTGAACGAGCTCGGCCTGCGTGTCGACGCGGCCAATCTGGTCGATTTCGGCCCCGCCGCCCTGGCCCGCGTCGCCGCCACCGCCAAGCGCGAATCGACCGCGCGGCGCCAGCTCGAGGCCACCGCCCGCGCCAACTTCGCCGCCCAGGCCCAGACCCACGCCGCGGTCATCGACCTCCTGGAAGCGCGCAACCACGCCGACCTCGCCCGCCGGGTCGATGAAGTCGCCACCCTGCGATTCGGCCTCGTCGGCGCCGCCGTCGCCATCGAGGGTCCGGGCCGCGCGCCCGCCGGATGGTACGCCCTGGTCGAGGGCCAGACCGATCTCATCCTTGGCGCCCGCCGCCTCGCCCGCATGGGCTTCCACGCCCCCGCCGCACCGCTGTTCGGCGACAAGGCCGACCAGGTGAAGTCGATGGCCATGGTCCGCATGGCCATCTGGGAGCCGGCCCGCCAGGGCGTGCTGGCCTTCGGCTCGCCCGACGCCAAAGGGTTCACCCCCGAGATGGGCGCCGAACTGGTCGCCTTCCTCGCCCGGGTGTTCGAGCGCACCGCCGAGCGCTGGCCAGTCCTGTGACCATCCCCGCCGAGGCCGCCTTCGAGGCCTGGCTGACGCATCTTGCGGCCGAGCGCCGCGCCTCGCCCCGCACGCTGGAGGCCTATCGCGCCGGCGCCGGCTCCTATCTCGCCTTCCTGACGCGCCATCGCGGCGGGCCGCTGTCTGCGGCCGACCTTGCCGGCGTCACCGCCGCCGAGATCCGCGCCTGGATGGCCGACCGCCGGGGCGGACGCGATGGCACTCGCCCCCTGTCGGCCCGCTCGCTGTCCCAGGCCCTGTCGGCGGTCCGCGCCTTTCACGCCTTCCTCGACCGGCGCATGGGCATCGCCTGCCCGGGCCTGGCGCTGGTGCGCGGCCCCCGCGTGCGGCCCGGCGCGCCCCGGCCCGTCAGCGAGGACCAGGCGCGGGGCCTGCTGGCCGAGGCCCTGGCCGATCCCGACCGCGACGACTGGGAAGGCCTGCGCGACCATGCGGTGCTGACCCTGCTCTGGGGCTGCGGCCTGCGCATCTCCGAAGCCATGTCCCTGCGCCGCCGCGACGCGCCGCTCGGCGAGGGGCTGCGCATCACCGGCAAGGGCGGCAAGACCCGGATCGTGCCCGTGCTGCCGGCCGTGCGCGAGGCGGTGGACGCCTATCTCGCCGCCCTGCCCTGGCCGACGGTCGGCGAGGACGCCCTGTTCATCGCCCGGCGCGGCGGCCCGCTGTCGCCTCGCCATGTCCAGGCGGCCATGCAGACCCTGCGCGGGCGCCTCGGCCTGCCCGACCGCGCCACGCCCCACGCCCTGCGCCACAGCTTCGCCACCCATCTGTTGGGCGCAGGCGCCGACCTGCGCTCGATCCAGGACCTGCTGGGCCACGCCTCGCTGTCGACCACCCAGCGCTACACCGAGGTCGACGCGGCGGGCCTGCTGGCGGCCTACGCGGCCGCCCATCCAAGGGCCTGATCAGCCCTCGCGCCGCTCGCGCTTGCGGACGAACATCGTCGCGTCCGCCTCGGCCAGGGCCGTCTCCGGGTCAGCGCCCGGCTCGACCTGCCGCACGCCGGCGCTCAGGTGCAGCGGCACCGACCAGTCGCCGCACTGCACCGGCTCGCGCTCGATCACCGAAACCAGAGATTCGGCCTTGGCCACGGCGGTTTCCAGGTCGGCCTGCACCAGGATGATGGCGAACTCGTCGCCGCCCAGCCGGCCGACGATGTCGCTCTCGCGCACATTGGCCACCAGCCGCTCGGCCACAGCCCGCAGCGCCGCATCGCCCGCCGCATGGCCGAACCTGTCGTTGACGCTCTTGAACCCGTCGAGGTCCAGATAGACCAGGCTGGCCGGCGCGCCGTAGCGGGCGGCAAAGGTCGCCACCCGGCCCAGTTCCCGCACGAACGCCCGCCGGTTCAGCACCGGGGTCAGCACATCGCGGTCGGCCAGGCCTTCCATCTCGGCCAGCTGCCCCTTCAGCCGGCCCACCTCGCCGCGCAGGTCGTCGATCTCGGCCAGCAGAGTCTTGAGCGCGCCCTGCACGCTGGGGGTCAGCTCGGCCTCGGTCAGGCCGAGGAAACCCGCCTTGTCGGCGGGGCCCGAACGGCCGGTCGCCTGCGCGCCGGCCTGCGTCAGCGCGCGGCGGCGGATGGCCGAAAACGGCTCTGTCCTGGCGCCGGAAATCTTCATCCCAGAATCACCTGCCCTGCCCCGTAAGCGCGAATCTGACGCATCGGTTGCGGCGCCACAAGCGGCGCCTATACTCCGCGCCCTTCCGGGGCCCCCGCCCCGCCGGGGATATGAGCATCATGGCCACGACCGCGCCGGTGGCGATCATCATGGGCAGCCGCTCCGACTGGCCCACCATGCGGGGCGCGGCCGAGAGCCTCGACGCCCTCGGCGTCCCCTACGACGCCCGGGTGGTGTCGGCCCACCGCACGCCCGACCGGCTGTACAGCTTCGCCAAGGGCGCGCGGGCGGCGGGCTACAAGGTCATCATCGCCGGCGCCGGCGGCGCCGCCCACCTGCCGGGCATGACCGCCTCGATGACCGACCTGCCGGTGCTGGGCGTGCCGGTCGAGTCCAAGCTGCAGAACGGCCTCGATTCGCTGCTCTCGATCGTCCAGATGCCGGGCGGCATTCCGGTCGGCACCCTGGCCGTCGGCGCCGCCGGCGCCAAGAACGCCGGCATCCTGGCCGCCCAGATCCTGGCCCTGTCCGATCCGGCCCTGGCCCAGCGCCTGGCCGCCTATCGCGAGCGCCAGACCAACGCCGTCGCCGAGACCGTCGAGGACTGATCCCATGGCCCTGGCCGCTCCGCTGCCTCCCGGCTCCACCGTCGGCATCCTCGGCGGCGGCCAGCTTGGCCGCATGCTGGCGCTGGCCGCCGCGCGGCTGGGACTGGACGTCGTCATCCTGACGCCGGACGACGACTCGCCCGCCTCGCGGGTCGCCCGCCAGACCTTCGTCGCGCCCTACGACGACGCTGCCGCCCTGGCCGCCTTCGCCGCCGCCAGCGATGTCGTCACCTTCGAGTTCGAAAACGTCCCCGCCGCCGTGGTCGAGGCCCTGGCCGCCCTCGGCGCCGATGTCGCCCCCGGCGCCCGCGCCCTGGCCGCCGCCCAAGACCGGGTGGCAGAGAAGACCTTCCTGAACGGGGTCGGCGCCCCGACCGTCGCCTTCGCCGCCATCGACGCCCAGGCCGACATCGGCCCGGCCGCCGCGACCCTCGGCCATCCCGCCCTGCTCAAGACCCGCCGCGAGGGCTACGACGGCAAGGGCCAGCTGTGGATCGAGACCGCCGCCTCCGAGGCCGGCGCCTTCGAGGCCATCGGCGGCCGCCCCGCCATTCTCGAGGCGCGGGCCGACTTCGTGCGCGAACTGTCGGTGATCGCGGCCCGCGGCCGCGATGGCGAGATCGCCGTCTATCCGCTCGGCGAGAACCACCACGAGGGCGGCGTCCTTCGCCGCACCCTCGCGCCGGCCGAGACCGGCCAGGCCGTCCGCGACCAGGCCGAACGGATCGCCGCCCAGATCATGTCCGGCCTCGACTATGTCGGGGTCATCGGCGTGGAGCTGTTCGAGCTGGCCGATGGCCGGCTGCTGGTCAACGAGATCGCGCCGCGCGTCCACAATACCGGCCACTGGACCCAGGACGGCTGTGTCTGCGACCAGTTCGAGCAGCATATCCGCGCCGTCGCCGGCTGGCCCCTCGGCCCGACCGCCGCCCGCGCGCGGGTGGAGATGATCAACCTGCTGGGGAATGACGCCGATGGCTGGCCCCGCTGGGCCGCCGATCCGGACGCCCGCATCCATCTCTACGGCAAGCGTGAGACCGTCGCCGGCCGCAAGATGGGCCACGTCAACCGGCTGCGCCCGGGCGACTGACGCCGCCGCTCCGGCGGGAAGGACGTCCGCGGGTCAGGCGCGGCCGTAGCGCATCCGGCCCAGCGCCCCAGCCACCTCGACCAGCAGGTCGGCCGGCTTGACGCCGGCCTTCCACTTCTCGAAGTCCATGACGTTCTGGATGCGGGCGTCGAGATAGGCCAGCGCCGCCTCCCGCCCGCTGCTCAGGTCGATGGCCTGGGTCGAGACCAGGATGGCCGAGAGGATGGCCCGCTTGCTGTAGTGGTTCTCGTCGGTGGCCGTGTCGCCGGCCCAGCGCCAGATGCCGTCGGCGCCGGCCCAGACCAGCCGCAGGGCCAGCGGCAGGTTCAGCGGCAACGCCAGGAAACCGGCCCAGCGGCGCACCGCCTCGCGGTCGGCGGCCGCCGCCTCCAGCCGCGCCTCGACACCGGCGCGGATCCGCTGGCGGATCTTCAGGCTTGCCGGATCGGGCAGCGCCGCCAGGCCGGCGGCGTCGTGCCGCCGCGCCAGCAGGGCCGCCAGATCGCGCGGTCCGCCGGGCATCAACAGCTGGGTCTCCGCCCGGCTCAGCCCTTCGCGGCGGGCGGCGGCGTAGACCATCGGCCAGGTCCAGCCCATGCCGGGCGCCAGCGACAGCGCGGCGTCCAGAACCGCCTGTTCGGTACGCTCGGCCCAGTCCGGAACGGGCGGGGATCGGGGATCGGTTTGGCCGGTCATGTGTTGCCTTATAGTCCGCTGGCGGGCGCTCGGCGATGGACAACCGCCATGGACAACCGCCTCCGGGCCTGCTATCGGGCGCGCCTTGCTCCGGAAGGCCGCCCTCCCGGTGGCAGACCCTATTTGTTTTCGACCGCCCTGCCGCGAAGGCGAGCGGCGGGCAGCCGAAGGAGAGATACCCCTGGTTCAGATTTTCGTCCGCGACAACAACGTCGACCAGGCCCTCAAGGCCCTGAAGAAGAAGATGCAGCGCGAAGGCTCGTTCCGCGAAATGAAGCGGCACGTCCACTACGAGAAGCCCTCGGAAAAGCGCGCCCGCCAGAAGGCCGAGGCCGTTCGCCGCGCCCGCAAGCTGGCCCGCAAGCGCGCCCAGCGCGAAGGCCTGATCGCCGCGCCGAAGAAGCGCTAGGCTGATCGCCGGCGTCCGCGCGACGCCGGGCTGATCGGATGCGATTGACGAAGGGGCCGCCGGGCGACCGGCGGCCCCTTTGCGTTGTCCGCCGCCCCGCTGCGGTCCCGGCCTCTACCCGCCCTTGATGCGCACGCGGGCCCGGGCCTCTCGGCCCGCGCCATCGACGACGCTGACGCCATAGAAGCCGGCCGCCGGCGGCCGCCAGATAGGCCGTCCTGTCACCGGCTCCAGCGGCACCGGCTCGCCGTCCACATACCAGTTCAGCCCCTCGCCGCCGGCCGACAGCGCCAGCCCGCGCGAGCCGGGGCCAAAGGCCTCGACCTGCACCGTCGCCCCGTCCGGGGGAAAGATCAGGCGTGGGCCGGAGTCGGGTCGCTCCAGGTTGCGCAGCGCCGCCGGCGCCGCCTTGGGCCGGATCGGCGGCGGCGCCATCGCCGGCCCGCCGACGATATCGGCCACATCGAACAGCAGCGGCAACGCCGCCTCCCGCCCGGTCAGGCCGCCGCGCGCGCCGCCATCGGCCCGGCCGGTCCAGACGATGATCACATAGCCCCCGCCCACGCCGGCCGCGACCGCGTCCCGGAAGCCGTAGGAAGTGCCGGTCTTGAACGCCAGCGAGGGCCCGCCCCGGATCAGGGCGGCCGGCGCACGGCCCTTGGGGCCCGGCGCGTCGCGCAGGATGTCGAGCACGTCGGCGGCGGCCTTCTCGCCCACCAGCCGATGGCCCCGCGCCCGGCCGTTGCGGTCGGCCGCCTCCTCGGTCCAGGCCAGCGGTTTCGCCACGCCCTCGTCGCCCAGAGCCGCGTACAGCATCCCCAGGTCGCGCAGGGTGATGCCCTCGCCGCCCAGCGCGATGGCCAGGCCGGGATCGGTCCGCGCCGACTTCGGCCGCACCAGACGCGCGCCGGCGCCGTCGAGCCGGCCCAGGAAGCTGCGCGGGCCGATCCGCTCCATCAACGCCACGGCCGGCACGTTCAGCGAGTGGGCCAGCGCCTCCCGCGCGGTCACCTCGCCCCGGAACACCCGGTCGAAGTTCTCCGGCTGATAGTCCTGGAAACGGGTGGCCACGTCCTTGATCCGGGTGTCCGGCGCCGCCACCCCGTCGTCGAAGGCCATCGCATAAATGAAGGGCTTCAGCGCCGAGCCGGGCGAGCGCACGGCGGTCGTCATGTCGATCCATCCGCCCGGCCGGTCCAGCCCGCCGGAGCCGACGGCCGCCCGCACGGCCCGGCCCTCGATCTCGATCACCAGGATGGCCACGGTGCCGTCCGCGCCCTGCGTTCGCGCCCAGGCGGCGGCCAGGGGCTCCAGCCGCGCCTGCAGACCGGCGTCGATCGTCGAGCGCACTGTCGCCTGTCCGCCGGGGGCGCCGCGCGCCAGTTCGCCCGCGACATGCCAGGCCAGGCTCGGGAATCGCCCCCGCGCCGTCGGCAACCGCTCGGTCTGGGCCTCGTGGGCGGCGACCTCGGTGCAGAGGCCGGCGCCGATCATCCGGCCCAGCACCGCGTCCCGCGCCCGCATCGCCGTATCGGCGAACCGGTCCGGCCGCCGCGCCTCCGGCGACTGCGGCAAGGCGATCAGCAGGGCCTGCTCGCCCAGCGTCAGGGTCTCCGGCTCATGGCCGAACCAGGACAGGCTCGCCGCCCGCACCCCCTCGAGGTTGCCACCATAGGGCGCCAGCGTCAGATAGAGGGCCAGAATCTCCCGCTTGCTCATCCGGGCTTCCAGCTGGAAGGCCCGGCCCATCTCGATCAGCTTGGACAGCAGGTTGCGGGGCCGGGGCTCCAGCAGCCGCGCGGTCTGCATCGTCAGGGTCGAGGCGCCGCTGGTCACCCGCCCGTTCACCACCGCCGATCCCGCCGCCCGCATCACGGCCAGCGGATCGACCCCCGGATGCAGCCAGAAGCGGCCGTCCTCGATGGCGATCAGCCGCTTCTGGAAACTGGCGTCGGTGCGTTCGAGGTCGGCGCGGATGCGCCAGCGGCCGTCCTCCACCGGCAGGGCCCGCAGCCAGGCGCCGCTGCGGTCCAGCGTCACCGGAGAGGACCGCTCGGCCCGGCCCATGTCCGGCGGGAACAGCAGGTCGGCGCAGACCAGCACCACCTGCACCGCCAGCAGGGCGATCAGGCCACGCACCAGCATGGGGACAATGCCGGGAGCGTCGCCATCTCGGCTCGGCAGCCGCCACCGGCCAAGCCGGCGGATGCCAAGCCGGCGGATGAAGAGGCGCGCCGGCCCTTCCGGGCCCGCGCCAGCCGCGTCGGCAGCCTTGCCAGTCATCAACGCCTCACCAACACCCCGACGCGTCACCTACTGCGCGGCGATCGTCACTCTCGTCGCGCCGGATCGTCCCGCCACCGCCGGCCGGTACATGTCCCGCGCCTCGGGTCCGGGGAAGAAGTACTCCCCGGGCGTCACGGCGCGCGCGATGTAGGCCAGCGCGTAGGGCCGGTTTCCGCCGAGGTCGAGGGCGGCGATATAGCGATCGTCGCGCGCTTCCTGCACGTCGGCCCCGGTCAGCTCGCCCAAGAACCGGAACGGTCCGGTCTTGGCGTCCTCGGGACTGAGCACCGTCTCGATCTCGAAGCCGGCGGGCAATGGATCGTCCACCACCAGCGGGATCGTCCGGCCCTGCGAGGACCGGCCCGAGACGAGCACGATAACCCGGTCGCCCTGGCGCACCTGCGACAGGTCCACCGACCCGCCGCTCAGGGTGAACAGGCGCTTGTCGACGCTGACCCCGGCCGACATCAGGCCGGGCGCGCTGATCGGCGTGCCCCGCACCGTCACCGTCCGGTACAGCGCCTTGGCCCCCCGGTTGGTGAACCGCGCGTCGGTCAGCTTGCCGACCGCCCAGCGCGGGGCCCCGCCCGCCGCCGGCAGCGGGGTGGCGCCCGCCGCGTCGATGCGGATTGGACCGGCCTGCCGGATCATCGCCGAGGCGGCCTGCAGCAGACGCGCCTGCTCCTGGGTGTTCAGGCTGTCGGGGTCGCGGACCGCGCCCTCCAGCCGTCCGACCAGCCCCTGGACCAGTTCGGGCATGTCCGCCTCGTAGGCGTAGGCGATCACCGCGGCGATGTCCCGCAGCGGGCTCTGGTACCAGTCCGCCTCGTCGCGATAGCCAAGGCTCCGCACCGCGCTGCGGATGGCCGAACGGGCCCGCGCCTTGTCGCCCATCAGGGCCAGCCCGGCGCCGACCTGGGCGCGGGCGACGGGGTTGTCGTCCTTCTTCATCTGCACGTCGTGCCACCAGCGCAGGCGCGCCAGGTCCCCGCGTCCGGCCTTGGCCAGGACGTAGAGGGCGTAGGCCGAGGCGCGGCTGCGCATCCGCTCGGTCGCCTGCTTGGACTCCTCGGCGTTGCGGCCCCACCACTGCGGATATTCCAGCCGGTAGGAGACCGGCGCCCAGCCGTCGGGACGGCTGATGGCGCGCATCGCCGAAAGGGCGCGGTCCATGGCGCTGTCGGGCACCGGGGCGCCGCGCTGCTTGGCCTCCCACAGGAAGTCGGTGGCGTAGGCGCCCAGCCAGGCGTCCGCCTCGCCGTCGCCGACCCGCCACAGCCCGAAAGCGCCGTCCAGCGTCTGGCGATCCAGCAGCTTGCCGACCGCCTCGTTCAGCGCCGCGCTCGACTTGCGCTGCTTGGGATCGGGCGAGACGTCGCCCGCGTAGAGCAGCGGATAGGCCACCGAGATGGTCTGTTCGGTGCAGCCGTAGGGATAGCGCGACAGCGCCGCCGCCACCGCCGCCGGGTCGAAGCCCTTGATCGGCGAATAGCTGACCTGCAGCGTCACGTCCCCGGCCGCCATGCCCGCCAGCAGGTCGGCCCCCGGCGTCCAGCTCGCGCCGGGCGCCTGCAGTTCAGTGAACGTCCGCGTCACCGGTCCCCAGCCCAGCCGGCTCTGGATCGGATAGGTCTTGGACGTGCTGAAGTCCGGTCCGCTGACCTTGAAGCCTACCTGGCCGATGCCGATGCGGTCAGGCGCCAGGAACGGAATCCGCTCGGCGATCCTCTGGCCCAGCACCAGGCGCAGCACCTTCTTGAACGTCATCATGATGCCGTTCGTGCCGCTGGTCTCGACGCTGTAGTCGCCGGCCTTGCCCTCGACATTGTGCAGCTCCAGCGTCGCCACCGGCTTGTCGCCGGGCGACAGGAAGCGCGGCAGGTTGAGGTCGGCCACCACCGCCTCGCGCACCGTCATCGCCTTGGAGGCCGAGCCCAGCGCCTCGTCGGTCCAGGCCACGGCCATGATCCTCAGCTCGCCGTTGAAGTCGGCCGCCGGCAGCTTGATCCGCGCCTTGCCGAACAGGTCGGTCTCGACCACGCCCGACCAAAGGGCCACGGTCTTGATCGGCGTCACCGTCAGACCCTCGCCGCCCAGCTGGTCGCCGCCGAAGTTGACCCCCGCCGGCGCGCCGAGGTTCGGATCCAGCAGGCGGCCGTAGTCGTCCATGTAGTCCAGAGTCAGCGCCCGCTTGCCGAAGTACCACTTCACCGGATCAGGGCTGGAGAAGCGGGTCAGGCGCAGAATGCCCTCGTCGACCGCCGCCACCGTCACCTTGGCCCGCTGGCCCACGCCCAGCCCGCGCACCGTCACCGGCACCTCGACCTCGGCCTTGGCGTTCAGCTTGTCCGGCGCGCCCAGCTCGACCGTCAGCTTGCGGCCCTTGGGATCCAGCGGCACGTACAGCAGGCCCAGCGCCCGCCTTGGCCGCGGGCTGGCCACCGGATCGCGCGGCTGCACCACGCTGATCAGCACATAGGCCCCGCCGCCCCAGGCCGCGCTGGTCTTGAGCTTCAGGGTCGTGCCGCCCTCGCCGACCTGGAAGGTCTTGAAGTCGATCACCCGGTCGGTGGCGACCGCCACCTGCGCCTCGCCCGCGTAGGGCGCCTTGATGGTCAGGTCGATGGTCTCGCCCTGGCCGGGGTCCTGGGTCGCCAGGCCGATCCGCACCAGGTCCGGCGTCTCGCCGTCCTGCGCCGCCGAGCCCCAGCCCGAGGCGAAGCGGATCACCGTCTTGGCCCCCGACGGGCCTTCCAGCTCCAGCCGGTAGTCGCCCCATTCCAGACGCCGGCCCAGCTTGGCCGGCGCGCCCGCGGCCACCGTCACCGTGCCCCGCGCCACCACCGCGTCGCGGCTGGTCCGGCGCCAGCGCCAGCGGCCGTCCTGCTGGTACCAGTCATAGTCCCAGTTCTCGCTGACCAGGGTCCAGGTCACGCCCGGCGCGGTGATCCGCTGGCCGGCCGCGTCGACGGCGATGATGTCCAGCCCGACGCTCGGGGTCCGGCCGCCGCCCTCGCCCTCGTCGACCTTCACGCCGAGATAGACCGGCTTGGACCGCAGCTTGAGGAACACGCTCTCGCGCACCGGCCGCCCGCCCGGCTCGAAGACCGAGGCGGTGACCATGGCCTTCAGCGGACTGGCCGTCTCGCCGGCCTCGCCCGAGGCCAGCGACAGCACCGCCTTGCCCTCGCCGTCGGTCACCGACGAGCCGAGATCGACGAACTTCTCTTCGAACGCCGACTTCTCGTCGCCCCACCGGAAGCCCTTGAAGGCCGGGAAGGGGTTGGTGTCGGCCATGATGCGGGCCTCGCCCTGCGTCTGCAGGCCGGCTCCCGCCGCGCCGTACAGGAAGCGGGCGCTGACGGTCACCGCGCGGGTCTCGCCGCCCGCGACGGGCGTACCCGCCCGGCCGTCGGTCTCAACCGCCAGCCGCTGCGGCGCGAAGTCCTCGACCGAGAAGCTGAGCTCGCCGGACGATCCCGGCACGCCCTCGATCTCCAGCCGCGCCGTCCAGCGCCCGCGCGGGGCGCTGCGGGGCAGGGCGATGTCCTGGCTGACCGCGCCATTGGGCGCGCCGCTGAAAGCGTAGCGCCGGAATTCCGTGCCCGAGGGCCGCCGCACGACGATGGCGCCCTTGCGGTCCTTGACCGCCCGCGCCTGCGGGTCGCGCACCAGCGCCGTCAGCCGCACCGTCTCGCCCGGCCGGTAGATGCCCCGGTCGGCGTAGAGGTAGCCGTCGATCTGCTCGCCGGCCACCCGGCCGCCGGTCTCGTCGCCTGTCGCCGCCTCGCCGGTGCGCCCGCCCATGCCCTGGTTCGACAGGTCCACCGGCGAGCGGTCGAGGTCCAGCACCGCCAGGTCGCCCTGCGGCCCGTAGGCCATCACCATCTTCGGCTTCAGCGCGTTCTCGCCCTTCAGCAGCGGGGCCAGGAACCGCACCCGGCCCTGGTTGTCGGTCGTCGCCTCGGCCAGGTCCTCGCCGTTGCGCGCCACCAGAGCCACCCGCACCCCGGCCATGGTCTTGGCGCTCTTCAGCGACCGCACCACGATGTCCAGGCTCTCGGCGCCGTCGTAGCCGATCAGCGCCATGTCGGTGAACATGATCCAGCGGCGCGCCTGCGCCGGCTGCACGCCTTCCTCGTTGTCCTCGGCCTTGACCCCGCCCGAGGCGTCCCGCGCCTTGATGACGTAGCCGCCGGCCTTCATCTCCTTCAGCACCGCGCCCAGCGGGAAGACGGTGGTCACCCGCTCGCCCTGGCCGCCGCGCACCGTGACCTCGCCCTTCCAGACGATGCGGCCCTCGTCGTCGGGGCTGTCCTCGCCATAGTCGCCGGGCCAGTCGCCCTCGCCGGTCGGGTCCGGCGCGCTGATCGACTTGCGCACCAGGTTTCGGTCCGACACCCGCCAGACCTCGATCGACAGCCGGCTGACGTTGACCGTCTCGATGCCGACCCCGTCGCTGTCCTCGCGCGGCAGGATCACGCCATTGCCGGCGAAGCCGACATAGGGCGGCTTCTCGCCGAAGGTGAAGTCGACGTCGGCGTTGGCCGCCAGCGCCTGGCCGCCCTGGCCGGGCAGGCCCTTGAGCAGGGTGATGCGGCGATCGACGAAGCCGGTCCCGGCCACGCACAGTTCCGACGCGTTCTTCGGATTGACGCTGACCGCCGGCGTGCCGCCAAGGTCCGGCGAGACCAGCACATAGTCCGCATAGGCCTTGCCGCTGTCGAGCGGCCGCGACATCTCGATACAGGCCTTGGGCTCGGCGGCAGAGGTATCGACCCGCGAGCGCCAGACGGCGAAGCCTTCGGGCTTGGGGATGCCCCGGCGCGGCGCCCCGGCCGCGCGCGGCTTGCCGAACAGGTTCCAGGGCAGGGCCCCCGGCGTGCGGCCCGCTTCGGGCCCCTCGGCCACCGAGTCTCCGCCACGCCCCCCCAAGCCCGGAATGCCGCCGTTGGCCGTCACATAGCCGCCGCCGAAGCCCAGCGCGAGCAGCGCCGCGGCGCCGATGGCCAGCCCCGGACCGATCCTCGGCATGGCGAACCCGGACGGGGGAGACAGGCGCGACCACCAGGCCTTGCGGCCCCCGGCCGGCGGGTTGGCGTCCGTTGCCGGAGTTTCGTCGCCCGAAGCCATGTCCAACCTCCCCTGAAGACGGCCGGTCCAGTGTGCCCGACGGTGAACCGGGGTCAATGAGGTGCGTGCGGCAGGGGAACATTCCCCGCGCCAGCCCCCCTTTTTCAGGGTGCGCCGCGCGGCTCCTCAACCCTAGCTTATCCCCGTTTTCCCAGACCGGTCCTGCCCGGCGGCCCATCGCCGCCAGCAGGCGGTCTGAACGCCGAGGGGATCCGGGGGGATTGGACCGGCGGCGGACCAGCGGGGCGTCGGCCCCCGCGGGGATCGCGTCTGGGAACGCCCTTCCGCCTTGCCTCATTCAACCGTGCGACAGCCGGCGTCGGCGAACGGCGCAATGCTTGTCCTTGACCCAGCGGCATCCCGGGGGCAAACGCCCCTGAAAGAGCCCAATCGGAGGAAAGCTCATGCGCGTTGGCGTGCCCAAGGAGATCAAACCTGGCGAACATCGCGTGGGCCTGCCGCCCACGGCGGTGCGCGAGTACGTGGCGCGCGGCCATCAGGTTCTGGTCGAGACCACCGCCGGCCAGGGCGCCGGCTACGCCGACGAAGCCTACGTCCGCGCCGGCGCGACCATCGCCCCCGACGCCGCCAGCGTGTTTGCCGGCAGCGACATGATCGTCAAGGTCAAGGAGCCGCAGAAGGTCGAGTGGGAGCGGCTGGAACCGCGCCACATCCTGTTCACCTACCTGCACCTGGCGCCCGATCCGGCCCAGACCGAGGGTCTCATCGCGTCGGGCTGCGCCGCCATCGCCTACGAGACTGTCACCGACGCGCGCGGCGGCCTGCCGCTGCTGGCGCCGATGAGCGAGGTCGCCGGCCGCATCGCCGTCTTCTCCGCCGCCGAGACCCTGCTCAAGCACAACGGCGGCATGGGCCTGCTGCTCTGCGGCGTGCCCGGCGTGCCCCCGGCCCGCGTCGCCGTCCTGGGCGGCGGCGTGGTCGGCATGAACGCCGCCCGCATGGCCATGGGCCTCAACGCCGAGGTTGTGGTGCTGGAACGCTCCATCCCCCGCATGCGCGAGCTGGACGACATCTTCATGGGCCGGGTCCTGACCCGCTACTCGACCCTCGACGCGGTCGAGGAGGAGATCCTCAAGGCCGACGTCGTCATCGGCGCCGTGCTCACCGCCGGCGCCGCCGCGCCCAAGCTGGTCAAGCGCGAGCACCTGGCCCGCATGAAGCCCGGCAGCGTGCTGGTCGACGTCTCCATCGACCAGGGCGGCTGCTTCGAGACCAGCCACCCGACCACCCACGCCGAGCCGACCTACACCGTCGACGGCGTCGTCCACTACTGCGTGGCCAACATGCCCGGCGCCGCCCCGCGCACCAGCTCCGAAGCCCTGGTCCACGCCACCCTGCCCTTCGGCCTGGCCCTGGCCGACCACGGCCTCGACGCCCTGGCCCGCGACCGCCACCTGGCGCGCGGCCTGAACGTCCTCAAGGGCGAACTGACCCACCCCGCTGTCGCCGAAGCCCTCGGCAAGCCCTTCGTCGACCCCTACGGCGCCTGGGCGTGACCTGAACGCGGATCCCTCCGCCTCTGGCGGGATCACGGCCTCCTCCACCGTATGCCCTCGCGAAGGCGGGGGCCCATGCGGTGGCGGCTTCCTCACACTCACACGTCGATCGCGCACGTTGTGGAAGCCCGCTTTCGCGAGCGTGATCGGTGATGAGACAGCTTGGGCGCCCGCGTCCTGGAGCCGCGAGGATGCGAACATCGCGGCGCGATGCGACCAGGCTCCGTCGAGCCCGCACCCCTTGCCAACCCCGCCGCAGTGCAGCATGAACGCGCCCAGGCGGTCCCCCTCACCGGGGGCCAAGAGGGAACGGGGTGCGAAACCCCGGCTGTGCCCGCAACTGTAAGCGGCGAGGGCCGTATCGGTCTCCGGCAACGGAGCGCCACTGGGAAACCGGGAAGGCGACGGTGCGATCCGACGACCCGCGAGCCAGGAGACCTGCCGCCGATGTCGCTCGACCGGGGTCCGGGACCAGACCATCGGCGCGGGGAAGGCGCATGCGCCTGACGCTGTAGCGACCGCCGGCCGGCGCGCCGGCGTGGTCGCTTGTCCCCTGCCACGCGGCGCCGCGCGGGCTCCTTGCTGGAGAACGCGCCATGCGTATCGCCCTTCTGGCCGCCGTCAGCGGCCTTGTCTTCGCCTGCCCGGCCATCGCCGCCGAAACCGCCACCGATGTCGACAGCGTCATCGTCACCCGCGTGCCCGCCGAGCCCGACACCGTCCTTGGACTGACGATCCTCACCGACCGGGACATCGACGACCGCCAGGCCATCTTCGCCGCCGACATCCTGTCGGACGTGCCCGGCCTGTCGCTCAGCCGCAACGGCGGCTACGGCGGCGTCACCACCGTCCGCACGCGCGGCGCGGCCGGCGACAAGACCCTCGTGCTGATCGACGGCGTCGTCCAGAACGATCCCTCCAGCCCAAACGGCGGCTTCGACTTCGCCGGCCTCGATCTCGGCGATGTCGAGCGCATCGAGATCCTCGAAGGTCCGCAAGGCTCCCTCTGGGGTTCGGACGCCATCGGCGGGGTAATCAGCTTCACCACCCGCGAGTTGAACGGCGTGCGCCTCGCCGCCGAGGCCGGCAGCATGAACACCTGGCGCGCCACCGCCGCCGGAGGGATCGCCACCGACGCCTTCGCCATCGGCGGCTCGGTCGCCGGCTACAGCAGTGACGGCGTCTCCAAGGCCGCCAACGGGACCGAGGACGACGGCTTCGAAAGCTGGACCGCCACCGTCAACGGCCGGGTCAGCCTGGGCGAGCGGCTCACGCTCGACGGCCGCGTTCGCTACAACCAGTTCGACGTCGACATCGACGGCTACGACGCCTTCTTCGCCTTCGGCGACACCCCCGACCGCGCCACGTCCCAAAGCTGGAGCGGCTTCGGCCGGCTGCGGGCCGACGGCCTGGTCGGCCTCGACCACAGCCTGACGGTCAGCCTCTATGACCTCGAGCGCGAGAACATCTCCTCCTTCTCCTCGCGCTACGAAGCCCAGCGCACGGCCGTCCGCTACACCGCCGGCCGGGGCGCGGCGTCCGATCCGTTCGCCTTCGTCTTCGGCGTCGAGCGGGACGAGACCGAGGCCACCGTCAGCACCGGCGCCAAGGCCGACCTCGGCTCGACCAGCGCCTTCGGCGTGGTCCGCTTCTCGCCGGTCCCGCGCGTCTCGCTGTCCGGCGCGGTGCGCTACGACAATCCCGACGAATTCGACGCCGAATGGACCTCGCGCCTGTCGGCCAGCGCCGACCTCGTCGCCGGCTTCCAGGTCCGCGCCAGCTGGGGCCAGGGCTACAAGGTCCCGACCATCAGCCAGGCGGTCTGCGACTTCTGCTTCCCCGCCGGCCCCTCCGTCGGCCTGCGTCCGGAAAAGGCCGAGGGCTGGGATGTCGGCCTCGCCTGGCGCTCGCCCGATGACCGCCTCTATGTCGAGGCTGTCGGCTACCGGCTCGAGGTCGAGGACCAGATCTCCTACGGGACCGGCCGCTATGTGAACATCGACCGCACCCTGACCACCGGCGCCACCCTGCGCGGCGAGGCGGACCTGGGCGCCGGCTTCACGCTCAAGGCCTCCTACGCCTACACCGACGCCGTCGACCAGACGACCAGCCGCGAGCTGCTGCGGGTTCCCGAGCATTCGGGCCTGGTCAGCCTGGGCTGGCGCAGCGAGCGGTTCTCGGTCCTGGCCACCGTCCGCGCCGAGGGCGAGCAGTCCGACAGCAACCCCTCCACCTTCGCCCAGCAGCGCCGCGACGGGTTCACCGTCGCCGGCCTGGCCGGCGGCTGGCGGCTCAACGACAGCCTCGAACTGACCGCCCGCGTCGAGAACCTCACCGACGAGCGCTACCAGGAGAGCCTGGGCTACGGCGAAGCGGGCCGCGCCGCCTTCATCGGCATCCGCTTCCGCCGCTGACCGACCCCCCGGGTCGGCGTGACTCCGAGTCACATCGACCTCGCTCAGCGAATATCGTTCTCTGAACGGGGCGAACGACCCAAACCTGAGGCGGCAGTTCCCGGCGATCGCCCGCCTATTGCGATCGCCGACCTTCCTTCCTGTCCGGGGGAGGTAGCCGCGCCCTCACCCCTCCACGTCATGCTGAGCAGCGATCCTCAAGGATCGCGTGTCGAAGCACGCACCGACTCAGCCGCGTGGCCCCAGCAGGATGACCGCCGCCCCGGCCAGGCAAAATCCGGCGCCCAGCAGGTCCCAGCGGTCGGGCTGCGTGCGTTCGATCAGCCACAGCCAGCCCAGCGAGGCTGCGATGTAGACCCCGCCATAGGCCGCGAACGCCCGCCCGGCCGCCGCGCTGTCCGACAACGTCAGCAGCCAGGCGAACAGGGCCAGCGAGGCCAGCCCCGGAAGCAGCCACAGCGGGCTCTTGCCCAGCCGGGCCCAGGCCCAGAAGGCGTAGCAGCCGACGATCTCGGCGACGGCGGCGGCGAGGAAGATCGACAGTCCCGCCGCCCGCTCCAACCCTCAGGCCGCGGCGCTGAAGCGGGCCACGTCCTGGCGGCCGCCGACCAGGTCGAGCACGTCGCGCATGGCGAAGCCCGGATCGGTCGCGTGCAGGGCGGCGTAGACGCCCCGGGCGAAAGCCATGTCGGCATGGGTCTTCACCCGCCAGTTCAGGCCCGACAGGTCTCGCGGCGCGGTGAAGCCGGCCGCGTGCGCGCCGTCGCGCAGGAAGGCCGTGGGCGAGGTGCGGGCCATCGGGTCGCGCGGCCGGGCCGCCTCGGCGATCAGCGCCGACGCCGCCACGACCTCGACCTCCATGCCGCGCGGAAAGCCGCCGGCGCCGCGATTGGACACGTAGGGGGCGCCCGTCTCCCGGGCGAGCCCGACCGCGCGATCGACGATGGCCGGATCGACGAAGGGCGCATCGCCCTTGATCCGCACCACATGGCTGACCGGCCCCGCGGCCTCGGCGCAGCGGGCGAAACGGCTCAGCAGGTCGACCGGCGCGCCACGATAGACCGCCTGTCCGCGCGAGACCAGGAAGGCGACCAGGGCGTCGTCGGAGGCCTCGACGCTGGTGGCGACCATCACCCGCTCGACGGTGCGCGACAGCCTGAGGCGTTCGATCTGGCGCCAGATCATCGGCTGGCCGGCCAGACTGGCCAGCGCCTTGCCCGGCATGCGCGCCGAGGCCATGCGGGCCTGGATTACGGCGAGGATCATCGGCTCTGCTCCTTCTGAGCGTCGCCGCCGGGCGTCGCTTCAGCTCAAGCGGCGGCCCAGCGGCCTGGGTCCAGGGCGACCGGATCATCGAGCGCCATCTCGTTCCAGTCGAGGTCGGGGGGCGGGCTGGCGGCGGCGGCGATGATGGCCGACAGCTCGGCGGCGGAGGTGGGGCCGACCAGCACGGCGCTGGCCTCGGGCCGCGACAGGGCGAAGCCCAGCGCCGCCTGCAGCGGGTCGCTGCGCCCTTCGGCGATCATCCGCCGTACGCGGCTGATGCGCCCGGCCGCGCCCTTCAGCGTCGCCGGCACCCGGTCCGGCGGGAGCAGCAGCAGGCCGTTCAGGAAGATCGAGCGCAGTTGCACCTCG
The DNA here is from genome assembly GCA_046295055.1 of Caulobacter sp. Taxonomy (GTDB): domain Bacteria; phylum Pseudomonadota; class Alphaproteobacteria; order Caulobacterales; family Caulobacteraceae; genus Caulobacter. The sequence continues at coordinate 141,450 of JBKBOD010000002.1, read as the reverse complement.
ACGCCCATCTCGGCGATGCGCGCCAGGGCGCCGTCGGCCAGCAGCCGCTGGTCCAGCAGCGAGGCCGGGGCCTGGATCAGGTCCGGCTTGAAGCGGCGCACCACCCCGACCGGATCGTCCGAGGCGTGGACGCAGACGCCGATGTGGCGGAACAGGCCGGCATCGCGCATGGCCTGCAGCCGGGTCCACAGCGCCAGGCCGTGCGGCCCGAACAGCTCGCCCGCCGAGGCGACGACAATGGCGTCGGCGCGCTCGACCGACAGCCGACGCAGCGAGGCGCGGGCCTCGTTCTCGACATAGTCCGGCCCGCGATCGGCGCGGGCGGCGTTGATCGACAGGCGCAGCGAGGACGGACGCGGGATCAGGTCGCCCAGCACCTCTTCGGCGCGGCCGTAGACGCCCGAGGCGTCCAGCACCCCCAGCTTGCCGCGCGCGGCGATGGTCAGGATGTCACGCGCCTCGACCTCGGGCGGACGCGAGCGGGGGCCGCACGCGCCGCCAAGGCCGATCTGGGCGACACTGACGCCCAGCCTGGTGATCGAAACGCTCATGCGCGTCCTTCTGGAGCGATGGAAAACAGGGGATCGAACAGGGGCCGGGGCCGGCCCATGATCTCGGCCAGGCTGCGGGCCATGACGGTCGGCAGCAGGCTGGCGTAGGCCTCGATCAGCGCCGAGGCCTCGGCGTCGCCGTGGGCGGCGCTCAGGGCGTGCGGACCCAGCACGATCAGGCCCCGGTCGGCCATCTCGCGCAGCCACAGGCCCTCCAGCGCCGGCGCGGCGAAGAAAGGGGTCGGCAGGGTCGGATCGCCCGCCAGGGTGAACAGTCGTCCGGCGCCGGCCGCCTTCACGCGCGCCTCGACCTCGACCTGGATCTCGGCCCCCAGCACGCGCAGGCGCGCCGAGACCGGCTCCTCGATCAGGAAGTCCAGGGTCGCCGCGGCCGCGGCCAGGCTGTCGGCGCGCGGCGCCGGCAGGTCCTCGGCGTCGAGGGCCGACAGCCGGTCCTTCGTTCCGGTGACCGCGCCGATGGGCCGGCCATTGGCCAGGGCCGCGCCGAACACGGCCAGGTCGGGCCGCACGCCGCTCAGGCCCTGGGCCCCGCGATGATGCACCCGGAAACTGGAGGTCCCTTCGTCGAAGATCAGCAGGCAGCCCTCGCGGTCGGCCAGCGACCGGGCGCGGCGCAGGTCGGCCACCGACATGCCCAGCGGGTCGACGATCAGCGCCGCCACGTCCGGCTCCAGCGTCAGTTCGCCCGAGCGCGGCTCCCACACGGCGGCGCGGCGACGGCCGGTGATCCGGCGCGCGGCCTCGACGGCGGCCGGCAGGGCCTGGCTTTCCTCGGCGCAGAACACCGCCTTGACCCGGCCCGGCAGCAGGCTGGCCAGGGCGCCGGCGGCGCGGTCGCCGCCCACGCCTTCGGCGACGGCGGCCTCGACGGCGGGATGGGCATGGCCCAGCAGCACCGAGCCGCCGCCCATGTGGAAATCGATCCGGCTCTCGCCATCGGCCTCGATCACGCGGCACCCGCGCGAAACCGCCGGCCCGCGCGCGACGCGCGGCGGAGGAACGGCGATGAAGGCGGCGTTGGGCACCGGCAGGCGCTCCCAATCTTGGTGAAGCCGGCGCTAATCATGAACCGCAGACTCTTAAGGAACCTGTATCGACGCGGTTCAGCGGCGGTTTATGCTCGCCGCCGATGAGCGAGCTTCCCGATTGGCCCCTGTTCGGCCTGGCCGACGACCAGCGCCCGGCCCTGCGCGCGGCGCTCGATTCCGGACTGCCGGCCGTCATCGCCACCATCGTCGCCCTCGGCGACGGCGGCCCCCGGCCGGTGGGCTCGCAGATGGTCTTCGGCCCCGCCGGGGCCAGCGGCTTCCTGTCCGGCGGCTGTGTCGAGGGCGACGTGGCCGCCCATGCCGCCGCCTGCCTCGCGGACGGCCAGCCCCGCACCCTGGTCTATGGCGAGGGCAGCCCCTGGCCCGACATCCGGCTGCTCTGCGGCGCCCGCATCGAGATCGAGCTGGAGCGGGTCCTGCCGGGCGATCCCCGCGCGCTCGCCCTGTTCGCCGCCATGGACGCCCGCCGGCCGGGCGCCTGGACGACCGCCGGCGGCGTGCGCCTGCCGATGGACCCGGTCTGGCGGCTGGTCGTCCTGGGCGCCGATCCGGTCGCCCTGGCCATCGCCCAGCTCGGCGCCCAGTCCGGCCTGGAGACCACTCTGGTCCGCACCCGGGGCCCCTCCGCCCCGCCGCCGCTCGCCGGCGTCGCCTACCGGCGCGACGCCCCCGATACGGCGCTGGCCGCCATCGGCCTCGACGCCTGGACCGCAGTCGCCGTCTGCGGTCACGACATGGAGCTGGATCACGCCGCCCTGCTGGCCGCCCTGCCCTCGCCGGCGCCCTATGTCGGGCTGCTGGGGGCGCGGCGGCGCCTGGCCGAGCGCCTGGACCGGCTGCGGGCCGCGGGTCTCGACGGCCGCGCGCTGGAGCGGCTGCGCGCGCCCATCGGGCTCGACCTCGGCGGCAAGGCGCCCTGGGAGATCGCCGTCGCCGTGATCGGCGAGGTCATCGCCCTCCGCCACGCCCCCGGCCCGGTCGCCCGCCGGCCGGCCTCGTCGTCCCCGGTCGGCGCCGCGCCCTGAGCCGGCCCGACGTCAATTATCGACAACAATAGCGCCCCGCCGGCGACAAACTTCGGCGACACCACCCGGCGCCTGTCTCCGCCACCGCTACAAACGGCGACAGGCGCGTGGGTATTGTATCCCCACATCGCCCCGCGCCTGTCATGCCAACACCCACCTGATACCTACACGATCCCCGCATCCGGCCCACGGCTGTATCGCCACTGTTCCCACAGGATCAGGCCGATCCGGCCCCGGGCCCCGCCTCCGCGCGTCTTCGCTTGTGGGTGGGGGGCTGGAGCGCGTTCCGATTAGTGGGAACCGGTAATCGGATCAAACGCGCGACCACAAGAAGTCTGGAGCCGGGCGATTTGATCCCATCAAATCGCCCGGCTCTAGAACCGCTGCGCGCCGTCCAAGCGGATGGTGGTCCCGTTCAGGAAGTCGTTCTCGACGATATGGGCCGCCAGGATCGCATACTCGTCCGGATCGCCCATCCGCTTGGGGTTGGGCACCATCGGCCCCCAGTGCGCCTGGGCCTGCTCGTCGGTCATCCGCGAGCTGTAGGCCAGGGTCAGGAAGGTGCCCGGCGCGATCGCCACCGCCCGGATGCCCAGCGGCGCCAGGTCGCGGGCGATGGTCAGGGTCATGCCGATGATGCCGCCCTTGGCCGCCGAGTACCCCGCCTGCCCCGGCTGGCCCTCATAGCCGGCGATTGATGCGGTGTTGATGATCACGCCGCGCTGGTTGGACTCCAGCGGTTCGTTGGCCGCCATGGCCTCGGCCGCCTGGCTGGTCACGGCGAAGGCGCTGTTCAGATAGACGTTCACCGTATGGGCGAACTGCGACAGCGGCAGGCGCTTGCCCTCGCGGTTCACGGTCCGCGCCGGCCCGGTGGAGCCCGGGGCCGGCGGCCCGCCGTGCACCACGACCGCCGCCCGCAGCGGCGCCAGCGAGACGGCCTTGGCCACCGCCTCGGCGATGCTGTCCTCGTTCATGATGTCGGTCTTGACGAACACCGCGCCATTGCCGACCTCGGCCGCCAGGGCCTCGCCCCGGTCGGCATGGACATCGGCGATGACCACCCGCGCCCCGCGCTGGGCCAGACGGCGCACCGTCGCGCTGCCGAAACCGCCCGCGCCGCCTGTGACGAGGGCCGATGCGTTGCTCAGATCCATGGTGACCTCCCTGTGTTTGCGGGAAGGCCATCACGCCGCGAAGCCGTTGAAAAGGTTCACCTGGCGTCAGCCAGGTGAACTTTCTCGCCCTACAGCGCCACCTCGAAATCCGCCTCGGTCTTGGCCCTGACCTCATCGACCGTGACGCCGGGCGCCAGTTCCAGCAGCTTCACCCCGGCCCCGCGGCCGATGCTGAAGACCCCGAGGTCCGTGATCAGGGTGTCCACCACCGCCTTGCCGGTCAGCGGCAGGCTGCACTGCTTCAGCAGCTTGGGCGCGCCGGTCTTCTCGCAGTGGTCCATGACCACGACCACCCGCTTGACGCCGGCCACCAGGTCCATGGCTCCGCCCATGCCCTTGACCATCTTGCCGGGCACCATCCAGTTGGCCAGGTCGCCGTTCTGCGCCACCTGCATCGCCCCCAGGATCGACAGGTCGATATGCCCGCCGCGGATCATGGCGAAGCTGTCGGCGCTCGAGAAATAGCTGCTCGACGCCAGCTCGGTGATCGTCTGCTTGCCGGCGTTGATCAGGTCGGCGTCGGCCTCGCCCTCATAGGGGAAGGGGCCCATGCCCAGCATGCCGTTCTCGCTCTGCAGCGTCACATGCATCCCCTCGGGGATGTAGTTGGCCACCAGGGTCGGAATGCCGATGCCGAGGTTCACATAAAAGCCGTCCTGCAGTTCGCGGGCGGCGCGGGCGGCGGTCTCGTCGCGGGTCCAGGCCATCAGACGGCTTCCTTCTGGCGGGTGGTGACGCGCTCGATCCGCTTCTCGAACACAGCGCCCTTGAAGATGCGGTCGACGTAGATGCCGGGCGTGTGGATGTTGTCCTTGTCCAGGCTGCCGACCGGGACGATCTCCTCGACCTCGACCAGCGTCACCTTGCCGGCCGTGGCCATCATCGGATTGAAGTTCCGGGCCGTCTTCCGGTAAACTAGGTTGCCTTCCGCATCGCCTTTCCAGGCCTTGACGATGGACAGGTCGGCGGTGAGACCGCGCTCCATCACATACTCTTCTCCGTCGAACTCACGCACTTCCTTGCCTTCGGCCACCAGTGTGCCGACGCCTGTCTTGGTGAAGAAGGCCGGGATGCCGGCGCCGCCGGCGCGGATGCGCTCGGCCAGCGTGCCCTGCGGGTTGAACTCCAGTTCAAGCTCGCCGGACAGGTACAGTTGTTCAAACAGCTTGTTCTCCCCCACATAGCTGCTGACCATTTTGCGGATCTGGCGGTTCTCCAGCAGGATGCCGAGGCCGAAACCGTCGACGCCGCAGTTGTTGGAGATCACGGTCAGATCCTTCACGCCCGTGACGCGGATCGCGGCGATCAGGTTTTCGGGAATGCCGCAGAGGCCGAAGCCTCCGGCCATGATGGTCATGCCGTCGAACAGAACCCCTTCGAGGGCCTCGGCGGCGTCCTTGCGGACCTTGTCGGCCATGGTCGCTCCTGACTGGAATATCGGCGTCGTTTCGCCCGGATCGACAGGAAATTCAACTCTTGATGAAATTCGCTGCTTGTCCGTCGACGCTAGCATGACCTTGCGTCGGGGCGACAGGCGCCGCACTTGTCGGAAGGATCCGGGCGAGGGCGAGACATGGCGGCGGAAGCGAGTGGCGTAGACCTGCTGCAGGTCGTTGCGGTCCTTGGCGCCGGGGTGGTCGCGGGCCCCCTTTTCAAGCGCCTCGGCTTCGGCTCGATCCTCGGCTACCTGACCGCCGGCATCATCATCGGCCCCTTCGGCCTCAAGGTCCTCAGCGAGGCCGAGACCATCCTGCACATCGCCGAACTCGGCGTGATCATGTTCCTGTTCATCATCGGCCTGGAGATGCGGCCCAAGCGCCTCTGGAGCATGAAGCGCGACATCTTCGGCCTCGGCGCCGCCCAGGTGCTGGGCTGCGGCGCGATCATGACCGGCGTCGCCATGCTGTTCGGCATCCCCCTGATCGCCGCCTTCATCGGCGCGATGGGCTTCGTCCTCTCCTCGACCGCCGTGATCATGCAGACCCTGGAGGAGCGCGGCGAGATCGCCGCCCCGTCAGGCCAGCGCTCGGTCTCCATCCTGCTGCTTGAGGACCTGGCCATCGTGCCGCTGCTGGCCGTCGTCGCCCTGATGGCTCCGGCCCAGCCGGTGGCCGAGAACCGCTGGTTGTCCCTCGGCCTGGCGGTCGGCTGCCTGGTCGGCCTCTATGTCGTCGGCCGCTTCCTCCTCAATCCGATGTTCCGCCTGCTGTCGGCGGCCAAGGCGCGCGAAGTGATGACCGCCGCCGCCCTGCTGGTCGTGCTGGGCTCGGCGGTCTTCATGCAGATGGGCGGGCTGTCGATGGCCATGGGCGCCTTCATGGCCGGCGTCCTGCTGTCCGAAAGCGCCTACCGCCACCAGCTCGAGGCCGACGTCGACCCCTTCCGCTCGATCCTTCTGGGCCTGTTCTTCATCGCCGTGGGCATGTCGCTGGACCTGTCGGTGGTCGCCGCCGACTGGCGCCTCCTGGCCATGCTGGTCGCCGCCCTGATGGCGGCCAAGGCGGTCGGCATCTATGTCGTCGCCCGGCTGTTCAAGGCCGACAACCGCGAATCCATCCGCCGCGCCGCCCTGTTCGCCCAGGGGGGCGAGTTCGCCTTCGTTCTCTACGCGGCCGCCGCCACCGCAGGGGTCATCGACGCCCGCCAGAACGCCCTGATGACCGCCGCCGTCATCCTGTCGATGCTCGCCACGCCGCTGGTCGTCATGCTGACCGAGCGGCTGCTGCCCGATCCCGAGCAGGACCTGAACGGGGTCGAGGAGCCGAACGGCCTGACCGGCAGCGTGCTGGTCATCGGCTTTGGCCGCTTCGGCCAGGTGGCCTGCCAGATGCTGCTGGCCCGCGGCGTCGATGTCAGCCTGATGGACATCAACGCAGAGCGCATCCGCAACGCCGAGCCCTTCGGCTTCAAGGTCTGGTACGGCGACGGGACCCGGCTCGACGTCCTGCGCGCCGCCGGCGCGGCCGAGGCCCGCGTCATCGCCGTCTGCGTCGATGACCGCATCACCGCCGAACGCATCGTCGAGCTTTGCCAGCACGAGTTCCCGCAGGCCCTGCTGATGGTCCGCGCCACCGACCGGGGCCACGCTCTGGACCTGGTCAAGCGCGAGGTCGAGTTCCAGATCCGCGAGACCTTCGAGTCCGCCCTGCAGTTCGGCGCCGCCACCCTCGAACGGCTCGGCCTCGACGGCCACGAGATCAACGAGACCCTCGCCGACATCCGCCAGCGCGACCAGGACCGCTTCGATCTCGAGATCACCGGCGGCATCTACGCCGGCGTCGGCGTCCTCTACGGCAACCGCCCCGTCCCCGGCCCGCTGTTCCCACCCCGCAAGAAGGAAGAGCCGGAAAAGGCCTGACCTCCGCCTGCCGAGGCCTCCCCTCCGCTCAGCCCTGGGCCAAGCTATCCGCCCGCTCAGTCGGCTTTGCGCCGCAGCCAGTCTTGGACTTCGGCGACCGCGTCAAACTCGGCATCCTCCCAGAACCCTTGGCCCGCATGCCAACTGCCCCTGAACCGCTCCAGGGACTCAGCGCCGCCAGATGATGCGGCCCAAGCATCGAGATGACACCGCATCGGTTGGCCCAGCATCGCCAAGCCGCAGAGCCACGCCCCCGACTGGCCATTCTCCTTCGACCAGTCGGCTTCGAACGCGGCGATCAGCACGGCGAGGACCGCGCGCTGTTGCCGATCTGGCCAGGTCCGCCAGTTCGCCAGGCGAACCTTGCCGGCGATCATCTCCGGCTCCAGGCCATGGTAGGAGTGGTCGTTCCGCACCGACCACTCAAGAATCCGGGGAAGGAACCGCCTGTAGGCGTCGGCATCGCCAACCGTGGTCATCGCCCAACTCGCATAGGGACCCAGCACATCCTGCGACAGCTCGGCAAGGGGTGTCCTGGTCAGATCTGCGAGGAGTTGCTCGGGCTTTCGGTAGCCCGGCGCCCTGAGCCGCTCCGGAGGCGGCACATCGGCAAAGGCCGCATAGGCTTCCCTGATCGCTTCCTTTACCTTGTCGGCCCCGCTCACCCCCGCACCAGGTCGTCCGCGTGCACCATCGGCCCCGCCGTGTAGCCGATGGCGGCCTCGATGGCGTCCGAGCGCAGGCCGGCGATCCGTACGGCGTCGACCGCGTCATAGCGCACCAGGCCCCGGCCGACCTCCTCGCCCGCCTCGCCGAGGATGCGCACCGCGTCGCCCTTGTCGAACTGGCCCTCGACGCCCCGCACGCCGGCCGCCAGCAGGCTCTTGCCCGAGGCCACCGCCCGGGCGGCGCCGGCGTCGATGCGCAGGACCCCGGCCGGCGCCAGGGCGCCGGCAATCCAGCTCTTGTAGGCGGCCGCCGGCGTCGTCGAGGCTTCGATCACCGTCGCCGCCTCGCCCTGCGCCAGCGCGCCGAGCGGGCGCGCCCGCCGGCCCATGGTGATGATGGTGGCGCAGCCCGCCGCCTGGGCGATGCGGGCCGCCGACAGCTTTGTAGCCATGCCGCCCGTCCCGACGCCGGCCCCGGCGTTGGCCCCGCCGGCCATGGCCACGACCTCCGGCGTCAGCTCGGTGATGCGGTCGAGGCGGCGGGCGTCCGGGTTGGATCGCGGATCGGCCGTGTACAGCCCGTCGATGTCGCTCAGCAGCACCAGCCGGTCGGCGCCGATCATCTGCGCCACCCGCGCGGCCAGCCTGTCGTTGTCGCCGTAGCGGATTTCCTCGGTCACCACGGTGTCGTTCTCGTTGACCACCGGCACCGCGCCCAGCGCCAGCAGGGTCTCGACCGTCGCCCGGCCGTTCAGCCAACGCCGCCGCACCTCGGTGTCGTCGCGGGTCATCAGCACCTGGGCGACCGCGCGGCCGTGCGGCTCGAACGCTTCTTCCCAGGCCCGCATCAGCAGGGACTGGCCGGCTGCCGCCGCGGCCTGTTTCTCCGGCAGGGTCAGCGCCTTGCGCGTCAGGCCAAGCCGCCGCCGCCCCAGCGCCACCGCGCCCGACGACACCACCAGCACCTGGACCCCGTCCGCCATCAGTCCCGCCGCGTCGGCGGCGAAGGCGGTCAGCCAGGCGCGGTCCGCCGCGCCCGCCGCCGGGTCGGCGACCAGGGCGGAGCCCACCTTGACGACAATCCGCCGCGCCCCCGTCAGCATCGGCCGATCAGGACCGTGTGCCGATGCCGGATTCCAGCAGGTCGGCCGCCGCCTCGCAGGCCTCGGCCATGCCGCCGGTCTTCCAGGCCGACAGGCCGCCCTCGTTCTTGAACGCCAGGGCCAGGGCGCAGCTGCCCTCGCCTACCCGCTGGCAGGTGAGCATGCCATCCTCGCCCGTCCCGCAGACCGTCGTGCCCGGCAGCGCCACGGTCCAGAACAGCACCTGGCCGTCGCTGGCCTGGCGGACGCTCTCGGGCGGACCCAGCTTGCTGGTGATCGCCGCTTGGGGCGCGCCCTTCTGCTTAGCCAGCAGATCCTCCAGCCGCGCAGAGGGCGGGGTTTCCGGCGCCGCCGGAGGGGCCTGCACCGGGGCGGTGGTCGCCACCGGGCCGTCGGCGGGCGGCGGCGGGGCCTGGCCGGCGAACAGGGCGAGCAGCACGATCAGCAGGGTCATGGGCCTATCCTAGCTCAGCGGCGACCAGTCGGAGGCGGGCTCCTCGTCCTCGGGATCGAGGATCTCGCCCTTGGCCTTGCGCACCAGCCCATAGGCCTCGCGCAGCAGCTCCCGCACCCCCTTGCCGGACACGCCCGACACCAGGCGTGGCCTGACGCCGGCGGCGGCTTCCAGCTCGGCGGCCTTCTCGGCGATGGTCTCGTCGTCGAGGGCGTCGATCTTGCTGAGCGCCAGCAGCTCGGTCCGCTCGCCCAGGCCCTCGCCATAGGCTTCCAGCTCGCCGCGCACGGTGCGCCAGGCGCCAGCAACGTCCTCCTGGGTTCCATCGACCAGATGGATCAACACCGCCGTCCGCTCGACATGGCCCAGGAACCGGGTGCCCAGGCCCGCGCCTTCCGACGCCCCTTCAATCAGCCCGGGGATGTCGGCCAGCACGAACCGCTCGCCTAGCGACAGGTCGACCATGCCCAGGTTCGGGGCCAGGGTCGTGAAGGGATAGTCGGCGATCTTGGGCTTGGCGGCGCTGGCCGCCGCCAGGAAGGTCGACTTGCCGGCGTTGGGCAGGCCTACCAGGCCGACATCGGCGATCAGCTTCAGCCGAAGCCAGATCCACTTCTCCTCGCCCTCCTGGCCGGGATTGGCGTGCTTCGGCGCCTGGTTGACCGGCCCCTTGAACCGGTCGTTGCCCCAGCCGCCGTTGCCGCCCTTCAGCAGCAGCAGCCGCATCCCGGCATGGTCCATGTCGGCGATCAGGGTCTCGTGGTCTTCCTCCAGCACCTGGGTGCCGACCGGAACCTTGAGAACCACATCGTCGCCGGCCGCCCCGTGGCGGTTGCGGCCCATGCCGTGGACGCCGGTCCCGGCCTTGAAATGCTGCTGGTAGCGGTAATCGATCAGGGTGTTCAGCCCCTCGACCGCCTCGATCCAGACATCCCCGCCGCGACCCCCGTCGCCGCCGTCCGGGCCGCCGTACTCGATGTACTTCTCGCGCCGGAACGACACAGAGCCGCCGCCGCCGTTGCCGGAGCGGACATAGATCTTGCACTGGTCGAGAAACTTCATGAGCGGCTTATGCCGACAAAGGGTGGCCGAAGGAAGTCTGGCGGGCCGGAGGGCCAACCCGGCCCGTCATCCTGAGCAGCGCGCAGCGCGTGTCGAAGGAAGCACCACTGCATGACCGCGAGTTCATTTGCCCGCCCGCCGCCGGCCTGAAACACTCGGGCCATGCATCGTCGCCAGCTTCTCCTCGCCGCCGGCGCTCTTGCCGCTGCCGCCCTGCCCGCCCGCGCCGCCGAAGCCGATGTCGGCGCCATCTTGGCCGAGACCGGCGCGCCCGGCCTCGCCGGCATGGTCGTCGACGCAAAGGGCGTGAGGCGCCTGGTGTTCGCTGGAGTGCGTCGCCAGGGCGCCGCCGATCTGGTGACAGCCGATGATCCCTGGCACCTGGGGTCCAACGGCAAGGCCATGACCGCCGCCGTCTACGGCCGGCTCGTCGACCAGGGCAAGGCTGCCTGGGGCGCCGATCTGAAGAGCCTGTTCCCGGATATCGCGGTCGATCCCGCCTTCGCCTCCCAGACCATTGAACAGCTTCTCGGCCATCGCAGCGGCATCCAGGACGGCCCGCTGATGCGCGGCGGCTTCTTGATGCGCGCCCATCAGGACCAGCGCCCCCTGCCCGTCCAGCGCGCGGAACTGGCCCGGACCATCCTGGCGGCCCCGCCGACCGGACCGGTGGGCGCCTTCGCCTACAGCAATGTCGGCTACGCCCTTGCCGGGGCCGCCATCGAACGGATCACCGGCCAGAGCTTCGAGGACGCCGTAACTGCGCAGCTCTACCGGCCGCTCTCCATGAACCGCGCCGGCTTCGGCGCTCCGCTCGGTCCGGCGCCCTGGGGACACGCCGGTCCCGTCGGCGCCCTTAGGCCCGTCGATCCCGCCGGCCTGTCGGACAATCCCCCGGCCATGAGCCCGGCCGGGCGAATGCATATGGCGCTCACCGACTACGCCGCCTTTCTGCGCGTCTTCCTCAGCGAGGGGCAGGGCTGGCTGAAGCCCGACACTGTCCGCCGCCTGACCACGTCCGTGCCCGGCGAGGGCCAGAGCTACGCTCTCGGCTGGGGCGTCAGCACCCAGGCCTGGAGCCCCGCCCCGGTGCTGGCTCATGAGGGCAGCAACACCCTGTGGCACGCCCTGACCATCGTCGCCCCGGCCAGCGGCCTGGCCTTCGTGGGCGTCACGAACGCCGGGCCGGACGCCTCCCGGGGCGCCGCCCGCAAGCTGGTCCAGGCCCTGCGCCTGGCCGAAGGAGCCTGATCGCATGGCCCGCGCGCCCAAGAAGAGCGAGACCCTCGAGGTCCGCCTGCCCTATGAGACCAAGACCGCCTTCATGGTTCGCTGCGCCCGCGACGGCGTCACCGCCAGCGAGGCAGTGCGCGGCTTCATCGACGCCCGCCTCGCCCCCGCCAGGCCGCGCCGCCTTCGCCGCCTCGCCCAGGTCGCCGCCGGAGCCCTGGCCCTGCTCGGCGTCGCCGCCACCGCCGTGCCCTCGCTGGCCGGCACGACCGAGCGCGCCGGCTTCGACCGCCTGGATCTCGACCGCGACGGCCGGCTGTGCCCCGCCGAACTCGCGGCCGCCGACCGTGATGGCGACGGCGCCCTGTCGTTCCGGGAATTCCGCGGCCAATAGCTCCGCCTCACCGCACCGGTTTCAGCACCCGCCCGGGGTTCAGCGTCAGCCAGGTCCAGGGCTTCAGCAGCGACGTCCCTTTGTCCCAGGAGGCCAGGATCAGGTCCGCGCGACCGACGATGTCGGCCTCGTCGACAAAGCCCACTCCCACTCCCGCCGGCCAGCGGCTGTCCAGCGAGTTGTCGCGGTTGTCGCCCATCATGAAGTAGCGGCCTTCGGGCACCACGAAGACCTCGGTGTCGTCGCCGGGCCCCACGCCCCGGTCGAAGGTCTCCCAGCGGCGACCGTCGGCCGCTGTTTCGACGACCACCATCGGCGTCAGGTTCGGATCGTCCCGGTCCGTGCGCGGGCCAATGGCCTGGCGCGCTATCGCCGCGCCGTTGACCAGCACCGCCCCGTCTCGCACCTGCACCCGGTCGCCGGGAACGCCGATGACCCGCTTGATCAGGGTCTTGCCGCGCTGGCGGCTGTCGCGGAAAACCACCACCTCGCCCCGGTCCGGCCCCCTGCCGAACAGCCGCTCGCCGCCCGGCCATGGCCCGAACGGCAGCGAGGCGCCGCTCCAGCCGTAGGCGAACTTCGAGACCACGATGTAGTCCCCGGTCACCAGTCCCGGCTCCATCGAGGACGAAGGGATGGTGAAGGGTTGCCAGGCGAGGATGCGGAAGGCGGTCGCGAGCAGCAATGCCGCGCCCACGGTCCTGAGGATGTCGAACGCCTCGCCCCTTGCGGTGCGCGCGGCGGCGGCGGTCGTATGGTCGTCGGATCGGGTCATGCGCCCAGTTCTCCCGACCTGCCGGGAGAGGGCCAGCAAATGCCTGTCCGGACAGCTGCGCGATCCTGTCCGGACAGTCGCCTGGACGCCTTGCCCCGGGCGGCGAATATGCCAGTCTGCCCGCCGGGGAGACCGCCATGACCAGACCCGCCACGCCCGTCATCGCCCTCGGGCTCTGCCTGCTGGCCGCCATGCTGGAAGGCTTCGACATCGCCTCGATGGGCGTGGCCGCGCCGCGCATGGCGCCGGATCTCGGCCTGACGCCGGGCCAGGCCGGCTGGGTCTTCGCCGCCAGTCCCCTCGGCCTGTTCTTCGGCGCTCTGCTGGCCGGACCCGTGGCCGACCGCATCGGCCGCAAACCGGTGCTGATCGCGGCGGTGGTCGTCTATGGCGCCTTCTCGCTCGTCACCGCCTGGACCCGGCCGGTCGACATGCTGCTGCTGGTCCGTTTCCTGACCGGGCTCGGGCTGGGCGGCGCCATGCCGATGCTGATCGCCATGGCCTCGGAACTGGCTGGAACCGGCCGCCGCGCCTTCACCGTCGGCCTCATCACCGCCGGCCTGCCGCTGGGCGGAGCCCTGGTGGGGTTGCTGGCGCGCAGCGATGCGGCGCAGGCCGACTGGCGGCTCATCTTCCTGGTCGGGGGCATCGCCCCGCTGGTGCTGGCGCTGGCCCTCGTCGTGCTGCTGCCGGAGACCCGCGCCAAGTCGGCCGAAAACGTGCTGACCGGCGAGGCCCTGCAGGCCCTGTTCGGCCGCGACCGGCTGGCGACCACGGCGGCGCTGTGGCTCGGCTACGCCGCCATCGCCCTGGTCCTGCACCTGCTGCTCAACTGGCTTCCCCTGTTGCTTGGCCAGCGCGGCGTCGCGCCGAGGGACACCGCCCTGGTCATGACCCTGTTCAACATCGGCGGCGCGCTGGGCGGCGTGATCGCCGGATGGCTGATCGACCGCATCGGGGCCCAGCGGCCGTTCCTGATGATCTTCACCCTGCTGATGGCCGTGCTGTTCGCCCTGGCGGGCGTCACGGGCCTTGGCGGGCTGTCGCTGCTCGGCTTCGCCGCCGGCTTCCTGATCATGGCCGGCCAGTTCGGCCTCTATGCCATAGGTCCGGACTACTATGGTGACCGGGTGCGCGGGGTCGGCGTCGGGGCTGCCGTATCGGCCGGGCGGCTGGGCTCGGTCTTCGGCCCCCTGGCCGCCGGGCTGCTGCTCGGCGCCGGGGCCACCAGCGGCGATGTGGTTATGTCCACGGTGCCGATCGTCGCCGCAGCGGGCCTGGCCGCGCTCGCGCTGACCCGCTTCGGCCGAAAGCCGTGAGCACCCCCAAGCGCTAGAGGGGCGCGCTCAGCTCCTGCACTTCCTCAAAGGTGCGCAGGCCCGGCTTCTGGGCGCAGACCAGGACGGCCATGTTGCCCGGCGGGTGCTTGTTGGCCAGCATCTTCTCGTGGGCGTCGGGGATGGCGTCCCAGGTGAAGACTTCCGACAGGGCCGGATCGACCCGCCTGTCGATGACCAGCTGGTTGGCGGCGCTGGCCTGGGCCAGGTTGGCGAAGTGGCTGCCCTGCACCCGCTTCTGGCGCATCCACAGGAAGCGGGCGTCCATGGTCAGGTTGTAGCCGGTCGTCCCGGCGCAGATCACCACCATGCCGCCGCGCTTCACCAGGAAGACCGAAACCGGGAAGGTCGCCTCGCCGGGGTGTTCGAACACCATGTCGACGTCGCGCTTGCCGGTGATGTTCCAGATCGCCTTACCGAACTTGCGGCATTCCTTCATGTAGTCGTCGAACTCGGGACCGTTCACCGTCGGCAGCTGGCCCCAGCAGTTGAAGTCGTTGCGGTTCAGTACCGCCTTGGCCCCCTGGCTGAGGACGTAGTCGACCTTGTCCTCGCTGGAGACTACGCCGATGGCGTTGGCGCCGGCGACGGCGGCCAGCTGGGTCGCGAACACGCCAAGACCGCCCGAGGCGCCCCAGACCAGGATGTTCTGGCCGGGCTTCAGCTCATGCGGCTTGTGGCCGAACAGCATGCGGTAGGCTGTCGCCAGGGTCAGGGTGTAGCAGGCGGCCTCTTCCCAGGTCAGGTGCATGGGACGCGGCATCAGCTGGCGCGACTGCACCCGGCAGAACTGGGCGAAGCTGCCGTCCGGGGTCTCGTAGCCCCAGATCCGCTGGCTGGAGGAGAACATCGGGTCGCCGCCGTTGCACTCCTCGTCGTCGCCGTCGTCCTGGTTACAGTGGACGACGACCTCGTCGCCGACCTTCCAGCGCTTCACCTTGGCGCCGACCTTGTAGACGATGCCCGAGGCGTCGGAGCCGGCGATGTGGATCGAATTCTTGTGGCCGTCGAAAGGGCTGACCGGCGTGCCGAGCGCGGCCCAGACGCCGTTGTAGTTGACGCCGGCGGCCATCACGAGGACCAGCACCTCGTCCTCGCCGATCTCCCAGGTCGGCACGACCTCGACCTGCATGGCGCTGGACGGCGAGCCGTGGCGCTCCTTGCGGATGGCCCAGGCGTACATCTTCGCCGGCACGTGGCCCAGCGGCGGAATCTCGCCGATCTCGTAGAGGTCCTTGAGCTCGGTCTTGTCGAGGGTGGCGGTGGTCATGCGCGGCTCTCGTGGCGTTTACGTTGCAATGCGACAGTCCCGACGTCCGTTCCGGACGCGTCGCGAACCGTTGGCGCCGCGCGCCCCGTGGGCGGCCGGCGTTCGGCCCGTCGTTTCCGGCGTCCGGCGCAAGGAAATTCCCGCAAGGGCGTCTCCCCAGCCGCCGCCGGGGCAGGATCGTGTGCCAGCCCCGGCGCGCTGGCAAGCAGAATCTTTTTGCACTGCAGCACAGAACCTCCCCAAAGGGCGCCATCGCCCGGCGGCTCTTGCATTTGCTCCGCCCCGGATCCCCAATGGCCACGATGCCCGTTCACGTCTCCATGCCCTCGCCGGGCGTCGCCCTGATCGAACTCGACCAGCCTCCGGTCAACGCGCTGGGCATGGCCATGCGACAGGACCTGGAAACCGCCCTCTCGCGGATCGACGCCGACCTCGACATCCGCGCCGCCGTCGTGACGGGCCGGGGTCAGGCCTTCTGCGCCGGCGACGACCTGATCGAGGCCGCGGGGCGAGGGGACGCCGGGCTGGAGGCCATCTTCGGCTTCAACGCCCTGATGACCCGGGTCGAGGCGACCCGGGTCCCCATGATCGCCGCCATCAACGGGTTCTGCCTCGGCGGCGGCCTCGAACTGGCCCTCAGCTGCGACATCCGCCTGTCGGCTCCGGACGCCATCTTCACCGCCTCGGGCGTCAACGTCGGCCTCATCGCCTCGGTCCGCCGCCTGCCGCGCCTGATCGGCGAGGGGCCGGCCAAGGCCATGCTGCTGACCGGCGCCCCGGTTGATGCGGAGACCGCCCTGATCCGCGGGCTCGTCACGGGCCTGCACAAGTCCGTCGTCAAGGATGCACTGGCCCTTGCCGAACGGATCGCCGGCCGCGCGCCATTGTCGGTCGAAGCGGTCAAGCGCGTGGTAGGGCGCCCCTTCGACGAGCGTGCCGAACTGACCGCCCTGTTCCACAGCGAGGACCACCAGTCTGCCCTGCAGGCCTTCGCGCGCAAGCAAGCGCCGACGTTCGGACGGCGCTGACAACGCCATTCAAATGTTGCGCCGCACAACCGTCGCGACCATGATCCGCCCCCGATGAGCCAGACCCCCTTCCAGCACGCCCCGGACAAACCGTGGATCTTCCGCACCTACGCGGGCCACTCCACGGCGGCCAAGTCCAACGCCCTCTACCGGCGCAACCTCGCCGCCGGTCAGACGGGCCTGTCGGTGGCTTTCGACCTGCCGACCCAGACCGGCTATGACGCCGACCACATTCTGGCGCGGGGCGAGGTGGGCAAGGTCGGGGTGCCGGTCGGACACCTGGGCGACATGCGCACGCTGTTCGAGGCGATCCCGCTGGACCGCATGAACACCTCGATGACCATCAACGCCCCGGCGGCCTGGCTCCTGGCCATGTATGTGGCTCTGGCCGACGAGCAGGGCGCCGCCCGGGCGAGCCTTCAGGGCACAACGCAGAACGACCTGATCAAGGAATACCTCTCCCGGGGCACCTACATCTTCCCGCCGGAGCCGAGCTTGCGGCTGATCGGCGACATGGTCGCCTGGTGCTATCGCGAAACGCCCAAGTGGAACCCGATCAACGTCTGCAGCTATCACCTGCAGGAGGCCGGGGCGACGCCCGAGCAGGAGCTGGCCTATGCGCTGGCCACCGCCATCTCGGTGCTCGACACCGTCCGCGCCGGCGGACAGGTCCCCGAGGCCGACTTCGAGATCGTCGCCTCGCGGATCAGCTTCTTCGTCAACGCGGGCGTCCGCTTCGTCACCGAGCTGTGCAAGATGCGCAGCTTCACACAGCTGTGGGACGAGATCCTGAAAGACCGCTACGGCGTCCAGGACCCCAAGGCGCGCCGGTTCCGCTACGGGGTGCAGGTTAACAGCCTGGGCCTCACGGAGCAGCAGCCCGAGAACAACGTCTACCGCATTCTGCTTGAGGCGCTGGCCGTCACCCTGTCGAAGGATGCGCGCGCCCGCGCCCTGCAGCTCCCCGCCTGGAACGAGGCCCTTGGCCTGCCTCGCCCCTGGGACCAGCAGTGGAGCCTGCGGATGCAGCAGGTCCTGGCCTACGAGACCGATCTCCTCGAATACGAGGATCTCTTCGCCGGCAGCCATGTGGTCGAGGCCAAGGTCGCCGAGCTCAAGGCCGGCGCCCTGGCCGAGCTGGCGCGGATCGACGACATGGGCGGCGCTGCCGCCGCCATCGGCTACATGAAGTCCGAACTCGTCGCCTCCAACGCCGCGCGGGTTCGCCAGGTCGAGACCGGCGAGATGACTGTCGTCGGCGTCAATCGTTGGACCGACAGCGAGGAAAGCCCTCTGTCCGCCGGCGAAGGCGCCATCGAGACCGTCGATCCGCGCCTTGAGGCCGAGGTGGCCGCCCGCCTAAAGGCCTGGCGCGCAGAGCGCGACCAGGCCGCCGCCAACCAGGCGCTGGCCGCCCTGAAACAGGCCGCCGCCGAGGGGCGCAACATCATGGAGCCTTCCATCGCCGCGGCGAAGGCGGGCGTCACCACGGGCGAGTGGAGCTTCGCCCTGCGCGAGGTGTTCGGCGAGTATCGCGGCCCGACCGGCGTGGCGGTGAGCGTCGCCATGGCCGAGGCTGAGGATGTCGCCGCCGTCCGCGCCGAGGTCGAGCGGGTCTCGCTGGCGCTCGGCCGCACCCTCTCCTACCTCGTCGGCAAGCCCGGCCTCGACGGCCACAGCAACGGCGCCGAGCAGATCGCCACCCGGGCCCGCGCCTGCGGCATGGATGTCGTCTACGACGGCATCCGCTCGACGCCCGAGGAGATCGTCCGCCGCGCCGCCGAAGCCAGGGCGCACGTCGTCGGCCTGTCCATCCTCTCGGGCTCGCACCTCGACCTGGTGCAGGAGGTCGTGCGGCTGATGCGGGCAGAGGGCCTCGGCGACATCCCCGTCGTCGTCGGCGGCATCATCCCCCCGGAAGACGCCCTCGTCCTCAAGCAGATGGGCGTCCGGCGGGTCTATACGCCCAAGGACTTCAAGCTGACCGACATCATGTCCGACGTGGTGAAGGTGGTCGAGGAGACGGCTTTGGCCTCGGCCTGACGGCAGGATCGCCCAGCGCCTGAACGCCTGAACGCCTACTGGCCGCTTGCCTCCAGTCCCGGCGGTAGCGCCATCCGTATCATCTTGGGCGCTGGCCACACTCGTCTTCGCTACCTCGCGAGGATGTTTTGGTCTGGCGCCCCAGCCGCCAGGCAGCCCACCAGCCTACCAGGGCCAGTGGTGCGAACAGGGCGTACAGCCAGATGCCTCGCACGGCAGCCATGGCCGGGTCGATGCCGTCGTCGAAGCCCAGGGCGTTGGCTGCCGCGCCGACCGCCGCCGACCCCACCGCCCCGCCGATGAGCTGTGCTGTCGGCACTGCCGAAGAGGCAAGCGCCTGTTGTTCCTCATCCAGGCCCGAGAGGATTCGGCGGGTGGCGAAGGCCCAGCAGAGACCGAATCCCGCGCCAATCAGCAGCATGCCGGCTGCGATGGTCAGCAGGCCGCCGCGCGGCAGGGCCCAGATGCTGAACAGGATGCCGGCCAGCAGCACCGACGAGCCCAGCCGGATCATCCGCCCGTCGCGGTTCTGCACCCCCGCGACCAGCAGGGCGGTGACCGTCCAGCCGCCAGCGATGGCGGTGATTACATATCCGGCGACCAGCGGCGTGACCTGGTGGCGGACCTGGATCATCGCCGGGCCATAGACGGTGAAGGCGATCGAGGCGGCCTCGAAGGCGAAGATCATAAGGTAGCCGGCCGTAGCCTTGCTGGTCAGGTCGCCGATGGCGCGGGGGAGGAGGGCGCCCGGCGTGCGGTTGTTGACCGCGATCATCCAGCCCAGCGCCGCCACCCCGGCCAAGCCCAGCCCGACGGCAAACCAGGGCGAGCCGACCACCCCGGCGACTCCGATGCTGGATACCGAAAGGGTCAGGGCAAGAAGCTGCCGCCAGGCGATGGGGATGGCCGTTGCAGGTTTGCGCGGCTGGCGGGCTATCATGGCCAGGGCAGCGAGGATGAAGATCAGAGCCTGGGCGGCGAACAGCCAGAACGTCCATCGCCACAGCCCTGGCCCGGCCAGCAGCCCGCCAAGCAGCGGCCCGACGATGGTGGCCACGCCCCAGACCCCGGCGATGGCGCCGAACACCCGCGCCCACAGCCGTTCCGGAAAGAGGGCGGTGGTGGCGACATAGCAGAGGGCCATGATGGCCCCGGCCCCGAAGCCCTGGATCAACCGTCCGGCAACGAAGATCAGGAAGTCCGGCGCCACGGCGCTCATCGCGCAGCCAACAGCATAGACGCTTGCCGAGGCAGTCAGGGCCCCGCGCAGCCCCAGCCGCAGACTGAGCCGCCCGGACAGCGCCCCTGACAGGATCGAGGCCAGCAGGAAGGCGGCCACGCTCCAGGCGAAATAGCGGAAGCCGCCGATGTCGCCGGCGATGCTGGGAGTGATGGTCACTGTTACGAGGCTGTCGGCGGCGTTCAGCCAGACGCCGAGGCACAGGAACAGGAAGCGGGTCATGTACTGCGGGGCCAGAATCTCGCGCCAGCCCGGCGCCGCCTCGCTCACCCCTGGCTCCTGACCAGGTCGGTAAAGAAGGCCTGCGAGCGCGCCCACAGGGCCTCGGTCTCGGCCCGGGGCAGGACGGAGCGGGCCTCGCGGCCCCAGTCCATGTGCTCGCCGATATAGGCGTCCAGGGCGGCGATGCGCGGGCCGACTCCGACCCCCTCGCCGGCCGCCTGCTTGGCGCGGCGCAGATCGGCCAGGGCCTTGGCGGTGTCGGCCGGCAGGCCGACACCCTCCAGCAGGGCCGGCAGGTTCATCGGGGGGGCGTCGTCCCGCGTCCGCAGCCAGTGCAGGGCCACGGCCGGGCGGATGACGTAGAAATACCTCTTCAGCTTCACCTCGGTGCGGTTCTCGATGAACCCGGCCCATTGGCGCCGCGCCAGGCCGAAATAATGGGCGACGTCGCCGTGCAGGGCGCGCCAGGCCTGGACCAGCGGCGTGAAGTCCTCGCGGAAGCCCGGGGCCTCGGCGTAGACGATGGGCGAGCTCAGCCATTCGGCGACGATGGCGTTGCCTCGCGCCATCAGCCGCAATGCCTTGGCGATGTCCCAGCCGCCCAGGTCGATCTCGTCGACGATGGGCCGCTCGATGACGTCGCGCACCGGCCGCAGGGCCAGGTAATCGTCGAGCGGGCGCAGGTAGAGAAAGCGGCAGTCGTAATCGCTGTCGGGGGAGTGGAAGCCCCAGGCGCGGCTGCCGGACTCGACGGCCAGCAGCGGCCGCGCGCCCTCCTCGGCGCAGACGCGCCCCAGGCGCGCCGCGATTTCCCGTCGGAACTCGGCGGAGACGGCATCGTCAGGGGCGTAGTCGAGGATCATCCCGCTCGTTTGGGGCGGACCGCGTTCACTGGTCAAGCGTCGCTGGCGAGCCGCCTCGTGGTGCGTTCAATCCGCGGAGCCCGTTCGCGCCTGAGGCCCACTGTGCTATGGCCCGTAAATCCTCCCGCCCGCGTTCCACCCGTTTCATGGCCGCCTACCGCGTACCCCACCCCGACAAGCCCCATATCGCCCATCACTCGCGGCGACAGACGATGCTTGCCCGGCTGGTGGGCTTTGTCCTGCTGTGGTCGCTGGTCGGTGTGATGGCCTTCGCAGCCGAGCGGGCGGTGCCGCGCCAGCATCTGCCGTGGAAGACCCTCAGCCTCGTCGATCCCGTCGGGGCAGCCACCAAGGTCAAGGCGGCGCGCGCCGGCGAGGATCCGGCCGCCTGTCGCGCAGTGCTGGCCACCGGCGGCATCGAGTATGCCGAGGCGCCCTCCAGCGAGAACGGCTTCTGCATCGTCCGCGACGCCCTGCGCATCACCTCCGGCATGGCTCCGATTCGCCCCGCGGACGCGGCCATGACCTGCAAGCAGGCGCTGGCCGTGGCGATCTGGGAACGCCAGGTGGTCCAGCCGGCGGCCTTCGCCGAGCTGGAACAGGCGGTCGTCGGCATCGACCACTACGGCGCCTATGCCTGCCGACGCATGTACGGCGCCGTCGACGGGCCGGTCAGCGAGCATGCCGGCGCCAACGCCCTTGACGTCGCGGCCTTCAGGCTGGCTGACGGCTCGGTGGTTTCGGTCGAGCGCGACTGGAACGATCCCGGCCCCAAGGGCCGCTTCCTGCGCCGGGTGCGGGATGGGGCCTGCAAGGTGTTCCTGACCACGCTCAGCCCCGACTACAACGCCGCTCACGCCAACCACTTTCATCTGGACATGGGCGGCAGCCTGAAGTGCTCTTGATCCGGACCGGCCGCCAGACGCCGGCCGGGAGGACAAGGGCTTGGTTGATTTCAGTCGCTTTGCCGGCCGCGCCTTGCCGGCCTGGTACGCAGAGCCGCAGTTCGGCGTGTTCATTCACTGGGGCATCTTCTCGGTGCCCGCCTTCGCGCCGGCGGGCCGATCGATCACCGAGTTGTTCGAGACCGACTTCGACAACGCCTTCGTGCTCGGACCCTACGCCGAATGGTACGACAACGCCCTGCGCGACCCGACCAGCCCGACTTCCGCGCACCATCGCCAGCACCATGGCGACGCCCCCTATGACGCGTTCCGGGCGCCGTTCGACGCCGCCTCGCAGGCCTTCGACGCCGCCGCCTGGGCCGACCTCTTCGCCAGAGCCGGCGCCCGCTATGTGGTCTTCGTCACCAAGCACCACGACGGCTACTGCCTGTGGCCAACCGATGTGCCCAATCCCTGGAAGCCGGGCTGGAACAGCGAGCGCGACTTTGTCGGCGAACTGGCCGAGGCGGTCCGCGCACGCGGCATGCGGTTTGGGCTCTACTACTCCGGCGGCCTGGATTGGACGGCCCATCCGCGCCTGATCCGGAACCTTGGCGAGATGTTCGCCGCCGTGCCGACCAGCGCCGAATACCGTGCCTACGCCGCCGCCCAGGTCCGCGAACTGATCGACCGCTATCGGCCGAGCGTGCTTTGGAACGACATCGCCTGGCCAAGCGACGAGGATCTGCCGGCCCTGTTCGAGCACTACTACGCCGCCGTGCCGGACGGGGTGATCAACGACCGGTGGCTCGGCCAGACCGCCCTCTTCGAGGGCCTGCGCGATCCCGCCGCCTGCGAGGGCTTCAACGCCATGGTCAAGGCGCGCATCGCCCGCCAGGGCGTTCACGCCCCCTCGCGCCCGCCGCCGCACTGTGACTTCCGCACCGTCGAGTATGGCTCCGGTGAGCACATGGCCGGCCAGAAGTGGGAATCGACCCGGGGTCTGGGCCTCGCCTTCGGCTACAATGCCGCCGAGCCGACCGGCGACTACATGACCGGCCAGGGAATCGCCGACCTGTTTGCCGAGGTGAAGGCCGGCGGCGGCAACCTGTTGCTCAATGTTGGCCCGATGGCCGACGGGACAATTCCCGACATCCAGCGACAAGCCCTGCTCGACTTCGCCCGCTTGACGTAGCGCCACCTTGGCCGCAGTTTGCGCGCCAACTTCAAACAACTGTTTTAGGGGATGCGCCCATGGCCGCCGAAGGCACTCTGTTCGATCTGACCGGCAAGGTCGCCATCATCACCGGCTCCTCGCGCGGCATCGGCAAGGCGATCGCCGAGCGCATGGCCCAGCACGGCGCCAAGGTGGTGATCTCCAGCCGCAAGGCCGGCCCCTGCGAGGAAGTGGCGGCCGAGATCAACGCCGCCAACGGGCCCGGGACCGCCATCGCCGTCCCGGCCAACATCTCGTCCAAGGACGACCTGCAGCGTCTCGTCGACGAGACCCGCCGCACCTTTGGCCAGGTCGACATCGTCGTCTGCAACGCCGCCTCGAACCCCTACTACGGCCCGATGGCCGGTATCGAGGACGACCAGTTCCGCAAGATTCTCGAGAACAACGTTATCGCCAATCACTGGCTGATCAGCATGGTCGTGCCCGAGATGATCGAGCGCAAGGATGGCTCGGTGATCATCGTCTCCTCGATCGGCGGCCTGCGCGGCAGCCCGATCATTGGCGCCTACAACATCTCCAAGGCTGCCGACTTCCAGCTCGCCCGCAACCTGGCCCACGAGTACGGGCCGCACGGCATCCGTGTGAACTGCATCGCGCCCGGCCTGATCAAGACCGACTTCGCCAAGGCCCTGTGGTCCAACCCCGAGACCCTGCGCCGGGCGACCGATCCGGTGCCGCTGCGCCGCATCGGCGAGCCTGACGAGATCGCCGGCGCCGCGGTCTATCTCGCCTCCCCGGCCGGCAGCTTCATGACCGGCCAGGCCCTCGTCGTCGACGGCGGCGCGACGATCTAGCGTCGTCATCACCGGTCGCCACGGCCCGCGCCGTGGTGACCGGGACTAGCCGGCTCGGGCCCGCGCGAGCCGCTCGATGCCCGCATCCAGCGTCTCGTCCCGCTTGGCGAAGCACAGGCGGATCAGGTTGCTGGGCGCGTTGTCCTCGTAGAAGGCCGAGATCGGGATGGCGGCGACGCCATGGTCCCTGACGGCGCGCAGGCAGAATGCGGCGTCCGCCTCCTCCACCCCTGAAGCAGCGAGATCGACGTTCAGGAAGTAGGTGCCCGCGGCCGGCAGCACCCTGAATCCCGCCGCCTCAAGGCCATCGGCCAGCCGGTCGCGGGACCGCTGCAGGTCCTGCGGCATCGATGCGAACCAGTCGGCGCAGTTCTGAAGTCCGAAGGCCACCGCCGCCTGCAGGTTCGGAGCGGTGGTGAAGGTCAGGAACTGGTGAGCGCCGGCCAGCGCCCGGGTCAGCTCCGGCGCGGCGCAGAGGAAGCCCACCTTCCAGCCGGTCATGGCGAACATCTTGCCGGCGGAGCCGATCTTGACCGTCCGCTGTCGCATGCCCGGAAAGCCCATCAGCGGCCGGAACCGCCGCCCGTCGAAGACGATCTGCTCCCAGACCTCGTCACAGACGGCGATCACGTCATGCGCCACGCAGAACTCGGCCAGCAGGGCCAGATCCTCGTCGGCCCACAGGGTCGCCGCCGGATTGACGGGATTGTTCAGCACCGCCAGCCGCGTTTGCGGCGTGAACACCGCCTCCAGCGTCGCCCGGTCGAGGCGAAACCCCGGCGGCTTCAGCGTCGCCAGCCGCGGAACCCCGCCCGCCCGGCGCACCATAGGCAGGTAGGCGTCGTACAGCGGCTGGAACAGCACGACCTCATCGCCCGGCGAGATCAGCGACAGGAAGGCCGCCGCCAGCGCCTCGGTCGCGCCGGATGTGATCGTAACCTCCGCCTCGCCGTCCAGGTCCAGGTCCTGCCATCGCCGATAGTGGGCCGCCACGGCCTGGCGCAGCGCGGGCAGGCCGCGCATCGGCGGATACTGGTTGTAGCCGTCCACGATCTCCTCGGCTGCCTTGCGCCGCACGGCCAGCGGGCCGGGCTCATCAGGAAACCCCTGGCCGAGATTGATGGCGCCCGTCTCGCGGGCGAGCCCGCTCATTACCTCGAAGATGGTCGTCGGCAACGCTGCGTAGATCGGGTGGACCAAGACGGGCTCCAGCTTGCGGGCGGGACTTGCGGGAGCCACAGTCATGCCATGCGCATCGTCGATTTCGAACCCCGTCACGCCGAGGCATGGACAAGCCTCAACGAGGCCTGGATCACCCGCCACTTCGCCATCGAGGACAGCGACCGAAAGGTGCTCGACGATCCGGTCGGCCAGATCCTGGCGCCGGGCGGCCGCATCTTCATCGCCGAGGACGAGGCCGGTCGCGCCGTCGGCTGCGTCGGGCTGATGCCGGTACCGGCCGAGCGCGGCGGCGGGCTGGAGGTGATCAAGATGACCGTATCGGAAGCGGCGCGAGGCGAGGGACTGGGGCGGCGGCTGATGCAGGCCTGCATCGACGCCGCGACCGACATGGCGGCCCCGCGCCTCTACCTCGAGACCAACGACGCCCTCGCGCCGGCCCTGGCGCTGTACCGGGCCATGGGGTTCCGGGACCTGCCGCGGCAGGACACCCCCTACGCCCGCTGCAACGTCTGGATGGAGCGGCCAATCGGCTGACCACAACGAAGAACGCCCCCGGAGGCGGACCTCCGGGGGCGTCTTGTCGGGACGATCGCGGTTACTGGAACAGGTCGAAGACGACCGAGGCGATCAGGCCGGTGGCGATGGCCGTCAGGATGACGTCGTCACCGTGGCGGTAATAGGCGTAGCCGCGCGGCGGGGGCGGCAGGCGATAGCTGCGGTAGTCGACGTAGTAGCCGCGCCCACGGTACGCCGGGGGCAGGTACTGGCCGCGGCGCCAGTCGCGATAGACGTAGCCGCGCGGAGCGTTGTAGCGGCCGGCGCTGTAGCGACGCTCGGCGCGGCGCTCCCAGCGGGTTTCGGCGCGGTCGCGGCGGCGCTCGTAGCGGTTGTCACGACGGTCGTCGCGACGCTCGTAGCGGTCATCACGCCGGTCGGCACGGTTGTCTCGGCGGTCATCGCGACGTTCGGCGCGGTTGTCGCGACGGTCATCGCGGCGCTCGTAGCGGTCGTCGGCGCGGCCGCCGTACGGCTGGGCCGCGGCGGCGCCGGCGGAACCCAGGACCGACAGGGCCACGGCGGCGATCAGGAACTTCTTCATGGCTCAATTCTCCCCGGCGGGGGGCGGCCGGACCATCCGGCGGCTCCGTCGTTGGTGCGGTTATGAGCCTTGCCACTTGAGCCTAACCTGAACGGCGATGGTCATCTCCCGTTCATCTTGGCGACCAGCGTCATCGGCGGCGAAACACCAGGGAGAGGTTGTTGGCCGGCATCTCGATCCGTCGGTCCGGGACAAGCCCGTTGAGCACCGCCAGCGCCTCGACCGCCTCGCGGCGCCGCAGACCCCATGCCGGGTCGCGCGACTTCAGGCTGGCGTCGAAGGCGAGGTTGGATGACGCGGTCGCGACGCCATCCTCGAGGTGGGGCCCATAGACGAACAACACCCCGCCCGGCCGCAGCAACCGCCCCGCGCCCGCCATCAGCCCTTCTGTCGCCGCCCAGGGCGAGATGTGGATCATGTTGATGCAGACGATGGCGTCGGCCGAGGTCACCGCCCAGCCTCCGGGCCTGGCCGCGTCCAGGTCGATCGGCGCCTCGAGGTTCGCAAGCCCGGCCTCGGCCCGCCGCGCCTCGATGATGGCCCGAGCCTCAGGCGAGGGGTCGGACGGCTGCCAGGTGAGCCCGGGCAGGCCGGTGGCGAAGTGAACCGCGTGCTCGCCGCCGCCCGAGGCGATCTCCAGCACCCGCCCCGTGGGCGGAAGGACGTCGCGCAGGATGTCCAGGATGGGATCGCGATTGCGCTGGGCGGCCGGTGAGGAAGGAAGGGGCTGCATCCGGCCAAGGCTAGCGCTTCGGCCGCCCAACCGAAACGGCGACCACGAAACGGGGTGTCCACCCCGGCGGAAAACCCTCTAGGCTCGCCGCATGACTTCCGCCCCCATCATCGTGCTCGACAAGGTGACGCGCCGCTATGGCGCCGTGACCGCCCTGGATGTGGTCAGCCTGTCGATCCCGTCCGGCCAGTTCGTCGCCGTAGTCGGCGCCTCGGGGTCGGGCAAGACGACGCTGATGAAGCTGATCAACCGCTTGGCCGAGCCTGAAGCCGGCGAGGTGCGGGTCGAAGGCCGTTCCGTTCAGGAGCTGGACCCTGTCCGGCTCCGCCGGCGGATCGGCTACGTCTTCCAGGGTGTGGGCCTCTTTCCCCACATGACCGTCGCCGAGAACATCGGCGTCACCCCCCGCCTCGAGGGGTGGGACGCGGCGGACATCACCGCCCGGGTGACCGAACTGCTCGCGCTGGTCGGCCTTCCCGCCGACTACGCCCGCCGCCTGCCGGACCAGCTGTCGGGCGGCGAGCGCCAGCGGGTCGGCGTCGCGCGCGCCCTGGCCGCCCGGCCCGGCATCCTGCTGATGGACGAACCCTTCGGCGCGCTTGACCCGGTGACGCGCGATGGCCTCGGCCGCGCCTGCCGCGCGCTGCACGAACAGCTTGGACTGACCACCGTCATGGTCACCCACGATGTCCAGGAAGCCATACTGCTGGCCGATCGCATCGTCGTCATGGCCGGCGGCCGCATCCTGGCCGACAACACCCCCGGCGCGCTCATGGCCGGCCACCCCGATCCGGTCGTCGCGGAGTTGATGGCCATGCCCGCCCGCCAGGCACGGGAAGTCGCCGCCCTGATGGAGGCGCGTCCATGACCGGCCAGGTCGCCGCCGCCTGGGCCCTGCTGCCCGACTACCTCTCGCAGCACGTGATCCTCAGCGCCGCCGCGCTGGCGCTGGGCGTGGCCATCAGCCTGCCGCTGGCGGTGCTGGCGGCCCGCAACAGCCATGTGCGCTGGCCGGTGCTCACGCTCGCCGGCCTTATCCAGACCATACCGGGCCTCGCCCTTCTGGCCCTGTTCTATCCGCTGCTACTGGCGCTGTCGGGCCTGACGCAGGACCTGCTGGGCCTCCGCCTCCAGGCCCTGGGATTCCTCCCGGCCCTGCTCGCCCTGACGCTCTACTCGATGCTCCCCATCCTGCGGAACGGCGTCACCGGCCTGCTGGGCGTCGATCCGGACGTCCGCGAGGCTGCCGATGGCGTCGGCATGACGCCGCGCCAGAGGCTGCTGCGGATCGAGGCCCCCCTGGCCGCGCCGGTGATCATGGCCGGGGTGCGAACAGCGGCCGTCTGGACGATCGGGGCCGCGACCCTGTCGACGCCGGTCGGCCAGACCAGCCTTGGCAACTACATCTTCTCTGGCCTGCAGACCGAGAACTGGGTCTTCGTCCTGTTCGGCTGCGCCGCAGCCGCCGGGCTGGCCCTCATCGTCGACCAGCTGCTCGGACTGATGGAGCGCGCCGCCGCCCTTCGAAGCCGGCGACTGGCCATCCTGGCCGGCGCCCTGCTCGGCGCCGGCGTCCTGGCGGCCGCCCTTCCCGGCCTGCTCAAGGCCGTCTCGCCGGGCTATGTGGTGGGCGCCAAGAACTTCTCCGAGCAATACATCCTGGCCGAGGTGATGGCGGGCAGGATCCAGGCCGAGGGCGGCGAGGTCAGCCGGCGCGACGGGCTCGGCTCGGCGGTCGCCTTCCGGGCGCTTGAGGCCGGCGAGATCGACGTCTACGTCGACTACAGCGGCACCCTCTGGACCAATGTCATGGGCCGCACCGACACCCCGCCGCGCGACCAGCTCATGGCCGAGATGACGCGGTGGATGCTGGATGAGAAGGGCGTGCTGGTCCTGGGCTCGCTGGGCTTCGAGAACGCCTACGCCCTGGCCATGCAGCCGACACTGGCCCGGTCCCTGGGGATCGAGACCCTGGACGACCTGCGCAGCCAGGCGCCGGGGCTGGTGCTGGGGGCCGACCTGGAGTTCCTCAGCCGGCCCGAGTGGCGGTCCATAGAATCGACCTACGGCCTTCGCTTCAGGTCCGAGCGGTCGTTCAATCCCACCTTCATGTACCGGGCCCTTTCGTCGGGTGAGGCCGACGTCATCTCGGCCTTCTCCAGCGACGGCCGCATCTCGGCCCAGAACCTGGTCGTCCTCGCCGACCCGCGTGGCGCGGCGCCGTCCTACGACGCTGTGATCCTGGTCTCGCCCCGACGAAGCAAGGACGAGCGCCTGCTGCGCGCCCTTCGCCCCCTCGTCGGCGCCGTGCCGGTCGAGCGGATGCGCGAGGCCAACTACATGGTCGACCGCGACACCGACAAACGCTCGCCGGTCCAGGCCGCGCGCTTCCTCGAGGATGGGATGCGCTGATCTGGCGTGACCCTTGTCACGGACCCCAGGCCGTGCCCGCGCGCAGTGTCACGGCAGACACGCGGGAGAGCGCCATCATGCTGCGCAGCGAGCTTGGCAAGCAGTTGAACCTGAAGATCGCCCACATCGACCAGGGCCGGCCCAACCGTCCCGGCACCCTGCTGTGGCCGAAGTTCATTACGGTGCACAACACCGACAACACCCGGGCCGGCGCCGGGGCGGCCAATCACGACCGGTTCGTGCGCAATACCGGCCACTACGTCCACAACGGCCGCAAGGTCTGGATCTCCTGGCACTACACGGTCGACGACCGCGAGATCTATCGCCACCTGCCGCTCAACGAGATCGGCTGGCACGCCGGCACGCGCGACGGGAACATGCGCAGCATCGGCGTCGAGGTCTGCATGAACAGCGATGGCGACCAGGCCGGGGCATTCGCCCGCGCAACCAAGCTTCTGGCCTGCCTGACCTTCGACATGGGCATGGAGCCGACCGAGGCGCTGCGCACCCACTGGCACTGGACCGGCAAGACCTGCCCGCGCCTGCTGCTCGATGCGGGCAAGCCCGGACCGCGCTGGCAGGCGTTCGTCGACGGGGTCCAGGCGCTGAAGGACAGCCTGGAGCCCGGCTGACCTACTCTTCCTTGACGCGACGCTTGCGGAAGCTGGGGTTCAGGACCTTCTTGCGCAGCCGGATGTTCTTCGGTGTCACCTCGACCAGCTCGTCTTCCTCGATATAGGCGATGGCCTGTTCGAGGGTCAGGCGGCGCGGCGGGGTCAGGCGGACCGCTTCATCCTTGCCGCTTGCGCGGACGTTGGTCAGCTGCTTGGCCTTCATCGGATTGACGTCGAGGTCGTCCGAGCGGCTGTTCTCGCCGATGATCATGCCCTGGTAGGTCTTCTCGCCGGCGCCGACGAACATGGTGCCGCGCTCTTCCAGGTTCCACAGGGCGTAGGCCGCTGTCTCGCCGTCGGAGTTGGAGACCAGCACGCCCTTGCGGCCGGCGTCGATGGCGCCCTTGTAGGCTTCGTAGTGGCTGAACACGCGGTTCAGCACCCCGGTGCCGCGGGTGTCGGTCAGGAACTCGCCCTGATAGCCGATCAGCGACCGCGACGGGCTCATCAGGCTGATGCGGGTCTTGCCGGCGCCGGACGGACCCATGTCCTTCAGCTCGGCCTTTCGGGCCGACAGCTTCTCGATGACGATGCCGGTGAACTCGTCGTCGACGTCGATCATCACGTCCTCGATCGGCTCAAGGCGCTCGCCCGTCTCGGGGTCCTTCTGGAACACCACGCGCGGACGGCTGATGGAAACCTCGAAGCCCTCGCGGCGCATGCCCTCGATCAGGACGCCCAGTTGCAGTTCGCCGCGGCCGGCGACCTCGTAGGCGTCCTTCTCGGCCGTTTCCGACACGCGGATGGCGACGTTGGCCTCGGCTTCCTTCAGCAGGCGGTCGCGGATGACCCGGCTCTGCACCTTGTCGCCTTCGCGTCCGGCGAGCGGGCTGTCATTGACCGAAACCGTCATCGAGATGGTCGGCGGGTCGATGGGCTGGGCCGGCAGGGCCTCGGTGACTTCCAGGGCGCACAGGGTGTCGGCCACGGTGGCCTTGCTCAGGCCCGCGATGGCGATGATGTCGCCGGCCTCGACGCCCTCGTCGATCGGCTGGCGCTTGAGGCCCCGGAAGGCCAGCACCTTGGTGATGCGTCCGCGCTCGATCTCCTTGCCGTCGCGCGACAGGGCGTGAATGGCCATGCCGGGCACCGCCTTGCCGCTGTCGATCCGGCCGGTCAGCAGGCGACCGAGAAACGGATCGCTCTCGATCAGCACCGACAGCATGCGGAAAGGCTCGTCCTTGCGGGCCTCGGCCTTCGGCGGCGGCACATGCTCGACGATCAGGTCGAACAGCGGGGCCAGGGTGTCATTCGGCTTGTTCAGGTCGAGCGTGGCCCAGCCGTTCTTGCCGCTGGCGTAGATGTGCGGGAAGTCGAGTTGCTCGTCGGTCGCGCCCATGGCGGCGAACAGGTCGAAGGCGTCGTTCAGCACGCGGTCCGGATCGGCGTGGGCGCGGTCCACCTTGTTGAGGCAGACGATCGGGCGCAGGCCCATCTTCAGGGCCTTGCCGAGCACGAACTTGGTCTGAGGCATGACACCTTCCTCGGCGTCGACCAGCAGGACGCAGCCGTCCACCATGCCGAGGATCCGCTCCACCTCGCCGCCGAAGTCGGCGTGGCCGGGGGTGTCGATGATGTTGATGCGGGTCTCGCCGGCGGCGCCGTTCCACAGCACGCTGGTGCACTTGGCCAGGATGGTAATGCCGCGCTCGCGCTCCTGGTCATTGGAGTCCATGGCCCGCTCGACCGTCGCCTCGTTGGCGCGGAAGACGCCGGATTGGGCGAGGAGCTGGTCGACCAGGGTGGTCTTGCCATGGTCGACGTGGGCGATGATGGCGATGTTTCGCAGGGACATGGGTCTGGCTTTGTTCGGGGAGGCGGCTTTGGCGCGAAGGCGCGCGCTTGTACGCGAGTGCGGCGCACAAAGCCACCCTGCGCGATGTGGCCGATTGTGAAGGGCGCTCAAACGCTTGTTTTTATTCACCGATCCATGAATTTGATGGGCGTCGGCGGCGCTTTTGTGCGGCGCACAACAGGATGATGCGCACCATCTAACCCTAGGGCAGCTAGGAATTCTGAACGTTGATCCGGGAAATCTTCGCTGCGGCGCACATTTTGCCCTTGCCGAATTGTGCGCCGCAAACTACGTTCAATTCGTGAGGCGGCCCTGCCGCCTCTGCCCTTCCTGGGCGTTTCCTCCCTAATGAACTGGCCGGGCCTTCGGGTCCGGCCGTTTTTTTTGGCCGGTGGTGCTCAGAGACCCTGCCAGCCCTCGACCAGAGCCGCCGTGACAGCGCCGATATCGGCCTTCAGCCTGGCGAACCCCTCGTGGGGCGCTCGCGTCGCCTCGTCCATATAGAGCCGCCGGTCGATCTCGATCTGCAGCGCGTGGGTCCGCCGGCTCGGCCGCCCGTAGTGCTCGGTCGTGTATCCGCCCGCATAGGGCGCGTTTCGGACCACCCGATAGCCGAGGTCCTCCAGCGTCCGCTCGACCAGCCGCGTCAGCATCGGCGAGCAGGCCGCGCCGAAGCGATCGCCCAGGACAATGTCGCATCCCTTGCCGTGGCGAGGCGTCACCACCGTCCGGGCCGCAGCCGCCGGCATCGAATGCCAGTCGATAAGGACAGCCATGCCATGCGCGGCGTGGGCTTCGCCCAGCAGCCGGGCGAGCGCGTCGTGATAAGGCCGGTGCGCGCCCTCGATCCGCTGGTGCGCCTCGTCCCAGGTCAGCTTTCGCGCATAGATCTTCTGCCCCTCGCCGGCCAGCTTGGCGATGGCGCCCAACCCCGCGGCGACGCGGGCCGTCCGGCCCTGCACATGCTCGGGCGCCTCGCCCTCGAACATCGCCGGGTCGAGTTCGGCCGGATCCCGGTTCAGGTCGATGTAGGCCCGGCCATAGGCCCCGGCGATCAGGCGAGCGCCATGGTTCGGCGCCTCGGCGATCAGGTCATCGACAAGGGCGTCCTCCGAGCGGCGCAGGACCGCCTCGTCCAGCGCCGCGGCCGCCATCATCGTCGCCGGATAGACCGCGCCAGAATGAGGCGAGGCGAACACCAGCGGCGTCGCTGGCGCTCCGGCCTCGGGCCGGCGCAGGCGGAAGGGCGGCATGTCCTGTCCGGTCCCGGCAGAGGCGGCGTCTGGCGTGCTGGACGGCTCCGAAAGCGTCATCCCTGCTGTTTCGCCTCGCCCGCCCGCCCGGTCAAAGGCTTTCCGCCTCGCCCGACGGGCGAGTTTCACCCCGCCTTTACGTCTGCGAGATTAGGGTTAGCGCCGACACGACAATCCTCCGGGAACATCCATGCCCCGCATCCTGCTGGCCGAAGACGACGATTCCCTGCGCAGCTTCCTGTCGCGCGCGCTGGAACGCGCGGGCTATGAGGTCCGCGCCTGCGCCGATGGCGAGGAAGCCGCCGGCTGCCTCGACGAGGATTGGGACCTGCTGCTGACCGACATCGTCATGCCCGGCATGGACGGCATCGAGGTGGCCCGCCACGCAGCCGCCCGCCATCCCGGCCTGCGCATCATGTTCATCACCGGCTTCGCCGCCGTGGCCCTGGCCGCGGGCGAACAGGCGCCCGCCGGCGCCAAGGTTCTGTCCAAGCCCATCCACCTGCGCGAGATCGTGAACGAGGTGGACCGGATGATGGCCGCCGCCTGATCGCCAAAGGGCGGTTGCGCGGCCCGCAAAGCCTCTGTATATCCGCCGCCTTCCTGCCGGTTCGGACGCGTAGCTCAGCGGGAGAGCACTACGTTGACATCGTAGGGGTCGCTGGTTCAATCCCAGCCGCGTCCACCATTCCCTCCGCATCGATAGCTGGTCGTCGGCGATGCGCCGGCGCCCGCTCCTAGCGGTCCTCCAGCATCATCGCCGCGCCCTTCTCGGCCATCATGATGACCGGGGAGTTGGTGTTGCCCGAGGTGATGGTCGGCATGGCCGAGGCGTCGATCACCCGCAGGCCCGCAACGCCGCGCACCCGCATTCGCGCGTCCAGCACCGCCAGTGGGTCCTCCGCTGGCCCCATCGCCGCCGTCCCGACAGGATGGAAGATCGTCCCGCCCAGCTCGGCCGCGGCCGCCAGCAGCGCCGTGTCGCTCTCATGTTCCGCGCCCGGCCGGTGCTCGACCGGGCTGTAGGGCTTCAGGGCGTCCTGGCACACGATGCGGCGCGCCAGCCGCAGCGAGGCGACGGCGGTAGCGCGATCCTCCTCGGTCGACAGATAACGCGGCGCGATCCTCGGCGGCGCGGCAGGGTCCGGGCCTGACAGCCCGACGGTCCCGCGACTTGTCGGGCGCAGATTGCAGACGCTGGCCGTGAAGGCGCCGAACGGGTGCAGCCCATCGCCCCAGCGATCCAGCGACAGGGGTTGGAAGTGGAACTGCAGATTGGCCCGCGACTGCTCCGGGCCCGAACGGGCGAACAGGCCCAGCTGCGACGGCGCCATGGTCAGCGGGCCGTTGCGGAACAGGGCGTAGTCCAGGCCCATCAGGCCACGTCGAACGAGGTTGGCGTAGTCGGTGTTGAGCGTGCGCACTCCGCTGACCCTGAACACAGGGCGGATTTGCAGATGGTCCTGCAGGTTGGCGCCCACGCCCGGCAGGTCGACCACCGGCGCGACGCCCGCCTCCGACAGCGCCGCCGCCTCGCCGATCCCGGAAAGCTGCAGGATCTTCGGCGATCCGATCGCCCCCGCGCTCAGGACCACCTCGCCGGACGCCCGCGCCAGGAACCGGCGCCCGTCCCGGCTGAACACCACGCCGGTCGCCCGTCGCCCCTCCAGCACCACCCTCTCGACGAGAACCCCTGTTTCCAGCCGCAGGTTGGGCCGCTTGAGCGCCGGCTTGAGGAAGGCCCGCGCCGCGCTCCAGCGCACGCCTCGCCTCTGGTTCACCTGGAAGTAGGACGAGCCCTCGTTGTCGCCGGTGTTGAAGTCGTCGACCGGCGCGAACCCCGCCTGCTCAGCCGCGCGCCGGATCGCCTCCAGGATCGTCCAGCGCACCCGCGGATACTCCACGCGCCACTCACCGCCCGAGCGATGGAAGGCGTTGGGCGGGGCGATGTGATCCTCATGCGCCAGGAAGGCCGGCAGCACGTCGTCCCAACCCCAGCCGGGCAGCCCGCTGTCCCGCCAGCCGTCATAGTCCGCCGCCTGGCCGCGCATGTAGATCATGGCGTTGATGGCCGAGGAGCCGCCTGCCGCCCAGGCCGGCCTCGGCCTCGGTCTCGAACATCCAGTCCGAGCGCGGATTGCCGATGGCGAACAGATAGCCCGCGGGAATGTGCAGCCAGACCCAGTCGTCCCTGCCGCCGGCCTCAAGCACCAGCACCTTGCGCGCCGGATCTGCCGACAGGCGATTGGCCAGCAGGCAGCCGGCCGACCCCGCTCCGACGACGATGTCGTCGAACGTGCCGAAGCCTTCCCCGTCAGCCCCCTGCGCCATGCCCCCTTATGGACCGCGACAGCGGCCAAGCGAAGCGCCTCACTCGCCGACCAGAATGGGGGTCTCCACCGACAGCATCTCGGTCGGCACGGTGGCGATGCAGGTCTTCAGCCGTCCGACCGAAGCCTCGCGCTTCTTCGGCGAGACGAGATTGGTGTCATAGGGATCGCGCAGGATATTGAACTGGTCCAGCGAGATGCCCTGCGCCTTGGCAATCGTCTCGGCCTGATTGTTCCAGGCGCGGTAGTCGCTCTCGCTCGCCTTCGGCAGGTCGCCGGCCGTTTCCGGACTGGCCATATGCAGGAAGTAGGATCCCTTGGTCAGTCCCCAGCATTCCAGGGCCTCGGCGAGCTTGCCGGTGGCCTTGCCCGCGCCCTTGGCGACCGGACCCTCGGCGGCGGGCTTGCCTGCAGGCGCAGCGGCCTCCTTTCCGCAGGCGGCGAGCGCCATCGCGGCGCCAAGAATCAGGACTGCAGCGGCGTGGCGCATGGGGTGCTCCCTCTTTGTCATCATGTCGGGAAGAACGAGGTCCGCTCATCGATCCGGACAGGCAAAGTGACTGAATCCGCTACATTTCCCGTCCAAGGCGAAACATTCCGCTCGCCCCTCCTCGAATTGGGCTATCTCCGTGCGGCCTTTCGCCGCCGCACCTTGCATCCCCCCGTGCATTGATCGACAAGCGCGAGGCGAGGTTGAGCCGCCGGCGCCCTAGTGGCGTCAATATTCGTCGGGAATAGCGGCGACCTTTGCGAAAGTCTGGAGGTAAGCATGCCACGTCCCCAAATCGCCGAGCCGGATCCGATCGACGTCGCCGTCGGCGCCCGCATGCGGATGCGCCGCAAGACCCTGGGCCTGACCCAGACCGCCCTCGCCGAGGCCCTGGGGATCACTTTCCAGCAAGTCCAGAAGTACGAGCGCGGGGCCAATCGCGTCTCGGCCTCCATGCTGGTCAAGGCGGCCGCCCGCCTCGACTGCCCGGTGGCCTTCCTGGTCGGCGAGGAGCCGGGCGGCTTTCCCTCCGATGAAAAGCTGCTGACGATGCTGGCCTATCCCGGCGCCATCGACGTTCTCGAAGCCTACACCGCGATCGACGACTCGCAGGCCCGCTCGGCTGTGCTCACCGTCGCCCGCGCTCTGGCCGCTGCCGAAACCAAGCGCGCCGCCGCCTGACACGCCGGAAGGTGCGAGGTTGCGCCTCGCACCGGCCAATTCTAGAAGCGCCCCGTGTCCGCTCGCCAGCCCCTGAAACGCGCCTCACGGCTCCGGCTCTGGCCGGCGCTTGCGGCTGCGTTGGCGCTGCTGGTCCAGTCCCTGGCTCCGGGCGCCGCCATGGCGATGGAACGCTTCAGCCACGGCGAGATGCGGACCATGGTGATCTGCTCGGCCGAGGGGATGAAGACCGTCTCCGTCCGCGTCGACAACAGCGGCGAGCACCAGCGGCGCATGACGGCCATGACCTGCCACGCCTGCCTGCTCGCGGCGATCACAGCGATCGAGCCACCTCAGGGTCCTGGCGTGCTGGTCCGCTACGGCCAGATCATCCGCCTTGAACGGGAGCGCCCCGCGCTTCCTCGCGCCCTCGTGCGCCATCCGCCCCGGCCGTTCGGCCAGGGACCACCCGCCACCTTCGACATCTGATCCTCCGCTTCGTGCGCCCGCGCGCGCCGCTCCCGTGACACTCGGGCCGGCCCGCGCGTCGGCGCGCGGCTGAACGCATGGAGGCGCGCGCGAGACGCCGATGGCCCGCCGCGCCTGTCGAATAAGGCGAACTGTTCAATGTCATTCCCCAAATCCGGCGCCCTGCGCGGCGCCTGGCTGGGCGCCGCCGCGCCCGCCGCCCTGCTGCTCGCTCTGGCCGCCTCGGGCGCCGCCAGGGCCGAAGACGCACCCCGGGACCCCGGCGTCCTGATCGACAGCGTCATCGTCACCGCCAACCCCAATCCCGAGGATCCGCCGGCGGTCGCCGACGCCCGCGCGCGACTGTCCCGCACGCCTGGCGCGGTGTCGGTGGTCTCGGCCGAGTCCTATGAGAAAAGGTTCGCAGCAGGCCTCGACGACGTGCTGCGCGACGCGCCCGGCGTCTACGTCCAGAAAAAATGGGGCGGCGACATGCGCCTGTCGATCCGGGGGTCCGGCATCGGCAATAACGCCCACAATCGCGGCGTCCTGACCTCGATCGACGGCCTGCCCCTCAACGAGGCCGACGGCTTCGGCGACACCCAGCTCATCGATCCCCTGAACGCGCGCTACGCCGAGGTCTATCGCGGCGGCAACGCCCTTCGCTTCGGCGGCGCGGTCCTCGGCGGGGCGGTCAACTTCGTCACGCCGACCGGCGAGACGGCCGGCTTCGACACCCGCATCCGCGTCGATGGCGGCAGCTTCGGCACGCTGCGCCAGAACCTGTCGGCCGCCCGCGTCGCCGGCGACTGGGACGGGGTGGTCAGCCTGACCAACATGACGGGCCAGGGCTATCGCTCGCAGACCCAGCAGAACGTCCAGTTCGGCGCCCTGAACGTCGGCCGCGGCTTCGGCCAGGATCGCGAGGTGCGGTTCTATCTGTTCGGCGCAAACGTCCAGCAGGAGATCCCGGGCGCCCTGACCCTTGCCCAGGCCATGCGCGATCCCGAACAGGCCAATCCTGCCAACGTGGCCAATGACTACGGGCGCAACCAGCGCTCGCTGCGCGGCGCCGTCCGCACCCGCTGGCGCTTCAACGACCAGCTGGTCTTCGAGGGCGGCGTCTATGCCATCTGGAAGGAACTGGACCACCCGATCTTCCAGGTGATCGACCAGGAGAGCCGCAATTACGGCCTCTTCGGCCGCCTCGACTGGGAAGGCGAGATTGGCGGCATGCGCGCCGACCTGTTCGCCGGCGTCTGGCTGCGCAAGGGCGACCTGGACGCCAAGCAGTTCACCAATGTGAGCGGCGCCCCCAAGGCCCGCATGGCCTATTCCCACCAGAACGGCGAGGCCGCGGATCTCTTCGCCGAGGGCCGACTGTTCGTCACGCCCAACCTGGCGATCACCGCTGGCGGCGCGTTCGGCTGGGCCGGCCGGGATTACGAGTCGTTCAAGCAGCCGGCCAATCCGGCCAGCTTCAACCTCAGCACCGGCAAGGACTTCGACTGGTTCGCACCACGCCTCGGCATCCTCTGGGAAAGCGACAGCGGCGCGCAGGTCTTCGCCAACCTGACCCGATCGGTCGAACCGCCGAACTTCTCCTCGCTTTCTCCCACGGCGGGCGGCTTCTCGCCGCTTGAGCCCCAGAAGGCCTGGACCGGTGAAGTGGGCGCCCGCGGCCGCGCCGGCGCCTTCGCCTGGGACGTCACCCTCTATCGCGCCCAGCTTGAGGATGAACTGCTGGTCTTCACGGTCGATCCGACCCATCCGGCGGCGACCTTCAACGCCGACGACACCATCCACCAGGGACTGGAGGCCGCCCTCGACTGGCAATTCGCCGATGGCTGGCGCCTGCGCCAGTCGCTCACCTGGAGCGACTTCCGGTTCGACGGCGATCCGCAGTACGGCGACAACCGCCTGCCGGTGGTTCCCGAGACGCTCTACCGCGCCGAACTGCACTACCAGAGCGCGGGCGGCTGGTTCGTCGCGCCGTCCTTGGAATGGGCGCCCAAGGGGCCGTATGTCGACTTCCGGAACACCACGCGGGCGCCGGACTACGCCATCCTGTCGCTCAACGCCGGCTGGCGGCTGGACAATGGCGTCAGCCTGTTCGCCGACGTGCGCAACCTGACCGACGAGACCTGGATCTCCAACGTCAACAGCGTCGTGCTGGCCACCCCGGCCACCGCGGCCTTCTGGCCGGGCGACGGGCGCAGCCTGTTCGTCGGCCTGACCGTCGACTTCTAGGAGAGGGCTCATGGCCAAGGCTTCCACCGCGACGGACCGCGCCGCCTCCGGCGGACCGGTCCAGGGACCGCTCTACAGGCTCATCTGGCGCTGGCACTTCTACGCCGGCCTCATCTGCCTGCCGTTCCTGGTCATGATGGCCGCGACGGGCCTGCTGTACCTGTTCCGCGACGAGCTCAGTCTCGTTCTGGAGCGGGACCGGCTCATCGCGCCGCCATCGGTCGCGGCGGAAGCCCCCCGGCCCTCGCCCGAGGCGTTGATCGCCGCCGCCCTGGCCCACCAGCCGGGCGAGGCCATTCGCTTCACCCCGCCGCCCGCCTCCGGCCGCACGGCCGAGGTGGGCGTGCGCGCCGGCCCCGAAACGATCAGCGTCTTCCTCGACCCAGCCACCGGCAGGGTGCTCGACATCGTGCCCCAGGACATGCGGCCGATGACCTTCATCAGCCACATCCACAGCCTCGCCGTCCTCGGCGACGGGCCAAACCTGCTGATCGAGATCGTCGGCGGCTGGGCCATCCTTCTGGTGGCTTCCGGCCTCTACCTCTGGTGGCCGCGCGGCCAGTCCGGCGGGGTCGTCACCGTCCGCGCCAGCCCCTCCCGCCGCCTCTGGTGGCGCGACATCCATGCAGTCACCGGCGTCATGGTCGGCGGGGTGCTGCTGTTCCTGGCCGTCACCGGGATGCCCTGGGCCAACTACTGGGGCAAACAGTACCGCAACGCGATCAACGACTGGGGCCTGGGCGCGCCTGCCTCGGTCAAGGCCACGTCTGTCGCCTCCGACGCCGCCCTGGCCGCCAGCAAGTCCGGGTCCTGGACCATGGACGGTACCGCCGCCCCGGCGAGCGCGCCGCTGGACCAGCGACTCTCGGCCGCCACTCTGCCCATCACTCGGATCATGGCCATCGGCCAGGCGCGCGGCCTCGCCCCCGGCTATGTCGTCCGCCTGCCGACCAGTCCGGGCGGCGTCTTCACTCTGCAACTCTATCCCCGGCAGGCGACCGGCCAGCGAGTGATCCATGTCGACCGCTACAGCGGCAAGGTCCTGGCTGATGTGGGCTTCGCCGACTACGGTCCGATGGCCAAGGCCACCGAATACGCCATCGCCATCCATACCGGGGGTCAACTCGGCCGCGCCAACCAGATCATCCTGGCCCTCGCGTGCCTGGCCATCATCGGTCTCGGACTCGCCGGCGCCGTCGCCTGGTGGAAACGACGCCCCTCCGGCGGATTGGGCGCTCCACCCGCGGACCGCGCCGGCCGCACCCCGCTGGGGCTGTCCCTGTTCGCCCTCTTCGCCGTGGGGCTCGGCGCGCTGTTTCCCCTGCTGGGGCTCAGCCTGATCGTCGCCTTCGTCATCGATCGCGTGGCCGCGGCCCTGTCCGCCCGGCGCGCGACAGCCTAGTCTCTTTCCCAACCCAGGAGGACCTCCATGCCCACCTTCCACAAGACCGCCCTGCTGTTCTCTGCGGGCCTCGCCCTGACCCTCGCCGCCTGCGGCAAGCCCGCGGAGCCGGCTCCCGAGGCCAAGGCCGCCGCGCCCGCAGCCGAGGCGCCCACGTCGAAGGCGCACGAGCACGAGGCGATCGACGGCGTCGCCATCGAACATGGCTGGTCGCGCCCGGCCGCCGCCGGAGCCAACAGCGCCGGCTACTTCCATATCCGCAACGGCGGCCAGTCCGCCGACCTGCTGACCGGCGTGGAGTCGCCCGTCGCCGGGAAAGTCGAGCTGCACGAATCCTCGGTGAAGGACGGCGTCATGAGCATGACCCCGATCACCGGCGGCGTCGAAGTCGCGCCCGGCGCGGACGTGAAGTTCGAGCCTGGCGGCAAGCACGTCATGTTCATCGGCCTGGGGGGCGCCCTGAAGGTCGGCGACAAGGTTCCGGTGACCCTGATCTTCCGCGACGCCGGTCGGGTCGCTGTCGAGCTTCCGGTCCAGGCCGCTCCGGCCGGCGACGGCATGGAGCACCACGGCCACTGAGCCGGCACATCGGCCGGGGTTCGCACGCGCCCCGGCCGACCCTCCCTGCTTGACAGGACCCCGCGTAACCCCGCCAACTTCCGCAAAACAAATGTTTGACGGGAGAGCGCGCATGTCGGGATGGACTTTCGCCAATGTCTGGGAAGCGGTCGCGGCCGCTGCGCCGGACCGGCCGGCCCAGATCCAGGGCTCGCGCGTCATCACCTGGCGGGACTTTGACCGGCGCGCCAATGCGCTGGCCTCGGCGATGGTCGCGGCGGGGCTCGGCCATCAGTCGAAGGTGGCGGCCTTCCTCTACAATGCGCCGGAGTACCTCGAGACCTACTACGCCGCCTTCAAGGCCGGTCTCGCCCCGGTGAACACCAACTACCGGTACGAGCCGGAAGAGTTGTTCTACCTCTTTGACAACGCTGACGCCGAGGCCATCGTCTTCCACGCCGGCTTCGCGTCCAAGCTGGAGCCCATCCGCGCCCGGCTCCCCGGGGTCAAGCTCTGGCTCGCGGTGGCCGAGCCGGGCGCCGACATCCCTGCCTGGGCTACCGACTATGAAAGCCTCGCCGCGCCGGGCGCCGATCGCTTCCTCGCGACCTGGGGTCGCTCGGGCGACGACCTGCTGCTGCTCTACACCGGCGGCACCACCGGCATGCCCAAGGGCGTCATGTGGCGCCAGGATGACCTCTTCCAGGTGCTGGGCGCCGGCGGCAACGTCGCCGCCGGCATTCCGCCGATCGAGACGCCCGCCGAGGCCGGCGTCCGGGCGACGACCGGCCGCGCCGGCGAAATCGTCCTGCCGCCGCCAACCATCCTGATCGCCGCCTGCCCGCTGATGCACGGCACCGCCCAGTTCGGCAGCTTCGGCGCGCTCAATGGCGGCGGGACCATCGTCTCCCTGCCTTCCCGGCGCTTCGACGCCATTGAGCTGTGGAACGAGGTCGAACGGCTGCGCGCCAACAGCGTGTCGATCGTCGGCATGGCCTTCGCCGCACCGATGCTGGACGCCCTCAACGCCAACCCGGGTCGCTGGGATCTGTCCTGCGTCACGCGGCTGGGATCATCCGGCACCGTGTGGAACCACGAGAACAAGCAGGGCCTGCTCGGCCACCTGCCCGAGGGCTGTGTGATCTTTGATTCCCTTGGCTCCTCCGAAGCTGTCGGCCTTGGCGGTTCGCAATCTGTGCGGGGCGCGGAAGCGGGGACTGCCCAGTTCCTCGTCGGCCCCAACGCGGCGGTCTTCACCGAGGATGGCAGGCGGGTCGAGCCGGGCTCGGGCGAGCGCGGCCTGGTCGCCGTGGGCGGCTTCATTCCGGTCGGCTACTACAAGGACCCCGAGAAGAGCGCCAAGACCTTCCGCCAGTTCGAGGGGCGGCGCTGGTCGCTGCCGGGCGACTTCGCCGAGGTCAACGCCGATGGCACGATGAAGCTGCTGGGACGCGGCTCGCAGGTGGTCAACACCGGCGGCGAGAAGGTCTTCCCCGAGGAGGTCGAGGAAGCGCTCAAGACCCATCCAGACGTGCGCGACGCGGTGGTGGTCGGCATCCCCGATCCGCGCTTTGGCGAGCGCATTTGCGCGGTGGTCGACGCCCGCGACGGCGCCGTCCCGACCCTGGCCGAACTGTCGAGCCACGTGAAGGGCCGCCTCGCCGACTACAAGGCGCCGCGCGAACTGGTCCTGGCCCCGGTGGTCCGCGCGCCCAACGGCAAGGTGGACTACAAGGCTGTCCGCGCCGAGGCTCTGGAGGCGCTCGGGGTGAAGGCCGGCTGAAGCCTCTGGTGGGACGAGCCGGGCGCCCCCCGGGGCAAACCCGGCCCCGAACCTCAGCCCCATGAACAAAGTTTAAGGTTTTCGCCCCCGCCTGCCGGTGCATTGTGCCGCGATTTTTGCGCCAGGAGGCAAAAGCCCCATGAAATCCACCCTGATGGCCGCCGCCGCGGCCACCGCTCTGGCCCTGTCCGCTTTCGGCCCGGCCCTGTCCCACGATCTCACCGACGAGGAAGTCTGCCTCGACGAGGCCTGCTGGACCGTCTCGCTCTTCGGTCTGACCACCGGCGCGCCCACCGAGGGTGGCGCGCCTGTCTCCCTGGAAAGCCCGCGCTTTGGCGCCTGGGGCTTTGACCTCACCGGCCGCGACCCGTCGGTGAAGCCCGGCGACGACTTCTATGCCTACGCCTCGGGCGAATGGGACAAGCGCACCGAAATCCCCTCGGACCGCACCCGCTTCGGCAACTTCGACGCCCTGGCCATCCTGTCCGAAGCTCGCGTGCGCTCGATCGTCGAGGACGCCGCCGCCGGCAAGGTCGACGACAAGGACGCCGCCAAGATCGGCGCCCTCTACAACACCTTCATGAACGAGGAGCTGGCCGAGAGCCTCGACGCCAAGCCGCTCGCCGGACCGCTGGCCGCCGTCAAGAAGGTCAAGTCGCGCGACGAGATGACCGCCCTGATGGGCAAGGGCGTGATCGAGGGCGGCTATTCCTCGATCCTCGGCGTCGGCATCGCCGATGACGCCAAGAACCCGCAGCGGTACGCCGTCTACGCCGGCACCGGCGGCCTCGGTCTTCCCGACCGCGACTACTATCTGGACCCCAAGTTCGCGGACAAGAAGGCCGCCTATGAGGCCTATATCGCCACCATGCTGAAGATGGTCGGTTGGCCGAACCCCGAGGCGGCCGCCAAGGAAGTCGTTGCCTTCGAGACCCGCCTGGCCGAAGCGACCTGGACCCGGACCGAGCGCCGCGACCGCGACAAGACCTACAATCCCAAGACCATGGCCGAGCTGCAGGCGATGACGCCGGGCTTCGACTGGAACCGGTACCTGGCTTCCACCGAGCTGCCCAAGATCGACCGCGTCGTTGTGACCACCGACACCGCCTTCCCCAAGTTCGCCAAGATCTACGGCGAGACCTCGCTGGACACCCTCAAGGCCTGGCAGGCGTTCAACATCG
This sequence comes from Caulobacter sp., assembly GCA_046295055.1. Lineage (GTDB taxonomy): Bacteria > Pseudomonadota > Alphaproteobacteria > Caulobacterales > Caulobacteraceae > Caulobacter. The sequence goes on along the minus strand of JBKBOD010000002.1, from coordinate 97,394 downwards.
TCGATGACGCCGCGCCCCTGCTGTCCAAGCGGTTCGTCGACGCCCACTTCGCCTTCCGCGGCAAGACGCTGAACGGCCAGCCCGAGCAGCAGCCCCGCTGGAAACGCGCGGTGGCGTACGTCAACGGCACCATGGGCGAGTCGGTCGGCCGCATCTATGTCGCCCGCTACTTCCCGCCGGAGTCCAAGGCCAAGATGGACGCCCTGGTCGGCGACATCCGCACGGCCATGCGCCTGCGCATTGAAAGCCTCGAATGGATGGGGCCGGAAACCAAGGCCAAGGCGCTGGAGAAGCTTGAGAAGTTCGGCGTCAAGATCGGCTATCCGACCGTGTGGCGCGACTACTCCAAGTATGAGGTCAAGGAAGGCGATCTGGTCGGAAACGCCGAGCGCGCCGGCGCCTTCGACTGGCGTCGCCGCGTCGCCCGCCTGAACGATCCGGTCGACAAGACCGAATGGTCGATGACCCCCCAGACCGTGAACGCCTACTACAACTCGGTGAAGAACGAGATCGTGTTCCCGGCCGCCATCCTCCAGGCGCCCTTCTTCCACCCCGACGCTGACCCGGCCATCAACTACGGCGGCATCGGCGGAGTTATCGGTCACGAAATCAGCCACGGTTTCGACGACCAGGGCCGCAAGTCCGATGGCGACGGCTATCTGCGCGACTGGTGGACGGCCGAGGACGCGGCCAAGTTCAAGGCCCAGGCCGACAAGCTGGGCGCCCAGTACTCGGCCTTTGAGCCCCTGCCGGGCCACAAGGTCAACGGCGCCCTCACCATGGGCGAGAACATCGGCGACCTTGGCGGTCTCTCGCTGGCCGTCGACGCCTATCGCATCTCGCTGAAGGGCCAGCCCGCGCCGGTCCTCGACGGCGTCACCGGCGAGCAGCGCGTCTTCTACGGCTGGGCCCAGGTGTGGCGGAACAAGATCCGCGACCAGGCCCTCATGCAGCGCCTCGTCTCCGACCCGCACTCGCCGGCCTACTATCGCGTCAACGGCACGATCCGGAACATCGACGCCTGGTACAAGGCGTTCGACGTCAAGGAAGGCGACAAACTCTACGTCAAGCCGGAAGACCGCGTCCGCATCTGGTAGCGCGATCGATGCAGGACCCTTCCCGATGCGGGGAGGGTCTTTGCGTTCGCTGGCGCCACTGCCGGGCGGGGGAATACACCGCGCAACATTTTTGCCGGCGCCGTCAATTTATCGATGTCTGGGGTCTGCCCGGAGCCGGAAATGGAACGAGCCCGCCGCGGGGGATAATCGCGACGGGCTCGGCTTTTCCTCGATCACTCGATCCAAGCGGGCGTTTCCTCCCCGAAACGCCGGAGATGAGAAGCTCTTGCCGGCCTCTCTGTCTCACCAGTCAAAAAGACGGCAATTTCCTGCCGGTGTCAACGTCTCAAAGGCCGTTGTCGCGCAACAAGATGCGACAAAAGGGCTCGAAAACCGGTGTTTCTTGGACGGTCGGGTAAAATATTACGCCTGTCTCGCCCATTTTCTGACTCCAGCGTCAATTCTGGTCCAGTCGCGCCTCCAGCGCCGCCATCGGCGGACAGTCCGGCGAGAAGACAAACTCCGGCGCCGCCGCCGTAACCGGCCCGACGCCAGCCGATTCCAGCGCCATGGCGCAGGCGGCCAGGGCGCGCCTGGGAATCAGCAGTCCATTCGCCCGCGCCTGGCCGCCCTGCGCCAGATAGGGCTCCACGGCCAGCCGCGCGGCGACGTCCTGTTCTGCCGGCCAGACCATCGTCAGCGTCGCCTTGGCCCGCGCGCGCGCCTCGACGAGCGACAACAGTCGGCGCGTCGTCGCCAGACGCTCCTCGCCCCAGTCGGCCCCAAGCCCCGCCGCCAGTTGCGCCTGGCTCCGCAGGATCACCCCGTCCGCCAGGGTCCGCAGGTGGTTGGCCGCCAGGGTGGCGCCGGTCGTGGTGATGTCGACGACGACCTCCGCCGCGCCGGCCGCGGGAGCGCCCTCGGTCGCTCCGGCCGACTCGACGATGCGATAGTCGCCGACCCCGTGCCTGGCGAAGAAGGCCCGCGTCTGGGCGACATACTTGGTCGCCACCCGCAGCCGCCGGCCCGTGCGGGCCAGATGATCGTGCGCCACCTCCTCCAGGTCAGCCATGGTCTCGACGTCGAGCCAGCTCTGCGGCGCGGCGACAACGAGGTCGGCGCGGCCAAAGCCCAGCGCGCGAAGCAGCAGCACCCGGGCGTCCAGGTCCTCGCCCTGTTCGCGCAGCAGGTCCTCGCCGGTCACGCCCAGATGAACCTCGCCGGCGGCGAGCGCCCGGGCGATCTCGCCGGCCGAGATCAGCCGGACCTCCAGGCCTGGCAGTCCGTCGATGCGCGCCCGATAGCCGCGCTCGCCGCCGTCCGCCTCGAGCCTGAGGCCAGCGTCCGACAGCCAGGCCTCGACCTGTTCCTTGAGCCGCCCCTTGGACGGAATGGCGAAGATGACGGGCGCGCTCATTCACCGCCTCCGATCCAGGCGCGGGCGGGACGAACCATGCAGCCGGCCGCGCCGCGCGCCTGGCCGCCAAGGCGTGTGACGAGACCATCGTAACGGCCGCCGGCCGCCAGCGGCCGATCGGCGCCGAGGGCGGCGCTGCGCACCTCGAAGAGCGGTCCGTCATAGTAGCCGAAGGCCCGGCCGAACCCCGCGCCGAACCGGGCGCTCGCGACCGGCAGTCCGGCTTCGGCAAGGCCCTCCAACCGCCTGCGCCACTCTCCCACGCCTCGCGCCAACGCAGGCCCCGCCAAGGCCTCCAGCGCCGCCAGAGCCGCCTGGGGTGCGTCCTCAATGGCCAGGAAGGCGCGGATCCGCTCCGTCTGCGCGGGCGCAAGCCTCGCCTTGGCGCCGCCGCCGTTGCGCTGGGCCAGGCGGCGGGCGATCTCGCTGGCAGGCCGGCCGCCGACGGGTGAGACGCCGGCCAGCGCCCAGACCTCTTCCAGCACTGCGCTGGCCTCGCTCTCGGGCAGGCCCGCCAGCAGGCCGGCCAGCCGGCTGTTCGCCGCCGGCGCCGAGCCCGGTTCAGCATCCAGTTCCGCGGCCAGCAATCTTGGACGACCGAACGCGCGCTTCAGCCGCGCCGCCAGCCCCCCTTCCAGCGCCAGATCGTCGATCAGTGCCGAGAACAGGCTGACATCGCCCATCACCAGCTCAAGGTCGCTTCGCCCGCCCGCCGCCGCCGACCGCCAGGCCAGCGTCAGGATCTCGACATCGACCGCCACCGGGTCCTCGCCGCCGAACGCTTCCACGCCCAGCTGCAGAAACTCCTCGGCCCGGCCGCTGCCGCCGGCCGCGCGGAACGCCTTGCCCTCGTAGGCATAGCGGCCCTGTGCGGCGCCGGAGGCGATGTGCGCCCGCGCCACCGGGATGGTGAAGTCCGGCCGCAGCGCCGCTTCCTCGCCGCCTTCGGCCTGGACCACGAACAGGCGCGGCCTCATCGCCTCGCCCGCAAGGTCGAGCAACAGGGCCAGCGGTTGCATCACCGGGGCGTCGACCACCGGCGCGCCGGCGAACGGCTTCCGGATCGCGGCCAGCACCTGGGGCGGAACGGGCGGCTCGACCCTCATGTCTCAGGCCTCCACGATGGCGCGGACCCGGGCGACCAGCTCGCTGCGGGCAACGGTCTGCTGGCCCGGCCGCTCGGCCCGCCAGGCCTCGTTGTCGGCCACCTTCGACGACAGCGCGCGGCCCAGGTCTAGGTCCTTGATCGTCACCTGCCCGGCGGCGATCTCGTCCTCGCCCAGGATGACGGCCGCCGGCGCCAGGCGGCGGTCGGCGTATTTCATCTGCGCCTTCATGCCGGACGAGCCCAGGTAGACCTCGGCCGCCAGCCCGCCGGCGCGGAGCTCGGCGGCGACGGCGAAGTAGTCGGCCATGCGGTTCTGGTCGAAGGCGATGACCACCACCGGCCCGCGCGTGGCGGCCTCCTCGGCCCGGCCGGCGGCCCGCAGCGCCGCGGCCAGGCGCGAGACGCCGAACGAGAAGCCGGTCGCCGGCGTGCGCTCGCCGGTGAACCGCGCCACCAGGTCGTCATACCGACCGCCGCCGCCGATGGAGCCGAACCGCACCGGCTGGCCCTTCTCGTCCCGCGTCTCCAGCAGCAGCTCGGCCTCGAACACCGCGCCGGTGTAGTACTCCAGCCCCCGGACAACCGACGGGTCGATCATCGCCCGGTCCTCGCCGACGCCCAGCGCCGCCAGGGTTTCGGAGATGCGGCCAAGCTCGGCGATCCCCTCGGCCGCTTCCTCCGAGGCGCCCAGCAGGTTCGACAGCGCATCCAGCGTCGCGCCCCGCCCGCCGACTCCGGCGGCCAGGAAGGACAGCACCCGCTGGGCCGCCTCCCCGTTCAGGCCCGCGCCCTTTGTGAAGGCCCCGGACTCGTCCAGCCGCCCCTCGCCCAGCAGCAGCCGCACGCCCTCCTCGCCCAGCCGGTCCAGCTTGTCGACGGCGCGCAGCACCGCCAGCTTCTGCCCGGCGCTCTCGACGCCGCACAGGGTCAGCAGCCCGTTCAGGAGCTTGCGGTTGTTGATCTTCACCGCCGCCGAGCCGCGCGGCAGGCCCGCCGCCTCCAGGCCCTCGACGGCCATGGCGATGATCTCGGCGTCCGCCTCGGGCCGGGCCGAACCGACGGTGTCGGCATCACACTGGATGAACTCGCGGAACCGGCCCGGACCCGGCTTCTCGTTGCGCCACACCGGGCCGAAGGCATAGCGGCGGAACGGCTTGGGCAGCGTCTCCCAGGTCTGGGCGGCGAAGCGGGCCAGCGGCGCGGTCAGGTCGTAGCGCAGCGCCATCCACTGCTCGTCGTCGTCCTGCAGGGCGAACACCCCTTCGTTCGGCCGGTCGCTGTCGGGCAGGAACTTGCCCAGCGCGTCCGCGTACTCGAACGCCCCGGTATCGAGCGGCTCGAAGCCCCAGCGCTCGTAGACCGCCGAAACGGCGCTCACGATGGCCCTCTCGGCGCGCAGCTGCGGCCCGCGCTTGTCGGCGAACCCGCGCGGGGCCCGGGCTTCGGGGCGAAAGGTCTTGTCGTCGGAAGAGGCGGTCATCGGGGCGTCCATCGGGTCTGGTCTGAAACCGGATGGAGCGCCACGCCCCATCCGCATCGGCGGGGCTGAGAAGGGGCGCTGGTCTTAGGCCGCGCGATCCCGTCCCGTCCCGCGAGGGAAGGTGTGGTGGTGCGCGTGATGGTGCGACTGGAGCGTCATCGGGCAGGGCCTATAGCGGACGGCGGCCGAGGCGCCAACCTCCTCCTAGCGCCCCAGCAAGCCGATCAGCGCCGCTGTCGAGGGGTCGTGGCCATCGCCGTCGCCGCCGTCCAGCTCGCGCAGGATCCGCCCCGCCAGCACCTTGCCCAGCTCCACGCCCCACTGGTCGAAGCTGTCGATGTCCCACAGCACCCCCTCGACGAAGGTCTTGTGCTCGTAGAGCGCGATCAGGGCGCCCAGCGTGCCGGGCGACAGTCGCTCCATCAGGATGAAGCTCGATGGCCGATCGCCGGGGAAATGCCGGTGTGGCTCGTCCTCGTTGGCCTGGCCGATCATCAGCGCCTCGGCCTGGGCGATGGCGTTGGCCAGCAGGATGTTGCGGTGCGCCGCCGGCCCCTCGTGATCCTGGGCCAGGGCGATGAAGTCGACCGGGATGACGTCCGTCCCCTGGTGCAGCAGCTGGAAGAAGGCGTGCTGCCCGTTGGTGCCGGCGTCGCCGAAAACGCTGGCCGCCGTCTCCCGCGCGACAGGGCGGCCGTCCTGGGTCACCCGCTTGCCGTTCGACTCCATCTCCAGCTGCTGAAGATAGGCGGGAAACAGCGCAAGGCGCCGGGCATAGGGAACCACCGCCCGCATCGGCCGGCCGAGGCCATTGCGGTTGAACACATGCGCCAGCGCCAGCATCACCGGCATGCTGGCCTCCAGCGGAGCGGCGCGGAAATGCTCGTCCATCTCCGCCGCCCCGGCCAGCAGCCCCTCGAACGCCGGCCAGCCGAGCCCGATGGCGCAAGACAGCCCCACCGCCGACCACACCGAGTAACGCCCGCCAACCCAGTCGCGGAAGGCGAACACCCGGTCGGGGCCGATGCCGAACCGCTCCGCCTCGGCCGGATTGGCGCTGACCGCCGCCAGGTGGCCGTCTGCCTTGCCGGCCCCCAGCTTCGCTTCCAGCCAGGCCTTGGCCGCGCGGGCATTGGCCATCGTCTCCTGGGTGGTGAAGGTCTTGGAGACGACCACCACCAGCGTCTCCTCGGGGTCCAGTCCCGCCGTCGCCGCCGCGAACTCGGCGCCGTCGATATTGGCGGCGAAGCGCAACGTGATCTCGGGCGTCAGCGGCCGCAGCGCCTCCCAGACCAGCCGGGGCCCCAGGTCCGAGCCGCCGATGCCGATGTGCAGCACCGCCTTGAAGGGCCGCCCCGTCGCGCCGCCCGCCATGCCGGAGCGAACCGCCGCGACGAAGTCCTGCATCGCGTCCCTGACGTCCTCGACCTCTTCGGACACCGGCTTGCCGGCGGCGTGGAAGTCGGCGCCGGCGGGCGCTCTCAGGGCCATGTGCAGCGCCGGCCGCCCTTCGGTGCGATTGACGATCTCGCCGGCGAACAACCGGTCGCGGGCGGCCTCGACCCCCGCCGCCTCGGCCAGGGCCACCGCGATGCTGGCCCCCTCGCGGCTCCAGGGTTGCTTGGACAGGTCCAGCCGCAGCCCCGCCGCCTCAAACGTCAGGCCCTCCAGCCGGTCCGGTTCGGCGTCGAACAGGTCGCGGATGCGCCGGGCGCTGTCAGCCCGGGCGGCGGTGGTCAACGCGGTCCAGGCGGACTCGAGGCTCATGAACTCTCCCGAAAACAGGTTTCGTTTACCATGCCGGCGCATGGTCGGCGTTCCACTCCTAACGCCCGAAGGCGGAGATCGCCAATGTCCTGCGCCGCCCTGACCGCTGCTTCCGTGCTCTGGTTCGCCGTCCTGCCCGCCCAGGCCGCGCCGGCGCCCGCCCCGGCGCTGATGGCCGCCTCGGCGGTCTCGCCGCTGGCGTCGGAGCCGCTGTTCGCCGACATCATCGGCCGGGCCGGCGCCCTACGCGCCGAGCTGGCCGGCTGGAAGGGCCGCGAGGTGTCCCCCGCCGAGATGGCCGCCTTTGAAGGGCGCGCCCGCGAACTGGCCGCCCTCGACATGAAGGGCCACTTCCTGCTTGCCGAGCGCGGCACGGACGGCGACCTCAAGTGCATCCTCAAGGGCATCGCCGAGGACATCCCGCTGAAGCTGGACGCCGTAGCCGGCGCCAGGGACGCCCGCGCCCGCGACGCGGCCATCACCGACCTGGACTATCTGCTGCGCGACAACGTCGAGGTCATCGAGGCGCCGCCGGCGCCCCCGGCCTGACCCCGACGCCCCAGTCTCAGGCGTACTTGACCGCGCAGCCGTAGGGCTTGCTGAAGGCGGTCTTCACCGGTCGGCCCGCCTTGATGTCGGCCAGGGCCGCGGTGACGTAGTTGGTCGCTCCGGCGATGTCCTCGACCTTGCTGGTCGGCTTGTCGTCGATGCCGCCCTGGTAGACCAGCTCGCCGCCCTTATCGATGATGTACATGTGCGGCGTCGTCTTGGCGCCATAGGCCTTGCCCATCGCTCCGGTGGGGTCCAGCAGGATCGCCGTCGGCGCGCCGCCCTTGCCGGCCATCCAGGCCTTGGCCGCCGCCCCGCTGGCCCAGTGCCCCTGGGTTCCTGGCGCCGAGGAACAGACCGTCAGCCACACCACTCCGTCGGCCTTCGCCGCCTTCTGCAGGGCCTGCATGTTGCCGTTGTAGTGCTTCTTCACATAGGGGCAGCCCTCGTTGATCCACTCCAGGACCACGGTCTTGCCCCGGAACTCGGCCAGGCTGCGGGTCTTGCCGTCGGCGTCCTGCACCGAAAAACCGGGCGCGGGCTTGGCCATGGCCAGGCTGGGGGCGATGGCCAGGACGGCGGGCGCGGCGAGGGCGCCGGTCAGGGCGGTTCGGCGGGTCAGGGTCATGGTCGGCTCCTTGTCTGGATCGAAGGGTCGGTCAGGACTTTGTCGGCGTCGTGGCCTCGCGGAGCGCCTGCGCCACCAGGCCCGGCGTCAACAGTTGCGGCAGGACCCGGGGCTTGTCCGCCCCCGGCGCATACAGGAGATAGAGCGGCACGCCCGCCCGGCCATGCTCGGCCAGCGCCTTGGCGATCACCGCGTCACGCCGCGTCCAGTCGCCCTTGAGATAGACGGCGCCGGAGGCCTTCAGCGCCTCGGACACCTCGAGCGTCGACAGCGCCACCTGCTCGTTGACCTTGCAGGTCACGCACCAGGCCGCGGTGAAGTTGACCAGCACTGGCCGGCCCTCGGCGCGGGCGGCCGCCAGCCGCTCGGGGCTCCAGGCCTCGGCCGTCAGCTCGGCCTTCGCCGGCCCCGTCGCCTCGGCCGCCGGCTGGACGATCTGCGCCGGTGGCGGATAGGGCGACAGCGCCGCAAGCCCTGCCGCCAGGGCCAGGCCCACGCCCCCCGCCGCCTGGACCGGACGCCGGCGTCCCTGGCCCAGTCCGAACAGCCACAGCGAAAAACCCGCCAGCACCAGCACCGCCAGCATCACGGCCAGGCCCATCGCATCGGTCTGCTGGGCCAGCACCCACACCAGCCAGGCGACGGCGCCGTACATCGGAAACGCCAGCGCCTTGCGCAGGATGTCCATCCAGGCGCCCGGCCGGGGCAGCAGCCGCAGCAGGGGCGGAGCGAAACTCAACAGCATGAACGGCAAGGCGAACCCAACCCCCAGCGCCAGGAACACCGCCAGCGTCGCCAGCGGCGGCGCGGTCAGGGTGTAGCCGAGCGCCGAGGCCATGAACGGCGCGGTGCAGGGGCTGGCCACCACCACCGCCAGGGCGCCGGTGAAGAAGGCTCCCGCCAGGCCCTGTCGCGAGGCCAGGCCCGATCCGGCGCCCTGCAGCCCCTGGCCGATCTCGAACACGCCCGACAGGTTCATGGCCACGGCCAGCATCAGCACGGCCAGGGCCGCCACCACCGGCGGCGACTGCAGCTGGAAGCCCCAGCCGGCCGCCGCCCCGGCCGCCTTCAGCCCGATCAGCAAGCCTGCAAGGGCCAGGAAGGTCACCACCGCGCCCAGGCCATAGGCCAGCCCGTGCGTCCGCGCCGCACGGGTCTCATGGGCGTGCCCGGCCAGCGCCGCCGCCTTCATCGACAGCACGGGGAAGACGCAGGGCATCAGGTTGAGGATCATCCCGCCGAGGAAGGCCAGGCCCATCGCGGTCAACAAGCCGAGCCCGCCCGCGCCGCCGGTCCCGCCGCCATCACCGCTGGCCGCGCTTGTCGGCGCCGGGGGCCCCAGCCCCGCAGCGCCGTCCGGCAAGGCGCCGGCGGGCGCACTGATCTCGAAGGCGCGATCGCCGAGCACCAGCACCCCGCCCATGGCCTCGGGCGGCTGCCCCGCCTCGAAGGCGTATCCAGGCGTGATGCTCAGGGTCAGGCCCTCCGGCCCCTGCTCCACGCCCTGCGGGCGGGCATGGTCGATCCAGACCCCTTCGAACGGAAAGAAGTAGGCACCCGACAGGTCCAGCCCCTTCAGCGGAGCGCCGGTCACGGCCAGTTCCAGCGCCTCGCCCTGCTGGCGATACCCGGCAGCCAGCCCGGCGGGCTTGGGCGCGGCGGCCAGGGCCTTGGCGATCGGCGCGCCCCAGCGGGCGTCCGGCGTCGGCGCGCCATCGGCGACGCGCACGGTCAGCGACAGATCGGCCTCTTCGGGAATGCAGATCTTCTCGCAGACCAGGAAGTTGGCCTTGGCCCTCAGGGTCACGCTGGACCCCGGCGCCGCCCCGGCCGGAACCTGGATCGCCACCGGCAACAGCACCTCGCCGGAATAGCCGTAGTTGGTCAGCGGGCCGAACGGCAGCCGGCTGGGCGTGGCCCAGACGATCTCGCCGGCCTGCCATCCCGCCGGCAGCGTCCAGGCCAGCTTGGTCGGCTCGCCGCTGTCGCCGGGATTGCGCCAGTAGGTGTGCCAGCCCTCGTCGATCTCCTGGCGCAGCGCCACATAGATCGTCGAGCCGGGCGCGACGGCGCTGTCCTGCGCCACCAGTTCGGCCTTCAGGTGGCCGGTATCGACCGGCTGGGCGGACGCCGGGGCGGCGGTGAGGAGGAGTACGCCGGCGAGAGCGGCGAGAAGGGCGCGCATGGCGCCTATATGGAACGGAACCATGGCCGTGGCGAGTCGGGGGCCGGCGCCGGACGACCGGCATTTCTCCCTCGACTTCCCTCGCGCCAACGCCATCATCTGGCGTCAAACGGGAGGAAGAGCATGCCGACCAACAGGCAGTGGGTACTCAAGCGTCGCCCCAGCGGCGAGATCGCGCCGGGCGACCTGGAGTTTCGCGATGCGCCGGTGCGGCCGATCGAGGACGGCGAGGTCCTGATCCGCAACATCTACCTCTCGCTGGATCCGACCAACCGCATCTGGATGAGCGACCAGGACCAGTATCTGCCGCCGGTCGAGATCGGCGACGTCATGCGCGGCGGCACGATCGGCGTCGTCGAGGCCAGCCGCTCCGACCGCTTCCGCGAGGGCGACATCGTCAACGCCGGCCTGTCGGGCTGGCAGAGCTACTCCATCGCTCCCGCCGCCATGGTCAACCCGGTCCCGCAGATCCCCGGGGTTCCCCTGACCGCCTACATGAGCGTGCTCGGCGCCACCGGCCTCACGGCGTGGTTCGGCATGGTCGACATCGGCCGGCCCCAGCCTGGCGAGACGGTCGTCGTCTCGGCCGCGGCCGGCGCGGTGGGCTCGATCGCCGGCCAGATCGCCCGGCTCAAGGGCGCCAGGGTCGTCGGCATCGCCGGCGGTCCGAAGAAGTGCGACTGGCTGACCGGCGAACTCGGCTTCGACGCGGCCATCGACTACAAGGCCGAGGACGTTGGCGCGGCCCTGGATCGCCATTGTCCGAACGGCATCGACGTCAACTTCGAGAACGTCGGCGGCGACATCATGGACGCCGTCATCGCCCGGATGAACAACTACAGCCGCATGCCCCTCTGCGGCATGATCAGCACCTACAACACCGAGGGCCTGGTTCCCGGGCCCCGCGACTTCGCCCGCGTCCTGATGCGTCGCATCCTGATCAAGGGCTTCATCGTCATCGACTACCTGCCTCGCGCCGCCGAGGCCTTCGCCGAACTGGCGCCCTGGGTCGCGTCAGGCCAGATCAAATGGAAGGCGCACGTGGTCGAGGGCCTGGAAAACGCCGCCGATGCGGTAAAGCGGCTGTTCACCGGCGATCACGACGGCAAGCTGCTCATCCGAATCTCCGACGAGCCGTAAGCCAGAGGACCCATGCCCGCTTCCTTCGACGACTTCGAGATCGGCCAGGTTCATTCCCTGGGCGTGACGGCGGTGGACGCCAAGGCGCTCGACGCCTTCATCGCCGCCTTCTCGCCGGGCTGGGACGCCGGGCGGGGCGCGCCCGACGCCATGGTCTACGCCATCTGGTCGCGGCTGGAGATGGAGGCGGGCGACCGCTGGCTGCAGACCAAGCGCCTGGGCGTCGACGCCATGCGCTGGAGCCGCAACCCGCCGCCGGGGGAGCTGTTGCGCGGCCGCATGACGATCATGGGCAAGGATCCGGTCGGCGACGGCAAGGGCGTCATCATCGCCCAGCACGACCTGCTCGACGAAGCCGGACGCCTGGTCTTCTCCTGCCTGACCCGCAGCGTGTTCGCCCGCTGATCGTGTCCGGATAGGCTCGCCTTTCACGTTTCTCCCGGCAGAAGCTGGAGAAACGCATGACCCCAATGGCCCTAGCGACCCGAACCATCCTGACAGCGGGCGTTTGCCTCCTGACGCTCGTCGCCTGCGGCAAGGCCGATGAGGGTGAGGCCCCCTCCGGGGCGGCCGCGCCTCCCGCCGCAACGGTCCCGGCGCCGCAGGAGAGTGCTGTGGACGTCTCCGGCGTCACGTTCGAGCGGGTCGCCGACGCCTACGCCTGCACCAATCTCCTTGGCGGGATGGCGGCAGCGAAGGTGACGCGCACCATCACCCTGCCGCCGGATCTGGACGCGCGCGTGCGGCTGGGTTCGGGCGCCAGATGGAATGATCTCAAGAACCGCGGAACCGAGGCTCTCAAGCTGGACGAGAAGACCCAAGCCGACCTCGTTGCCGGTTCCGTAAGGATCTATGCGGCGCAGGGACCGTCCGAGGCGGACCTCGACAAGGCCCGCTGGTGCCTGGACAACCAGCCCTGAAATCCGCCCGCTTGACCGCGCAAGAAAAAGGGCCGCCCCGATGGAGCGGCCCTTCGTCGTTCAGACCTGGCTGAAGGCTCAGGCGTTGCCCTTGGCGGCCCGTTCGCTGGCGATGGCGACCAGGCGGTCCCAACCGGCGAGCGAGGTGAGGTGGTTGTAGATGCGCTCGAGCGCGCCGTTGTCGCGCAGCTCGACGAGCTTCTCGGCCGGCAGCTTGTTCAGCTTCTCTTCCGACACGGCGAAGTACTCGGCCAGAACGACAGGCTGGCCGGGCGTGCCGTCGGCGTTCGGCGGAGTGAAGGTCGCCTGCCGGGTGTCCAGCAGGTCCAGGTCCTGGATCAGCTTCACGAAGCTTTCGGTGCGGCGGCGCTCGCCTTCGAAGTCCTCGCAGAACTTGATGGCGTTGGTGGTGTATTCGGTCGGCTCGCCCTTGTCGTCGAACAGGGCCAGGTCGCCGCCGGCTTCGTCGAACAGTTCGGCCTTGCGCTCGATGCAGACGATCATGCGGTTGTTGGCCTCGTCCTGGGCCAGCACGAACGGATAGCGACGGATGTAGGCCGGGATGTAGGTCCCGTTGGTGAACACGCCCTCGGCGCTCACGTACAGGTTCTCGCCCGGATTGATGCCCAGGACGGCCAGCGGCTGGCGCTGGTCGCCGGCGAAGATGATCGGATAGCTCAGGGCGGCGAACTGGAATTCGGCCACGGTCAGGGGCACGACATGGCCCTGGGCGGCGAAGCCGAACGGCCCGGCGAGTTGCTTGACGCCCAGCTTGCCGTGCTGCTCGCGGCTCAGCGGCTCGGGCGAGGTGTAGAACAGCACGTTGCCGGCGACCGGGCTGACGTTGGTGACGGTGGCGGTTTCCATGGAAGGCCCTAACAGATCGGCGTTGTCGCCGGGATAGATTGGAGCGGCGCTTCTATCCGATCCCGCCCACAGGGGCAATCTCGCCGCCCCCCGCGCGCGAAAGCGGGACCTTCAGGCAGGCGAGCGGCCCCTCTCCCGCGATGCTTGCAGCACCCCGCGTCAACCGGCTTGAATGGGGCCATCCAAGGAGACCCCTCGCCATGCCGATCGCCTATCCGGAAATCCTCTCGCTGACGTCCGAGCCGCAGCCGTTCCGCTGGGGCGATCGCGAGACCATGCTCTACGCGCTGGGCATCGGCATGGGCTCGGACCCGATGAACGAGACCGAGCTGCCCTTCGTCTACGAAAGCGGGCTCAAGGCGGTGCCCACCATGGCCACGGTCGTCGCCTGGGGCGCTGGCCCGGCCGTCGGCAAGATGGGCATCAACTACCTGCTGGTCGTTCACGGCGAGCAGAAGGTCGAGTTCCACAAGACCTTCCCGACCGAGGCCGAGATCACCGCCGAGGGCCGCATCATCGGCGCCTATGACAAGGGACCCAAGGGCGCGGTGATCTACACCGAGACGGTCCTCAAGGACGCCCGTTCGGGCGAGAAGATCGCCACCCTGACCGGCTCGACCTTCGCCCGCGGCGACGGCGGTTTCGGCGGCCCCTCCGAGGGCGCGCCCGAACCGCACGAGGTGCCAACCCGCGCGCCGGACCAGACGCTGGAGTTCCCGACGAGGCCCGACCAGGCCCTGATCTACCGTCTGTCGGGGGACCGCAACCCGCTGCACTCCGATCCCAAGATCGCCGCCTTCGCCGGCTTCCCGCGCCCGATCCTGCACGGGCTGTGCACCTATGGCATTACCTGCCGCGCGGTGCTCCAGGCCTATTGCGACTTCGACCCTGCCCGGATCGCCAGCCACCAGGTCCGCTTCTCCTCGCCGGTCTTCCCGGGCGAGACCATCGTCGTCGACCTTTGGAAGGACGGCGATCAGGTCAGCTTCGAGGCCCGGGTCAAGGAGCGTGGCGTGACCGTCGTGCGCAACGGCCTCAGCGTCCTGCGCTGAGGCGCTCCACTTCTAGAACCGCCAGGCGACGCCGGCCCGGAATGACCGGCCCGGCTGCGGGGCGATGTCCTTCAGGAACGAGGCGTGCTCACGGATCTCGGCGTCCGTGAGGTTGCGCACCTCGGCGAACAGCTTGACTCCTTCCAGCGACGGCGGGCTCCAGGCGCCCGACAGGTTCACCTGGGTGTAGGCGTCGGTCGGCAGTTCGAAGTCGGACACGCGCTCCTGCTGGCCGACGCGCCGCACCTCCAGCGCGCCGTCCCACTGCGGGCCGTCCCACACCATGCGGGCGGTGACGCTCCACGGCGGGATGCGCGAGGGCGGGCCAAGGTCGGAGGTCGCCCGCACATAGTCGGCGCCCGCTTCCAGCTTCAGCTTGCGGCCGCCGTCGGACCAGGCGGTCCAGGACGCCTCGGCCTCGAAGCCGGTGAAGCTGGCGTCCGTCTGCACATAGGCGAACACCGGCAGGTCGTCCTCCTCCGCCCCGGTCGGCGCCAGGTCGATGAAGCCGTCGTAGCGGACGTGATAGACATGCAGGTCGGCGCTCAGCCGCTCGCCGCCATAGTGGGCCGTGAATTCCAGCGAGGTCGCGATCTCGTTGTCGAGGTCCGGATCGCCGACCTCGAAGCCGCGCGTCGCCACGTGCGGCCCGTCGGCGAACAGCTCCGCCTCCGTCGGGGCCCGGCTGGTGCGCGACACCGACAGCCCCAGGAACCACGGATCGGCCGGGCGCACGAACACCCCGGCGGAGGCCGAGACGTTGTCGAAGTCCCGTTGGCCGACAACGCTGTCCAGTTCGCGACGGTCGAACCTTAGGCCGCCCTCGAAGCCCCAGGCGCCCAGGTCCACCCGCTGCAGGGTGAAGACGCCGATCTCCTCGATCCGGGTGCGCGGCACATAGGCCTCATCGCCCTGGGCGTCGAAATCGCGCCGCAGGAATTGCATGCCGACCGCGCCGTTCCAGCCGTTGCGCTCGGCCTGAACCAGCTCCAGGCGGCCCTCGTAGCCGTCCGAGGTGAAGACGGTGCCGACCTCGTCGCCCTCGAACTCGGTGTGGGTGTAGTCGGCCCAGCCGCCGCTGAACCGCAGGGTCTCGAACGGGCCGAGGCCCAGCGCCCATTCCCCGCGCAGATCGACGCGCGTCTGCTCCAGGCCGATGGTGACCAGTTCCTCCTCGACCGGGATCGGCGGCGGCGGGTCTTCCTCGTGGGCGTGGCCGGGCACGCCGTAGGTGGTCTCGGTGCGCTTCACCGCGACGCCGAAGTATCCCCGGTCGCCGACGAAGGAGACGCCCGCGCCATAGGCGTCGAGCTCCACGCCGGAATTCTCCAGCCGCTTGGGCGCCGGCTGCTCGGCTTCCTCGCCCTCCTCGGCCAGTTGCCGCCGCGATTCCGGATAGGCCGGGATGCGGTAGTCGCCGCTTTCGCGGGTCAGGCCGTCGATGGAGAAGACCAGCGGGCCGGCGCTGAAGCGGACGGCGCCCGACAGCGAGGTCCCGTCGTCGACGCTGCTGGCCGAGGCCGAGAGACGGCCGCTGACCGGGCGGTCCAGGGGCTGCCGCGCGATGCGATCGTCGAACACATTGACCACCCCGCCGATGGCCGAGCCGCCGTACAGCAGCGCCGCCGGCCCGCGCAGCACCTCGACCCGCGAGGCCTCGCCCGGATCGATAGCCACCTGGTGGTCGGGCGACAGGGCGCTGGCGTCGATCAGCCCGACGCCATTGTTCAGCACCAGCACCCGGGGTCCGGCGAGGCCCCGCACTACCGGCCGGCTGGCGCCCGGGCCGAAGCTGGTCGAGCGCAGGCCTGGCAGGCCCGCCAGCAGGTCGCCGAGACCGCTGGGATTGGCGACATCCAGCGCCTCGCGATCGACAATGGCGACGCTGGTCGTCGCGCTGTCCTCGGAGATCGCGTACGGCGCGGCGGTCACCACGACCTCCGTCACCTCTTCCTGCGCCAGGGCGGGCGAGGCGACGGCGAGGGCGGCGAGGCTGGCGCCGGCGAGAAGAGAGGTTGCGCGCATGACGGGCTCCGAGGTCGCGGGAGTCGTGTGTTATGAAATAACATTGCATGGGGTCAAGCGGTTTGCGGCTTGACGCCGACGCGCCTTCGCGGTGTGACCGGTTTGCATGCATCGGCGGGCGGGAGATGACGATGACGATCAGCAGGAACGGACGGTTCGGGCTGATGTCGGCCTTGGCTCTGGCGGCCGTCGTCGGCGCCGCCGCGGTCCAGGCCCAGACCGGAACCGAAGGGGCGCGACCCGCCAGCGGCTATCTGGCCGCCGGCCAGACGCCCGACAGCCTTGTGATCGTCCCGCCGCCGCCCGAGCCCGGCTCGCCGCTGGACCAGGCCGATCGGGCCTATTTCAACGCGACCCGCTCTCTTGAAGGCACCGCCCGCTGGGCTCAGGCGCAGGCGGACGTCCCGCTGTTCGGCGCGGTGGCGCATCGCTCCTTCGGCTGCGCGGTCGGCAAGTCCATCACGCCCCAGACGACGCCGACCCTGTCGCGCCTGATGGACCGGCTGGTGATCGACGCGGGGACCAGCACCAGCCCCTCGAAGGCGCGCTACAACCGAGTCCGCCCGCCGGTCGGCAACGACCAGCCGATCTGCGTCAAGCGCGAGGACTGGCTGACCACCAACGGCTCCTTCCCCTCAGGCCACGCGGCCGTGGGCTGGATCTGGGGCCTGGTCCTGGCCGAGCTGGCTCCGGACAAGGCGACGGCGGCGGTCACCCGCGGCCGCGAGTTCGGCGAAAGCCGCGCCATCTGCGGCGTCCATTTTCCGACCGATGTCGAGGCCGGCCGGCTGATGGGCACGGCGGTCTACGCCCGCCTCCAGGCCGAGCCCGCCTTCCGGACCGACATGCAGACCGCCCGCGAGGAACTGGCCAAGGCGCCGCCGGCCGAGGGCTGCGGGACGCCTTAAGGCCTCACCGCTTCCCAGACGACGTGCCGGCGGAGGCGGTGGCCCTCGGGAAGCGCCGGATGGTCGAAGTCGAGATCTTCGCGGCGGACCATGCCGATGCGCGCCATCACCGCCTGTGAAGGCAGGTTGGCGGTAGCGGTGAACGCCACGATGCTGCGAAGGCCGAGCGTTCCGAAACCATGGTCGAGCGAGGCCCTGGCGGCCTCCGAGGCATAGCCATGGCCCCAGGCGTGACGCGACAGGCGCCAGCCGGTTTCGACGCCGGGCGCCAGCGGATTGTCATCCTTCAGGCGCATCAGGCCAGTGAAGCCGAGGAAGGCGCCGTCCCCGCGGCGCTGGATGGCCCAGGGGCCGAATCCGTCTTGGGCGATACGGGCCTGGAAGCGGGCCATCTGCGCCTCGGCCTCCTCTCGGGTGAGTACGGCCGGGAAGTAGCGCATGACCTCCGGGTCGGCGTTCATCGCCGCCCACGGCCCTAGGTCCGACGGCCGCCACTGGCGGAGGATGAGACGGTCGGTGGTGATCATGGGTGGAAGGCGCCTCGTGGGCGCTGATGTTGGAAGGTTTCGCCTCCTGAGACTGCTCCCTAGGCCGGCCGGCCGGTGCTCAGCGCCCCGTACAGGTCCGGCCGCCGGTCGCGGAAGAAGCCCCAGGCGGCGCGGTGCGTGGCCAGGAAGTCCAGGTCGAAGGTCGCCGACAGCACCCCTTCGTCGTCCCGTCCGACGTCGGCGACCAGGTCGCCCCGATGGTCGGCGATGAAGGACGAGCCGTAGAACCGCTGGCCCCCGCCCGGATAGCCGTCCCAAGGCTCGAAGCCGGTGCGGTTTGCGCCGACGACCGGAATGACGTTGCTGACCGCATGCCCCTGCATCGCCCGGCGCCACGGCAGGGCGGTGTCCAGCGACGGATCGTGCGGCTCGCTGCCAATGGCCGTCGGATAGAGCAGCGCCTCGGCGCCCATCAGCGCCATGGCCCGCGCCGCCTCCGGGTACCACTGGTCCCAGCAGATGCCGACGCCGATCCGGCCGAACCGGGTGTCCCAGACCCGAAAGCCGGTGTCCCCGGGGCGGAAATAGTACTTCTCCTGATAGCCGGGACCATCAGGGATATGGCTCTTGCGGTAGACGCCCAGCAGCGAGCCATCGGCGTCCGCCATGACCAGGCTGTTGAAATAGTGCGGCCCCTCGCGCTCGAAGATCGAGATCGGCAGCACCACGCCCAGCTCCCCGGCAAGCGGCGCCAGCGCCTTCACGCAGGGGTGCTCGCGCCAGGGGTGGGCCTCGGCGAACCAGCGTTCCTCCTGGGCGACACAGAAGTACGGCCCCTGGAACAGCTCGGACGGCAGGATCACCTGCGCCCCGCCGGCCGCCGCCTCGCGCACCAGTTCGATGGTCCGGTCAATATTGTCCTGCAGGTCCATGCCGTAGTGGGTCTGCAGCGCGGCGAGCGTCAGGGTCCTGGCCATCAGGCGGGCTCCTGCTGGGTGATGCAGTGGAAGGAACCGCCGCCGCTGAGGACGGCGATGGACGGCAGGCCGATGACCTCCCGCTCGGGGAACAGGCTGCGCAGCGCGTCCAGCGCATAGGCGCCGGCGTCCTTGTCGTAGATCGGGCAGATCACCGCCCGGTTGGCGATCAGGAAGTTCATGTGGCTGGCCGGGACCATGTCGCCCTCGGCGTTGACGGTCCAGCCGGGCGAGGGCGCCCGCATGACCTGCAGCCGCTGGCCACGGGCGTCGGTCATCGAGGCCAGCATCCGCGCCGTCTCGTCATAGAGGTCGGCGTTGGGATCGCGCCGTCCCCAGGCGATCGGACAGACCACGACCCCCGGCGCCACGAACCGGGCCAGGTTGTCGACATGGCCGTCGGTATGGTCGCGGCGCAGGCCGTCGCCCAGCCACAGCACCTTGCGCGCGCCGATCGAGCCGGCCAGCGCCGCCTCGGCGTCGGCCTCGCTCCAGCCCGGGTTGCGGTTGGCGTTGGTCAGGCACTGGCGGGTGGTCAGCACCGTGCCGTGGCCGTCGTGATCCAGCGCGCCGCCCTCGAGGATGAACTCGTTCTGCACCAGCGGCGCCCCGGCGGCGGCGGCGAGCTGGGTCGCGACGGTGTCGTCGCCCTCCAGCACATACTTGCCGCCCCAGCCGTTGAACCGGAAGCCCAGCGCCTGTCCGGCGGCGTTGAAGATCGGGCCGGTGTCGCGCAGCCAGATGTCGCCGAACCAGCCGCGCACGATCTCCACCCCGGCGACGCCGTCCAGCCGGCGGCGCGCGTCGGCTTCGGCCTCGTCGCCGCAGACCATCAGCCGCACGCGCTCGGCGCCGGGCCCGGCCAGGGCGCGGGCCAGGGCCTCTACCTCGTCGCGGGCGGGCTCGAGGTTCTCTTCCCACAGCTCGCCATGGCTGGGCCAGCCAAGCCACATCGCGCGGTGCGGCGACCATTCAGCGGGGATCAGGGGCGGGGTGCTCATGGTCCGGGCTCGCGGAGAAGGGAGAAAAACGGCGGGGTTCGGGACGATGTTCCCGGGCGGGCGCAAGTGGCCCCGGACATCCTCCACGTCAAGGGGCTCATCCCCAAATGAAAAGGGCGGCTCCGGAGAGCCGCCCTTCCCGATACTGCCAGTCGCCTGCGGCTTAGAAGCGGGCGCTGAAGGTCACCTGCACCGTGCGCGGGGCGCCGATGCTGACGAACGCGGTGTTCGCCGTCTTGGCGACGACGCCCGGACCCGGGTCGACGTCGGCGATCGGCTTGGCGTTCTGACCCGAGCTGATGTTGCCGTAGTACTCTTCGTCGAAGAGGTTGGTGACGTTCAGCTGCAGGTAGGCGCCCTTGTCGTTGATCCAGGGCAGCTCGTAGCGGATGTCGAGGTCGAAGACCTTATAGCCGGGGGTCTTCTCGTCGTTGACGTCGGTGGTGAACCGGTCATCCACGTACTTGCCTTGCAGCGCGATCGAGAGGTTCTCGGTCACGTTGTACTGGCCCCGCAGACCGAAGGTCCACTCGGGGGTTTCCACCAGAGCCTTGCCCTTCGTCTGCAGGAAGGTCGGGGTCGGGGTGGCGCGCAGCTGCAGGTTTTCCTGCAGTTCGCTGTTGGTGTAGCTGATCGAGGTGTAGAGCGCGAACTTGTCGTTCGGGTTCCAGCCGGCCTGGGCGTCGAAGCCCCACAGCTTCACTTCACCGACGTTGCGGTCGATGTTGAACCCGAGGTCGGGGTCGAACGCGGTGACGATGCGGTTCTCGAAGGTGTTGAACCACAGAGCCGTCGAGATGATCAGTTCCGGCGAGCGGAAGCGGTAGCCGAAGTCGAAGGCCTTGCTGGTTTCCGGCTCCACGTCCGACAGGAAGACCCGGTCGGTCACGGCGTCGACACCGGCGGTGTAAAGCTGGTCGGTCCGCGGAGCCGACAGGCCCTCGGCGTAGCTGGCGAACACCGTGTGGCCCGGCAGGAAGGTGTAGGACACGCCGACGTTCGGCAGCAGGGCGTCGTACTCGACCTCGGCGTCGAACGGACGGATCAGGACGGTGCCCGAACCCGGCAGGGTGACCAGGGTGGTGCTGGCGCCGACCGCGGTCGGGGTGGCGCTGGAGCAGGTCACGCTACCGGAATTGCGGGTGGTGTAGCAGTTCTGCTCGAGCTCGCGCTTGAAGAACGGCGCACGCAGGCCGAGGCTGACGTACAGGCGGTCGTCGAAGAAGCTGCCGCGGTATTCCAGCGAGAGCTGGTTGAGGATCGCGTAGGACTGACGGTCGCGGCTGCGCAGGTAGAAGCCGTCGGCGTTCAGCACCTTGCGGCTGTTGCGGCCGGCGAACTCGTCGCGCGGCTCGCCACGGGGGCTGATGTAGCCGTACTCGCCGGTCTGGCGGTGATCGCCGTAGTCGCCGGTGTAGGCGAAGCGGATGGTGTTGTTGTCGTTCAGTTCCCAGATCAGCGACGCCATCACCGTGTAGCGGTTGGTGTTGGTGTTGCTCGGCGAGTGGAAGCGGATGCTGTCCAGGGTGTCGCCATCGCCGTTCAGGTCGAAGCCGGCCAGGCCCGAAGCGCCGCGGATGATCGGGCTGGTTTCGGAGATGACCGTCGAGCCGCCGCCGTTGGCCAGCACGTACTGATAGGCGCCGTCGACCGTCAGGGTCAGGGCGTCGGACAGGCTGAACTTCGACTGGGCGCGCAGGTTGCCGGTGTTCGACGGGTTGATGCGCAGGCCGTAGTAGTCGGCGTTGGCGCCCGCGTCGATGTTGGCGACGCCGTTCACCGCCGGGTTGGCGATGTAGGTCGGGTTGTTGTCGTAGTCACGACCGAACAGCTCGAAGTTGGCGATCGTCGTGGTGCGATAGAAGTTGTTGCGGTTCTCGTTGTAGTGGAACGCCAGCGAGACGAAGTCGCCGTTGTCGCCGATCGGCTGGTAGACCTTGCCGTTGATCTGCCACTTCTTCAGTTCGCCGGGGCCCTTGAACTTGTCGTACTGCTGCGACGAGGCGGCGAAGTAGGCCGAGGTGCCGATCGGGGTGAACTCGCCCAGATCGAACAGGCCGAAGATGCGGTAGTAGTTGTGCTCGCCGGCGGCGGCGACAACACGGCCGCCCATTTCGGCGTCCGGACGACGGCTCAGGTAGTTGATGGTGCCGCCGGTGGCCGAGGCGGTCGGGCTGTCGACGTCGGTCGTGCCCATGTTGACCGAGGCGCGGCTGATCAGTTCACCGTCCAGTTGCTGGTTGGTGTAGATCGCGTAGTTGCCGGTGTCGTTCAGCGGGATGCCGTCGAAGGTCAGCGAGATGCGGTTGCCGTCGAAGCCGCGGATCCGCAGGTTGCCGCCCGACGAGCCGTAGGGGTCGGAGTTGGTGAAGTTCAGACCCGGGGTCAGGTTCAGGGTCTGCATGATCGTCTGGCCGGACGGCTGGCTGGAGATGTACTCCTGATCGATCGACGCCTTGGCCTTCGGGGCCGACTCGGCGGTGATCACGCCGTCAATCGTCGGCAGGCGCGAGGTCGCGATGACCTCGACGGCTTCGACTTCGGTCGTGCCGGTGGATTGCGCGAAGGCGCCGGTGGCGCCGAGAAGGCTGCCAACGAGGGCCGTCGAGGCCACGAAGGCGAGTTTGGTCATTTTCATTGAGGATCCCCTGGTCATCCCGACATGCGGCCCGAATTGAGGCGGCCCTAGGCGGGTTTGCGCCTCATTAGCGCCGGATTGCGAAGCTTTGGTGACCGCTGAACACCTGCATCACGCCGCGCTCACCTGGGACGTGGCTTGTATCCGTGCGCGGCCGCTGCGCAAGCGCGCGTTAACACATCAAGGCAGAATCGAGACGCCTTGTCGCAACTTTGCGACACTCCCTTGCCCTGGGCGCCCTATAGAGGGGCCAAAGCATGCGCCGGGCGGCCCGGCGTCGGCCCCGGGAGCCAGCCTTGAGCGCCAGTTCGTCCGACTACGACCAGCGAACCCTCGCCTCCCGGCCCTGGCGATTCGCCCTCGCCGCCACCTTCATGCTGACGGCGCTCCGCCTGCTGGCGCTTTTCGCCACGCCGCTCGAGCTGTACCCGGACGAAGCCCAGTACTGGCTTTGGTCGCGGACCCTCGATCTCGGCTACTATTCCAAGCCGCCGATGATCGCCTGGATCATCCATCTGAGCACGGCCATCGGCGGCGACGCCGAGCCGTTCGTCCGTATCGCCTCGCCGCTGTTCCATGCCGCCACCGGCCTGGTCCTGTTCGCCGTCGGCCGGCGTCTGGCCGGCGCCTGGACGGGCTTCTTCGCCCTGCTGGTCTACCAGTTGATGCCGGCGGTCCAGCTGTCGTCCGGCATCGCCTCGACCGACGCGCCCCTTCTCTTCTTCCTGGCCGTGGCGCTGTTCGCCTATGTCGACCTGCCGCAAGCCAAGCGCCCGGTGCTGACGGCGGCCGGTCTCGGCGCCGCCCTGGGTCTGGCCTTCCTGTCGAAGTATGCGGCCCTGTACGCCTTGGCGGGCATCGCCATACATCTGCTCGTCGATCGCCAGGCGCGCGCGCTCTGGACGCCCCGCACGATTGGCGCGGCGGTGGTGGCCCTGCTGGTGGTGGCCTCGCCCAACGTGCTGTGGAACGCCGCGAACGGCTTCGCCACCGTCGAGCACACGGCGGCCAACGCCGACCTGGGGTCGGGCCCCCGCTTCGACGTCGTCGAGATGCTCCGCTTCCTGATCGAACAGTTCGGCGTGTTCGGACTGGTCCCGTTCGGCGTGCTGATCCTGGCCGTCGTGCTGGCGGCCCGGCGGCGCTTGGAACGCGACGAGATCATGCTGCTCTGCTGGGTCCTGCCGCCGCTGGTGGTGGTGACCGTCCAGGCCTTCCTGACCCGCGCCAACGCCAACTGGGCGGCGGCCGCCTATGTCGCCGGCGCGGTGCTGGCGGCCATGCTGCTGGTGCGCTGGCGCGCCCGGCTCTGGCTTGCCGGCGGCCTTGCGCTGCAGGGGCTGTTCGCCGGCCTGTTCCTGATGTGGGTCCTGGCGCCGAAGACGGCGGAGGCCATGGGCGCGGCCAACAGCTTCAAGCGCACCAAGGGCTGGAGCGACATGGCCGAGGCGGTCACCCGCCGCGCCGAGGTCGAGCAGCTGAACCAGGGCCTGAGCGCCATCGCCGTGGACGACCGCTTCCTGTTCAATGCCCTGGCCTATTACGGCCGCGACTATTTCGAGAAGCCGGGCGCCGCGCCGTTGAAGATCTGGCTGCGGCACGGCCGCGCCGGCAACCAGGCCGAGGCCGAGGCCCCCCTTACCCCCGCCGACGGCACGCGCGTCCTGCTGGTCACGGCCGGGGAGGTTCGGCGCGGCCAGGAGGATGGCGGCAGTCGCAAGATCGACGAGCGGGCGGCCCTGATCGGCCGCGACTTCCGCGCCAGCCAGGTCGTCGAGACCAACCGCGCCATGCTGGATGCCAGGCGCCTGCGCCGCTCGGTGCTGATCATCGGCGAGGACTTCCGCCCCCTGCCCCGGGACTGACGGCCCCTACTTGCGGCCCCAGACCTCGCGCAGGCGGGCGTCGCGGCCGCATGAGGTGCGATAGAAGCGATAGCGGACCGGGTTCTTCTTTGCGTAGTCCTGGTGATAGCCCTCGGCCGGCCAGAAGCTGACATAGTCGAGCACCGGCGTGACCACAGGCTTGCGCACCTTGAGGCCGGCCTGGGCCGCCTGGCGGGCGGCGAGCGCCTCGCTTTTCTGGCGGGCCGAGGTCGCCCAGATCGCCGTGGTGTATTCCCGGCCCCGGTCACAGAACTGGCCGCCGCCGTCGGTCGGATCGACCAGGCGGAAGAACCGGTCGGTCAGGGCGCGGTAGCTGATGCGGCGCGGATCGAAGGTGACCTTCACCGCCTCGATATGTCCGTCGTGATACTCGTAGGTCGGGTTCTTGAGCGTCCCGCCAGCGTAACCCGAGACGACGTCGATGACGCCGGGAATCTTGGCCAGGTCCGCCTCGACGCACCAGAAGCAGCCGCCAGCCAGATAGGCGACCTCGCGCGTGGCGGGCGGTGGGGACTGGGCCATGGCGTCGCCGCCACGGGGCCAGGCGATGGCGAGCACGGCCCCGAGGGCGAGGATGACGGCGATCAGATAGCGCATGGCCGATAGATGGCGCGGCGCCCCCGGACGGCAAGTCACGGCCCCGCACGGCTGCGTCAGGGCGACGTGATCGCCGCCTCAGAGCCGGGCGATGCGGAAGCCGAACCCCTGTCCCGGCAGGCGTTCCAGCAGCGTTTCGCCCTCGCTCCAGACTCCAGCCCCGTCCGTGGCTCCTTCGCCCAGGGCGAAGACGCACAGCAGGCGCTCGCCTTCGTGGATCCGCTCGAAGGCGGCCAACGGCGCCGGCAGGTCGCGGAAGGCCAGATCCCCCAGCCGCAAGGCCGGATGATCGCGGCGCAGGGCGGTGAGGGCGCGCGTCAGGTTCAGGCTCGACTCGGGGTCGGCCTCCTGCGCCGTCACCGTCAGTCCCGCATGCTCGGGCGCGGCGGGCAGCCAGGGCGTCGCCGTCGAAAAGCCCAGGTGCGGCGCATCGGGGCGCCAGGGCATGGGCGTGCGACAGCCATCGCGGCCCTTGTGCGCCGGCCAGTAGAGATCGCCGACCGGGTCGCGCAGTTGGTCCCGGGTGAGGTCCGCTTCCGGCAGACCCAGTTCCTCGCCCTGGTACATCAGGATCGAGCCGCGCAGGGTCAGCAACAGGGCCAGCATCACCTGCGCCACCGGCCGCGATCCGTCGCCGAAGCGGCTGGGCGTGCGCGGCACGTCATGGTTGGAGAAGGTGATGCAGGGCCAGTGATGCGGCCAGCCGGCCAGCAGGTCCATGTGGCGCCGGATGAAGTCCGGCCCCATCCGCCGGGCGATCAGCAGCGGGAAGCTGTAGCCGGCGTGCAGGCCCTCGTCCGGCGCGGCGAACCCGCCGCAGCGTTCGGCCTCTTCGGAGAACTCGCCAAAGACGAAGCGGTCCGGAAAGGCGTCGACGGTCCGGCGAACCGCATCCAGCGCCTCGATATTCTCCACCAGGTTCGAATCGTTGAAGTGCCGCTGGAAGTTGGCCGCCGCCGACCAGCGCAGGGCGGTGTCGGACGTATCCACCGGGTTGTCGGTCAGGGCCGGGTCGTGGAGGTAGGCGTTGGCCACGTCCAGCCGAAAGCCGTCGACGCCCTTGGCCAGCCAGAATTCCAGCACCCGCAGGGCCGCCGCCCGGGCGTCGGGGTGGCGCCAGTTCAGCTTGGGCTGCTGGCGCAGGAACTTGTGGTGGTAGGCCATCCGCCGCAGCGGCTGGTAGGCCCAGGCCGGGCCGCCGAAGGCGCTCAGCCAGTTGTTCGGCGCCGTGCCGTCCGGCTTCAAGGGGGCCCAGACGTACCAGTCGGCCCGGTCGCCGCCGCGCAGGCTGTCGTGGAACCAGGCGTGCTCGTCGCTGGTATGGGCCAGCACCTCGTCCAGCAGCAGCTTCATGCCCCGCGCGTGGACTGCCGCGATCAGGGCCTCCAGGTCGGCGAGCGAGCCGTAGTCCGGGTGGACGGCCTCGTAGTCGCTGACGTCATAGCCCCAGTCGCGGTTCGGCGAGGGGTGGACGGGACTGAGCCATATGGCGTCGACGCCCAGGCTCTGGATGTAGTCCAGCTTGGCCAGCACGCCGGGCAGGTCGCCATGCCCGTCGCCGTCGCTGTCGAAGAAGCTGCGGACATAGATGTGATAGACGCTCGCGCCGCGCCACCAGGGAGTCTGGGTCATGGCGCCAGACTATGGCGGCGCGCGGCGCCCGAACAGGGGGGCCATGGCCCGCCCCTTCAGGCGAGCCAGACCATCATGCGGGTGGCGGCGGGGGCGCCTCGCGCGAGCGAATGCTTTTCCTCGACCCGTCCGGTGTAGAGGAAACCCGCCTTGCACAGCACCGCGCCCGACGCCGGATTGTCGGCGAAGTGGCCGGCGGTGACATAGCGCTTCTTCCAGCCGTTCCGCGCCCACGACAGGGCGCCGCCCAGGGCCTCGGAGGCGAACCCCCGGCCCCACCAGGGCCGGCCGATCCAGTAGCCGACCTCAAGCGGCTCGCCGGGCGGGGTGAAGAAGCCCAGCCCGCCGACCAGGCCGTGATCCTCGTGCTCGATGAGGAAGTTGCAGTCGCGATCCGGGTCGTTGTCCTGGACCTTGTCGATGAAGGCCTCGGCGTCGGCCAGGCCGTAGGGGTGCGGCACCCGGCTGGTCATCTTGGCGATGTCGTAGTCGGCCATCAGCGCGGCCATGGCGGGCGCGTCGTCCGGCGCCGGCGCGCGCAGGATCAGTCGCCGCGTCTCTATCCTGGGTGTCCGTTCGATCAGACACATTGTGGAACCTCCCGGCCCCTCTGCTGGGGACCCTGACAGAATCAAGAAGGGGAGCCCGGCGATCCGGACTCCCCTTCAGGAATTCTCGCTGTCCGGATCGCGGTGAAGGCGATCCGGAGGAGGCTCCGCTCGCCTTATTCGGCGGCTTCAGCCATGGCCGGAACGACCGTCGCATAGGTGCGGTTGTCGCGCTTGGTTACGAACTTCACATTGCCCGCTTCGAGCGCGAACAGGGTGTGGTCCTTGCCCATGCCGACGTTGACGCCGGGCCAGAACTTGGTCCCGCGCTGACGCACGATGATGTTGCCGGCGTCGACGACTTCGCCGCCGAACTTCTTCACGCCGAGACGGCGGCCCGCGGAATCGCGACCGTTGCGCGAGGAGCCGCCAGACTTTTTATGAGCCATATCGCTCTCCTATCCTCTAGCAGCGGGCCTATCAGGCCTCGCTGTCGTCCTTCTTGGCGGCGGCCTTCTTGGGCGCGGCCTTCTTGGCGGGGGCGTCGCCGGCCTCGGCCTTCGCGGCCTTGGGAGCGGCGGCCTTCTTGGCCTTCGGAGCCGGAGCGGCCTCGGCTTCAGCCGCGGGCGTCTCGGTCTTGGCGGCGGCCTTCTTCGGCGCGGCCTTCGGAGCCGGGGCGGCTTCGGCGGCGGGCGCGGCGTTCGGGGCCACGAACTTCAGGTTCCGCGACCGGGCGTTCAGCTCGGCCTTGGTGGTCAGGTCGACCTTGCCGTCCCACTTGGCGTCGCCGACGGCGGTGACGCGCAGCACGGTTTCGGTCTGGCGGTGACCGCGGGTGCGGCGATAGCCCTGGCGGCGGATCTTCTTGAAGATCTTGACCTTCTCGCCCTTGCGGGTCTCGATCAGGGTCGCCGTGACGGCCGCACCGGCCACGGTGGGAGCGCCGAGGGTGACCGCGTCGCCTTCGCCGATCATGAGCACTTCGTCGAAGGAAACTTCGGCGCCGGGCTCTCCGGCCAGCTTTTCGACAACCAGCAGGTCGCCGGGTTGAACCCGGTACTGCTTTCCGCCGGTCTTGATCACCGCGTACATCGGTCCGTCCTGAACGTGAGATAGCAAAACAATTGCGCCCGCGGGCGGGGCCAGCGAGCGAAGGGTCGCGTCTTATACAGAGGGGCTCGTCCGAGTCAACGGCGACGGGGCCGAATTGCCGAGATGGCCGGGCCGTCCCGTCCCTCGCATCGAGGAGCCCGCTGGCGGGTTACAAAGTAACAGGATATAGGCCGCCAGTGACCCTCACCCTGTTCACATCCATCGCCGCCACGGGCTTCACGGTGGCCTTCCTGCATGCGGCTCTGCCCACGCACTGGCTGCCGTTCGTGCTGGTCGGGCGGGGACAGCAGTGGTCGGCGGGCAAGACGCTGGGCGTGGCGGCCCTGGCGGGGCTGGGCCATGTGGCCTTCACCGTCGTGCTGGGCCTGCTGGTGGTCACCGCCGGCCTCGCCGCCCTGCCGGCGCTGGGCGAGGCGTTCCACTGGGTGGTCGGGGCGCTGCTGCTGGCGCTGGGCGTCTACTACCTGATGCGCCGGCCGCGCCATGCCGAGGACGGCCAGAAGGCCTACGGTTCGGACCGCGCCGCCATCATTGGCCTCTTCGTCCTGCTGGCGCTGTCGCCCTGCGAGGCCTTCCTGCCGGTCTACCTGGCCGGCGCCCAGCATGGCTGGGGCGGCTTCGCCCTGCTGAGCCTGATCCTGCTGGGGGCCACGGCGACCGGCATGCTGCTGTTCACCGCCCTGTCGCTGGCCGGCGCGCGCTGGCTGAACCTGGACGCCCTGCAGCGGCGCGAGTCTCAGATCCTCGGCTGGGCCCTGATCCTGCTCGCCGCGGCGGTGGTCATCTTCGAGGCCTGAAGAAGCATCGAGGCCCAACGGCGCCCGTTTCGCTTTGCCCCGCCAGCGCCTAGATAGGCGCCATGACCAGCAAGACTCCCGTCACCGTCCTCACCGGCTACCTCGGCGCCGGCAAGACCACCCTCCTCAACCGCATCCTCACCGAGGACCACGGCAAGCGCTACGCCGTGATCGTCAACGAGTTCGGCGAGGTCGGCATCGACAACGACCTGGTGGTCGGCGCCGACGAGGAAGTGTTCGAGATGAACAACGGCTGCGTCTGCTGCACGGTGCGCGGCGACCTGATCCGCGTGCTCTCCGGCCTGATGAAACGCAAGGGTGGCTTCGACGCCATCGTCGTCGAGACCACCGGCCTGGCCGATCCCGGGCCCGTGGCCCAGACCTTCTTCGTCGACGACGACGTGCGGGCCCGCACCCAGCTCGATTCGGTGACCACCGTGGTCGACGCCAAGCACCTGCCGCTGCGCCTGGCCGACAGCCGCGAGGCGGTCGAGCAGATCGCCTTCGCCGACCAGATCGTGCTGAACAAGACCGACCTGGTGGACGATGCCGGCCTCAAGGCGGTCGAGGCCGCCATCCGGCGCATCAACCCGTTGGCCCCCATCCACCGCACCACCCGCAGCCAGGTGCCGCTGGACGCCATCCTGGGTCGCGGCAGCTTCGACCTCGAGCGGATCACCGCCATAGAGCCGGAGTTCCTCAACCCCGCCCACGGCGAGCCTGGCCATGTGCACGACGAGCACTGCGACCACGATCATGATCACGACCATGATCATCACGGCCATGACCACCACCATCACGAGCCCCACGACCACGCCGCCGCCGCCGGCATCAAGGGCGTCTCGCTGACCACCGACCGGCCGCTGGACGGCATCCGGGTCACCAACTGGCTGAACCAGCTGCTGGCCGAGCGGGGGCCGGACATCCTGCGCGCCAAGGGCATCCTGGACATCAAGGGCGAGACCCGCCGCCTGGTCTTCCAGGCCGTCCACATGATCCTGGAAGGCGACTACCAGCGCGACTGGAAGGATGGCGAGGCGCGCTACAGCCGCATGGTCTTCATCGGCCGCAACCTCGACGAGGCCGCCCTGCGCGCCGGCTTCGAGGGGTGCGTGGCCTAGCCGGGCGCCCCGCTGCAACAACGAAAAAGGGCCGGTGTTTCCACCGGCCCTTCCGCGTCTGGTTATCCAGAAAACCCTAGTCGAGGACTTCCTCGTTGATCAGGCCGACCTTGAAGTAGCCGTTGGCCTGCAGGACGTTCAGGACCGCCATGAACTGATCGTACAGAACGTCCGGGTCGGCGCGGATGAAGACGCGCTCTTCCTGGTAGTTGCCGGTGATGCCCTTCTTGGACATGGCCAGCGGG
Source organism: Caulobacter sp. (assembly GCA_046295055.1). Classification (GTDB taxonomy): domain Bacteria; phylum Pseudomonadota; class Alphaproteobacteria; order Caulobacterales; family Caulobacteraceae; genus Caulobacter. The sequence continues at coordinate 67,247 of JBKBOD010000002.1, read as the reverse complement.
ATATCGACCGGGATGTTCTCCAGGCTGGTCTGCTGGTCGGCGATGAACAGGGCGCCCGACTTCTGGATCGAGATGAAGGTCGGCTCCTTCGGCTTCTCGGTCGGATCCTTCGGCGGAATGGCCGGCGGCAGATCGACGGCGATCGCCACGGTCGCCATCGGCGCGGCCACCATGAAGATGATCAGCAGCACCAGCATGACGTCCACGAAGGGCGTAACGTTGATCTCGGAATTCTGGCCGAGATCGTACTTCTTGCCACCGCCCCCGCCGAGCTTCGCACCCATAAGACAACTCCGTTCTCGCGGTCCGCAGCGGCGGCCCGTTCTGTTGTTCGCGACTCCCATTGCGCGGATGAGAACGCTTGTAAAGCCTGTCTCGCGCGCCGGGCGAAATCAAACGCCGTTCCGCCCGCCCATGGCCGGAGAGGCGGGCGCCGGGCGCCCCTGTCGCCCTGGCCGGTGATTCTCCCCGCAGCCGAAACCCTCGACGCGCGGGCCGGCCCGGCGCCGCGCCTTTTGTCCGATAGCCGGTTCCAACGGCTCCGAAGGCGCACTACAGGCAAGGCATGATCTTCGAATTCGACGCCTATGTGACCGACGCCCGCTTCGACCGTTCCGGGACCGCCTGCTTCGCGCTTGGCGACGGCAGCGTCCGCCTGGCGACCGACGAGGGGTTCGTCACCATCGAGGCGCACGACGGCGCCGTGCTCAGCGCCTGCGACCATCCCTCCGGCGCGGGAATCATCACCGGCGGCGATGACGGCCGGGTGGTCTGGAGCCGGCGCGAGGGCGGCGAGATCGCCGCCAGCGAGATCGCCGCCGTCAAGGGCCGCTGGATCGATGCGGTCGCCGCCAGCGCCGAAACCGGCCTGGTCGCCTTCTCCGCCGGCCGCGACCTGCATGTCCGCGACGCCGCCGACCCGGCCTTCGCCCGCCTGTTCACCCATGACAAGTCGGTCGCCGACGTCGCCTTCGATCCCAGGGGCCGGCGCATCGCCACGGCGACCTACGGCGGCGCCGCGCTCTGGTATGCGCGAATCGAGAAGCAGCAGCCGCAGATGCTCAAATGGGCCGGCAGCCACGTCATGGTCCGCTGGAGCCCCGACGGCCGGTTCCTGATGAGCGCGATGCAGGAGAACAGCCTGCATGGCTGGCGCCTGAACGACGCCAAGGACATGCGAATGGGCGGCTATCCGGCCAAGGTGAAGAGCCTGGCCTTTCTGTCGGGCGGCCTGATGCTGGCCACCTCCGGCGCCAATGGCGTGGTGGTCTGGCCCTTCCAGGGCTCGAACGGGCCGATGGGCAAGGAAGCGGCCGAGGTCGGCTTCGACCAGGAGGCGATGGTCTCCCGCGTGGCCGCGACCCCCGACGCCGGCGTGCTGGTCGCCGGCCTCGACGACGGCCGGGTCTGGGCCTGCGACCTGAAGAACGGCCAGCGCCAGATGCTCAAGGCCGAGAAGGGCCCGCCCATCACCGCCCTGGCCGTCTCTCCCGACGGCCGCCGCTGCGCCTGGGGCGACGAGGACGGCGGCGCCGGCGTGCTGGCGACAGGGGTGTAGCCGAGCAAGCTGCCTCCTTCGACACGCGCTCCGCGCTGCTCAGGATGACGGGCCTGAGTGGGCGCACCACCCCTCCACGTCATGCCGAGCAGCGATCGTAGGATCGCGTGTCGAAGCACCCACCACCCTTCCCCCTCAATGGGGAAGGGCAGGGATGGGGGTGTATCCCCGGTCTGGCCGGACAAACCGAAAAGGGCGCGGTCGCCAACCACCGGCGCAGTCCCCCTACACCCCGTCGCCGATGGCGCCGGAGTCCCCATCGTTCGCTCTTCGCCCGCAAAGCGGGCGGGGAGGACCTTCAATGTGGGCGACGTCAAAGGTCGAGGATGCTCCCCCGCTGCGAAGCAGCGAACCGGGGGAGCTGGCGGTCGCGCAGCGACCGTCTGAGGGGGCTCTTCCCCCCCCCCCCTCAACGTCATGCCGAGCAGCGGCCAACGGCCGCGTGTCGAAGCACGCCCCCTCAGAACCCCCGCATCTCGCACCACACCTCGAACGGATCACGCCGGGTGCGCAGGGTGTTGATCGGCGCCGCCTCGTCCGGATAGCCGAGCGCCATGCCCGAAAACAGCATGTGATCCTCCGGCAGGCCCAGCACCTCGCCGACCGTCCTGGGATACCGCGCCCAGAACTCCTGGGCGCAGGTGGCCAGCCCGTTTTCCACCGCCAGCAGCATCACCGTCTGCATGTACATCCCGACGTCGGCCCATTGCGGCGGGCCGAGCTTGCGGTCGAGACAGAAGAACAGCCCCACCGGCGCCCCGAAGAACTGGGTGTTGCGGAACAGCTGCCGCAGCCGGGCCGGCTTGTCGTCGCGGGGAATGCCGATGGTGGCGTAGAGGTCCTCGCCGCACTCGAAGCGCCGGGTGCGGAAGGGGTCCCAGAGGTTGGGCGGATAGACGTCATACTCCGGCTCCTCGCCGGACAGGTTGGCGCCGACCCGCGCCTTGAGGTCCTCCAGCGGCGCGCCGGTCAGGGCGTAGACGCGCCAGGGCTGCAGGTTGCCGCCGCTGGGCGCGCGGTGCGCCGCCTCCAGGATGCCGCGCAACAGCTCGCCCGGCACCGGGTCGGGGCGAAAGGCGCGGACGGAAACTCGGGCGGCGACGGCCTCTTCGACGGTCATGGGCGGCTCCTCTGGCGGCGGAAGCGATTGGCGGGCGGGGCGACAATCGCCGCAGCGGCCGTTAGCATGCGGCCGCTAGGTCATGGCAAGGGCCGAGGGCGCACGCCCGGCCCCGGGGGAATCGGCAATGGCGGACCAGACGCCGCGCGACGACGAAGAGGCCGCCGGAGCGCCCGGGCCGCAACCCGGCCCGGAGGCGGGACCGGGCGACGGCTTTGCCGCCGGGCCGGACGCCGCGCCGCCGACCGTCGATCCGGACGCGGTTCCCGAGGATGCGATCGTCGCCGATCCGCAGCTGCCGGGCGACACCTTCGAGGGTGCGCCGCGCGATGAGGCGATGCTTCCCGCCGAAGAGCCGCCGCTGACGCTCGACCCGCCGGCCGCCGCCCCGCCGCCTGTTTCGCCGCCGATACCGCCCGTCGTCCCGCCGCCGTCAAAGAAGGCGCCCCGGCCCCCGCGCAGGACCGGGGGCGTAGGCCGCCTGCTGCGTCGGCTGGTCATGATCGCCCTGATCGTCGGCGTCGTGCTGCCCGTCGGCCTGACCGTGATCTACCGCTTCGTGCCGCCGCCGGTGACCATCCTGATGATCCAGCGCCTGTTCGAGGGCAAGGGACTGGACCGCCGCTGGGTCTCCATCGACCGCATGTCGCCCCGCCTGCCGCTGGCGGTCATCGCGGCCGAGGACGCCCGCTACTGCAGCCACTATGGCTTTGACTTCGAGGCCATGGAAAAGGCTCTCAAGAACAACAAGCGCCGGCCGACCCGCATCCGGGGCGGCTCGACCATCAGCCAGCAGACGGCCAAGAACGTCTTCCTCTGGCCGCAGCGCTCCTACGTCCGCAAGGGGCTGGAGGCCTATTTCACCGTCCTGATCGAGACGCTCTGGGGCAAGAAGCGGATCATGGAGGTCTATCTCAACACCGCCGAGTGGGGCCCGGGCGTCTATGGCGCCGACGCGGCCGCCCGGCGCTACTTCGGCGTCGGCGCCGACCAGCTCAGCGCCACCCAGTCGGCGCGGCTGGCGGCCATCCTGCCCAGCCCGCTCAAGTGGCGCGCGGCCCGGCCGGGCCCCTACGTCCAGAAGCGCTCGCGACGCATTGGCGCGGCCAGCGGCACGGTCCGGCGCGAGGGCATGGCCGCCTGCCTCAACTGAGGCTCTGCCCGATCAGGGCCCGTCCTCGCCCTTGACGCGACAGCGCCCCGGGGGTCCCCTTCGCGCAACCTCGAAACCAAGAGAGGATCGCTCGATGAGGAAATCCACCCTGATGGCGGCCGGCGCCGCCCTCGCCCTGACCATGGGCGTCACCGTCGCGGCCGTGGCCGCAGGCCAGGACAGCCCGCCAAAGGTCTCGGCCGCCGCGACCGCCGCCGCCGTCCCGACCGCCGAGGACGCCGTCGCCTTCGTCGCCAAGGCCGAAGCCGACATGGCCGCCCTGTCCGAATATGTGAACAAGTCGGCCTGGGTGCGGGCGACCTACATCACCGAAGACACCATGTGGCTCGAGGCCAAGGCCACGGCCGAGTACACGACGCTGTCGACCCGCCTGGCCATGGAGGCGGCGAAGTTCGACAAGGTCGAGGTCGATCCGGCGACCCGCCGCAAGCTCGACATCCTCAAGCGCGCCCTGGTCCTGCCCGCGCCGCAGCGCCCCGGCGCGGCTGAGGAGATGGCGACCATCGGCTCGCGGATGGACAGCGTCTATTCGACCGGCAAGTTCGACCACAAGGGCAAGCCGATCACCCTGGACGACGCCAGCGCCCTGATGGCGTCCAGCCGCGACCCGGCCGAACTCAAGGCGCTGTGGGAGGGCTGGCATTCGATCGCCCCGCCCATCAAGGACGACTACGCCAAGCTCGTGACCCTGGCCAACGAGGGCTCGCAGGCCCTGGGCTACAAGGACACCGGCGCCCTGTGGCGGTCCGGCTACGACATGAGCCCCGATGCCTTCGCCGCCGAGACGGACCGGCTGTGGAAGCAGATCGAGCCCTTCTACAAGAACCTGCACTGCTATGTGCGCGCCGAGCTGAACGAGAAGTACGGCGACGAGGTCCAGCCCAAGACGGGGCCGATCCGCGCCGACCTGCTCGGCAACATGTGGGCCCAGCAATGGGGCAATATCTACGACATCGTCAAACCCGCCGAGGACGCCCAGGGCTACGACCTCGACAACCTGCTGCAGACCAAGGGCTATGACGCCACCAAGATGGTCCGCACGGGCGAGAACTTCTACGTCTCGATGGGCCTGCCGGCCCTGCCCGAGACCTTCTGGACCCGCAGCCAGATCACCCGGCCCGAGGGCCGCGAGGTTGTCTGCCACGCCTCGGCCTGGGACCTCGACGACCGCGACGACATCCGGATCAAGATGTGCACCCGCGTCACCGGCGACGACTTCTACACCGTCCACCACGAGCTGGGTCACAACTACTATCAGCGCGCCTACAAGGATCAGCCCTACATCTTCAAGGGCGGCGCCAACGACGGCTTCCACGAGGCCATCGGCGACTTCGTCGGCCTTTCGGCCCTGACTCCGACCTACCTCAACCAGATCGGCCTGCTGGATACGGTGCCCGGCGCCGAGGGGGACAATCCATTCCTGCTCAGGATGGCGCTCGACAAGATCGCCTTCATGCCGTTCGGCCTGCTGGTCGATCGCTGGCGCTGGCAGGTCTACGACGGCACGCTGACGCCCGAGACCTACAACGCCGGCTGGTGGAAGCTGCGCACCCAGTACCAGGGCATCGTCCCGCCGGGCCCGCGCCCCGACAACGCGTTTGACCCCGGCGCCAAGTACCACGTGCCGGCCAACGTGCCCTATACCCGCTACTTCCTGGCCCACGTCTACCAGTTCCAGTTCCACCGCGCCGCCTGTCGGCAGGCCGGCTGGAAGGGTCCGCTGCACCGCTGCTCCGTCTACGGAAACAAGGAGGTCGGCGCCCGCTTCAACGCCATGATGGAGATGGGCCAGTCCCGCCCCTGGCCCGAAGCCCTGGAAGCCTTCACCGGCGAAAAACAGGCCGACGCCACGGCGGTCACCGAGTACTTCAAGCCGCTGAACACCTGGCTGACCAGGCAGAACCGCGGCCGCAAGTGCGGCTGGTAGCCAACTGAGCCCCTTCCCCCTCAAACGGGGGAAGGGGCGGCGCCCAACCGCCGCGTGTCGAAGCACCCACCCCCCTTCCCCTCAATGGGGGAAGGGCAGGGTTGGGGGTGTGTCCTTGGTGGAACCGGAGAGTTCAAAGAGGGCGCTGTCGCCACCCCCGGCGCGCCCCCCTCCACCCCGTCCCCCCCCCACTCCGTCGCTTGGCGGCGCCGGGGTCCCCCTCGTTGGCTGTTCGCCCGCAAAGCGGGCGGGGGAGGATCTTCAGCGCCAGCCATCGCACCTGTGCAAGATGCTCCCCCGCTGCGAAGCAGCGAACAGGGGGAGCTGTCGGCGAAGCCGACTGAGGGGGCTCTCCTGCGTCCTTCGACACGCGCTCCGCGCTGCTCAGGATGACGAACACCCCACGCCCTCACCCCTCCACGTCATGCTGAGCAGCGATCCCCCAAGGGATCGCGTGTCGAACACGCACGCACGCACCCGTCCACGCACCCCCTCCCACACATGGTTGCCGGGCTTTCACCCTGCCTGGTGGGAGGTCCGTTCACCCTGACCCGGCAACCTGCACGGTCGGCGGGCGGAAGATCCGCCACCGGAGCGTAGCCGCCAGGGGGTCCTCGCGCGGTCGGAACGGTCCGGGTCCATGGGTCGGGGCTGGCCGATGAACTTGAGGAACGCAGCGCGCGCGGCTGTTGCGCGGATCAGGACCTTCGGCGCACGCCGGGACGGCGCGGTGGCCATCCAGGTCGCCTTCATGGCCCTGCCGATGTCGGTGCTGACCTTCGGCGCGGTCGATGTCGCCAACGGCATGGCCGCCAAGACCCGGCTTCAGGACGCGCTCGACGCCGCCGCCCTTGCCGCCGCCCGCTCGAACGCCTTCAGCGACGCCGGGCTCCAGGCCGTGGGCGAGCCAGCCCTCGCGGCGAACATGACCGGCTCGCCGGGCGTGGTCGTCTCCTCCAGCTTCAAGGGCGAGGGGACCAAGGTCATCGCCTCGGCCAAGGTCAAGCTGAAGCCGGTGATCGCCAATCTCTGGCTGCAGGGCGACATGGAGATCGGCGCCAAGAGCGAGATCAGCCGCAAGGTCAACAAGATCGAGCTCGTCCTCGTCCTCGACAACACCGGCTCGATGAAGGGCGACAAGCTCGAAAACCTTCAGACGGCCTCGAAGAACCTGATCGACACCCTGTCGGCCGCCGCCGCCCGCAGCAGCGAACCCGACGCGGTCAAGATCGCCATCGCCCCGTTCGCCATGACCGTGAAGGTCGGGGCCGACTACCGCAATTCCAGCTGGATGGACCAGAACGGCGCCTCGCCGATCAACAACCAGATCTTCTCCAGCGCCGCCAACCGCTTCACCCTGCTCGACCAGATGGGCGTGGCCTGGGGCGGCTGCGTCGAGGCGCGTCAGGCGCCCTACGACGTTCAGGACACCGCCCCGGACGCCGCCACGCCCGCGACCCTGTTCACCCCGTTCTTCGCGCCGGACGAGCCCAGCAGCAACGGCTACTACAACAGCTACCTCCCGGATGTGACGACCAGTTCCAACTGGAAGACGCGCCAGGGCTATGTTCCCAAGTACAACCAGGCGCCGACCAAGACCGGCATCAACTCCAGCACCGGCTACGAATGGGGACCCAACGCCGGCTGCGCCCTGGCGCCGATCAGCCGGCTGAGCATGGACTGGGACGGCCTCAAGACCGCCGTCGATGGCATGACCGCTGTCGGGGACACCAACATCCCGCTGGGCCTGATGTGGGGCTGGCACCTGATCTCGCCCAACGCCCCATTCGGCGACGGCCGCCCCTATGGCACGCCGAAGTCCCAGAAGATCGTCGTGCTGATGACCGATGGCGAGAACACCATGGGCTCGACCGGCAACAACAACGCCTCGCTCTACAACGGCCTGGGCTATGTCTGGCAGGGCCGGCTCGGGATCACCTCGGGCAACACCAGCCAGCGGCGCGAGGCCATGGACGGCCGGCTGTCGACCCTCTGCGCCAACATGAAGGCCCAGGGCATCATCATCTACACCGTGCGGGTCGAGGTCACGACCGGGACCAGCACGGTGCTGCAGAACTGCGCCTCGTCCGCCAGCAAGTTCTACGACGTCCAGGACGCCGACGAACTGGACAGCGTGTTCAACGCCATCGCCGGCGAAATCGAGAACCTGAGGATCCTCAAGTAACCTCAATTTGGGCTCTTGCGCCAAGGGATTAAAGCGTTCGTTCACCACATCCGTTGGCGCCTTCCTTTACCCTCCCGCCGCTAGTTTCCGCGCTGAAAGATCGCGGGGAATCCATGTCGGCTCACGGCAACAAGGCAAAGACGGGCGGGGTGCTGCGCTTCATCGCGCGCCTGCTCAAGCGCGAGGAAGGCGCGGTGGCGGTCCAGTTCGCCATCATCGCCCTGCCCCTGGCGGTCCTGTCGCTGGGCCTGATCGACGTCAACCGCGCCAGCATGTCCAAGCGCACGCTGCAGGACGCCCTCGACGCCGCCGCCCTGATCGTCGCCCGATCCGACGCCGACACCAACGCCGAGGCCCAGACCATCGGCGCCGCCGCGCTCGCCGCTCAGCTGTCGGCCAGCGGCGAAGGCTCGCTCATCAGTTCGACCTTCACCCTGGGCGGAACCGGCAACTCCAAGGTCATCGCCCAGGCCAGCGTCGCCGTCGATCCGGTCGTGGCCGACCTCTGGCTGCAGGGAAACATGACCGTCGGCGCCAAGAGCGAGGTGATGCGCTCGTCCGCCAACCTGGAAGTGGCCCTGGTGCTCGACGTCACCGGCTCGATGAAGGGCACGCCGCTCGCCGACCTCAAGCTGGCCGCCAAGGACCTGGTCGATCTCGTCGTCCAGGACGTGCAGACGCCTTTCTACTCCAAGGTCTCGCTGGTGCCCTACTCGATGGGCGTCAACATGGGCTCCAGCGCCGGAACGGCCCGGGGCCCGGTCGCCGCGGCAAAGTCGATGAGCGGCGCCTCCTGGTCGACCGGCAGCTCAAAGAACATCTCGGGCGCCACCAAGGCCAATCCGGTGGTGATCTCGTCGAACGGTCACGGCTTCGCCAACGGCGACCGCGTCTACATCAGCGGCGTCAAGGGCATGACCCAGCTGAACGGCAAGGTCTACACGGTCGCCAACAAGCAGAACAATTCGTTCCAGCTGCAGGGCGTCGACGGGCGCTACTACAGCACCTACTCGAGCTCGGGAAAGATCACCAAGTGCCAGCAGTCGAACTGCGAGGTGGTGGTCACCAGCAACGGTCACGGCTTTTCGAACGGCGACGCCGTCTACATCACCGGCGTCAGTGGCATGACCGACCTGAACAACAGCCTCTGGACGGTGAAGAGCAAGGCGACCAACACCTTCGTTCTCGACGACAGCTTCGGGCCTGACTATTCGAGCTACAGCTCGGGCGGCTCGATCTGGTGCACGACCCCCGGGTGCAAGTACTACGCCTTCAACAACATGTATGGCTCGCAGAAGGTCTTCGAGATCACCGACTGCGTCACCGAGCGTGTCAGCAGCGAGCTCTACACCGACGCCTCGCCGGCCACGGCCTATGTCGGCCGCAACTATCGCAGCGGCGGCTCCGGCTGCCTGGGCAGCCAGATCACCGCCCTGTCGTCGAACAAGACCAGCCTGAAGGCGACCATCGAGGGCTACGAGGCCGAAGGCTCGACGGCCGGCCACATCGGCCTGGCCTGGGGCTGGTATTCGGTGTCGCCGAACTTCTCGAGCATCTTCACCGGCTCCAGCACGCCCGCGGCCTACGGGACCAAGGACCTGATCAAGGTCGTGGTGCTGATGACCGACGGCGAGTTCAACACCGGCTACTGCAACGGCGTCACCGCCCAGACCTCCGGCGACGGCTCCGGCTCGAACAACGACAAGATCAACTGCGACGCCACCAATGGTTCGCCCTATGACCAGGCCGCCGCGCTCTGCACGGCGATGAAGGCCAAGGACATCATCGTCTACACGGTCGGCTTCAACATCTCCGACAGCAAGGCGGTCACCGACCTCCTGAGCGGCTGCGCCACCTCGCCAGGGCACTACTTCCTGCCCAACAGCGGCACCGACCTGAAGAAGGCGTTCAAGGCCATCGGCCAGGACATCACCAACCTGCGGATCTCGAAATAGGCCGGTCAAGGCATCCTTAGGGCCTTTGGCGCTAGGATTCCGGCCGCGTCCAGTCAGGGAAGCCGCCAGTGACCCAGCCTCTGCTCGACCTTCTGTCCCGGCTCGCCGGCGACCGCCGGGGGGCGACGGCCGTGTGGTTCGGCGTCGCCGCCCTGATGCTCGCGGTCCTGGTGTTCGGCGCCATCGACGTCAGCCGCGCCATGGCCGAGAAGACCCGGCTGCAGGGCGCCCTAGACGCCGCCACACTGATGGCCGCGCGCGCCGGCGACATGACCCCCGACGCGCTCCAGGCCTACGGCGAGCAGGCCATGCGGGCCCAACTCGAGGGCGCCTCGGGCGACGCCCGGGGGGTGACGGCCAGTTTCACGTTCGGTCCGGACGGCGCGGTCGTCGGCACGGCCCGCGGCACGCTGGACCCGATCATCATCGGGCTGTTCCTGGACGACAAGCTCTTGGTCGGCGCCGAGACGACCGTCCGTCGCGGCCAGAGCACCGCGGTCGAGATGGTGCTGGTCGTCGACACCACCGGCTCCATGGCCGGCTCCAAGCTCACCGCCTTGAAGACCGCCGCCCGGAAGCTGGTCGATGTCATGTCCACCGACCCGGACGCCGACGTGAAGCTGGGGCTGGTGCCTTTCGGCCAGTACGTCAACACGGGCGTCTCCCGCCGCAACATGCCGTGGATGAATGTGCCAGCCGACTACACCGAGACGGTCACGCCGGCCCGTTATAAAACTACAACGACGAAGACATGCCAGAAGCGGACCTACAGCTGCACCCGCTACAACGACGGCGCCCCGTACCAGACCACCTGCACCGAGGAGTATAACTGCGTCACCACCCCGGTCGTCCCGGCCAAGACAGTCTGCCCGGCTAGCTATCAGGTCAAGCACGTCTACCACGGCTGCACCGGCTCGCCGGCCTACCCGGCCAACGTGCGGGACAGCGACCCGGCCCGCCGCTACCCCGGATTCCTCGACCTGACCTGCGGATCGGAGCTGACGCCGCTGACCCGCAACTTTGGCCAGATTCGCTCTGGAATCAGTAGCTTGAAGGCCAACGGCCTGACCTACATCCCCGCCGGCCTGGCCTGGGGCTTCAACCTGTTGTCGCCGGCCCAGCCGTTCACCGAGGGCGCCGCCTACGACCCCTCGAACCGCAAGCCCCGCAAGGCCCTGGTCCTGATGACCGACGGCGAGAACACCCGGCTGATGAACCCTGCCAACGGCCGGCACGACAAGGCGCCGAATGGCGTCGCCACCCAAGCGAACGACTACACCGCCGAGCTCTGCCGCAACATCAAGGCCCAGAACATCGAGATCTATACGGTCGCCTTCCAGGTCACCGACGCCAAGATCAAGTCGATCCTCAAGGGATGCGCCAGCAGCGAGGCCAATTACTACGATGCCTCCAGCGCGGGCGATCTTGTAACGGCCTTCGAGCAGATCGCCCTGTCGATGCGATCACTCTATATATCCAAGTAATCGGGGCTCAGGCCGCCGCCTGATCCTCGTCGCCGCCCGCGCAGGCCGTCTCCAGCACCGCGAACAGCGCCTCGGCCGAGATCGGCTTGGTCAGATGGCCGTCGGCGCCCGCCTGTCGCGAGGCTTCGGCGTGTTCGGCCAGGGCGTTGGCGGACAGACCCCAGATCGGCGTGCGCGCAAGGCCGCGTTCTGTCTCAAGCCCCCGGATGCGCCGGATGGCCGTCAGCCCGTCCATCACCGGCATCTGCATGTCCATCAGGATGAGATCGTAGCGCCCTGCGCCGGCGGCCTCGACCGCCTCGGCCCCGTTCTCGACCATGGTCAGCTCAACGCCCAGCGGCTCCAGCAGCAGCGCGACGACGCGGCGGTTTGTGGGGTGGTCTTCGGCCAGAAGGACGCGCGGCGCCCGGCCCTCGCCACCGCCCGCCGGCGCCTGCCGGCCATCAGCCCCCGGCGCCTCGCAGGCCTCGAGGGGCACGGTCAGGGTGAATGTCGATCCGACGCCAGGGTGAGACGAAGCCTCGAGGGATCCGCCAAGGGCCGCGGCCAGCTGCCGCGAGATGGCGAGCCCCAGGCCCGTGCCCCCGAAACGGCGCGTGATCGACCCGTCGGCCTGCTCGAACCGCTCGAAGAGGCGGGCGAGGACGGTCTCGTCGAACCCGATGCCGGTGTCGCTGACCGCCACGATCAGCCGCTGTCCGTCCGACCTTGCCGTGAGGGCCACGCGCCCGCCGGCGGTGAACTTCACCGCGTTGGACAGCAGGTTGCCGACGATCTGGCGCAGCCGGGCCGCATCGCCCTCGAACCAGGCCTCGGTCGCCGGGTCCACCTCGACGGCGAACGCCAGTCCCTTCTCGAGGGCCTGAGGCCGGAAGATCTCGGCCGCCGCGCGCAGGCTGGTGGCCAGATGGAAGGGCTCGCGCGCCAGGTCCAGACGCCCGGACTCGATGCGCGCCAGGTCGAGCAGGTCGGAAAGGATGACCTCCAGCGTCTGGCCCGACGTCCGGATCAGGTCGACCATCTCGGTCTGGGCCTCGCTCAGCCCCGTGCGGGCCAGGGCCGAGGCGACACCCATCACCCCGTTCAACGGCGTGCGGATCTCGTGACTCATGTTGGCCAGGAACTCGCTCTTGGCCCGGCTGGCGGCCTCCGCGACGTCGCGAGCATGGGCGACCTGGGCCTCGGACCGCTTGCGATCGGTGATGTTCTTGAGGACGCCGAGCAGGCGGGCTGGCCGGCCATCGTCCCTCATCGTCAGCTCGGCGCCCGAGAAGGCCCAGACCTCCCGGCCGTCGGGACTGACCATTCGATACTCGGTGCGGAACGGCGCGCCTTCGGCCAGGTGCCGGTTCCAGGCCTCGATGGCGACCGGCTTGTCATCGGGATGGACGACGGCCCAGGCGTCCCGCGAGATCATGTCATAGGTGACCTCGCCGCCGAAGAAGGTGTCCTCGGCCCCGTCCACCCGAAGCTCGCGAGCCTCGTAGTCGACCTCGTAGACCAGCACGTCGGCGATCTCGAGCGCCAGCTTGAGCCTCTGTTCGGAGCGTTCAGACTGTTGCAGCGAGCTGATCACGTCGGTGATGTCGTGGCTCATGGCGATGAGCCCGGCGACCTGGCCGTCGGCGTCATGCCAGGGCCCGACCTCGGCCCGCAGCCAGCGATCCGGCCGCGCCGGCGTCGGCACATGCACCTTGTCCGACCAGGCCTTTTCGCCCTCCAGACAACGCTCGTAGACATGGCGCAGCTGGGCGAAGGACTCGGGGAACAACTCGCCGACATGAGCGCCGATAGCCTGTTCCACCGGCACGCCGGTGTCGTGAGACCACCGCTGGTTCACGTAGACGTAGCGCATGTCGCGATCGACCATGGCCAGGGCCACCGGCGCCGATCGCATGATGGCTTCCTTCAGCGCCACGGCCGCGCGGGTTTCCCGGTCCGCATCCTTGCGACGCCGTTCGGCCCGTTGCCGTTCGATCGCTTCGGACAGCAACTCGGCGAAGTCCACGATCCTCGCCAGCAGCGCGTCATCCCGCGCGCGGGGGACGGGGTCCGCAAGGCAAAGGGCGCCGATGACCACGCCATCGCTGAGCACCAGAGGGGCGTTGGCATAGAACCGGATGCGCGGGCCGGCCGCGACCCACTCGTGGTCAGGCCAGTCTCGGCGGACGTCCTCGCCCCACACAGGCTCCGCGGCCCCGATCGTCCGGGCGCTGGTCGAGGCTTCGGCGGGCCCATAGCCCTCGGCCACACCCTCGAAGCCCGACTGCCAGACGCGGTCCTCATCGACCAGAACCACATAGGCATGGGCGGCGCCCGACAGGTGGCGCGCCAGGCGGCAGACACGATCGATGGTCGGGCGCAGGGCCTCGACATCCAGGGCGCGGACTTCGCGCAGCCTGGCCTGGTTGTCCTGGACCGGCGGTTGGTCCGCCATGCTCGCTCCCCCAATTCCGGGGGAGCATGCCGCGTCCGTGGTTAAGATTGCGTGGCGCGTGTCGGGAGCCGGACCTTAGCCCAGTTTGATCTCCGCCAGCCGCTGGGCGAGAAAGGCGTCGGCCGTGATCGGCTCCGGATAGCGGTTTGGCCGCTCGGCGGTGGCGCAGCCTGGCAGGGTCTCGATCAGGTGGTCGGGCGCATAGTGCAGGAAGAAGGGCGTCGAATAGCGCGGCACGCCGCGGCGCTCGGGCGGCGGATTGACGACCCGGTGGGTGGTCGAGGGCAGGACGTCATTGGTCGCGCGCGACAGCATGTCGCCGATGTTGATGACCAGCGAGCCGGGCGGCGGATTGATCGGCAGCCACTGGCCGTCCCGGTCGAGCACTTCCAGGCCGCCTTCCTCGGCGCCCAGCAGAAGGGTGATGGCGTTGATGTCCTCATGCGCCCCGGCCCGCTCGTTGGGGCCATCGAACGGGGCCGGCGGGTAGTGCAGCAGGCGCAGGATGGAGTTTCCGTCCTTCACCTGGGTATCGAAGGTGTGGCGGTCGAGATCCAGATAGGCGGCGATGGCCTGGAGGATCTTCACGCCCATGCCGTCGAGGGTGGTGAACAGCCAGAGCAACTCGTCCCGGAAGCCGGGCACCTCGTTGACCCAGAGGTTTTCCGGCATCTGCGCGGCATAGCGATGGCCGGGCGGCAGCTCGCGGCCGACATGCCAGAATTCCTTGAGGTCGAAGTGCTGGGCCCCCTTGGCGGTCTCGACGCCGAAGGGGGTGTAGCCCCGCTGGCCCTTGCCGCCCTCGACGAAGTAGCGGCGCTTCACATCCTCGGGCAGGGCGAAGAAGGCCTTCGCCCGATCGATCGCGCTGTCGATCTTCTCCTGCCCCATGCCGTGATCGGAGACGACGGCGAATCCATAGCGGCGGAAGCTGTCGCCGAGATCCTTGGAGAAGCCTTCGAAATCGCTCTCGTAGCGGCCGAAGGAGACGGGCGCGATGGCGGACTTGGTCATGGTCGGGGATCGGGTCTGGCGTGGCGGAGCGCGCGGCTCTGGGGCGGCGCGTTCTACACCCTGGCGCGCGCGAGCGAAACCGTGCGGCGCTGCGCCGCAGGGGCGCGGAGGCCCAATGTCGGAACCCCGACACGGCGCGAGAGTTTGTCCCCACCAAGGGACGACCAACGACAACACACCTGACGAGGACTCTCATGATCCGCAGCCGCATGGCCCGCATGCTCGCCACGGGCGCCTGCCTCGGCGCCTTCGCCACCCTGGCCGCCTGCACCACCGTCGACCCCTATACGGGCGAGACCGTGCGCAACAACACCGGCACCGGGGTCATCGCCGGCGCTCTGGGCGGCGCCCTGCTGGGCTACCTGACCAACACCTCCGACAGCGAGCAGGGCCGCAAGAACGCCCTCATCGGCGCCGGCGTCGGCGCATTGGCCGGCGGCGCAGTCGGCAACTACATGGACCGCCAGCAGGCCGAACTCCGCCGCGAACTGGCCGGCACCGGCGTCAGCGTCACCCGCGACGGCGACAACCTCATCCTCAACATGCCGGGCGACATCACCTTCGCGACCAACAGCGAGGCGCTGCAGCCGCAATTCTACGACACCCTCGACGCCGTTGGCCGGGTGCTGAACGCCTATCCCTCGACCCTGATCGACGTCGTCGGCCACGCCGACAGCGACGGCCCCGACGACTACAATCAGGCCCTGTCCGAACGCCGGGCGCGCTCTGTCGCCGACTATCTGGTGCGCAACGGCCGCATCCGGCCCCAGCGGATCGCCCTGGCCGGCTATGGCGAGAGCCGGCCCATCGCCTCCAACGCCACGGCTGCCGGCAAGGCCGCCAACCGGCGCGTCGAGATCATCATCCGCCCGCTGCGCGACTAAGGGGTCTGGCGGGAACCTCCGGCGCCGCGCCGGAGGCTCCCGCTTGCTCTCTTCGCGCCGAGCGCTAGCCTCCGGTCCCGGGTCCAGGACCGGCCGGAAGGCGCCACACCATGCATCTGACATTCGAGCAGGCCGCCGATCGCCTGCTGGGCCGCCCGCCCGCCGAGCTGACGGCGCAGGAGCGCGAGGTGATCCAGCGGATCGTCGATCGCAGCGCCATCTCGCGCGACCTCAGCCTGCCCGGCGAGGACGACCAGACCTTCGGCCAGCGCCTGGCCGACCGCGTGGCGGCCGTCGGCGGGTCTTGGGGCTTCATCATCGCCTTTGGCGTCGTGCTGGCGACCTGGGTGGTGCTCAACGTCTGGGCCCTGAGCCGCGCCGGGCTGAAGCCCTTCGACCCCTATCCCTTCATCTTCCTGAACCTGATGCTGTCGATGCTGGCGGCCGTGCAGGCGCCGATCATCATGATGAGTCAGAACCGGCAGGCCGAGAAGGACCGCGAGGCGGCGCGGCACGACTACGAGGTCAATCTCAAGGCCGAGCTCGAGATCATGGCGCTCCACGAGAAGCTGGACGCCCTGCGCTATCATGAGGTGGCCGAGCTGCTGACGCGCCAGAACGCCCTGCTGGAGGCGCTCGGAAAGGGCGGCGCCGTGGAGCCGACGTCCGGGCGATCGCAGAATTCCTGAGTTCCCTGCCGTCGGGGCGCCGCACTAGTCTGCCGGTCCGCGCTTCGAGAAGGACCGCCATGACCGACGTCTCCGCCCTGTTCCAGCCGCTGTCCTTCGCCCATGGCCCGACCATGAAGAACCGGCTGATGCTGGCCCCGCTGACCAATCTCCAGAGCCATGCCGACGGGACCCTGTCGGAGGATGAGTTCCACTGGCTGGTCAAGCGCGCGCAGGGCGGTTTTGGCCTGACGATGACCTGCGCGGCGCATGTGCAGCGGATCGGCCAGGGCTTTCCGGGTCAGCTGGGCATCTGGTCGGACGACCACCTGCCGGGTCTTTCCCGCCTTGCCGCGGCGATCAAGGCCAATGACAGCATCGCGGTGGTCCAGCTCCACCATGCCGGCATGCGCTCACCCCGGGAACTGATCGGCGAGGCGCCCGTCTGCCCGTCCGACAACGAGGAATTCGGCGCCCGGGCGCTGTCCGAGGGCGAGGTCGAACGTCTGCGTGACGACTTCATCGCCGCCGCCGTCCGCGCCCGCAAGGCCGGTTTCGACGGGGTCGAGATCCACGGCGCCCACGGCTACATCCTCTGCCAGTTCCTAAGCGGGGGCATCAATCGCCGCACCGACGGCTGGGGCGGCTCGTTGGAGAACCGCGGCCGACTGATCACCGAGATTCTGACGGCGGTGCGTGGCGAATGCGACCCGGACTTCCAGATCGGACTGCGCCTGTCGCCCGAACGGTTCGACATGGACCTGCCGGAGGTCCGGCGTTTCGCCGGCGGGCTGATGGTCGGCGGCGCGATCGACTACCTCGACATGAGCCTGTGGGACATCGCCAAGGCGCCGGCCGATGAAGCCTACCAAGAGCGCTCCCTGCTGGACTGGTTCACCGACCTGCCGCGCGGCCAGTGCCGTCTTGGCGTGGCCGGCAAGATCATGACGCCCGCGACGGCCGCCGGCGCCCTGGCCAGCGGTTGCGACTTTGTCCTGCTGGGCCGGGCCGCGATCCTGCATCATGACTGGCCGCGCCGCGTCCAGGCCGACCCCGATTTCGCGCCCGTCAGCCTGCCCGTGACACGCGCCTATCTCGAAGCCGAGGGTCTTGGGCCGGCTTTCCGCGACTATATGGCCGGGTGGAAGGGCTTCGTCGCCGAAGAAGCCGCCTGACGGCGCCGGCATCGTGACGCCGGGTCAGGCTTGGCGCGTGCGTTTCTTTTCGCTACCTGAACGCGTTCCTCCCCCGTCCGGACCTGCGCATGCCGACACCATTCACGACCCTGCTCGCCCAACTGGCCGAGGCGCCTGACGGCTCGCGTCTGGCCGTCACCGATGACTGGACCCAGGGGCGCACCCTGTTTGGCGGCATCTCTGCGGCCTTCTGTGCGATCGCCGGAGAGCGGGCCGCGGGCGAAGGGCTGGATGGGCCGCCGCCGCCGCTTCGATCGGGCCAGTTCGCCTTTGTCGGGCCCGCCTCGGGCCCGTTGAGGCTGTCGACCGAAATTCTCCGGCGCGGCAAGTCGACGGTCTTTGTCCAGGCTGACCTGCACGGAGAGTCGGGCCTGGCCTGCCGGGCGATCCTGACCTTCGGCGCGGCGCGAACCAGCAGCATCGACGATATCGACCTGTCGCCGCCAGTCGCCCGTCCGATCGCCGACTGCCCGCCCCTGCACGGCCCGGGCGGAGGACCGGGTTTCACCGCCAATTTCGATATCCGCCCGGCGCTGGAAGGCTTCACCTTCCGGCCCGATCCGGCCAACCCGCCGCCGGCGCCGCTGCGCCCGGACCTGCTGCTGTGGGCCCGGCACAAGGACGAGGCCGCGGGGGCCGGCCCCGCGGCCCTGCTGGCGCTGGCCGACACGCCGCCCCCGGCCGCGATCCGCCTGATGAAGACCCCTGCGCCGATCAGCACGATGACCTGGATGGTCGACCTGTTCGAGCCGCCGCCGGCGCAGACCGACAGCGGTTGGCGCCTGCTGCGCAGCACCGCCGAGCTGACGCGCGAGGGCTACAGCAGCCAGGCCATGGCCCTCTGGGACGAGAACGGCCGCCCGCTGGCCATTGGCCGGCAGAATGTTGCGGTATTCAGCTAGTTTCACGAAACACTGTTTCAGTGAAACAGAATGTGAAGGCAAGTTGACCCCAAGGACTTGCAAGCTGCCTATGGGGAAACTATCTCCCCCTCAGCGGACCGGGCCCCTCTGACGACAGGCCGACCTCCCCCCGAGGCCCTCGTGATGTCGGACCGCATCGGGCGCGCTCGTCGCAGCAATTCCGGGTCTTCCCCTCCCCCAGCGACCCGGGCGGCGAGCGCGCCTGTCCACTCTTCCCAAAGACTCCAAAGAAGATCGCAGCGGACCAGCGGCTCAGCCGCGCGGCAGGCGCGACAGGAATTCCTGCGCCGTCTTGTTGAACGGGGCCGGCGCGCGGGCGATCTCGGTCAGCCGCTGGATGCTGGCGATGACCACCGCCCGGTATTGCTTGGCCAGGGCGCCGGCCGCGATCAGCTCGCGGATTTCGCGGGTGACCGCCGATTGGGACAGACCCAGGAAGTCGGCGATATCCTCGTAGGTCACCGGCATCGGCAAGGTGGCCGCGCTTCCCTCCAGCAGTCCGGGCGAGCGGCCCAGATACAGCACTGCCTTGGCCACCCTGACCTTGACGGGATCGACGCAGTTCATCACCGCCCGGTCGTGCTCCAGCCGCTGACGCAAGGAGATCAGCTTGATCGTCGCCATGCCCAAGCGGGCATCGGCCTCGATCTCGGCGCTCAGTTCCCGGCAGGGAATGGCCATCACCTGGGACGCCACCCTGACCCGGGTGTCGAACAGGGTGTCGCGCCCGTCCAGGGCCGGGGTGATCCCCGCCACCGAATAGGGCGCCAGGATATCGGACAGGTAGCGGCGGCCCGAGGCGGAGGTGCGCGTCAGCTCCAGGCAACCCTTCATCACCACCCACATCGCCGTCGCCGGCTCCCAGGCGCGGGCCAGCACCTCGCCCGCTTCATGCCAGCGAACCGTGGTCACGGGCGCGAGCCGACACAATGCCTTGTCCGGCCAGAAAGCCAACGGCGCGGCCAGCTTCAACTCCTCGATCGTGGCCTGGCGCGGCGGCTCCGGGCGGGTCGGTCTGTCTTGCATGGCTCCCCCTGGCAGGCCCCAAACCCTGCAGATCCAATCTAGTCAAATGACAGGGTTCGGCGAGGGGAACATGTCTAGCGTCCGACCTCGGACCTGTTCAGCGTTCGCGGAGTCGCAGCTTTGCCGGATTTTCCCAGCACCTTCAGCATCGCGGGCCTGGACGGGACCGACGGCTTCATCGTCACCGGCTCGAGCAACGGGGGCCTCGCCGGCTACGGCGTCGCGCCGGCAGGGGATGTCAACGGAGATGGTCTGCAGGACTTTCTGGTGTCTCAGACCAACGCCGGCGAGGGCGGAGCGGGCGCGGGAGCGGTCTACGTCGTCTTCGGCAGGGCCGGTGGCTTCGACGCCAGCCTGCACCTGCCGGATCTCGACGGGACAGACGGGTTTCGGATCTATGGCGAGGCGGCGGGCGACCAGCTCGGCCATAAGGCCCGGGGGATTGGCGACTTCAACGGCGATGGCTTCGACGATCTCGTCGTTACGGCGCCGTCGGAAGGCGACTTCCACGGCGCCGCCTATCTGATCTTTGGCCATGGTGGAGGTTTCGGCGCCGTTGTCGACCTTGGCGACCTCGACGGGACCAACGGCTTCAGCATCGCCGGCGAGATCGGGAGCCGGCTGGGTCGGGGGCTGGCTGAACTCGGGGATGTCGACGGCGACGGTCTGGCTGACTTCATGGTCAGCGCTCCGACGGCTTCGGTCGGCGGAGAGCAGCGAGGATCGGCCTTTATCGTTTTCGGTAGCGATGAGCCCTTTGACCCGGCGCTGCCTGTCGCGGCCTTGACGGGCGATGTCGGCGTCCGCGTCGATGGCCTGATCGGTCCGATCCCTATCGGCAGCACTGTGACGGGCCTGGGCGACGTCAACGGGGATGGCCTGGCTGACTTCATGATCACGGACGTGGATCCGAACACAGGATCGAACTACGTCGTCTTCGGCCGGGCTGACCGCTTCGCCGGGGGGATCGACCTGGCGGACCTGGACGGGACAAATGGCTTCGTCATCCTGAGCGAAACGCCGATGGACCAGGCGGGCTTCTTCGCGAGCGCGGCAGGAGATCTCAACGCGGACGGGTTCATGGACATCGCGATCAGCGCGCCGCGGTTGTTCCAGGCCGAAGGAGAGAGCAAGGTCTATGTGGTGTTCGGTGGTCCGGCCTTCGGCGCCGAATTCAGCCTTGCGGACATCGCTGGCGACAACGGGTTCGCCATCCGCGGGGTGATCCCGAACGCACGGCCTGCGACGGTCGCCGGCGGCCATGACATCAACGACGATGGCATCGACGATCTGATCATCGGGCATCCGACCTACAGCGCCGAGGGGTTCAACCAGGGTCGGCTGCTGGTCATCTTCGGCCGAGACACCGAGGCAGACGGCGATTTCACCGCCGTGATCGAGCATGACGCCATACCGGCCGGCGCGGGCTTCACGGTCACCAACCCGACGAACGGGCTCCAGCTCGGCTATTCGGTATCGCTCCTGCCCGACATCAACGGCGATGGCGTGGCCGACATCCTGGCCGGAGCCCTGTTTCTTCAGGACTTTGGCGGCGCGGTCATCGTTCATGGGCTGCCCGCCGACCTGACCCTGGTCGGCACGCTCGTCGATGAGGGGCTGACCGGGCGTGGCGGCAACGACACCATCATGGGCCTGGGCGGCAAGGATGTCCTGAACGGCCTGGCCGGCGACGACATCCTCGATGGCGGCGACAGCCAGGACGTTCTCTACGGCGGCGACGATAACGACGAGCTCTATGCCGGCGCCGGCAACGACACCCTCTACGGCGAAGACGGCGACGACGAGCTGTTCGGCGAGTTCGGGGCCAACAAGCTGTTCGGCGGCAATGGCGACGACATCCTGACCGGCGGCACGGGCAACGAGCGCCTCGATGGCGGGGCCGATAACGACACCCTCAATGGCGGAGCCGGCAACGACTACCTCGATGGCGGCCTTGGAACCAATAGCCTCTCGGGCGGCGCCGGCAACGACGTCTACATGGTCCGGGCCGGCGACACCGTCACCGAGCTGGTCGGCGAGGGCATCGACACCCTGCGCTCCACCGTCAGCCTGACTTTGGGCGCCAATGTCGAGAACCTGGAACTGCTCAGCGTCCAGGACCTCAACGGCACGGGCAACGAACTGATCAACCGCCTCACCGGCAACGTCGGGAATAACACCCTGTCCGGCCTCGCGGGCAACGACACGCTGAACGGCGGCGACGGCGACGACATCCTGATCGGGGGCCTGGGCAAGGACACCCTGATCGGCGGCTTGGGCGCCGACACCTTCACCTACCTGCAGGAAAGCATCGGCGTCGGCTCGAGCGAGCTCGACAACATCGTCGACTTCTCCACCGCCGAGGGCGACCGGTTCGACTTCAGCGCCATCGACGCCAACAGCGTCGACGGCGGCGACCAAGCCTTCGTCCTGGCCGAGAACGGGTTCACCGGGGCGGCCAGCGAGATGTTCGCCTTCTACGTCGCCGGCCAGGACCAGACGGTCATCCGGCTGGACGTCGATGGCGACGGCCAGGCCGACCTGCAACTGCGCGTCGGCGGCGACGTCACCAGCGATACCGCCGGCTGGCTGCTCTGATCCCCTAGGGCGGAGCGGGTGGCCGGGGCCAGGAACGGTCACGGGGTCCTCAGCCAGCCCCGGGGCCCAGCCCTCCGCTCGCGATCCCCAACTCGCGGCGGAGGGCGAACAGCGCTTGTCGCAGCCAACTTGCGCCCCCAGATTGACCGGTATGACGAACATCATTCCGTTGGATCGCCGCCGCCTTCTGACCTTGCTCGCCGCCGGTGGACTGGTCGGCGCCTGCACCGAGAACGCCGCCACGGGCCGGCGCCAGTTCATGCTGGTCAGCGATGAGCAGCTGGCCGAACTGTCCGCACAGGCCTGGCGCGACGCGGTCACCCAGTTGCCCCGCAGCACGGATGCGGGCCTGCAGGCCCGGCTGGCCAAGGTTGGCGGCGCGGTCGCCGAGGCCTCGGGCCGCACCGAGATGGACTGGGAGTTCGTGGTGTTCGAGGACCCCCGGATCAACGCCTTTGTCCTGCCGGGCGGCAAGGTCGGCTTCTTCAGCGGCCTGCTGGATTTCGCCGGAGACGACGACCAGATCGGGGCGGTGATGGGGCACGAGGCTGGCCATGTCGTGGCTCGTCATGCCGCTGAGCGGGTCTCGCAGCAGCTGGCGACCCAGGTCGGCGTGGCGATCGCCGAGGCGGCGCTGTCGGAAGAGTATGGCGAGAACGCCGGGGCCATCGCCGGGGCGCTGGGCGCCGGGGTCATGTACGGCGTCATCCTGCCCTACAGCCGCAAGCACGAGTTCGAAGCCGATGCACTGGGCGTGGGCCTGGCCGCCCGGGCGGGCCTGGACCCGGCCGGGGCGCCGCGCTTCTGGGAGCGGATGCTGGCCCAGGGCAAGGACTCGCAGGTTCCCGCGTTTCTCTCGACCCATCCTGCCGACAGCGATCGCCTGGCGCGGCTTCGGGACGTCGTGGCCAAGGCCTGAAAGTCCACCGATCCTGTCAAATGACAGGGTTCGCCGGAATCTGACCGCCTAACGTCCCGGCTGAAACGCCGGGACCGACCCCCGGCCGCCAGCCAGGGGACAGGCATCGATGAGCTATCCGGCCGTCATTCAGCTTCCGACACTCGATGGAACCTACGGGTTCATCATCCCGGGGCCTGCCGGGTTCGAAAATCTTGGCGCGTCGGTCTCATCGGCGGGCGACATCAACAATGACGGCATCGAGGACTTCATCATCGGGGCCCGGGGCGCCGATTCGAACGGGGAATCCTCCGGAGCGGCCTATGTCGTCTTCGGGCGTGCCGGCGGCTTCGGCGCCGCCCTCGACCTGTCGACGCTGGACGGTTCCAACGGCTTTCGCATCGAAGGCGCGGCCGCCTACGATGCCCTGGGCGCCAGCGTGGCCGGCGCCGGTGATTTCAACAACGATGGCATCGATGACCTGATCATCGGCGCAGATCTGGCTGATCCCAACGGGCTGCAGTCCGGCGCCGCCTACATCCTTTTTGGCCAGAACGGCGCCTTCGCGCCCGCCGTCCAGGTCTCGACTCTGAACGGCTTCAACGGCCTGAGGCTGAACGGCGAGATCGCGGGCGGCACCTTCGGTGTTTCCGTAGCCTCGGCCGGCGATTTCAACGGCGACGGGTTGGGCGACGTGATCGTCGGCGCCTACAACGCGGGCCTGGGGGGCCAGGCCTACGTGGTGTTCGGCGTTCCGGGGCTTGGCCTGGGCGCGCAACTGGAGGCCTCGGCCCTTTCCGGCGCCAACGGCTTCCAGATCAATGCCGCCAACAACTTTGATCGCGTGGGCTTCTCAGTGGATGGGGCCGGCGACGTCAATGGAGATGGCTTCTCCGACCTGATCGTCAGCGGCTTCGGCGCCGATGTGAACGGCAACTACTCGGGCGCGGCCTATGTCATCTTTGGTCGTGCGAACGAGGCCGGCCCGGAGTTTGATGTCGCCAGCCTGGACGGGACGAACGGCTTTCGGCTGGAAGGTCCCCACGCATTCGCCGTCGCCGGCTACAGCGTGGCGGCCGCCGGCGATGTGAACGGCGATGGCTATGCCGACCTTATTGTAGGAGCAACCTCGGCGAACGGAACGGTGGCTTCGTCGGGAACGGCCTATGTGGTCTTTGGCAAGGCCAATGGCTTCGCACCGAGCCTCAACCTGGGCGCCCTGAACGGGACCGACGGATTCCGTCTATCAGGTGTCGCGACAGGTGAACGCACCGGCTTCTCGGTATCGTCCGCCGGCGACATCAATGGCGATGGTCTGGCGGATCTGATCGTCTCCGCGCGCGATACGGGAGGCAACGCCGGCGCCAGCTGGGTGGTGCTCGGACGCGCGGCGGGCTTCGGCTCCAACCTGGACCTCTCCAGCCTGGACGGCGAGTTCGGGTTCCGCATCAATGGCGGCGCGGCCTTCGACTTCGCCGTCAATGTGTCCTCGGCCGGTGACGTCAACGACGACGGCTTTGACGATCTGATCGTCGGCGCCTCGGGGGTCGGCGGCAATGCGGGCGCCGCCTACATCATCCTTGGGCGCAGCAGCCTGGTGAACTTTACCGGAACCGCCGCCGCCGAGACCCAGTACGGCGGCTTTCTGGATGACACGATCCGGGGTCTTGGCGGCAACGACCTGCTCTATGGCCGATCAGGGTCGGACACCCTGGAGGGCGGCGACGGCCAGGACCGCCTCTACGGTGGCGAAGGCGGAGACATCCTCGTCGGCGGGGCCGGCAACGACAACATCTGGGGCGAGGCGGGCAACGATGCGCTCTACGCCACCAGCGGCGCCAACAAGCTGTTCGGCGGCGCGGGCGATGACTACATCGAGGGCGGGTCGGGCAACGACCGGCTGGACGGCGGCGAGGGCAATGACACCCTGGTCGGCGGGGCCGGCAACGACTTCCTGGACGGCGGCGCGGGCTTCAACATCATGCGGGGCGGGGCCGGCAACGACATCTACATGGTCAGGACGGGCTTCGACGGGGTCATCGAGGACGCCGGAGCAGGCCTCGATACGATCCGCACCGCCCTGACCGACTACAGCCTGGCGCCCAACATCGAGAACCTGGAGTTTCTCGGGGTGCAGGATACGGTCGGCTACGGGAACGACCTGAACAATCGCCTGACGGGCAACGTCGGCGACAATACGCTGCATGGATACGAGGGCGCCGACATCCTGATCGGCGGCGATGGCGACGACATCCTGATCGGCGGACTTGGCAAGGACACGCTGACCGGCGGCGCGGGCGCGGACACCTTCCGCTACCTGCAGGAGTCAATCGGCCGCGGCGGATCGGAACTCGACAACATCACCGACTTCTCGGCCCTGGATGGCGACCTGTTCGACTTCAGCGCCATCGACGCCGACAGCAACACCGACGCTGACCAGGCCTTCACCCTGGCAAGGGGTGGCTTCACCAGATCCGCCGGCGAGATGGTGGTGATCTATGTCGCTGGCCAGAACCAGACGGTCATCCGGCTGGACGTCGACGGCGACGGCCTGGCCGACCTGCAGCTTCGGGTCAGCGGCGACGTCACCGGCGAGACAGCCGGCTGGTTGCTCTGATCCCTTCACAAGTTCCAGCGGTCAGCCAGGTCTGGCTGGCCGCATCCTGCTCTACCGGGTCGGGACAGGGGCCTCGCCGCGGTAGTCATAGAAGCCACGCCCGGCCTTGCGGCCCAGCCATCCGGCCTCGACGTACTTCACCAGCAGCGGACAGGGCCGGTACTTGCTGTCGGCCAGGCCCTCATAGAGCACGTTCATGATGCTCAGCACGGTGTCCAGGCCGATGAAGTCGCCCAGCTCCAGCGGCCCCATCGGATGGTTGGCGCCCAGCTTCATGGCGGTGTCGATGGACTCCACCGTGCCGACACCCTCGTACAGCGTGTAGATCGCCTCGTTGATCATCGGCACCAGCACGCGGTTGACGATGAAGGCGGGGAAGTCTTCGGCGTTGGTGGTCGTCTTGCCGAGGCTGCGGGCGAATCCGACCGCGGTCTCGTAGGTCTCGACGTCCGTGGCGATGCCGCGAATGACCTCGACCAGCTTCATCAGCGGCACCGGGTTCATGAAGTGCAGCCCGATGAACCGCTCTGGCCGGTCGGTCGTCGACGCCAGGCGGGTGATCGAGATCGAGGAGGTGTTGGACGCCAGCAGGGTGTTCTCGCCCAGGTGCGCCTGCAGGCTGCGGAAGATCGCCTTCTTGACGTCCTCGTTCTCGGTCGCGGCCTCGATGACGAGGTCGGCGGACCCGGTCTCTTCCAGGCTCTCCGAGGGGGCGATCCGGCCCAGCGCCTCGCCGATCTGGGCGTCGGTGATGATGCCGCGTCCCGCTTGCCGGGTCAGGTTGCCGCGAATGACCTCGAGGCCCGCATCGATCTTCGCGCGGTCAAGGTCGTGCAGCCGCACATCGTATCCGGCCAGGGCGCAGACATGGGCGATGCCCGATCCCATCTGGCCCGCGCCGATGACGCTGACCGACCTGATTTGAGTCATGGATGCCAAGCCTTTGCGTCGCCGCATCGCACTGCGGCGTCCGTTACCAATGGGGTCGGACCTTCTAGCACGGGTGCGGGCGACTTCGCCAAGTCTTTGCTGCAATGCAGCGAAACCTCTCCGGATTTCAAGGCCTTGGGCGCGCGGCGCATTACCAAGATTTCACGACAAAGTCCGCATCCGATCACGATTGCCGTGGTCTCATGTACGCGAGGGTCCCGTTCCGGCGGAGGCCTTCCTCCCCCAAGGACAACGTCAGGAACATCTTGCCATGAACCGCTTCATCAGCCTCGCCGGCGGCCTGCTCATCGCCGCCTCGACCGCCACCCTGGCCCTGGCCAGCCCCGCCGCCGACGCCTGGGTCGCCAAGACCAAGGCCAGCCTGGACGCGCAGGTTGCCAGCCAGGGCCTGGCCGACGACGGTCGTTCGGTCCGCATCCGCGTCAAGGTCGCGCCGGACGGCGCCGGCGGCGTGACCATCGTCGAGAGCTCTGGCTCGGCCGACTACGACGCCGCGATCAAGGCCGCGGCCCGCAAGGCCGACGTCTCCCGTCCGCCGGCCGAACTGGTCGGGCGCACGGTCACCTTCACCCTGGGCCAACCGACCACCGCGTCGGGCGCGCCGTAGGGTCACGTTCGGGCCTGGCTCCTCCCCGCCCTGGGCCTGGAGCCAGACAACTGGGGGAGGGGGCCTGCACCCCCTCCCCCTCTTTTTTGCGGCGGCCCTTCCATTTACCCCCCTGGGGTATATATCCGCCGCATGCACCGCGCCGGCAAACCGCAACTGACCAATCGCCTCAAGCGCGTCGAGGGACAGGTTCGCGGCATCCAGAAGATGGTCGAGGACGACCGCTACTGCATCGATATCCTCACCCAGCTGCAGGCCGTTCGCGCGGCCCTCGGCAAGGTCGAGGCCGAACTGCTTCGCGAGCACATGGACCATTGTGTCGCCGGCGCCTTCGCCAGTGGCGACACCGGCGAACAGCGCCGCAAGATCGACGAGGTCCTGCAGGTCCTGGAACGGTCGCGCCGATGAGGGGGCCCAGATGACGGGGCCCAGCCGCCGCCTGCTCCTCGGCGCCGGCCTCACGGCCGGGGCCAGCCTGCTGGCCCGCCGCCCTGCCTGGGCGATGAGCGGGACGCGCGGGCTGACCACCCTGCACGGACCCGAGGCGCGGCTTGTCATCGACCACGCCCACATCCGTATCGACGGCAAGGACCGGCATGCCGTGGCGATCAACGGGACCGTCCCCGGTCCCCTCCTGAGGCTGCGCGAGGGGCAGACGGTCCGCCTGGCTGTCGAGAACCGCCTGCGCGAGGACACCTCGATCCACTGGCACGGCCTGCTGGTTCCGTTCCAGATGGACGGCGTGCCGGGCGTCAGCTTCCCCGGCATCCGCCCCAGCGAGACCTTCACCTACGAATTCCCCCTGACCCATGCCGGGACCTACTGGTACCACAGCCATTCGGGCCTGCAGGAAGCCGAGGGCTGCTACGCTCCCCTGGTCATCGACCCGGCCGGGGCCGATCCGGTCCAGGCCGACCGCGAGCATGTGATCGTCCTGTCCGACCACGGCGACCTTCACCCCCACCTGATCTTCCGCAAGCTCAAGCAGCAGGGCGGCATCTTCAATCGCCAGCGCCAGACGATCGCCGGGCTGCTCGCCGGCGAGGACCAGACCCTCGCCGAGCGGCTGGAGTGGGGCGCCATGCGGATGGATCCCACCGACATCTCCGACGTCACCGGCGCGGTGATGAGCTTCCTGGTCAACGGCCACGGACCGGCGGACAACTGGACGGGCCTCTTCACGCCGGGAGAGCGGGTGCGGCTGCGCATCATCAATGCCGCCGCCCAGATGATCTTCAACGTCCGGATCCCCGGCCTGAAGCTGACCGTGGTCCAGGCCGACGGCCAGGATGTGCGCCCGGTCACGGTCGACGAGTTCCAGATCGGCAACGCCGAGACCTACGACGTCATCGTCCAGCCGACGGAAGATCGCGCCTACGCCCTTGTCGCCGAAACCGTCGATAGGGACGGGCGCGCTCTGGCCACCCTGGCGCCGCGCATCGGCATGACCGCACCGCCCCCCTCGCCGCGCCGTCGTCCCCTGGCGACGATGAAGGACATGGGCATGGACCATTCCGCCCACATGGCCGCGCCGACGGAGGCGCCGCCTGCAGCGCCCGGCATGGCCGAGCCGAAGCCGCGCGGATCAGACCTGATGGGCGACATGGGCGGCATGGAGATGTCCATGCGGGACGGCGACTTCGCCCCCCAGGTCGATATGGGCCCGGGCGTGCAGATGATCACCGCCATGCCGATGGATCGCACCGGCGAGGCAGGCCAGGGCCTCGAGGCCGTGGGTCATCGCGTCCTGGTCTATCGGGATCTCGCGGCCCTGCAGCCCAACCCCGACCAGCGCCCGCCGGCAAGAGCGCTCGACATCCGACTGACCGGCAACATGGAGCGCTTCATGTGGGGCTTCGATGGCCGCCGGTTCGCCGACAACCCGCCGCCCTACAGCTTCCGGCATGGCGAGCGGGTGCGGATCAACCTGATCAACGACACCATGATGGCTCACCCCATCCACATGCACGGCCATTTCTTCGAACTGGCCAGCGGACCGGTCGGCCATATGCCGCGCAAGCACACGGTAATCGTCGCCCCGGCCGGCCAGGTCAGCCTCGACGTCACCATGGAAGAAGGCGACTGGGCCTTCCACTGCCACATGATCTACCACATGCACGCCGGCATGTTTCAGGTGCTCAAGGTCCGCCGCGGGCCGGGAGGGGGCGCGTGACGGCCCGGTTCCGCCATCGCCTGTTCGCCGGGGTGCTGCTGTCTCTGATGACGGCGCCCGCGCTGGCCCAGGACCATGAGGGCCACGACATGGCCGCCGACGTGCCGGCGCTGGTCCCCACCGGCGCTTCGCTGGAGGTCGGTGACGCCCCCGCCCCGCCCCCGCCGACCGACAATCTCGCCGACCGCTATTTCCCACCCGCCGGCATGGACCGCGCCCGCCGCGTCCTGGCCCGCGAGCATGGCGGCGGCCGCGCCTGGCAGGTGCTGCTCGACGCGGGCGAGGCGCGGATCGGCGATGGCGAGACCGGATACGGCTGGAGTCTCGAAGCCTGGTACGGCGGGGACCTCAACCGCGTCGTCTTCACCACCGAGGGCGAAGGCGTGGGCGGCGGCGTCGACCACGCCGATTTCCAGCTGCTCTACGCCCGCGCCGTCGGCCCCTACACCGATGTCCGCATCGGCCTGCGCCAGGACATCGAGCCGGAAAGTCGCAGCCACCTGGCGGTCGGACTGGAAACGCTCCTGCCCTACTGGATCGAGGTCGAGGCCACGGGCTGGCTGTCGGACCGGGGCGATCTCACCGCCAGCCTCGAGGCCCATACCGACTTTCGCCTGACCCAGGCCCTGATCCTCCAGCCCCGCGCCGAAATCGGCCTGTCGGCGCAGGATATTCCCGACCTGGAAACCAGCGACGGCGTCACCGGCATCGAAGCCGGCCTGCGCCTGCGCTACGAAATCCGCCGCGAGTGGGCGCCCTACATCGGCCTGACATGGTCGCGAAGCTTGGGAGGCACGGCCGACTATCGCCGCGCGGCCGGAGAGGATGTGGACGAGGTCCGCCTTGTCATCGGCCTGCGGGCCTGGTTCTGAAGTCGCTTGAGGAGATCGCCATGAAAACCGCCACAGCCCTGGCCGCTATCGCCGCCCTCGGCCTCTGCGCCGTCGCCCCCATGCCGGTCCTCGCCCAGGATCACTCGGGCCATGACGCGGGCCCTACGGCGCCCGGCGTCGTGCGCGGCACGGGAGTGGTCAAGTCGGTCAACGCCGCCGGCGGCACGCTGGTGATCACCCATGACCCCATGCCGGCGCTGAAGTGGCCTGCCATGACCATGCCGTTCAGGGTCAGCGACCCGGCCATGCTCAAGGGCCTCAAGCCCGGCATGAAGGTCGTCTTCGACCTGAAGGACAAGAAGACCATCGTCGCCATCAAGCCGGCGGACGCCCACGCGGGTCACTGACGCGCCCCACCTTTCCGCCGCGCGAATGTTGATCCGCGTTCCGCGATCTGCTATTTCTCTCCAGACAGAAATAGCAGAAATCCATGAAGCTAACCCCCGCCATGCGCCGCTACGTCCTCCACTGGGGCGAGATGGGCCAGCGCTGGGGCGTGAACCGCAGCGTCGCCCAGATCCACGCCCTGCTCTACCTGGCCGAGGCGCCGCAGAACGCCGAGGCCATCGTCGAGGCGCTGGGCATCGCCCGGTCGAATGTCTCCAACAGCCTCAAGGAGCTCCAGGCCTGGGGCCTGATCCGGCTGGTCCATGTCGAGGGCGACCGGCGCGATCACTTCGAGGCCCGCCAGGACCCCTGGGACATGCTGGAACTGATCGCCGACGGCCGCAAACGCCGCGAGATCGATCCGACCCTGGAGATGCTGGCCGGCTGCGTCGCCGAGGCGGACGCCGACCCCGAAACGCCAGTCCATGCGCGCCAGCGGATCGCCGCGATGCACAGCTTCCTGACCCGGCTCGACCGCTGGTACGGCCAGATGCGCAAGGCGCCGCGCCCGGTGCTGATGCGGCTGATCGGCATGGGCGGCCGGATCGTCGGCCTGATCGGCAAGTAGGAGAGCGACCATGAAAACGGCGGCGCGAGCGGTTCCGGGACTTCCAGGCCGGCTCGCCCCGTCGACGCCGCGCCGGCAGGTGGACTTCGAGACCCTCCTGGGTCCGGCGGCCTGGGCGCGGCTGGCCCCGCCGATCCGGCGCCGGTTTGCGGCCCATCCGGCGGGAGCGGTCATCACCTATCCGGGCCGCATGCAGGTCCAGGCCAGCCTGGCGGGGCGCGTTCTGGCCCAGCTATGCCGCCTGATCGGCACGCCCCTGGCCCCGTGGACCGGCGAGGACGTGCCGGTCGAGGTCAGCGTACGGCTGGAGGACGGCGCCCTGGTCTGGGACCGGCTCTACCGCTTCGCCGGCCGCGCTCCCGTGCTCGTCTCCTCGCGCAAGCTCGCCGATGGCGACGGCGTGCTGGAAATGGTGCGCGGCGGGGTCGGCATGGCCCTGTCGGTGCGCGAGGCGGACGGGGCGCTTCACTTCGACAGCCGGGGCTATGTCGTCGTTGTCGGGCCGCTGAGGCTCCGGCTGCCGGAGCTCGTCACGCCGGGGGCCGCCCATGTCGTTCACCAGGACCTGGGCGGCGGCCGGTTCCGCTTCGCCCTGACTTTCCGGCACCCCTGGCTTGGGGAGACCTTCCACCAGGACGGCGTGTTCGTCGACGCGGCTGGTCAGTAGCCGAAGAAGGCCTTGAAATCCTTGACGATCGTCACAAAGCTGGCGACCTCTTGGCGAACCTGGCCGCGCGACTTGCCGTAGTCGGAAACCATGTACCGGCTCAGGATCACGCGCCCCGTCTGGTCATCGACATAGACCTTGGTGAAGGCGTAGCGGCTGTTGAACGTCTGCACCTTGCTGTTCAGCGTCTGGGCGGACATCCCGGGCGGCTTGTCCAGAGCGAGGAAGAGGTTGGCCCCGACGCAGCGGCGCGGATTGTCCTCCAGGCAGGCGGTGATCAGGATGAAGTAGCGATAGCCGTCCAGGTCGAAGGACAGATAGGTCTGGCCGCCGGCGGTCTGCGTCTCGGTTGTGATGTTGAAGGGTGACAGCGAGGCGTTCAGCGTCTCGGCGCTGAAGAACTCGAACTGCGTCCGGTCGTCCGGATAGTCGTTGGCCTGCGGGGCCTGGGCGGCGGCCGGAGCCACGGCGAAAGTCGCGGCCGCCGCGGCGGCGAGCAGGTACTTGCGGATCATCAGCCAATCCCTCCCACGAGGGCCCCCTGGAACAGACGGCAAGGATAGCCCTGCCGAGCGACGCTGCAAGCGCGCGCGCCCGGCAGGCGAGGCGCAGGAGCCTAGCGGAGCGTCGGCAGGACCTTGGTCATGAAGTCGCGGGCGATGAAGTCCAGCGTATCGAGCTCGGTGCGGATGGCGCCATAGCTGATGCCGTAGTCGGCGATCATGTAGCGGGTGATGCCGATGACGCCATCATCGAGCACCACCACCTTGACGATGCTGTACTTCAGATTGAAGGCGTTGACTGCCTCAAGAGCGGCCGCCTTGGAGGTCGTCTTGGGATAGCTGACATAGGCGGTCATCAGGGCGCCGACGCAGCCGTTCTGCGTGTCGCCGTCGCAGGCCTGGTAGTCGAACACCACCTTCAGGCCATCCTTCTCGAACACCGAATAGGCCGACTGGGAACCCTGCTGCTGGGAGAAGGCGCCCCCGGCGGGCGCCACGACCGGCTTCAGCGCCTCGTGGCTGAAGATGGTCAGTCGCTGGGTATCGTCCGGACGAGCCTGGGCGAAGGCCGGCGCGGCCAGGGAAAGGCCCGCCACCAGAGCGAGCGAGGCGGTGAGGGCGGCGAACGTCGAGCGCATGGGAAACCCGTCTGGCGTGGAATGTCGATGCATGAATTCTACCGCGCCGCACGGCCCGCGCCATCCCCAATTGGGGGGCCAGATCGACACCGGCGGCCCTTGGCAAGCGCCCCCAACCGCCTAAGGTAGCAATAAGAAACGATCCCCGGCCGGAACGGCCGTTTCGGGAGGGGACATGACAGAGCAGACTCCCGCCGCTTCAAGGCCGGCCGCACCTCCGGGCCTGGCCCTGCTGACCGCGCCTGTCGCCCCGACCCTGGCTCGCCTGGCCGCGCCGAACCTGATCGGCATGCTGGCGACGACGGCCGTCGCCATCGCCGAGACCGCCTACATCGGCCGCCTGGGCGCGGAGCCCCTGGCGGCGGCGGCGCTGGTTCTGCCGTTGATCATGCTGATGGGGATGATGAGCGCCGGCGCCATGGGCGGCGGCGTCTCATCCGCGATCAGCCGGGCGCTGGGCGCCGGGGACGACGATCGCGCCGAGGCTCTGGCGCGGCATGCGGCCGTCATCGGCCTCGGCATGGGGCTGTTCTTCACCCTGCTGCTGACCCTGTTCGGCTCGGGGGTCTTCAGCCTGCTGGGCGGGCGGGGCGAGACCCTCCGCCAGGCGGTGCTATACGCCCATGTCGTCTTCAGCTTCGCTGCGGCCATCTGGCTGCTGAACATGCTGGCCTCGATTCTGCGGGGCTCGGGGAACATGGTGGCGCCGTCGGTGGCCATGCTGGCCGGGGCGGCCGTGCAGGTGGTGCTGGGCGGCGCCCTGTGCTTCGGCTGGGGTCCGGCGCCCCGGCTCGGGATCGTCGGCGTCGGCCTTGGCCAGGCGCTGTCCGGCGCCGGCGTGGCGCTGATCCTGTTCGTGCTGCTGCGTCGCCCGACGGCGCGCGTGCGGCTGCGTCTGCGCGGACCGCTGAGCCGCGAGCACTTCCTCGACATCCTCCGGGTCGGCGGGCCCGCCATGCTGTCGCCGATCCAGACCGTCGCCACCATCCTGGTGATCACCAGCATCGCCGCCCGCTTCGGAGTCGAGACCCTGGCCGGCTACGGCATCGGCTCGCGGCTGGAGTTCCTGCTGGTGCCGATCGCCTTCTCGGTCGGCGTGGCGTCGCTGCCGATGGTCGGCATGGCGATCGGGGCCGGCGATGTGGCCCGGGCCCGCAAGGTGGCGTGGACGGCCGGCGCGATGGGGGCGGCGGGCCTGGGCGGCATCGGTCTGTTGCTGGCGCTGGCGCCGGGGCTCTGGGTCTCGATATTCACCCACGACCCCGGCGTCCATGCGGCCGCCTCGATGTACCTGCGCTTCTCGGGGCCGGCCTTCGTCTTCTTCGGATTGAGCCTCGCCCTCTACTTCTCGTCCCAGGGGGCAGGGCGCATCATGGGACCGCTGCTGGCGGGGACGGCCCGGCTGGGCGTCATCGCGCTCGGCGGCTGGATGCTGGTCCAGGCCCAGGCGCCATCATGGGCGCTGTTCGCCCTGGTCGCCCTCGGGATGGTGGTCATGGGTCTGGGCACCGCGCTGTCGGTGGCCCTGACGCCGTGGGGGCCGCGCCCGATGCGCGGGCCAAGCTAGGTCTTCTCGGCCAACGGCGCTTCAGCGCCTGGCCGCCGCCGCGCGCAGGTCCGACAGCATGGCCGGGGCCAGGAACCAGGGCTCTACCAGATAGCGGTAGGCCAGCCGGCCCGGCTGGGAGACCAGCCGGTAGAGCCACTCGACGCCAATCCGGCCCATCCAGCGCGGCGCGGCCGACTGGACGCCGGCCTCGTAGTCGAAGGCGGCGCCAACCGGGAAGAAGACCCCCCGGCCGATGCGATGGCGGTTGGCGGCGATCCAGGCTTCCTGGCGCGGCATGCCCATGCCGACCATGATGACGTCCGGCTCGAATGCGGCGATGGCCTCGAGCACGGCCTCGTTCTCGCCGCCGGCCATGTCGAAATAGCCGTGATGTTCGGCCAGCATCAGGCCCGGGTGACGGGCGAGCACAACCTCGCGGCCCCGCGCGCCGACACCCGGCGCGCCGCCCAGGTGGAACACCCGCCAGCCGCGCTCGGCCGCCCGGGTCCAGAACAGCTCGCGCCAGTCGAGATAGGTGGACCGGTGCTCGCGCCCGACCGGCAGCCCCATCAACCGGCCCCAGAGGATCATCGGCAGGGAATCGATCTGGGTCAGCTCGGCGTCCTGGAAGAAGCGGCGCAGCTCGGGCGACCTCGGCAGCAGGAACAGGCTGTGGGCGTTGTGGTTGGCGATCACCGCCGTGCCGCCGCCGGCCAGGAACACCTCGGTCGCCGCCAGCATGCCGGCGGGGGTGATGGGATCGACCACGCCGCCGAGGATCGACAGGCGCTGGCCGGGGCCGGGGATGGAGACGGGTCCGCTCATGGACCCCTTATGGCGCCTGCCGCTTTCGGCGCGGTTAGCCGGCGTGGTTAAGCGCGGGTTGATTCCGGAACCTGAGCTTCAGCGCCAGGATCACGGCCGACAGGGCCAGGCAGACGGCGTTGGACAGGACGATCGGCCAGCTTCCCGACAGCGCCCCGTAGGTCGTCCACAGGGTGAAGCCGGTCACCGTCAGGGCGAACATCCGCAACGAGATCGACGAGGCGTCCTTCTCGCGCCAGATCTTGAAGATCTGCGGGGTGAAGCTCGTCATCGAGCAGAGCGCGGCGCCGACGCCGACCGCGTCGATCCAGAGCTTGTCCATGCGGCCGGAAACGCCGCCCGGAAGGCGGCGGTTCCGGGACCGGTCAGAACATCATCCGGCCCGAGACGCGCAGGTTGTAGCGCTCCTCGCCGTCGCTGCTCTCGACCTCGCCTTCCAGGGCCATGTAGCTCATCGGCGTGCCGGCCCGCAGGGCCAGACCCAGAACCACCGCGCCCTCGCCGGCTTCCATCGGCGTCAGGGTGAAGCCGGTGGTGCCATTGGTGAAGCGGGCGGTCGTGTCGCCGATCTCACCGGCCAGGATCTGGCGGTAGCCGACGCGCAGTTCGGGACGCCACCAGGTGTCGCGGCCGAAGGTGGCGCCGACGGCCAGCTCGGCCGAGGCCGACAGGCGGCTGGAGGTGCGCTCGTCGACGATCAGGTTGAACGACCCGCCGCCGCCGGTTTCCCGCCGCTCGCCCTCGGAGAGGTAGAAGTAGTCGACGCTCAGCGTCGGGCGGACATAGAAGCGGCCGAAGCGCGCCTCGTAGCCGGCCATGGCGTTGGCCGACAGGGTGTAGCCGCCCCAGGTGGCGCTGGCTTCGCGCACCAGGCCCGTCGACGGATCGACGAAGCGCCGCTCGCCCTCGAACCAGCCGTAGCCAGCGGCGCCGCGGACCGAGAACAGCCAGGGACCGGCCGCCCGGCGCCAGTAGACGCCCGCCTCGACCAGCGAGATGTTGGTCTGCTCGCCGACCTGGGCGACGTCGTCCTTTTCCTCGGCATTGAGGTAGGCCAGCGTCACGCCCAGCGCGCCGCCGTCATCGCCCATCGCCTCGTAGCCGCCGATGAAGCCGAAGGCCTTGGTTTCCGAGCCCAGGCTGACGCCGGCCTCGCGCAGGACGCCGACGTTGATCTCCTGCAGCCAGAAGCTGTCGGGCCCGTAGCGTTCCTTGAGGTCCGGCCGGGTGCCGGTCAGGCGCGCGATGCCCAGCGTAGCCAGGTCCAGGGCCGAGAACAGGCCCTCGCCCTGGTCGGGCAGCAGCTGGTCGTAGAGCTTGAGGAAGTCCTTGCGGTCGGTCGTCGCCAGGAAGGCGTCGCGGACGCCCTCGTCCTCGCTGAGCGCCTCGTACACGGCGTCGAGCGCGGCGGCCTCGCCGGCGTTCAGGTTCATCTCGGCGGCCGTCCGGCGACGCACGTCGACATAGACTTCGCCCGCGGCCTCGTCCGCCCGCGCCTCGGCGACGAACAGGTAGGGCGAGTTGCCGAGCAGTTCCTGGTCCAGGGTCCCGGCGGTCAGGGTCCCGGCCTGGACGATGGTGTAGCTCTGCGGACCGTCGATCAGGTCGGTCAGCTCGACCCCGATGGCCGCGCCGTTGGCGAAGGTGGCCGTGTTGACCACCAGCATGGTGTTGGCGCCGGCGCCGCCGTTGGCCGTGGGGTCGATCGTCACCGTCAGCGAGCTGTCGGCGCCGACGTTCAGGCTGGTGGCGTTGATGACCTGGGCGTTGGTGATCGTCGCCTTGCCGTTGGCGATGTCGATGTCCAGCTGGCCGTCGGTGTCGGTGATGCCTCCCTTGAAGTCGGCGCCGCCTGCCAGGATGAAGGTGTCCGCCCCGTCGCCGAAGGAGACGCTGCCGGTCATCACGCCGTTCCGCAGGTCCAGCACGTCCGCGCCGGAGCCGAAGCGGATGTCGCCGACGATGTTCGGCTCATCGGCGTCATCGACGCCGTCGCCGTCCTCGTCCGCGTCTTCGATGTCATCGTCGCCGTCATCGCCGTCGATGCGGCCGGTCTGGCGGATGGTCACGCCGGTGGTGTTGGCGCTGACGTCGATCGCCACAGCGGTATTGAGGTGAGCCTCGTTGCTGGGGTCGGTGTCGGTGTCGTCGCCGTCGTCGGCGTCATCGGTGGTGATGACCGAGGCGACGATGTTGCCGGTGGTCTCGATCAGGGTGACCGTGCCCGACAGATCGACGATGCCGTAGGCGGCGACCCGTTCGCCGCCGCCGGTGGCAGCAACGGTGCCGTCGATGCGCAGCGTGCCGACGTTGGCCAGCTGGTCGATCTGCAGACCGACCACCAGGATCGGCGTCTCGCTGGCCAGCGGCGCGGAGGTGGTGGTGCCGACCGCCGAGACAATGCCGCCGATGTCGATGACGTCGGCGCTGGCCCCGTTGCGCAGCCACAGCGCGCGGGCGTTCGAGTTGTAGGTCCGGGCCGTCAGGGCGCCGTCCATGCGGATGCCGCCGCCCAGGTCGACGGCGTTGCCGCTGTCGGTGCCGATCTGGATGCCGGTCGAGGAGACGTTGTCCAGCAGCCCGTCGGAGCTGACCGTGCCGCGGATGATCAGGCCGTAGGCGTTGTCGCCGACGCCGACGTTGCCGATGGTGATGGCTTCGGTTTCCGAACCGATCTGGATGGCAGGGGCCTCGCCCAGCACGGTGATCGTCGCCGCGCCCTCGGCGGTGTCGATCACGCCGTCGCCGTCTTCGTCGTCCTCGTCCTCGTCCTCGTCGGCGGGCGCCACATCCAGCAGGATGCCGCCGGTGATGTTGGACGTCACGCGGACGGCCGAACCGCCCTGCAGCTTGTCGTCGTCGTCGAGCTTGGCGCGGGTCTCGGCCAGGAACGGACGGCTGGAGTAGCGGTAGCCGCGGGCGCTGATGCCGCCCTGGATCAGCAGGGTGCCGGCCACGTCGCCCGACACGTCGAGGCCCACCGCGTTCTCGCCGATGACCGAGACGGTGCCGCGCACCTCGACCGCGCGGGCCGGGTTGGTCGCGCCGGTGACATTGCCGGCGATGTTGATGCCGACGGCGTTCGTGCCGACCACCGAGACGGTGCCGCTGTTGACGAAGTCGCCGACGAGGTCGGTCTCGAGGCTGATGCCGCCCGAGTTGTTGCCGGCGATCTGGATCGAGCCGGTGTTCTTGATCGACCCGGTCAGGGCGCCCGGTCCGACGACCTTGATGCCCCACTTGTTCTCGCCCTCGGCGAGCGGGCCGTCGTCGTCGCCGTCCTTGTCGTCGTCCTTGGGGGTATAGTCGTCGTCCAGCACGATTGTGCCGTTGTTGGCCACGTCGGTGGTGTTGCCGCCCTGGACCAGCACGCCGATGGCGTTGTCGACGTCCTTGATGACGATCGAGCCGTCGTTGGTGAAGTCGTTGCTGCTGTCGACGGTGACCGCCGGCCCGGCCGTGGTCAGCTCGATCTTGCCGCCGCCGGCGATCTTGACGTCATCGGCCGCGCCGCCGTTCGCCGTCGAGGTCGAGATCGGCGTCGTGCGATTGTTGCTGATGGTCGTCTCGGCGGAGGCGACCCCCGCGAAAAGCAGGAGAGGCGCGGCGGCCACGGTGGCCAACAAACGCATACGAACCATGGGTGACGTTCCCCGCAACCAGACCGGCTCGACGTTCCTCCACCGCCCGTGCGGCGAAATTGCGTCAGGCTCTCAATGTGTTCCCGAAGGACAACCCGCCTCGTCTATCGCAAGGTTCACCGGGGCGCCATACGGTCGTGCACCATAGAAGCGCTCCGTCCGCGAATCGAGACCCGGCCATGTCGTTCCTCAGGGCCCTGTGGCCCCAGCGCACCGCCGTCGAACCGGCCCCCTCGCCCACGCCCTCGGCCGTGGGAAGCGAGGGCGCGCAAAGCCCCGCCCCGCCCTCGGCCATGCCGGCCGGCGGCCCGTTCCAGCTGCTCGTCGAGCGGCTGCCCGATCCGGTGCTGGTGGTGGAGGGCGACCCGGACGAGCCGGCCGCCCGCCGCGTGATCTTCGCCAACCAGGCCGCCAATGCCCTGTTTCCGCTGAAGCTGCAGGGCGCCCGGCTGGTCACCGCCATCCGCCACCCTGAGGTGCTGGAGGCCGTGGACGAGGCCCTGCTGGGCGCCGCCGGCGAGGCCCTGATGGAAACCGGCGGGGCGCAGGAGCGCGTCTGGTCGGTGCAGACCCGCCCCCTCGGCGAGGGGGCCGGCGGGCGGCTGGCGGTGATCACCCTGCGGGACGAGACGGACGTGCGCCGCGCCGAGCGGATGCGGGTCGACTTCCTGGCCAACGCCAGCCACGAGCTGCGCACGCCGTTGGCCTCGCTGAGCGGCTTCATCGAGACCCTGCGCGGCCACGCCCGCGACGACGAGGGCGCCCGCGAGAAGTTCCTCGGCATCATGCAGGCCCAGGCCGAGCGCATGGCCCGGCTGATCGACGACCTGCTGTCGCTGTCGCGAATCGAGCTGAACGAGCACATCGCCCCCGCTGGCCGGGTCGAGCTGGCCCTGGCGGCGACCGACGTGCTGGACGCCCTGGCGCCGCTGGTCGGGGAGAAGGCCGTCGAGGTCGAGACCCGCTATCCGCCCCGGGGCGAGGCGACCATCGAGGGCGACCGCGACCAGATCCTCCAGGTCGCCCAGAACCTGATCGAGAACGCCATCAAGTACGCTCCCGCCGGCGGCCGGCTGCTGGTCGAGGTGACCGCCCCGGCGCCGGACGAATCGACGGCGCCGCCGCGCGATCCGGCGGCGACGCGCATCGCCCTGCTGACCCCCGACCGGCCGCAAGGCCGCCGCTATGCGGTGCTGCGCGTCACCGACACCGGCCCCGGCATTCCCCGCGACCGCCTGCCCCGCCTGACCGAGCGCTTCTACCGGGTCGAGGGCCAGAAGAGCGGCGGCGAGCGGGCCGGTACGGGCCTGGGCCTCGCCATCGTCAAGCATATCGTCAACCGCCACCGGGGCGGCATGGCGGTGGAGAGCGCGGAGGGTCGCGGCGCCAGCTTCGTCGTCTGGCTGCCGCTGTCGGAGGAACGCGGATGATCGACCGTCGCACGGCCCTCGTCGCCGGAGCCGCGGCCCTGGCGGTCGCGCCGAACGCCTTGGCCGCCACACCTCGCCCCCGGCCGCTGGTCATCGCCCACCGGGGCGCCAGCGGCGAGCGGCCCGAGCACACGCCGATGGCCTATCGCCTGGCCATCGCCCAGGGCGCCGACTTCATCGAGCCGGACCTTGTGCTGACGAAGGACGGTCATTTCGTCTGCCGCCACGAGAACGAGATCGGCGAGACCACCGACGTCGCCCGGCGTCCGGAATTCGCAGCCCGCCGCACCACCCGCGTCATCGACGGCCAGTCGCTGACCGGCTGGTTCACCGAGGACTTCACCCTGGCCGAACTGAAGACCCTCGGCTGCCGCGAGCGCCTGCCGCAACTGCGCCCCGGCAACGTGAAGTACGACCTGCAGGACCGTATCCCGACCCTGGATGAGGTCATCGCCCTGGCCGCCGAAGAGGGCCGCCGGGCCGGCCGGACCATCGGCCTCTATCCCGAGATCAAGCATCCGGCCTATTTCGCCGGCGCGGGGCTGGCGATGGAGGGGCGGCTGGCCGAGGCGATGCGCAAGGCCGGCTTCGATTCGCCCACGGCCCCGGTGTTCATCCAGTGCTTCGAGGTCGGCCCGCTGAAGACCCTGCGCGGCCTTCTGAAGACGCCGCTGGTCCAGCTTGTCTCCGACGAGGGCGGCCCCGCCGACCTGCCGGGCGTGACCTATGATGAGATGGCCTCGGCCGCGGGTCTCAAGGCCATCGCCGCCTATGCGAACGGCGTCGGGCCGGAGAAGAGCCGGGTGCTGCCGGTCGTGGACGGCGCGCCGGGCGCGCCGACCGCCTTCGTCGCAAACGCCCATGCGGCCAGGCTTAAGGTCCACCCCTGGACGGTGCGACGCGAGAACTACTTCCTTCCCGAACGCCTGCGCCGCCCCTCAAGCCCGCCCGTCCCCGAGGACGCCCGCGCGCCCGGCGATGTCGGCGCCCTGTTGAAGGCGCTCTATGCGGCAGGGGTCGATGGGGTGTTCACGGACAATCCGGCGGAAGCGGTAGCGGCGCGGACGCAAGTCTTCGGCTGAGGCCGCGCCGGCCGCGCCGGCCGCGAGACCCTGTCGCTACCGTTCCATGTCCAGCGAATAGCCGGCCGAGCGGACGGTGCGGATCGGGTCGGCGTCCTCGCCGGTGTTCAGGGCCTTGCGCAGGCGACCGATGTGGACGTCCACCGTGCGCGCCTCGACATAGACGTCCGAGCCCCAGACCGCGTCCAGAAGCTGCTCGCGGCTGAACACCCGGCCGGGGTGCTGCATCAGGTGGTCGAGCAGGCGGAACTCGGTGGGGCCGAGGTGAACTTCCTTGCCCGAGCGCTTGACCCGGTGGGCCACCCGGTCGACGACGATGTCGCCATGCGCCAGCCGGTCGTCGGCCAGGCCCGGGCGGATGCGCCGCAACACCGCGCGGATGCGGGCCAGAAGCTCGGTCATCGAGAACGGCTTGACCACATAGTCGTCGGCCCCGGTGTCCAGCCCGCGGATGCGGTCGCTTTCCTCGCCGCGCGCGGTCAGCATCAGGATCGGGATGTTGCGGGTCTCGGTCTTCTGGCGCAGCCGGCGGCAGACCTCGATGCCCGACACCTTGGGCAGCATCCAATCCAGCAGCAGCAGGTCCGGCTTCTCCTCGTCGATGACCAGCAGGGCCTCCTCGCCGTCGCCGGCGACCAGCACCCGATAGCCTTCCTTCTCGAGGTTGTACTGCAGCAGGGTCGCCAGGGCGTCCTCGTCCTCGGCGATGACGATGGTGGGCGTGCTCATGGGGTGGTCGTCTCGATCTTCGGCCGCTGTTCGGTCAGCTCGTCGCCGGTGATTTCGTAGTGGACGATTTCCGCGATGTTGGTGGCGTGGTCGCCGATCCGCT
The DNA here is from genome assembly GCA_046295055.1 of Caulobacter sp. GTDB lineage: Bacteria > Pseudomonadota > Alphaproteobacteria > Caulobacterales > Caulobacteraceae > Caulobacter. Next base: position 24,837 of record JBKBOD010000002.1, on the reverse strand, counting down.
CGAGGTTCTTGGCCACGAACAGCAGGTGGGCGCCGGGGGCGATCGTGCGCGGATCGCCCATCATGTAGGTCAGCAGCTCGCGGAACAGGCTCTCATAGTGCTCGTCGACCTCGTCGTCGCGCGACCAGACGGCGATCGCCGCCTCGAGATCGCCGCCGGTATAGGCGTCCAGCACGTCCTTCAGCCGGGCGGCGACCAGCTTGCCCATCCGCTCGATGGAGCGGGTCACCGGACCGGCCGGGTCGCTCTCGGCGAGCACCAGCGAGCGCTTGGCGATGTTCTTGGCCAGGTCGCCGCAGCGCTCGAGATTGGTGGCGATCTTCATCGCCGCGACGGTGCGGCGCAGATCGACCGCCATCGGCTGGCGCAGGGCGATCAGGCGGATGGCCGCCCGCTCGATCTCCAGCTCCAGCCCGTCCAGACGCTTGTCCCGCTCGGCCACCTGGGCGGCCAGGGCCACGTCCCGGCGGGCGAACGCCTGGATGCAGTCGCAAACCTGGGCCTCGGCCAGCCCGCCCATTCGGGCGACCTCGGCGGTCAGGTGGTTCAGTTCTTCCTCGTAGGAGGTGACGATGTGCTGCTGCATGGGAACCTCAGCCGAACCGGCCGGTGATGTAGTCCTGGGTGCGGGACTCGCGCGGGTTGGTGAAGACCTCCTCGGTGGAGCCCTCCTCGACCAGCGTGCCCAGGTGGAAGAAGGCCGTCCGCTGCGACACGCGCGCGGCCTGGGCCATGGAGTGGGTGACGATGACGATGCAGTACTGGCGCCGCAGTTCGTCGATCAGCTCCTCGATCCGCGCCGTGGCGATCGGGTCCAGCGCCGAGCACGGCTCGTCCATCAGGATCACGCGCGGCTGCACGGCGATGGCGCGGGCGATGACCAGTCGCTGCTGCTGGCCGCCCGACAGGCCGGTGCCCGGCTGGTGCAGGCGATCGGCGACCTCGTTCCACAGGCCGGCCTTCTTCAGCGCGGTCTCGACCAGGCCCTCGAGGTCGGTCTTGTTGCTGGCCAGGCCGTGGATGCGGGGCCCGTAGGCGACGTTCTCGAAGATCGACTTGGGGAACGGGTTGGGCTTCTGGAACACCATGCCCACCCGGCTGCGCAGGACCACCGGGTCGACGTCGCGGTCGTTGACGTTCTGGCCGTCGATCTCGATGCGGCCGGTCACCCGTGCGCCGGGGATGGTGTCGTTCATCCGGTTGATGCAGCGCAGGAAGGTCGACTTGCCGCAGCCCGACGGGCCGATGAAGGCGGTGACCGACCGGTCCTGGATGTCGATGCTGACATCATGCAGGGCCTGCTTCTCGCCATAGAAGACGCTGATGTCGCGGCAGGCGATCTTGACCCCGGCGGCGGGGCCGGGGACGGCCGAGGCCATGGCGACCTGGGGCGGGCGGACGAGGCTGTCGTGCGGCATGGATTCCGTTCCGGCGGGGACTGATTCTTGCGGACCGGTCATCACCACCTCTTCTCGAAGCGACGGCGCAGGATCACGGCCGCCGCGTTCATCACGATCATGAAGGCCAGGAGCACGATGATGGCTCCGGCCGTGCGTTCATGGAAGGCCGCCTCGGCGGCGTTCTCCCAGATGAAGACCTGCACCGGCAGCACGCTGGCGGCGCTGTCCAGCCCCTCGGGCAGGCCCGGGGTGAAGGCGACCATGCCGATCATCAGCAGCGGCGCGGTCTCGCCCAGCGCGTGGGCCAGGCTGAGGATGACGCCGGTCATCACCCCGGGCAGCGACTGCGGCAGCACATGGTCGAACACAGTCTGGGTGCGGCTGGCGCCCATGCCCAGCGCCGCCTCGCGGATCGACGGCGGCACCGCCTTCAGCGCGGCGCGGGTGGCGATGATCACCGTCGGCAGGCTCATCAGCGCCAGCACCATGCCGCCGGTCAGCGGCGCGGACCTGGGAAAGCCCAGCCAGTTGATGAACAGCGCCAGGCCCAGCAGGCCGTAGACGATCGAGGGCACCGCCGCGAGGTTGTTGATGTTGACCTCGATGAAGTTCGACAGCCGGCCCTTGGGCGCGAACTCCTCCAGCCAGACGGCGGCAAGAACCCCCACCGGCACGGCGATCAGGCCCGCCACCAGCAGCATCAGCGCCGAGCCGACGACCGCGCCCAGCACCCCGGCCAGTTCCGGCTCGGTGGAGTCGGAGCGGGTGAAGAAGCCGCTGTTGAAGTGGCCCTTGATCAGGCCCTCGGCGCGCAGTTCGTCCAGCCAGTCCAGCTGGCGGTCGGACAGCTTGCGGTTCTCCGGCGGGGTGTCGCGCGAGATCTGACCCTTGAGATAGAGGTCGGCGTCGGCCTTCACCGGCACGGTCAGCGTCACGGTCCGGCCGATCAGCGACGGGTCGGCCTTGACCATCTGCAGCACGCGGAAGCCGAGGTCGCGAGACACCAGGTCCATCGCCTCGCCCGAGGCCAGGCCCAGTTCGTCGTCCGGCTCTTCTAGCTGCTTCAGCAGTGTGCCGGCGGCGATGTAGTCGTAGTTGACGCCCTCCAGGTCGCTGCGGTCGATCCGGGCGGGATCGAGCTGCACCTGGACGGTGATCGAATGGGTCCAGAAGACGCTGGCGCCCTGCATGCCGATGCGGCCCAGCAGCACCACCAGGAAGCCCAGGGCGACGACGATGGCCAGCAGGCCATAGAGCCGGAAACGCCGCTCGGCGGCGTGGCGCTGTTTCAGCCGGCGGGCCGCCGCCGGGGAGAGGTCGGCGTCAGTCATAGGCTTCCCGGTACTTCTGGACGATGCGCAGGGCGACGATGTTCAGCGTCAGGGTGACGACGAACAGGGTCAGGCCGAGGCCGAAGGCGGCCAGCGTCTTGGGGCTGTCGAATTCCTGGTCGCCGGTCAGCAGGGTGACGATCTGCACCGTCACGGTGGTCACCGTGTCCAGCGGATTGGCGGTCAGCCTGGCCTGCAGGCCGGCGGCCATGGTGACGATCATCGTCTCGCCCACGGCGCGCGAGATGGCCAGCAGCATGGCCCCCATCACGCCCGGCAGGGCGGCGGGCAGCAGCACCTTCTTGACCGTCTCGGACTTGGTCGCGCCCATGGCGTAGCTGCCGTCGCGCAGCGACTGCGGCACGGCGTTGATGATGTCGTCCGACAGCGAGGAGACGAAGGGGATCAGCATGACCCCCATGACGACCCCGGCGGTCAGGGCCATCTGGTTCTGGACGGTCATCAGGTACTGGCCGACCGGGTCGATCGGCCCCTCGGCCAGCCAGCTGCCGATATAGTTGAAGAAGCCCCGGAACAGCGGCCCCACGGTCAGGGCGGCGAAGAAGCCGTAGACCACGGTCGGCACCCCGGCCAGGACCTCCAGCAGCGGCTTGACGATCGCGCGGGTGCGGCGCCCGGCGTATTCCGACAGGTAGATGGCCGAGAACAGCCCGACGGGCGCGGCCACGCACATGGCGATCAGCATGATCAGGAAGGTGCCGGCGAACAGCGGCACCGCCCCGAAGGCGCCGGACGAGGCGACCTGGTCGGCGCGCATGGCCACCTGCGGGTCCCACTTCAGGCCGAACAGGAACTCCAGCGGCGGCACGGCCGAGAAGAAGCGCAGGCTCTCCCAGGCCAGCGAGGCGACGATGCCGATGGTGGTCAGCACGGCGGCGGCGGCGCAGCCGGCCAGGAACACCGACAGCCAGCCCTCGACCCGGTTGCGGGCGCGCAGAGCCGGCTGGACCCTGGGCCAGGCCAGCAGGAAGCCGGCCAGCGCCAGCACCCCGGCGGTCAGCAGGGCCCCGAGGGCGATCAGGTTGTCGAGCCGGCGGCTCTCGGCCACGGCGATGTCCAGCGCCTCGCGCTGCTCGCCGCTCCAGGCCATGGCGCTGGGCGCCTTGCCGCCGGCGATGGCCTTGGCGTCGGTCCAGAAGGCCGAAAGCTGTTCGGCGGGCAGCTGGGCTACGGCGGCCGGGGCATGGGCCGTCAGCATGGCCTCGGCCAGGCGCGGCCCCGCCGTGAGGAACAGCAGCAACAGAAGCAGCGCCGGAACTCCGGTCCACAGCGCAACCCAGGTCCCGTAGTAGCCCGGCAGCGAATGCAGCGGGCCTTGCCGGGCGGCCGCCAGGGTCCGGGCCTTGCGGCGGCCCAGCCAGTAGACGCCGGCCGAGAAGGCCATCAGCGCCAGGACGGAAATCAGCAGGGTCATACGGGCGGGCTGTCCGACTCACGGGGGCAGGGGAAGGCCGATGGGCCCCTTTGGCGCGGCAATGCGGGCTGAGCGTGAAGCTTTGATGACAGTTTCATTACAATGCACGGCTGGCATGCGGCGGGCGCCGGTCTGGACGTCATGTGGTCGTTGCCCCGAAATCCGGGCTGGGTCGCAAGAACGTTCGCCGCGACGAGCAATACGCAAAGGTCGGTCAACCATCGCAGCGCTCCCTGGCGACAGTCGCAGAGCAGGCGCTTCCACCGCTTCATCTTCTTGAGTTTCACGAGCTCTCCCTCCGTCATTCGTCCGGGTTGCAACCCGGCGAGGAGGTCCAATGCGATCCGATTCTCTGAGGGGGGAGATTTGGACATCCGCCATCTCACCAAGTGGGCGGCGCGCCTCATGCTCCGTGAAGTCGAGCGGGCGGACACTGGCGGGGGCGCGTCCTGATACGGAGCGACAAGGGGGGAGATTTGGACCGGCCAGATTGCGCCCCCCGCACTTGACGCCCCTCGCCGCTCACGCGACACCGCCGGGCCATGAACGTCCTTCTCGTCGGATCCGGCGGGCGCGAGCACGCGCTGGCCTGGAAGATCGCCCGCTCCCCGGCCTTGACCCGGCTGGTGGCGGCCCCCGGAAATCCCGGCATCGCCGAGCTGTGCGAGAACCGCGACATCAAGGTGACGGACGTCGAGGCGCTGGTCGCCCTGGCGCTGGAGATCGAGGCGGAGCTGGTCGTGGTCGGGCCCGAATCGGCGCTGGAGGTCGGGCTGGCCGACCGGCTGGCGGAACAGGGTATCGCCTGCTTCGGCCCCAGCGCCTCGGCGGCGCGGCTGGAGACCTCCAAGGCCTTCACCAAGGACTTCTGCGCCCGCCACGACATTCCGACCGCCGCCTATGGCGTGTTCGAGACGGCGCAGGCCGCCGGCGCCTTCCTGGACACGCTCACGGCTCCCTACGTCATCAAGGCCGACGGCCTGGCCGCCGGCAAGGGCGTGGTCATCGCCGCGACCCGCGCCGAGGCCGACGCGGCGGTGATCGACATGCTGGGCGGCCGCTTCGGCTCTGCCGGGGCGCGGGTGGTCATCGAGGAGTTCATGGCCGGGGAGGAGGCCAGCTTCTTCGCCCTGTGCGACGGCGAGACGGCCGTCCCCTTCGGCTACGCCCAGGACCACAAGCGCGCCTATGACGGCGACGAGGGTCCCAACACGGGCGGCATGGGGACCTACAGCCCGGCGCCGGTGCTGACCCAGGCGCTGATGGACGAGGCGTTCGAGCGCATCATCCTGCCCACCGTCCGGGGCATGGCGGCAGAGGGCAACCCCTACAAGGGCGTGCTCTACGCCGGCCTGATGCTGACCGACCAGGGCCCCAAGCTGGTCGAGTACAACGCCCGCTTCGGCGACCCCGAATGCCAGGTGCTGATGCTGCGGCTGGCCGACGACATCCTGCCCTGGCTGCAGGCGGCGGCGACCGGCAGGCTGGCCATGCTGGGCCGCCCCGCCTGGCGCGACGAGGCGGCGATCTGCGTCGTCATGGCCGCCGACGGCTATCCCGACAGCCCCGTCACCGGCGCGATCATTCGTGGCGCGCGCAGCGACTTCGGCGAGGAAGCTGTCGTGTTCCACGCCGGCACCCGGATGGACCCGGACGGAACCCTGCGCTCGGCCGGCGGCCGGGTCCTGAACGTCTGCGCCCTGGGACCGACGCTGCACGAGGCCCGCGACATCGCCTATGCGGCCGTGGGCGCGATCGACTTTCCGCTGGGCTTTTTCCGCACCGACATCGGCTGGCGGGCGCTATAGCAACAACTGGCCGTCGCCGGCGTTTACAGCGCGTGCCGATGCGGGGCGACCGCACCGGTTCGCACGCGCGACCACCAGGGCCCTGACAAGGGGCCGCCGACACCGCCGGGAGGGCCGACACGATCATGGCGCGCACCGATCCGCTGCTGATCCCCGGCGACACCTGCTGGCGAATGGACCGCGCCGACCGGGTGTCGTTCCTGGTCGACGGGGCCGATCACTTCCTGGCGGTCAAGAAGGCCATGGCCCAGGCGCGGCGCTCGATCTGGCTGCTGTCCTGGGTGTTCGATCCCCTCACCCGCTTCTCCCCCGACCCTTTCGAGCGCAGCAGTGATCCAACCGATCCCGACCGGCTGGGCCTGATGCTGCGCCGGCTGGCGGTGCTGAACCCGGCGCTGGACGTGCGCATCCTGACCTGGGACATGCCCCCGCCCATCGCCGCCAGCCAGGCCTTCGCCCCGCAGCGGGGCGCGCTCTACTTCAAGGATTCGCCGGTGAAGTACCGGCTGGACCGCACCCTGCCCTGGAGCGCCTGCCACCATCAGAAGGTGCTGGTCATCGACGGCCGCCTGGCCTTCGTCAGCGGCGGCGACCTGGGCGCCGACCGCTGGGATACCTGCGACCACCTCGACGGCGACGGCCGCCGGCGGCTGCCCACCGGCAAGCGCTATCCGGCCCGCCACGACGTGGCGATGATGATGGAGGGTCCCGTCGCCCAGGCCTGCGCCGAGCTGTTCGCCGCCCGCTGGGAGCGTTCGGGCGGCGGCCCGGTCGATCTGCCCGAGCCCGCCGAGGAGCCGATCTGGCCCGAAGGCTTCGCCGCCGACCTGATGGGCGTCGATGTCGCCCTCGCCCGCACCGAGCCGAAATGGAAGGACCAGGACGGCGCCCAGGAAGGCCAGCGGCTGCACCTGGCCTCCATCGCCGCGGCGCGCCACACCATCTTCATCGAGAACCAGTACCTCACCGCCCCGGTGATCGTCGAAGCCCTGTGCCGGCGGCTGGAGGAAGAGGACGGTCCCGAAGTCATCGCCATCGGGCCCAGCCGCAGCCCCAGCTTCTTCGACCGCATGACGATGGACAGCGCCCGCATCGCCGCCATCAACCGGCTGGAGCAGTCGGACTTCTACGATCGCTTCCGCGCCTTCAGCGCCCGCACCGCCCGGGACGAGCCGATCATCGTCCACTCCAAGGTGACCATCATCGACGACCGGCTGATCCGCATCGGCTCGGCCAACCTGAACAATCGCTCGGGCGGTCTGGACACCGAGTGCGACGCCGCCATCGAGGCGGACGAGGGGCTGGAGGGGGTCGAGACCCGGGCGACCATCGCCGCCTTCCGCACCCTGCTGATCGGCCACTATTTCGGTCGCGGCCTGGTCGAGACCGCCGAGGCCATCCGCGAGACAGGCTCTGTCGCCGCCGCCATCGACGCGCTGGACGGCCACCCGCGCCGGCTGATGCCGCAGGACCGCCGGCCGCTGGGCGCGCTGGAGCGGTTCATCGCCGGCTGGAGCCTCGGCGATCCTCTGGCGCCGTCCGACGCCTGGCGCCCCTGGGTGCGCCGCGACCATGTGCGCGAGGCGCTGGACTGCCTGCCTAGGCCACTGGCGGGTCGACCGTCAGATCCACCACCAGCGGAAGGTGATCCGACGCCGTCCGGGTCAACGGGTCGAAAGGCGACTCAACCCTGGTGACCGTCAGTCCGCCCGACACGAACACATGGTCGATGCGCAGGAACGGAAACCCCGACGGGAAGGTCGAGATCGGCGGCTTGCCGTGCGCCCCGACCGCCTGGGCGTCCCGCATGGCCCCCGCAAGAATGCGATAGGTCGAGGAGAACGGGGTGGCGTTGAAGTCGCCCAGCAGCACGGCCGGCGCGGTGAAGGCCTCGTCCGCCATCCATTCCTCGACCAGGGCCGTCGCCTGCGCCTGCTGTTCGCGCGGCACCAGGCCCAGGTGGGTGTTGATGACATGCAGCTCTCTACCGTCCGGCAGGGTGACGGCGATCCAGACCGCCCCGCGCGGCTCCAGCCCCCGGATGCGCCGGTAGTGCGGCAGCGGCCCGGCCCGCACCAGCCGTTCGGGCATGGCGGTCAGGATGGCGTCGCCATAGGCCTCTTCCTCGACCTTCATCGCGGCGTTGAACCGGTGGGTCATCTCCAGCAGCTCGGCCAGCCGGTGGGCCTGGTCCACCATGCCGGTGCGCCGGCGCACCACGTCCAGCTCCTGCAGGGCGACGATGTCGGGCTGGGCGGCGGCGATGACCCGGGCGCAGCGCTCGACGTCCAGCCGCCGGTCTGTGCCGACGCAGCGGTGGACGTTCCAGGTCATGATGCGAAGCTTCATGCCTCGAACAGATCGCGCGGCGTGTCTTCCGGTTCCGGCGGCGGCGGTTCCGGCCGGTTGCGGCTCAACAGGAACAGCACGTTCTCGGCCCGCCAGTTCTCGAGGCCGCGCGTCGGATCGATCGGCCGCGCCGCCTGGCCCCGCACAAGCGCCGAGCAGGCCTCGACCCGCAGGTCCAGGTCATCCACCAGCACATTGAAGTCGGCCAGGGTGCAGAGGTGGATGTTGGGCGTCGACCACCAGGGCTCGGGCAGGGCGCGGGTCTCGGGCATCCGGCCCCGCGTCAGCAGGCTCCAGCGCACCCGCCAGTGGCCGAAGTTCGGAAACGACACCACCGCACGGTCGGCGATGCGCAACAGCTCGCTGAGCACATGGCGCGGATTGCGGGTCGCCTGCAGCGTCTGGCTCAGGATCGCGTAGTCGAACGCCCGGCGCGGGAAGTGGTCGAGGTCGCGGTCGGCGTCGCCCTGCACGACCGACAGGCCGCGCGCCAGGCAGGTCGAGACGTTGGTCGCCTCCAGCTCCAGCCCCCGGCCGTCGGCCGCCTTCTCGCGGGTCAGAAGCTCCAGCAGCTCGCCCTCGCCGCAGCCGACGTCGAGCACCCGCGCGCCCGGCCGCACCAGCCGCAGGATCTCGCGGAAGTCCTCCCTCACCGGCCGCTCTCCAGCGACGAGAGGAAGCCGCGCACCGCCTGGTCCATCACCGGCTCGTCCAGCAGGAAGGCGTCATGGCCCTTGTCGCTCTCGATCTCCAGGAAGCTGGCGCGACATCCGGCGGCGTTCAGCGCCCGCACGATGTGGCGGCTCTCGGAGGTCGGGTACAGCCAGTCGGAGGTGAAGCTCAGCACACAGAACCGCACGTCCCGCGCCGGCCGGAAGGCCTCGGCCAGCACCCCGCCGTGCGGCGCGGCCAGGTCGAAATAGTCCATTGCCCGGGTGATGTAGAGATAGCTGTTGGCGTCGAAGCGATCGACGAACACCCCGCCCTGGTGGCGCAGGTAGCTCTCCACCTGGAAGTCGGCGTCGAAGCCCCAGGACAGGCCGTCGTTCTGCAGTTCGCGGCCGAACTTCCGCTGCAGCGCCGCCTCGGACAGATAGGTGATGTGCGCCGCCATCCGGGCCACCGCCAGGCCCTTTTCCGGCCGCACGCCATCGCCCGCATAGGCGCCGCCTCGCCAGTCCGGATCGGCCATGACGGCCTGTCGCCCGACCTCGTGGAAGGCGATGTTCTGGGCCGAATGGCGTGCTGCCGAGGCGATCACCAGGCAGCTTTCCATCCGCTCGGGATAGGCCGCCGCCCACTGCAGCGCCTGCATCCCGCCCATCGAGCCGCCGACCACGCCCGCCAGCTTCGAAATGCCCAACGCCTCGACCAGCATCGCCTGGGCCCGCACCATGTCGCCGATGGTGATGACCGGGAAGCTCAGGCCATAGGGCTTGCCCGTCGCGGGATCCTCCGACGAGGGTCCCGTCGATCCCAGGCAGCCGCCGATGACATTGGTGCAGATGACGAACCAGCGGTCGGGGTCCAGCGGCCGGCCCGGCCCGACCATCCGCGTCCACCAGCCGTCCTTGCCCGTCGCCGGGTGGCGCCCGGCGACATGCTGGTCGCCGGTCAGGGCATGGCAGATCAGCACGGCGTTGGAGCGGTCGGCGTTCAGCGTCCCCCAGCTGCGCCAGGCGACTTCCAGGTCCTTGAGCTCCGCCCCGCTGTCCAGGCGCAACGGCGCCCCCGGCCCGAACCGCCAGGTTCCGCCGTCTTCCGCCAAGGGGGGTGCGCCCGCGTCCATGCAGGCCGTAGAGCCGGGCGGGGCGCCGAATGTCAACAGGATCGGCGAAGACGGGCTCAAGCCCGCTGGCGCCCTCGCCGCGCCGCCGGTAGAGAACCGCTGATGAACCGCCTGATCCTGTTCCGCCATGGCAAGGCCGAGCGCTCCGCGCCGGGCGGCGATATCGCCCGGCGGCTGACCGATCGCGGCCGCGGGGACGCAGGGCTGATGGCCGCCGTCCTCGCCGGCGAGGGCCTCGTCCCCGACCTCGTGCTGGTCAGCGCCGCCACCCGCACCCAGGAGACCTGGGCCGCCGCCGCCCCGGCCTTCCCCGATGCCCGCGCCGAGGTGCGGCGCGACCTCTACCTCGCCGAGGAAGGGCTGATCCTCGATCTCGCCGAGACGCTGGGCGAGGGCGTCGGCACGGTCATGGTCATCGGCCACAATCCCGGGCTCCAGCACCTGGGCCTGATGCTGCTGATGCAGGGGGCCAGCGGCCAGGCGGCGATCTCGCGCCTGCAGTCGAAGTTCGCCACCTCCAGCGTCGCCGCCTTCTCCTTCGACGCCGACGGCCGGCCCGCCTTCGACGGCCTGTTCCACGCCAGCGAGCACGGCGGCGGCGCTGCGGGAGCGGACGATTGAGCCTGATCTACAAGCTGGTCTCGCGCCAGGCCTGGGACGCGGCGCGGGCCGAAGGCGTCTTCCGGGGCGCGCCGGTCGACCTGACCGACGGCTATATCCACTTCTCGACCGGCCCCCAGGCCCATGAGACCGCCCGCCGCTACTTCGCCGGCCTCACCGACACCCTGCTGGTCGCCTTCGACAGCGCCGCGCTGGGCCCGGCCCTGAAGTGGGAGCCCTCGCGCGGCGGCGATCTCTTCCCCCATCTCTACGACAGCCTCGATCCGGCCCTGGCGCTGTGGGACCGCCCGGTCGGCCTCGACGCGGACGGGGTTCCGCAACTGGGAGACCTTGCGTGAGCCTGCACGACCTCGCCGCCCGGGCCCTGCACCTGCTCGATCCCGAGGACGCGCACGGCGTCACCATCCAGGCGCTGAAGGCAGGCCTTGGCCCCATCGGCCCTCACCCTGTCCCCATCCTCCGCACGGAACTGGCCGGGCTGACCCTGCCCAGCCCCATCGGCCTCGCCGCCGGCTTCGACAAGAACGCCGAGGTTCCCGACGCCATGCTGACCGCCGGCTTCGGCTTCGTCGAATGCGGCACGGTCACGCCCCTGCCCCAGGCCGGCAATCCCCGCCCCCGGCTGTTCCGGCTCAGCGCCGACCGGGCGGTGATCAACCGCATGGGCTTCAACAACGCCGGCCTCGAGGCCTTCGCCCGCAACCTGCCCGCAAGACGCCCCGGCATCATCGGCGCCAACATCGGCGCCAACAAGGACGCCGCTGACCGCATCGCCGACTATGTCGCCGGCCTGACCCGCCTCTGGGGCCTGGCCGACTACTTCACTGTCAACATCTCCTCGCCCAACACGCCAGGCCTGCGCGCCCTGCAGACCAGGGCGGCGCTGCAGGAGCTGCTCGGACGCCTGGCCGAGGCCCGCGCCGGGCTGGCCGGCGCCCATCCGGTGTTCCTCAAGGTCGCGCCCGATCTCGAGGACGGCGAGGTCGAGGCCATCGTCGAAACCGTGCTGGCCAACGGCCTCGACGGCGTCATCGTCTCCAACACCACCATCGCCCGGCCCGAGACGTTGGCCGACCCGCGCGCCGCCGAGACCGGCGGCTTGTCCGGCGCGCCGCTGATGGGGCCCTCGACGGCCATGCTGGCCCGGTTCGCCGAGGCCGCGGCCGGCCGACTGCTGCTGATCGGCGCCGGCGGCATCGCCTCGGGCGCCGACGCCTACGCCAAGATCCGCGCCGGCGCCTCGGCCGTGCAGCTCTATTCGGCCATGGTCTACGAGGGCCCGGGCCTGGTCGCCCGCATCCAGCGCGACCTCGCCGCCCGGCTCAAAGCCGACGGCTTCGGCTCGGTCGCCGAGGCGGTCGGCGCCCGGTGAGCGCGCGCCGCTCGCCTGATGCGCGAACCGGCCGCGTTGCCCAAGCGCGCGGCGTGACTTAAACCCGATCCATGGCCGAGGCCGCGCCGCCGGAACCCTCCCTCGCGAAGCGCAGCCGCCGTTGGCTCTGGCCCGGCGGGCTGTCGGCGCGCCTGCTGGTCCTGACCAGCCTGTTCATCTCCCTCGCCGCCCTGTTCATCCTGCCCGCCGCCCTGGCCACCTTCGAGGAGCAGTGGCTGCTCGACCGGGTGCGGTCGGCCGAGCTGGCCTCGCTGGCCACCGAGGTCGCGCCCGACGGCCGGGTGACCCGCCAGCTTTCCAGCCAGCTTCTCGAAGGCGCCGGGGTCCAGTCGGTGGCCATCCAGACCGACGGCATGCGCCGGCTGGTGCTGGCCGCGCCGCGCACCATGGAGGCGCCCTATCTGGTCGACCTGCGCGACCAGAACCCGATCTCCTGGATCAGCGCCCCCTTCCGCACCCTGTTCGGTGGCCCGCCGGGACGGATGGTGCGCGTCGTCGCCGAGCCGCGCCTGATCAAGAACAGCGAGCTGATCGACATCGTCGTCCCCGACGATCCGCTGCGCGCCGAGCTGATCACCTACATGTGGCGCGCCGCCGGCGTGACCCTGTTCGCCGCCCTGGTCGTGGGCGGGCTGGTCTACCTGTCGCTGAACCTCTTCCTGGTGCGGCCGATCCAGCAGTTCACCCGTTCGGTCGAGCGCTTCGGCGCCAATCCCGAGGACCCTGACGCCCGCGTCCAGCCGTCCGGCCGCCGCGACGAGATCGGCCGCGCCGAGGCCGAGCTCGACCGGATGCAGGGAGAACTCCTGGCCGCCCTGCACAGCCGCGCCCGGCTGGCGGCGCTGGGCGAGGCGGTGGCCAAGATCAACCACGACCTTCGCAACATGCTGACCAGCGCCCAGATCGCCTCCGACCGGCTGGCCGAGATCGGCGATCCCAAGGTGGCACAGGCCCTGCCCCGGCTGGAGCGGGCGCTGGACCGGGCCGTGACCCTGGCGACCAATGTGCTGGCCTATGGCAAGTCGGCCGAGGCCGCGCCGGACGCCCGCGCCGTGCCCCTGCGGACCGCCCTCGACGCCGCCGCCGAGGACGCCGACCTCGCCCGGGAGTCCGTCGAACTGGTCGTCGAGGCGCCCGAGGCCGCCGTCGTCCACGCCGACCCCGACCAGCTGCACCGCATCCTGATGAACCTGATGCGCAACGCCCGCCAGGCCATGGCCGGCCAGGATCGTCCGGCCCGGATCACCGTCACCCTGGCACGCGACGAGGCCGCCGCCGTCCTGCGCTTCGCCGACACCGGGCCGGGCCTGCCGGAGCGCGCCCTGGCCAACCTGTTCCAGCCCTTCGCCGGCTCGGCCCGCAACGGCGGCACCGGCCTTGGCCTGGCCATCTCGCGCGAACTGGCCACCGCCCACGGCGGCGACCTCACCCTGGCCGGCACCGGCCCCGACGGCACAACCTTCGAACTGCGCTTGCCGGGCGCCGCCGAACCGGCGCCCCCCGCCGATCCCCCGCCCCCGAAAAAGCCCCGGACCCGCAAGGCCAAGGCGGACTGAAGCGCCCCTCGCCGATCCGCTCATCCCGGCGACCCGGAGGGCGGCGCGAAGCGCCAACCCGGGATCCAGCCGCGTGATCTCGCTGCCTGCCTGTCACCCCGGATTGACTGCCCGAAGGCGCCCAACCCGGCCCGTCCTCGCTCAGGCGGCTGGATCCCGGCGTTCGCTGGGATGAGCGGTGCTGGGTGGACCTGCGGCCAGAGCATCAATCCCCCACGCCAGCCGCGCCGCCTCGATCCGCGCCAGCTTCGCCTCCAGCGGGCCCCAGTCGTCCCGCTCGGCGATCGGCGCCCACAGCGCCTCGACCTCGTCGATCAGCAGTCCCTCCGGCTCGTCACGGCCGAACATCGCCGCCTCCAGCCGCTCGGGCCGGTCGGGCGCGAATTCCGCCAGAAGCGTCCGGAAGGCGACGAACGCCTCGCCCGCATAGACCGCCGCCCTCGGCCCGCCCAGCGCCCGCGTCTCCGACGCCGGCCCGCCGAACCAGTCGAAGAAGAAGGGCTCCCAGCGCAGCGGCTCGCCGCCCTCGGCGAGGGCGCGAAAGGCGGCGTTGACCAGGGCGATGTCCGCCTCCTCGCCCCGCGAGACGACGCCCAGCCGCGCGATCATCGCCTCCCGCAGGCCGTCGCGATAGGCTCCCGCGAAGCCGTTCAGCACGGCGACCAGCGCCTCCTGCTCCGCCGCCAGCGTCAGGCATCCGGCCAGCTGCTGCAGGTTCCAGAAGGCCGCCTCGGGCTGGCGGCCGAAGCTGTAGAGCCCGGTCTGGTCGAAATAGGCGGCCGTGAAGTTGGGATCATTGCGCGGCAGAAAGCGCCAGGGGCCGTAGTCGAAGCTCTCGCCGGTGACGACCATGTTGTCGGTATTCAGCACCCCGTGCACGAAGCCCGCCGCCATCCAGCGGGCAGCCAGTCGCGCCGTCCGCCCCACCGCCTCATCTAGCAGCGCCACGGCCCGGTCGGGGGCCTCGGCCAGATGCGGGAAGTAGGTCTCGACACAGTGGTCCACCAGCCGCCCGATATTGTCGGCCCGCTCGTGATAGGCCTGCCGCTGGAAGGTCCCGAACCGGATGTGGCTGTGCGACAGCCGCGTCAGCACCGCCGAGCGGGTCGGACTGGGCTCGTCGTTGCGCTCCAGCGCCTCGCCGGTCTCGACCAGCGAGAAGGCCCGGCTGGTCGGCACGCCCAGCGCCTCCAGCATCGCCGCCGCCAGCACCTCGCGCACCCCGCCCTTCAGCGTCAGCCGCCCGTCGCCGCGTCGCGACCAAGGCGTCTGGCCCGAGCCCTTGGTCGCCAGATCCAGCAGCCGGCCGGTCCCCGCCTCGCGCAGCTGCGCGAACAGGAACCCCCGCCCGTCGCCGAGGTCCGGGTTGTAGGTGCGGAACTGATGGCCGTGATAGCGCATGGCCAGCGGGCCCGGCTGGTTGTCCGGCAGCGGCTCGAAGCGGCCGAAGTGCGACAGCCATTCGGCGTCGCTCAGGCCCTGCAGTCCCACGCTCGCCGCCGCCCGGTCGTTGCGCACCCGCAGGAGGGTCTGGGGAAAGTCCGCCGGCCTCACCGGGTCGGCGAACTCCGGCCCAAGGGTCATGAATCGCGGATCGGGGCGGTAGTCGGGCGAGACGGGCATCGGCCCAGATGCGCCCTCGCGCGGGCGCTGCGCAACCCCGGTCGCCACCCCGGCATGAGCAGGGCGTCCCCAAAACGGGCTGTCAGGAGCAGCGATCTGACAGATCGGTGATTTTTGACGCGGGTGCTGTCACATAAGCGACACGAGAGGGTCGTTTTCCCCTGCGTTACAAGGGATTAATCTTGCCTCCGCACCCGACCGGACCCTAGGTGATCGCCGTCAAGTTGGGTGGGCTTTCCTCGCCTGCCCTTCCTCCCCGAAACCGCGCGGATTGACGCCCGCGCCAAGAACCCAGGACAGGACATGCGTATCCGTCAGTTGCTGCGCGCGTCGGCCTCCGCCGCCGTGCTTTCCGCCGTCGTCACCGGGACCGCCTTCGCTCAAGAGCCGGCGCCCGTCGAAGGCTCCACCGTCGACACCATCGTCATCACCGCCAACAAGCGTGAGCAGAACCTGCAGGACGTTCCGGCCACCGTCACCGCCCTCTCGGGCGAGCTGATGCAGGACGCCGGCGTCAAGGACATCAAGGACCTGCAGATCCTCACCCCCGGTCTGACGGTCACCTCGACCTCGAACGAAACCGTCACCACCGCCCGTATCCGCGGCATCGGCACCGTCGGCGACAACCCGGGCCTCGAGTCCTCGGTCGGCGTCGTGATCGACGGCGTCTATCGCCCCCGCAACGGCGTCAGCTTCGGCGACCTGGGCGAGCTCGAGCGCATCGAAGTGCTCAAGGGGCCGCAGGGCACCCTGTTCGGCAAGAACACCTCGGCCGGCGTCATCAACATCATCACCGCCGAGCCGGACTTCGAATTCGGCGCCAACGGCGAGCTGACCTTCGGCAACTACGGCCAAAAGGGCGGTTCGGTGTCGGTCACCGGCCCGATCTTCGGCGACAACGTGGCCGGCCGGCTGTTCTTCGCCAAGCGCGAGCGTGACGGCCTGCTGGACGTCCGCACCGGCGGCGGTCCGCGCACCAACAAGGAAGACGTCGACCAGAACTTCTGGACCATCCGCGGCCAGATCCTGGCGACCCCCAGCGACACCCTGTCGGTCCGACTGATCGCCGACTACACCGAGCGTGACGAGAACTGCTGCCTGGCCACCCAGCTGCAGGTCGGCACCGCCGCCAACAGCCGCGCCAACTTCGTCAACCAGGTCGAGCCGGGCGGCATCTCGCTGGACCCCAAGCCGTTCAACCGCGTCGCCTACGGCAACCGCGACACCACCCAGTTCATCCAGGACAAGGGCTTCTCGGCTGAAGTCGAGTGGGAATTCGTCCCGGGCGTCACCGTGACCTCGGTCACCGCCGCCCGCAACTGGCGCGCCGACACCGGCCAGGACAGCGACTTCACCGCCGCTGACCTCGTCTACCGTCCGGGCGACGGCAGCAACTTCGTCGAGTTCGACCAGTTCAGCCAGGAACTGCGCTTCAACGGCGAAGCGGGCCCGGTCAACTGGCTCGCCGGCTTCTTCTACGCCAAGGAAGACCTCAACAGCCGCGCCCGCCTGCTGTACGGCACGGACTACTACGCCTACTTCGACCAGCGCGTGCTGGGCGGCGTCCCGGGCCTGCTGGGCCTGACGCCGGCGGTCATCCACCAGCCGGGCAACGGCTCGGACGACCGCTACAAGCAGGAAGACGAGACCTTCGCGATCTTCACGGACAACACCTGGTCGATCACCGAGTCCCTGAACCTGACGGCCGGCCTGCGCTACAGCTGGTCGGACAAGCAGCTGACCACCCGCTACACCACCACCGGCGCCTCGTGCGACCAGGGTGAAGCGGCCTACCTGGCCCTCGTCGGCCTGGCCGGCGCCCCGACCGCCAACGCCATCGTCGGCGGTCTCTGCCTGAACGCCCAGAACAACGACTTCGACGCCCTGGGGACCTTCACCCAGAAGCGCAGCGAAGAAGAGCTGACCGGGACGATCAAGCTGGCCTGGAACATCAACGACGACGTGATGCTCTACGGTTCGTACGCGCGCGGCTACAAGTCGGGCGGCTTCAACCTTGACCGTTCGCAAGCGGTCCTGATCACGCCGACCGGCCCGAACTTCACGGCCAACCCGGACACCTCGTTCGAAGCCGAGTTCGCCGACAGCTACGAGCTGGGCGTGAAGACCCAGTGGCTGAACCGCACCCTGCTGCTGAACGCCACGATCTTCCGTCAGGAATACACCGACTTCCAGCTGAACACCTTCATCGGGACCCAGTTCATCGTCGAGACCATTCCGGAAGTGACCTCCACGGGCGTCGACGCAGACTTCCTGTGGTTCACCCCGATCGACGGCCTGACCCTGCAGGGTGGTCTGACCTACGCGGACACCAAGTTCGGCGACTTCACCGCCGCCGACCTGAAGGATCCGTCGCGCTTCAACGGCATCTTCCGCCTGCCGGGCGAAACCATGCCGTTCGCGCCGAAGTGGTCGGGCTCGCTGGCCGTCGGCTACGAGCGTGACATCGGCGGCTACCTGCAGTTCCGGGGCAACATCTCCACCAAGTACACCTCGGACTACAACACCGGCTCCGACCTGCACCCGGTCAAGGAACAGGAAGGCTTCTTCCTGACCAACGCCCGCGTCGGCATCGGCAGCCAGGACGGTCGCTGGACCGTCGAGCTGTTCGCGAACAACCTGTTCGACGAAGAGTACATCCAGGTGGCCTTCAACGGCCCGTTCCAGGTCGATACCTCCAACCCCTACAACCAGGCGGCCGACGAGGCGATCAGCACCTACAACGCCTTCCTGGGCGCTCCGCGCACCTGGGGCCTGACCCTGCGCAGCAAGTTCTAGTCCTCTAGAACCCTGTCATGAACGAGGGCGGTCCGGATCCATCCGGGCCGCCCTTTTTCTATGGTGCGATGACGGCGCGCACCGCAGCGGCCGACCGTCGGGTCTGGGCCAGGGCCTCCGGCGAGACGCGCGTCATGTTCAGGAAGCCATGCGTCGCCCGGGGCTCCGTATGCTCGATGACCGGCCGGCCCGCCTCGTTGAGGCGCGCGCAAAGGCGCCGGGCGTCCAGCCGGGTAGGATCGCGTCCGCCACTGACAATGATCGTGTTGGGCAACCGTCGTGGAGCGTCCCGCAGCAACGACAGCTCCGGGCGCGGCTCCTTCCCGTCGACGACCAGCCGTCGGATTCTCTGACGCGCCAGCCGAAGCAACAGGGGGTCGCCTGCCGCCGGATAGAGCGACAGCAGCGGATAGAACAGCGCCAGCCCGTCCACCTCCTGCGCCAGCAAGGCGGCGAGAAGACCCCCTGCGCTGTCGCCGCCGCAGAGCAGCTGACCCGGCTTCAGGCCAGTGGCGTCGCCACGGCCTGCCGCGCCGAGGACCGCGCGAGCGTCGTCCCATGCCGCCGGCCAGCGATGCTCCGGCGCGAGCCGATAGCCCACCGAGAGAACCGACAGCCCGGTCTCATGGGCCAGCCACCGGCAGGCGCTGTCATGCGTCTCGATGCCGGCGCTGACCAGGCCCCCGCCGTGCAGGAAAACCATCAGGGCATCACCTGGCGCCTCGGGCCGGTAGAGCCGGCAGGGCACGCCGGCGAGCGTCACGTCTCGAACCTCGGCCAGGGACGGCGCGGCCGGGTCCGGCAGGGACAGGAACGGATCGAGGCGCTCGCGCACCAGCCTCAGGAGCATGGCCGCAGGCTAACGGCTCCCGGGCGCCCCTGTCAGCCCAGGCCGGACTTCAGCTTCGCCGCCGTTTCCTCGATCGCCGCCACGACCGGCGGGGCGACGCTGGCCATGATGTAGAAGTCGTGGACGAAGCTGGGGTACTCGATGTGCTCGGCCCTGACCCCGGCGGCGGCCATGCGTTCGGCATAGGCGCGGCCCTCGTCCTTCAGCGGGTCGAACCCGGCGGTGACGACCAGGGCCGGCGGCAGGCCGGACAGGTCCGCCACATGCGCCGGCTCGGCGCGGCGGGCGTCGGCGTGGCCCGTGGCGGCGAAATGCTGGCCGAACCAGGCCATCACCTCGGCGGTCAGCACATAGCCGGTCGCCAGGTCGCGGCGGCTCTGGGTCTCCTGCTCCATGGCCGTGGCCGGATAGAGCAGCAGCTGGAAGGCCAGCCGGCGCGCCGGGTCATCGCGCAGCTCCAGCGCCATGCAGGCGGCCAGATTGCCCCCGGCGCTGCAGCCGCCGACGGCGATGCGGGCCGGATCGAAGCCGATCTCGGCGGCGTGGTCGAAGGCCCATTTCGTCGCCGCCAAGGCGTCGTCATGGGCGGCCGGGAACGGGTGCTCCGGCGCCAGCCTGTAGTCCACCGCCAGCACCCGGCAGCCCGAGGCCGCGCACAGCCGGCGCATGAAGTCGTCGTGCGTCTCCAGGTCGCCGATCACGAACCCGCCGCCGTGGAAATAGACGAGGCCCCCGGTGGTCGCCGGGGCGTCCTTGGGCGCGTACAGCCGGGCCTTCAGCGGCCCCGCGCCGCCATCGACCTCGAGGTCGCGAACCGCCAGGTCCTTCGGCGCCCCGGCGTCCAGCCCGGCCCGCTGGGCGACATAGCCCATGCGGATCATCTCCGGCGGCAGGGTGGCGAGCGGCGGCATCTCGATGGCGGCGGCGGCGTCGAGCATGGCGCGGAAGTGGGGGTCGAGGCTCATCAATAACTCCGTTCAGTTCCTTCTCCCGCTTGTCGGGAGAAGGTGGCCCTGCGAAGCCTTGGCGAAGCAGGGTCGGATGAGGGCGGCGTCGCCATCGGACGATAGCGCTCGTTCTGGCGCGGTCAGCGCAACCGCCAACCTTCCACCGCCCGCGCTGCCCTCATCCGTCGGCTACGCCGACACCTTCTCCCGACAAGCGGGAGAAGGAAAAAACCTAGAGCGAAACCACCCCCGGCGCCGAACCATCCCCGTACAGGGCCTGCACCAGGGCGTCCCGGCGCTCCAGCGTCGCGCGCTGGTTCACATAGCCCTTGTCGGTGATCTCGCCGGCGTCGATCGATGGCGGCTCGGTCATGATGGTGAACCGGCCGACCCGCCGCGACAGCCCGCCCGCCGTGGCGTTGAACGCCGCCAGCTTCTCCTTGAGGATCGCCGTCAGCTTCTCCAGCGGCGTGCCCGGTCCCTCGTCGGCCATCAGCGCCTGCATGCCGGCCATCGAAGGCCACACCAGAATGCCGATGAAGGGCTTGTCCTGGCCGGCGATCACCGCGTCCAGAATCCAGGGGCTGCAGGCGGCGACCAGTTCCGGCCGCAGGGTGCCGACCGACACCCAGGTGCCGCTGTCCAGCTTGAAGTCCTCGGTCACCCGCCCGTCGAACACCAGGCCCTGGGCCGGATCGTTCTCGTCCAGGAACCGCGCCGCGTCGCCCAGCTTGTAGAAGCCCTCCTCGTCGAAGGCCGCGGCCGTCTTCTCGGCGTCGCCGAGATAGCCCTTGGTCACCGTCGGGCCCTTGACCCGCACCTCCAGCTTGGAGCCGTTGGGAACCAGCTTCAGCGTGATGCCCGGCAGCGGCAGCCCGACCAGCCCGACCTGTTCGGTGGCCCAGTGGGTGACGGTGATCCCTTGCGTCTCGGTGGCGCCGTACATGGTGGTCAGCGGCATCCGCTGGCCGGTCTCGGCGATGGCCAGGGCCTGGAGCCGCTCGTTGACGTCATTGCTCAGAGTCGCGCCGCCGTAGCCCATGTAGCGCATGTTCCGGAAGAACGATTTGCGCAGGACCGGGTCCTTCTCCATCGCGTCGGCCAGCATGCCGAACGCGATCGGCGCCGAGCCGAACACCACCGGCGAGACCTCGTAGAGGTTCTTGATGGTCGTCTCGAACATGCCCGGCAGCGGCTTGCCCTCGTCCAGATAGACGGTGCCGCCGGCCCACAGGACGCCGTTGAAGCCGATGTTGCCGGCGCTGATATGGCTCCAGGGCATCCACTCCAGGCTCTCGGGCACGAAGTCCGGATCCGGCTCCTCGGCCCGCAGCCCGTCCTGGCCGGCGATAACCCCGGCCATCATGCCGTGCGTCTGCGGCGCGGCCTTGGGCATGCCGGTCGAGCCGGAGGTGAACAGGTACTTGGCCACCGTCTCGTGACCCAGGCGCTCGCGCGCGGCCTCGACCGCCGGGCCCGGCGTGGTTCCGGTCAGGGCCGACAGCGGCACGGAGCCCTCGCCGCTTCCGTCGGCGGTGACGAAGGTGAGGTCCTGGCCAAGGCCCTTCAGCGTCTCGAAGGCGCGGGCGTACATCTCGCCCGACTGGGCGAAGACCACCTTGGGCTTCACCACCGAGACACAGTGCTTGAGCTTGGCGTGGTCGGTCGAGATCAGGCTGTAGGCCGGGCTGATCGGCGACACGGGCACGCCGGCCGTGTAGCAGCCGACCTTGATCAGGGCGTGCTCGATGCTGTTGGCCGACAGCACCATGACGCTGTCGTCCGGCGTCAGCCCGGCGTCCAGCAGCCATTGGGCGATGCCCTCGGCCGCCCGCAGCGCCTCGCCATAGGTGACCTGCCGCCAGGGCCCGTGGTTGGGCTCGCGCTGCTTCATCCAGGCCCGGTCCGGATGCGCCCGCGCCTTCTCCTGCAGCAGATGGGCGATCGACCGCGGCCCCTCGCCCGGCGTGTGGTTGGAGCGGATCAGGATCGAGCCGTCCGCCCGGCGCTCGACCGACACGTCCGGCCCCTTCATCGGCAGGTCCTTGAAGGGAACCTGTGACAGCGGCGTGCTCGCCGCCGCGCCATCGGCGGGGGTCATGGGCCGTCTCCCTGGATGCGTTGTTCTCGTTGCCGGGCATGCTCGCCGGTTGCCCTTGCGAGAGTCAAACCCTTCCCGCCCGGCGGCGCCCCCCTCCTCGTCATCCTGAGCAGCGCGAAGCGCGTGTCGAAGGACGCACCCTGCGGACAGCTCCCAGCGTCGGCCGCGCCCTACAGCCCCTTCAGCCAGTCCAGCAGCAGCGCATTCACCTCCTCCGGCCGCTCCTGCTGGGTCCAGTGGCCGCAGCCCTCGATCAGATGGGCGCCGCGAAGCTGGGTCAGGTGCGGCGCCATCAGGGCCACCGGGTCGACGCCCGGCAGCATCTTCAGCACCAGGTCCCGCGTGCCGCCGATGAACAGCGAGGGCTGGTCGACCGTCCGCCCCTTGAACTGCTGCAGCCAGTCGAAGTCGCGGCCATGGTTGCGATAGCGGCTCAGCGGCCCGAAGAAGCCCGACCCCGCGAACTCGCCGGCATAGTAGTCGATGTCCGCCGGCGTCAGCCACGCCGGAAAGGGCTGCGGGTCCGGCAGCCGGTCCAGCAGGCCGGCACCGTGCGGCTTGTCGTTGGGCCAGGTCCCGTCCGGCGCATCGCCGCTGATGGCGTAGTAGAACTTGCGGATGGTGGCCGCCGGATCGGCCTCCAGCTCCGCCTCGGGCGGCCCGACGTCCTGGAAATAGACCTGGTAGAAGAACTTGCCCTTGTCGGTGAACACCGCCTTCACCGCGTCCAGGAAGTTGATCGCCGGAATGCCGGTATAGGGCACCGACAGCCCCGCCACCGCCGACACCCGGTCAGGCCGCGTCAGCACCGTGTTCCAGACGATCGGCGCCCCCCAGTCATGGCCGATCAGCACCGCCGTCCCGTCCGCCGACAGCGCCTCGATGACCCCCGCCACATCGGCGGTGATCTGTTCCAGGGAATAGTCGGCCACCTCGCCGGGCCTGTCCGACCCGCCATAGCCGCGCACGTCGATGGCGCAGGCGGTGAACCCCGCCGCCGCGATCGGCCCGATCTGGTGGCGCCAGCTGTACCAGCTCTCCGGAAAGCCATGCACCATCACCACCAGCGGCCCCGAGCCGGCCACCGCCGCCCGCAGCCGGATCCCGTTGGTCTCGATCATCCGGAATTCCGGGGTCATGCCGCTCTCCCTGTCTCGTTGCCGCCAGCGAACACGGTTTTCGTCGCGGCAGGCAAGGGCGGGCTTCACCGGCGCGCGGCGGATGCTAGGCTCGCCACTCCCGGCGATTGGAGGCGACATGACCTGGCGGCGCAGGCTGGAGCCCTACTACCGGCCGCTGATGTTCACCTGGTTCAAGCTCGCGCGCGGGCTGACGCTCGGGGTGCGCGGCGTCGTCACCGACGCCGAGGGCCGGGTTCTGCTGATCGAGCACACCTACACCCATGGCTGGCACCTGCCCGGCGGCGGGGTCGAGCGCGGCGAGACGGCCGAGACCGCCCTGCTGCGCGAACTGATCGAGGAGGCCGGCGTGCGCCTGTCGGGGCCCGTGCGGCTGCTGTCGATCCACTCCAACCATCCGCGCCATCCGGGCGACCATGTGCTGGTCTATCTCTGCCCCGACTGGGAGCCCTGCCCCGCCACCTCGCGCGGCGAGGTCGAGCGCATCGGCTGGTTTTCGCCGGACGCCCTGCCGGACACGACCGCCCCCGGCCATCGCCGCCGCATCGAAGAGGCGTTTGGCGGTCGGCCCGTCGATGTGATGTGGTAGCGCCAGCCAGACAGGAGGGAGCGCCGCATGGCCTGGATCGACACCGCCGCCTTTTCGAGGATCGCCGAGGGCATCGACCGGCCCGAGGACGTCGTGGTCGGCAGGGACGGCCGCGTCTTCGCCTCCGACCACCAGTGCGCGGTGGCCGAGATCCACCCCGACGGGTCCTTCACCCGCATGGGCCCGGCCGGCGGCGCGCCGAACGGCGTCAACATGGACGCCCAGGGCCGCATCCTGATCGCCAACTTCGGCATCTACGACCGCCAGGACGGCCCGCTGCAGCGGTTCGACCCGGCCTGCGGCCTGCACGAGACCCTGCTGACCGAGGTCGAGGGCCGCCGCCTGACCAGCGCCAACTACCCGGTCATCGACGCCGCCGGAAACATCTGGTGCGCCAACTCCACCCATGCCGAGACCTGGCCTCAGGCGCTCGACGGCCGCACCGACGGCTTCCTCTTCGTCCTCCGCCCCGACGGCTCCAGCAATATCGTCGCCGAGGGCCTGAAGTTTCCCAACGGCCTGGCCCTCAGCGCCGGCGAGGACGCCCTGTTCTGCGCCCAGACCAGCGGCGCCGACGTCCTGCGCTTCCCCGTCCTGCCCGGCGGCTGGCTGGGCCAGGGCGAGCGCTACGGGCCCCGGCTTGGCAGGCTGATGGGCGCCGACGAGGTGGTCCAGGCCGCCGCCGCCGGCGGCCACGAGGACGATCTGGGCTACACCGACGGCGTCGGCATGGACGCCGAGGGCAACCTCTGGGTCTGCCTGCCCGCCGCCAACAAGGTCGTCGCCATCACCCCGTCGGGCGGCGTCGAGACCGTCTGCCACGACCCCTCCGGCGCCCTGATCAACCACCCGACCAACGTCACCTGGGGCGGCGAGGACCTGAAGGACCTCTACATCGGCTCGATCCGCGCCCCCTACATCCTCAAGGCCCGCAGCCCCATCCCCGGCCAGCCGCTCCTGCACCAGCGGTAGCCCCGCCGCCGCAAGCCGTTCCTTCTCCCCTTGCGGGACCTTTGCATTACGCGGTCGTGGGGGTGGTTTGGCGGTTGGGGGGGCGTGGATACGCCCTTGAGCCCGCTTCGGAGGGTTCCGAAGCGGTGTTTTGGGGGT
>JBKBOD010000001.1:181100-897907 GCA_046295055.1 Caulobacter sp. | reverse complement strand
TCAGCGCATCCACAAAGCTGAACTGACCCGTCCGCTTCACCGACATCACCGCTCTCCCTGCAACACCATCAGGGAATCACGACACGGCAATTACGCAAAGGTCCCGCAAGGGGAGAAGGAACAGCTCGCGGCGGCCGGGGCGTCAGTTGGCCATGTGCGACGCACAGGCATTGAGGGGGAGGGCTTTGTAGAGGGGATTTTCCTGGGCCGGGATCGGGTTAGAGTCGGCAGAGAAAACCGGAGGGACGGCGATGTTGCGCTGGGCTGTGGCGGCGGGGTTGGGGGCGCTGGTCCTGGCCGGATGCGCCTCGCCGCCGGATCCTTCGCGGATCGCGCCGGCCAGTCCGCCGGTGCTGGGCGCCTGGCGGGGCGAGCCGGCGGTGACGGATGCGGGAGGCTGGATTGAGCGGCGGGCGCCGATGGTGCGGCAGGCGCTGCAGGACCAGGTGTACGGCCGGTTCCCGGACCTGCCGGCGGCGGTGGTCGAGGCGCGCAAGCGGTTGATGCTGGACGACGTCGGCGAGGCGATCATCGAGCAGTGGGTGGTGCGGCTGGGCGACGGGGAGGCGGCTCCGAGGTTCCACATCCTGCTGGCGCTGCCGCCGGGCGGGGGGGCGGCGCCGCTGGTGCTGGCGGAGCTGTTCTGCGGCCTGCGCGCCGCGGCCCCAGGCCGGCCGGACGCGGTGTTCGAGGACCCCGACGTGACGCCCGGCGTCTGCCGCGCCGACATCGCCGATCCGCTGGCGCAGCTCATCTTCGGCCGCCGGATCAACGGGCCGCCGATCGCCAGCCTGACCGGCCGGGGCTACGCCCTGGCGATGATCTATCCGGCCGAGGTGGTCCCCGACGATCCCGACACGGCGCCGGCGGCGCTGGCCGCCCTGCAGCCGGGCGTGCCCGCGGCGTCGCGGGGCGGGGCGCTGGCTGTCTGGGCGGCGCTGTTTGGCCGGACGCTGGACGTGCTGGAGGACGACCCGCGCATCGATCCCGCCCGCGTCGCCGCCTGGGGCCATTCGCGCCATGGCAAGGCGGCCCTGCTGGCGGCGGCGTTCGACCCCCGGCTGGACGCGGTGATCGCCCACCAGTCGGGGCGGGGCGGAGCCAGCCTGACCCGCAGCGGGCGGGGCGAGACGGTGGCGCAGATCACCGGCAGCTATGGCTACTGGTTTTCGCCGGCCTTTCGCGGCGCGGCGGGAGCCGACATCGACCAGCACATGCTGCTGGCGCTGATCGCGCCCCGGCCGGTGCTGATCGGGGCCGGGCTGGGCGATGGCTGGTCCGACCCCGCCGGCGCCTTCGCCGCCGCACAGGGGGCCGATCCGGTCTACCGGCTGCTGGGGTCCCGGGGGCTGACGGCCCGCGGCCTTGGCGACTTCGATCCGCGGGCGGGGCTGGTCATCTGGAGCCGGCCGGGCGGCCACGGCGTGACGACGGGCGACTGGCAGGCGTTCGAGCGGTTCCTGGGGGTGGTGTTCGGGGCGTGATGCGCAGGTTTGCAGGCGGATCCCAGGTCGCGATTGAAGCGGGGGAGTCTCCGTGACGGAATCGACCGACTATCCCAATCCTCTGGCCAGCATGAGCGCCGTGGAAATCGTTCGCGCCAAGCCGTCACTGTACTTTCCGAATGGCCAACCAACCGACGGCGCGCTCATCAGCCGGGTCTGCTCGGATATTCAGTGGCAGGCTCATGTGTCGGGCCAGCCAGAAGCCGAGTTCACCATCTCAACCACACCTGACGCCATCGTTGTGCGCTCGTCGTTCGACTGGTTCGAACAGCGGCGAGACCTGGAGGCTCATTTCGCTTCGCTGATCGAGCGACCCGGGGTCCGGCTTCCGATGGTGCTGCGGACTGAATGCCTGATCGCCGCTGTATCGAAAGCCTACGCCGCAGCGTCGGCCACCGAGACCTTTCAAGGCGGCGAGCCGACGATCAAGCTCCCGCCGGTCCAAGTCGGACAGCCTTCCATTGCCTGGGCCAGGGTCACACCGGAGCAACTGGGCGGGCTGGATCTCAGTCCGCCCAAGGGATGGCGGCCGCCCAGAAGGCGATAGGCGTTTTGGGCCCTGGCGGCCATGGCTTGGGCCCCCGCCTTCGCGAGGGCGTACGGTGGATGGGGGCGGCCGGATGAGGTTTGAGTGAGGGGAGGGGCGGGGTAGGAAGGGGGATGAGCGAGCATCCTGACAATTCCGCCCAGAAGGCCTCGGCCTCCTATCGCCTGGCCGCGCTGGACCGCGACTTCCTGCTGGGCGACGGGATGCGGGGCGTGCGGTTCATGCTGGAGTACGCCAAGGCCGAGGAGGCGCTGCGGGCCTGGGGGGTGCGGTCGACCATCGTGGTGTTCGGCAGCGCCCGCACGTCGCCGGACAGCCCCGATCCACGCCGGGCCGGCTGGTACGAGGCGGCGCGGGCCTTCGGGCGGCTGGCCTCGGAGCGCGGCGGGGCGCTGCTGGACGGGACGATGGAGGATGGCCGGCCGGTGCGGGACAACGTCATCGCCACCGGCGGCGGGCCGGGGGTGATGGAGGCGGCCAACCGGGGGGCGGCCGAGGCGGGGGCGCCGTCCATCGGCTTCAACATCACCCTGCCGCACGAGCAGGAGCCGAACGCCTATTCGACGCCGGACCTGACGTTCCAGTTCCACTACTTCGCCATGCGCAAGATGCACCTGGCCATGCGCGCCAACGCGCTGGTGGTGTTTCCCGGCGGCTTCGGGACGCTGGACGAGCTGTTCGAGATCCTGACCCTGCGCCAGACGCAGAAGGCGCCGCCGATCCCCATCGTGCTGTTCGATGAGGCCTACTGGCGCTCGATCATCGGCTTCGAGGCCCTGGCCGAGCACGGCATGATCGGGGCCGCCGACCTGGCGCTGTTCCGGTTCGCCGATGATGCGGAGGCGGTGTGGAACTGCCTGCTGGCCGGCGGGCTGCGGCCGGGGGAATCGATCGAGGCGGACTGGCCGATCTATACGCCGGCTTGAGGGGCGCCCCTGTCACCCTCCGGATCGGGCTTCGTCCGACCGAAGGATGACAGGAGATGGATAGCCCGCTGCGACTCAGGCCGTGGCGGAGGCCTTCTTCTTCACGAAGATGGTCTGGGTGTTGGTGTATTCGAGCAGGCCCTCGAGGGCGCCTTCGACGCCGACGCCCGACTGCTTGTGGCCGCCGAAGGCCGCCAGCGGGGAGAGGTGCTGGCTCTCGTTGATCCAGACGGTGCCGGTGGCCAGACGGCTGGCGATCTCAAGCGCCTTTTCCTCGTCGGCCGACCAGACCGAGCCGCCGAGGCCGTAGTCGCTGGCGTTGGCGCGGGCCAGGGCCTCGTCGAGGTCGTCGAACTTCAGCAGGGGCAGGACGGGGCCGAACTGTTCCTCCTGGACGATGCGGCTGTCGTCGGGCGGGTTGTCGATGATGGTCACCGGCACGAAGTAGCCGGGCGCGGTGCTCTTCTCGCCGCCGACCAGGAACTTGTAGCCCTTGGCGCGGCTGTCCTCGATCAGGTCGAGGACGCGCTGGTACTGGAGGCGGTTCTGGATGGGGCCGATCTGGGTGCCCTGTTCGGCGCCGTCGCCGACCTTGACCGTGGCGGCATAGGCGACCAGCGCCTCCTTGAGCGGTTCGTAGATGTCCTTGTGGACGTACATCCGCTTGGTGGCGATGCAGATCTGGCCGTTGTTGCGGAAGGCGGCCCAGAACAGCTGTTCGGCGACCTCGGCGACATCGACATCGGGCATGACGATGGCCGCGTCGTTGCCGCCAAGCTCGAGCGTGACCCGCTTGAGGGTCGAGGCGGCGCTGGCCATGACCTTGCGGCCGGTCTGGGTCGAGCCGGTGAAGCTGACCTTGTCGATGCCGGGATGGCTGGTGATCCAGGGGCCGAGATCGTCGCCGCCGGTGACGATGTTGAGCACGCCGGGCGGCAGGACATCGCGCAGCAGCTCGCCGATCTTCAGCGTGGTCAGCGGGGTGAAGGGCGAGGGCTTGAGCAACACGGTGTTGCCGGCCAGCAGGGCCGGGGCCAGCTTGAACATCGCCAGGATGACCGGGAAGTTCCAGGGCGCGATGGCGCCGACAACGCCGATGGGGACGTGGCGCGTCTCGCCCCGGCGCTCGGCCGTGTCCTCGACGACGGTGACCGGCAGGTCGAGGCTGGTGGTGGCCTGCAGCCAGTAGGCGCCGCCCATGACATCGCCGAAGGCGTCGGCGTGGGGCTTGCCCTGTTCGGTGGTCAGCAGGCGCTTGAGCGCCTCGCCGTTGGCGGCGATGACGCCGGCCATGGCCAGCAGCAGTTCCTTGCGCCTGGCGATCGGGGTGGCGGCCCAGGCCGGGAAGGCCTTGCGGGCGGCGGCGACCGCCTCGTCGAGCTGTTCGCGGCTGGCGTCGGGGGCCTGGGCGATGACCAGCTCGTTGGCGGGGTTGAGGACGTCGAAGGTGCCCGCCCCGGCGACGCCCTTGCCGCCGATGGTCATGGTGAAGTCGCGGTCGAAGGCGATGGTCATGGGGTCTCTCCCGGCATGGTCTTGTCGTTGGCGTCCAATATGGCGAGGCGCCGCCGCGTCAGCCAATCGTCGCGCGTCATTTCCCAGTAGCGCGAGGGGCGCGAGCGTCCGTCCGCCGAGAGGCTGAGCCGTTCGCCCAGGTCCCGGAAGCCTGCCGCCTCGATGACGCGGGCGGAGCGGACGTTGTCGAGGGCGGCGGTCAGGCCGACCAGCCGCACGCCCAGGACCTCGAACATGAAGGCGAAGCTGCGGGCGGCGCCGGCCGAGCCGCTGCCGGAGTTCTGCTGGTCGGCGCGGCGGGCGCCGGCGATCTCGGCCGAGGACAGCTCTGGCCAGACGGTGAAGCGGCTGTATCCGGCGACGGCGCCGGCCGGATCCAGGCTGACGGCCAGCAGGGCCTCGCCGGCCTGGCGCAGCCGTTCGGCCTCGGCCGTCCAGGCGGCGATGGCCTGGCGGGTCAGGGGCCGGGGCAGGTCATAGATGGGGCCGGAGACGGCCGGGTCGGCCAGCAGGGCGGTCAGGCCGTCCAGATGGGCGGGCCCTGCGAGGACAGTGTTCGGCGCGATCCAGCCGGGGTCGGCGGCGCGGACCGCCGCGCGGATGGCGGCGGCCTCGGCTGGCGTGGCGACGAGCCTGGTCAGCGGCGGGGCGCTCATGGCCCCAGTTCACGCCCTCAAGCGGTGTGCGGCAAGGGCCCTCGTCAGGCGCCCTCGTCAGGCTCCCTTCCTCAGGCCGCGCGCTTGCGACGCAGGACAGACTTGGGCTTGGCGGCGGGGGCCGGCTGCGGGACGGGTTCGCCGTTGGTCCAGGCGCCGAGGGTTTCGGCGGGGGCCGGCCGGCCGATGGCGTAGCCCTGCAGCTCGGCGCAGTCCTCGCCGCGCAGGAACTCCATCTGTTCGGGCGTCTCGACCCCTTCGGCGACGACCGGGATGTTCAGGCTGCGGCCCAGACCCAGAACGGCGCGGACGATCACGGTGGCCCGCTCGTCGCGGTGGATGTTCTCCACGAAGCTCTTGTCGACCTTGATCTTGTCGAAGGGGAACGACTGCAGGGTCGAGAGCGAGGAGAAGCCGGTGCCGAAGTCGTCCATGGCGATACGGACGCCCAGCGCCTTGAGCCGGCGCAGGTTGTCGAGCGCGCGCTGGTAGTCCTTGAACAGGGCGCTTTCGGTGACTTCCAGCTCCAGGCGCATCGGCGACAGGCCGGTCTGGATGAGGATCTCGTGGACCAGCTGCGGCAGGGTCGGCTGGTTCAGCTGCAGCGGCGAGAGGTTGACGGCGATGCGCAGGGGCCGGTCCCAGCCGGCGGCGTCGGCGCAGGCCTTGCGCAGCACCCACTCGCCCAGCGGGCCGATCAGGCCGCTTTCCTCGGCGACGGGGATGAAGTCCATCGGCGGGATCATGCCGCGCACCGGGTGCTTCCAGCGGACCAGGGCCTCGAAGCCGCAGACCTCGCCGTCGCTGGCGCGGGCCAGGGGCTGGTAGTGGACGATCAGGTCCTCGTCGGCGATGGCCTGGCGCAGCTCGCGGGCCAGGTTGCGGCGCTCGCGGATGGTCTCGTCCATCTCGCGCTTGAAGAAGCGGTAGACGCCGCGGCCGCTTTCCTTGGCGCGGTAGAGGGCCATGTCGGCGTTGGCCAGCAGGGCCTCAGCGGTGCGGCCGTCGTCGGGGAACAGCGAGACGCCGAGGCTGGCGGCCATGGCCAGGTCCTGGCCCTCGTAGTCGACCGGCGCGCGGAGGGTTTCCAGCAGGGCGTTGGCGAGGTCGGCGGCGGCGGTGGCCTGGTCCTGGGCGGCCTCGACGATCTGGACGACGACGAACTCGTCCCCGCCCAGGCGCGCGGCGAAGGAGGGGGCGGGCAGCACCGCGCCAAGGCGGCGGGCGGCCTCGACCAGCACCGCGTCGCCGGCCAGATGGCCGTGCAGGTCGTTGGCTTCCTTGAAGTGGTCGAGGTCGACGCAGACCAAGGCCAGATGTTCGCCGGACGCCTCGACGCGCTCGAGGGCGGCGCGCAGCTTGACGCCCAGAGCGTTGCGGTTGGGCAGGCCGGTGAGGCCGTCATGCTCGGCCAGATAGCGGATCCTTTCCTCGGCCGAGCGGCGCTCGCGCAGGTCGCGGATGGCCAGGACGGTGAGGCCGTTGGTCTCGATGCGGGCGCCGTCGTCCATCAGGCGCGAGAAGATTTCGACCGGGATGGCGCTGCCGCCGGCGACCGGCAGCAGGCGCCCTTCGCGGCGTTCCTCGTCACCCTGCAGGGCGTCGTCGTAGGTCAGCAGCTCGCCCATCAGCGGGCGGCCGATCAGGTCGTCCAGCTCGGCGCCGGCCAGTTGGCAGAAGGCCATGTTGGCGTCGTTGATTCGGCCGTTCTGGATGACAACGATGCCTTCGTAGGCGGCGTTGGCCAGGGTGCGGATGCGGCCCAGGGCCGAGCGGGTGGTCTGGCTCTCGATGGCCATGGCGCCCAGGCCGCCGAGGATGATCAGGCCGGTGATCGAGGCCACGGCGAAGGTCATCATGCCCACGCCCATCATCTGTTCCGGCACCACGATGCTGGGGTCGGGGGTGATGGTGATGGCGCCCATGCCGGTGAAGTGCAGGCCGCAGATGCCGACGGTCAGCAGGCCGGCGGCGGCCAGCTGGCTGCTCATGCGGCGGGCCTTGTCGGCGACGATCAGGGCCAGGGTGGCGCCGACGACGCCGAAGACGGCCGAGGCGGCGATGTAGGCGGGCTCCCAGGCCAGGTGGCCCTGGGTCACGAAGGCGCTCATGCCGGTGTAGTGCATGGCGGCGACGCCGAGGCCGATCAGCATGCCGCCGGCGGCCTGGTTGGCGCGCTCGCCGTCGACCACGACCGAGGCGAAGAAGCCGGCCGCCATGAAGGCCACCGAGATCATCAGCGAGGCGATGGTGCCGGTCGAGGAAAAGCCCGTCTGCAGGCCGGGGTCGAAGGCCAGCATGCCGAGGAAGTGGGTGGCCCAGACGCCGGAGCCGGCGACCAGCGCGGTCAGCAGCAGCCAGGCGCCGCGCACCAGGCCGCGGGCCCCGGTCATGCGCGAGTACAGCCTGAACGCCGTCAGAGACGCGAAGAAACAGACCAGACCGGCCAGCACAACCAGCCGAAGGTCGTGCTCGGTGACGAGACACGAAATGACCTTGAACAACGCCCCACCCCTTCAAAGAGGATATTCTTGAAGGCCACTATCGGGGCGAGAAGCAAAAAAAGCGTTTCAGATCGGGACGTCGCGTGGCGGCGTCGCCCCGGAGCGGCCGGCTTTCCACGAAATGGGCATATGGGCCGGATCGCGGGCGCTCCCGAAAATTCCTTGCGGATGCGGGATTTCCTTCCGGAATCGCCAGGCGCTCCCTCATAGTGGGCCGATCGGCGGCGGAGAGGTCATGGCGGCGGAAGTCCAACCGGAAGAGTACAAGGACGTCGTCCTCTTCCTGGCCACCGCCGGCGTGGTGGTGCCGCTGTTCCGGCGCTGGAACATCAGTCCGATCCTGGGCTTCCTCGGGGCGGGGGTGCTGCTGGGGCCGTTCGGCCTGGGCGCCCTGGCCGGACAATTTCCGTGGCTGGAGGCGCTGACCGTCGACAGCCCCGACGATATCGCCCAGCTGGCCGAGTTCGGCGTCGTCTTCCTGATGTTCATGATCGGCCTGGAGCTGTCATGGGAGCGGCTGCGGCTGATGCGGCGCTGGGTCTTCGGCATGGGCGCGGCCCAGGTCGCGGTGTCAGGGGCGGTGATCGCCGGGGCGGCGATGCTGCTGGGCCAGCCGGCGCCGGCGGCGGCGGCCATCGGCGCGGCGCTGGCGCTGTCGTCGACGGCGATCGTCATGCCCCTGCTGGCCGAGCGCAAGCGACAGCACAGCCAGGCCGGCCGGGCGACCTTCGCGGTGCTGCTGTTCCAGGACATGGCGGTGGCGCCGATCCTCATTACCCTCGCGGTGATGGGCTCGCGGGCCGGCGGCGAGGGCGGCGACTTCTCGGCGCGGGACCTGCTGGCCTTCGCGCCAGCGGCGCTGGGCCTGCTTCTGATCATCGTCATCGGGCGGCTGGGGCTGCGGCCGATGCTGCGATCGGTGGCCAAGGCCAAGAGCGAGGAGCTGTTCATGGCCGCCAGCCTGCTGGTGGTCATCGGCGCGGGGCTGATGGCGGCCGTTACGGGGCTGTCGATGGCGCTGGGCGCCTTCGTCGCGGGCCTGCTGCTGGCCGAGACCGAGTACCGCCACGAGGTCGAGCGCAATATCGAGCCGTTCAAGGGCCTGCTGCTGGGCCTGTTCTTCGTTTCGGTCGGCATCGGGCTGGACCTGTCGCGACTGGCGGCCAACCCGCTGCCGATCCTGGGCATGGCGATAGGTCTGATGAGCCTGACGGGCGGGGTGGTCTATGTGCTGGGCCGGATGTTCGGCCTCAAGCCGAGACAGGCCATAGAATCAGCGCTGCTGCTGGCGGCGGGCGGCGAGTTCGCCTTCGTCATTCTGGGAAGCGCGCTCGACAATGGCGTGGTGGCGCCGGACGCGGTGGCGGTGATCCTGGTCGCCTCGACCCTGTCGATGATGTGCATTCCCCTGCTCGGCGCCATCGGCGCGCGGCTGGGTGGACGGGCCGGGGCCAATCCCGAAGCCAGCCTGGCCACCGACAGCGATGGCGCGCGCACCGCGGCGGACGGGCCGACGGCGGTGCTGGTGGTCGGCTATGGCCGCGTCGGAAGGCTGGTCGGCGACATGCTGAGCCGGCATGACATTCCCTGGGTGGCGGTCGAGCGCGACGCCCGCATGGTGGAAACCGGACGCCGGGCCGGGGCTCAGGTGTTCTTCGGCGACGCCTCGCGGCGGGAGTTCCTGCGTCACTGCGGCCTGGAGACCGCCCGGGCGCTGATCGTGACCATGGACAACCCGGAGGGCGCCGAGGCCGTGGTCGCCGCGGCGCGCGACATGAAGCCCGAACTGACCATCGTCGCCCGCGCCCGCGACGCCTTCCACGCCAAGCGACTCTATGAGCTGGGCGCCACCGACGCCGTGCCCGAGACGATCGAGGCCTCGCTCCAGCTTTCCGAGGCGGCGCTGGTCGACATCGGCATCCCGATGGGTCTGGTCATCGCCTCGATCCACGAGCGGCGGGACGAGTTCCGCAAGGAACTGAACCGGCCGGACGCCCTGGGTGGCCGCCGGCGCCTCAGGGATGCCGGGTAAAAGGGCAAACGGATCAACCGCCGACTGATAAACTCGCCCTTAACGGGACCGAGGCGGAAAAATGAACGCTGGTGTGGCTTCGCGGGCACTTTGCGTGGCGCAAGGCATTGCTATAACTGCAGTGAAGCGACTTCGTGTCGCATCGTGGGCAAGAGAGGGCTCTTTCGATGAAGTTCAAGCTCCTGGCGGGTGCGGCGATCGCCGCGTCGCTCGTCGCGTCCGGCGCCGCGGCGCAGGACACTGGTTGGTACGGTGCGGTCGATCTCGGCTACCACTGGTCCGACGACGTCAAGTTCGACACCGTGCTGGGTGAAGTCCCGGTCGACGCTGACGACACCTGGATGGGTGTGGCTCGCCTGGGCTACCGCCTCTCCCCCAACTGGCGCCTGGAACTCGAAGGCGCCTACCGTCCCGGCGAAGTGCCGGACGGCGGCCTGTTCCCGGCCGGCGGGAACCTGGAAGTCTGGTCGCTGATGGGCAACGTCATCGTCGACTTCATTCCGGACGGCGACCTGAGCCCGTTCGTCGGCGTCGGCGCCGGCGTGGCGGCGATGCAGTACGACACCTCCAACCCGCCCTTCTTCGTCGTCGACGACAGCGACGCGACCTGGGCCTGGCAGGTTCTGGCCGGCTTCAGCGCCAAGGCGAGCGACCGGGTGAGCTTCGACGTCACCTACCGCTACTTCCAGACTGGCGACTTCTCGATCAACAACATCGGCGCCGCCGGCCCGATGGAAGGCTCCTTCAACGACCAGTCGGTGACCGCCGGCATCCGGTACAGCTTCGCTGCGCCGCCGCCGCCGCCCCCGCCGCCGGTGGAAGAGCCCCCGCCGCCCCCGCCGCCCCCGCCGCCTCCGCCCCCGCCGCCTCCGCCGGCGCCGGTGTATGAAGCGCGCGACTTCATCGTCTACTTCCCGTTCGATCAGTCGATCCTGACGCCGGAAGCCCAGCAGGTCGTTTCGGAAGCCGCCCAATACGCGGCCGCCGGTGGCGCCAGCCGCATCGTGGTCGTCGGTCACGCCGACACCTCCGGTTCGGCCCGCTACAACGTCGGCCTGTCGCAGCGCCGCGCCAAGGCCGTCGCTGACGCCCTGGTCGGCCTGGGCGTGAACAGCTCGACCCTGTCGGTCGACTGGAAGGGTGAAGCCGAACCCGCGGTCGCCACCGGCGACGGCGTCAAGGAACCCCTGAACCGCCGTTCGACGATCTCGATCAGCTTCTGATCCTGATCCGACTAAACTAGGCGAAGGCCCCGGAGGAAACTCCGGGGCCTTTTGCTATGGGGCGCCTCTCGATCGGGGGGCGTGCTTCGACACGCGGCCGTCGGCCGCTGCTCAGCATGACGTGGAGGGTAGGCGCCCACCCAAGCCCGTCATCCTGAGCAGCGCGTAGCGCATGTCGAAGGACGCAGCGGCGCTAGCCGAAGAGGAGGATCCAGAGGCCGACGCTGGCGAAGCCGATGGCGGCGGCGATGCGGATCCAGTTCAGGGGCAGCTTCTTGCCAGCGACCTCGCCGAGCAGGACGGCGGGGACGTTGGCGATCATCATGCCCAAGGTCGTGCCGGCGGTGACCATCAGGATGCTGTCGAAGCGGGCCCCCAGCGCGATGGTGGCGACCTGGGTCTTGTCGCCCATCTCGACGAGGAAGAAGGCGATGGTGGTGGTCAGGAAGACCGAGCCGGCCTTGAGGTTCGGCGGCGCCTCGTCGTCCTCGAACTTGTCCGGGATCAGGGCCCAGGCGGCGAAGCCGATGAAGGCGACGCCCAGCACCCAGCGCATCCAGGGGCCTTCGAAGAAGCCGCCGGCGAGGTGGCCCAGCGTGGCGGCAAGGGCGTGGTTGGCGAGGGTGGCGACGAGGATGCCGAAGATGATCGGCAGGGGCTTTCTGAACCTTGCGGCGAGCAGCATGGCCAGGAGCTGGGTCTTGTCCCCGATCTCGGCGATGGCGACGAGCCCGGTGGAGACGAGCAGAGCTTCCAAGATGACTATCCCTGCGGGGCCGCGACGATGGACCTATGGCGTCTCGCGCCCTGGCCCCGCTTGACCAGACGCGATCGCCAAAGGTCTCGCCAAGCCCGATGGGCCGCTTCCGCCATGGGCCCGACCTTGCGGACGGTCCCAAGTCTGTTGACGGAAGCCCCGCTGAACGCGCGGTCGGCTACTCCCCAGTGACAGGGGTCAGATACGCCTCCGACGGGTCGGGTGCAAGCGGCCGTCGCGCCCGGTCGCGCTGCGACCTACCGGCGGGTGGTCGGCACGGCCGTTCCGGCGCGGCCGCCGGAGACGATGGGCCGGGCCGGAGGGCGCGGGCCGCCGCCGGACCGCGCCAGCTGCATCAGGGCCTCGACCCGGTTGGCGGTATTGGGGTGGGTCGAGAACAGGTTGTCGGCGCCCTGGCCGGACAGCGGGTTGATGATGAACATCTGGGCCGTGGCCGGATTGCGCTCGGCCGTCGGGTTATGGGCCCGCTTGGCATAGGCCTCGATCTTGTGCAGGGCGCTGGCCAGCGCCTCGGGATCGCCGCTGATCTCGGCGCCGCCCTTGTCGGCTTCGTATTCGCGGCCGCGGCTGATGGCCATCTGGACCAGGGCGGCGGCCATCGGCGCCAGGATGGCCATGGCCACCATGCCGATCATGCCCATCGGCCGGTCCCGGTCGCCGCCGAAGAACAGGCCGATGTTGGCCAGGGCCGAGATGGCGCCGGCGATGGTGGCGGTGACCGTCATGGTCAGGGTGTCGCGGTTCTTTACATGCGACAGCTCATGGGCCATCACGCCGCGAATCTCGCGCCGGTCGAGCATGGTCAGCAGGCCGGTGGTCGCGGCCACGGCCGCGTTCTCCGGATTGCGGCCGGTGGCGAAGGCGTTGGGCTGGTCGTTGCGCATGACATAGACCTTGGGGCGCGGCATCCCCGCCCGGTCGGCCATCTCCAGGGTGTCGCGCACGTAGTTTCGCACCAGCGGCTCGGGGTGGTTCTCGTCGACCGCCTCGGCCCCGTACATCGACAGCACGATCTTGTCGGAGTTCCAGTAGCTGACGAGGTTCATGACCCCGGCGAAGGCCAGGGCGATCAGCATGCCGGTCGCGCCGCCGATCATGTAGCCGACGCCGACAAACAGGGCCGTGAGAGCGGCCAGGAGCATGAAGGTGCGAAGCGAGTTGTTCATGTGACAGATGTGGTTTGCGGCAGGGCCGGATGCAAGCGTCCTCGTGCCGGAATGCAGCGGAGCGGCGAGGGCTGATTGCCGGGGGGCGAGGGCTGCGCGTGTAAGGATCGGTGTGTTCGGGCGCACGCTGTTCCGCCGTCTCGCCAGCGTCGCGCGACGTCGCTATAAGGCGCCATGAAAAGCAAGAACAACGCGGTCGCCATCGTCGAGCGACTTGAGAAAGAATACGACGCCTCCGTCACCGCCCTCCGGGCCGCCCTGAAGGCCTTCATGGAGGAGGGGATCCGCCCCGATCCCGCGCTGCGCCAGTCCGGCGCCTTCGCCTATCCCGAGCTTCGCCTGAGCTGGAGCGGGGAGAGCGGCTATCCCGAGATTTCCCGCGCCTACGCCCGGCTGTCGGACCCCGGCTGCTACGCCACCACTGTGACCCGCCCGGCGATGTTCCGCGACTATCTGGTCGAGCAGCTGGACCTGCTGATCGGCGACTTCGGCGTCGAGGTCGAGGTCGGCCGGTCGATGCAGGAAATCCCGTTCCCCTATGTGCTGGACGGCGGCGACTTCAACATGGCCGAGGTCCAGGCCGCGGAGCTGGCGCGCTGGTTCCCGGCGACGGAGCTGGCGCACATTGGCGACGAGGTGGCGGACGGGTTCTGGGACCCGCTGCTGGCCGACGAGCGGCCGCTGGCCCTGTTCGACGGCCTGCGCACCGACTTCTCGCTGGCCCGGCTCAAGCACTACACCGGCGCGCCGGCCGAGCATGTGCAGCAGTACATCCTGTTCACCAACTACCATCGCTATGTGGATGAGTTCGTCCGCTGGGGCTGCACCCAGCTGCGCGAAGGGCGCTACGAGGCGCTGAGTTGTTCCGGCGGGGTCTATGTGACCGCCGAGACGCCGGATCCGGAGCTGGCCGTGGCCGGCGGGAACTGGCGGCGTCACCAGATGCCGGCCTATCACCTGATCGCGCCGGGCGGACAGGGCATCACCCTGGTGAACATCGGCGTCGGCCCTTCGAACGCCAAGACCATCACCGACCACCTGGCGGTGCTGCGGCCGCAGGCCTGGCTGATGATCGGCCACTGCGGCGGCCTGCGCGGCAGCCAGAAGATCGGCGACTATGTGCTGGCTCACGCCTATCTGCGCGACGACCATGTGCTGGACGCGGTGCTGCCGCCGGACATTCCGATCCCCAGCATCGCCGAGGTGCAGCGGGCGCTCTACGACGCCTCAAAGCTGGTGTCGGGCGAGGGCAGCGTGACCCTGAAGCGGCGTCTGCGCACCGGAACGGTGGTGACCACCGACGACCGGAACTGGGAGCTGCGCTACACCTCGAGCGCCCTGCGGTTCAACCAGAGCCGCGCTGTCGGGATCGACATGGAGAGCGCCACCATCGCCGCCCAGGGCTACCGCTTCCGCGTGCCCTACGGGACGCTGCTCTGCGTGTCGGACAAGCCGTTGCACGGCGAGATCAAGCTGCCCGGCCAGGCCAACGCCTTCTACGAGCGCGCCATCGGCCAGCATCTGCAGATCGGCATCGCGACGGTCGACCTGCTGCGGGCGGAGGGGCCGAACCTGCATAGCCGCAAGCTCCGCGCGTTCGACGAGCCGCCGTTCCGCTGACGCCTGATTGCGGCCCGCTCAGGCCAGCCAGTCGATGATGGCGCGGGCCAGGGCGGGTTCGGCGACCGCGCTGAGGTGGTCGCCGGGGATCCGCATCGCCTTGCCGTTGGGGAGGGCGGCGGCGAGGTGTTCGGCCGAGCCGTTGTCCTGGTCGTCCTGGCCGCTGACCACCAGGATCGGCAGGTCGAGCGCGGCCAGATCGGCAAGCGCGGTGGCGGCGAAGCTGGACAGCACGCCCAGCAGGGCCTCGGCCTTGAAGCCGCCGGCGCGGATGCGGGCCTGTATGTATTTGCCGGCCTGGGGGTTGGCGGCGTTCTCGCCGTTGCGGATCGAGTCCTCGAACATCGCCGCCCGGGCGCCGGCCTGCATCACGCCGCTGTCGCCCATGCCGCCCAGAACGGCCCGCCGGGGCCGGGCGCCGCGCACCATCATCCGCACCGCCGTGCGGGCGCCGAGCGAATAGCCGACGAGGTCGTAGTCGGTGAGCCCGAGGGCGGCGATCAGCGCCTCCTGGTCCATGGCCAGGACGTCCGGCGGCCAGGCGGCCGGATCGGTCGGGGCGGCAGACTGTCCGTGTCCGCGCAGGTCCGGTGCGATGGCCTCGAAGCCGGCGTCGGCGACGGCGGCCAGGATGCCCGGCTGGACCCAGTTGAGGTCGGTATTGGCGATGAAGCCGTGCAGCATCAGCACGGGACGCCCCTGGCCCGCGCGATGGACGGCGATCGTCTCGCCGCCGTGACCCTTGATGAATTCGGTCCTGATCATGGCGACAGGTTGGGGCGCCGGAACGCTCCGCGTCCAGACCTCTCTGAAGGCGCGGGCGCGCCCAGATTGCCGGTTCCCACCCGCAGGAAGGCGCCCTAGCCTTCACGGTACGGGTTGGCGGGAGATTCCAGATGAACTGGCGGGCGATGGCGGCCGGGATTGCGGTCGCGGCGATGGTGGCGGGCGGGGCCCTGGCGCAGACGGTGGCGGTCACCGCCGAGCGGCTGCTGGACGTGCGCACCGGGCGCTACATCGAAAAGCCGGTGGTGGTGATCACCAACGGGCGCATCACGGCCGTCGGCCAGCAGGGCCAGGTGACGGCGCCGGCGGACGCCGAACGGATCGACCTACCGGGGCTGACGCTGCTGCCCGGGCTGATCGACACCCATGTCCATCTGGACTCCTCGCCGGTCTATGGCGGCTATGGTGGCCTGCGGTTCACCGACGGCTTCTGGACCGTGGTGGCGGTGAAGAACGCGGAGCTGACGCTGAACGCCGGTTTCACCACCGTGCGCAACGTCGGATCGGATCGCTACAACGACGTGGCGGTCAAGGAAGCCAT
Organism: Caulobacter sp.; assembly: GCA_046295055.1. Lineage (GTDB taxonomy): Bacteria > Pseudomonadota > Alphaproteobacteria > Caulobacterales > Caulobacteraceae > Caulobacter. The sequence goes on along the minus strand of JBKBOD010000001.1, from coordinate 882,108 downwards.
CGAGGAAGGGTTCATCCCCGGTCCGCGCATCGTGCCCGCGGCCTACGCCATCGGCGCGACCGGCGGCCATTGTGACTACACCTACTTCCCGCCGTCTGTGGACGCATCCTCGCCGGCGGTGGCGGACGGGCCCGAGGAGGCCCGCAAGATGGTCCGCAAGCTGAAGAAGTACGGGGCCAAGGCAATCAAGATCTGCGCAACCGGCGGGGTCTTCTCCAACGATGCGGTCGGGGTGCAGCAGATGACGGTCGAGGAAATCCGCGCCGTCACCAGCGAGGCGCACATGGCCGAGATGAAGGTCGCCGCCCATGCGCACGGGCCGGAAGGCATCCGCGCCGCCATCGAGGGCGGCGTCGACACGGTCGAGCATGCCAGCCTGGTCGACGACGAGGGCATCCGCATGGCCGTGAAGGCCGGGACATACTTCGGTATGGACATCTACAACACCGACTACACCCAGTCGGAAGGCCGCAAGAACGGCGTGCGCGAGAGCGAGCTGGAGAAGGACCGCGCCATCGGCGAGGTGCAGCGGCAGAACTTCTGCAAGTCGATCAAGGCCGGGGTGAAGCAGATCTATTCGACCGACGCCGGCATCTATCCGCATGGCGACAACGCCAAGCAGTTCGCGGTCATGGTGCGATATTGCGCCAGCCCCCTGCAGGCCATCCAGGCGGCGACGATCAACGCCGCCGATGCGCTGGGCATGGGCAAGGACGTGGGCGAGGTGAAGGTCGGCGCCTATGGCGACCTGATCGCCGTCGAGGGCGATCCGCTGAAGGACGTGACGGTGCTCGAGCGGGTCAAGGCCGTGATCAAGGACGGCAAGGCCGTCAGGCTGCCGTAAGGCCGGCAGGGGCCGGCAACAGGATCTGCTGGGCGCCGGCCTCGGCGATCAGCTCGCCGTCCTCGCGGGCGAAGGTGGCGCGGACCGTCATCAGCTGGCGCGTGCGGGCGATGACGCGGCCCTCGATCAGCAGGGGCCGGGGCGGGGTGACGCGGATGAAGTTGACCGACAGGTTGGTGGTGCGGAACACCTGATCGGCCGGGACCAGGGACATGGCGGCGAAGGCCAGGATCTGGTCGGCGAGAGCGGCCAGGTAGCCGCCGAACAGCGTGCCGTCGCCGTTGACCACCTGTTGCGACGGCGTCCAGGTCTTTCGCGCCCAGCCCGGTCCCCAGTCGTCCAGCCCGCCCATCATCAACTGCTCGACGACCGGCGGCAGCGTCGCCTCGCCCGCCTTCAGGGCCTCCAGCCGGTCGGTCGCCCAGGTCATGCCGCTCTCCCTTTGACCCGCTGAAAAATACGAGCAATGCTCGCGTATCGCTACTCGCGTTCCGGAGCCCGCGTTTCCCATGCGCCGATCGCCCACCCAGCAACGCGGCAAGGCCAAGGTCGATTTCATCCTGGAGGCGGCGGCTCGCCTTCTGGAGGACGAGGGCGAGGCCGGGTTCAACACTAACGCCATCGCCGAGCGGGCCGGCGTCAGCATCGGGGCGCTGTACCGCTACTTCCCGGACAAGCAGGCGATCCTGCTGGCGCTGGCCGACCGGGAGGTGGCGGCGCACCAGGCGCAGATGCGGGCGCTGATGGCGCAGCGCCCCGAGGGGCTGGCGCTGGACCGGGCGATGATCCGCGCCTTCCTGAGGGCCTTCGGCGAGCGGACCCGGGCGCGGCGCATCGCCATGCGGGCGTGGTTCGCCCAGCCGGCGGAAGCGCGGGGAGCGGAAGGCTTCGTCGTCGAGACGCCGATGGGCGCGGGGGCCGCGCCGCTGTCGCCGCTAAGGCAGTATGTGCTGTCGCGGGCCCTGCTGGGGGTGATGCGATCGGCGGTGCTCGAGGGGCGGGACTTCCTGCTCGATCCGGCGTTCGAGGACGAGCTGGTCCGGCTGGCGCGGGCCTATGTGAAGGCGGATTGAGCGGTCAGACCGCGCAGACGGCCTTGATCTCGGCGCGCAGGTCCGGAAGGCCGGTTCCCTTCTCGGCGGACGTGGCCAGGACGCGCGGGAAGGCGGCCGGGCGCTTGGCGATCTGGCCCTGGGTCTTTTTGACCAGGGCGTCTGCCTCGGCGGGCTTGATCTTGTCGGCCTTGGTCAGGACGATCTGATAGCTGACAGCCGACAGATCGAGGGCGTCGAGCGCCTCCTTGTCGACATCCTTGAGGCCGTGGCGGGCGTCGATCAGCAGATAGACCCGCTTGAGGTTCGGCCGGCCACGAAGATAGGCGCGGCCGAGGTCCTGGAACTTGTTGGCGGTGCTGCGCGAGACGCGGGCGAAGCCGTAGCCCGGGAGATCGACGAGCCGCAGCTTGCCGGCCAGCGGGAAGAAGTTGATCTCGCGGGTGCGGCCGGGCTCGTTCGAGGCGCGGGCCAGCTTCTTGTGGCCGACCAGGGCGTTGATGAGGCTGGACTTGCCGACGTTCGAGCGGCCGGCGAAGCAGACCTCGGGCAGGTCCGGCGCCGGTAGCCCGTCCATCTTCACCGCACCCATCATGAAGCTGGCCTCGCCCGCGAACAGCACGCGGGCGGCTTCCAGCTCCTCGTCGGTGAAGACGGCGTCCTCGCTCACCCGACCGCCTTGCCGCCGCCGATGCGGGCCAGGAAGTCGTCGATCGGGTTATCGACCTTGAGCCGGTGCATGATGATGTACTGCTGGAAGATCGAAAGGATGTTCGAGAACGTCCAGTAGAGGATCAGGCCGACGGCGAACGGGGCCATGATGAAGGTGAACAGGATCGGCATCAGCTGGAAGATGCGTTGCTGCATCGGGTCGGGCGCCGGCGGGTTCATCGCCGTCGTCAGCCACATGGTGAAGCCGTAGAGGATGGCCATGACGCCGAGGCCCAGGGCGCCGGCCAGCAGGAAGCCGATCACCGGGACCGAGCCCGGATCATAGGGCAGCAGGCCGAACAGGTTCCACATGTTGGTCGGATCGCGGGCCGAGAGGTCCTTGATGAAGCCGAAGAACGGCGCGTGGCGCATCTCGATGGTCACCGACAGCACCTTGAAGAAGGCCAGGAAGACCGGGATCTGCAGCAGCAGCGGCATGCAGCCGGCCAGCGGGTTGACCTTCTCGCGCTGATAGAGCGCCATGGTCTCCTGCTGCATCTTGGCCGGGTCGTCTTTGTACTTCTCCTTGATGGCCTGCATGGGCTCGGTGAGCTTCTTCATGCGGGACATGGACTCGTAGGACTTGTTGGCCAACGGGAACAGCAGCACCCGCACGCAGAGGGTCACCAGCAGGATGGCCACGCCGAAGTTCTTCACGAAGCCGAAGAAGAACTCGAGGGCGTAGAAGATCGGCTGGGTCAGGAACCACAGCACGCCCCAGTCCACGGCGTTCTCGAAGCGGGGGATGCCCAGCTCCTTCTGATAGGCGCGCAGCTGTTCGACGCGCTTGGCGCCGGCGAACAGGCGGGTGGTCTCGGTGACCGAGGCGCCGGGCGCGATCTGATGGGCGGGACCGACGTAGCTGGTCTCGTAGATGTCGATGCCGCGGCTGGAGCGGGCGCGGTACTCGGCCTGGATCAGCTCGGACTGGTCCGGGATCAGGGCGGCCAGCCAGTACTTGTCGGTGATGCCGAGCCAGCCGCCGGTCGAGGCGAAGCGCTGGGGCTCGTCCTTCTTTTTCCAGGGATTGTACTTCAGCAGGCGCAGCTGCTTCTTCTCGGTCTCGCCTTCCTTGCCGAGGATGCCGACGGCGCCCTCGTGGACGTTCTGGCCCTTGCCCGCTTCAGGCGGCAGGCCCTGGCGGCGCACAGCGGCGAACGGCGACAGACTGACCGCGCCGCCGCCGGTGTTGGTCACCTTGTCGGTGATGGTGAACATGTAGTGGTCGTCCACCGCGATGGTGCGGGTGAACAGCAGGCCCTGCGGCGAGGTGTAGGTCAGGACCACGGGCGTGGACTGGGTCAGGCGCTGGCCGGGGGCGGCGGTCCAGACGGTCTCGTGATTGGGCAGGCCGGGCACATTGTCGGCTACCCAGCCGAACTCGGCGAACCAGGCGTTGGCCGTGCCTTCCGGCCGCAGCAGGTCGACGCGGGCGGAGTTCCTGTCGACCGTGACGCCATAGCGGTTGAGGTAAAGGTCGTCGATCCGGCCGCCGCGCAGGTTGATCGAGCCGGAGAGCACCTTGGTCGGCTTGCCGTCGGTGTTGGCGGTGGTCTCGATCGGCACCCGGGGCGTCGCCGCCTTGGCCGCGTCGCGCGACAGGCTGGCGGGGCGAGCCGGGGCGGCCGTCGGCGCCTTGCCCGGCTCGACCGTCTGGGAGACCTCGGCCTGCTTGGCCTTGAGCTCGGCCTGCCGCTTCTTGGCGTTCGGCTCCAGGACGAAGAACTGGTAGCCGATCAGGATCACCATCGCGATGACAATGAACAGGATGGTGTTGCGGGAGTCGTTTTGCATGGACCGGTTCAGATGACGTCTGGGGAGCCGTTGTCGGCGGGCGGCGGGCGCGCGCCGGTCTGGCGGGCGGGCGAAGGGTCGGCGGCGAGCCTTATCAGCGCGGTTTTCACATCGTCAAGGAGACGGCTCCAGTCGCGCCGCGCCGTACCGTCGCGGGCCACCAGAACATAGTCGCAGCCGGGCTCGCCGTGCAGCGGCAGCAGCAGGCGCGCGGCCTCGCGCAGGCGGCGCTTGGCGCGGTTGCGAACGACGGCGCCGCCGACCTTGCGGGTGGCGGTGAAACCGACCTGGATGGCTGGATTTCCGTCGTTTCGCGGACGCTTCTGGACGACGACGGCGCCCTGGGCGCGATAAGCGCCTTTCGCGGCCGCCAGGAACTGGGGCCGCGTCTTCAATCTCGGAAGGCTGGTCGAGGCGTGTCCGGACAGGGGCCTGTCCCCCGTTCGAACGGATAGGCCCTTAGGCCGTCAGGCGCTTGCGGCCCTTGGCGCGGCGGCGAGCGATCACCTTCTGGCCGTTCTTGGTGGCCATGCGCGCGCGGTAGCCGTGACGGCGCTTGCGCACGAGACGCGAGGGCTGAAAGGTCCGCTTCACGGGTATACTCCGAGTATCAGGTCAGAAGCGCGACAGGTCCGCCTGCCGCGATGAGCGGGCGGAAATACGGGAGAAGGGCAGAGGAGTCAACCGCTGTCGGCGCTCAGGACGGCGCCCTCGACTGCCTGGTGCGGGCGATGGCCGCCAGCATCTCATCGCGGTTCCGGGCCGCCTTGGCCCAGGCCGGCAGGCGGGCGATCACCGATCGGTTGCGCACCCAGCCGCGCGGGTCCTCCAGTTCGGTCCGTAGGCGGCCCGCCAGCCAGGTCTCGATATAGGCGAGGTGGCCGGCGTTGAAGGCGACGAGCGTCCCGTGGCGGGTCTCGACCCTCAGCCGCGGAGTGAGTCCCATGAAGGGCGTCAGTATCTGTCCGAGCGGGGTGTCGGGCTGTTCGCGCACCGCGCCGCAGGCGGTGCAGACCATGCGCCGGGCCCGGCTCTCGACATCGTAGTTGCGATTGTCCGGCCGGGCGGGCGGCGCTGTGCGGATGATCGCCGCCCCCGTGCATCGGGGACAGTCGACCAGCAGTTCGTCCATGAAGTCGAGCGGCGAGCGGGCGACGACTGTGGAGCGTTCGGTGCTCAAAGGTCGGGCCGGATGACGGCCTTGCCGATCACCTGGCGGCCCGCCAGCAGGTCCAAGGCTTCGCGCCAGTTCGCCAAGGGAACCTCGGCGTGAACACGCGGGGTGACCTTTCCGGCCTCGGCGAGGGCCCAGATGGCCTGCTGGTTCTCTCGGCCGCGCTCGGGAAACTGGCGGCCGTACTCGCCGGCCCGGACGCCGACCACCGAGAAGCCCTTGATCAGGGGCATGTTGACCGAGACCTCCGGAATGCGGCCGGAGGTGAAGCCGATGACGAGCAGCCGGCCGTCGAAGGCGATGCAGCGCACGCTCTCGTCGAACACGTCGCCGCCAACCGGGTCGTAGATGACATCGGCGCCGCGCCCCCCGGTGATCGCCTTCACCTGCTCCCGGAAGCCCCGGGTCACATTGAGCACGGCGTCGGGCGCATACTCCTGCTCCAGCACCGCCAGCTTCTCGTCCGAGGCCGAGGTGGCGATCACCCGGGCGCCGATCGAGCGGGCGAGATCGACCGCCGCCAGGCCGACGCCGCCGGCGGCCCCGTGGACCAGCACCCATTCTCCCGGCTGGAGGTTGGCGCGGCGGACAAAGGCGACGTAGGCGGTCAGGTAGGCGGCGCCGTAACCTGCCGCCTGGGCGTAGCTGAGCGAAGCCGGCTTGCGGCGCAGGGCGGCGGCAGGCAGCAGGGCGTATTCGGCGAAGCCGCCGAGCTTGGCCCCGCCGACGACGGCGTCGCCGACCGCCAGGCCCTCGACATCTGCTCCGACCGCCTCGACATCGCCGGACAGTTCCATGCCGAGGCCGAAGGGCAGTGGCGGCTTCATCTGGTATTCGCCGCGCGTCATCAGGAGATCGGGGAAATTGACCCCGGCCGCCCTCACCCGCACGAGCACCTCCCCCGGGCCGGGCGTCGGCACGGGAACATCGCGGAGGGAAACGCCGGCGTAGTCCGGCGCGAGGCTGTCGACGATCAGGGCGCGCATGGGGCGAGGATCGGACGGCGACGTCGGGGAAGTCCACCCGGTTTGTCGGCTCCGACCGAGGCCATCCTGCTCTGTGTCAGTGCAGCCGGCCCTCGATCGCCTTGCGCACGAGACCGGCGATTTCGCGACAGGCCACGTCGGCGGCCGGCACGGCGCCGGTGAAGGCGGTGAAGCCGTGGGCGAGAGCGTCGTAGCAGCGATAGACGGTGGGCACGCCCGCGGCCTTGAGCCGGCGGGCGTAGGCTTCGCCCTGATCGACCAACGGGTCGAACCCGGCGGTGACGACAATGGCGGGCGCGAGGCCGGCGAGATCCGCGGCGCGGATCGGCGACAGGCGCGGGGCGACCGGGTCGTCGCTGGGGCCCATGTAGTGGCCCATGAACCAGGACATGGTGTCGCGCGACAGGGGATAGGCGTCGGCGTAGGTGGTCATCGAAGGTGTTTCGGAGGCCACGTCCACGGCGGGATAGATCAGGAGTTGGAAGGCCGGCTGCGCTTCACCGGCCGCCTTCAGGTCCTGGGCGATGATCGCGGCGAAGTTGCCGCCCATGGAATCGCCGCCGATGGCAGCAGCCCCGACCGGCGCACCGAAGCGGGCGGCGTTGTCACGCGCCCAGCGGAAGGCGGCGAGCGTATCGTCCAGGCCGGCGGGATAGCGGTGCTCGGGCGCAAGCCGGTAGTCGACCGACAGCACGGCGCAGCGCGCGAGCCTGGCGAGGATGGCGCAGAAGGCGTGGCTGGTGTCGAGGTCGCCGATGACCCCGCCGCCAAAGTGGGCGAAGACCAGCAGCGGCGCCGCGCTGTCCTGGTTCTCGGGACGATAGGCCCGCGCCGGCCGCTCGCCATCCGCGCCCGGCACGGTCAGGGTCTCGATCCGCACTCCGGGTTCGGGCTTGCCCGCCATCATCGCCAGACCGCCCGCGCTTGCGGCGCGGGCGTCAGCGGGGCTGAGCGACGACATCGGCGGCATGCTGCGCGCCCCGGCGGCGAGAAACTGGAAGTGGGGATCGAGCGTGCGGCCGCCCTGGTAGACGGCGGCGCCACCCGACATCAGCCGGAGAATCGGCGGCGGCAACGACAGCAGGGTCTTGAGGATGAACTTCCGGACGCCCTGGTCGGCCATGGCGGAATCCTCAGTCAGGCAGTCGGGGAAGAGCGGGCACGCCGCCCAGGATCAGGCGTACGGCGAAGTCCGCCGCCGCACCGGTGTCGATCGGCCGGCGCTCGAGCATGCGATCGCCGACCTCGCGGGCGATGGCGATGCAGGCGGCCGCCAGGAAGTCGGCGTCGACCCGTGGCGCGCCCCCGGCCTCCATGGCCTGGGCGAAAGCGTCGCGAACCTCGGAGAAGACGCGGTCCATCTCGGGCGTATGCACGGTGATGTGCGGATGCCGCTCGCCGGCGGGCCGCATGGCCTGCCAACTGACATGCTCGTCGGCGAGGAAGTCGTAGTAGGCCTGGATGGCAGCCCGCAGATAGCCCTCGAAGGTGTCCGCGCGCTCCCAGCATTCACGCAGGATCGGCCGGAACCGGCGGGCGCCGTCGTCGGCGAGGGCCTCGAACACTTCCTCGCGCGAGCGGAAGTAGTTGTAGAAGGCGCCGACGGACAGACCGGTCCGGCGGATTATGTCGCGCACCGTCGCGGTCTCGTAGCCCATCTCGGCGAAGACGGCGCGCGCCGCGTCCAGGATCGCCAGGCGATTGGCGGCCTTTGTCTGTTCACGCTTGCCGGGGCGCAGGGCGACGATCTGACTCATTCTGGACTCAAGGCTAGCAGGCCACCCGGCGGGGCGGGAAGCCGTTTTCACCAGGTGGCGAGACTCCCTTCACGGACGGTTTGGCGCTAGGGTGCATCAAGCCGCGTTCGACGGCGTGGGAGGCTGGGTATCGCAGTGGCTGACGGAGTGGCTCAGGAAACGACGCCGCGCGCCGACCGGCGTCGTCGTGAAATTCTCGACGCCGCGCGGGCGCTGGTGTCGAAGAAGGGTTTCGAGGCCGCGCGCATGGACGAGGTGGCCGCGGCCGTCGGCGTCACCAAGCCGGCGGTCTATCGCTATTTTCCCAGCAAGGATCATCTGATCATGGCCTTGATGGAGCTCGACATGATCGAGCCTTCGGCGGTCGTGGCCCGGTTCGTCGAAAACTCTGAAGGTCCGGTCAGCGAAATGCTTCGCGCCCTGGCGGCGCGGTGGACGGAAATCCAGAGCGGGGGTCTTGCGCGGGGGTATCTGATCCTGGCGATCGACGAGGCGGAACGGCGGCCTCAGATCGCGGGGGCCTTCCGCGACCGGGTGCTGGGGCCAGGCCTGCAGGCGCTGAGCGGCGCCCTGCAGCGGGCGATGGACCGGGGCGAGCTGCGGGCCGGCGAGGACGCGGGAATGATGGCGCGCCTGTTCTTCGCGCCGTTCCTGCAGCTTGGACTGGTGCGGGGCGGCTTTGCCCTGCCGATGGCCGACGGGCGCGAGCACCATCGCTACATCGACTTCCACGTCGACGCCTTCCTGCGCGCCTTCGCGCCCTGATCAACCCCCTGTCCAAGGCCGCCGCGAGCGGTCAATGTCCCCTGGTCATGGGGGATGCGCGATGATGGATTTCTGGCCGCCGGGCCTCTGGGTCTCCATCGGCCTCGGGCTCCTGCTGCTTGCGGTGGGGGGCGAGCTGCTGGTGCGAGGCGCCTCCAGCGCCGCCCGCAAGCTGGGCGTCAGTCCGCTGCTCATCGGGCTGACCCTGGTCGGCTTCGGCACCTCCACGCCCGAACTGGTCACCAGCCTGCAGGCGGCGTTCGCCGGATCACCGGGCATCGCGGTTGGCAATGTCGTTGGATCCAACATCTCCAACGTCCTGCTGATTCTGGGGCTGGCGGCGCTGCTTGCGCCCATCCTCGTCGATCGGCGGGCCTTCCTGCGCGACGGGCCGGTCCTCGCGGTGGTCACCGGCGCGGCCATCTGGGCGCTGCTGCAGGGCGCTTTGACGCGCGAGCTGGGCCTGGCGGCCGTCGGTATCCTGGTCGTCTACATTCTCGTGGTCTGGCTGCTGGAGCGGCGGCGGCCCGATCCCGAAGGCGAGCGGATCGAGGACGAAGGGACGGCGAAGTCGGGACTGGGTGGTTCGCCCTGGCTTTCCCTTCTGCTGGCTGTTGTGGGGATCGGCATCACCATCGTCGGCGCCCGTTTCCTGGTCGACGGCTCGGTATCGCTGGCGAGGAACCTTGGGATCTCCGATACGGTGGTCGGCCTGACCATCGTGGCGGTCGGCACCTCGGCGCCCGAGCTAGTGACGAGCATCATCGCCGCCCTGCGCAGGCAGGGGGACGTGGCGCTGGGCAACGTCATCGGCTCGAATCTCTACAACCTGCTCGGCATCCTGGGGATCACGGCGCTGGTCGCGCCGATCCCCGTGCCGCCAGACATCCTGCAGATCGACATCTGGGTCCTGGCGGCGGCGACCTTGACGATGATCGTCTTCGCGATTCGTGGATCGAGGATCGGCCGGACTGAGGGCCTGCTGCTCGTTTTGGGGTGGCTGGCCTACACCGCCTGGCTGATCTGGAACGCTGGCGTGTTCGCCGTCTGAGGCGAGGCGAGCCTCAGTCCTCGCGCCACATCAACTGAACGTCCGAATTCTTGCCGGCGCCGCTGGCGATCACCTGCATGGCGCCCTGGCCCTCGCCGTTGTCGCCCGCGGTCAGCATGTAGACTGATGTGTCGATCTGGGTGTTCATCGTGATCGGCTTGCCGGCGGCCTTGGCCTTCTCGACGTAGAAGTCGATCACCTCCCTGGGCGAGGCGGCGACCGAGTAGGTGACCGTTCCGCCCCGTCCCACGCCGCTTTCGCCGATCACGCTCTCGGATACGCGGGCGCCCGGGAACAGCGGCGCATAGGCCGGGGTGTCGAGCTTGCCGCCGCCCGTACCCACCGAGTGGACGGCGCCCTCGGTGGTGATCGATTGGCCGGGCGCGAGCGCGGGCTGTTCGGCCGGCGCTGGCTCTGCGCCAGGCGCACGCGCATCGGACGAGCGTCGGGGCGCCTCTGCGGCCGGGGCGCCGGCTTCGCGCGAGGTCTCTTCGGAGGTGCGACCACAGGCGCCGGCCAAGGCCAGGACGGCGACGAGGGCGAAGGCGTGGCGCTTCATCAACAACTCCTGGCGGCCTCCCGGCGGGACCGGGTGAAGCGAACGGAATTTGGCGCGGTCGGCGCCGACAGGCAACGCGGATGCGCGGCCGGTCCGTGATTTCTTATGACGGATGAATGGGGCCTCGCGGCGACCATGGCGGGACCGCCCGGCGCCGCCCGTGTCGGACACCCGACACCAAAAGGGCCGCCGAAGACGGCGGCCCCTGGCGCTTGCGGATCAGGCGAACAGCTTCTGCCAGCGCCGCTTCTCGCGGCCCTTCCAAGCGCCGCGGTGATAGGCGTCGGAGCCGATCAGCGGCACCACCGTGGTGGCCTCGGCAAAGACCATTTGCTCGTAGGTGGTCGAGACCTTGCCCCAGCTGGCAGCTTCCTTGAGGGTCGAGGAGGAGCAGGCGCCGTCACGCACGTCGGCGACGGTGATCTGGACCGCATACTTGTGCATGTCGGCCTCGACGCCGAGGATTTCGGCGCAGACGACGGTGTCCTGGGCGAAGTTCTTCGGCACGCCGCCGCCGACCATGAACAGGCCGGTGGTGCCCGCCGCGATCTTGATGTCGGTCAGTTCGCGGAAGTCGGCGATGGCGTCGAGCATCAGGTAGGGCTTACCGGCGGCGGCGCGCTCCTTCTGGTGCTTGACGAGGCCGAAGCCGGCGGAGCTGTCGACGAAGGCCGGGCAGAAGATCGGCACGCCTTCTTCATAGGCGGTCTGGATCAGGCTGCCGGGCTTCTTGGCGTTGCCCTCGCTCAGCCACTTGCCCATCTCCCAGATAAACTCACGGCTGGAATAGCCGCGCGGCTCCAGGCGGTTGGCGATCTCCAGGATGGTGTGGTCGCAGGCCTGGAGCTCTTCCTCGTCGATGTAGGTGTCGTAGATGCGATCGATGTAGTTGTCGCGCAGCACGTTGTCGTCGACCGGGCCGGCGGCCTGGTAGTGCTTGAAGCCAAGGGCTTCGAAGAAATCCATGTCGACGATCGAGGCGCCGGTCGCGACCACTGCGTCGATCATCCCGAACTTCACCATGTCGCGGTAGACGTGCATGCAGCCGCCGGCCGAGGTCGAGCCGGCGAGGATCAGCCACGGGGAGCAGTCCTTGTCCTCGATGGCCATGTTGAAGATGTCGGCGGCGCGGGCCGTGTCGCGGCTCGAGAAGCTCATCTTGCGCATCGAATCGATGATCGGACGGGCATCGAAGCTGGTGATGTCGACGTGCTCGACGGTCGTGCCCAGCAGCTGGGCCTTCATGTTGGTCGGGGGGACGGGAGCGTTCATCGCTTTCAGGTTTCCCTTGGAGTTAGAGCGCCCGTCACCATAGCTGAAAGACCGGTCGGACGGAGCGACGACCGGTCCCAAGAACTTTCCGCTCATCCCGAGCCAAGGCCGGGATCCAGAAGAAACCCGCAAACAGCGGAGATGATTCTGGACCCCGGCGTTCGCCGGGGTGAGCGGAGAAATTTACTTTCTGCGCCGTTTCCTGCCCTTGGGCCGTGACAGCCGAACGACATTGCTCTGCGGCTTCGGCGCCGGGATCGAGCGGCGCGCCAGGCCGAACATCGAGGCCATCGGGGCGTCCGACACCTCGACCATCTCGGTCTCGCCAAAGCCGTTGAACCGGGTGGTCATGGCGACGCCATAGGCGCCCAGCATGCCGATCTCGATGAAGTCGCCTTCCTGGATGTCCGTGGGCAAGTAGAAGGGCCCCGGCATGTGGTCCATGGAATCGCAGGTCGGGCCGTAGAAGCGGAACGGCTTCAGGTCGCCCTCGACCTCGCGCGCCTCGGCGCCCTCGCCCCGGTACAGCTTGACCGGGAAGGGCCACTTGACGTGCGCGGCGTCGAACAGCGAGCCGTAGGACCCGTCGTTCAGATACAGCGCCTCGCCCTTGCGCAGCTCGACCCGGGTCAGCAGCGAGGTCGACTCGGCGACCAGCGCCCGGCCGGGCTCGCACCACAGCTCGGTCGTCTCGGACACCGGCATCTCGTTGAAGCCGCGCTCGATGGCCGCGAAGTAGTCGTCCATGTCCGGCGGGATCATGCCCGGATAGATCGACGGGAAGCCGCCGCCGACATCGACCACGTCGGCGAAGACGCCGGCGCGGATCAGCGAACGGCCGACCTGGGCCATCGCCGCCTGGTAGGCGGTGGGGCGCATGCACTGGCTGCCGACGTGGAACGACACGCCCATGAGGGCGCCCGTCGCCTGGCGCGCGGCCAGCAGGAGCGAGGGGGCCTCGAAGCTGCTGACGCCGAACTTGCCGGACAGGCTGAAGTTGGCGCCCTCGGCGTCGACCGCCATGCGGACGATGAGGTTCAGGTCCCGCGCGCCGCCGGTGGCGTCGAGAATCTTGGCCAGTTCTTCATGCGTATCGAGCGCGAAGGTGCGAACGCCGTAGTCGAAATAGGCTTCCGAGATCGCCCGGCGGCTCTTCACGGGATGCATGAAGGCCATCTGCGAACCCGGGGCGTATTCGGCCACGAGCTTGATCTCCGGGATCGACGCTACGTCGAACCGGGTCACACCATTCTGGACGAGGGTCTCGATCACCCACGGGGAAGGATTGGCCTTCACCGCGTAGAGGACGTCACCCTTGAACTTCGACTGGAACCAGCGCGCTGCTGCAGCTACGGCATCGCGTCGCACGAGTGCGACAGGATGTTCCGGAGACCGCTCGCGGACCAGGTCCAGGGGCGTATGGTACGTGTGCAATTCACGTAACCCCCTGTTAGCAGTTAAACCCAGGCCGGCGTTAGCAGCGCATTGGACAACGGGGTCCGCCGGAGCCGCGCGATATGGGGTATATGGACCCCCCTGTAAAGTAGTTTTTGTACCCCTCGCCCAGGAGTGTCCGGCGCGCCATGCATCAATGGATTTTCATTTGGCGCAAGCTGGCCCGACGCCTGTGGTTCAGGGTTGGGCTCTACGGCCTGACCGGGGTAGTGGCCGCCCTTCTGGCGGCGCTGTTCGGCCGCTTCGTGCCACCAGAGATCTCCGAACGCCTGGGCGGGCCGAACGTCGAAGGCCTCCTGACGATCCTGGCCAACAGTCTGCTTGCGGTGTCGATCTTCGGCGCCGGCGCGATGGTCACCGCCTATACGGCGGTGGCGAGTTCGATCACGCCCCGGGCCGCTGGTCTGGTCACAACGGACAGGCGCCTGCAGGGCGCCCTCTCGACCTTCGTCGGCGGGTTCCTCTACGCCATTGTCGCCCTGACGGCGCTCAGCTCAAGCTACTACGGCAAGGATGGGAGGACGATCGTCTACATCATCACCCTGGCGGTGGTCGGGCTTGTAGCAATCAACATCCTGCTGATCATTGACCGCCTCGCCCGGCTTGCCCGGGTCGATTTCGTGATCGAGCGGATCGAGCAGGAGACGACGAAGGCCTTCCACCGCCGCCTGGAGTGGCAGGCCATGACCCGCCCCGTGCCCGGGGACCTGCCGCCGCCAATGGGCCATGTCGACAGCCCTCGGGTGGCTCGTGTCCAGAACATCGACATTCCCGCGCTCTGCAGGGTCGCCGAGGCCGCCGGCGCACGATTGCAGATCATGGCCCTTCCCGGCGCCCTGGTCGGTGAGGGTCAGGCGCTGCTGCGAGTCTTCGACGCCGGGATCGACGAGGAGCAGGCCAGGGCGCTGCGCGGCGCATTCGCCCTGGGCGACGGGCGCAGCTTCGACCAGGACCCACGGCACGGGCTGATCGTGCTTGGAGAAATCGGTGCGCGCGCGCTCTCGCCCGGGATCAATGATCCCGGAACCGCCATCAGCGTGATCCGGGCCGGCGTCTCCCTGCTGTCCGCCTGGGACGCGCTGCTGGGGGAGGGGCTGCCTCCAGCGGATTCGCCGCCCCGTCTTCTCGCGCCGCCGCTCGACCCGGCCGACCTGATCGACGATGTGTTTCACCCCATCGTCCGATACGGCGCCGCGGACGTGGCCATTGGACAGTGGCTCGTGAAGGCGATGCGCCTTCTTGAAAGGTTGAAAATGCCCGGCATGGCGGATGCCGCGCGAAACTTCTCCACAGACGCGCTTGCGCGGGCGAAGGTGAGCATGGCACACGCGGGGGACATGACGAGACTGGCGGACAGCGCAGGGGCGCCGAGCGCGTGAACGCCGATATCCTTTTCAACCTGCCCGCCCGACCGGATGTGCTAGGAACGACGCCAGATCATGACGCAAGACGCTGTCCTCTCGATTAAGGGGGTCTCCAAGACCTTCGGCAAGCGCCGCGCCCTCGATGGCGTATCGCTGGATGTCGGCAAGGGCGAGATGGTCGCCCTGATCGGGCCGTCCGGATCGGGCAAGTCGACGCTGCTGCGCTCGATCGACGGGCTGCAGACCATCGACGGGCCGGAAGGCACGATCACCGCCTTCGGCACCACCACCCAGGCCAAGGGCAAGGTCGGCGAGAAGGTGCGCGAGGCGCGCATCCGCATCGGCTTCATCGCCCAGCAGTTCAACCTGGTGGGCCGGCTGTCTCTGTTCAGCAACGTGGCCCTGGGCTCGCTGGGGCGGATCGACTTCTGGCGCGGCCTGTTCGGGCGCTGGCCGGCCGAAACCAAGCAGGCGGCGATGCAGGCCCTGCACCGCGTCGGCGTCGCCGAATACGCCGCCCAACGCGCCAACACGCTGTCGGGCGGGCAGCAGCAGCGCGGCGCGATCGCGCGCGCCCTGGTGCAGAAGGCCAAGATCATCCTGGCCGACGAGCCGGTCGCCTCGCTCGATCCGGTGTCGGCCCGCAAGGTCATGGAGATTCTCCGCGACCTGAACCGCACCGATGGCCTGACGGTCATCGTCACCCTGCACCAGGTGGACTACGCGCTGCGCTACTGCGACCGCGTCGTGGCGCTGAAGGCCGGCCAGATGGTCTATGACGGCCCTCCGGCCAACCTCGACAAGACCCGCCTCATCGAAATCTACGGCCCGGAATTCGAAGACGTCTTCTGGGAAGGAGCCCCGCAATGATCGCCCGCCGCGCCCTGATCGGACTGGCGTCCGTCGCCCTGCTCGCCCTCAGCGCCTGTGGCGACGGCGGCAAGGCCGAGGACGAGATCACCTTCTCGATCCTGTCGACCGAGTCGGCCCAGAACATGGAGAGCTATTGGGCGCCCATCCTGGCCGACATGGAGAAGCAGACGGGGCTGAAGGTGAAGCCCTTCTTCTCCTCCAACTACAGCGCCTTGATCGAGGCGATGCGGTTCGAGCAGACCGATCTGGGCTGGTTCTCCAACCAGTCGGGCCTGGAGGCCG
Organism: Caulobacter sp.; assembly: GCA_046295055.1. Taxonomy (GTDB): domain Bacteria; phylum Pseudomonadota; class Alphaproteobacteria; order Caulobacterales; family Caulobacteraceae; genus Caulobacter. Next base: position 866,169 of record JBKBOD010000001.1, on the reverse strand, counting down.
TCCGTCGCTCGGGCGGCGAGGTCTTCGCGCGGACTTTCGACCCTTCGGGCGTCGACGGCTACAAGTCGGTGATCATCGTGCCGGCCGACAGCCCGATCCGCACCATCGACGACCTGCTGAAGTGCGACCGCACCCTGAACTTCGGCATGGGCGACATGAAGTCGACCTCGGGCACCCTAGTGCCGATGACCTATGTCTTCATCCCCGCCGGCAAGAAGCCGGAGACCTGCTTCAAGACGGTGCTGACCTCCAACCACCAGGCCAACCTGTTCGCGGTGGCCAACGGTCGGCTGGACGCGGCGACCAACAACTCGACCGCCATCGCCTTGAACCGCGCCCGCCAGGAAGGCCAGGCGGACAAGGTGCGGGTGATCTGGGAATCGCCGAACCTGCCGGAGGATCCGCTGGTGTGGCGCAAGAACCTCGACCCGGCCAAGAAGGAGAAGGTGCGCCAGTTCTTCCTGACCTACGGCCAGGGCGACACCCCCGAAGCCAAGCGCCAGCGCGCCAACGTCGAGAAGCTGAACATCGGCGGCTTCGTCGCGGCCGATGACACCCATCTGCTGACCGTCCGCGAGATGGAAGCGCTGCAGGAAGTGGGTCTGGCCAAGGAAAGCGGCGACGCCGGCCGCATCGCCGAGGCGCAGAAGAAGCTCAACGGCATTCGCGCCGAAATCGCCCAGCTCCAGGCCAAGACGCCTGGCCAGGCGCGCTAGAGCAAGGATCCGCCATGAGCGCCGACGCGATCCCCGCCCCTCCGGTGCGCCCCCTGTCGGCGCGCGCCTTCGACGTCCTGATCTGGGGCGGCGTGGCCATCCTGCTGATCGCCAGCTTCGGGCCGGCGGAGATCAGCAAGTTCTCCCAGCTGGTCAGCAATTCGGGGAACATGCAGAACTTCGCGGGGGCCTTCTTCGCGCCGTTCAATCCGACCCGTGACGACTTCCCGGCCACCTTCCTGCAGGCCGATTGGGGCCTGTACATCAGCAAGATGCTGCAGACGCTGCAGATGGCGTTGTGGGGCACGGCCCTGGCCATCGTGGTGGCCGTGCCGCTGGGCCTGCTCGGCGCGCGCAACATCGCGCCTGCGTGGATCCAGCAGCCGATCCGCCGTGTCCTGGACCTGATCCGCTCGATCCCCGACCTCGTCGTCGCGATCATCTTCATTACCGCGGTGGGCCTTGGCCCCTTCGCCGGGGTCATGGCGATGATGTTCAACACCGGCGGGGTGCTGGCCAAACTGTTCTCCGAGGCGGTCGAGGCGATCGACAAGGGGCCAGTCGAGGGCGTTCGCGCGACCGGCGCGGGCCGGCTGCAGGAGATCGTCTGGGGCGTCATCCCGCAGGTCGCGCCGCTGTGGACCAGCTACGCGCTGTACCGCTTCGAATCCAACAGCCGCGCCGCCACGGTGCTGGGTCTGATCGGCGCGGGCGGCATCGGCCAGGTGCTGATCGACTCGACGTCCAGCTTCGCCTTTGGCCAGACCGGCTGCATCGTACTGGTCATCGTGGTCGCCGTGTCGATGATCGACCTGCTGTCCCAAGCCATCCGGACGCGCCTGCTGTAGGCGGGCGGGCCCGTTGTCGCACAACTGTCATGCGGGGCCCGTAAACGGCGCCGCAGGACAGCCAACCCGTTGCGAGGCCGCATCATGAAGCGCTGGATCGCCACCGCGACCCTGACCCTCGCCCTGGCCAGCGCCGGCGCGGCCCAGGCGGCCCGGGACTATGTCTGGGCGGCAGGGTCCTCGACCGTGTTTCCCTACGCGACGCGGGTGGCCGAGAACTATGCGCGCAAGGCCGGCGGGCGCACGCCCAAGGTCGAGAGCCTGGGCACGGGCGGCGGCATCAAGCTGTTCTGCGGCGGCGCCGGCGACGCCTATCCCGACATCGCCAACGCCTCTCGGAGGATGAAGGCCTCGGAGTTCGACGCCTGCCAGAAGAACGGGGTCGGCGAGATCCTGGAGATCGTCATCGGCTACGACGGCATTGTCGTGGCGATGGACAAGCGGGCGCCGGACTTCAACCTCAAGCTTGAGCACCTCTATCTGGCGCTGTCTTCGGACGTGCTGCGGCAGGGGCGGTTCGAGACCAATCCCTATCGGCTGTGGAGCCAGATCGGCGCAGGCCTGCCGCCGACGCGCATCCTGGTCTACGGCCCGCCGCCGACCAGCGGCACGCGCGACGCCTTCCTGGAGCTGGGCATCGAGGCCGGCGCGCTGCGCATCGCCCCGATCAAGGCGCTGAAGGATGCCGACGAGAAGGACTTCAAGGCCAAGGTCGACCCGCTGCGCAACGACGGCTGGATCGACGCGGGCGAGAACGACAACGCCATCGTCCAGACCCTGACCCGCACGCCGGGGTCGGTCGGGGTGTTCGGCTACTTCTTCTACGAAGAGAACATGGACAAGGTGAAGGTCGCCTCGATCGACGGGGTCAAGCCAAGCCTGCAGACCATCGCCAGCGGCGAGTACCCGCTGTCTCGGTCGATGTACATTTATGTCAAAAAATCACGGCTGAAGCTTACGCCGGGCCTGAACGGGTTCGTGCGCGAGTTCACCTCCGACGCCGCCTCGGGCCGGGGCGGCTACCTGCAGGAGCGGGGCATGATCCCGCTGCCGCCGGCGCTGCACGAGAAGGTCAAGACCGAGGTCCGGACCGGCCGGCCGATGAGCCGCCCCGCCAAGTAGCCGTCAGGCGCCGCCGGTCTTCTCGCGGATCCATGCCCCGGCCGACGCCAGGGCGCGCCGCCCCGCCGAAAGCTGGCCGGACCAGGCGTGCCAGACGTGGATCATCTCGGGCCAGATCTCCAGGCGCACATCGACGCCAGCCAGGCCCGCAGCCTCGGCCACCGCCACGCTGTCCGACAGCAGCACCTCGGCTCCGCCGACATGGATCAGCATGGGCGCGACGCCGGTGAAGTCGGCGAGGGCCGGCGAAGCGTGCGGGTGGGCCGGGTCCTGGCCGGCCAGGTAGGCGGCGGCGAACTCGTCGAGGCGCTCGACGCTGATCATCGGGTCGAGGTCCGCCAGCCGGCCATAGGCGGCGCCCTGCTGGGCGAGGTTGGCCCAGGGACTGATGCAGAACAGGCCGGCCGGCTGCGGCAGGCCCGCGTCCCGCGCCGCCAGGGCGGTAGCCAGGGTCAGGCCGCCGCCCGCGCTGTCGCCGGCGATGACCATCCGCGCCGGGTCGATGCCGGCGTCCAGCAGGTGCCGCCATGCCTTGAGGCCGTCCTCGACGGCAGCCGGAAAGGCGTGCTCGGGCGCCAGGCGATAGTCCGGGACCAGGATGGGGCAGCCGGCCTCGGCGGCGAGCCGCGCGGCCGTCGGGCGATGGCTGCGGGGGCTGCCGATGCAATAGCCGCCACCGTGCAGGTAGAGGATCTGGCGGCTTTCGTCATAGCCCTGCGGGACGAGGCCCTCGGCGGCCATGCCGTCGATGTCGACGGGCACATTCAGGCAGCCCTCCGGCAGGCTGGCCATCTCGCCGAAGCCGTCGATGCCCGCCCGCCGCTCGGCCCAGCCCTGGGGCGGACTGCCGGCCGGCGGCTGCAGCGCGGCGTAAAGCGCCCGCACCTGCCCGATCTCTGGATCGCGCCAAGTCGTCTGGCTGTCGGTCATCACGTCCTCCCTGGCGACAGGCTAGGACGCCCCGAAGCGCCAGGGAAGGCGCTCCAGGGAAGATAGCGTGATCGGGGGGGCGATCAGGCCTGCATCGTCCAGCCTTCGACGCCCATGGCGGCCTGGCGGCCGGCCTCTGAGCGGGTCGGGTGGGGGTGGCAGATGCGGGCCACGTCCTCGCTGGCCGCGGCGAAGGCCATGGCCACGCAGTATTCGCCGATCATCTCGCCGACCTGCGGACCGACCATGTGAACGCCCAGGATCCGGTCGGTCCTGGCGTCGGCCAGCACCTTCACGAAGCCCTCGGTCTCGTGGTTGATCTTGGCCCGGCTGTTGGCGGTGAAGGGGAACTTGCCGGCCTTGTACGCGACGCCCTCGGCCTTGAGCTGGTCCTCGGTCTTGCCGACCCAGGCCACCTCGGGGAAGGTGTAGACGACGCTGGGGACCAGGTCGTAGTCGACATGGCCCGCCTTGCCGGCGATCAGCTCGATGCAGGCGACGGCGTCTTCCTCGGCCTTGTGGGCGAGCATGGGCCCGTGGATCACGTCGCCGATGGCCCAGACGCCCTCGGCGCCGGTGCGGAAGTGGTCGGTCTCGATGAAGCCGCGCTTGTCCGGGGTGACGCCGACAGTCTCGAGGCCCAGGCCCTCGGTGTAGGGGCGCCGGCCGATGGCGACGAGCACGTAGTCGGCCTTGAGGGTGCGGGCCTCGCCGCCGGCGGCCGGCTCGATGGTCAGCTCGACGTCCTTCTTGCCGACCTTGGCCCCTGTCACCTTGGCGCCCAGTTCGAACTTCATGCCCTGCTTGGTCAGGGCGCGCTGGAATGTTTTTGCGGCTTCCTCGTCCATGCCCGGCGTGATTCGGGGCAGGTACTCGACGACGGTCACCTCGGCGCCCAGGCGGCGCCAGACAGAGCCCAGCTCCAGGCCGATGATGCCGGCGCCGATGACGATCATTGACTTGGGAACTTCGGGCAGCGACAGGGCGCCGGTGGAATCGACGATGCGCTTCTGGTCGACCTCGACGCCCGGCAGGGGCGTGGGTTCCGAACCGGTGGCGATGACGATATGCCGGGTCTCCAGCGTGGTCTCAGCCCCGTCCTCACCCTTGACCGCGACCTTGCCCGGCCCGGCGATGCGGCCCCAGCCCTTGATGTAGTCGGCCTTGTTCTTCTTGAAGAGGAACTCGATGCCCTTGGTCAGGGCGCTGACGCTGTCGGCCTTCTGTGTCATCATCTGGCCGAGGTTGAGCTTGGGCGAGGCGTCGATGCCGAGGGTGGCGAAGTCCTTCGACGCGAGCTCGAACATCTCCGAGGCGTGCAGCAGCGCCTTGGAGGGCATGCAGCCGACGTTCAGGCAGGTGCCGCCCAGCACCCCGCGCCCCTCGACGCAGGCGACCTTGAGGCCCAGCTGCCCGGCCCGGATGGCCGCGTTGTATCCGCCGGGGCCGCCCCCGATGATGACGACGTCGTACTGCGACATGGGCGACGATTTCCTCCAGAGCGCGTCCCGAGGCGGGGAAGCCGTTCATCGGAACTGGCGCGACAAACAAAGTGGCCGGAGCGAGCGGCCCGACATCGGTCGGGTCACGGGCCCAGGTGATCGGATGGCCGTGCATATGGCCCATCCGGCCGCCGGATGCGAGGGGTCCGGGGCGTTTTCAGTCGCTGTCGTCGCCGGCGGCCTGTGGCGGGGCGCGAGTGAAGAGCCAGATGGCGAGGACCGCGACAATCTCGATGGCGACCAAGGTGATCAGGGCTTCGCGGGCCGAGGCCGCCAGGACCGGCGGCCGCAACACCTGTCCGGCGAAGGTGAACCATGCCCAGATCGCGGCGGCGAGGCCGCAGGCCAGCACGAAGGCGGCGTCGCGCCACTTGCCCGCCGCCGCGGACCGCGCCGAGGCGAAATGCAGCACCGGGGCGGAGAAGGCGCAAATCCACCACCAGGCCGGTCCGCCGGCAAGGGCGGGGCCGATGTCCAGGGTGATCGCCCGCCCGCCCGGCAGCAGCGCCATCAGCCCGGCCAGCCGGTCCAGCATCTCGACCTTGAAGGCCGACGCGGCCAGCGGCGGCCAGAGATGGACCAGCCCCGCGATGATGATGGCCAGTCCCGCCAACCGGGGCAGGGGCGCCAGCCGGCGCAGGGGCGACGTCAGGCCGGCGAACAGCCTTGGCAGCTTAGCTGCGCCGCGCCACAGCGCGCGCGCGATCACCAGCGCCGGATGCGGTCCCGGCGGCTCACCGGCCTCGACGGCCGGCGGCGCCGGCGTTTCGTCGTCATCAACGCGGGCGCTCCGACGCGGAACCGGGCCGCGATCCGCTGCCTGCCCCGGCCATCGGAACACCGGTTCGTCCTTGCTGACGATGCTGTCGTCATCCTGCGCCATGGCCCGCCCTCCCCGAGGAGCCGAGCCTAGTCCCGAGCGATGTTGAATGACAATGTTCGCTGAAGTCAGCGCAGCAGGCCGGCCGACTGGCAGCCGAGGACGAAGAGGGTCGAGCCGACGTAGAGGCCGAACGCGTTCTGTGCGCCGCCGCGACCCCGGCGGGACTCATCGTCCCTGGCGGGGAGGGCCTTGGCGGCCCAGGCGAAGTATGCCCCCTGGAGGGCGGCGCAGGCGAGGAAGACGACCGGCGCGGCGGCGTTGAGCGCCAGAAGCAGTCCCCCGGACAGGAACGTCAGCGCCCCGACCGCCAGGACCGTCCAGCCGCGCAGGATCTCGGGGCCGGTCTGGCGCTGGCTGGTGAGGCGGGCATAGGCGCGGTCGACGAAGGCGCCTGTGCGCCAGGCGTTCAGGGTGATCAGGCCGGCAACGACATAGAAGGCGCCGATGCCGCGCGCCAGCCAGGCCAGAAGCTGCATTGAGACGTCGGGGTTCACGCGCGCCGCCGCTCGGTCCACCAGATGGCCAGGCCGATCAGGGCCATGACGCCGATGACGACATAGTCGGCCGAACGCTCTTCGGCGGTGAAGGCGGCTTGGTAGGCCTCGCTCGAACTCATGATCAGCCAGGTTGCGAGGTCGACGACAAACGCCGCCAGGAAGACCAGCAGGGCCCGCCCGCCGGTGAACAGGCGCCAGGCGGCCAACGCCAGGAGAATGACCGTCAGCGACCCCAGCGCCAGCTCGAACCAGCTGACCCCGGCCATGTAGGGCTCGATCTTCTTCAGCTCTGGCTTGTCGGCGGCCATCAGGCCCAGCTTGTAGGCGGTGGCGAAGCCCACCACCGTGACGGCGGACAGCAGGGCGTAGAGGGCCAGAACCCCGCCCAGAATCCAGCGCAGTATCTTCATGGCGATCCCTCCCTCGACCTCCCCGTCGAGCCGGCGGCAACGGTAGGCGCGGCGCGGGGGCGCGGCAAGGCGCTCAAGTCAGCCGGCGCAGGGACCGATTGACGGCGAGGAGGCCAGCGAGGACCACGGCCTCGACCAGCAGGAGTTGCGCCAGGGCGCCGAACGGCCCGTCGGTCGGCAGGCCCATCATAAACCAGGCGCCGACATCGATGATCAGCGCCAGCCCGGCGAGGCCGACCGCGCCGGTGGTGGATTTTCCGACCAGCCTCAGGGCCTGGAAGCGCAGGACCAGGGTGATTATCCACGGAACGAAAGGACCCGCCGCCCAGGCGCCGCTGCCAGCCAGCAACAACTCGCCGAAGGGGAGCCTGGACACCGGTTCGCGGGCCAAGTCCCACAGGAAGGGTGCGAAGGCGCTGGCGCGGCCCAGGCCGTGATAGGCGATGATGGCGAGGAGGACGAAACTGGTCAGCGCGGTCGTTGTGACGGGTCGCTCGGCGGCGGCGACGTCCTCGAGCTTTCGCTTGGTCCGGGCCGGCGCTGATTGCCGGTTTGCCGGAGGCGGCGGAGCAGCTTTCGGCTGCTGGGCAGGGGCAGTCGTACCTGGCGCCGGACGGGCTCTGGGCGCCGGCGAGAGGGCGCCAGGACCAGGGCCGCCGATACTGAGATCGCGACCGCCGCCGGACCAGGGTCGCCAGCCGCCGCCGGACACGATGGGCCCACCCGGCCCGAACTGTTTGCCATCCCCCGCCATCGGGTCAGCTTGCCCCAGTTTCGCCGACCCGGAAACAGGCAAGACGGCGAGGCGCAGTGCTGGCCCGACCGCCCACTATGGTGGGCGGGGGCCTGCACGTTGGCCGTCCAGCCGGATCAGATGTCCAGCAGGAGGCGCTGGGGATCCTCGATGGCTTCCTTAACCTTGACCAGGAAGGTCACGGCGCCCTGGCCGTCGACAACGCGGTGGTCGTAGGAAAGCGCGAGGTACATCATCGGGCGGATGACGATCTGGCCGTTCACGACCATCGGCCGCTCCTGGATCTTGTGCATGCCCAGGATGCCCGACTGCGGGGCGTTGAGGATCGGCGTCGACATCAGCGAGCCGTACACGCCGCCGTTCGAGATGGTGAAGGTGCCGCCCTGCATGTCCTCAATGGCCAGGTGGCCGTCGCGGGCCTTGCGGCCGAGGGCGCCGATTTCCTTTTCGATGTCCGCCAGGCTCATGGCGTCGGCGTCGCGGACGACCGGAACCACCAGACCCTTTTCAGTGCCGACCGCCACGCCGATGTCGTAGTGGTTCTTGTAGATCAGGTCCTGGCCGTCGATCTCGGCATTGACGTCCGGGATGGCCTTGAGCGCATGGACGCAGGCGCGGACGAAGAAGCTCATAAAGCCCAGCTTCACGCCGTGGCTCTTCTCGAAGACGTCCTTGTACTGGTTGCGCAGGGCCATGACCGCGCTCATGTCCACCTCGTTGAAGGTGGTCAGCATGGCGGCGGTGTTCTGCGCCTCCTTCAGCCGGCGGGCGATGGTCTGGCGCAGGCGGGTCATGCGGACCCGCTCCTCACGCTCGTGCACGGCGCGGGGGGCGGCGGGCGCCGCGGCCGGAGCCGGCGCGGCCGAGCGCGCTTCGAGGGCGGCAAGGGCGTCACCCTTGGTGATGCGGCCGTCCTTGCCGGTGCCGGACACGCCGGCGGTGTCGAGGCCGGTTTCCGAGACGATACGCTGGACGCTGGGCGCCAGCGGACGGTCGTCGGCGGCCTTGGCGGGCGCCGGCGCCGGCTTGGGCGCTTCAGCCTTGGGCTCCGGCTTCTCGGCCGCCTTGGGGGCAGCCGCCTTGGGCGCGGCGGTGGCGGCGGCGCCTTCGGTCACCTTGCCCAGAACCGTGCCCGGCGTGACGGTGTCGCCGTCGTTGGCGCTGATCGCTTCCAGCACGCCGTCGGCGGGGCTGGCGACCTCGAGGCTGACCTTGTCGGTTTCCAGCTCGACGAGGATCTCGTCCTTCTTCACCGCCTCGCCCGGCTTCTTGGTCCAGCGGGCAACCGTCGCTTCGGTGACGGATTCGCCCAGGGCGGGGGTCATGATGTCGGCCATCGATCCTTCTCGTTTCGCTGCGGGCGGTTCGGTCGTCCCCGGCCGGCGCCCGCGATCGGACGGCCGGGGTGCAAAGGTTCAGATCAGGCGAAGGCGTCGGCCAGGAAGGCCTCCAGCTCCTTCATGTGGCGGCTCATCAGGCCGGCCGCGGTCGAGGCGCTGGCCGGGCGGCCGATGTAGCGGGCGCGCTTGGCCTTGATGTCCATGCGGTCCAGCGTCAGCTCCAGCCAGGGATCGACGAAGGTCCAGCCGCCCATGTTCTTGGGCTCTTCCTGAACCCAGACCAGCTCGGCGTTGCGGAACCGCGACAGCACCTGCATGACCGACTTCATCGGCCAGGGATAGAACTGCTCGATCCGCATCAGATAGATGTCGTCGCGTCCGGCCTTGGCGCGGGCCTCGACCAGGTCGAAGTAGACCTTGCCCGAACAGGCGATGACGCGGGTGATCTTGTCGTCGGCCTGCAGGGTGACGCCGCCGACGTCGCAGCGCGCCTCGGCCCCGTCGACCATCACGCGGTGGAAGCTGGAGCCGTCGGCCATATCGGCGAGATTCGACACCGCCCGCTTGTGACGCAGCAGGCTCTTGGGCGTCATGATGATCAGCGGCTTGCGGAACTCACGGTGCATCTGCCGGCGCAGGGCGTGGAAGTAGTTGGCCGGGGTGGTGCAGTTGAGGACCTGCATGTTGTCCTCGGCGCAGGACTGCAGGAAGCGCTCGACGCGGCCGGAGCTGTGCTCGGGGCCCTGGCCCTCGTAGCCGTGCGGCAGCAGCATGACCAGGCCGCTCATCCGCAGCCACTTGCGCTCGCCCGAGCTGATGAACTGGTCGATGACGACCTGGGCGCCATTCACGAAGTCGCCGAACTGGGCTTCCCAGAGGGTCAGGGTGCGCGGGTCGGCGAGGCTGAAGCCGTATTCGAAGCCCAGCACCGCCTCTTCGGACAGGGCCGAGTCGATGACCTCGTAGTTGGCCTGGCCGGGGCGGATGTTGTTCAGCGGGGTGTAGTGCTCTTCCGTGGTCTGATCGATCAGATCGGAATGGCGCTGGGTGAAGGTGCCGCGGACGCTGTCCTGGCCCGACAGGCGCACGGGGTAGCCTTCGTCGAGCAGGGTGGCGAAGGCCAGGTGCTCGGCCATGGCCCAGTCGATGTTCTCGCCGCTCTCGATGGTGGCGCGGCGGTTCTCGACCATGCGGCGGACGGTCTTGTGGACGTCGACGCCCTCGGGGACGGTGGTGATGGCGCGGCCGAGATCCTGCAGCTTCTGCATGGGGACGCCGGTCTGGCCCTTGCGGTCCTCGTCGCCCGGCAGGGTCAGCCCGGCCCACTTGCCGTCCAGCCAGTCGGCCTTGTTGGCCTTGTAGGTCTTGCCGGCTTCGAACTCGGCGTCGAGGAAGTCGTCGAATTCCTTGATCCAGCCGTCGATGTCGTCCTGGGTGGCGACGCCTTCCTCGATCAGCCGGGTCGAATACAGCTCCCGGGTCGAGGGGTGGCCCTTGATGCGCGCGTACATCAGCGGCTGGGTCATCGTCGGGTCGTCGCCCTCGTTGTGACCGAACCGGCGGTAGCAGAACATGTCGATGACCACGTCCTTGCCGAACTGCTGGCGATACTCGGTGGCCACCTTGGCGGCGAAGACGACGGCTTCGGGGTCGTCGCCGTTGACGTGCAGGATCGGGGCCTCGACCATCAGCGCCACATCCGACGGATAGGGGCTGGTGCGGCTGTAGTGCGGCGCGGTCGTGAAGCCGATCTGGTTGTTGACGATGAAGTGGATGGTGCCGCCGGTGCGGTAGCCCTTCAGGCCTGACAGGGCGAAGCACTCGGCGACCACGCCCTGGCCGGCGAAGGCAGCATCGCCGTGCAGCAGCAGCGGCAGCACGTGGGTGCGGCCGGCGTCCGGCGTCTCGCGCAGGGTGAAGGCCTGCTTGGCGCGGGCCTTGCCCAGCACCACCGGATTGACGATTTCCAGGTGCGACGGGTTGGCGGTCAGCGACAGGTGGACGTTGTTGCCGTCGAAGGCGCGGTCCGAGCTGGCGCCCATGTGATACTTGACATCGCCCGAGCCCTCGATGTCGGACGGCAGGCTGCTGCCGCCCTGGAACTCGTGGAAAATGACGTGATAGGGCTTGCCCATCACGGCGGCCAGGACGTTCAGGCGGCCGCGGTGCGGCATGCCCAGGACAATGTCCTTCACGCCAAGCGCGCCGCCGCGCTTGATGATCTGCTCCAGCGCGGGAATGGCCGCCTCGCCGCCGTCCAGGCCGAAGCGCTTGGTGCCGGGGAAGCGCTTGTGCAGGAAGCGCTCGAAGCCTTCGGCCTCGATCAGCTTCTTGAGGATGGCGACCTTGCCCTCATTGGTGAAGGCGATCTCCTTGTCGCGGCCCTCGATCCGCTCCTGGATCCAAGCCTTCTCGGCCGGATTGGAGATGTGCATGTACTGCACGCCGACATTGCCGCAGTAGGTGCGCCGGACGATCTCGAGGATCTCGCGCAGGGTGGCGGTTTCCAGGCCGAGCACGAAGTCGAGGAAGATGGGCCGGTCGAAGTCGGCTTCCGAGAAGCCGTAGCTGGCGGGGTCCAGCTCGCTGGCGTCGCCCGGCGTGATGGCGATGCCCAGCGGGTCGAGGTTGGCCTTGAGGTGGCCGCGCATCCGGTACGCCCGGATCATCATGATGGCCCGCAGGGAATCCAGCGTCGCGGCGCGGACGTCTTCGAGGCTGAGCGCGGCGGCAGCCTTGGCGGGGGCGGCGCCCTTAGCCGGCCGGGCTTCAGGCGCCGGCCACTGGCCGTCGATGGCCGACAGCCATTCGGGACGCGGCGCCGGGGCGCGGGGGGCGGTCCAGGCCGGCTTGGCGGAGGCGGCCTTCACCGCCTCGATGCGGTCCTGCAGGCCGGCGAAGAAGGTCCGCCAGGAGGCGTCGACCGACTCCGGATTGGCCGCCCAGCGGGCGTAGAGATCTTCGACGAACGCGGCGTTGCCGCCGTAGAGAAAGCTGGTTTCGGTCAGAACCTGATTAAGGATGCCAGCGTCGTCCGCCATTGCACTCGCGCCTGTGGATGCCGCACCGCCCGCGGCCGGGTCTTTGAATGGGGCCTCATATAGGCCCGTCGACCATGAATGGGGAGATAAACCGCGCGGAATTGTTGACTTTTTGGAGGCTGCGCCATGCGTTTCGGCTATCGGCCGGTTCCAGGCGGCGCCAAGGGCGGACACGACAACGCCGGCGGCCGGTTGCCGCCGCGGGCGTCGAGGTGAATGCGTGAGCCCGGCGCGCGCCGGGCCGGCGCACCGAGACTAGCCCTTGAGCACGCCCATCAGGGTCTCGCCCAGCTTGGCCGGGGACGGGCTGACCACCACACCCGCCGCTTCCATGGCGGCGATCTTGTCCTCGGCGCCGCCCTTGCCGCCGGCGATGATCGCGCCGGCGTGGCCCATGCGGCGGCCCGGAGGCGCCGTGCGGCCGGCGATGAAGCCGACGGTCGGCTTCCAGCGGCCCTTCTTCTTCTCGTCGGCCAGGAACTGGGCGGCGTCTTCCTCGGCGCTGCCGCCGATCTCGCCGATCATGATGATCGACTTGGTCGCCTCGTCGGCCAGGTACATCTCGAGGATGTCGATGAACTCGGTGCCCTTGACCGGGTCGCCGCCGATGCCGACGGCCGAGGTCTGGCCGAGGCCGACGTTGGTGGTCTGGAACACCGCTTCATAGGTCAGGGTGCCCGAGCGCGAGACGACGCCGACGCTGCCCTTGGAGAAGATCGAGCCCGGCATGATGCCGATCTTGCACTCGCCCGGCGTCAGCACGCCGGGGCAGTTGGGGCCGATCAGCCGCGACTTGCTGCCGGACAGGCTACGCTTGACCTTGATCATGTCGCTGACCGGGATGCCCTCGGTGATGCAGACGATCAGGGGGATCTCGGCGTCGATCGCCTCGCAGATCGAGTCGGCGGCGAACGGCGGCGGGACATAGATCACGCTGGCGTCGGCGCCGGTGGCCGAAGCCGCCTCGGCGACGGTGTCGTAGACCGGCAGACCGATATGGGTGGAGCCGCCTTTGCCCGGGGTCACGCCGGCGACCATCTGGGTGCCGTAGGCGATCGCCTGTTCAGTGTGGAAGGTCCCCTGGCTGCCGGTGATGCCCTGGCAGATGACCTTGGTGTTCTTGTCGATGAGGATGGACATGGCGTTCTCTAGAGGCGGGGAATGATGAAGCCGATCATGACCAGGCCATCGCTGACCTCGACCATCACGGACTCAACCGTGCCCTTGCGGACGGCGGCGACAGCCGCCTCGTCGGTGGCGTTGCTGAGGTCGGTGCGGCGGCCCGACTGGGTGGAGTAGATCCAGAGCGTGGTGTTGTCGTCGCTTTCGGCGGCGTTCTTCGGCACCCCGGCGAAGGCCTGAGCCTCCTTGAGGATCGCCTGGCCGTCAGCGCCCATGACGCCGACCATGCAGAGCTCCGCCTCCATCTCGCCGCCGGCGGCTTCCATCGGGAAGGCGCCTTCGCCGGCCAGCAGCAGCTGCATGCCGTTGTCGGTGCGGATGCGGACTTCGACGCGGCTGAATTCCTTCAGTTCGGCGGTGTCGAAACTGCCGGCCGGAAGCTGTTGCCAGCCCTGGCCGTCGGCCTTGGCGATGACCTTGCTGACGCTGGCGCGGTTGGTGACGCACAGGTCGCGGAAGACGGCGAAGGCCGGGCTGTCGGCGGCCTGGGCCGCAGGAGCCAGGCCGAGCAGCAGGCTGGCGGAAGCCGCCAGGCCGACGGTGAATTTGCGGAAGGACATCTCTAGTTCCCCGGGTTGGTTCGGTTGGCGTCGCCCTCGCCCGACGGGGCGGCGGCGACGGTCGAAGTGAGTTTGATGCTGGCGCCGTCGTAGCCGACGATCATCGCCGCGCGGCTGCCGGCAGAAACCTGGCTGTTCTGCAGGTCCCAGACGCCGTCGATGGTCTCGACGTTCCAGATCTGGGCGGTCATGCCGGACTGGTCGATGGTCTGGGCCGGCCTCTCGGCCAGCCAGGCGGAGACCGCTTCCGGGGCGATGCCGGCCTCGGCGCCGAAGTCGAAGAGATAGCAGCCGCTGAGCGCGATCGGCTCCGCCCAGGCGGTGGTCAGCACGAGGTAGAGCGGGTGATCGCCCCCGTCGCGCCGCCAGACGCTGGTTTCGGTGCGCACGCCGTCGGCCCGGAGCTCGCCCTCCTTCTGGCGGGAGATGGCCATCACCTCCGCCAGCATCGGGTGATCCTTGTCGGGCGCGGCGACGAAGCCGGCCGCCCGGACGACTTCGGGACGCGCCTCGGGCCGGCGGTGTTGCGGCAGGCAGGCCTGCTTGAACACCTCGAGCCGGGCGTCGGGAACGGCGCCCTGGCCTGTCACCGGGACAAGCAGGAGCATGCCGGCGGCCAGAGCCGCCAGCCCGCCCCGCGTCGCTCGCCCGCGGCGACCGGTCATCAGCCGCGGACCGCCTTGACGATCTTTTCGGCGCCGTCGGACAGGTCGTTGGCCGCGATGACGTTCAGGCCGCTCTCGGAAATGATCTTCTTGCCGAGGTCGACGTTGGTGCCTTCGAGGCGCACCACCAGCGGCACCTTCAGCCCGACTTCCTTCACCGCGGCGATGACGCCCTCGGCGATGATGTCGCAGCGCATGATGCCGCCGAAGATGTTGACCAGGATGCCTTTGACGTTCGGGTCGGCGGTGATGATCTTGAAGGCCGCAGTGACCTTTTCCTTGCTGGCGCCGCCGCCGACATCGAGGAAGTTGGCCGGCTCGGCGCCGTACAGCTTGATGATGTCCATGGTCGCCATGGCCAGGCCCGCGCCGTTGACCATGCAGCCGATCTCGCCGTCCAGCGCGATGTACGACAGGTCGTACTTGCTGGCCTCGATTTCCTTCTCGTCCTCTTCGGTCTCGTCCCGGAGAGCCATGATGTCGGCATGGCGGAACAGGGCGTTGCCGTCGAAGCTGATCTTGGCGTCGAGGACCTTGAGGTGCTGGTCGGCGGTAATGATCAGCGGGTTGATCTCCAGCATCTCCATGTCCTTGCCTACGAAGGCGGCATAGAGCTGCGACAGGAGGGTGGCCGCTTCCTTGGCCAGGCCGCCGGTCAGACCCAGGGTCTTGGCGAGGGCGCGGCCGTGGTGCGGCATGACGCCGGTGGCCGGGTCGATGCTGAAGGTCGAGATCTTCTCGGGCGTGTTGTGCGCGACTTCCTCGATGTCCATGCCGCCTTCGGTCGAGGCGACGACGCTGACGCGGCTGGTTTCACGATCGACCAGCAGCGACAGGTAGAATTCCTTGGCGATGTCGGAGCCGTCCTCGATGTAGAGGCGGTTGACCTGCTTGCCCTTGGGCCCGGTCTGGTGGGTCACCAGCACGCGGCCGAGCATCTCCTCGGCGTTCTTGCGAACTTCCTCGACCGTCTTGGCCAGGCGAACGCCGCCCTTGGCGTCGGGGCCCAGGCCCTCGAAGCGACCCTTGCCGCGTCCGCCGGCGTGAATCTGGCTCTTCACCACGAACAGCGGACCGCCCAGCTTTTCGGCCGCGGCGGCGGCTTCGTCGGGGGTCATGGCGGGGAAGCCGCGGGAGATGGGGGCGCCGAATTCGGCGAGGACGGCCTTGGCCTGATATTCGTGAATGTTCATCGCTTGATTGGGCTCGCCTGGCGGATGGAGCGCGCGCAGGGGCGCGCGAGCGGGTCGGGTTATAGGCGGCGCTCCTAAGGGCAGGCAACCCACCCGCACAGACAGACGAAAAGAACCCCGCCGGATGCCCGGCGGGGTGCGGATCTGTCTGGTTTCACCCCATGGCGGGGCGGATATGCCAGCGGGGGAGGAGCCGCCGGCTCAGCCGATCCAATCCTTGTCCAGCCGACGGCTGGCGAAGAAGAACAGGGTGGCGCTGACGAGGTAGAAGGTCAGGCCGCTGTAGATCGAATAGCGCAGGGCCTCGGGACCGAAGTGGGGCGTCAGCAGGTCGGACACGGCGCCGAAATAGTAGGTGCCGAGACCCAGGCCGATCAGGTTGTTGACGAACAGGAAGGCGGCCGAGGCGGTGGACCGCATGTGGCCGGGGACCAGGTGCTGGACTGCGGTGATGATCGGGCCGAGCCAGACCAGGTTCAGGCCCTGGGGGATCAGGAACAGGATGAAGGCCAGCCAGAGCTCGCTGACGTTGATGGCCATGAAGAAGCAGGGCAGGGCGATCAGGAAGGCGATGGCCGGAACCAGGGCGTAGGCCGCCTTGGACTTGCCGCCGAACCGGTCGCCCAGCCATCCGCCTGCCCACACGCCGGCGACACCGCCGACCAGGGCCAGGGCGCCCAGGAACAGCGAGCGATCGACGAGTCCCAGGCCCAGGCTGCGCTCGAAGAAGCTGGGCAGCCAGAAGGCGACGCCATAGCCGCAGACCGACGAGGCGGCCGCGCCCAGCGAGATGAGCCAGAAGACCGGCTTGCGCAGCAGCAGGCCGAGCACCTCGCCCAGGCGCGGGGGCGCCGGCGGCGGGGCGATCGGCTCGTCGGCGGCGACGCCTTCGGCCGCGAAGTCGCCGCCGCGACGGGGGTCCTTGACGGTCAGCTTGAACAGCGGCGCGATGAGGACGCCGGCGAGGCCGACGACGATGAAGGCGGTGCGCCAGTCGATGGCGGCGGCGATCAGGCCGCCGAAGATAATGCCCGCCGACGTGCCGATCGGGATGCCGAAGCTGTAGGCGGCCAGGGCCCGCGCGCGCTGGGCCGGGGGGAAGTAGTCGGCGATCAGGCTGTAGGCAGGGGCTGTGCCGCCAGCCTCGCCCACGCCCACGCCCATGCGGCAGAGGAACAGGCTCCAGAAGCCGGTCGCCAGGCCGCAGGCTGCGGTGAAGCCGCTCCAGACGGTCAGGGCGCCGGTCATGATCCAGGTGCGGCTCCAGCGATCCGCGAGCCAGGCCACCGGGATGCCGAGGCCGGTGTAGAACAGGGCGAAGGCCAGCCCGCCCATCAGGCCAAGCTGGCTGTCGCTCAGGCCGAGCTCGGCCTTGATCGGCCCGGCCAGGATCCCGAGGATCTGCCGGTCGAGGAAATTGAAGGTGTAGACGAGGATCAGGATGGCCAGGACGTAGATCCTGTAGCCGGAACTCCGGGGCGTCGCGGGCTGGGCGGTGTCGGTCATCGGAATCCCCCTGGATCGAAGCGTCTGCACAAAGAAAAAGGGAGGCGGCTCGTCTCCGAACCGCCTCCCTCATGTCAAGCCGGGATCAGAACCGGTACTCGATCCCGAAGGTCACGGTGCGCGGCGGGCCGTAGTAGCCGGTCACCGAGTTGCCGAACAGGACGCCGGCCGACTGCGGGAAGTTGTAGCCACCGACGCGGTAGCGCTCGTCGCCCAGGTTCTTGCCGGTGACGCTGAGCTTCCAGTCGCCGCCCGGCGCCGTCCAGACCACGCTGAGGTCCGCCAGCCAGTAGGATTCCTGGTCCAGCAGCGGCGCGGCGAACTCGAACATCGAGAAGCTGTCGCGGTAGGAGGCCGAGGGGGTGATGGACAGATCGCCGCCGCCAAACTCGAAGTTCCAGGTGGCGTTGAAGTTCATGGTCCACTTCGGCGTGTTCTGGAACACGGCCAGGTCGGCGATGTTCAGGGTCACGCCGCCCGCCGGCACCACGGCGCCGGTCAGCGGGTTGATCGAACCGGCCGGGTAGAAGCGGAAGAACTCGTTGAACTCCGCGTCGATGTAGCCCAGCGCGACGCCGGCCCGCAGATTGTCGGTGAAGCGGAACTGGCCTTCGAATTCCCAGCCCCACATCTCCGAGGAGCCGACGTTGTCGACGAAGCTGGCGATCGAGGCGCCGGCGGGGACCTGGGTGGTGACCTGCTGGTCCTTGTACTCGGCCTTGAACAGGGCGGTCGCGAAGCTGATGCGGCCGTCATAGAGGGTGCCCTTGAGGCCCAGCTCGTAGCTGTCGACGGTTTCGGGCTCGTAGCCGTTGACCGTCTGCGGCGTCAGGATGACGTCGCCGCGCATGTCGAAGCCGCCCGACTTGAAGCCCTGGCTGTAGGACAGGTAGGTGGTCAGGTCCTCGGTCAGGTCGAAGCTGACGCTGACCCGGGGGGTGAACTTCTCGAACGACTTGTCGTTGGTGTAGTCCGACCGCACCAGGAGCGGCGCGCGGGGCGTGCCGCCCAGCAGCGGGCTCCGGGTGGCGCCCAGGTAGTTGGCGCGGAAGACGGTCCCTTCCTTCTCGTCGCGGGTCCAGCGGCCGCCCACCGAAACCTTGAAGCGGTCGGTGATGTCGATGCTGACGTCGGCGAAGGCGGCGTAGCTCTTGGTCTTCACGCTGCCGCCGGTGCCGATGACGATGCCGGCCTGCGACAGGATGGTGTCGAAGGCGCCTTCGGCGTTCGCGTCCATGTAGTAGACGCCGGCCACGCCCTGGACGCGGTCGGTGTTGAACTGGATCTGGAACTCCTGGCTGAACTGGTCGTCGGCGTAGTAGGCCGGGATGTCCAGGATCGGCGCGGGGAGGCCGTCGAAGTCGATGACGGTCTCGGTGTCGCCTTCGCGGTAGGCGGTGATCGACTTGAAGGTCAGGACGTCGTTGATGTCCCACTGCGCGGTCAGCGACAGACCCTTGGTCTCGACGCTGTTCTTGTCGCCGGCGCCGGCCAGGGTGTCATAGACGTCGCCCAGGGGGCCGCCGCCAGCGATGGGAACGCCGGCGGAGTTCAGGGCCTGGACTTCACGATAGCCGTGGCGAGGCGCGGAGTCGTCCTGCACCCAGTCGCCGGCCAGGCGGAAGAACAGGTCGGGGGTCGGGGTCCATTCGGCCGACAGGCGGACCGCCTTGACGTCCTTGTCGTAGTGCTCGGCGCCGGTGTTCAGGTTCTCGCCGAAACCGTCGCGCTTGTAGACGGCGACAGCGCCGCCGATCGCGAAGGTCTCGCCGATCGGGACCGAGCCCGAGGCGACCAGGTCGACCTGATTGTACGATCCGAAAGCGCCCTTCAGGGTCGCCTGCGGTTCCGTGCCGAGACGCTTCGTCACGTACTTGATCGCGCCGCCGATGGTGTTGCGGCCATAGAGGGTGCCCTGCGGGCCGCGCAGCACTTCGATGCGCTCGATGTCGAACACGTCGAGCACGGCGCCCTGCGGGCGGGCGACGTAGACGTCATCGATGTAAAGGCCCACGCCAGGCTCGAAGCCCCAGAGCGGATCCTGCTGGCCGACGCCGCGGATGAAGCTGATGAGGGTGGAGTTGGAGCCGCGGGCGACCTGGACGGTGGCGTTGGGCGTGACCTGCTGGATGATGGTCAGGTCCGTACCGCCCTGACGCTCCAGGGCCGCCTGGCCGACGGCCGACACGGCCACCGGCACGTCCTTGAGGTTTTCCTCGCGACGGCGAGCGGTGACGACGACTTCGTCCACCGAGGCCTCGCTGCTCGGCGCGGTGTCCTGCGCGTAGACGCCCGTCGCCGCCGCGCTCCAGGCGCAGCCGGCCAGCAGCGCGGCTTTCCACATGGTCTTCATAAGGTCGCCCTCCCTAAAGGCGTCCGACGGCCCGAAAGCCTTGTGCGGTCCGTTCGCGGACGCTGTTGATCGACAGAAATTCACCAATGTGCGAATTTGAGCGGACTGTCTGTCAGCTTTTCCGCGCGCGCAACGGGCGCATCGTCGCGAGCGGTGCGTTTTTCATCACATGATGAAATGGCGCCACAGTTTACCGGCGCAATTTTGTGCAGGGGTGTCAGAAACTGGCGCCGGGCCTGCCTTGGCCTCAGGCGATCAGAGCCTCGAAGCCGGCGGCGCAATAGCGATAGAGCCGCGCCCTGACCGCTTCCAGGTCGCTGGAGTGGCAGAGCCCCTCGGACAGCTGGTCGATGCGCCCGGTCTCCGACAGCGTGAGCATCATCGCGCCGGTGAGGAACTGGTAGCACCAGTAGAGGTCGCGAAGCTCGGCGCCCGGCCGCGCCCGCTTGAGCGTGTCGACAAGCTGGTGGACCACCGGGTCGAAGAAGCGGTGCATGGTCTCGCCGCCCCAGGTCGGGGTGTTGTTCACCTGGGCGACAAGGGCGAAGTAATTCTTCCAGCCCGGCCCGCCGTTCAGCGACCGCTCGATCAGGGGGTCGATGAAGGCGGTGATGACCCCCAGCGTGGTCATGGCGCCCGGGTTGGCCGCCTCGTAGGCGTTCATCGAGTCGGCGCGTTCGCGGTTGAGGATTTCCGCCCGCCGCAGGAACACCGCGTCGAACAGTTCGCGCTTGGCGCCGAAGTAGTAGTGGATCAGCGCCGTATCGACGCCCGCCTCGGAGGCGACCTGGCGCGTCGTCACCCCATAGAAGCCATGACGCGCGAACAGGCCTTCGGCTGCGTCCAGGATGGCCTGGCGCAGATCGACTCCTGAGGATTTGGCCGGCCGCCCCCGCCCGTCCTTGCGTGGCCGCCCTCGTGTCGCTGTCATGCCCTTGTATGAGCCGTGCGCCGCGCGGCTGGCAAGGGCGGCCTCCACCCACAGTGGCGGTACGGCGCGAGCCCCGGCGCCTAGCCGACGAACGTTCCGTGAAAACCCATCGGCAGGGCCAGGTCGGCGCGCCAGGTGACGACAGGGCCGTCTGAGACACGGCCGGCGTCGAAGACGTGCAACTCGGTCGCCCTGGCCTTGAGGTTGACGCTCGTGCCCACCAGCCATCCGTCCATCTCGGCCCTTGCGCCCGGCCGGGGAACGAAGACCATCTCCTCGGCCACCTGGTGCTCGCCGAAGTCGAAGACGTCGGCCTTGCCGGTCTTCCAGTCGGCCACGGCGACCCCCTGGAGGAAAGGCTTGCCGTCGCGACCGTCGACCGTGTTGATCGCCGTGCGCCGGCGAGCATGACCGGCGAAGCGGGGGTCGGCCTTGGGGAACTCCGCCGGGAGCGCCGGCGTCATCATGTCGGCCTTGCCGTCGGCGTGCAGGGTGACCAGCGCCAGCCGTGTGGGGCTCGGGGCGGGCTGGCGGTAGGCGATCAGGTCGAATCCGCCCTGGGCGGCGAAACCGGCGTCGTCGCTGATGCAGGCGTCAAAGTGGATGGTCCCGTCCTGCTCGGCCCAGGCGTCGCCGAGGTGGAAACAGAAGAAGGGCGGGAGCTCAAAGACTCGGCGGCGCGTCAGGTCGTCCTTGTCGAGCACCAGCACCTGGGTGCCCAGGTCGGGCCGCCAGGTCATGCTGTCCTTGAAGGGCAGGGTCTGCTTGTCCTGGATCCAGGGCTGCAGGACGATCACCAGATGCCGTTCGGTGGCGGTGAAGTCGTGGATGTAGCTGGCGCGGGGGAGCTGGATCATAGCGGTGCGCTCGAGCGAGCCGTCGGGATTCAGCGTCCAGACGAAGGCGTGGCGACCCGCGAGGCCCAGGTTCCAGACCCGGCCGCCGGGTTCGACGCGCGGATGCGCCAGGAAGGGCATGTGGGCCAGATCCGGGCGGAAGGTCTTGAGCCCCCGCGTCGCCAGGGTCTCGGGGTCCAAGGCGTAGGGGGAGCCGGCTTCCCAGAGCGCCAGAAGTTCGCCGCCGATCGCCAGCAGGGCGGTGTTGGCGCAGTTGGTGTCGTCGGCGGAGGCGACGCGGGCGCCGGCCTTCGCCTTCGTTCCGAAGCCGCCCGAGACCATCATGCCGGCGGCCTCGTCCTGGCGACGCTTGAAGGTGTCGACGAAGCGGGCGGACACCCGCGCCTGGCCGTCCTCGCCGATGCGGAAGGCCCGCACCAGCCCGTCGCCGTCGAACCAGTGGCCAGCGTCGCCGCCCGGCCGCCGGAATTTGGCCGGACCGTTGCGAAACAGCACGCCCTTGAGTCCCTTGGGAGCCCGGCCATGCACCCGCTTCAGGGGCCGTGGCGCAAGGTCGCCCTCGATGTCGGTCACCGCGGGGGCCCAGGCCGGCAGGGCCATGGCGGACCGGGCCAACGCAAGCTCGGGCGTCAGGACGGAAAGGCCGGTTCCGGCGGCGGCGGCAAGAAAGGCGCGGCGATCCATGGCGGGCTCCAGAGGGCAGGGGTTGATGCGAGGGGCGTCAGTCGATGGTGATGGTCTGGGCGGCGCCGTCGGCCGTCAGGTCGAAGGCTGCGTCCTCCCAGGTCGGCGGGCCCATGTTGGCCTTGGCGTTGTTCGACGCGGCATAGGGCTCGGTCGGCATGCCGAAGGGATTGGTGCTCATCTTCCCGTCGCCATCGACGTCGTGGAAAAGCTTGATGGCGTAGCGGCCGGGCGGCAGGTCGGCGATCGTCTGCCGCGCCTCGGGGCCCGTAACGTCGATGCGGAAGCTGCGAACGCCCTTGCCGCCCTTGAAGGCCGCCTCGCTGTCATAGACAGCGCCGTAGATTGCGCCGGTCGGCTGGCTGATGCCGCTAAAGGTGATTTCCAGGGTCGCGGCCTCTTGCGCGAGGGCGGCGCCAGCGGTGAAAACGAGGGCCAGGGCCGAGAGCGGTGCGGCGATGGCGGTCAGGCGGTCGATCATCTGTCTGGTCTCCGGTCGGGCCGCATGTGGCGGCGTGCTGATGAAGCGGGTGTAGGGGCGGAAGCTTGAGCGTGCAGCCTGAAGGTCGTCAGCCGCCGCCGTCCCTTCGCGAACGGACAGGCGCCGCCGTTCGCGCTTCGTGGATGAACAGCCCCACGGCGGTGCGCCATCTGCGCGGGCTCGCGCTGGCTCTGGCGGCCGGCGTGTTCCTGGCGCTGGCCGGCGCCTTCGAAACCGGGCAGACTCCGCTGCTCATCCGGCTGGCCTACTGGCTGGGGGTGATGACGCTGGGCACCGCCGGCGGCGTGGTCCTGTCCTCCTTCATCGAGCGGGGACCGCTGGAAGAGCGCCCCTGGCTGCAGGGGACGCTGGCGATCCTGCTGCTCAGCCTGCCGATGACGGTGGTGATCTGGCTGGTGACCGGTCTCACCTTCGGCAACGGCGTGGCAGAGCCCGAGTCGTTGCCGAACTATCTGCTGCCCGTGCTGATCGTCACCACAGCGATGACCGTGCTGAACTATGCGGTGCAACGCACGCCCGCCGAGACCCATGCCTCCGCCCCAGGCTCCGCGCCGCCGCGCTTCCTCGACCGGGTTCCGGCCAAGCTCAGGGGCGCCGACCTCTATGCCGTTCAGGCCGAGGACCACTATCTGCGCCTGCACACCAGCCGGGGCCAGGACCTGATCCTGATGCGGCTGTCCGACGCCGTTGCCGAGCTGGAAGGGATCGAGGGCGCCCAGACGCACCGGTCATGGTGGGTCGCGCGGGCGGCCGTCGAGGATGCCCGACGGGGCGATGGCCGCGCCACGCTCCTGCTAAAGGGCGGGGCCCAGGCCCCCGTCAGCCGCGCCTACGCCAAGGCGCTGCGCGAGGCGGGCTGGTACTGAGGCCTCAGCGGGGCCGGGACATCCACTGCTCGCGGCTCTGCCCCCAGACGTCGAGGACCTTGTCGTCGAACGGCGGCGGCAGGCGGGCCTGGCGCAGGATGGTCGAACCCAGCCGCTCCGCCACCTTCTGCGAGGCGCGGTTCTCCGGCTCGATGGTGTGGATCACCTCGCTCCAGCCTAGGGTCGCGAAGGCCCAGTCGATGGTGGCGACGGCGGCCTCCAGCGCATAGCCCTTGCCCCAGGCGCTGCGCGCCAGCGCCCAGCCGACCTCCGTGCCGGGCCAGCCTTCCGGAACCCACGGCCCGATCCGTCCGACCCAGGCCCCGCCGTCCTTTTCCAGCACGCTGAACATGCCGAAGCCCTCGAGCGCCCAGGCCCCGCCCATCGACATCATCCCGCGCCAGGCCGTTGGCCGGGCCTGGGGGCCGCCTATGAACTTCGAAGCCTCCTCGTCGGCCATGAGATCGGCCCAGGCGTCGAAGTCCTCGCGCGCCGTCGGGCGCAGGATCAGGCGGGCGGTTTCGAGGGTGGGGCCGGGAGCGATCATGGGACTCGTCTGTAGCGCAGCACTTCCTCGCGCGCCAATCCGTCGGAACCCCGCAGCCGCAGTCGGATGACGAGCCCGTCTGGTCCTTCGGCGTCAAACCTTATGCCCTTGAAGACCAGCTCCCCAGGGGCGGCGGATACGAAGGTGAAGTCCACTGACCTGTCCTTTTCCTCCCAACCCGTGAAGTCGGGATTGAAGTGCTTGACCCGCAGCCGCAGCCCGCCCTCGTGCTCTTCCATCAGGAGCATTTCGTGAAACACAGGCCGGCCGTCGCGCGACAGGGTGAAATAGCCGGCCATCTGGCCGCCGACCGGATCGGCCCAGCCCTCGTCAAGGCGACCGCCGAGGCCTTCGCCCGTCCAGCGTCCGGCGAGCCATGCGGCGTCGCTGATCGTCACCTGTCTCGTGGCTGGCGCGGCAGGCGCCGGCTGGGCCTGCGCCAGGGCCGGGGGAGACCCGCTGGCGGAAAGGGCGAGCAGCGCCGCAAGGATCAGGAGTGGGCCAGTGATGTGCATGGGAGCCTCGTTGATGTCGAACCCTATCCCAGACGCACGACGCGGGGATCATTCGACAGCAGGGAAGCGAAAACGCAAAAGGACGCCCCGGATGGGGCGTCCCTTGAAGCGATCCTTGCGGCTGTCTGTCGCGACAGCTCCACCGGACGTGGGGGATGGGGGGAGTTACGCCCGGTGGAGCGTCCCGCGGCCGATCACAGGCCGACGACGCGAGCGGCGGCTTCCATCTGGGCGATGCCGACCAGGGCGGCGATCGGCAGGGCGGCGAGGATCAGGCTGGCGAGATTGCTGATGCGGATGGTCATTTTCGTAGTCCCTCTGTCTGGTTTGTTTCGGGCCCGTCCCTGAGCTCCGATGAGGATGTTCTACGCCGGGGCGTCCCGGAATGCTTGTTAATGATGGGTCATGACTTCGATTTAAGAGAATAAACGGGAGTTTAAAAAGTTACTGGAATGTAATCATTTGGCCCGGCATCGTTCCGAGCAGTATTTGATCTGATCCCAGTCGCGGGCCCACTTTCGCCGCCAGACGAACGGGCGGCCGCATGTCGCGCAGAGCCTGGACGGGAGGTCCGCCTTGGCCGGCGCGGTCCCCAGGTTCACATGCTTTCGACCCATCGCTTCGCCTCCCGCCTGGAGGCAGGATCTAGGCGCGCGCGCGGTCATGGAAACCCTGGCGCCGGGCAGGCAAGCGCGGCGCGGTGCGTCTAGCCAGTCACCAGGAAGTGGCCGCGCAGGGCGGCGATGGGATTGGCCCGCTGTTCCTGCCAGGCCTCGACATGGACGTTGGCGACCCGGCGGCCGACCTTCTTGAGCTCGGCCCGGGCGTAGGTGGTCAGGGGCCGACCGGAGCGAAGGTACTCGATGGAGACGTCGATGACCCGGGGCTGGCGTTCCTGACCCTGCTTGAGGGACAGCTGGGCCAGGGCCGTCATTTCCATGAAGGCGCCCAGCACCCCGCCGTGGATCGCCGGCAGCACGGGGTTGCCGATGATGTGCTGGCCGAAGGGCAGGATCATCGTCATCTCGTCGCCCGCCACCTCGGCGCGGATGCCCAGGAAGCGCGCGTAGGGAATGGTCTGGAGCATGGCGTTCAGCCGCTCGGTGGCGTCGCTCATTGGGCGTCTCCCTTGGCGCCGCGCGTGGCGAAGAAGGGCTTGCCGCTGCTGGAATCCAGCATGAAGGCGGCCTGGGCCGCGGCGACGGGATCGGAGGGGTCCTCGTCGTAGGCCAAGGCGCGGACAAAGGCGATCGAGCGGGTCACCTTGTAGCACTCGGCGCGGGCGAAGATCGGCATGTGCGGCTTTGCAGCCCGCATGTAGTCGATGCGCAGGTCGAGCGTGGCGATGATCTTGAACTCGGTCATGGCCAGGTGCACGGCCGAGCCGCAGGCGTGATCGAGCAGGGCCGTGACCACGCCGCCGGCGATGACCCCGGTCTCGGGGTTGCCGACCATGATGTCCTTGTAGGGCGCCTTCATGATGGCGGCGCCGCCATCCAGGCTGACCAGTTCGAAACCCATCTCGCGCGCATGGGGACTGCCCTGGCTCATGCCCTGGGCGATGTTGACCATGGCCTCGGCCCGGTCCGGCTTGTCGGGGTCGCTCATGGGAACGGTCATACGGCTGCGAACGTCCTATATCCAGAGGGCCCGGGCATGGCTCCGGCGCGAGGCGAGAGGCGATGATCAGACCCGAGGACCTGCTGCGACCGACGCCCGAGGGGCTCTACTGTCCGCCGGGCGACTTCCATATCGACCCGGTGCGTCCCGTCGCACGGGCGGTCATCACCCATGGCCATGCCGATCACGCCCGCTCGGGCCACGGAACGGTGCTGGCGACGCCCGAGACCCTGGCCATCATGGCCGAGCGATATGGGCAGGATTTCACGGCTGGCCGCCATCCGTCGCCCTACGGCGAGACCACCACGCATGAGGGCGTGGACATCCGGCTGGTCCCGGCGGGCCATGTGCTGGGGTCTGCCCAGGCGGTGGTGTCGTGGAGGGGCCTGACCATGGTGGTCAGCGGCGACTACAAGCGGCGTCGCGACCCGACCTGCGCGCCGTTCGAGCCGGTGGCCTGCGATGTGTTCATCACCGAGGCGACGTTCGGCCTGCCGGTGTTCCGCCATCCAGACGACGCCGGGGAAATCGCCAGGCTGCTGGCCAGCGTGCGGCAGTTCCCCGAGCGCGCCCATCTCGTCGGCGCCTACGCCCTCGGCAAGGCGCAGCGGGTCATCCGGCTGCTGCGCGAGGCGGGATGGGAGCGGACCATCCACGTCCACGGGGCGATGGAGCGGCTCAACCGCCTGTACCAGGATCATGGCGTCGACCTCGGGCCCCTGGCGCCGGCGACGGCCGAGCGAGGCCGCGACTTCGCCGGCGAGATCATCGTCTGTCCGCCCTCGGCCATGGCCGACCGCTGGAGCCGGCGCTTCGCCGACCCGGTCAGCGCCTTCTGCTCTGGCTGGATGAGCGTGCGGGCCCGCGCCCGCCAGCGCGGCGTGGAGCTGCCGCTGATCATCAGCGACCACGCCGACTGGGGCGAACTGACCGACACCCTGGCGGAGATCTCGCCGGGCGAGGTGTGGATCACCCACGGCCGCGAGGAAGGCCTGCTGCGCTGGTGCGAACTGCGCGGCCAGCCGGCGCGAGCGCTGGCGCTCGTCGGCTATGAGGACGACGCCGAATAAGGCTTTACCGAGAACACGGGTCTGTTACCGTTCCTCACGGGGGCGTGAAAACGCGAGGTGTGCCATGCGGCTCACGACCCTGCTTGTCTCCTTGTCCCTGGCAGTTCTGGCCGGCTGCGCCGAAGGCGCCCCGCCAGAGGCCGATGTCGGCGGCGAGGCGGTCGCTTCGCGCGCCGCCATCGCTCCGCCCGCTCCCGGCAAGACCAGGCCGCCGGGCGCGGAAAAGACCGGTGCGTCTGAGGCGCCGGCCGTTGCCGCCCCCCTGCTGGCCTACAGCTACAGCTATCGTCTGGAGACCCCGGTCGGCCAGGTCCGACCGCTGCTCAAGGCCCACCAGGCCGCTTGCGAGGCGGCCGGACCGGCATTGTGCCAGGTGGTTCAGGCGACCAGCCGGGGTGACGGAGAGGGTCGGGCCTCCGGCAGTCTCACCATCAAGGCAGAGCCCGGCTGGCTGCGCCGCTTCCGGGACCGGGTCGAGGGCGACGCCAAGGGCGCAGGCGGAAAGGTGCTGTCGAGCGCCACCGAGACCGAGGACCTGACACGCTCCATCGTCGATGCCGAGGCGGGCCTCCGGGCCGCCACCGCGCTTCAGACGCGGCTGGAGGTCCTGCTGGTCCAACGACCAGGCGACCTGTCCGACGCGCTGGAGATCGAGCGGGAGCTTGCCCGGGTGCGGGGCGAGATCGATGCAACACGGTCCCAGCTGGCGGTGATGCGCGGGCGGGTGGCCATGTCGAGCCTGACCATAGACTACAGCTCGCCGGCACAGTTCCGGACCTCGAGCCATTCCCCGGTTGCTTCGGCGCTCGGGGCCGTTGGCAACAACGTCGAGCTGGTCATCGCCCTTCTGATCACCCTGGCCTCGTTCCTGGTCCCGCTGGGTATCGTTATCGGCCCCCTGGTCTGGTGGCTCCTGCGCCGTGGTCGCATCGCGCGCCAGGCGCGGCGAGCGGAAGCGGCACGGGTGCTCGGAGACGCCGCCCCGCCGGCCTGAATTCCGCTGGCGCCGTTCGCCGATCGGTGGTGTGCTTGGGGTAAACGTCGCGTGGGGTGAGGTCATGGGGCGCCGCAAGCCATCCGATCAGTTTCATCGCCTCGATCCGGACCGGATCGCACTGACGGTCGGCCGGCTGGCCAGCCGCGTCGCTGAGCGGTTTCCAGGCTCCGGCCTGGCCCAGGTGGCGGACGAGCTGGCCAGTCTCGCCAAGCGGGCGGGACGAGACACCCGCACCCTGTCGCGTCCCAGTTACCCGCTCAGGGCGGTCATCGCGGTGGTGATCGTTTTGGGGCTGCTGGGCCAGCTTTGGGCCGTCAGCATCGTCGACTGGTGGAACCTCGGACTGATCGGCGATCCCCTCGCCGTCACGCCGGTCATCGAATCGGCGGTGAACTTGCTGTTGCTGATGTTCGCCGGCGCCTGGTTCCTCATGACGCTGGAGCAGCGCCTTCGCCGGGGCCGGGTCCAGCGGTGGATGCACCGGCTGCGGTCGTTCGCCCATGTCATTGACATGCACCAGCTGACCAAGGACCCGACGGTGCTGCTGCGGCCGCCGCCGCGCACGCCCTCCTCGCCCGAGAGGCGCATGGATCGCGTGGCCCTGGCCCGCTACCTCGACTATTGCGCCGAAATGCTGGCGGTGACGGGCAAGTTGTCGGCCCTGATGGCCGGCGAGAGCGACGATCATGTGATCATCGCCGGAGCCGCCGACGTGGAGAACCTCTGCACCGATCTGGGCCGAAAGGTCTGGCAGAAGATCATGATCCTGGGGGAGTTGGCCGAGCCGCCGATGGCTGACCACAGGCCCGGGCCCGGCGGCGCTCACGGCGGCCATGGAGACCATCATCACGGAAGGCCGGACGCGGGCCATCACGACCATGACCGACCGGGTGGCGGCCATGGTCATGGAGGCCACAGCGGCGGACATCATCACCAAGGCGACCGTCAAGGCCATGGCGAACGACAGTCATGGCCCGAGCGCGATCCCTACTATCAGCGGGACTGAGCAGGTTCTGATCGCCTGCGCGCGATCCGAGAGGGCCTGAGCTTCAGGCCGCCGGCCGATCCTTTCGGCGCAGGCGGGCCAGGCGGCGCAGGCGTCGCCAGAAGCGGGTCTTTTCCGGCTCGGGATAGGGCTGAAGGTTCTTCAGGAACTCTTCGGCGCAGGATCGCCAGGAGAACTTCTCGGCATAGGTCCGCACGGTCTGCCGGTCGCAGTCCAGGCAGGCGAGGCAGGCTTCGGCGAGGCCGTCTTCCTTGCCGGGCGCCAGGGCCCCGGCCCCGGAATTGGGGATGATGTCGATGGGACCGGGGGCCGAAAAGCCGGCGACCGGCGTCCCGGCGGCCATCGCTTCCAGGATCACCAGGCCGAAAGTGTCGGTCAGGGAGGGGAAGACGAAGACGTCGGCGCAGGCGAAGTGGGTGGCCAGATCCTCGCCGAAGCGGGCGCCGAGGAAATGGACATTGGGATAGCGTTGCTCGAGCTCTTCTCGCTGCGGCCCGTCGCCGACCACGACCATGGAGCCCGGCAGCTTGAGGCGGGTGAAGGCCTCGATGTTCTTCTCGACGGCGACACGACCGACATAGAGGAAGACCGGCTTGGGCAGGTCCTTGAAGATGTCCTTCTCGCGCAGGCGCGGGTGGAACAGCTCGGTGTCGACGCCGCGCGACCAGGGCGAGATGTTGCGGAAGCCGTGCGCCTCCAGTTCGTCGCGCATGGTGGGGGTGGCCACCATCAGCCGGCCCGACGGCTTGTGGAACCACTTCATGTAGGCATAGCCGGCCGCCAGCGGCAGCGGCAGGCGCGCGCTGACATACTCCGGGAAGCGCGTGTGGTAGCTGGTCGTGAAGGGCAGCTTCCACTCCAGGCAGACCCGTCGGGCGGCGAGGCCCAGGGTTCCTTCGGTGGCGATATGGATGGCCTCGGGCTCGAAGGCCTTGAACTTTTCGCGCACCGCGTCGTCCGCGCCGACCGCCAGCCGGATCTCCGAATAGGTGGGCAGGGGAATGGTCTTGAACTGGTCGGGGCTGATGACCTCGACTTCGTGGTTCATGGCGCGCAGTTCGGCGATGACCCGGGTCAGGGTGCGCACAACGCCGTTGACCTGGGGTTCCCAGGCGTCGGTGATCAGCAGAATGCGCATCAGGCGGCGGCGGCCTCTGGCACGGTTTCCTCGGCGACTCGCGTCCGGCTGATCATCGACCAGGAACGCTCTCGCGCCCACTCGATAATCTCCATCCGGCCATCGAAATGCTCGGCCAGCGCCGTGCAGCTTTCGACCCAGTCGCCGTCGTTGATGTAGAGGATGTCGCCGATCCGGCGCATCTCGGCCTTGTGGATATGGCCGCAGATGACCCCGTCGGCGCCGCGCCGGCGGGCCTCGTCGGCCACGGCCTCCTCGAAGCGTTCGATGAACTGCAAAGCGTTCTTCACCTTGACCTTCAGAAACGCCGACAGGCTCCAGTACCCCATGCCCATCCGCCGCCGTGCGCGGTTGACCAGAGTGTTCAGCATCAGGAGCGTTCTATAGGACCAATCGCCGAGGAAGGCGAGCCAGCGGGCGTGCTGGACGACGCCGTCGAACTCGTCGCCGTGGGTGACCAGATAGCGGCGTCCGTCGGCCGCTTCGTGCAGGGCGTCGCGGGCGACCACGACGCCGCCGAAGTGGACGCCGCAGAAGTCTCGCCCGAACTCGTCGTGGTTTCCCGGGATGTAGGTCACGACCGTCCCCTTGCGGGCCATCCGCAGGATCTTCTGGACGACGTCGTTGTGGGCCTGTGGCCAGTACCAGCCGCCCTTCAGCTTCCAGCCATCGACGATGTCGCCGACGAGGTAGAGCTGCTCGCACTCCACATGGCGGATGAAGTCGAGCAGCAGCTCGGCCTGACAGCCTCGCGTTCCCAGGTGGATGTCGGACAGGAACAGGCTGCGATAGCGGCGGATCGCCGTTTCGGTGGTCATGGCGCGCCCCCGGCAGTGCCCAGATCGCCCAGCCGCTAGGCTGATTGCATGTCGCTTTCATGAAATGGGTCGCGGCGCCGTGCTTGTGCATTGCAGCAGCCGGGGCGGTTCCCTAGATCGCCAGCATGGAAGTCGCGCGTAAGGATCGGGATACGCCAAAGTCTCGGCGGACCCGGGCAAGGATCATCGAGGAAGCGGTCAAGGTGATCGCCGCCCAGGGCTATGGCGCGGCCACCAACGCCGCCGTCGCCGACGCGGCCGGCATCACGCGCGGCGCGATGCTCTACCATTTCCCCACCCGCGAGGACCTGCTGGCGGCGGTTGTGGAACATCTTCAGGCCGAACGGGCCGAGTTGTTCCGCAGCGCCAGCGATGCGCTGCCCGCCGGCGCGGATGTGACGGAACACGCCATCGACAGCTATTGGGAGCTGCTGCAGCATCCCTCGTTCACCGCCTTCATGGAGCTGGAACTGGCCGCCCGCACCGATCCGGTGGTGGCGGAACGCATTGCCCCGGCGAGGGCCGAGTTCGACCGGGCCCAGATCGGCGACCACTTCCTGAAGATGCTGCACGCCGGGGCCGGCCCCCGCTTCCAGGCCAGCCGAGACCTTGCCCGCTTCATGCTGGAAGGCCTGGCGCGGGCGGACCTGACCTATGACCGCGATGTGCGGATCGAACGGCTTCTGACCGTCATCAAGCGGGCCACGCACATGCTGAACCGCAAGGGCGGCGTCACCGAGCTGTGGCCGGAATAGCGAACGGGACCCGCGGGGCGAACGCGGGTCCCGTCTTCGGGGCCTGACCTCCGGGAGGCGAACCGGAGAAGTGCGGGTCTGGCCCCTAGCTCTCCAGGGCTAGAACCGGCGGGCGATGCCGACCGACACGACCCAGGGATCCAGCTCGACGTTGGACTTCAGCGCGCCCTTGTTGATCTTGGCGTCGGTCTCGAAGAAGACCTTCTTGACGTCGAGGTTCAGGCTCCAGTCGCCCTTGATCGCCACGTCGACGCCGCCTTGCAGGGCGTAGCCGAAGCCGTTGTCCAGATCGACCTGGAAGCCGTTCTTGTCGTCGCCGGAGAAGAAGAACATGGCGTTCACCCCGGCCCCGACATAGGGGCTGATCCGTCCCTTGGGGTTGAAGTGGTACTGGACGGTCACGACCGGCGGCAGCACCCAGGTCTCGTGGACCTCGACCGGCGTCGGGCCGCCGACGGCCTCGATCTCGTGATTGGTGGCCCCGAGGATCGCCTCGACCGCGACATTGTCGGTCAGGAAGTAGGTGAAGCCCAGGGTCGGCTTCCAGTCGTCGCTGACCTCGACATTCAGGCCGGTGTCGACACCGGCGGCGGTCTTGATGTCTCCGGACTCGTCCGGCAGCACCCCGGTGATGCGCCCGGCGACGATCAGCGTGCCCTTTTCCTTGGGCGCGAAGTCCTGGGCCATGGCCGGCGCGGCGGTGGCGAGCGCCAGTCCGGCGACGGCGAAGGCGAGCGATTTCATGACTATCCCCTTGTTGGATCGGCGTGTGTTCACGTCATGTCTGATCCTAGCGCGCGTGGCGGATAAAGATTTGATCCAGCTCAATTTTCTGGCCCACAGAGCAAAAGAAAAGGCCCGACGGCGTGGGGTCCGTCGGGCCTCGAGTCCGGCGCTTCAGGGAGGAGCTCCGTCGCGCCGTATCGACCTCCTCGCGGAGGCGGATCTCTATTCGGCGGCCAGCATCTGGCTCTTCACGGGAAGGGGTTTTTCGAGGCTGGCCCAGTCGATCAGTCCGTCATGGACGGCATCCTCGAACTTCAGCACGCCCAGGGCCTCGAACTTCGGCCGCACGCTGTCGGTCAAGAGGCCGATGCGCTTGAGGTTGGGGATCATCCGCTCGAACAGGAAGTCGCGGAAGGCCTGGCCGCCGGCGGCGTTGTGGTTGATCTCGCGGGCTTCCTCGCGGGTGAAGCCGAACTCCTGGGCGACCTCGGTATTGAACAGCCGCTCGCGCATGATCACGCAGGCCTCGTAGGCGAATTCGGCCCGCTCCTCGATCTCGTCCTGGGGCAGGGCGCGGATCCAGTTCTCGAGGTAGTTGACGCCGAAGGCGACGTGACGGCCCTCGTCGCGCATCACCAGCTGGACGATCTGGCGCAGCAGGGGGTCGCGGGTGGTCATGGCCATCGACTGGAAGGCGGCCAGCGCCAGGCCCTCGATGAGGATCTGCATGCCGATGAACTTCAGGTCCCAGCGAGGATCGGTCAGCACCTTGTCCAGCAGGAGCTTCAGGTTGGGATTGATCGGGTAGATCATCCGGCAGCGGTCGGTCAGGTACTTGTGGAACACCTCCACATGCCGCGCCTCGTCGAAGGTCTGGGAAGAGGCGTAGAGCTTGGCGTCATAGGTCGGGGCGCAGCTGACCAGCTGGCTGGCGACCAGCATCGCGCCCTGCTCGCCGTGCATGAACTGCGACAGGGTCTGGGCGTGGCCGCGCCAGGCGAAGTCGAGCTTCTGTTCCGGGCTGAGGGCCTCGTACTTGGGATGGCCGGCGAAGGCGTTCATCTCCGGTACGTTCGGGCTTTCGGTGTGCGGGAACGGCGTATCCCAGTCGACGTCCATCTGGGCGTCCCAGTTGAATCGCTTGCCCAGCTCGTAGAGCTTGCGGATGCGGGCGTTGGCGTCCTGGTAATCCCAGTTGTAGCTGCCGGTCAGCGGCGTGCGGAAGATTTCGCGCACCACCTCGATGTCCTCGGCCGTCAGCCTTGAGGCCAACTCGTCTTCATCGAACGTGCGGACCTCCTGGGGCGGCCCTTCCACCAGCTTGACCTTGAGCATCGCTGTCTCCCGTGCGCCCCAAAAGTGACGGGGGCGTCATCTTTTTGCCGTGCGGAGACGAGCCCGCCTCCACCGATCGCGAGGCTGGGCGATCGGAGCGCGCAGGTCATTGATCCAGATCAATTTTTCACGCGTGAGGGGCCTATGCGGCCGCCCGGGCGCCGTCCTGTTGCAGAGCGTCGACGATGGCGTGAGGGTGGGTGAAGACCATCATCCGGCCGGCCGCGGGGTGGCGACGGACCTGGACGCCGGGCAGGGCGCCCCGCCACCAGGCGGCCGTCTCGCCGGGATCGTACATCGGGTCGAGATCGCCAATGACCACTGTCCAGTCCGCGCCGGCCAGGTCAGACAGGTCGGGCGGCGGCAGCGCCGCCAGTCGCTGCTGCTCGATGACGAAGCCCTCGATCCGGCCGGTGGCGAACATCCGCAGGCCCCGCCAGTAGTCGGCGAAGTTCAGCTCGTCCTCCAGGGCAGCCACATCGGCCGGGCAGCCCCGAAGGGAGTCGATGATGTTGCGGCGGATGTCCGCGATCGGAAACAGCACCGCGCACCGACGGGTGATCTCGCCGAGCAGGTGCGGCGAGCGGCGGGTCACCGCCTGCATGAGGCCATAGAAGCTGGCGCGGGCGCTGGTCCGCGCGCCCGGCGCGGGCACCGAGACGAGCACCACCCGGCGGGTCAGGTCGGGTCGCTTGCGGGCCAGTTCAGCGAGGAAGGCGACGCCGCCCCTGGCGATGATGGCGATACGCTCGATCTTCAACTGCGACAGGACGGTTTCCAGGTCCTCGACGGCCTGGACGAGGTGTTGATCCGGGCCGGGCGCGGCGTCGGTCAGTCCGAACCCCGGCCGGTCGATGGCGATGGGCCGCCAGCCTCGGCCCTGCAGGGCCTCGACCAGCCGCGAGGGCGTGGGGCGGGTCCCGAACGAGGTGTGCAGGACCAGCACCGGCTCTCCGGTCGAGGGGCCGTAGTCGCTGAAGGCGATGACCCCGCCGCCCGGCCGCGAACAGAAGCGCAGGGGCTCGCGCCCCACCGGCGACACCGCCGCCGAGCCCCCGGTCACGCGGGCCAGCACCGACAGGCTCATCGCGTCGATCACCTTGCGGCTCAGGGCGCCGGCGCTGGTCACCCCCGCCGACAGGAAGATGTTCTGCAGCTCCTTCTTGGCCGTGGCTTCGGAGACGCCGACGGCGCTGGCGGCCTGGGCCCGGCTGGCGCCCTCGGTCACCGCCCGGGCGATCGCCGCCTGGCGCGGGGTGAGGCCCCAGAGGTCCGTCATCAGGGCGACGTGGTCCGGCTCGGACGGCAGGACGCCGAAGCTGAGCGAGACGATGCGGGAGATGAGCGCCGCATGCTTGCGCACGCCCGCCAGGGCCATCGCCTCGCCTACCACCGCCCGGGCGGTGTCGTAGCGGACGTTGGCCAGCCGCGCCGCGCCGCGCACATCCCCGGCCCGCACCAGGGCGGCGATGATGCGAACCTGGCCGGGCGTGGCCCCGAAGGCGGCGCAGGCTTCGTCCAAGGCGCCCTTGGCGCGCCAGGCGCCGGCGGTCAGCAGCACCGTGGCTCCGGGAGCGCGATCGGCGCAGGCCCTGGCGGCCGGTGGCAGCGTCCAGTGGGTCAGCACCTCGCCGCGACCCACGGCCACCGGCATGTCCTCGCCGTCGGGGTGGGTCCAGTCGAGCACCACGACCCGCTCGTCGGCCTCGCGAACCTCGCCCGAGCCCGCCAGATCGAGGATGTCCGCCTCCTGGCCGGCGAACAGGCCATCGGCGTGCAGCAGTCGCCCCGAGCGATCGACAACCGCCGCCGAGAGCCGGTCCAGCCGGACGATGGGCGCGAACTGGGGATCTGGCGGCACGGCGTCGACCAGGGCGCCGGACATGGCGTCGATCGTCGCCCTCAGGCCCTCGCTCGAGAACGCCTCGGCCTCTGATCGTTCCGGTTCCAAAATCGAACTGCTCCCGCTCGACCCGAACAATGTAGGTCGCAAGATGAATGAAGCCCAACCGACGCGGCGGTCGAGGTGGTTTCCCCTTGGAGGCGCCGTCGGTCCGGGCCAAACTCGCGTCACCGACCGGTAACAGAAGAAGTCCGGCGGCCGAGGGAGATGACGATGAGCCAGGCGCCGCCCAGCATCCTGCAACTGACCCCGCTCGACCCGACCTATCGGGCCGACCCCCACGCGGTGCTCGATCCGCTGCGCGAGCAGTGCCCGGTCCACCGCGATCCGACTTCGGGCAGCGTGCTGCTGAGCCGCTATGCCGACGTGCGGTCGGTGGTGTCGGATCGCACCCTGCTGCGCGATCCGATCAACGCCGAGGAGGGGGCGATCATGCAGCGCCGCTTCATCGACAGCCTGGAGCCGGGCACGCCGCGCACCAGCGTGACCTCGATCCTGATGCTGGACGACCCCGACCACGCCCGCATTCGCCAGCCGCTGGCCCAGGCCCTGTATGCGCGGGTCGCCCGGTTCAAGCCGGAGGTCGAACGCATCATCGCAGCGGCGCTGGACGCCCTTGAGGGCGAGGCCGAGTTCGACCTGATGGACCGGTTCTGCGTGCCGATCCCGATCGATGTGATCGCCTCCATCCTGGGCGTCGACCCCGACCGGCTGGGCGAGTTTCGCCAGTGGTCCGAGGGCGTCATCCAGGGGCTCAATCCCTTCCGCACGCCCGAGCAGACCGCCCAGATGGAGGCGGCGAGCGAGGCGCTGTCGACCTACTTCACCCAGACCATGGCCGCCCGCCGGGCCGCGCCGCGCGACGACCTGATCACCGACATGGTGCAGCTGCAGGCCGGCGGGGCCGCGCTGAACGACGACGAACTGCGCATCAACCTGTCGGCCCTGCTGGTCGGCGGCAACCTGACCACCACCGACCTGATCGGCAACGGGGTGCGGCTGCTGCTGCTCAATCCCGGCGAACTGGCCAAGCTCAAGGCCGATCCGGGGATCATCAACGCGGTGGTCGAGGAGATCCTGCGCTACGAGCCGCCGGTCGACATCACCGGCCGGATCGCCTCGTCCGACATCGAGTACGGCGGCTGTCCGATCAAGGCGCGGCAGGCGATGACGGTCATCCTGCGGGCCGCCAACCGCGACCCGGAGGTGTTCGACGAGCCGCACCGGTTCGATGTCAGCCGCAAGCATCGGCCGCATGTGGCGTTTGGCGGCGGATCGCACATCTGCATCGGCGCGCCGCTGGCCCGGCTCGAGGCGCAGGTGGCGCTGGTGCGTCTGTTCGAGCGGTTCCCGAACCTGCGGCTGGCGCGGCCGGACGCCGAGCCGGAGTGGCGGACGCTACCCTTCTTCCGGGGGCTTGAGCGGCTGGACGTGGCGGTCTGACCGCGGCGAGACAGCCTCTTGGCTTCCCAAGGGGCGCCTGCCCGAAATGCCCGCGGAATCGCATCTGAAGGAACCTTGCGGCATGAAACTCGACAACAGCATCGCGGCGGTCGTCACCGGCGGCGCTTCCGGCCTGGGCGCGGCGACGGCCCGGCGGCTGGCGGCGGACGGGGTGAGGGTCGCCCTCTTTGATCTCAACGCCGAGGCCGGCGAGGCGCTGGCCAAGGAAATCGGCGGCGTCTTCTGCCAGGTGAACATCACCGACGATGCGGCGGTCACCGAGGCCTTCGCCAAGGCCCGTGCGGCCCACGGCCAGGAGCGCATCCTGGTCAACTGCGCCGGCGTCGGCGGCGGGGCCAAGACGGTGTCGCGCGACAAGCAGACCGGCGAGGTCAAGGAATACCCGCTGGAGAACTTCGAGCGCATCCTGCAGGTCAACCTGATCGCCACCTTCCGCTGCATCACCCGCAGCGCGGCCGGGATGCTGACGCTGGAGCCGCTGGAGGACGGCGACCGGGGCGCGATCGTCAACACCGCCAGCGTCGCGGCCGAGGAAGGCCAGATGGGGCAGGTGGCCTATACCGCCTCCAAGGCCGGCATCGTCGGCATGACCCTGACCATCGCCCGCGACCTGTCGAGCGAGGGCATCCGGATCAACACCATCCTGCCGGGGATCTTCGATACCCCGCTGCTGGGCCGGGCGCCGGAGCATGTGAAGGCCGGGCTGGCCGCCAGCGTGCCCTTCCCCAAGCGCCTGGGCCAGCCGGAGGAGTTCGCCCACCTGGCGCACACCATGATCACAAACGGCTACTTCAACGGCGAGGACGTGCGCCTCGACGGGGCCATCCGGATGGCGCCGCGCTAGAGCCGGCCTTGATTTGATGGGTTCAAATCGACCGGCTCCAGACTCCCCGTGGTCGCGCGTTTGATCCGATTGCCGGTTCCCACCAATCGGAACGCGCTCTGGCGAAGCGCCGGATCATTGTAGCGGGGGTCCCCCACGCCGCGAAGCCAGCGGCGGCGGGGGATTCCGGCCGTTTGGCCCCGATTCCGTGGGAACAGTGGCTATACAGCCGTGGGCCGTATGTGGCGGTTTCGTGGGTTGCACGTAGGTAACGGCGTGACAGCAGTAGGGCGAAGTGGGGGTACAAATCCCCACGCGTTGTTGTCGGCTGTGTTGCTGGTCCGGGGAGGGCTGGCGGGGCGATGCGAGATATTTGTCGATAATTGACATTGATGGGCGGCGGAGCGGATTGGGAGGTTTCGCCGCCGCGAGATGTTCCTTCTCCCCCTGCGGGAGAAGGTGGCGCGAAGCGCCGGATGAGGGGTTGAAGACTCTTCAAGCTGCGTAGAGGCGGTTGAGGCCGGCATCGTCGGACGCCGGCGCGGCCCCTCATCCGACGGCCTCCGGCCGCCACCTTCTCCCGCGAGGGGAGAAGGAAACTGGGCGCCACCGAGGGGGCGTCAGGCGGCTTCGACCGGGGGCAGGCGGTAGCGGCCGTTGAGGAGCTCTGGGCGGGGCAGGTAGGCGCGCATGAAGAGGGCGAAGGGGCCGGCGGGGGCGGGGAGCCAGTTGCTCTCGCGGTCCGGACCGGGGCTGTCGTGGCCGATCCACAGGTCGAGCGAGCCGTCGTCGTTGTAGGCGAGGCCCGGCGTGCGGTCGCCGATGGCGTAGCGGTTCAGCGGGTTGTCGGTGAAGAAGAACTGCCCGTCGGGCGTGGCCTCGTAGAGGCTGAGCGACCAGAAGCTGTCGACGGGGATCAGCCGGTCGGCGGGGAAGTGCAGGCGCCAGGCGCTATTGCCGTCGAACAGGCCGCCGCCCTGCGGGGCGCCGGCGCGCAGATAGGTGGCC
Source organism: Caulobacter sp. (assembly GCA_046295055.1). Classification (GTDB taxonomy): domain Bacteria; phylum Pseudomonadota; class Alphaproteobacteria; order Caulobacterales; family Caulobacteraceae; genus Caulobacter. Next base: position 827,102 of record JBKBOD010000001.1, on the reverse strand, counting down.
TCGGCCAGCGGCAGGGCGGCCAGGCCGCCAAGCGCGACGGCGGCGCGGAGCAGATAGTCCTGGCCGAACTCGCCGAGCCTGGATGCCGGGTAGGACCAGCCCTCGATGAAGCCCTCGCCCGACAGGCCGCCGCCGCCGCGCGCGGCCTTGCGCCCCTCGGCGACGCCGGCCTCGATGGCGGCGGCTTCCTCGGCGCTGAAGGCGGCCGGATCAAAGCCGGCGCCCAGGCCCATCGGGGCGATGCGGGCCAGAACGGCGCGGTCGGTGACGGGCGGCGGGTTGGCGATCATCAGTTCACTGACGGACCGGAAGTAGTCCTGCCAGGGCGCGCCGCGATGGGCCATGGCCGGCGGCGCCTCGGCGGCCGGGGCCTGTAGGGAAATCTGGCGCTGGACGGCGCGGGCGGCGTCCAGATCGTGCGGGCCGGCCACCAGGATGCGGGCCAGGGCCCAGACATGGCGCGTCGGCGAGCGGACGATGTTGGGACCCTCGGCCCCCTCGTTCGGGCCGACCAGGGTGAAGACCCCGCCATCGGGGCCGGTCGTGCGCGTGCCCAGCACCGCGAAATTGTTGGAGTAGGCGTCCATCAGCGCCAGCGACAGATAGCGCTCGCCCGCCGCCGGCAGGACGAAGGTCGCCGGCCCTGCCGCCAGGTCGATCTGGCTGGTGGAATAGAGGGTGTCGGTGTTGGGCGTGGTCACCGCCCGGTGGCGGTGGTCGGCCAGCACCGGGACATGGGTGATGGCGTTCATCGTCTGGCCCATCCCCAGGGTGCGGGTCCGGGTCGTGGCGATCTCGATCAGGGGCAGGGACCAGAGCCAGGCCTCGCGGGCGGCGTCCTTCAGGGCGGCGGGCGGGGTGGTCATGGGCGTCCTCCGGGTATCAGCGCGCACCGCGCCAATAGTTGAACGCCATAGTCCGGAGGCTCCGGCGCGAAGGCAAGCGGCAAGTCAGCGCCGGCGGCGCAGCATGGCCCAGATGACGGCGGCCACCGGAACGCCGAGGCCGACCCAGGAGAGGAGGTCGGCGAAACCGTCGCCGACCAGGGCGGCGACGAGCCCGATGGCGCTGGCCAGGGCGATGACGAGCGGCGCGGCGAAGGTGCGCCAGAGCTGGCCGGAGGCGGTGCGCCGGGTGTTCATTCGGCGGCCATCGGCAGGGCCGCGCCGCTCTCCGCCTCGCGGGCGGCGGGGGCCGAGCGGCGCTTGGCCAGCCAGAGGTAGAGCCCGCTGCCGAGGATGACGATGGTCGCCAGATCGAGCAGGGCCCAGAGGATCTTCAGCGGCAGCCCGCCGTAGTCGCCGAAGTGCAGCGGCTGCGACAGCGACAGGGTCTTGGCGTACCAGGGCATCTCCTCGACCGCCGTCAGGTCGCCGGTGCGGGCGTCGATCAGGGCCGGGGTGATGAGGTGTTTGGTCAGCGGGCTGTCACCGTGCTGGAAGACGACCAGATGGTGGTCGGTCGAGTAGGAGCCGCCGGGAAAGGCGATGAACTGCAGCACCATGTCGGGCGCGGCGGCGCGGGCGGTGGCCACGGCCCGGTCAAGCGAGGTGACAGCGGCGGTCGGCGCCTGGCCCTGGTAGGGGGCGGTCAGGGCGGCCAGCTGGTCGGCTTTCCACAGGTCGATGATCGGCGTGGCCAGGGTGTTGATGACCCCGGTCAGGCCGACGACCATGACCCAGGCCACGGTCACCACGCCCAGCAGGTTATGGTAGTCGAGCCACTTCAGGCGCGAGGAGCGGCGGACCCTGACCGTGCCGAAGTCCAGCCGGCGCATGAAGGGGGCGTACAGCACCACGCCCGACACGGTGGCGGCGGCGAACAGCAGGCCCATCACGCCCAGGAACAGCATCCCCGGCAGGCCCAGGAACATGTCGGTGTGAAGCTGGAGGATGAAGTCCATCACCCCGCCGTCGTCGATCTGCGGCACGACCTGGCCGCTGGTCAGGTCGAAGGAGGCGAAGTGCATGGCCGAGCCGGGCGCGTCCGGCGCCGGGCCGGTGGTGACGTTCACCACCGGCCGGTCGTCGTCGAAGCTCATGAAGATGGGCACCTCGCCGGGGCGGTCCTTCAGCGCGATGTCCAGCACCTGGTCATAGGTCAGCAGCGCGCCGCCGGGGTTGGCCGGCTTCCAGGCGTCATGGCCCAGAGCGTCGTCGATCTCGTGATGGAAGATCAACGGCAGGCCCGTGATGCAGAGCATCAGCAGGAAGACGGTGCAGATCAGGCTCGTCCACTTGTGGACGAAGGACCAGCTGCGGATGGCGGCGGGGCTCATCATCCCGGCGCGATAGCCTAGAAGTCGACCGAGGCCGAGACCAGAACCGTGCGCGGCGAGCCCAGCACCAGGTAGTTGGCGCCCGGATAGCCGCCGGAGCTGGCCCAGTAGGCTTCGTCGGTGACGTTCTCGACGCGGGCGCGGAAGGTGACCGGCTTGTCGGCGATGGTCACCCGGTAGCGGACGCCAAGATCCAGCCGCGTCCAGCTGTCGAGCTGGACGGTGTTGGCGGCATTGGCCTGCTGCTCGCCGGTGTAGACGACGCGGCCGTCGAGGGTCAGGCCGCTGACGGCCGGCACGTCCCATTCGACGTTGAAGCTGGCCTGGCGCTCGGGCACGCCGATGGCCTGCTTGCCGTCGAGGACGCCGCCGGCGGTCTTCTCGAGCTCGGCGTCGATGAAGGTGGCGCCGCCCAGCAGGCGCAGGCCCGAGGCCGGCTCGCCGAAAAGGCTGAGCTCGAGGCCCTGGTTGCGCTGTTCGCCGTTGGCGCCGAAGCGGTTGTTCTGGACGAAGGCGCTGGGCTGGGTGACGGAGAACAGGCTGACCGTGCCGCCGAAGGCGCCGGTGTCGAACTTTACCCCGGCCTCGTACTGCTGCGAGCGGAAGGGGGCCAGCACCTCGCCGGCGTTGAGCACCGGCAGGCCGCCGCTGGTCGCCGGGGCGATCTGGCCCGGCTGCAGGGCTTCGGAATAGTTGGCGTAGAGCGAGACGCTGTCGATCGGCCGCCAGACGAGGCCCAGGGCCGGGGTCCAGGCGTCGTCCTCGTAGCGGGAGAGCCGGGCGCCGCTGTTGTAGTCGTAGGTGGTGGTGCGGATGGTCTGCAGGCGCACCCCGGCGATGATCGTCACCTTGCCGCCGGCGAAGCTCATCATGTCGGCCAGGGCGACGGAGGAGGTCTCGGACCGCTCGGTCACCTTGGGCGCGTTCAGCACGCCGCCGACGAAGAAGTTGGGGACTGGCGGGGCGACCGCGACGGGGTTGTAGAGATCGCCCGGGAAGCCCGCGAAGCTGGAGAAGGCGTAGGCGTTGCGCGAGGACAGCGAGGTGGCCGAGCCCGACAGCACGAGCCGGTGGCTGACCACGCCGGTGTCGACATCGGCGCGGATGCCGGCGTCGGCCGACCAGATGCGGTCCTCGCGGGCGTTGTCGAAGCGGTAGGCGCTGGTGACGCCGGCGCCGTTGGCGCTGGGGTTGGCCAGCACGTTGCGCTCGCGGCCGTCGCGGCCGCCGATGGCGGCCCAGGCGGAGACGTCGGCGGTGATGTCGAACTCGCCGCGGGCGACGCCGAAGAGCTGACGCTCGTCGGTGTAGGTCCAGGGCTGGGCGAAGTTGCTGTCGGCGTCTGGCGCGCGGGGGATAGCGCCGGTGGGCGTGACGCTGGGACGCGGCGCGTCGATGCGGTGGTCCTGGAAGCCGATGTCGGCCGAGAAGCGCAGGCGATCGCCCCGGTAGTCCAGCCCGGCGGCGGCCACGGCCAGGGACCGCTCCTGGCCCTCGACCGAGGATTCGCCGTCGCGGCCGGCGAGGTTGATCCGCAGGCCGAACGCCTCGTCCGGACCAAAGCGGCGCGACAGGTCCAGCGCCCCGCTCAGCTCGCCGCCGCCCTCGGCGCCGACGGTGACGCGCGTCAGGGGCGCATCGCCGGCCCGCTTGGGCACGAGGTTGAAGGCGCCGCCGACGCCGCTGCCGCCCGGGGTCGCGCCGTTCAGGAAGGCGGTGGCGCCGTGGAAGACCTCGACCCGCTCGATCAGCTCGGCGGCGACGAACTGGCGCGGCAGGACGCCGTAGACGCCGTTCCAGGTCATGTCGTCGGAGTACACCGGGAAGCCGCGGATGACGTACAGCTCCTGGAAGTTGCCGAAGCCCTTGGCGACCCGGACGACAGGATCGTTCTGCAGCACGTCGGCCACGCTGCGGGCCTGCTGGTCGCGGACGAGCTGCTCGGTGTAGGCGGTCGAGGAGAAGGGCGTGTCCATGCGGTCCAGCGCGCCGAACAGGCCGACGCGGCCGCCCTCTGCCACCTGGCCGCCGGCGTAGGGACGGGTCAGCTCGACCTGGGAGCCGGCGGTGACGACCAGCTCGTCGACGCTGGGGTCGCTCTGGGCATGCGCGGCGCCGCCCGCGACGAGGGCCAGGGCGCAGGACGCCATGAGCAGGCGGCGGATCGACATGGGGACACTCCTGAATTTGAGACGCGCTCGCATTATCAGCGCGACCCGCCGGTTACAATGCGAAGCATTCGCGACAACCGGTCGCGGCGGCCGGATGTGACCTTTCCGCCGCGCCGCCCTTGACGGACGTGCGGGGAATTGGCGCCTACTGCGCCGAAACAAGGGGAGACGCCGTTGATCTCGTTCGAGCTGACCGAAGAGCAGGCCATGATCCGCGACAGCCTGGCGGCCTTCGCCGCCGAGGTGCTGGCGCCGGGAGCCCGCGCCGTCGACGAGGCGGGCGTCGTGCCGCAGGCGGTGCTGGCGCAGGGCTGGGAACTGGGCCTCGTGGCCGCCTCGATCCCCGAGGCCCATGGCGGCGGCGGGGGCGACCGTTCGTGCCTGACCAACGCGGTGGCGCTGGAGGCGCTGGGCGGCGGCTGCGCCAGCCAGGGGGCGGCGATCATGACCACCGGCGCTGTGGTCAACGCCCTGATCGACTTTGGCACGGAGGCGCAGAAGGCGGCGCACCTGCCGCGCTTTGCCGGGGCCGAACCGGTCTTCGCCTCGCTGGCGGTGCAGGAGGGCTGGTTCGGATTCTCGGCCTCGCGGCTGCGCACGACCGCCGCCCGCAAGGGCAACGGCTGGGTCATCGAGGGCGAGAAGAAGCTGGTTCCCTTCGCCGACCGGGCCGACCTGTTCCTGGTGCTGGCCCGCGACGAGGCCAGCGGCCGCACCGAGGGCTTCCTCGTGCCCCGCGACGCCGAGGGCCTGAGCATCACGCCGGACGCCGGCACCCAGGGGCTGAGGCCCCTGCCCAAGGGCACGCTGGGCCTGGCGGGCGTCAGCCTGCCGGAAGAGGCGCGGCTGGGCGGCGAGGGTGGGTTCGACGCCGACATCCTGCTGGCCCAGGCGCGGGTGGCGGCGGCGGCCCTGGCCGTCGGCCTGTCGCGGCAGGCGACCGACTTCGCCATCCCCTACGCCCGCGAGCGTGTCGCGTTCGGCGAGCCGATCGGCAAGAAGCAGTCGATCGCCTTCATGCTGGCCGACATGCATATCGAGTGCGAGACCATGCGCTGGATGGTGTGGAAGGCGGCCAGCCTGCTGGAGCATCGCGATCCCGGCGCGCTGAAGGCGGCGGCGCTGGCGCAGGACTATGTGCGGCGCAAGGCGGTCAAGGTGGCCGACGACGCCCTGCAGATCTTCGGCGGCCACGGCTTCATTCGCGACCTGCCGCTGGAGATGTGGCTGCGCAACGCCCGCACGCTGACCGTCCTCGACGGTCCGGTCTCGGTCTAGGAGCGATAGAGAGATGGCTGATTTCCGACTGTCCGAAGCCGACCAGCAGATCCTCGACAAGGTGGTCGAGGTGGGCAATTCGACCAGCGCCCACACGCGCTACTACGAGGACCACGAGGACGAGGCGCCGCCCGAGCGGCTGGAGGGTGAGCGCGGCTTCGAGGAGGTCTTCCCGCTGTTTGGCCAGCGCAAGCCGGACGACACGCCGCTGATGACCTTCATGATGGCGCTGAGCATCGCGCGCGGCTCGACCACCGGCGTGACCCGGGGGCTGGGCCTGGCCATGCCGATGGGCCGCGCCAGCGGGCTGGGCAACGCCGCGCTGCAGTCGGCGGGCACAGCCGACCAGAAGGCCAAGTGGGGCGGGCTGTTCCTGGCCATGTCGATCACCGAGCCGGGCGTCGGCTCCGACACCAAGGCGATCCAGACCACCGCCGTGCTGGACGGCGAGGAATGGGTGCTGAACGGCGACAAAATCTTCGTCACCGACGGCGTGCGCTGCGACGGGGCGGTGGTCTGGGCGACAATCGACAAATCGGCCGGCCGGGCCGGGATCAAATCGTTCCTGGTGCTGAAGGGCACGCCCGGCTTCGAGTTGGTGCGGAAGGAGAAGAAGCTGGGCATCCGCTCGTCGGACACCGCCGCCTTCGCTTTCCGCGATTGCCGCATCCCGCGCGAGAACCTGCTGGGCGGCGACGAGACCGTGCCGCGCGACGGGGGCTCGGCCTCCTACAAGGGGGTCATGAAGACCTTCAACATGACGCGGCCGGCGGTCGCCTCCGGCGGTGTGTCGAAGGCGCGGGGCGCGCTGGACTTCGCCTTCGCGGCGCTGGGCGAGGAGGGGCTGGAGATGGACTGGGCCGCCGCGCCCGCCGACCGCTCGGCCGTGCAGCAGAAGCTGCTGGAGATGGAGGCCGACACCGAGGCCGCCGCCCTGACGGTGCTGCACGCCGCCTGGCTGAGCGACATGCGCCGGCCCAACAACCTGGAAAGCTCGATCTGCAAGGCCAAGGGCGGCGAGGTGTGCCGGACGATCCCGCAGGGCGTCATGGACGTGCTGGGCGGCATGTCGGTCAGCCACGAGCACCTGGTCGAGAAGTTCCTTCGCGATGGCCGCATCAGCGACATCTACGAGGGCACCGGCCAGATCCAGCGGCTGATCATCGCCCGCGACATTCTGGGATACTCGTCCGAGGAGCTGACCTGACGCCCGGCTCCGGAGGAACGCGGTCTAGCCCGCCACGGCCAGGCGGGGCGCCGGCGCATCCTCGCCGAGGGTCAGGCCGAGGGTGCGGGCGGTCTGGAGGATGGCGGCGGTCTGCTCGCGCAGGGTCTCCAGCCGGGCCGACAGGCTGCCCTGGGCGGCGGCGGCCATACGCGCCTCGCCCTCGCGGTCGCCGACGGCCAGCAGCTTGCGGATGGTCTGGATGGCCAGGCCGGCGCGGCGGGCCTCGGCGATGAACATCAGCCGGCTGATGGTCTTCTGATCGTACAGGCGATGGCCGCGGGCGTTGCGCTCGACGCGGATCAGCCCCTTGGCCTCGTAGTGGCGCAGGGCGCGGTTGGTCATGCCGGTGAGCTGGCGCACCTGGCAGAGGGCGGCCTTGATCTCGAGGCTGGCGTGCTTGTTCATCGGGGTCACGGAAGCAGTCATGGTCTCTAACCGTTCTCTCAGGCGGAAGCGGGGGCGGGTTGGGCGAAGCGGTCGCGCAGCTCGGCCTTGATGATCTTGCCGTTGGCGTTGCGCGGCAGGGGCTCGGTGACGAAGAAGACGCGCACCGGGACCTTGAAGCCGGCCAGGCGGGAGCCGACGAAGGCGCGCAGGGTCGCCTCGTCGGCGCGGGCGCCGGGACGCAGGCGGACGACGGCGCCGGGCTCCTCGCCAAGCGTGCGGTGGGGCAGGCCGATCAGCGCCGCCTCGTCCACCGCCGGGTGCTCGGCCAGCAGGTTCTCGACCTCGATGCAGTAGATGTTCTCGCCGCCGCGGATCAGCATGTCCTTGGCCCGGTCGACGATGTAGGCGAAGCCGTCCTCGTCCAGCCGCGCCAGGTCGCCGGTGCGCAGCCAGCCGCCGCCGAAGGTCTCCTCGGTGGCCTGCGGATTGTTCCAGTAGCCGATTGCGACCGTGCAGCCGCGCACCCAGAGCTCGCCGATCTCGCCGGTCGCGGCCTCCTCGCCGTCGGGGCGCATGATCTTCCAGGTTCCGAGCGGGGTGGGCGGGCCGCAGCTCTCGGGCTTGGCCAGGTAGTCCTCGGCGGTGTTGTTGGCGAACACCGCGCAGGTCTCGGTCATGCCCCAGCCGGCCGACGGGGTGGCGTGCGGCCAGACCTCGCGCACCCGGCGCTGCAGCTCGGGCGGGCAGGGGGCGCCGCCGTAGGCGATGCGCTCCAGCGAGGAGAGGTCGTAGCGGTCGCGCTCGGGATGATCGACCAGTTGCCAGGCGATCGTCGGAACGCCGCCGGCGGTGGTGATCCTCTCGCGCTCGATCAGCTGCAGCGCGGCGGTGGCGTCGAAGCGGCGCATCAGCACCATCTTGTCGCCGTTGAACATCATCGGCGTCATGATCGCGGCGAAGCCGGTGACGTGGAACAGGGGCACGGCCAGCAGGGTCGCCCGCTGGGGCGCATCGGCCGGGCGGGGCGGCATCACCTCGCCGCGCCGCAGGAAAGACCGGGCGGCGACGAACTGCTGGGTCAGGATGTTGGACGTCAGGCCCCGGTGCGAGCCCAGGGCGCCCTTTGGCCGACCGGTCGTGCCGGAGGTGTAGAACAGGGTCGCCGGGGCGTCCGGATCGATCTCGCCGGGCGGGAGGTCGGCGTCGGGCAGATCGGCCCAGGCGGCGACCGGACCGATCAGGTCCTCCAGCGCAGGCCGTGAACCGTCGCCGCGCGCCACGAAGACCCGCCAGAGATCAGGCAGGCCGGCGAGATCGTCGACGACGCGCGCCAGGCGCTCTGGATCGAAAACGGCGACCTTGGCCCCGCTGTCGCGCAGGCCGTAGAGCAGCTCCTCGCGAGACCACCAGGCGTTCAGCGGCGTGGCGATGGCGCTGATGGCGGCGGCGGCGCAGACCGCCACCGGCCATTCGGGGAGGTTGCGCATGGTCACCGCCACGCGGTCGCCCGGGCCGACGCCCATGTCGGTGAGTTCGCGCGCCAGGCGGGCGACGGCGCGGTGGAAGGCGGCGTAGGAGACGCGCTCGTCCTCGAGGACGACGAAGGTCCTGTCGCCATGCTCGCGCACGCGGGCCAGGACATCGCGCATGGTCTGGGGCCCGTTGGCCCAGGTCGGCAGGCGCTGGCCGCGAACGGGGCGCATCACCGTCTCGAACGGCGATCCGGCGGCGGTCAGCCGGGCGTGGGCCTCGGCGATCGAGACCGCCGGCCAGGCTGGCGAAGACGAAACTGACAACGCTGTCTCCCGGAGCGGGGATTTTTATAAACGTAAAGAAAAGGGCGTCGGCGGGCGCGGCTGTCAAGGGGGGAATTACCCGATTTCGGCGCTTCAGCAGAATTTCAGGGGCCGCGCAGGGCGGATGCAGAATGGGTATTGAACGAACGAAAAAATTCCACTAGCCATCCTGAACAATCATAAAGGGGCGCGTCGGCGCCGGCTTCCGGGAGGGATAAACATGAGATCCGCCTTGCTCTTCACCGTGTCCGCGCTGGCCGTGACGGCCGCCGCGACGTCGTCGTTCGCCCAGTCCGCCGAGCCGGCTCCGGCAGCGGCGCCGGTGGTCGAGGAAATCATCATCACCGCGCAGAAGCGCGAGCAGTCGCTGCAGGACGTGCCGATCTCGGTGACGGCGGTCGGCGGCGCGGCAATCCAGTCGGCCGGCGTCAAGGACATCAAGGACCTGACGGTGCTGGTGCCAAGCCTGAACTCGGTCTCGACCTCCAGCGAGGCGACGACGAACGTGCGGGTGCGCGGCATCGGCACGGCCGGCGACAACCCGGGCCTGGAGTCCTCGGTCGGCGTCGTCATCGACGGCGTCTATCGCCCGCGCAACGGCGTCGGCTTCGGCGACCTGGGCGAGGTGGAGCGGATCGAGGTGCTGAACGGGCCGCAGGGCACGCTGTTCGGCAAGAACACCTCGGCCGGCGTCATCAACATCATCACCGCCAGCCCGACCTTCGAGCCGTCGCTGAAGCTGGAAGGCACGGTCGGGAACTACGGCGAGATCGGCGGGTCGGTCGGCATCAACGGCCCGATCATCGACGACAAGCTGGCCGGCCGGTTCTTCATCGTCGCCCGCAAGCGCGACGGCTGGATCGATGTCGAGACCGCCGGCGGCCCGCGCCGCCGCGACGACTCGGCTGACCGCAACTATCTGTCGATGCGCGGCCAGCTGCTGTTCCTGCCGACGGACAATCTCGAGCTGCGGCTGATCGGCGACTATTCCTACCGCAGCGAGCTGTGCTGCCTGGGCGCGCCGCTGACCGCCGGGCCGACCGCCGCCTACATCAATGGCCTGACCGGCGGCCTCGGCACCGACCAGACGCCGAACTACAAGAACTACAAGGCCTATGCGAACCGCGACGACAGCCAGAAGGTCAAGGACGGCGGCCTGTCGCTGGAGGCCAACTGGGACATCAACGACGACCTGACCCTGACCTCGATCACCGCCTGGCGCGAGTGGGACATCGTCCGGGGCAGCGACATCGACTACTCCGGCGCCGACATCGGCTATCGCGACGACAACGGCGACTTCGGCACCACCTTCACGCAGTTCAGCCAGGAACTGCGGCTGGCCGGCGTGGCCGGGCCGCTGACCTATGTGGCGGGCCTGTTCTATGCCCGGGAAGAGATCGACCATCGCCAGTCCTGGCAGTACGGCGCCGACCTGGAGCGCTACCTCGGCCTGACGCTGTCGGGCGGGCTGGATCCCAACCGCGTGTCGACCTGGACCCTGCTGCCGGTCGGGAGCAACTTCCCGGTCTCGCAAGGCCAGCAGGACCAGTTCAAGCAGGAAGGCGACACCGTCGCCCTGTTCGGCAACCTCAACTGGCAGGTCACTGACGGTCTCGAGCTGACGCTGGGCCTTCGCTACACCCACGACGAGCGCAGCCTGCGTTCGGACTTCTTCAACGACGGCGGGGCGCCGGCCTGCTCGGCCATCCTGGCCCGCATCAGCGGCGGCGCGGTGATCCCGGCCGGCGTGCTCAACACCCTCTGCGCGCCCAGCTTCGACGCCGGGTTCAACAACGCCACTACCCTGCAGGACCGCACCGAGAAGGAATGGGGCGGCACCTTCAAGGTCGCCTATCGGTTCAGCCCCGACTTCATGACCTATGCGTCCTACTCGAAGGGCTACAAGGGCGGCGGCTTCAACATCGACCGCGGCCGGTTCTCCATCGGGGTGATCAATCCCGACACGACCTTCGCGCCGGAGTTCGTCGACGCCTACGAGGTCGGCGCCAAGACCAGCCTGTTCGACCGCGCCCTGACGCTGAACGGCGCGATCTTCTACCAGGTGTTCGAGGACTATCAGCTGAACGTCTACACCGGCGTCAGCTTCGTGGTGAACTCGCTGCCGGAAGTGGTCTCGCGCGGCGCCGACCTCGACTTCGCCTGGGCCACGCCCATCGACGGACTGCGGATCAGCGGCGGGGTGACCTATGCCGAGACGCAGGCCGGCGACTTCACCGGCGTTCCGGGCGTGAACCCCAACCTGGCCAACTCGCGGATCGTCATCGCCCCGCTGTGGTCGGCCTCGCTGCAGACCGACTACACCCACGACCTGGGCAATGACCTGGAGCTGCGGTTCAACCTCGCGGGCAAGTACACCTCGGAGATGAACACCTCTTCCAGCCTGACGCCCGGCAGCGAGCGGGAGAAGCTGCTGCTGATCAACGGACGGGTCACCCTGGCCCAGGTCGACGACCGCTGGGCGCTGGAGGGCTGGGTGCAGAACCTGACCGACGAGCGCTACATCAACCAGGCGTTCGCGACGCCGAACCAGAGCGGCAGCTTCGGGACCTTCCTGGGCTCGCCGCGCTTCTATGGCGTGACCCTGCGCCTGCGGTACTGACGGCCTGCCGCGGGCCGTCCTCCCCGGGGCTCGCGGCGCCCATCCGATCCAAGCGACGCCGGTCGGCAAGGCCGGCGCCGGACCCCTGATGGCGGCGAGGCATCTGCTTCGCCGCCGCCCTTTTCACCGGAAACGGCCGGCGGGCCGACGAGGAAGCGGCATGCTGCACGGACTGAAGATCATCGAGCTGGCGACCTATGTCGCGGCCCCGGGCGCCGCCGGCATCCTGGCCGACTGGGGCGCTGACGTGATCAAGATCGAGTCCGCCGAGGGCGACCCGATGCGGCAGTTCTTCGCCAGCCTCGGCGCCGAGGAAGCGGTCAATCCGGTGTTCGAGGTCGACAACCGGGGCAAGCGCTCGATCATCCTCGACATCGCCAAGCCGGACGGCCAGGCGGTGATTGCACGGCTGCTGGCCGATGCCGACGTCCTGCTGACCAACATCCGCCCGGCATCCCTGGCGAGAGCCGGGCTGGACTACGAGACGGTCCATGCCCGCTTTCCGCGCCTGATCTACGCCTCGGTCACCGGCTATGGCCTGACCGGCGACGACGCCGACCGGCCGGGCTTCGACACCGCCGCCTTCTGGGCCCGGTCGGGGCTGATGGCGGCCTCGACGATCAAGGGTGGAGAGCCTGCCCAGCCGCGCACCGCGGTGGGCGACCATGTCTGCTCGCTGGCGACGGCCGCCGCCATCCTGGCCGCTGTCGTCGATCGCCAGACGACCGGCTCGGGCCGGCTGGTGGAGACCTCGCTGCTGCGCACCGGCACCTATGTGCTGGGCTCGGACATGGCGATCCAGCTGCACCTGGGTCGCCTCGCCTCGACCCGCCCCCGGCTGGAGGCGGTGAATCCGATGAACAACTACTTCCGCACCGCCGAGGGGCGATGGTTCGCCATCATCCCGAGGCAAGGCAGCGGCGACTGGCCGCGCCTGGCGCGGGCGGCGGGGCTGGACGCCCTGATCGAGGACGAGCGGTTCGCCGGCGCCAAGGCGCGCCGGACCCATGTCGCGGCGCTGGTGTCGCTGCTGGACGAGGCGTTCGGGGCGATGGACTTCGACACCGCCTCGGCGGCGCTTGATCGGGAGAACCTGGTCTGGGCGGCGGTTCAGACACCGGCCGAGGCCGCCCGCGATCCGCAGGCGGAGGCGGCCGGATGTTTCGTCGATGTGCCGCTGCCAGGCGGGGCGAGCCTGCGGTCGGTGGCATCGCCCGCCCGCTTCGACGGCGAGCCGCTGAAGATCGATCGCGCCGCACCCGCGCCCGGAGAGCATACCGAGGCGCTGCTGGCGCAGCTGGGCTTCTCGGACGACGAGCGCGCGGCGCTGCGGGCTTCGGGAGCGGTGGCGTGAGCGGGACCGACATTTCCGCCGCCGAAGCGGCCGCAAAGGGGCCCGAGGTCGCCGTCGCCGACGGGACCGCAACGGCCTCGCCGATCGCCGGGGCCGCGCGGCGCTACACCCTGATCATCCTGCTGGTGATCTACACGCTGAACTTCCTCGACCGGCAGATCATCAACATCCTGGCCGAGCCGATCAAGCAGGAGCTGGGCCTGGCGGACTGGCAGATGGGGGCCATGACGGGCCTGGCCTTCGCCGCCATCTACACCTTCCTGGGCGTGCCGATGGCGCGGCTGTCAGACCGCCACAACCGCGTCTGGATCGTTTCGGCCGCCCTGGCGACCTGGAGCGCCTTCACCGTGCTGTGCGGAATGGCGCAGAACTTCACCCAGATGCTGCTGGCCAGATTCGGCGTCGGCGTGGGCGAGGCCGGCTGCACCCCGCCGGCGCAGTCGCTGATCACCGAGATCACGCCCAAGTCGGAGCGCGCCCGCGCCCTGGCCTTCTATTCCCTGGGGGTTCCGATCGGCTCGCTTCTGGGCATGGTGATCGGCGGCGTCGTCGCCGACCACTGGGGCTGGCGCGCGGCCTTCTTCGTCGTCGGCCTGCCCGGCATCCTGCTGGCCCTGCTGACGGTGATTACGGTCAAGGACCCGCGTGGCCAGGCGATGGTCAAGGCGGCGCAGGCGGCCGCGCCGCGCCAGAGCTTCAAGGAAGTGCTGGGCGTCCTGGGACGGAAGAAGTCGTTCTGGTACCTGAGCGCCGGCGCCGGGCTGATCAGCCTGGTGGGCTATGCGCACCAGTCGTTCTACGGCTCGTTCTTCCTGCGCAACCACCGCGCCGAGATCACCGAGCTGGCGACCTCGATCGGGTTCGCCGGGCCCATCGGCCTGCTCGGCCTGTCGCTCGGCCTGATCCTGGGCCTGTCAGGCGCCTTCGGCACCTTCCTTGGCGGGCGGTTCGGCGACTTCTTCGCCGCGCGCGGGCAGGGCGAGGGCGGCTACATGACCGCCCCGGCCATCGCCACCGTCGTGGCCATGCCGATCCTGGCGCTGGTCTTCGTGGCGCCGACGGCGACCTTGGCGCTGGCCATTCTGATCGTGCCGACCGTGCTGAAGGCGATGTGGTACGGGCCGGTCTACGCCGGGGTGCAGGGGCTGGTCGCCGACCGCTCGCGCGCCACGGCGACGGCCATGCTGCTGCTGGTCATCAATCTGATCGGCCTGGGCACGGGGCCGCTGATCGCGGGCATTCTCAGCGACCTGTTCGCCGCCAGCCTGGGTCCGGCGGAGGGGCTGCGCTGGGCCATGGTCAGCATCTGCCTGTTCGGCGTCGTGGCCGGAGGGCTGTTCTGGATCGGTCGCCGGCACCTGGCCGCCGAGAGCATCTCCTGATGTTGCCGAACACCCGCCGAATGGCGCTATATGAGGGCGCGCGCGCCCGGGGGGAGTCTTGGGCCGGCCAATGAAGAGGGGCGCCAACGCGCCCGCGCGGGAGGGCATGGACGAGAGATCCAGCCGCGATCATCTGCTGGACGCGGCCAGCGCCGCCATGATCGAGGAGGGCACGGCCGACGTGTCCCTGCACGCCATCGCCCGCAAGGCGGGGTTGACCGCGCCGCTGGTGACCTATCACTTCGGCAGCAAGGAAGGGCTGTTGCTGGCGCTGGCCCGGCGCGACACCAACCGCTCGCTCGAGCAGCTCCAGGAACTGGTGGCCATGACGGTGCCGCCGGAGAAGAAGCTGCGCATCCACATCAGCGGCATCATCCGCAACTACGCCAAGCGGCCGTATCTGAACGGACTGCTGAACCTGTTGCTTCGCGACGAGACGTCGGAAACGGCGAGGATCATCAAGGAAACCTTCGTCGCCCCCCTGGCCCTGGCCCAGCGGACGATCATCGAGGAAGGCATCGCCGCCGGCCGGTTCCGGCGCATCGATTCGGCGATGGCCTATTTCGTCATCATCGGCGCCTGCCAGTACTTCTTCTCGAACAGGATCACCGTCCGCCACATCCTCGACGGGGAAGCCGATGAGGCGGCGGTCGAGCGCTATGCCCAGGAAGTGGTCGACGTCGTGCTGAACGGGTTGTTCGTCCGTTAGAGGCCCGATGCCTTGCAGATGTGGTCCCACTCCGCCTCGGTCACCGGCTGGACCGAGAGGCGGAACGAGGTGATCAGCGACATGGCGGCCAGCGCCGGATCGGTCTTGGCCATGGCCAGGGTGAACGGCCGGGGCAGGGCGCGGTCTGCCTTTACGTCGACGCAGAAGAAGACGCCCTTGGCGTCGGTCGGGTCGGGGTAGGCCTCG
Organism: Caulobacter sp.; assembly: GCA_046295055.1. Lineage (GTDB taxonomy): Bacteria > Pseudomonadota > Alphaproteobacteria > Caulobacterales > Caulobacteraceae > Caulobacter. Next base: position 811,692 of record JBKBOD010000001.1, on the reverse strand, counting down.
GCGATGACCTCGGCGATGCCGACGATCTCCTTGCCCGCCTGGGAGTGGTAGAAGAAGCAGCGGTCGCCCAGCTTCATCGCCTTGAGGTTCAGCTTGGCGGTGTGGTTGCGCACCCCGGTCCACGGTTCGCCGGCCTCTCCCCTGGCGACGAGGTCATCCCAGGAGAAGACGTCAGGTTCCGATTTCAACAGCCAGTAGGCCATGGCGCGCGCCTCCCGCTCGGCAGCGATAGGCGGGTTTTGGTGTGTGCGGCAAGAGGGCCGTTGGCTAGTCTGGCGATATGGTCGTGATCGACGCCGCCCTCGTCCGTGGCCTCCTGGCGGACCAGTTCCCGGACTGGGCGGGACTGCCGGTGAGCGCGGTCGAGCCCGGCGGCTGGGACAACCGGACCTTCCGGGTCGGCGAGGCGATGCTGGCCCGCCTTCCCAGCGCCCTGCACTACGCCGCCCAGGTCGACAAGGAGCAGCAATGGTTGCCCAGGCTGGCGCCCGGGCTGCCGGTCGCCATCCCGCGTCCGCTGGCGCGGGGCGAGCCGGGGCGGGGCTATCCGATGGCCTGGTCGATCCTCGCGTGGCTTCCGGGCGAGCCGGCGCGCGCGGCCGACGGCGGGGAGCGCCTGGGCGCCGATATCGCGGCGTTTCTGAACGCCCTGTGGCGGGCGCCCGCCCTGGAAGGACCCGCGGCCGGCGCCCACAGCTTTCATCGCGGGGGCGACCTGGCGGTCTATGAGGCCGAGGCGCTCGAGGCGTTCGCGGCCCTTGAGGAGGTGATCGACGCGCCGTCGGCCCGAGCAGCCTGGAGGCGGGCGCGGGCCAGCCGCTGGACCGGGGCGTCGGTCTGGCTGCACGGCGACATGGCGGCGGGGAACCTGCTGCTGGCGGAGGCGCGGCTCGTGGCGGTGATCGACTTCGGCTGCTGCGCCGTGGGCGATCCAGCCTGCGACCTGACCATCGCCTGGACGCTGCTGGACGCGGCCGGGGCCGGGGCCTTTCGGCGAGGCGTGGATCTCGACGACGGGACCTGGGACCGCGCCCGGGGCTGGGCGCTTTGGAAGGCGGCGATAACGCTGCGACGGGAGCGTGGGCGCCGACCGGAGGCCGCCGAACAGCAGCGGGCGCTCATCGCCCGCATTCTGGACGAGCCGCCCGGGGCGACGGGGCCGGCCTGACGCCTATTTGCCTGGCGCCCCCTGGCCTGGTGCTCAGTGGAAGTCGCGCGAGCCGGGCAGGATGCGCACCTGCCTGGGATGGCCGGCGGTGCGGGCCGAGGGCTGGCCGGGAGCGGTGCGGTCGGGGGGCGCTGCGCCGGTCAGGGTTTCGGGATCGTCGGCCAGCCGGGCCAACTCGGCCGAGCGATCGAAGACCCGGCTGGCGACCACATGGACCACCCCTTCGATGCTCTTTTCGACCACGCCCTCGACCTCCATCAGCCGGGCGGCCATCACCTCGCGGCGGAACTGCTCGAACATCCGCGCCCACAGCACGACATTGACGATGCCCGTCTCGTCCTCGAGCGTGACGAAGATGGCGTTGCCCGACCCCGGCCGCTGACGCACCAGCACCACCCCGGCCACCCGCACGCGCGCCCCGCCGCGCCGGGCGGTGGTCTGAAGACAGTCCAGCACGCCCTCGGCGCGGAACACCGGCCGCAGCACCTCCATCGGATGGCCTTTCAGCGACAGGCGAATGGTCTGGTAGTCGGTGGCCACATGCTCGCCCAGGCTCATGAGCGGCAGGCTGGCCTCGGGCTCCTGGCCCAGCTCCCGCGCCTGGGCGGCGGCGAAGAGCGGCAGGGGCGCATCGTCCGGAAGCCGCCGCACCGCCCATAGCGCCTCGCGCCGGTCCTGGCCGATCGAGCGGAAGGCGTCGGCGTCGGCCAGCTTGCGCATGGCCGCGCCGGGCAGCCGGGCCCGCCGGGCCAGGGTCTCGACGTCGGTGAAGGGCGAGGTTCGCGCCGCCTCCAGCGCCCGGGCCCAGTCCTCGCGGAAGCCGTCGATCTGGCGCAGGCCCAGCCGCAGGGCCAGCCCGCCGGCCGGCCCCTCCAGGCTGTTGTCCCAACCGCTGTGGTTGACGTCTATCGGCCGGGTCTCGACGCCATGCTCGCGGGCGTCGCGGACGATCTGGGCCGGGGCGTAGAAGCCCATCGGCTGGCTGTTCAGCAGGGCGCAGGCGAAGGCGGCCGGGTAGCGGCACTTGATGAAGGAGGAGATGTAGACCAGCCGGGCGAAGGAGGCGGCATGGCTCTCGGGAAAGCCGTAGGAGCCGAAGCCCTTGATCTGCTCGAAGCAGCGCTGGGCGAAGCCGGGCTCGTAGCCGCGCTCGATCATCCGGCCCACGAACCGGGCCTCAAATAGGCCGAGGTTTCCGTCGCCCTTGAAGGTGCCCATCGCCTTACGCAGGCCGTTGGCGTCGCGGTCGCTGAAGCGGGCGGCGACCATGGCCACCTTCATCGCCTGTTCCTGGAACAGGGGCACGCCCAGGGTGCGGCCCAGCACCGCCTCCAGCTCGTCGGGCGGGCCATGCTCGGGCGCGGGCGAGGCGAAGACGACGGCCTCGACCCCGGCGCGGCGGCGCAGGTAGGGATGCACCATGTCGCCCTGGATCGGTCCCGGCCGCACGATCGCCACCTGGATGACCAGGTCGTAGAGGCAGCGCGGCCGAAGCCTTGGCAGCATGTTGATCTGGGCCCGGCTCTCGACCTGGAAGACGCCGATCGAGTCGCCCTTGCAGAGCATGTCGTAGACGTCGGTCTGTTCGGCGGGGACGGTGTGAAGCTCGAAGTCCTGGCCCTCGTGGTCGCGGATCAGGTCGAAGGCCTTGCGGATGCAGGTCAGCATGCCCAGCGCCAGCACATCGACCTTCATCAGCCGCAGGTCGTCGATGTCGTCCTTGTCCCATTCGATGAAGGTGCGGTCGGCCATGGCGGCGTTGCCGATGGGGACCAGTTCGTCCAGCCGGTCCTGGGTCAGCACGAAGCCGCCGACGTGCTGCGACAGGTGGCGGGGAAAGCCCAGCAGCCGAGAGGCCATGCCCACGGCCCGGCGGATGACGGGATTGTCGGCGGCCAGGCCGGCCTGGGTGATGTGGCCGTCGGCGATCTCCGAGCCCCAGCTTCCCCACTGGCTGGCGGCCAGGCGAGCGGTGACGTCCTCGGTCAGGCCCAGGGCCTTGCCGACCTCTCGGATGGCGCTGCGGGGGCGATAGCGGATGACGGTGGCGGCGATGCCGGCCCGATGCCGGCCGTAGCGTTCGTAGATGTACTGGATGATCTCCTCGCGCCGCTCGTGCTCGAAGTCGACGTCGATGTCGGGCGGCTCGCCCCGGTCGGTCGACAGGAAGCGCGAGAACAGCAGGTCGTGGGTGTTGGGATCGACCGAGGTGATGCCCAGCACATAGCAGACCGCCGAATTGGCCGCCGAGCCGCGCCCCTGGCAGAGGATGCCCAAGGAATTGGCCTTGCTGACGATGTCGTGGATGGTCAGGAAGAAGGGCGCGAACCGCTCCTTGGCGATCAGCGCCAGCTCCTCGTCCAGCAGCCTGCGGACCTTGTCGGGAACCGCCCCGTCATAGCGGATCGCGGCGCGGCGGGCGGTCAGCGCCTCCAGCCAGCCCTGCGGCGTCCAGCCCGGCGGCACCGGCTCCTCGGGGTAGTTGTAGCTGAGGTCGCCCAGGTCGAAGCGGATGCGGTCCAGGAAGGCGGCGGTCTCGGCGATGGCCTCGGGCCGATCGGCGAACAGGCGCGCCATCTCTTCGGGGGGCTTGAGCCATCGCTCGGCGTTGGCCTCCAGGCTGCGGCCGGCGACGTCGATGCTGGTTCCTTCGCGGATGCAGGTCAGCACGTCCTGCAGGTCCCGCTGCCCAGGCTCGTGGTAGAGGACGTCGTTGGTCGCAAGCAGGGGAACGTCCTGGCGCGCGGCCATCGCCGCCAGCCGGGCCAGCCGTCGGCGGTCGCCACCCCGACGGGTCATGGTCGCGCCCAGCCAGACCGCGCCGGGCGCCCCGGCGGCCACCCGCTGCAGCACCGGTTCGAGCCCCTCGAGGCGGTCCGGGGGCATGACGATCAGCAACAGGTCGTCGGGCGCGGCCAGCAGGTCGTCGAGCGTCAGGTGGTGGCGGCCCTTGGTCGCGCGGCGGGCGCCGCGGGTGAGCAGCCGGGTCAGCCGGCCCCAGCCCAGCCGGCTCTCGGGGTAGGCCAGGATGTCGGGACTGCCGTCCTCGAACACCAGCCGGGCGCCGACCACCAGGCGGAAGGCCTGGGCCATCGCCTTGATCTCGCCCGCCTGCTCCGGATCTTCCAGCGGGCTTTCCACATAGCTGACCTCGCCAGGGGAGCCGCCGTCCCGCTGCTTCTCGGGCGGGGGCAGGCCATCCTCGCGCAGACGCCTGAGCGCGCCCCAGGCCCGCACCACGCCGGCGACGCTGTTGCGGTCGGCCAGACCCATGCCCCTGTGGCCGCTCAGGATGGCGGTCAGCACCAGGTCCTTGGGATGGGAGGCCCCGCGCAGGAAGGAGAAGTTGCTGGTCGTCGCCAGCTCGGCATAGGCGGGCGGGGTCATGCGAACAGCCCGTGGATGAACCAGCGCGGCTCGGGCCGCTCGTCGAACATCCCCTGCCGGAACAGCCAGAAGCGGCGGCCCTGGCGATCCTCGACGCGGTAGTAGTCGCGGGCCCGTTGGCCCGGGGCGCGCCACCACTCGCCGGCGATGCGTTCCGGCCCCTCGGCGGCGGCGACCTCGTGCATCACCCGGCGCCAGCGGAAGCGGCGCGGGGCGCCGTCCGGCACCTCGGCGATGACCTCGACCGGCTGGGGCGGGTTGAACAGCTGCAGCGGGCGCATCGGCGGGTCGTCGGGGTCGGGCGTGGGCCAGGCCTGGGCGGCGGTGCGGGGCGCGCCGGCGGGAACCGCGCGCGCGGCGCGTTCGGGCATGTGCGAGCCGGCCGGCTCCAGCCGCACCACCGCCGAGGCGCCCAGCCGGACCGTCAGCAGATCAACCAGCCTGGCTAGGTCCTCGGCGCCCGGCGGCCGGGGCTCCAGGGTTCTCTGTGTCGGCGCCAGCGGCTGGGTCCAGAGGACCGACAGGCGCAGCTGGTCGAAGCCGAAGCCGGCGTCCAGCGGCGTCTCCAGCGCCGCCAGTCGCTCGCGGAACAGCCGCATCACCCGGGACGGCTCGCGGGTGGGCTGGCCGGTGCGCACCCCGACCCGGCGCACCTCGCCGTCGACCCGGAAGAAGGCGGCCTCGAAGCTGCGTCCTCCCAGGCCGCGCTGGTCCAGCCGGTCGGCCGCCTCCATCAACAGGTCGCCCAGCACCTGCTCGACCGCCGGCTGCTCGGTGATGGGTTCGGCCAGCATGCGGTCGGCGACACAGGCGGGCGGGGGACGATGCGGGGTGATCCGCATATCCTCGTCGGCCAGGACGCGCGCCAGGCGGGCGGGAAAGTCGGCCCCGAACCGTGCGGCCAGCGGGGCGCGGGGGCGGTCGTCCAGGTCGGCGAGGGTGCGCAGACCGGCCCGGTACAGGGCCTGATGCTCGCGCTCCGACAACTCCAGCGCATCGATCGCCAGGCGGCGCACGGCGAGCCGGTCCTCGCCGGGCGGGAAGACGCCGCCGGCGCCGTAGCGCGCCAGGGCCCGGGCCGCCTGGGCGGTGGAGGCGAGCGCGGCGCGAACGCAGAGGCCCGCCGCCTCGCCCCGTGCGCGCACCCGCTCCAGCATGCGCCGCTCGCCGCCGAACAGATGGGCGCAGCCGGTGACGTCGAGCATCAGCCCGTGCGGTGGATCCAGCGCCACCATCGGCGAGAAGCGGCCGAAGTCCTCCAGCAGCCGGGCCAGGAAGGCGGTGTCGGCGGCGGGCTGGCAGGGCAGGCTGACAAGGTCCGGGACCCGCGCGCGGGCGTCGGCCAGGGTCAGCCCCGGGCCCAGTCCGGCGGCCAGGGCGGCCGGATCGACGGCCGACAGCCGAAGGGCGCTCCTGACCCGGTCGACGAGCACGACCGGACCCGGGGCCTCAGCCCCGTCTTCGCCGCAGGGCCGCGAGCGTTGCAGTCGCTCCGTCGGCAGGAACGGAAACCATGTGGCCAGGTATCGACGTTTGTTCGCGGAACGACCGTCCTTCACGGTCCCACTCCATGGTCCAGTGCTGGGGGGGCGCGCCGCCGCGATGACGCAGCAGCCCGACCCGGAAACGGGGACGGCCAGGCGCGCCGCCCTCCAGGGTCTGCGAGGGGGCCGCGCCGACCGACCAGCGGGTGTCGGCGGCGCTGGCCGTCGCCCGCGCCCCGGCCCGGGCGAGGAACAGCCGGACGCCACTGGCCCGGGCGGCCATCGCCAAGCGGCGGCTGGCGGTCAGGTTGAACAGCGGCGACTCCCCCCAAGCGGCCATCAGCACCGCTCCCACCGAGGGCGCCCGCGCCGCCTCCTCGCCGGCTGCCAGCAGGGCGGCGGGGTCCCGCGCCCGCACCAGAACGAAGTCGCCGGGCGCCAGGCCCATCTCGTTCAGGCCGGGGCCGTAGGGCGAGCCGGCCTCGCGGCGCAGGGCGTCCTGGATGATCCAGACCACGGGCCGGCCGGCCGCAGCCTGCGCCGCCAGCCCGAGAGCGAACCCCTGCAGGGCCGGGACATCGGCGTGGCTTTCGGCATAGAGATCATGCAGCACGAACCCCGACGGCCCGCAGGCCAGCCGTTCCTCCAGCACCTGGAAGCGGGTCGGCGAGAGCGGCGCGCGCGTCTCCGCCCCGGCCCTTTTCGAGGCGCCGGGAGCGGAAGGGCGGAACGCCACGACCTGGCCGGAAGCGGTGGTAATGTTCTTCATTTGTTCTCATATATGCCGCTCTCCGGCGGGCAGGAGTCAAGGACGGAATCGAATCCGCCGGTCTGCGGCGCGGCGGCTTGTCAGCGCGCGAGCGAGCGTCATATCCTGCGGGATATAGCGGTGATCCCGGAAGGCCCGGCCATGACGCGACCTGTTTCCCGGCGCGGGCTGCTGGCCCTGGCGGGCCTGATGGCGGCGGGATGCTCGCCAGCCGCGCGGGCGAGGCCGCTGACCCTGTTCGCGGCCGCCTCCCTGACCGATGTGCTGACGATCCTGGCGAGCCGGTACGAGGCGGCGGGGGGCGGGCCGGTCCGCCTGTCCTTCGCTGCCAGCGGGGCGGTCGCCCGCCAGGTGCTGGCCGGGGCGCCGGCGGATGTCGTGATCCTGGCCGACGCGCCCTGGATGGACCGGCTGGCGGCGGGCGGGGTTATCGATCCGGCCAGCCGCCTGGACCTGATCGGCAACCGGCTGGTGCTGATCGCCGGCGAGGATGCGGCGCCGGGAGGCGATCCGCTGGCCTGGCTGACGGCGGCGCCCGGGCGGCGGCTGGCCATCGGCGATCCGCAGAGCGTTCCGGCCGGCGCCTATGCCCGCGACTATCTCGAAAAGGCCGGCCGCTGGGCGGCGGTCGAGCCGCGCCTGGTGCTGGCCGCCGACGTGCGGGCGGTGCGCACCTTCGTCCAGAGGGGCGAGGCGGCGCTGGGCTTCGTCTATCGCAGCGACGCGGTGCGGGCGCCGGGCGTGAGGATCGCCTTCACCCCGCCCTCGGCCGACCAGCCGCCGATCGTCTATCCCGCCGCCCTGACCCGCCAGGCCGCCCCGGAGGCGGCGGGGCTGCTGGCCTTCCTGCGCAGCGAGGAAGCGGGCCGGGCCTTCTCCGCGGCGGGGTTCGACCCCGCGCCGGGCGCCGCGTCTTGACCGGCCCGCTGACGCCATTCGAGATCGAGGCGCTGGCCCTGTCGCTCAGGGTGGCGCTGGTCTCGCTGCTGCTGACCCTGCCGGCGGGGCTGGGGCTGGCCATGCTGCTGGCGCGGGGCCGGTTCGCGGGAAAATGGCTGCTGGAGGCGGCGGTGAACCTGCCGCTGGTGCTGCCGCCGGTGGTCACCGGCCTGCTGCTGCTGATGCTGCTGGGCGCGCGGGGACCGGTCGGCGGCTGGCTGCGCGAGACCTTCGGCATCACCCTGGCCTTCCACTGGACGGGGGCGGCGCTGGCGGCGGCGATCATGGCCCTGCCGCTGGTGGTGCGGCCCATCCGCCTGGCCATCGAGGCCATCGACCAGGGTCTGGAGCAGGCCGCCGCCACGCTGGGCGCGCCGCCCTGGCGGGTATTCCTGACCATCACCCTGCCGCTGGCCCTGCCCGGACTGGTCGCCGGGGCCCTGCTGGGGTTCGCCCGCGCCTTCGGCGAGTTCGGCGCCACCGTCACCTTCGCCGGGGCGATCCCGGGCGAGACCCAGACCCTGCCGACCGCCATCTATCTGTCGCTGCAGCGGGCCGACGGCGATCCGGCCGCCTTGCGGCTGGCGCTGCTGGCGGTGGCGGTGTCGGTGGCGGCGCTGCTGGCGACCGAGGCCTTCAACCGGCATCTCCAGCGGGGCCGGTCATGAGCCTGTCCTGCGATATCCAGGCCCGGCGCGGCGCCTTCGAACTGGCCGTCGCCTTCGACAGTCCTCGCCGGGTGGTGGCGGTCGAGGGGCCTTCCGGCGCCGGCAAGACAACCCTGCTCTACGCCCTCGCCGGCCTGCTGCCCGGCGCCCGGGTCAGGATGGCTGTCGACGGCGCGGTGCTGGTCGACACGGCGGCGGGCGTCGATCCGCCAGTCCACCGCCGGCGGATCGGTTTTGTCTTCCAGGATGTCCGCCTGTTCCCGCACATGACCGTCGCCGCCAACATCGGCTATGGCCGCTCCGGAGAGGGCGGCATGGGCGTGGCCGAGGCGCTGGCGCTGATGGATCTCCAGGGCTTCGGGGACCGCTGGCCGCGCAGCCTCTCGGGCGGGGAGGCGCGGCGGGTGGCCCTGGCGCGGGCGCTGTGCGCGGACCCCGCCGTGCTGCTGCTGGACGAGCCCTTCACCGGCCTGGACGAGGCGCGGCGCGAGGCGCTGCTGCCCTATCTCGTCCGGCTGCGGGACGAGACGGCCCTGCCCATGCTGCTGGTCTCGCATGACCCTCGCGACGCCGCCGCCTTGGCCCAGGACCGGGTGACGATCTCGGCCGGGCGCCGCACGGAGGCGGGCCGATGAGCCCGGCGCTGCGGCTCAGGGTCCGGCTGGAGTGCGGCCCGCTGCACGCGATCGGTCCCGGCAAGGCCGACCTGCTGGAGGCCATCGCGCGGGAGGGCTCGATCTCCGCCGCCGGACGGATGCTGGGCGTCAGCTATCGCCGCTGCTGGCTGCTGGTCGACGAGATGAACCGCTGCTGGGATGAACGACTGGTCGAGACGGCGATCGGCGGGAAGACCCAGGGCGCGAGGCTGACGCCGCTGGGGCGGGAGGTCCTGGACGGCTATCGCGCCCTGCAGGCGCGGCTGGCGGCGGCGGCGGAAGGCCCCGAGCTGGCGGCGCTGTCGGCGCGTCTTCGCCACCACCCGGCCGAGTGACGGGAACAGCCGGCCCCTCTCGCCGGTTCTGATGCGACATCCACCGAGTAGAGGAGCGTATCGGATGGCTCAGGCCAGACTTGAGGGAAAGAAGGTCGCGGTTCTGGCGACGGACGGGTTCGAGCAGGTCGAACTGGAAAAGCCGGTGGCCGCGCTGAGGGCGGCCGGCGCGCAGGTCGAGGTGATCGCGCCGAAGGACGGCGAGATCCAGGGCTTCAACCACCACGACAAGGGCGACAAGGTGCGGGTCGACCGGGCGCTGGCCTCGGCCAGTCCGCGTGACTACGACGCCATCGTCCTGCCGGGCGGGGTGATCAACCCCGACGCCTTGCGGCTCGAGGACGAGGCGATCGCCTTCATCCGCGCCTTCGCCGAGGCGGACAAGCCGATCGCCGCGATCTGTCATGGTCCCTGGACGCTGATCAACGCCGAGGCGGTCCAGGGCCGGCGCATGACGTCCTGGCCGTCGCTGGAGGCCGACCTGCGCAACGCCGGGGCCGACTGGGTGGACGAGGAGGTGGTGGTGGACAAGGGCCTCGTCACCTCGCGCAATCCCGACGACCTGCCGGCCTTCTGCGCCAAGATGATCGAGGAAATCGCCGAGGGCCGTCACGACCGCGGCTGAGGGGCGGGGTCTCGACCTTCCTTGACTGACCCGCGCGGCAACCGCGTCTGATGCCGCAAAGCCGGCCTGGACGCGGCGTGGGAGGTTCGAGGATGGACGTACTGGCCGCCGTGGCTGTCGGAACCGGCAAGCCCTTCGAGATGCGCCAGCTGGTGCTGGACGATCCGCGCGAGGACGAGGTCCTGGTGCGGATCGTCGGCGTCGGCGTCTGCCATACCGACATCGTGTTCAAGGAAGGCCAGATGATCCCGCCGCCGGCCGTGCTCGGCCACGAGGGCTCGGGCATCGTCGAGGCGGTCGGAGCGGCGGTGACAAAGGTGGCGCCCGGCGACCGGGTGGCGCTGACCTTCCGCTCCTGCGGCCATTGCTCGCGCTGTGATCGGGGAGACGCGGCCTATTGCGAGACCATGCCGATGCTGAACTACGCCGGCATGCGCACCGACGGCTCGCGCACACTGCGGGAAGGCGAGACGGCGGTGGCCGGCAACTTCTTCGGCCAGTCATCCTTCGCCACCCGCGCCCTGGTCTACGAGCGCAACCTGGTCAAGGTTCCCGAGGATATCCCTCTGGAGCTCATCGGCCCGCTCGGCTGCGGCATTCAGACGGGCGCCGGCGGGGTGATGCGGTCCCTGGCCTGCGAGGCGGGCTCAAGCCTGCTGATCACCGGCGGCGGTCCGGTGGGGCTCAGCGCCGTGATGGGCGCTCGCATCCAGGGATGCGCCACCATCATCCTGGTCGAACCCCACGCAGCGCGTCGGGCGCTGGCGACCGAATTCGGCGGCACCCATGTGATCGATCCCGCCGAGGCGCCCGACCTGGCCGCCGCCGTGCGCGGAATCCTGCCCGAGGGCGTCGACTATGCCTTCGACACCACCGGTGTTCCCGCCGTGCAGCAGGCGGTGATGGGCGCGCTGGCGTCCAAGGGCGTGTTCGGAATCGTCGGCATCGCCCCGCCCGGCACGCCGACGCCCGGCGAGGTCAACACGATCATGACCTTCGGCCATACCATCAAGGGCATCATCGAGGGCGACAGCGACCCCGATGTCTTCCTGCCGCAGTTGATGGAGCACTACCGCCGCGGCGAGCTGCCCTTCGACCGCATGATCAGGACGTTCCCGTTCGCACAGATCAACGAGGCCATCGCCGCGCAGCACCACGGCGACTGCGTCAAGGTGGTGCTGCTGATGGACGACTGAGCGATCAGCCGGCGGCGGCGGCCTCCAGCGGGGCGATGTCGAGCTTGACCATGGTCATCATCTGCTCGGTCACGCGTCGCACCACGGCCGGGTCGGGGTGTTTCATCAGTTCGCCAAGCCGCCTGGGCGCGATCTGCCAGCAGAGGCCCCAGCGGTCCCTCACCCAGCCGCATTGCTCGGTGGTTCCACCGTCGCACAGGGCGTCCCACAGGCGGTCGATCTCGGCCTGGGTGTCGCATTCGACCATGATCGAGAAGCTGTGGTTGAAGGGGTCCAGCGGACCCGCCTCGATGGCCATGTAGTTCTGGTCGCCGATCGTGAACTCGGCGATCCGCACGCTGCCGGCCGGGCCCGACGGATTGTCGGCCATAACGGCCGATCCGCCGATGCGCTTCGAGCCGGGAACAAGGTCCGTATAGAAGCGGACCGCCGCCTCCATGTCCTTCTCGAACCACAGATGCTGGGTAACCTTCATGGCGTCCTCCTCCGGCCATGTTCGGCCGCTCATGCCCCAAGGACGCGCCAACCTCGCCCGCCCCGACAGCCGGACCGAATAATCGCGCGGGACGGGCGAGAGGCAAGATGAACGGCCGGCAACGCCCACGTCAGGTTCGATGCACAGGGGCCCTGCGACACAGCACCGGACGGCATGGAGCCGTCTTTGGGGCTGAACATGAAAATCGCGATCGTCGCGGGCACAAGACCTGAGGTGGTCAAGCTCGCACCTGTCCATGCGGAACTGCGGGCAAGGTCCTCATACGAGTCCATATGGATTTCCACCGAGCAGCAGGCGTCGCTGAACGTCCAGACGCTCGACACCATGGGGGTGACGCCGGACGTGCGGCTGGAGCCGCCGGCGCCGGAGCGTACTCTGGGCGGCCGCTTCGCCCAGGTCATGGACCGGCTGGACGACGCCTTCGGCAGGCTGGAGCCCGATCTGGTCCTGGTGCAGGGCGATACGTCCAGCACCGCCGCCGGCGCTATGGCCGCGTTCGCGCGCCGCATTCCCATCGGGCACGTCGAGGCGGGTCTGCGGACCTTCGATCTCGACCGGCCGTTTCCGGAAGAGGGCTGGCGTTGCGTCGTCGGCCAGCTGGCGGCGGTGCACTTCGCCCCCACGGGCGCGGCGCGGTCCAACCTCCTGCGGGCGGGCGTCGCCGAGGGCGCCATCCATGTCACCGGCAACACCGGCATCGACAGCGTCCGCCTGACGGCGGCCCACCTGGCGGCGGAACCGCTGACGAACGGGCTGCGTCGTGTGCTGGTGACGCTGCACCGCCGCGAGAACTGGGAGGCCGCGCTGGACCAGGCGCTGTCGGCCCTTCTGCGGATCCGCGACGCGGCGCCGGACATCGAGATCGTCTTCGTCGCCCACGCCAATCCCGCCCTGCGCGCCAGGGTGATGCAGCGGCTGGAGGGGCAGGCGCGGATCCGGGTGATCGGACCGCTCGACTATCCCTCGTTCCTCGCCCACCTGAGAAACGCCACCCTGGTGCTGTCGGACTCCGGCGGCGTCCAGGAAGAGGCGCCGGTCTTCGGCGTGCCGGTGCTGGTTCTTCGCGAATCCACCGAGCGGATGGAGGCGGTCGAGGCCGGAACCGCCCGCCTCGTGGGCGGCAGCGAGGACGTGATCGTCAGGGAGAGCCTGCGCCTGCTCTCCAGCGAGGCCGAACGGCAGGTCATGTCGCGCGCGGCCAGCCCGTTCGGCGACGGCTACGCCGCGCGCCGCATTGTCGATGTGCTGGACGCCATGACGATCGCCCGGGGCTCCCAGGCCCAGATCAGGGCCGCGGTCTGACCGCCATGACTCCCGACGTCCTCGCTATCGACATTGCTCCCATACTGGCCATGCCGGACGCCATTGGCGCCTGGCTGGCCGCCCGGGGCGTCACCGGCCAGTCGGCCTTCGATGCGCTGACGGCCTACTGGGTGTTCCTGCGCTGGGCCATCCTGGTGACGGCTGTTCTGATCCTGATCTCCTCGATCGACGACCTGGTGATCGACCTGGCCTACTGGGTCGGGGTCGTCGTCCGGATCGTCAATGTCTGGGACTATCCGCCAAAGCAGAAGTGGGTCGAGCGCATCCCACAGAAGCGCATCGCCATCATGGTGCCGGCCTGGCGCGAGGATGACGTCATCGCCAGCATGGTGGCCAACACCCACAAGACGTTCGACTACGATCGCGACCGCTATCACATCTTCGTCGGGGTCTATGCGAACGACCCCGACACCCGTCGCGAGGTGGAGAAGGTGCGCCAGCGCTTTCCAAACGTGCATCGCGCCGAGGTCCCGCACGACGGCCCGACCAGCAAGGCCGACTGCCTGAACTGGTTGATCCAGAACATCCTGCTGCACGAGCAGAGGACGGGAGAGCGGTTCGACGTCATCCTGATGCACGACGCCGAGGATGTGGTTCATCCCTACGGGCTGAAGACGGTCAACTGGTTCATCGAGGACGCGGCGATGATCCAGCTGCCGGTGATGTCAATGGACCGCCGCTGGAACCAGTTCGTCGCCTGCCACTACATGGACGAGTTCGCCGAGTTCCACACCAAGGACCTGCCGGTGCGGTCCGCCCTGTCGGGCATGACGCCGTCGGCCGGCGTCGCCACGGCGTTCAGCCGCGAGGCCATGCTGGCGCTGGTCGCGGAGAAGGACGGACAGCCGTTCAACACCGACAGCCTGACCGAAGACTACGACGTGGCCCACCGGCTGAGCGCCATGGGGTTCCACTCCCGCTTCGTCCGCTTCCACGCGCGCGTCCCGCGCCGGCGCAAGGCCTGGTTCCGCAAGGGCGAGGTCGATTGCATGCGGCGCGAGCTGGTGGCGACCAAGGAGTTCTTCCCCGACCGCCTGCAGACCAGCGTGCGGCAGAAGGCCCGGTGGATGCTGGGCATCTCGATCATGGGCTGGGCCCAGCTCGGCTGGTTCGGCGGCCTGATGAACCGCTACTACCTGTTCCGCGACCGCAAGGCGCTGTTCACCGCCCCGGTCGGCATGTTCGGCTATTTCATCGTCATCCAGGTGATGGGCTACCTCGCCGTCACCCTGGTTTGGCCGCAGGCCGCCGTGCTGCCGCCGTTGATCGACCAGGCCTGGGTGTGGACCCTCGTCGGCATCAACTTCGCCTTCCTGGTCAACCGGATGGCGCACCGGGCCTGGTTCACCCTGATCAACCACGGCCCGCGCCACGCCCTGCTGGCGCCGGTGCGGATCGTGATCTCGAACATCACCTCTTTCGGCGCCTTCTGGCGCGCCAGTCGCCAGTATCTGAGCCACCTGGTCACGCGTCGGCCCATCGCCTGGGACAAGACCCAGCACAGCTACCCCTCGCTCAGCGAGCTGCAACAGGGCCGGGGCCGGCTGGGCGAGGTGCTGCGCTTCTGGAACCACCTGGGCGAGGCCGAACTGGACGCCGCCCTCGAGGCCCAGAGGCAGGGCCATAGACCGCTCGGGCTGCTCCTTCTGGACCGGGGCGTCGTGGAAGAGGAGCATCTGGCCGAAGCCTTCGCCGAGGCGGGCGAGGCCTATGCGACCTCGTTCGACCCGCTCCGCGTCGAGCCCGCCGCCCTCGACCTTCTGACCGCCGCCCAGGCGGCTCGCTATGGCGCGGTTCCCGTCCATCTCCGGGGCGCGTCGGCCGACATCGCCCTGGCCGAGCCCCTGTCGCCCGATGACAGGGCGGGGCTGGACAGGATCCTGGCGCAGGCGGGGGTCAGGACGGCGCGCATGATGTTCGCGCCGCTGAGCGACATCGCCTTTGGCGTCCGGTTCGCCTGGTCGGGCGATCGCTTCGATGACGCCGTCAGCACGACAGGAGCGGCAAGGTTGGCCGGGATGATCGACGCCGCCGATGAAACGGAGCTCTGGCGGTCGGCGCGTCGCGGCTATGCGCGGCTGGGCGACATCCTGGTTCGCCAGGGCCTGATCTCGCACGAGGCGCTGTCGGCGGCCCTCCCGGTCGCCCGTGAGACCGGGCGGTTGCTGGGCGAGGTGCTGGTTTCGCAGGGACAGCTGACGCCCACGGCGCTCGGCGCCGCCCTGGCGATGCAGCCTGACGCCGCCGCCATCCAGACCGAACTTCTCTCGTCCCTGCGCGCCCTGCAGGCGCGGCAGGCCCAGTCTCTCGTTTCAGCCACCTGATCCAGGATCGAAGCCATGAAACACGCTGTCTCCCTGCTGGCCCTGATCGCCGGCTTTTCCGGGCTCCACGCCCCCGCCGTTTCGGCGCAACAGCCGGTCGGGGAACGCGCCGGACAGTCCGGCCCGTTCGAGGACGCGACCCTCGCCTATCGCCTCTTCGGGGACGGCGACGCCGCCGGGGCGATCGAGCCGGCGCGGCGAGCCGTAGCCGGCGATCCGGCGAACCTGGACTGGCGGCTGTTGCTGGTCGACGCCCTGCTGGCGGAAGGCCGGGCCGGGGAGGCGTTCGATGCGCTCTCGCCGGTCGCCGGCCTGGCTGACTACCGGGTCCAGACGCGGTTGGCGCAGGCGGCCGAGGGCGCAGGCCGCAAGGCCGATGCGGTGGGCGCCTATGGCCGGGCCGCGCCGCTGGCGACCGACCCCGCCGCGCGGGCCTATCTGATACGGGCGCGTATCCTGGGGCTGGTCGAACTTGACCGCCGGGCGGAGGCACAGGCGGCGTTCGACCTGGCCTGGCGGGAGGGCCAGCTTGCCGGTCATGCGCCGCTGGACACCGCCATGCTGGCGATCGCGGTCGGCGACGACCGCGTGGCCCAGGACCTCTTCCGTCTCGCCGATGGCCAGCAACCCATCCGGGGGCGGGTCGCGCTCGATGCCGGCTACAGCGCCCGGCGCCTCGGCCGGGAGGGCGACGCCATCTTCTGGTTCAGGCGGGGCCTGGACAGCGCGCGCGCCGGCGAGTTCACCCTGGACCCGCAGCGTGAGCACGAAATCCGCCGCGAGGTGGAAACGCTCGAGCGGCGCTGGGGGGCGGTCTTCACCGTTGGCCAGGGCGCGGCCGGCGTCGACGTTGGCGCGACCGGTTCGGCGCCGCGCGTGACCCAGGCGGGGGTCGAGGCCTATTGGCGCGTCAGCGGCGACAACGATGGCCGGCCGCTCGACCTGTTCGCCCGCGCCTATGGGGTGCTTGACGCCGAAGGGGGCTGGCCCAGCGGGTCGCGCACGGCCCAGGGCTGGGTCGGCGTGCGCTGGCGACCGTTCCGCGACACCAATCTGGTGCTGGAGGGGAGCCGGATGGTCGCCCTGGGCGACCTTGCGCGCGACGACACCATGCTGCGGGCGTCCTGGTCGGCCGAAGATGGCGGCGACCTGCGGTTCGACCGCTCGTCCTGGCCGTCCTGGCGGCTCTATGGCGACCTCGCCTATATCGTCGGGGATGAGCAGACGCTGGGCGTCGGCGAAGCACGGGCCGGCTGGACCTGGCGGGCGGGGCGCAATGACATGGTCACGCCCTATGCCGCGCTGCGGGTCGGCTATGACAGTCGTCGCGCCGACGAGACCGTGGTGACGATCGGCCCGGGCGTCGCCTGGCGACACTGGTTCCGTGAAGGGGAGTACAGCGCGCCGGCCTCGTATCTCGACCTGTGGCTCGCCTACGACTTCGATCTGTCGGGCGATGGTCGGGGCGAAGGCCTCGTGGTCGGCGGAACGGTCCGCTACTGATCCGCCGGGCGAGGCGCGCCGTTCAGAACCGCTGAAGTTCTCCCCACGCCTTGAGGTAGGGGCTTCTGGGGTCGAGCTGGATGGCCTGATCGTAGAAGGCCCTGCTCAGCGCCGTGTCGCCGATCATGCTGGCCATCACGGACTTGGCGAACAGGGGACCGGCCAGGCCCGGCGCCTTCTCGGAGGCCTTGTCGATGCGAACGGCGGTTTCTCCGACGCTGTAGCCGGCATTCTGGCTGATCAGCAGCAGAACGCCCCAGGCATCGGTGTAGGACGGCAACTTCTCGATGGACCATGCCAGGTCGTCATAGGCGCCAGGGTATTCCTTCAGGTCGAAGCGCAGCATGCCGCGGTTGGCCCTGGCCCAGGCGTAGTTTGGATTGACCGCGAGCAGGGCGGTGTAGGTGTCGACCGCTTCGCGGTAGCGCTTGAGGTCGGACAGGGTCCGGGCCTTCCAGAAGAGCGAGGGCTGCATCTTCGGATTGAGGGCCAGCGCCTGATTGTAGGCGTTCAGCGCGCCCGGATAGTCCTTGGCCTGATAGAGGCCGTAGCCGATGTTGTTCCAGGCGGCGGCGTACTTGGGGTCAAAGGTCAGGATCTGGCGGGCGTCGGCCATGCTTTCGGCATAGCGCCCGCGCTCCTGGTTGAAGTTGGAGCGGGCGATCCAGGCGCCGGCCCACTGCGGGCTCAGCTCGATGGCCTTGTTGAAGTCCGCCAGGGCGCCGGCGGCCTGGCCGTTCTTCTCGCGGACCTTGCCGCGCTCGACCAGCGGGGCGCTCCATTTCGGATCCAGCGCGATGGCCTTGTCATAGGCTGCGATCGCCTCGCCCGGGCGCTTGGTGTCCGCCAGGAGGTTGCCGCGATGATAGTGGGGGAAGGCCCAGGTCGGGTCGAGTTCGCCGGCCGTGGTGAAGTCGGCCAGCGCCTCGGCGTTGCGCTTGGTCCGCACATAGGCCCGGCCCCGCCAGGCGTGGGCGTAGGCGGTGGGCTTGATGGCGATCGACCGGCCGAAGGTGGCGATGGCCTCCTGATCCTTGCCGTCGTTGAACAGCAGCCGTCCCACGGCGTTGCGGGCGACGACGTAGTTGGGGTCTGCGGCGATGGCCTCGTTGAAGGCGGCCATGGCCTCGGTCGTCCGTCCGGCTTCCTCGAGGATCTGGCCGCGGGTGGTCAGGGTGTCGGGATCGGTCATGCCCAGCGCGATGGCGCGGTCCACGTCCGCCAGGGCGCCGGTGTAGTCCTTGCGCTGGGTTTTGACCCCCGACCGGGTGACATAGGCCGGCGCCCAGTCGGGCCGCAGGGCGATGGCGCGGTCGCAGGCCGTCTGGGCCGCGGCCAGTTCGCCGTTGTCGCGCAGGATCATGCAGCTGACCCGCCGCGCCGAGGGCGAGTTGGGATTGGCCGCCAGGGCCGCCGAGATGGCCTGGCTCGCCTCGGGCCCGCGCTTCATCCGGCGCAGCACATAGGCGCGGTTGGCGTCCGCCTCGGCCGGGTCGGTGCAGGTCGCCGCCGCGGCCAGCGCTGCGTCGTCCTTGCCGTCATCGAAGACGCCGTCGCCGTTGGGATCCAGCGCCTGCTGCACGGCGGGGCACAGCCCGAAGTCCTGTTGCCTGGAGGGCGCGGCCGAGGCTTCCCCGGCCGGCAAGCCCGTCATGAGCAGCACCCCGGCGGCGGCGCCGGCGACACCCGTCGCAATTCCGATCCGGTTCCGAACGCCAACGCCCATGTCGCACCTCCCCAAGCTGCCTGTGGGTGGTGATCCTCATTCCCAATGGCGGCGCCGGACAATCCCCATTTGAGGGGTGGCTGGCCCTGTCGGCTGCTACGTCAGCTCAGCACGAGCTGATTATACCGCTCGGTCGGGCCGGGGAGGCTGGCGCCGTCGTCAACGCCGACTTCGGCCGCCACAAGCCGGTTGGTCTGCTGGTTGAGCCGCAGTAGGAGATCGCGGTGCGCCTCCGGGCGGGCGGCAAGATTGACCAGCTCGTCCGGATCGCTCCGTGTGTCGTAGAGCTCCAGATCGTTGTGCGCCGTCAGCTGCTCCCAGGTGCGGGGCGTGTGGTGTTGCGACGGGGCGAAGTAGCGGGCGAACTTGTAGCGGCCGTCGTGGACCCCGCGGAACAGGACCCGGTAGTCGAGCGACGGCGGCGGCAGCGGCGCCGTCGGCGGATTGCGCACCGCGCCCAGCCGGCGCTTCAGGTCGCCGGTGTCCCATCCGCCGGCCACCTCGTAGTTGAAGAGGATGCCGGCCTTGTCCCGGGCCGTTCCCGCCTTCGGATCAGTGGCGACCGCCGACAGGTCGTGGCCCGGCAGATCGGCATGGCGCTCGGAAAGTTCCTCGGGGCTGACCCCGGCCAGGCCCAGCAGGGTGGGGACAAGATCGACCGCCGAGCTGAGCGCGTCCGTTGTGCGGCCGCCGGGCGCGTCGGGGTGGGCGATGATGAGGGGGACCCGCAGGTTCTCCTTGTAGATCGACAGGCCCTTCTGGCGCAGACCGTGGGCGCCGGCGCGCTCGCCGTGGTCGGATGTGAACACAACGATGGTGTCCTGGTCCTGCCCTGTCGCCGAGAGGCCATCCAGCAGGAGCTCCAGCTGTTCGTCCATGTGCCGGATGCAGTTGAAGTAGTAGTCGCGGAAGGCGCGCCAGGCGCGGAGGTCCTCGCGCGGCAACAGGCCGTAGATGCAGTCGTTGCGCTCGACCTCGTCGCGCTGGGCCCAGGGCTTGGTCGACAGATCGTCTTCCAGCAGGCTGCGCGGCAGGTCGAAGTCCCAGGTGCGCTGGAAGAAGGGATCGGCCGGCGCGGGAAGCAGCGGCGCGATGAGTCCGGGCATGAGCCGCGTGCGTTCCTGCTCGCCGGTGGCGTCGAAGAACATGATGTCGTGCGGATTGACGAAGTTGACCGCCAGGAACCAAGGCTGACCCTCGTCGGCGCCGTGCTTGAGGCGCTGCAGCAGGGCGCAGGCGTCGGCCGCGACGGCGCGGTCCTGCCGATAGCCTGACCAGCTGTGGCCGGAGTGGTCGCCGTCGAAGTTGAAGTCCGAGAAGCCGTAGGGCTCCAGAGCGTCCGAACGGTCCGCCTGGACCAGCGCCCGCTCACTGTGGTTGCCGAGCAGCGACAGGTGCCACTTGCCCTTGTAGGCGGTGTGATAGCCGTACTGGCGGAGGCGATGGCCGATCGTCGGCACGGTCTTCGCCAGCTCCGGATGCGGCGCCATGTTGGGGTTGAAGAACACGCCGGTCTGCTGGGTGTGCCGGCCGGTGTAGAGCACCGACCGGGAGGGGCCGCAGGGCGTGGTGTTGACGTGGTGATTGGTGAAGCCCGTGCCGCGCGCCAGCAGCCGCTCCTGCGCCGGCAGGGGAAGTGCGCGCGGAAGATCGGCGAAGGACTGCTGCTGGTCTGTGACGACGAGCAGGATGTTGGGACGACGCGCGCGCGCCGGGCGGGGCGTCCTGGGCTGGGCGGCCATGGCTGTGTTTCCTCCAAGTCCCACCGTCGCCAGGGCCGTGGCGGCCCTCAGGAACTGGGCGCGGCTGATTCCGGTTTCGTGGCTCAATGGGTGGCGCCGGACGGGGGCGGCTCGCTGAAGGCCGCCTGGCGCACGATTTCGTCGGCCGCGTGGGCGGCGATCGCCTCGGGTTCGGTCCCGGGCACGCCCAGGCCGCGAAGCATGAGGGCGCAGATCTGCTGCCCGAGACTGACGGCCAGGGCCGGCGTCGGCTCCTGGGCGACGCGGGTCAGGGCTAACTGGGCGATGCCGAGGACATAGAGCACCGCCGATTCGGTGGTCGCGACGGCGAAGCGGCCCGTCGCCAGGCCCTGTGCGACGTCCTCGACCAGGCCCCGGTTCAAAGGCGTCGTCGTGGAGGTATGTCCGCTGTGGATGCGGACCAGCACGCCGGCGCGCTCGGGCTCGTCGACCGCGTAGCGCAGATAGACGCAGACCGCGCGGGCCATGCGCCTGGCCGGATCCTCCACCCCGGCGTTGGCGCGGGCGACCGCGCGCTCGACGCCGGCGCGGATCTCGGCCGTCACTTCCCGCACCAGCGCCTCGCGGTCCGGGAAGTGATTGTAAAAGCTGCCCTTGGCCACCGATGCGGCCTGGACGATGTCGTCGATGGCCACCGCATCCACCGGCCGCTCGCAGAACAGCCGCCGTCCGGCCGCGATCAGCGCCGCCCTTGTCCGCTCGCCGCGTTCGCTGCGCTTGCCGCTCATCCCCTAGCCCTCCGCCATAAGCTGCATGTCCTCGCCGATCCTGGGGGCAAGGCCGGGCCTGGCGAGAATGCGTTGCTGAAACGCGTCCAGATTGGCGAACTCGGGCAGACCTGTCGCGGCGGGGGACCGCCGCCAAAGCAGAAACACCAGCAGGTAGAGATCGCAGAGGCTGAAAGTGTCCAGCATCCAGTCGCGGCCGGCGAGATGGGCGTCGACCACCGCAAGGCCTTCCGCCAGCCGCTGTCTGTGAAGCGAGCGTACAGCGACCGGATCGCAGCCATCGAAGGCCTCGGCGCGAAGCACCCCGGTGAAGGCCGTGTGCACGGTGCTCGAGAGAAACGACAGCCAGGACTGCGCCTGCGCCCGCCCGAAGCTGCCGGCGGGCGGCAGAAGGCCAGTCTGCGGAGCGAGATCGGCGATGTAGGGGAGGATCGCCGTCGATTCGGTCAGCACGCCTTCATCGGTCTCGAGGGCGGGCACCTTGCCGCGCGGGTTGATGCGCAGATAGGCGTCCGTGCGGTTCTCGCCCCGGCTTGTGCGGACAATGGCGACCTCATGGGGCAATCCCGACTCGGCGAGGGCGAGGCGGCTGGCCAGCGAGCAGGCCATCGGCGCGTGATGCAGGCGAAGGGTCATGGTGATCCTCAGGCGGCGACAGGTTCGCGGGCGAGACAGCGGGACCAGGCCTCCGCCAGGTCAGCAGCCGCTCCCGCGCCGAAGACATACCGATCAGGGCGGACGAACACGGCGTCGGCGCCATGGCGATCGAGCCAGGCGGTCAGTTCGGCCCTGAACGGCGCGAGACGGGCTTCATCCAGGCGGATCGCGCCCGGTGCGGCGACCGGCGTCCGGCAGATCAGCCAGGGCCCCTCGCCCAGGATGTCGTCGAACCGCGACGGGGCCTCGGGCGGGCCTGCGACCGGCTGGGGGAATAGCGTGCCGGCGCCGGCCGCGCCGGCAAGAACGGCGCTGCTGGCGAGGGGAGCCGGCGCGGCGGGCGGCAGGGGCGCATGACCCGCGGCTCGCTGGGCCAGCATCGCCTCATCGCGCCGCGCGGCCATTTCGGCGTCGAGCGTACAGACGACGCGCCCCATGCCGATCGCCAGTTCGATGTAGGTCCGGACATGGGCCTCGCGCTCTGGCTGGTAGCTGTCGAGCAGAGCCTCGTCGGCCTGACCGGACAGGACGGCCGAGAGCTTCCAGGCCAGGTTCGCCGCGTCGCGAAGGCCCGAACACATGCCCTGTCCGGCGAAGGGCGGCATCTGGTGCGCGGCGTCACCCGCCAGCAGCACGCGGCCGTTGCGCCATTGCCGGGCGACAAGGCCGTGGAAGCGGTAGACCGCCTTGCGCTCGATTTCGACCGGGCCACAGTTCCAGGCTTCGATCAGGGGCAGGACGAAGTCGTCTTCGAGCACCTGGCCGGCGGTCTCGCCTGGGAGCAGCATGAACTCCCAGCGATGGCGGCCCGGGCCCATCAGCACGCAGGTGGTCGGCCGGGCCGGGTCGCAGATCTGGAGGTTGACGGCGGGCAGGCGGTCGGCGTCCGGCGTCACGGCGTCGACGACCAGCCAGGGCTCGTCGAAGCCGTAGTCGTCGAGGTCGCCGCCGATGGCCGCGCGAACGGGGCTGGCGGCGCCGTCGCATCCCACGAGGTAGCGGGCCCGGATGGTCCGGACGCCGTCGGGAGCTTCCAGGGTCGCGGTCACGCCCTGACTGTCCTGTTCCAGCCCGACGAAACGCTGGCCCAGCCGCACCTCGGCCAGCGGGTGCTCGGCGAGCCGGGCGCGCAGGGCGTTCTCCAGCCCCGGCTGGTGGAACATGTAGCCGGCCGCCCATCCGCAGGGCGCCAGCGTGGGAAGGTCGAGCCGGGTCAGCAACTCGCCGGTCGCGGAGCGGAACTCGTAGGCTGGCGCGGGCCTGGCGTGCGCTGAAACGTCCGCCGCGATGCCGACCTGCTGGAACAGGCGCATGATCTCGTGGTCGAAATGCGCCGCACGGGGCAAGGGATACACCGTCGTATCCTTGTCTATGACCAGGGTGCGCAGCCCGGCCCGGGCCAGGAGCAGCGCCTGCATGGCGCCGACGGGGCCGAGGCCCACGACAACGACGTCGAATGTGGAGTCGGGATCAGCCACGGTCCGGCTCCGCCGCGCAGGGATTCTCGATCGCGCCGAGCGTGTCGATCTCGACGCGAACGACGTCGCCGGGCTTGAGAAACCGCATCGGCTTCATCGCCGCGCCGATGCCGCCCGGCGTGCCGGTGAAGATCAGGTCGCCCGGCTCGAGCGTCATGGCCTGGGAGAGGTGCTCGACCTGATCCCAGACGTCGAAGACGAGGTGGCGCGTGTTGGAGTCCTGGCGCACCTCGCCGTTCACGAGGCAGCGGATGCCCAGGCCATGGGGGTCGGGCGCCTCGTCGGCCGTGGTGATCCAGGGGCCGAAGGGTGCGTGGGTGTCGAAGGACTTTCCCAGCACCCATTGCGGCGTCCGGTGCTGCCAGGCGCGTTCCGTGGCGTCGTTGCCGACGCAGTAGCCGAAGATGGCCCCGGCGGCGGCGTCCCGCGCGATGTGCCGCCCGCCCGCGCCGACGACGGCGACCAGCTCGGCCTCATAGTCCAGCGCCTGCGAGACCTTCGGCACGTCGATCGGGTCGAAGGGGCCGTTGGCGGCGGTCGGCGCCTTGGAGAACCAGACCTGGTGCTCTGGCGTGCCGAGATTGCTCTCGGCGATGTGGTCGGCGTAGTTCAGTCCGATCGCCATGATCTTGCCCGGGCGCCGGATCGGGGCCAGCAGCCTGACGTCCGTGAGCGGGATCGGGTCCCGAGCTTCGTCCGCAAGTGATCGGACCGCGGTCTCGACCTGCGCCCAGGCGGCAATCAGGCCGATCATCTCGGCGGGAAGTCCGGGCGCGTTGCGGTTCAGCGGAACGATCTGGTCGCCGACGACGGCGCCGAGTTCCGGCGTTGCGCCGGTCTGGAAGGTGGCAAGCTTCATTCTGGGAGCCCCTGTCGGTCTCAGGCCATGGTCGGCGGTGCGGAAGGACCCCACTGGACGCCCATCAGGTCGCCCAGGGTCGCGATGTTCGAACCGTCGGCGGCGGTGAAGAGGTCTCCGTCGGTCCAGTGCTCGAGCGTATGTCCCCAGGGATCGCGCCAGTAGTCGAATATCTGGCTGCCCAGGATGTGGCGACCGACGCCCCATTCGGCGTGGTGGCCGGCGTCCTTCAGGCGCTGGTGGCCGGTCATGAGGTCGTCAAGGTCGGCGACCTCGAAGGCGGCGTGGTTGAAGCCCGGGCCCTTGGGGCTCTGTACGAGGAAGAGGGTGTGGTGGTCGGTCGGGATGTCGCCCCGGTCGCAACGCATGAAGGCGCCGATCGAGAATTCGGGAGCCGCGGCGATCTCGTCGGAGGTGATGAAGCCGAAACGCGACTTGTACCAGGCCTCCGACGCCCGGAAGTTCGAGACGTTCAGGACGCAATGGCCCAGACGAACCACCTGCGCCGGTCCGGGAGCGACCCGCTTGGTCTGGCGGAGGCGCTCGCGGGCGCTGGCGGTATTCCACGGCTCGCGTCCGGCGACCGGACCGGCCGGAGCGGGCGTCTGGCCGAACACCACATCCACCCGATGACCATCAGGGTCGGCCAGCGTCACCTGATGGCCGCCGCCGGGCGCTTCCATCGTCTGGACCGGGACGCCCTCCGCGGCCGACAGCGCCTCGAGGTCCGCCATCGAGGCCGCGCGCAGACCAAGCCCGGCGAAGCCAGCTTCTCCAGGCTCGGTCACATGCAGAAACGGGGCAGAGGAGGCCCCCCGGGCGTAGAGGCGACCACCATCGGAACACGGCTGCAGCCCGAAGTCGACGAGAAACGCCTCCATCCGCGCCAGATCCGGCGCCCGGAAGCGGACATAAGCGATGTCCTCGACCTTGATGGTGCCCATGATCTCCTCCTCACATTATGACTATTTAGTCAGTCTTTGCAGGAATCCTGGAGCGGTTCAAGCCTGTCTGAAGGTGCTCTGGGAGCGATGAGCTCGGCGCCGTGACGACTTGGTCACATTCTTTAATGTGCCGCCCGAATGAGCTGGTGAGGTCGGGGCTTGCGCCGCCAGCTTCCAAATATATAACTAAACTAACTAATAATTGCGGGAGGCTGCCTTGGACTTCGACGACACGCCGCAGGAAGCCGCCTATCGCGCCCGCGTCAGGGCCTGGATCGCGGAGAACAGGCCGACCGGCGGCGAGCGTCCCCGGGGACGCGGCGATCCGGACTTCATCGCAGAGGCCAAGCTCTGGCAGGCGACCAAGGCGCAGGCGGGTTTCGCGGGCATCCGGCGTCCGAAGGAATGGGGCGGCGGCGGCGGAACGATGATGGAAGACATCATCTTCGCCCAGGAGGAGGAGGCGCAGGGAGTCGCCTACGGCATCTTCTCCATCGGCATCGGCATGTGCGTGCCCACCGTGCTGGCGCATGGCTCCGAGGCGGTGAAGCAGTCGCTGGTGCGGCCGACCATCGTCGGCGAGAAGATCTGGTGCCAGCTGTTCAGCGAGCCCTCGGCCGGATCGGACCTCGCCAACCTGCGGACGCGCGCCGCCTTCGACGGCGAGACCTGGACCATCCATGGCCAGAAGGTGTGGAACAGCTTCGCCCACCGCGCCGACTACGGCCTGCTGCTGACCCGCACCAATCCCGACAAGCCCAAGCACAAGGGGCTGACGATGTTCTGGATCGACATGCACGACCCGGCCGTCGAGGTCAGGCCGATCCACCAGGCGAGCGGCGAGAGCGAATTCAACGAGGTCTACATCACCGACCTCAAGCTCAGCGACGCCCACCGGCTGGGGGACGTCGACAACGGCTGGAACGTCGCCCTGACCACCCTGCTCAACGAGCGCATGAGCATCATGAGCTCGACGCGGCGGCCGAACTGGGAAGAGATCATGGCTCTCGCCCGGTCGATCCCGGGGGCGATGGAGGACCAGGCGTTCCGCGAACAGCTGGCTGACTGGTACGTGCGGGCCGAGGGCGTGCGCTTCACGCGTTTCCGGCTGCTGACCGATATCGCCCGCACCGGCCAGCCGGGGCCGGCGGCGAGTGTCGGCAAGATCATTACATCGGCCCAGCTCCAGGAGCTGACGTCAGCCGGGGTGGAGCTGCAGGACCAGTACGGGATCATCGACGAGGAAGGCCTCTCGCCGATGGACGCTATCTTCCAGAAGATGTGGGCCTATTCGCCGGGCGCCAGGCTGGGCGGAGGGACGGACGAGATCATGCGCAACATCCTCGCCGAGCGCGTGCTCGGCATGCCGGGCGAGATCCGCACCGACAAGGACACGGCCTTCAAGGACCTGCCCGCCTCGCGCTGAGTCCTACTCGAGGACGTCGACCACCGACGTCGAGCCGACATTGGCCAGCCAGACCCGGCCGGCCGCCTTCATGTGATTGACCCAGTGCGCCTCGGCGCCGGGGCCGTCGCCGGCCTCGATCAGTTCGATGACGCGTTCCTGAGAGCGCAGGCCGAACTTGGTCTGCGGGTCATAGACCT
The DNA here is from genome assembly GCA_046295055.1 of Caulobacter sp. Lineage (GTDB taxonomy): Bacteria > Pseudomonadota > Alphaproteobacteria > Caulobacterales > Caulobacteraceae > Caulobacter. Next base: position 785,059 of record JBKBOD010000001.1, on the reverse strand, counting down.
CAAGGTCGGGGCCGCGGCTGCGGATGGACAGGCGCATGTGCAGCGCGGTGACGTCCTGCAGCGCCTTGCCGACGACGCCAAGGGCGATATTGCCGCATTCGTCGAGCAGCACGCGGTGGAAGTCGGCGATGGCGTTGGCCAGGGCGACGCGATCACTGACCGAGCGCTCGACATCCAGCTGCGCGCGCAAAGCGGCGGCGGCCTGGGAGGAGCGGTTTTCCGCCGCCAGCCGCGCGGCCGGCGGTTCGATCAGCGAGCGGGCCTGATAGATGTCCTCCATCGTCGCGCCGCGCGACTGAAGCGCCAGGCCGGCGGCCTTGGTGATCATCTCGCTGGACATCGGATTGACGCGCGCCCCTCCGCGCGCGCCGCGCGAGACGCTGATCAGGCCTTCCGATTCCAGGATGCGGATGGCCTCGCGGATCGTCGGGCGCGAAACCTCGAAATCAGCGATTAGCTGGGCCTCGGACGGCAGCTTGTCGCCCGGCTTCAACTCGCCACGGATAATCGCCTTGCGGACCCGGCCGGCGAGAACTTCCGCCGTCTTGGGAATCCGGATGTGGCCGCCGATGGGAGAGTCGAACATGATACCGCCCCTGGGACTCGCGTCGTCCTAATCCGCCAACCTAGTCGACTCATTGGTGAGATGCGAGCGTCGCTTGCACGACCGCCGGTGTGTTTCTATTGTATAACTAATTAAGTTAAATGGGAGGCATTCTATGGCCCTTGATCCGGCAATCCGCGACAGCCTGAGCCTTCCGGTCATCTGTGCGCCGATGTTCCTCGTCACCGGCCCGCGTCTGGTGCGGGAAGCGTGCAGGGCGGGATTGGTGGGCGGGCTGCCACGCGCAAACGCCCGCACGCAGGAGGAGTTCGAGGCCTGGATGAGGGCCATCCGCCAGGACCTCGACGCCCACCGCGAGCGCTTCCCGTCGGCCCGGATCGGCCCCGTGGCGGTCAACCTCAACACCCGCCTGCCGCCGGATGAGTTGCGCGCCAACCTGGATGTCATGAAGCGCTACGGCGCCGACATCGTCATCAGCGCCGCCGGGGACCCCACCCAGCTGGTGGCCCAGGTGCATGACTGGGGCGGCAAGGTCTTTCATGACGTCACCTCGATGCGTTTCGCCGAAAAGGCCATCGCCGCCGGCGCAGACGGCCTGACCTGCATCGGCGCGGGCGGCGGCGGGCATTCCGGCACGATCAGCCATCTGGCCCTGATCCCGCAGGTGCGGTCGATCTTCGACGGGACCATCGTCCTGGCCGGCGCGGTCTCCAGCGGAGCGGTCGTGAGGGCGGCGGAGATGCTGGGGGCGGACCTCGCCTACATGGGCACCCGGTTCATCGCGACCGAGGAGTCGGACGCGCCCGACGCCTACAAGGCCCTGCTGGTCAGCCAGACCTCGGCCGACCTGCTCTATACGCCGCGCATAGCCGGCGTCGCCGCCAACTGGATGGTCGAATCGATCCGCCAGAACGGGCTCGATCCGGCCGACCTGCCGGTTCCCGCCGGCAAGGGGATGAGCCACGACCACCTGCCGCCGGACGTGCGCCCCTGGAAGACGTTGTGGAGCGCCGGGCAGGGGATCGACCTGATCCATGATGTTCCGACGGTGGCCGAACTGGTTCGTCGCCTGCGCGCCGAATATGTCGCCGCCTGCGAGGCTTCCAGCTTCGCGGCCGCAGCCCGCCTGGCCGACCAGGCCTTCGAAGCCGCCGGAGCCTGACCATGAGCCAGACCGAAGAAACCGTCCTGATCGATATCGAGGACGGGCTCGCCCTCATCACCCTTAATCGCCCGGCCCAGTTGAACGCCCTGACCCAGGAGATGAGCGAGCGGCTGTCGCAGGTCTTCGCATCGGTCGGCGCGGATCCGGCCGTGCGCGTCGTCGTCATCGCCGGCGCGGGCAAGGGCTTCTGCGCCGGCGCGGATATCGGCCGTCTGCAGGGCCTGGTTGCGGACAAGGGAGCGGGCCTCTCCAGCCGACGGCCGGACGATCCCGATCCGGTGTTTGACGGCATCGATGCGCCGGATCACTTGCGGTCGCGGCTGCTGGCGCCGATGGCGATGCCGCAGCCGGTGATCGCCGCCATCAACGGCGCCTGCGCGGGAGTCGGATTGTCGATGGCGGTTCATTGCGACATCCGCTTCGGCAGCCAGGCGGCCCTGTTCACAGCCGCCTTTCCGCGCCGGGGGCTGACGGCCGAGGCGGGGCTGGCCTGGAGCCTGCCGCGCATCATTGGCCGCGCGGCTGCCAGCGACATGCTGTTGTCCGGACGGCGCGTGGGCGCGGCCGAGGCCGAGCGGATGGGGCTGCTCAACGCGGTCGTCGAGGGCGATGCGCTGGAGCACGCCCTGGGTTATGCCCGGGAGATCGCGACCAACTGCTCGCCCCGCTCGACCCGCACGATCAAGCGCCAGCTTCGCCTGGCCGAGGACCAGAGCCACCGGGAGGCGGTGCTGCTGGCGCATGACGAAGTGGTCGCCTCGCTCGCCAGCGAGGACTTCCGCGAGGGAGTCGCCAGCCATGTCGAGAAGCGCCCGCCGAAGTTCACCGGGCGCTGAGCCGCATCAGGCCTCTATCGGCGCCAGGAACAACGTCTGGTGGGCCCGGCCGAAGGCGCCGCGGCGGTCCGCGAGCACCGAGTTGACGAGGCCGACCCCCGCGCCGGCGCTGAGCGTCACCGCGTCGACGAGCACCCAGTCCCCAACCGGTTCCCGCGTGAAGTACAGCGACAGGTCGACATTGGCGAAGCTCCATTTGCCGCGCTCGACGATGCTGGACGGCGCGCTGCCGACATCGGAGGCCATGGTCGCCCGAACGAGGCCCGGGATCGGCCGGCCCTCGACAAGGTCGGCGTTGAACGTGGTCCAGAAGGCGCCGGGCCCTGACTCGCGGATGGACCCTCGCACCACCCGGGTCTCCATGGGGTGACCGGCGTCGAGCACGCTGGTGATCGGCAGCCGCGGGGCGTCTTCGGGCAGGGGGAGGTCGGGCGCCGGGTCGTTCTCTGGCGGGGTCTCCGCGAGGCGCACGCGCACGGCGCTGGCGCGGGCGACGACCTCGTCACCAGACAGGATCTCCGCATCCAGAACCTGCATCCGGGCGCCGTCGCGCAGGACGTTAACGCGGCTCCGCGTGGGCGCGAATGGCACCGGACGCATGATGTCGACGGTCAGCCTAGTGACCTTCATCGGGCTTCGCGCCGGCGCGCCGTCGATCGCATGGGCCAGCAGTCCGCCGATGGCGACTCCGTTCTGGTGGCTGCGGTTCCAGGATCCGGTGGCCGGGACCAGCGGCTCGAACAGCTCATGATCCAGCTGGCGGTAGAAGGCGGCGCGGGGGCTCATGCGGGCGCTCCGGCGCGCGCCTGGACGACGCTTTGCGAAGGAAGGCGCATCGGCTCCACGAAGAGGGTCTGGTGGGCGCGCGCGAAGGGCCCCCGCTCGTCGGCGAGCAGGCTGTTGACCAGGGCGGAGCCGTCGCCGGCGCTGACCGTCTCGGCGGCTATGAAGATCCAGGCGCTTTCGGGCGGGCGGGTGAAATGCACCGCCACATCGACGTTGGCGAAGCTCCAGGCGCCGTGCTCGAAGACGCTCGACAGGCCGCTGCCGATGTCCGCGGCCATGCAGGCGGCCACCAGCGGGCTGGCGGCCACGCCGGGGAGCACCTGCACCACCGGGCGCGCCCAGCCCCGGCCTGGCCCGGGTTCGGTCAGACCACCCGACAGGATGCGCGTCTCGAACGGGCTGACGCGTCCGGGACGGCGCGACAGCGGGGTGTCGGGCGCCGCCTCGGGGGGCGGGTAGTCGAGCGTTTCCATCGAGACAGGCGAGCTGGCCAGCCGGACCCGAAGGGCGGTGGCGCGGGCGGTCACCTCGCCAGCGACACGAAAGACGACTTCGAGATTCTGCATGCGCCGGCCCTCGCGGACGATGCAGCACTCGGCGGCGAAAGGGCCAACAGGGGTTGGACGGACAATGTCGACGGTCATCCGAGCCAGCATCATCGGCTCCAGCGTCGGTGTCGTCTCGATGAGGTGGGTCATCAGGGCGATGATGGCGATGCCGTTCTGATGGGCCGCGTTCCAAGGGCTGGTGGCCATGTCCGTGGCGACATAGGCGCCGTCCGCGCCGGTGTAGAAGCTGCCTGGCGCGGTCATGACGCGGCTCCGGCGGGAGGCTTGCCGAGGGCGCCGCTTGCCCGCAGCTCGGCGATCTCTTCGGGCGACAGGCCAAGGAGGTCCGTCAGCAGAGCATCGGCATCAGCGCCCAGCAGGGGCGGGGATTCGTAGGTCTCCAGCGGGGTGGCCGAATAGCGAATGGGGTTGCGGACCGTGGGAATCTCGCCGCCCAGGGCGTGGGTGATCGAGCCGATGGAGCCGCGGGCGACGACGTGCGGGTCCTGCGCGGCCTGGTTGAGGGTCAGAACCGGTCCGGCCATGACGCCGGCCTTCGACAGGCGCTCGACCCAGTCGGCGGTGGTCCTGCCGCGCATGAGCTCGCCGACCAGCGGCAGCAGCTCGGCCTGGTGCTCGGTGCGAAGCCAGCGGTCGCCGAAGCGCGGATGGTCCAGCCAGGCCGGGACTTCGGCGGCGGCGCAGAAGCGCGACCAGTCGACGTCGTTGGCCACGGTCATCTGCAGCCAGCCGTCGGCGGTCTGGAAGACTCCGCCAGGGATATAGCCGCGGATGCGGGCGCCGCGCGGGGGCTGCTGGCCCTCCATCAGGGCGGCGATCAACTTGTAGCCGACAAGGGCCAATCCGCTGTCAAAAAGTGACAGGTCGATGTGTTGTCCGGGTGCGCCGTTGACCTTGCGGGCGTAGAGGGCGGCGATGACGCCGACGGCGGCGTGCATCCCGGCCGAGAAGTCCATTATTGACACCGGGCTGGGCTGCGGCGGCCCGCCCTCCTCGCCGGTCATGCTGACATAGCCGGACAGTCCCTGGATGATGTTGTCCATGCCGGGGCGGGGGGCGTAGGGGCCGTCCTGGCCGAAGCCGCTCAGCGAGAGGTAGACGATGCCGGGGTTGACCGCGGCGATGGCGTCGTAGCCCAGGCCGCGCCGGGCCAGGTCGCCGACCTTGAAGTTCTCGATGAAGACATCGCAGCGGGCGGCCAGGCGGCGGACGAGGTCGGCGCCCGCCTGCGAGGCGAGGTCGACGCTTATGGACTTCTTGTTCCGGTTCACGGCGGCGAAGACGCTGCGCTCGCCGGTCTCGCGGCCTTCGGCGTCGCGGATCTGGCCGGTGCCGATGATCCGCATCGGATCGCCTTCGATCGCCTCGACCTTGATGACCTCGGCGCCGAGGTCGCCCAGCATCTGACCGCACCAGGGCGCGGCGAAAACCCGTCCCAGCTCCAGAACCCTGATTCCCGCCAGCGGCGCGGTCATGGCCATGCCTCCCGTTGCGCTATCCGTGAAACCGGATATAGCTTAATCAGATAACTATTAAACGACCGCGCCGGAACGGCAACCGTTCTTGCCGGCGACAGGGCAGGAGACGGGCCGATGGCCGATACGGTGCTGGTGGAACGCCAGGGCGGCGTGGCGATCGTCACCCTCAACCGGCCGGAGAGGCTCAACGCCATCGACTCCGAGCTGATGGAGCGGCTGCCGGTCGTGCTGCGCGAGCTGGCGGTCGACATCGAGGTCGGCTGCGTGGTGCTGACCGGCGCGGGCCGGGGGTTCTGCGCGGGGGGCGACCTCAAGAGCCGGCAGTCCGAGCTGGACGCAGAGGCGGCGCTGCCGGAGGCCGAGCGGGCGCTGCGCCAGACGCCCTATGTCCTGGACCAGCGGCTTCGCGAGCGGGTCGAGGCCTCGCGGCTGCTGCACGACATGCCCAAGCCCACGATCGCCATGATCAATGGTCCCTGCGCCGGGGCAGGCTTCTCGATGGCCGGGGCGTGCGATCTGCGGTTCGCCGGCGAGAGCGCGGTTCTGACCAGCGCCTTCACGCGGGCCGGCCTGTCCGGCGACTTCGGCGGAACCTGGTACTGGAGCCAGATCCTGGGGACGGCGAAGGCGCGGGAGCTCTGGTTCCTGAGCGAGAAGATCGCCGCCGCCGACGCCCTGGCGCGGGGCATGGTCAACCGCGTCTGGCCGGACGGAGACCTTCGCGCGCGGACGCTCGAGGTGGCCCATGCGCTGGCCGACGGACCCCGCTGGGCCTTCGCCTACGCCAAGCGAAACCTCAACCTCGCCGAAGCCGCCACCCAGGAGCAGGTGCTGCAGTCCGAGGTCACCACCATGGGCCTGGCCACCCGCACCGTCCGCGACAGCGGCCGGCTGCCGGTGTCGGTGCTCGACAAGTCCGCCTGAGAAAGCCCAGTCATGCGTCCCGTCATCGATCCGAGCGCCCCCGACACGCCGCAGTCCCGGGGCGTGGCCCTGGCCGCCTGGGGCATGGTGGGCGTCTTCCTGCTGCTCTACATCTTCAGCTTCATCGACCGGCAGATCATCTCGATGATGGTCGTGCCGCTGGAGCGGGATCTCGGCCTCTCCGACTTCCAGCTCAGCCTGCTGATGGGGCCGGCGTTCGGCCTCTTCTATGTGGTCTGCGGGCTGGGCATGGGCTGGCTGGTCGACCGCTTCTCGCGGCGATGGATCACCGCCATCGGGGTGTTCATCTGGGGCGTCGCGACGACCCTGTGCGGACTGGCGGGCAACTATCTGCAGCTCTTCATCGCCCGGATGGGGGTCGGGGTCGGGGAATCGACCCTGACGCCGGCCGCACATGCGATGATCGCCGAGTCCTTCCCGCCCCGCCGGCTGGCGACGGCCTTCTCGGTCTACACGCTGGGTGCGGTGATCGGCGGCGGCATCGCCACCATCCTGGGCGGCGCCATCGTCAGCATGGTCATCAACATCGACCGCATCGCCGTGCCGCTGATCGGCGAGGTGCGGGCCTGGCAGGCCATCTTCCTGGCGGTCGGCCTGCCGACCCTCCTGCTGTCGCCGCTGATCTTCGTGGTCAGGGAGCGTCCGGCCGCAGAACGGATCGCCCGCAACGCCGGCGCGGCGGACAGCGGCGTGACCCTTGGCGCGCTGCTGCGCAAGGACTGGCTGTTCTACATCGGCCTGCCGGTCGGCTTCGGCTGCACCAACATCCTGGCCAACGCCTATGGCGCCTGGAGCCCGGCCCTGTTGATGCGCGAGCACGGATGGGACCCGGCCCAGGTCGGTCTCGCCTGGGGCGTCCAGCACATGATCGCCGGCGCCATCGGCCAGATCGGCGGGGCGATGTTCGTCGACTGGCTCTACAGCCGCGGCGTCCGGGACGCCCATGTGAAGTACATGATGTACGGGCTGTTCCTGTCCGTGCCGACGCTGATCATCGCGGTGATCAGCCACAATCCCTGGGCCTTCCTGATCCTGTCCGGCGTCTTCTACATGGTGACCTATCCGTTCGTCGGATACGCCGCCGCCGCCCTGCAGCTTTTCGCCCCGGCCCACCTGCGCGGGCGGGTCTCGGCGATGTTCCTGGCCATCGTCACGGTCGTCGGCACCGCGCTGGGCGCCACCGTCCCGGCCCTGATTACCGACCTGGTGTTCGCCGACAAGTCCAAGGTCGGGCTTTCGCTGGTCGCGGTGACGGTCGTGGTCGCGCCGGTGATCTTCGGCATCCTCTGGTTCGTGGCCCGCAAGATGCGCCGCCTGCACGAGGCGCGCGACGAAGCCCTCGCCCTGCCGACGACCGATCTCGGCGCCTGAGCGCACGAACCGGGTTGCGTCGGTTCTATATAGTTATATAATTAAGCGATAAGTGACGTAAGGGACGGGCTTTCAGAATGTCGCGACTGGCCGAACTGGTGCGGGGCGTCTTGCGGGTGGATCCCGCCGCCCAGGCCATGGAATTCCAGGGCCGCTGGTGGCGATGGGGCGATCTCGATGGGCTGATCGGCCAGATCGACGCGGCCCTTGAAGGCGCGGGCGTCGGGCCCGGCGCCCGCATCGGCGGCTTCCTGCGCAATCGGCCCCAGGTGGCGGCCCTGCTGCTGGCGGTGGTCAGCGGCGAGCGCTGCATCGTCACGCTCAATCCCACGCTTCCGGACGACCGGCTGGCCGGCGATGTGACGGCGTTGAAGCCGCCGGTCCTGATCGGCATGGCCGAGGACTGGGCAAGGCCCGCCCTGCGCGCGGCGGCGCGGGACATCGGCGCGATGGCGCTGCAGCTTCCCGACGAGCCCGGCGGCCCGCTGACGATTGTCGAGGACCTCGCCGAGCCTGTCGGCGAGGGGCTGAACCGGGAGGCCCCCGGCGTCGGGGTCGAGATGCTGACCAGCGGCACGACCGGCGCCCCCAAGCGCGTGCCGCTGAAGACCCGCACGCTGGAGCAGGCGGTCATCGACGCCGGCGTCTACGACAACCGCAAGCCCGGCGATCCGCCGAGGCTGCGGGGCGGGGTGCAGATCCTCAATGCGCCGTTCGCCCACATCGGCGGGGTCTTCGGCCTGTTCAACTGCATCGCCGGAGGGCGGGCGAGCTGTCTGCTCGACAAGTTCTCGGTGCCCGAATGGGCCGAGGCCATACGCCGCCATCGGCCGAAGGTCGCCGGCGCGCCTCCGTCGGCGCTGCGGATGATCCTCGACTCGGAGGTTTCGAAGGAAGACCTCTCGAGCCTCGTCGCGTTCCGGACGGGCACGGCGCCGCTGGACCCTGATCTCGCCGACGCCTTCTTCGAGAAGTTCGGCATCCCGGTCCTGCAGAACTACGGGGCGACGGAATTCGCCGGAGGGGTCGCGGGCTGGACGCTGGGCGACTTCCACAAGCATCACCGCGACAAGCGCGGCTCGGTCGGACGGATGAATCCCGGCTGCGAGGCGCGGATCGTCGATCCGGAGACCAGCGAGGTCCTGCCGTTCGGCAAGGAGGGGCTGCTGGAACTGCGCGCGGCGCATCTTGGCGACGGGTGCAGCTGGATGCGCACGACCGACCTGGCCGTCCTCGACGCCGACGACTTCCTGTGGATCAACGGCCGTTTCGACAACGCCATCATCCGGGGCGGGTTCAAGATCTTTCCGGACGATGTGGTGCGGGCGATGGAGCAGCATCCGGCCGTCCGCGAGGCGGCCGTCGTCGCCCTGCCGGATCCGCGCCTGGGCCAGGTGCCCGCCGCCGCCTTCATTACCCGCAGCGGCGCGACGCCGCCCGACGACACCGAACTGCGCGCCTTCCTGAAGGGGCGCCTGCTGCCCTACCAGGTGCCGGTCCGCATCCTCTCGGTCGAGGAGATGCCCAGGACCCCCTCGCTGAAGGTCAGCCAGCCCGAACTGAAGAAGCTGTTTCTGGAACCGGCGGCCTGACCGCCAAGCGACACATTGGGACGAGGGAGAGAGACATGAGCGACGCCGCCGTCGAGAACAAGCCGAAGGCCGAGTACGGGGTGCTGACCGACGACGGCATTGCCGAGCTGAAGAAGCGCATCGGCGTCCAGCACAAGAAGCCGACCCCGCCGCACAACTACGAGGTCACCTGGGACGGCACGCGCCATTTCGCGTTCGGCTACGGCGACGAGAACCCGCTGTGGTGCGACAAGGACTACGGCAAGGGCACCCGCTGGGGCGGCCTCATCGCTCCGCCGAACTTCCTCTACACCATGGGCGAGCCGGACGCGCCGAAGCTCGATCCGGAAGCCGCCGCCGCCCAGAAAAAGCTTCTGCGGGGCGACCCCCTGGTGGGCCTGGGCAGCTATCAGGCGGTGATGGAGTTCGAATGGTGGCGGCCGCTGAAGCTGGGCGACCGGTTGCGCCAGCGCGCCGCCCTGATCGGGGTCCAGGTCAACAACAACTCGAAGTTCTCGGGCCGCACCGTCTCGGAGGTCCAGGGCTACATCTACCAGAACCAGGACGACGAGCTGGTAGCCATCCAGCGCGGCACCTGGATGCGGGCCGAGCGCCACGCCTCGGCCGAGCGCAAGAAGGAGTACGACCTCCCCGAGCCCTACACAGACGAGTACTTGAAGAAGGTCGACGAGACCTACGAGGCCGAGACCATCCGCGGGGCCGAGACGCGCTACTTCGAGGACGTCAACGAGGGCGACGAGCTGCAGACGATCGTGCGCGGCCCGATGCGCACCTCGGACCTCGTGATCTGGCACATCGGCTGGGGGATGCAGCTGACCCCGCCCGGCGCCTTCCGTCTCAGCTACAAGATCCGCAAGAAGGTCCCGGGGATGTACACGCCCAATGACCTGAACGTGCCGGACACGGTGCAGCGGCTGCACTGGGACAAGGCCTGGGCCAACAAGCTGGGCATTCCGCTGCCCTATGACTACGGCGGCCTGCGCGAGACCTTCCTGACCAACATCGTCACCAACTGGATGGGTGATGACGGCTGGCTGTGGAAGATGAGCTGCCAGCACCGCAAGTTCGTCTACACGGGCGACACCTACTGGATCAAAGGCAAGGTCGTGGCCAAGAAGCAGGTCGAGGGCCGCAACGAGGTGCACCTCGACATCTGGGTCGAGAACCAGCACGGCACCATCGTCTCGCCGGGCAACGCGGTGGTCCTGCTGCCCACCCGCGACGCCGCCGTCGAACTGCCCCGCCCGGCCCAGGAGGACATCGACGCGATGTATGCTCACGAGGTCGCCCGCTATCGGCAGGACTGACGTGACCTATCAGACCATCCGCTACGATCGGCGCGGCAAGGTCGCGCTGATCACTTACGACCGGCAGGAGCGCCGCAACGCCTGGAACGTGCCGATGTACCGCGAGATTGTCGCGGCCATCGAGGCGGCCAACGCCGACGACGAGGTCCGGGCTATCGTGATCACCAACGATGGGCCGGTGTTCTGCTCCGGCGTCGACTTCAAGGCCCCGCCCGAGGACAAGGACCCGGTGACCGGGATCCGGCCCAATGTGGCGACCCTGTCGATGGCGCCGGACGACAGCTGGATCCATCTGATCCGGCGCTCCAAGCCGGTGATCTGCGCCATCAACGGCGCCGCCATCGGGGCGGGGATCACCCAGATCCTGGCGGCGGACATCCGGGTGGGCTCGAAGAGTTCGACCTACGCCTTTCCCTTCACCTCTCTGGGGCTGATGCCGGAAATCGGCGCGACCGCCCTGCTGGCCCAGCTGGTCGGGCTCGGCCGGGCCATGGACCTGTCGCTGACCGCCGGAAAGCTGGATGCGGGGGAAGCCGAGCGGATCGGACTGATCACGCGCGTGTTCGACGACGAGGCGCTGGTCGAGGAGGCGGTCGCCCTGGGCGAGCGGCTGGCGGGCTATCCGGCGTTCACCCTGAAGAAGACCAAGGATCTCGTCTACGCCAACGCCGGCGAGGTGGACGTGAACACCTATCTGGCGCGCGAGACCGAGGCGTTCGTGGAACTGTACCGCGCCAACAAGGCGGCCCGCGCCGCCATGGCCGACAAGGTATAGACAGGCCCGATCCAGGGTCGTCGGTTCGGCGCTTGCCCCGTTGAGGCCAGAGCCGGGCCTGCGCCTGCGCGCTTGAGGACCATCGCATGACCCATCCCTTCGACCTGACGGGCCGTGTCGCCCTGGTGACCGGCGCCGCGCGCGGCCTTGGCCTGGAAATGGCGCGCTCCCTCGGCCAGGCGGGAGCCCGTGTCTATCTCAATGGCCGTGACGCCGGGCGGCTGGCCGAGCCGGTCGCGACCCTGCGGGCCGAGGGGATCGACGCCCATGCGGCGGTGTTCGATGTCGCCGACGAGGCGGTCGCGCTGACCGGGCTGGATGCCGTGGCGGCGGTGGACGGGCGGCTCGACATCCTGGTCAACAACGTCGGCATGCGCCTGCGGGCGAGCCTCGAGGAGATCGACGCCGAGGGCTTCCGCACCATGCTGGATGTCGACCTCGTCTCGGCCTTCAGCCTGTCGAAGCGCGCCGCGCCGGTGATGAAGGCCGGCGGCTATGGCCGGATCATCATGGTCGCCTCGACCCAGGGGCTGGCCGGCCGCAAGGGCGACGTCGCCTATATCGCCGCCAAGGGCGGCATGATCGCCCTGACCCGCGCACTGGCCTCGGAATACGGTCCGGACGGAATCACCTGCAACGCCATCGCGCCCGGCGGATTCGCCACCGAGACAAACCAGCGGCTGATGTCGTCCGAGGCCAGCCAGAAGATCGCCCGGCGCCGCGCCATGCTGCAGCGCTATGGCCAGCCGGAGGAGATCGGCGGCGCGGCGGTGTACCTGGCCTCGCCGGCGGCGTCCTATGTCACGGCGAGTGTTCTGGTGGTCGACGGCGGCTGGACCGCCCACCTCTAGGCAGCGCACGTCAGCCGAACGGCGACTTCAGTCCCGGTTCGGCGGCTTCGGCGTAGAGGGCCGTGGAGATGCGCGACAGGTCCTCGACCAGCGGGTTGCGGCCGGCGTTGGCGGGGACAAGGACCGCCGGTTCCAGGATCAGCGGATCGTCGCGCAGGGGGATGAAGGTCATGTCGCCCATCTGTTGCCGCGGCTCGCGCTCGACGGTCCAGCGCAGGCAGCACCAGCGCCGGGCCCGCGCCAGGTTCTCGATGGTCTTGCGGTTGGGTTCCGGCGCCGGAAAGAGCTCGGCCCCGTGCGAGACGAGCGCCGAGTAGGTGGCGCGCAGGGCGACGGGGTCGGAGCGTCCCGGCGAGGTGACGAAGACATGGCCGGCGACGGCGCTGAGCGGCACGCAGTCGAGTTCAGCCAGCGGGTCCTCGCGCGGCGCGAGGATGCCGGCGACCCGGCGACACAGCCGTGAGGCCACCTGAATATCGGGCGAGCTGTCGGGGGTGGTGGTGAAGGCGATCACCGCATCCAGCTCGCCCAGCAGCATGCGCTTGAGCAGCTCGTCGGCCGCGCCGTTGATGACCTGGAGCTCGATGCCGGGATGGCCGTGCATGAAGCGATTTATCAGCTCGGTCCGCTCCGGATATTCCGTGACGAAGTCAACGGCGCCCAGGCGCAGGGATTCCTTGCGGCCCGATCGCAGCTCGCTGGCCCAGCGCTGGGCGGCGTCGTTGGTGCGGGCCATGGCCTGGGCGTAGGGCAGGAAGGCCCGTCCCTCGGCGGTCAGTTCAGTGTGCCGCGAGGTGCGCACCAGCAGCCGGCGCTTCAGCCGGTCCTCAAGGCGGCGAACCTGTTCGGACACCCAGGGCTGGGCGACGCCCAGCCGCTCGGCCGCGCGGGTGAAGGACATCTCCTCGGCCACGACCGCGAAGGTCAGGGCCAGTCTGGGATCGAACACCATGCTCCCGCCTCCCGCAGTTGCAGCCATTCGCAGGACCGATCCATACGGCCGATCCATCGGATTCAGAAATGGTTTTATTAGTTATATATATTTGCATTCGAGATTGCCATGGTTCAGGGTGTGACCATCCAAGGAGAAGGGCGGCGAAGCCCTCCAGGGAGAGCGCCAGGAACCTCATCGGCCCCCAAGCGGCCGAGCCCTGTTCTGCGCCCTGGACTTCGCCGGCCTGATGGACACAGGGAGGGACAGATGATCGCCAGCAAGACCAGAACCCGCAGCCAGCGCCTTTGCCTGCTGCTCGCTTCAACGGCCGTTGGCCTGGCCGCGCCGGCCCTGGCGGTCGCCCAGGAGGCTGCGCCGCCCCCGCAGGGCGCAGCCGTCGAGGAGGTCATCGTCACCGCCCAGCGGCGTGAAGAGCGACTGCAGGACGTTCCCGCCGCCGTCACGGCGTTCAGCGGCAACCAGCTGGAGAAGCTGGGCATCGACGGTTCCAAGGAGCTGTCGCAGATCACGCCGGGCCTGAACTTCACCCAGTCGGTATTCTCGCCCCAGCCGACCATCCGCGGCATCGGCGTGCGCGGCGTGGGCGCGGGCGATGAGTCGGTGGTGCCGATCTACATCGACGGCGTCTATGTCTCGTTCATCGCCGCCTCGGACATGCAGTTCAACAACATCGAGCGCATCGAGGTCGTGAAGGGGCCGCAGGGCGCGCTGCTGGGCCGCAACGCCACCGGCGGAGCGATCAACGTCATCACCAGGACCCCGCGCGACGGGTTCGAGGGCAAGGCCAGCATCAGCTACGGCAGCTTCAACGAGACCATCGGCAAGGCCTATATCTCGGGCGGCACCGACATGCTGGCCGGCGACCTGGCCTTCTATGGCGTCAAGGATGACGGCTACATCGACGATCCGCTGCGCAACGACACCTACGGCTCGGTCAGCAACGTGTCGGTGCGGGGCAAGCTGGTGTTCCGGCCGACCGATGCGGTCGAGCTGCGCCTCTCGGTCGGCTACACCAACAATGTCGAGTCGACCGGTGAGGCCTATCGGCTGCCAAACGGCAACACCGTCGGGGCGCGGGTCCCGGGCAACCCGGTGACGACGCGCGACTACCAGTCGACGCTGTCCTACCACCCCTACAACAAGCTGCGCAGCGCCACCGCGTCGCTGACCGGGATCTTCCGGTTCGAGCCCTTCACCCTGACCTCGGTGACCGGCTTCGCGGACAACAAGCTGCGCATCAAGGCGGACTCCGACGGCACCCCGCTGGAGATCGCGACGCTGACCTACGTGCAGGTGTCGGACAACATCTATCAGGAGGTCTACGCCACCTCGAACGGCGACGGCCCGTTCAGCTGGATCATCGGCGGCGTCTACTTCCGCGACACTTCGGGGATGAGCCCCTACAGCACGACCTACAGCCGTTCGGTCTCACTGGCCGGCGTGGTCGGACCGCAGTCGGTGAGCCGCACGCGGCCGCGCATCGACACGGACGCCTACGCACTCTATGCGCAGGGCACCCTGGAGCTCGGGGACCACTGGAAGGTGACGCTGGGCGGGCGCTACAGCCACGAGACCAAGGAATACCAGAGCCGTGTCGGCGTGGCGGCGTTCACCTACCTGAGCGGCGAGAAGACCTTCGAGGACTTCAGCCCGACTCTGATCGTGCAGTATCAGCCCGATCCGCGCCTCAACATCTATGCGAAGGCCGGAAAGGCGTTCAAGAGCGGGGTGTTCAACGCCAGCGCCAGCAACGCGGCGGCGGCGGTGCCGGTCGATCCGGAGAAGGTCACCCAGTACGAACTGGGCTTCAAGTCCGACCCGACGCCCTGGCTGCGGCTGAACATGGCGGCCTACTACACCGACTACAACGGCCTGCAGTCCAATGTGCGGGACCCGGTGACTCTGTCCTCACTGCTGCAGAACGCCGGCGGCGCCGACATCTACGGCGTCGAGGGCGAGGCCTTCATCCGGGCGTCGGACAACCTGAACTTCCGCCTCGGGTTCTCCTGGCTGAAGGGCGAGTACAAGGACTTCAACGCCTCGCTCGTCTATCTGCCGCAGACCACGACCAACCCGCCGGCGGCAACGCCGTGCGTGATGGGCACGGGCCCGCGGGTCGGGGGCAACCGCTCGGCCTTCTGCGATGTGACCGGCAATGACATCATCCGCACGCCGTTCCTGACCGGCAATTTCGGCTTCGACTACAGCCTGCAGACCGGGGCGGGGGAGCTCGTGTTCACGGGCAACGCCTACTACAAGGGCAAGTCCTACTGGGACACGCTGAACCAGTTCGAGGAGCCGGCCATCTGGCTGCTCAACGGCGACGTCACCTGGAACCTTCCGGGCGACCGCTTCTCGGTTTCCCTGTGGGGCGAGAACCTGCTCGACGAGACCTACAGCCTGACGCGGGTCATCTCGCCGTCCGGCGAGACGCAGGTGCTGGCCAAGCCGCGCACTGTCGGGATCGAACTGACCTACAGCTGGTAGTATTCCCTCCAACTGGGCGCGGCGGTCGGACCGCCGCGCCGCTTCCTTTTTCACAGCGTCCGGACCCGATGCCCCTCGACAACGACCAGCCCGGCTATCGTCCCCTGCCGATCCGCAAGCCCAACGTCACGTTCCAGAAGCGGGACGACGGCAGCTTCATCATCGAGCAGGCCTACGAGATGCCGACGCCCTGGCGGTCGATCCCGCATCTGTTCGAGGCGCGGGCGCGGCAGTACGCGGACCGGCCGTTCGTGGCCAAGCGGCGGGCGCTGCCGGGCGGCGGCTGGGGCGAGTGGGAGCGGCTGCACTATGCAGAGGCGCTGGACGGCTCCCGCCGGCTGGCGCAGGCGTTCATCGACCTGGGCCTGGGGCCGGACGCCGGCGTCATGGTGCTGTCGGGGCCGGGGCTGGACCATGCGCTGGTCAAGATGGCCGCGCAGATGGCGCGTGCGCCCTATGCGCCGATCTCGCCGGGCTACAGCCTGCTGGATCCCAGCTTCCGCAAGCTGCGGCACGTCTTCGACCTGTGCGAGCCAAAGCTGATCTATGTCGACGACGCGGCGAAGTTCGCGCCTGCGCTGGCCTCGCTGCCGCTGGACGGCGTGAGGGTGCTGACCAGCAGGCCCGGCGGCGAGGTGGTCGGCATGTCCATCGCCGACCTGCTGCTGACCGAGGCGACCGTTGCGGTGGACGAGTCCATCGACGCGATCACGCCCGACACCTTCGCCAAGACCATCTTCACCTCGGGCTCGACCGGCGCGCCGAAGGGCGTGATCCAGACCCAGCGCATGCTGACCGCGGTGATCGCCCAGCACGACGCGCTGTACGTCGCCCCGGAGGTCAACGAGCCGGAAGCCTATCTGGTCTGGATGCCCTGGAGCCATGTCGGCTCGAACAACATCACGTTCGGCGACGTCATCAACGACGGGGCCTGCCTGTACATCGACGATGGCCGGCCGGTGGCGGGGCAGTTCGACGAGACGCTGCGGAACCTGCGGGAGATCCAGCCGCGCGAGTACGGCTCCAGTCCGATATTCTTCTCTCACCTGGTCGCGGCGATGGAGGCCGACGCCGGCCTGCGCGACCACTTCTTCGCGCGGCTGAACTATCTGACCTACTCGACGGCCGGTCTGTCGCAGGACCTGTTCGAGCGGCTGCAGGCGCTGTCGGTGGCGGCCACGGGACGGCGCATCCCCATCCTGACCAAGTACGGCTCGACCGAGACGCAAGGGGTGACCATCGTCTCCGAACCGCTGGACTACACTGGCCCGATCGGCCTGCCGTTTCCGGGCATCACGGTTAAGCTGGCCCCGGTGGGCGACAAGCTGGAGATCCGCGCCAAGGGCGACACCATCACCCCCGGCTACCTGAAGAACCCCGAGGCGACGGCCAAGAGCTTCGACGAGGAAGGCTACTACTGCACCGGCGACGCGGCGCGTTTCGTCGACCCGTCTGATCCCGCCAGGGGCCTGTACTTCGACGGCCGGGTGACCGAGAACTTCAAGCTGGCGACCGGGACCTGGGTGTCGGTCGGGACGCTGCGGCTCGACCTGATCGAGGCGCTGTCGCCGCTGATCGAGGACGCGGTGATCGCCGGCGAGAACCGTGACGAGATCTGCGTCATGGCCTGGCTGCGACGGGCGGAGGCGGCGGAGATGGCCGGCCTGCCGAACGGCGCGGCCCTGGCCGACATCTGCGCCAGCCCGGCAGTGGTCGCGCGGCTCCGCGAGCGGCTGGCGGCGCACAACGCCGTCGCCGGCGGGTCGTCCAAGCGCGTCGCGCGCCTGTTGCTGCTGGACACGCCGGCCAGCGGCGAGGAGATCGCCGAGAAGGGCTACATCAACCAGCGGGCCGTGCTGCGAAACCGCGCCGACCTGGTCGACCGCCTCTACCAGTCCTCGCCCCCCGCCGACGTCATCGTCGCCTGAGTTCCCGCGGCCAGGCCGCAGGGCCGCCGCGTCTTCCGGAGGTCCGCATGTCCGAGTCCGCACAGGCCCTGGGAGAGGGCGTCCAGGCCCAGCCCGGAACGGTCGCGCCGCCCGCCAAGGCCCGCGCCGGGTTCGAGGCCTGGTGGGTGCTGGCGATCCTGTTCAGCCTCTACCTGGTGTCGTTCATCGACCGCCACGTCATCACGATGATGGTGCCGGACATCAAGGCGAGCCTCGGCCTATCGGACTTCCAGATGGGCATCATCCTGGGGCCGGCGTTCGCGATCTTCTACTCGATCTTCGGCCTGCCTCTGGGCTGGGTGGCGGACAACTATCCTCGTCGATGGGTGATCTTCATCGGGGCCGTGCTGTTCGGACTGGCGACCGCGGCCTCGGCGCTGGCGGGCACCTTCGCCGCACTGTTCGTCGCCCGGATGCTGGTGGGCATCGGCGAGGCCTCGCTTTCGCCGGCCGCCTATTCGCTGATGGCCGACAAGTTCCCCCGGAACCTCTTCGCCACGGCCAGCGCCGTCTACAACACCGCCGCCAAGCTCGGCACCGCCTCGGCCTATACGGTGGGCGGGGTGGCCCTGGGCCTGGCGGCCGGCGGCGCCGTCGTCGTGCCCATGTTCGGCGAGCTGGAAGCCTGGCGGCTTGTGTTCTTGATCTCTGGTATCCCGGCCGTGCTGCTGGCCTTCCTGCTGTTCACCTTCAAGGAGCCGGCGCGCACCCACGTAGCCGAGGCGGGCGCGCCCTCGCAGAACATCGTCGGCTTCCTCAAGGCCGAGAAGGGCCTGCTGATCCCGATGCTGCTGGGGTTCTCGCTGATGGCGACCTGCTCGTTCGCCCTGTCGGCCTGGGCCCCGACCTTCGTGGCGCGGCGGTTCGAGTGGACGCCGCTGCAGTACGGGCCGATCCTCGGCGCGGTGAGCATGGCGGCCGCCCTGACGCTGGTGTTCAAGGGCGCGCTGGTCGACTGGCTCTACACCCGGGGCGGCAAGGACGCCCACATCCGCTTCTACACCTGGCTGCTGGCCGGCTGCATCCCGATCGCCGCCATCACCTTCTGGCTGCCCAGCCCCGTCTGGTTCCTGATCTGCTACGGCGTCGTGCAGGTGGTGGCCCTGCCGACCATCGTCTTCATGTCGGCGGCGATCCAGCTGATCGTGCCGGGCAACCTGCGCGGGCAAATCGTCGCCGTGTTCCTGTTCTGCCTGACGGTCATCGGCGGCTCGATCGGGCCGATGGCGGTGGCCTTCCTGACGGACTTCGTGTTCCGCGACGACGCCAAGATCGGCTACTCGCTGGCGACGCTGGTCTGTGTCGCCATGCCCATCGCCTGGATCCTGCTGCGGCTGTCGCTGAAGCCCCTGCGCACGGCGGTCATGGCCCTGGAAGCCAAGGACGCGGCCGAGGCGGCGAGCCAAAAGTGACGCTTTAAATAGATAACTAATTTATCTATATTGTCCCTGGCCGGACGATACGATCCGGCCGGGGAGGCGGCGGTCGCAGGCGTGTCTCCCGGAGCGCAAACTGGAGATGATCGATGCTTCACCCCCTTCGCGCGCCCGAGAGCGCCGTGACCATCGGCGAGGTCCGTCGCCGCACCGGCATGACCATCCGCGCCATCCGCTTCTATGAGGAAAAGGGCCTGATCGCATCGGGTCGCGACGGGCGCGGCCAGCGTCGCTATGACCGTCTGACCGTCGAACGGCTGCTCTACATCGCGGAGGCGCGGCGGGCGGGCCTGCAGATCACCGAGATCCGCAAGCTGCTGGCCATCGGCGACCGCGACGGCGAGGCCCAGCGCGCCGCCTGGACCCAGGAACTCTACCGCCAGCGCCTGCTGGCCCTCGAGGCCCAGCGCGAGGCGCTGGAGCAGAGCGCCGGGGCCATGGGGTTCTGCCTGGCGCCGCAGAGGCCGCAGCTGGTCGCGTCCTGACGCCGCTGACGCGGGCAGGGACGGGCGGGCCTCCTGCCCGTGTCAGGGGCCGATGATCTTGCCGGGGTTCATGATGTTGTGCGGGTCGAGGGCGGCCTTGACGGCGCGCATCATCGCCACCCCCTCGTCGCCGGCTTCCTCGCGCAGAAAGCCGCGCTTGCCCATCCCGATCCCGTGCTCGCCCGTGCAGGTGCCGTCAGCGGCCAGCGCCCGGCGGACCATCCTGTCATGAAGCTGCTGGCCCCGGGCCACCTCGTCCGCGTCGGCCGGATCGATCAGCATGATGAGGTGGAAGTTGCCGTCGCCGACATGGCCGGCGATCGGGGCGACGAGGCCAGAGGCGGCGACGTCCGACAGGGTCTCTTCGATACAGGCGGACAGGCGCGAAATCGGCACGCAGACATCGGTGATCATCGCCATCTTGCCCGGCGCCAGCGCCTTGGCCGCGTAGAGGGCGTCATGCCGTGCAGCCCACAGCCTGGCGCGGCCTTCGGCGTCATCGGCTGTTTCGAGGGCGCCCCCTCCGTTCCCGGCGATGATCGCCCCGAACAGCTCGACCTGCTCGCGCACCGCCTCGGGCGCGCCATGGAATTCCACGAAGAGTGTCGGGGTCTCGCGCATCGACAGGCCGGAATAGCGGTTGCAGGCGGCGATCTGTGCGGAATCGAGCAGCTCGATGCGGGCAACGGGCAGGCCCATCTGAATGGCCTCGATGACCGCCTCCACCGCCGCGCCGACGGTATCGAAGGCCACAAGGCCCGCGACCGTCTTCTCGGGAAGCCCGTAGAGCCGGACCGTGACCTCCGTGATCACGCCGAGCGTGCCTTCGGAGCCGACCAGCAACCGCGTCATGTCGTAGCCGGCTGAGGACTTCCGCGCCCTGCGGCCAGTGCGGACGATCGAGCCGTCGGCGAGGACCGCGGTGAGGTTGAGCACGTTCTCGCGCATCGTGCCGTAGCGCACGGCGTTGGTGCCAGAGGCGCGCGTCGCCGCCATGCCGCCCAGCGTGGCGTCGGCGCCGGGGTCGATGGGGAAGAAGAGTCCGGTATCGCGAAGCCAGGCGTTCAGGGTCTTGCGTGTGACGCCGGCCTCGACCCTGCAGTCGAGGTCCTGGGTATTCACCTCGAGGATCCGCGTCATGCGCGACAGGTCGAGGCAGACGCCGCCGAACGGCGCGGCCACATGGCCCTCAAGCGACGTGCCTGCGCCGAAGGGGATGATCGGCGTCCTGTGCGCGGCGCAGGCGCGGACGATGTCCGCGACCTCCTCGGTGCTTTCAGGAAAGACGACGGCGTCCGGCGGCTCGGGGTGGTGCCAGGACTCGTCGCGGCCATGCGCTTCGCGCACCGCCTGGGCCGTCGTCAGCCGCTCGCCGAAGCGCCCGCGCAGGTCGTCGAGCAACTGGCTGACATCATGTGCTTTCACGGCTCGACCCGGACCCTCACCGACTTGATGGACACCGCCTGGTTGGCCCGCAGGTAAGACGGGGCTTCGACGACGGTCAACTTCGAGAAGCGCTGGACGAAGGCGTTGATGGCGATGCGCAGCTGCAACCGCGCCAGGGCGTTTCCGGCGCAGAAGTGCTCGCCGATGCCGAAGCTCAGATGCTGCTTGGCGTTCGGTCGGCGAATGTCGAGCGTCTCGGCGTTCGTGAAGACGGCCTCGTCGAAGTTGGCGGCTGCGTAGGACAGGACGACCTTCTCGCCGGCGGCGATCGGCTGGCCCGCGATCTCGACATCGCGGGTCGCGGTGCGGCGGAAGGTCGGAACGACCGTGGTCCAGCGCAGGAGCTCCTCGACCGCATTGCCGATGAGGTCGGGATTGTCGCGCAGGAGCGCCAGTTGGTCGGGATGTCGGTAGAGCTCGAGCAGTCCGGCGGTGATGGTGTTTCGGGTCGTGCGGTGGCCGGCGACGACCATCAGTGAGAACAGGCCCTCCATCGACCCTGGCCGGAGCGGCCTCTCCGAGGACTCGTAGGCCGCGATGGCGGCGCTGAGCAGGTCGTCGGATGGATTACGCCGCTTGGCCTCAAGCAGGCCCCAGCCATAGGCGTAGAGATCAGCGTGTACGCTGGCGGCGGCTTCGGCGTATTCCGGATCCCCCTGGCCGGCCAGGGTGTCGCCCCAGCGCACGACCTGGGCCCGGTCCTCGGGCGGCACGCCCAGCAGGTGGCACAGGGTGATCGCCGGCGTGACCGCGGAATACTCGGACACCAGATCGAACTCGCCCAGCCGCGCGACGTGCTCGATCCGCTCGTCGACGGTCTCGCGCACGCGGGATTCCAGGCGGCTGGCCGCCTTGCCGGCCAGGAAAGGCATGACGAGAAGGCGGTAGTCGCGGTGCTCGGGCGGGTCCATGTGCACCATGGTCGCGCGGTAGATCGCCAGCTTCTCGGCCGTGGGGTTCTGCATGCGGCTCTCGAACGAGATCGAGCAGCCGGCGCCGATGGCCGAGGAGAAGGTCTCGGGATCCTTGGACACCATGGCGATGTCCTCGTGGCGCGACAGCACCCAGAACCCCGGTTCGTTCGGAGATGTTTCGGGATGCCACCAGACCGGCGCCTCGCGGCGCATGGCGTTCAACGCCGCCTGCGGGACGCCCTGGGCGTAGACATCCATCGAGGTGAAGTCGACCGGATACGAGCCCGTATAGACCGGGGCATGAACCGGCCCCGGCGTGGTGCGCTGGCCCTCGTATGGGTTGATGTTCGCAGCTTGCCCGTCCGCCATTCGTCCGGCCTCCCGATTGATCGTCACTCATAATCATTATAAGGATTTGACCTCAACGCAACCGACTTCGTCCCTGGGAGGAGCCTTTGACCAAGTCCGTCCGCTACCTGCACGCCATGATCCGCGTGCGGGATCTCGAGCAATCCCTTGCATTCTATGGTGATCATTTCGGCATGAAGCTGATCCGGCGGCGGGAGTTTCCGGACGCCCGGTTCACGCTGGCCTATCTCGGCGCCGGCCCCGAAGAAGAGGGCAATGTTCTGGAACTGACCCACAACTGGGACCAGCAGGACGCCTACACCCATGGCAGCGGATATGGGCACATCGCCTTCGGAGCCGAAGATCTCCATGGCCTGGTCGCGTCGCTCAGGGCGGCGGGAGTCAAGGTGACCCGCGAGCCGGGGGCGATGCTGGGCACAGAGATCGAAATGGCCTTCGTGGAGGATCCGGACGGCTACAAGATCGAACTGTTGCAGTTGCCGTTTCCAGCCGTGGCGGGGTGATCAGCCCGCCGCCTCCAGCACCTCGAACTGGCCGGCGCGCGTCTCGTCGCAGGCCAGGTCGATGGCGGCCCTGGCGACAGTCTCCGAGGACAGGACGCCACCGGCCTTGAGCCGCTCGACCAGCCAGTCGGCGCGCTTTCCGCCGGTTCCGGTCTTGTCGAGAAACGCGGTGTCGACAATTCCGGGGCAGATGGCGTTGACCCTGACCCCGTCGCGGTCCGCGAGGTCGGCGCAGCTCTGGGTGAACATGATGACGCCGGCCTTGGAGGCGGCATAGACCGCCCCGGAAAGGTAGGGGCGCAGGCCGCTCACCGAAGCCGTATTCAGGATTGATCCCCCGGGGCGACGCATCAGCGGAAGCGCCAGCCGGGTGGTCTGGATCACGCCGAGCAGGTTGACCTGGATGATCCGGGCGATGCGATCCAGGCCGGTATCCGGCCAGGCGGGCGTACCGGCCGGAATGCCGGCGTTGTTGAACAGGAAGTCGATCGGCCGGTCCAGCCGACCAATTTCGGCGAAGGCCTTGGTGAGCGTGTGGCCGTCGCCCAGGTCCACCGGATGCAGGCTGGTCCGCGCCGTGGTCAGCCCCGCGGCGACCCGCTCAAGGCCGTCACGATCAATATCAAGCAGGGCCAGCGCGCCGACGCCCAGCCGGTCGAGCGTGACCGCCAGCGCCTCGCCGATGCCCGACGCGGCGCCCGTCACGACCGCAAACCCGCCCTTGATCATCGAAGGTCTCCCGCTTACCGTGCCGATAATCTATGATAATGATTATACCAGTGTCGAGGGAGGAAGGACCATGACGTCGATGACCCGTCCGACGGTGTTGATGAGCGACGCCGATCTGGGAGCCGACCGGATCGGTCCCGAACGCTTCACGAGCCAGGCGATGCTTGCCGAGGAGCTGAAGTGGGTCTTCGGCAGGAGCTGGCTGCTCGCCTGCCCGGTCAGCGACATCGCCAGTCCCGGCGACGCCTTCCCCTTCACGGTCGGCCAGGATCCGCTGGTGGTGGTGCGGGGCGAGGACGGGCAGGTGAGGGCCTTCCACAACGTCTGCCGCCATCGCGGCCGTCAGCTCGTCACGCGGCCGCGCAACATCAAGTCGTTCTACTGCTGGTTCCACGGCTTCGACTGGCATCTCGACGGGTCGGTCCGGGACATCCCCGACAAGGCCTGTTTCAAGGGCTACACCAACGAGGAGGACCTGGTCCTGCCGGCCGTGCAGTGCGAGGTCTGGGGCGGTTTCGCCTGGGTCAACATGGACCCGGGCGCACCGCCGCTGCTGGATTTCCTGGGGCCCGTGGCTGACCAGCTTTCCGCATACCGGCTCGAGGAGTACCGCCTCGCCGAAGACCTGCTGGTCGAATGGGATTGCAACTGGAAGATCGGCGCCGACGCCTTCCAGGAGGGCTATCATGGCCCGGTCACCCATCCGCAGCTGCAGTACTTCCTCGAGGACGGCGAGGACATGCCGATGGACCTCTACGAACTGCACAGCCGCGGGCTCTACAAGATCGGCGCGCCTTGCACGCGCCTGCCCGAAGCTGATCGACGCCGCGCCCATCCGATGCTGAAACAGATGGCGGCCGGCGTGGGGGTCGACGCGGACGCCTTCGAGGGGCGGCTGGAGGAGATGCGTCTCGCCATGCAGGCCGGCCGGCGCGCGACCCTCACGGCGAAGGGCTGCGACGTGTCAGCCCTGACCGATGATCAGATGACGGACGACTTCCACTATTTCGTGTTCCCCAACATCACGCTCAACATGTTCGCGGAGCGCTTTTCCGTGTTCCGCTACATGCCCCATCCGACCGACCCGACGAAGATGACCTTCTGGCTGCAACGGTTCGAGCGGGCGGGGCCGGACGAGCCACGGGGGAAGCGGGTGGAGACCACATTCGGGTCGGGGCCGGACTTCCGTTTCGACAACGAGGTCTACAATCAGGACGCCGCCAACGTGCCCTGGGTGCAGAAGGGGGTCGGCTCGCGCTCGTTCAAGGGCATGCTGTTCAACAGCCAGGAGCGGCGGCTGCGCCACTTCTATCACAATCTCGATCGCTACCTCGACCCGGCGAAGCCGCCCTGGGCGTGAGCCTCAGCCCTCTTCCGGGGCCGAGAAGGACACGGTGCGGGCCATCTGCCTGGGATAGTCCTGCATCATGGTCGCCAGGTACTTCTGCTCCAGATCGACCATCCGCGCCCTCGCCAGGGCGGCGTCGCCAGCGGCGATGGCGTCGCGGACCAGGCGGGCGCGGGCGGTGGCGTCGGCCTGCTGCACCTCGTTGGGAATGATGCCCGCGGCCCGGGTAACGCGCCGGAGCGATGGCGACAGGAAGACGAAGAACGGATTGGCGGTCGCGGCCGCCACATGATTCCAGAACTCGTTGTAGGCCGCGTAGAACGGCCGGTAGTCGCCGACGTGCCGGTCGAGCCGCGCCAGGGCGTCATCCATGAGCTCGACGTCCTCGGGCGTCGCATGGCGCGCGGCCAGCTCCGCCATGCTGGGCTCTATGGCGACCCGGGCCTCGACCAGCGACTGGGTCGAGGCGCCGGCGAACTGCAAGAGCAGGGCGAGCGTTTCGGCGAGATTTTCCCAGCCAGGCTCGGCGACGAAGTGTCCGCCGCCCGGGCCCGGCCGGATTTCGATGACGCCCTGGATCTGCAGGTAGCGCAGCGCCTCCCTGAGCGTGCCGCGCGCTACGCCGTGCCGCTCCAGCGCCTCGGCCTCCGAGAAGTACTTGTCCCCGGGCTTGAGGCCCCCGTCATAGATCGACCGCACGATCTCGCGGGCCACCCGCTGGGCGCTCTTTTCCCGGGTCCGTTTCGAGGCGCCGTCAGCGAGGCGGGTTTTCCGTGCAGGGGTGGGGGCGCGAGTCATGACGTATCCAGCTGGCCCGACCTTGGCCGGAACAGCCGGCAAGTCAATGTCCGCCCGGCGCCGTTTCCAGTCGGCGGGCCGCCAGGAGGTAGTGGATGGCGGACCAGACCGAGAAGGGCGTCAGGCACAGCAGGGCCAGCGCCAGGCCGTCTCCGCCGGTCAGATGACGCGCCAGGTCGCTGATGCCGCCGATCAGAAGCGGCCCCAGACCAAATCCCAGGAGGTTGTAGGTCAGGAGCAGCAGGGCCGCGGCCATGGCGCGTCCCTGGGCCGGGACAAGCCCCTGAACCACCGCGTAGGTGGGACCCAGCCAGACTCCGCTGACGAAGCTGGGCAGGGCGTAGGCCGCGAGGGCCCAGCCTGTGTGGGGAACAAGGAAAAACAACGCCAGGCCCGGAAGGGCCAGGAGCTTGCCCAGAGCCGGAATCCACAGCGCCCAGCGGCCATCGCGGCGCGTGAGACGGTCGGCCAGCCATCCGCCCAGCACGATGCCGCTGGAGCCGATCAGTCCGGTGAGCAGGCCGAGCGCCAGGCCGGTTTCGGTCGGGGTCAGGCCGTGGGTGCGGATCAGGAAGGCCGGGACGAACATGATGGTCGCAGCCGAGACGCCGGCGGCCAGCGAGGCGGCGATGAACACGTGGCGCAGCGCCCCGGTGCTCCAGACATGGCCGGCGACCGTCGAGAAGGCGCGGGCGAAGAAGCGCGGGGCGAGCGGCTCGGCCGGGCCGCGGCGGAAGTGGTCCTTGACCAGGAAGTGCATGATCAGCGCCACCGGCAGACCGATCAGGCCGATTGCGATGAAGGCGACCCGCCAGCCGTAGGCCTCGGCCAGCCAGCCTCCGAGAAGATAGGAAGAGGTCAGGCCGATGCTGGCCCCGGCGGCATAGACGCCCAGCGCGAGGGCCCGTCGTTCCGGCGGAAACAGGTCCGAGATCAGGCTGTGGGCCGGCGGGCTGCAACCCGATTCGCCAAGCCCCACCCCGGCGCGCGCCAGCACGAGCGTGGCGAATGAGCCGGCCATGCCGCAGAGGGCTGTCATCACGCTCCAGACCGCCAGGGAGATGGTGATGATGCGGGCCCGGTTGCCCCGGTCGGCGAGGTAGGAAACGAAGAGTCCGCCGACCCCGTAGAGGAGCGAGAAGGCGAAGCCTGACAACAGTCCCAGTTGCCAGTCCGCAAGAGCGAACTCCTTGCGGATGCCCTCGAGCAGGATGGCCAGGATGTTGCGGTCGATGTTCGCCAGGATGAACACAAGCGTCAGCAGGCCGAGGGCCAGCCATGGTCTGGCTCCCGGCGCCGCCGGGGCCTGCGGCGCTGTCGTATCGGTCATGGTCTCCTCCCTCGCGCTCCGACGGGATTGACAGGCCCCCGGAATTACGCTTGCTATTCATTATAACAATTTCATCGCAATTGGCCCGCTTGATCAAGCGGTATCGCCAACGGAAGCGATCGGAACGCAAGGGGAGGAGAGAAATGTCTGGAATGCGCGCGGGATTTGCATCCCAAGAGCTTGAGGCTGCCACGGGTCGCCGAGCCGGAATCCATTATCATAGAACGGCTCGCTCCTGGGCGGCGCTGCTTGGCGGCGTCAGCCTGATGGTGATGTCGGCGAGTCTGGCGCAGGCGCAGGAGGCCCAGCTGGAGGAAATCGTCGTCACCGCCCAGAAGCGGGAAGAGAACCTCCAGCGCGTGCCGGTGTCGGTGCAGGCGGTGGGCGGCGAGACCATCGCCCGCGAGAATGTCGTCAACCTCGAGGGCCTGTCGCAGTCGGTTCCGACGCTTCAGATCGGCAGCGGCGGCCTGAGCGAGCAGCTGTTCATCCGCGGCATCGGGTCGGGCTCCAATCAGGGCTTCGAACAGTCGACCGGGACCTACCTCGACGGCGTCTACTTCGGCGTCGCGCGGCTCTCGCGCCTGGCGTTCCTCGATGTCGAGCGCGTCGAGGTCCTCAAGGGTCCGCAGAGCACCCTGTTCGGCAAGAGCACCATCGCCGGCGCCATCAACATCACCTCGGGCCGGCCGCGGCCCGACTTCGGCGGCCGCGCGGTCGGCAGCGTCGAGGCCGAGGGGGCGGGCCGCAAGTCGGTCAACGCCTTCGTGACCGGCCCGCTGGGCGACAACGTCTCGGCGCGCCTTGCCGTGTCGGTGGCCAGCGCCGACGGGGCGTTCAACAATACCTATGTTGACGAGGACCAGCCTGGCGAGGAGCAGGTCGCGGCGCGACTGAGCATCCTGGCCACGCCGACCGAGCGACTGGAAGTGCTGGGCACCCTGCAGGCCAGCTATGGCTCCAGCTATGGGCGCAGCCAGCAGATCGGATATCTGGACACCCGCTTCGCGGGCCCTGTGAACTTTCGCACCCGTGTCCTGGCGCTTGATCCCAGGGCGGACTTCACCATCGACGACCGCCGCTCGGCGGGACGCACCGGCTCTCCGAACGACGAGCGGGGTCATGATCGCGCCATCGTCGGCACCCTGAACCTGTCCTATGACTTTGGCCCCGTCAGCCTCAATGCGGTCACCGGCTATGTGCGGGCCGACTGGCGCGAGGACATCGACGCGGACTCCTCGCCGCTGCCCATCGTCGACACCCTGCTGAGCCAGGACATCAGCCAGTTCAGCCAGGAACTGCGCATCGAATCGAATGGCGATGGCCGGTTCACCTACATGGTGGGCGCCTACTACCAGACCAGCGAGATCGACGTTCCGCAGGCCTACAGCGCCTTCGACTTCGGCGTGATCGGCAGCGCCACGCGGGTCCGCAGCTGCACATTCGGCGGCCGCGACGAGTCCAACTGGGGCGTGTTCGCACAAGGCACCTTCGCCTTCACCGATCGCTTCCGCCTGACCGGCGGGGCGCGATACCAGGAGGCCGAGCGCGACATCGTCCAGTCCCGCGTCGTCGTCGATCCGGCCACGGGCGGCTGCACCCCGACCACCAATCCCGCCGTCCTCGCCACGGCCGCGGCGACGCTGGGCTATGTTCCCTACACGGCCAAGGTCTCGGCGGGCGACAGCAAGATCACGCCGACCGCGACGCTCGAGTTCGACATGTTCGATGGCGGGATGGCCTACATCAGTTATCGGACCGGCTTCAAATCCGGCGGCTTCGATCTCAGCGCCGGCCGCTACAACCCGACGACCTTCCAGTACGACCCGGAGTCGGCGAAGTCGATCGAGGCGGGTGTGAAGATGCGCCTGCTGGACGGGCGGGCCCGGCTGAACATCAACGTCTTCGACAGCACCTTCGAGAACCTGCAGGTCAGCGCATTCAACGGCACCGGCTTCACGGTCGGCAACGCCGCCGAGGCGCGGAGCCGCGGCGTCGAGGTGCAGGGCCAGATGCTGCTCTTCGACGGTTTCACCGCGACCGTCGATGTGGCCTACCTCGACGCCTACTACGAGGATTTTCCCGGCGCCCAGTGCTACGCCAACCAGGCGACGGTCGGCGTCGGCTGCGTCGGCGGGCGTCAGAACCTCAAGGGGCACGTGCTTCCCTTCTCGCCCGAATGGTCCGGCGCGGTGCGGCTCGACTACCGGCGGCCGCTGGGCAACGGGCTCATGGGCTCGGGGCAGATCATGGTGACGTACAGGGGCGAACAGGAAGTCGGCCCCGACGGCGATCCGAACAGGCTGATGGACGCCTCGACCAAGGTCGACCTGCGCCTTGCGCTCGGCGCCGAGGACGAGCGGTGGGAAGTTGCCCTTGTCGGCAAGAACCTCACCGACGAGATGACCGCCAACTTCGGCTTCAACGTGCCCCTGGTGTCAGGCGCCTATGTCTTCCAGGTCGATCCTCCCCGGACGATCGCCATCCAGCTGACCTCCCGCTTCTAGTGGCTGGATCCCTCAAGGGGCGTCTGGCGCTGGTCACCGGCGGCGGGCGGGGCATCGGTCGAGAGATCGCGCTCCGCCTGGCCGAGGCCGGCGCCGACGTGGCGCTCACCTATCGCAAGGATCGCGAGGCGGCCCATGAGGTCGTCTCCGACATCAAGGGCCGGGGCCGGCGTGCGCGCGCCTACGAACTCGATGTCGCCGACCTTGCCGCGCTTCCGGGCCTGGTGGAGGCGGTTGTCGCGGACCTCGGGCCGATCGGCATGCTCGTGAACAACGCCGGCATCGCCAGCCGTGGCCGGATTGTCGCCGACACCGAGGCGGCGGAGGTCGCGCAGCTGTTCGAGGTGCATGCGCTGGCGCCGTTCGAGCTGTGCCGTCGCGTCCTGCCGCACATGCGCTCGCTGGAGCGGGGCGACATCATCATGATTTCCAGCGTCGCGACCCTTGGCATGGCCGGGGGCGGGGCGCCGTACAACATGGCCAAGGCTGCGATGGAAGCGCTCGCCCTGACGCTTGCCAAGGAAGAACGGCGTCACGGGGTGCGGGTCAACATCGTGGCTCCGAGCCTGACCGTGACCGATATGGGCCGCCGGCTGGTCAAGGCGCGCTCTGGCCAGGACATCGCCGAGCTCAACGCCGGTCGACCCTTTGGCAGGGTCAGCGAGCCTGGCGATGTCGCCGCGGTCGTGGCCTTCCTCGTCTCGGCCGAGAATGCGTACGTCTCAGGTCAGAAGATCAACGTCGACGGTGGCGGCTGACGATCCTCGTCCCCCTATGGCCGCAGCGGCACCGCGCCGCTGAGCATGGCGACTGCCAGGACGAGGAGGCAGATCAGCACGGCCCACTTGAGGGCGAAGCGCTGGGCGTCGGCCACGTCGACGCCCAGCAGGCCGCAGGCGAGGTAGATCGGCGCCAGCAGGGGGCTGAGGGCGTGGACCGGCTGGCCGAGCAGCGAGGCGCGGGCGATGACCTCTGGCGAGATGCCGAAGTTCGCGGCCGTCGAGGCGATGACCGGAACGACGCCGAAGTAGTAGGCGTCATTGGACATCACGAAGGTCAGCGGCATGCTGGCCAGGGCGGTGATCGGCGCCAGGAAGGGGCCGACATCCGGCGGGACGATCGACAGCGCGGCGTTGGCCATGGCGTCGGCCATGCCGGCGCCGTTGAGAATGCCGGTGAAGGCGCCCGCCGCGAAGATCAGCACCACGACATTGACGACATTGTCGGCGTGGGCGGCGATGCGATCTCGCTGTTCCCTGAGGCGCGGATAATTGACGGTCACGGCGACGGCGAAGGCGCCCATCATCAGGACCGGCAGGGGCGCAAGGCCGAAGATCATGCCGGCGACGAGGCCGACGGTGAGCAGCAGATTGAACCCGAACAGCCGTGGGCGGCGGATGTCGGCCGCGTCCTTGTCGCCGATCATGGCGGCGATCGTCGGCGGCGCCTCGCCGATCTCCGTCGCCGGGAGCGGAGCGGCGCCGGCGAGGCGGCGGCGCTCGGAGCGGCCGAACATCCAGGCCAGGACGAAGACGCCGCCGATGCCGGCGATCATGGCCGGCAGCAGCGGGATGAAGACGTCGGCCAGGTCGACATTGACCGCCGTCGCAGCGCGGGCGGAGGGGCCGCCCCAGGGCACGAAGTTCATCAGTGAGTTCGTCAGCCCCAGCAAGGTGGCCAGGATCAGCGGGTTCATGCCGACCCTGCGATAGACCGGGAGCATGGCGGTGATGACGATCAGCGCCGTGGTGGTGCCGTCGCCGTCGATCGAGACCACTGTCGCCAGGGCGGCAGTGCCCAGACTGATGCGCATGGGATCATCGCCCACCGTGGCCAGCACCTTGCGAACCAGCGGGTCGAACAGGCCGGCGTCCATCATGATCGCGAAGTAGAGCACCGCGAACGCCAGCATCAGCGCCGTCGGCGCCACCTGCAGGACGCCCTTGATGATCATGTCGCCCAGCCCGGCCCCGGCTCCGGCGATGAGCCCGAAGAGGATGGGCACGATGAGCAGGGCGGCGATGGCCGACAGCCGCTTGGTCATGATCAGGGTCATGAAGGTCACGACCATCGCCAGCCCGAGGAGGGCGGGGTGCAGCAGGACGTCTGGGCTCATGGTCGGGGTCTCCATCGGCCTTGCGCCGGGGATGGGAATTCGATTGAGAAGGGGCCGGACCGCCGGCGATTGTCTCCGGACAGCGGATCGCTCACGGTGCCGCCGGGCAGAGATTCTTGGAGCGACCAGGGGCGATGGGGACCGAAATGGATGAGCGGGCCGAGGCGCTGGCCGATCCCCAGAACACCGAGCCGGCGACCCACACGGTGCTTACCCGGCTGAGGGAAATGATCGTCACGGGCGAGATCGCGCCGGGGACCAGGCTGCGGGCCGAGGGGCTGGCGACGCAACTGGACGTGTCCAGGACGCCCGTGCGCAGCGCCCTGGCGGTGCTGTCGGCCGAGGGGCTGGTGCTCTACAGCATGAACCGGGGCTACACGGTCCGGGCCGTGACGCTTGGCGACCTGTATGACTCGGTCGAAGTGCGGGCGGCGCTCGAGGGTCTGGCCTGCCGCCTGTCCGTCGATCTGGGTTGGGAGGCGGAGACGCTGCGGACCCAGGCCGAAATCATCGCCCGCTCCCGCGTCATCGTCGATGGGGGCGAGTGGTCCGAGGACATCGAACTGCAGTGGTACCGCTACAATCGCATGTTCCACATGACCATTCACCAGGCGACGCGGAACCTGACCCTGCGCCATGCGATCCGCATGACCCTGCTCTATCCCCTGTTCGGCGATCCGGTGCGGGTGTCGCCGACCGTGGCGGCCCATGTCCCGGCCCGCGCGCGGCAGATGTCGCCCACGCCGCCCCCCCACATCGTCCAGTCCCAGGCCGATCACGAAGCCATCCTCGCCGCCATCACCGCAGGCGAGGGCGAACAGGCCGAACAGCTCATGATCGAGCATGTGCTGCGCACCAAGACCCGCATCCTTTCCCTCGCCACCCTTCGCTAGGAACCGTGCAACGCCGCCCGCCGCGGGTCAATGATCGCATCCAAACAGATTTGAAATTGCATCCAATATATTGACCGACAGCATCCAGACTGTCTATCGTCCGCCGCATCCCCGCTGAGACGGGGTTCGACAACGACCCCATGGGGAGGGCGATATGGTTTCCAGGACGCGCAAGGCGCTGGCATGCGGCGTCGCCGCTTCAACCCTGCTCTGGGCGGCCGAGGCGATGGCGCAGGCCGCCCAGCCAGCAGCCCAGCCCGAGGTCGATGCGGTCATCGTCACGGCGCAGCGGCGCAGCGAGAGCCTTCAGGACGTTCCGGTCACCGTGACGGCCTTTGGCGCCGAGCAGGTCAGCGAGGCGAGGATCCGGGAAATCGACGACGTCGCCACCCGCACGCCTGGCCTGGAGTTCGACGCCTTCCCCGCTTCGCAGCCGCGCATCGCCATCCGGGGCGTCGGCTCGACCGACCGGGGCGCGGCCGGCGATCCCAGCTCTGCGGTGTTCCTCGATGAGGTCTATCTGGGTCGGCCCGCCATGGTCGCCTTCGACGCGTTCGACATCGAGCGCATCGAGGTGCTCAAGGGACCCCAGGGCACGCTGTACGGCCGCAACGTCGTCGGCGGCGCCATCAATGTGGTGACCCAGAAGCCGCGCTTCGGAGGTTTCGACGCGGCCGTCGAGGCGACTGTAGGCAACTACGAGCGCCTAGAGACCGCCGGCTTCGTCAATGCGCCGTTCGCGGGCGGCAAGGCGGCCGTGCGCGCCAGCGCCAGCTGGCGCAGCCATGACGGCTATGTCGAGAACACCTTCACCGGCGGGAAGCTGGAGGCCCAGGACACCCTGAGCGGGCGGCTGCAGCTGGCCGTCGAGCCTACGGACACCCTTCGCCTGCTGGTTGGGATCGATGCGACCCGGGACCGGGGCACGGGCCCTGGCCAGCATGTCCTCGAGCTCGACCCGACCGATCCGCTTTCAGCCTTCTGGACGGTCGACCGGGACCGCGAGCGCTCGGCCGGCTCCTATGATGGCTATCAGGATCGCGACACCTGGGGTGTCCGCGTTCAGGCCGACTGGGACCTGCCGTTCGCCACGCTGACCTACCTGGGCGCCTATCGTTCCCTCGAATATGCGACGGCCTACGACTTCGACGGCGGCAATCCGACAACCAACTTCATCGACATCACCGGCGGCAATGCCGAGGAAAGCACCGGCAGCAGCCACGAGCTGCGCCTGACCTCGCTGCCCGACAGCCCGTTCCAGTGGGTTGTGGGACTCTACAACTACAACAGCGACACACAGCGCACTGACGCATTGGTGCTCGACATCGGCGGGGTCGGAACCGAGATCTATACCCAGGATGCCCAGTTGAAGAGCTATGCGGTGTTCGGCGACGTGACCGTGCCGCTGGGCGATCGCTTCGCCATCACGGCCGGGCTGCGCTACTCCAAGGACGAGAAGGACTATCGGGTCTCAAACACGGCCGGCGACTCGGTGTTTCGCGGCGCAGAGCTGTTCGACGTCCGAGCGTCCGACAGCTTTGACGCGGTGACCTGGCGACTGGGGGCGAACTACCGGCCCAGCGACGACCACCTGATCTACCTGATGGTCTCGCGCGGCTTCAAGAGCGGCGGCTTCCAGGACCTTCCGGCGACCGCCATCGAAGCGGCGGACTCGTTCGAGGCCGAGTACGCCACCCAGGTGGAGCTGGGCCAGAAGAGCAGCTTCCTGGACGGGCGGCTGATCTGGAACAACACCCTCTACTGGATGGACTACACCGACCTGCAGACGCGCCGGACCCTGCCCAGCAGCGCGGTGATCACCGAAAACGCCGGCGCGGCGACCATCAAGGGCTACGAGACCTGGCTGCAGTGGCGTCCGTTCGACGGTGCCCGGCTGACGGTCAGCTACGGCTATACGGACGCCCGCTTCGACGAGTTCGAGCCCGAGCCCGGCGTCAGCTATGCGGGCAACCGTCTGGCCCGCGTGCCGGAGCACAAGCTGGTGCTGTCGCCCTCCTACGACTGGTCTCTGGGCGCCGGCGGCTCGATCCGCTTCGCTCTCGACTACCGCTACGAAAGCACCATCTGGGACGACAACTCCAACCAGGGTGCGGAAAAGCGCCCGCCGACCAACTTCTACGACGGCCGCATCGTCTACACCGAGCCGCAGGACCGCTGGTCCGTCTCGCTGTGGGGCAAGAACCTCAGCGACGAGGTGACCCGCACCTTCCAGGGCACATTCCTGGGCGCCAACTTCGGCGCCTACGCCCCGCCGCGGACCTTCGGCCTGACCTTCAACTGGAAGTACTGAGCCTCCCCTTGCGCGGATCGGCGCCCCGAAGACGGCGAGGCCCCGGTCCTCAACTGGCCCCGGATTGCTGATGCAGCCCGGGGCCGTTCTTCGCGCGATGTTCGACGCCGCCGTCGAGGCCGCCTCGCCGGCGCGCTGTGTGCCGCCGTTCCTGCCCGAGCGGCCGCGCGGCCGAACCGTGGTGGTTGGCGCCGGCAAGGCCGCGGCCGCCATGGCCAGAGCCGTCGAGGACCATTGGCGCGAACCCCTGTCGGGCCTGGTCGTCACCCGTTACGGCCACGGCCTGGCCTGCGACCGGATCGAGGTGGTCGAGGCGGCCCATCCGGTTTCCGACGCGGCCGGAATCGAGGCCGCCCGCAGCATCCTTGAGCGCGTGCGAGGCCTGACGCGCGATGACCTGGTCCTCTGCCTTCTGTCCGGCGGCGGCTCGGCCCTGCTGGTCGCGCCGGCGCCCGGCCTGACCCTGGCGGACAAGCAGGCGGTCACCCGGGCGCTGCTGGCGTCAGGGGCGCCGATCAGCGAGATCAACGCCGTTCGTCGACGTCTCTCGGCGATCAAGGGCGGGCGACTGGCCCTGGCCGTGGGCCCGGCCAGGCTGGCGACCCTGGCGATATCGGATGTTCCGGGCGACGCCGGCCACCTCATCGCCTCTGGCCCGACGCTTGGCGACGGCGGGACGAGGCAGGAGGCGCTGACTATCCTTGAGCGGCGCATGCGGACCGTGCCGCCGGCCGTCCGCGCCTGGCTGGAGGACCCCCGCAGCGAAACGCCCCGCCCGCATGAGGTCCCGGGAACCTTCGAGCTGATCGCCACCCCGGCCCGGGCGCTGGCGGCGGCCGAACGCATCGCGCGGGACGAGGGCTACGAGGTGGTCAACCTCGGCGACGGGATCGAAGGAGAAGCGCGGCTTGTGGCGCGCGATCAGGCGGCCCTGGTCAGGCGGCTGATGGCCGAGAGGCCCGGCCGGCGCCTGGCGATCATCTCCGGCGGCGAGACCACGGTGACCGTCCGGGGCCGCGGGCGGGGCGGGCGCAACGCCGAGTTCCTGCTGGCGCTGGCCATCGCCCTGGACGGGGCGCCAGGCGTGCATGCCCTCGCCGCCGACACCGACGGGATCGACGGAACCGAGCCGAACGCCGGGGCGATCGTCGGTCCTGACAGCCTGGCCGCCGCCGGCCGGCTGGGCCTGTCGGCCAAGGCGCATCTGGCCGAGAACCATGGCTATGGTTTCTTCCAGGCCATCGATGGCCTGGTGGTGACCGGCCCGACCCGCACCAACGTCAACGATTTCCGGGCGATCCTGATCGATCCGCCCGCCAGCCCCTAGGGAGCCCCCATGACCAGCAGCCGCACCCACCGCATCGCCGTCATCCCGGGCGACGGCATCGGCAAGGAAGTCGTGCCGGAGGGCCTGCGCGTGCTGGAGGCCGTGTCACGGCGGTTCGGCTGTCGCTTCGCCTTCGATCATTTCGACTTCGCCTCCTGCGACTACTACCTCGAGCATGGGGTGATGATGCCCGAGGACTGGAAGGCGCGGATCGGCGGGCATGACGCCATCTTCTTCGGCGCCGTCGGATGGCCCGAGACGGTGCCGGACCATGTCTCGCTGTGGGGCTCGCTGATCCAGTTCCGGCGGGAGTTCGACCAGTACGTCAACCTGCGGCCGGTCAAGCTGATGCCGGGTGTGCCGAGCCCGCTGGCGGGGCGCGAGCCGGGGGACATCGACTTTTACGTCGTCCGCGAGAATACCGAGGGGGAATATTCCTCGATCGGCGGGACCATCTTCC
Source organism: Caulobacter sp. (assembly GCA_046295055.1). Lineage (GTDB taxonomy): Bacteria > Pseudomonadota > Alphaproteobacteria > Caulobacterales > Caulobacteraceae > Caulobacter. The sequence goes on along the minus strand of JBKBOD010000001.1, from coordinate 748,456 downwards.
CCGGCACCGAGCGTGAGGTGGTCATCCAGGAGACGGTGATGACCCGCATCGGTGTCGACCGGGTGCTGCGCTATGCGTTTGAACTTGCCCGGCGGCGGGATCGCAAGAGGCTGACCTCGGCGACCAAGTCCAACGGCATCTCGATCACCATGCCCTACTGGGACCAGCGGGTCGAAGCGATGGCGGAAAGCTATCCGGACGTCAGCTGGGACAAGTTCCACATCGACATCCTGACCGCCCATTTCGTGCAGCATCCCGACTGGTTCGACGTGGTGGTGGCCTCCAACCTGTTCGGCGACATCCTGTCGGACCTGGGGCCGGCCTGCACCGGCACCATCGGCATCGCGCCGGCGGCCAACATCAACCCGGAGCGGCGGTTCCCCTCGCTGTTCGAACCGGTCCACGGTTCGGCGCCCGACATCGCCGGCCAGGGCGTGGCCAATCCGGTCGGGCAGATCTGGTCGGCGGCGCTGATGCTGGATCATCTGGGCGAAGCCGAAGCGGCGGCCGCCATCGTGCGGGCCATCGAAGCAGTGCTGGCGCGGCAGGAGTTGCGCACCCGCGACCTCGGCGGGCCGCTGGGCACGGCCGACTGCGGCAAGGCGATCGCCGAGGCGCTGGCCAGCGTCTGACGAAAGCCGCCTCTAGCGAGCCCGACCGTCGGCCACGACGCAGCCGGGCGCCGGCTGGCCGTCGTCGAAGACGGCGACGACCGACCGGGCGGCGACCTGGTTGGTCCGCTGCAGCCCTTCGCGGGACGAGGCGGCCGCATGCGGCGTCGCCACGACGTTGGGCAGGGCCAGCAGCGCCTCGGTGACCGGGCGCCAGTCGGGGTCGCTCTCGCTCATGAAGGTGTCGAGGCCGGCCCCGCCGAGGTGGCCGGAGTTAAGGGCCTCGAGCAGGGCCTCGTCGTCGACCAGGCCGCCCCGGGCGGTGTTGATGACGATGGCGCCGGGCTTCATGGCCGCCATGGCCCGCCTGTCGATCAGGAACCGGGTGGCGGGCGTCAGGGGGGCGTGCAGGGTCAGGTAGTCGGACCGTAAGAGAAGCTCCTCCATGCCGGCGCAGGTGACGCCCGCGCGCGCCGCCCAGGCCGCGTCGGGGCTGGAGGTATGGACGAGGACTTCAGCCTCGAAGCCGGCGAGGCGTTGCACGACGCTGCGGCCGATGCGGCCGGCGCCGACGATGCCGACGGTCTTCCTGTAGAGGTCCGAGCCGGTGAGGATCGTCCAGTCTCCGGCCTGCATCCGGGCCTGGGACTCCCTGAAGCGGCGGCCGACGGCCAGCATCAGGGCGATGGTGTGATCGGCGACGGAGGCGTCATTGCCGCCGGCGGCGATGGCCACGACCTTGCCAAGGTCGCGCGCCGAATCCAGGTCCACCCGCTCGTAGCCGACGCCGCGACGAGAGATCACCTCGAGCATCGGCAGGGCGGCCAGCAGGTCGCGGGTGACGCGGGCGTGGCCGACGATCCAGCCGCCGGCGCCGGCCAGCAGGGCCTTCAGTTCGTCCGGGGTGAAGTCGCCATCGCCCTTGCCAGGCGGCAGGTCGGCGATGATCACCTCGCAGCCCTGGCCTTCCAGCCAGGCCCGGGTCTCGTCGTCGAAGAACCGCTGGGTGACGACGACGCGGCGGGAACGGGCGCTCATCGCCGGCTCAGTCGGCGTAGCCGGGGTTCAGCCGGTCGAGCCGCCGCAGCAGCGCCGGCCAGACCAGGCGATCGGCGACGAAGCCCAGCGCCTTGCCCTGGCTCTCGACGACCGCCTGCACCGGATCGGCGGGCAGGCGCGGCGTGCCGGCCTGGGCGGCGATCTGCATCTGGCAGGCGCGCTCCAGGAAATACATGGCGGTGAAGGCCTCGGCCACGGTGCGGCCGACGGTCAGGGTTCCGTGGTTGCGCAGGATCATCACGTCGCGGTCGCCAAGGTCGGCGACGAGACGGGGCCGCTCGTCGTGGTCAAGCGCCACGCCCTCGAAGTCGTGGTAGGCGATGCGGCCGTTCAGCAGCATGGCCGTCTGGTTCAGCGGCAACAGGCCCTCGGCCTGGGAAGCCACGCCCGTACCGGCGACAGTGTGCAGATGAAGGACGCAGCCGGCGTCCTCGCGCGCCTCATGCACCGCCGAGTGAATGGTGAAGCCGGCCGGGTTCACCATGGCGTCTGACGCGCCGATGGTCATGCCGTCCAGCCCGACCTTGACCAGGGAGGAGGCGGTGATCTCCTCGAACATCCAGCCGTAGGGATTGATCAGGAAATGGTGCTCCGGCCCCGGGATGCGGGCCGAGATGTGGGTGAACACCAGATCGTCCCAGCCGAACAGGGCGCAGAGCCGATAGGCCGCCGCCAGGTCGACGCGAAGCCGCGCCTCTGCCTCGCTGTCCGGCGCGGTCTGGAGGGCTGCGGCGCTCACCGGGCCGGCTCCAGCTCTACGTCGAGCAGCCGCACGTACTGCTGGCCGGCATGCATGTCGCGCTCGACGACGCCGCCCTGCGGCGTGGTGCGGGCGTGCGAGATCTTGATCATGTGCAGGCCGGGCGAGGCGAACCGCTTGACCAGGGCCGGGTCGGCGCCGAACAGCCGGGCGAAGAGGTCAGGACCGAGGGCCGGGCTGTCCTTGTAGCGCTCGAAGCTTTCGGGACCGTCGAAGAACAGGTCGAAGGTCACCCAGTAGGGGCCGGCGTTCTTGGACCGCACATGGCGGCAGACGTCCTTCACGGTGGGCATCAGGCGGCCTCCATCTTGCGCATGTCGATCCAGACGGTGCGGACCAGCTCCATCGGGTCGTCGACCTCGACCACATGGTTCAGCTTGAACTCGAAGACCGGGCCACGATCGATGTCGGCGGGCGAAAAGGCGAAGCCGTAGCTGGGCAGTTCGCGGTCCATGAAGAGCGGGAAGTGGAAGAAGTAGGGGTTGCAGGCCTTGGCGATCTGGGAAGCCATCTCCTGGCTGTCGGCGGTGGCGACGAACAGCACGCCGACCTCGCGCGGCGGCGGGGTCCCCTCTGGCGGACGGTCGCCGGAGACGGCGTTCCAGCCGTAGAGCCGCAGCGAGATGTGGAAGTCGCCGGCGGCCTCGCCGATCGTGCTGCGGACCCGCTGGTGGAGGACGGCCAGCATGTTGTCGTGGAAGGTTTCCAGATTGGCCAGGACGTCGGGATCCTGGATGCCGATCAGCATGATGGTCTGGAAGCGGCTGGCGGCGGCGCCTTCCAGCTTCATGGTGTAGGGTTGCGGCTCCCAGACCGAACCGGTGACCTTCACGGCGCGGGGGTTCAACTGGCTGTAGTCGGCGCCGGAGACGTCGAGGATGCCGCCCGGCTCGGTCAGGCGGAAGGGGTCGCTGTTCTCGTACAGCATATGGGCCGAGACGCTTTCGGGGTCGCACCAGTTGTCGGGGCTGAGGGGCTCGACCTCGAAGCCGTCGGGACCGATCGAGATCAGCACGCCCGAGCCCTTGTTGCGCACGACGGTGCACTGGGCGCCGCATTCGGCGATCTTTCCCGCGTGCCAAGCGGGGCCGGCCGGCGCGCCGTGCAGCAGGGCGAAGGCGGCGATGACGGCCGTGTCGGTCGTGCGGCCCCCCAGGATGATGTCGGCCCCGGCCTCCAGCGCCGCCATGTAGGGCTCGGGCCCCATGGCCGCGACGATGTGTTCGCAGACATCGATGCTGGCGTCCTCGAGGGGGCCGAGCGGCGGCAGGGGCCGTACGCGGCCGGCGGCGTTGCGGGCCTTGAGGTCGGCCTTGTCCAGCTCGGAATAGAGGAGGGCGATTCTGGGCTGGATGGCCAGTTCGCGCGCCACTTCCAGGCAGATGTCGCGGGTCCAGTCGACGTTGAGGTCGCCGCCGGCCTGGCCGCTGGTGCCGATGATCAGCGGGATGCCGGCCTCGGCGCCAGCCTTCATCAGGATCGTCAGATCCCGCTTCACCGAGCCGCGATTGTTCTTGGAAATGCCCAGCGCCAGATAGGCAGCGCCGGAGTCTGTCGAGCCCGCGTCGGTAGCGATGGCCCGCGCGCCCTGGGCGATGCCGTAGGCGACCTCCGCCTCGACCGCGCCCGCCCCCAGCGAGCCGGTCGGCACCAGGATCTTGATCGGCCCGTCACGCATCTGCAGTCCCTCGCACACGGCCCGCCAGCGAGCCCCGCTGATCGGCTTACAGTGGGTGAATGCAATCGGTCAATATTTTGGATGCAAAAATGAGGGTGACGAAGAGGCGCACGGCAATGCGCGCCGTATCGCGCTGGCGATCGGCGGCTTGGCTACAAGACTTCAGGAGGCTCCGGCTGGCGGTGAGAGAGGGATTCGAACCCTCGATAGAGTTTCCCCTATACACGCGTTCCAGGCGTGCGCCTTCAACCACTCGGCCACCTCACCACGCATGCCGGGGCATACGGTTGCGCCGCTGGAGCCCTGGGCCCCCGGCGCGGGAAGGCGCGCAATATACTCAGGGGCGCCCCCGGAGCAAGGGCCGGTGCGCGGGGCGGTGAAATCGCGACGCGGACGCACTATCTTGGCGTCTGACCGATCCTTGCGGAGTCCCTGCCATGTTCTTCAAGAAGAGCCTCGAGATGCCCACCGCCGACACCGCCCTGCCCGGGCGCGGCGGGGCCGTGCTGGCGCCGGGCGAGGCCCACTTCCTGAGCGGCCGGCCGATCCAGGGCCCCTTTGCCGAAGGGCTGGAGACGGCGGTGTTCGCCATGGGCTGCTTCTGGGGCGTCGAGCGCGTGTTCTGGCAGATCCCCGGCGTCTGGACGACGGCGGTCGGCTATGCCGGCGGCTTCACGCCCAACCCCACCTACGAGGAGGTCTGCTCGGGCCGCACCGGCCACACCGAGGTGGTGTTGGTGGTCTTCGATCCGAAACAGGTGACCTACGAGGCGCTGCTCAAGGCCTTCTGGGAAAACCATGACCCGACCCAGGGCATGCGCCAGGGCAACGACATCGGCACCCAGTACCGTTCTGCCATCTATGCGACCAGCGACGCCCAGCTCGAGGCGGCTCTGGCCTCGCGGGCGGCCTACGCGGCGGCGCTGGGCGGCCATGGCTTTGGCGAGATCACCACCGAGATCGCCCCGGTCGGACCCTTCTGGTACGCCGAGGACTACCATCAGCAGTACCTGGCCAAGAACCCGGACGGCTATTGCGGCATCGGCGGCACGGGCGTGACCTGCCCGATCGGCGTCGGCGTCGAGGCGTGAGCCCCGAGGCGCTCGACCGCGCCTGCCGCGCGCTGCCCGGCGTGACCATGGACGTCCAGTGGGGCGACGACCACGTCTACAAGGTCGGGGGGCGGATGTTCGCCGTGACCAGTCCGTCCGGCGGCGGCCTGTCGTTCAAGGCCAGCGATATCGCCTTCGAGGTCCTGACCGAGACCGGCCGGGCCATTCCCGCGCCCTATCTGGCCCGGGCGAAGTGGGTGAAGTTCGACGAACTGGCCGCGCTGGATGAGGCTGAAGTCGCCGGCTGGCTGGCCGTCGCCCACGGGCTGGTGGCGGCCAAGCTGACCCGCAAGCTGCGGGCGGAATTGGGGATCGGCTAGCGGGCCGATCTATTCAGTGCCGCTTCGATCCAGGGTGCGGCGCAGTTCGCGGACGGCCTCGGCGGCGGGGCTGTGGGTCTGGCGCCAGGCGAGGAGCAGGACCGCGCCCAGGGTCGAGAGGGCGAAGGCCAGCGGGCCGAAGAGCCAGGCTGTGGCGGCGAGGGCGAAGTAATAGCCGCGCACGCCGGTGTTGAAGGCGGTCAGCGATCCGTTGAGCACCCGGGCGGCGGCCTTGGCGACGGCGTCGGTCAGCTCAGGGTCGGGCGGCGGCTCGCCCTCACGGGACTCCGGTCCCGCCCCGACGATGGTCAGGGTGTAGTTCATCTGGCGGATCGACCAGATGAAGTCGAGAAGGCCGCGCGAGAGGGTGACGAGCACCAGCGCCATCTGGGCCTCGAAGAGCAAACGGCTGCTGGTGCGGATCAGCTCCAGCGAGCTGATCGAGGCGAAGGCCGACTGGCCGCCGAACAGGACGCCGGCGACGGCGGCGATCAGCAGCAGATTGGACGAGGCGAAGAAGCTGGCCGAGTTGAGGGCATGGCCCAGGAGCTGGCCGTCCATGAAGCGGCTGTCGCGGCGGGACATCTGCAGCATCCAGGCGACGCGGACGCGGGCCATGTCGGTGTTCAGCATCCCGCCCGGCCCGCGCAAACGCCGCAGCACCGGCTCGTAGAGCACCCAGCAGGCCAGGAAGAAGACCAGCGCCAGAAGGTCGGGAAGCGGGATCATCGGGATCTAGTCCTCGCGGATCAGGCTGGTCTTGCCGGTGTCGCGCAGCAGGATGGAGACCAGCAGGGCGACGCCCATGATGGCCGAGACATACCAGTAGAAGCCGCTCTCCATGCCCTGACTCTTGAACCAGAGGGCGACGTACTCGGCCGTGCCGCCGAAGATGGCGTTGGCGATGGCGTAGGGCAGGGCGACACCCAGGGCGCGGACGTGGGCGGGGAACAGCTCGGCCTTCACCACGGCGCTGATCGAGGTGTAGGCCGACTGGATGGTCAGGGCCGCCAGGATCATGCCGAAAGCCAGAAGGATGCTGTCGGTCCCGCCGATCAGGGTGAAGACCGGCACGGCCAGCAGGGCGCCGACGCCGAAGGCGCTGATCAGCATGGCCTTGCGGCCCAGCCGGTCCGACAGCCAGCCGAACAGGGGCTGGATCAGCATGAAGCAGACCAGGGTGGCCAGGTTGATGGCCCCGGCGGTCTCCTTGCTGAAGCCGGCCGTGTTCTCGAGGAACTTCAGCATGTAGGTCGTGTAGGCGTAGAAGCCGAGCGAGCCGGCGGCCGTCAGGCCCATGATGGCAAGAGTCTCTTTCGGGTATTTGAGGAACAGCAGCATGGTCTTGCCGCGGTCCTGGGTCTCGGCCTTGGCGGCGGTGAAGCTGGCGCTTTCCTCCATCGAGCGGCGCATCCAGAAGACGACGACGGCCAAACCGGCGCCGATGAAGAAGGGGATGCGCCAGCCCCAGGCGGCGAGGTCGGTCTTGTCCATCGTCTGCTGAAGCAGGACCAGGACGAGGGCGGCCAGAAGTTGGCCCATGATCAGGGTCACGTACTGGAAGCTGGACCAGAAGCCGCGGCGGGCCTTGCCGGCCATCTCGCTCATGTAGGTGGCGCTGGCGCCATACTCGCCGCCGACCGACAGGCCCTGCAGCAGGCGGGCCAGGACCAGGATGACGGCGGCGGCGTTGCCGATCTGGGCGTGGCCGGGGGCCAGGGCGATGACTAGCGAGCCGACGCACATCATCGACACCGAGACGGTCAGGGCGGCCTTGCGGCCGGCGCGGTCGGCATAGATGCCCATCAGCCAGGCCCCGACGGGGCGGGCCAGGAAGCCGACGGCGAAGACGACGGCGGTCTTCATGTACTGGGCGGTGGTGTCGCCCTCGGGGAAGAAGATCCTGGCGAAGTAGATGGAGAAGGCCGAGTAGGCGAACCAGTCGTACCATTCCACCAGGTTGCCGGCCGAGCCGCCGAGGATGGCGCGGAGCCGCTGGACGGGGGTCAGGCCCGGGGTGATCAGGTCGCCCGGCGCCTGGGTGTCGGCGCCAGTCTCGGTCGCGCTCATGATCTGCTCCCCCTGTTTTGTGGCGAGGGTAGGCGAGGGGACGGGGCGAGGGGAAGCCGCCGCGGCGTCATTCTGTGACAGCGACCGCTACACGTGACGCGCGCTTGATGACAGCGGTGGGCCAAAGGCGCGCGCCGGCGCGGAACGGCGCGATATCCATTGTCCATAATCGACAATGGGCCCCGCGGGGCCCACCATCTTCTCAGGGAGTGTTCTGGTCTGGTGCGCTGAGGTCAGAGACCTAGGCGCGGCCGAGGACCCAGCTGCCGCTACGCGGCGCGAGGAAGGGGAACAGGTCCTCGAACAACGGACCCATCAGATCCTGGATCGAGGGACGCACGGTGGGCGGCAGATTGTTGTCGCCAACCACGAACGGCGTGTCGAGGATCAGGAAGGAGAGCGACTGGAAGGCGCCGCCCAGGGTGTGGTCGCGCAGGCCATCGGCAGCCGGCTGCGGCGCCGGGATGTCGATGGTCAGGCCCTGGACCGGAGCAGGCGTCACGATCGGCATGATCCAGTCGTCGCCCGACTGGGCGGGCGGTCCGGCGTCGCCGGCGTATTCGGTCACATGGACGTCGAAGCCGAACGGATTGGAGGGACCCTGCTCGACCGGATCGTCGCCCCCGTCGGAGAAGACGGGCGGCGCGGCCTCGACCGGCGTCACCGCCAGGGGCTCGAAGTCGGACTGCAGGTCGGCCTTGGGATCGACCGGGATCGTCAGGCCGTCATCGGTCGAGCGGCTCTCGGCGACCAGGATGATGGCGGCCGGGGCGGCGTCGCCCTCCTCGGCAGCCTCGTCACCGGCCTCGCCGGCGTCCGGCGCGACATATTCGGCGGCGCTGGGCCCGACCGGCGCGAAGGCGGTCTCGAGCGCGGCGACGCTGGTCGCGGTGTGGACGAACGGCAGGAGGTATTCGAGCGGGGTCTCGTCGACCGAGATGTCGTCGACATAGAGGGCGCCGGGCACGCGGCCGGTGATGACGACCTCGCCGACGCGGCTGAAGCCGCCGAAATCATCGAGGCCGAGCTCGCCAAAGCCGGTCAGGCCCTTGGGCCCCCCGATAACGAAATCGTCTTCGAAAAACATGACCGGACGTTCCCCAGCTCGTCTCCGCCCGACAGCCCCCACGACCGACCGGCGGTATTTGCACCATAAACTGCACAGAAATCTTGTAGCGACAAGGCTTTCGCGGTGGAATTCGCCTCAAAGAAGGCTGGAATCGCAGGCATTTGTGACCCGCAGGGAACGGTGGTCACGGTTCCCTCACGGATGTCTGCTATAGTCGTAATTCAATTGGGAGGCACCGCGTCCATGACGCCCGCCGGACTGGCCATTCGAGGATCACGCGGTCTGCTGAAGCAGATTCGCGAGGCCATGGCCGGACCCTCCCCGGCCCAGACCAAGCTGGACATGGTGGTGCAGATCATCGCCCGCTCGATGGTGGCGGAAGTCTGCTCCCTCTATCTGCGCCGCAGCCATGGCGACCTGGAGCTGTTCGCCACGGAGGGCCTGGCGCGAGAGGCGGTGCACGTCACGCGGCTGAAGGCCGGCGAGGGCCTGGTCGGCGAGATCGTCCGCGCCGGACGCCCGCTGAACCTGTCGGACGCGCCCAGCCATCCGGCCTTCGCCTATCGCCCGGAAACGGGCGAGGATCCCTATCACGCCTTCCTCGGGGTGCCGCTGTTGCGTGGCGGCCGGCCCATCGGGGTGCTGGTCGTCCAGAACAAGACCACCCGCACCTACAGCGAGGAAGAGGTCGAGGACCTGCAGATCATCGCCATGGTCCTGGCCGAACTGGTCGGGGCCGGCGACCTGCTGGGCGGCGCCGAGCTGAAGGACGTCGAGATCGCGCCCCACCGGCCCGAGCGGCTGAAGGGCTCGAAGTTCGCCGACGGCCTGGCCTTCGGGACAGCGGTGCTGCACGAGCAGCCGGTCGCCGTGGGCCATCTGCTGTCCGAGGACGCCGTCGCCGAGGAAGCGCGCCTGAAGACCGCCATCAGCGCGCTGCAGTCGCAGATCGATCATCTGCTCGACGGCGAGGGCGGGCTGATGGGCGCCTCCTACGAGGTGCTCGATACCTACCGGATGTTCGCCCACGACCGGGGCTGGAATCGCTCGCTCGAGGAGGCGGTGCGCTCGGGGCTGACCGCCGAGGCAGCGGTCGAGCGGGTGCGCTCGGAGCATCGCGCGCGGCTGGGCAAGGCCAAGGACCCCTACCTTCGGGAACGGCTGCACGACCTTGAGGACCTGAACGACCGTCTGCTGCGCCACCTGGCCGGGGACGTCAGCGGGCCGCGCGAACTGCCGGACAACGCCATCCTGATCGCCCGGAACCTGGGGCCGGCCGACCTGTTGGAATACGACCGCACGCGGCTGAAGGGCATCCTGCTGGAGGAAGGCTCGACCGCCAGCCACGCGGCTATCGTCGCCCGGGCTCTGGACATCCCCTGCGTCGGGCGGTTGCCCGGCCTGCGCGACAGGGTCAGCGAGGGCGATCCGGTGATCGTCGACGCCGAGACGGGAGAGGCCTTCCTTCGCCCGCGTCCGGACGTCATCAAGGCGCTGAACGCCCGGCTTGAGGTGCGCACTCAGCGCAAGGCCGAGTTCGCCAAGCTGCGCGACACGCCTGCCTTCACCCGCGACGGCCACAAGGTCACGCTGCTGATGAACGCCGGCCTGGCGGTGGACCTGGACATCCTGCGCGAGACGGGCGCCGAGGGCATCGGCCTGTTCCGCACCGAATTCCAGTTCATGGTCGCCGAGGAGCTGCCGCGGCTGGAGGCGCAGACCGCGCTCTATGAAAAGGTGCTCGACGCCGCCGACGGTCTGCCCGTGACCTTCCGCACCCTCGACCTGGGGGGCGACAAGCTATTGCCCTACATGGAGGTCGAGCGCGAGGAGAACCCGGCGCTGGGCTGGCGGGCGGTGCGGATGGGTCTGGACCGGCCGGCGCTGCTGCGGATGCAGCTTCGGGCGCTGATCTGGGCGGCCAAGGGCCGGCCGCTGCGGGTGATGTTCCCGCTGGTGGCCAACGTGGACGAGTTCCGGGCGGCCCGGGCGATGGTCGACCACGAGATCGCCTGGGCGCAGCGGCGGGGTCGACCGGCCCCCTCGCGCCTTGACGTCGGGGCGATGATCGAGGCGCCGGCGCTGATCTGGCACCTGGACGCCCTTCTGCCGATGACCGACTTCGTCAGTGTCGGGACCAACGACCTGATGCAGTACCTGTTCGCCGCCGACCGGGGGAACCCCAAGGTGGCGGACCGCTACGACCCGCTGTCGCCGCCGGCGCTGCGGGCGCTGAAGCAGATCCAGACCGCCTGCGCCGACACGGGGACCCCGGTGTCGATCTGCGGCGAGATGGCCGGGCGGCCGCTGGAGGCCTTCGCGCTGACGGCGCTGGGCTTCGACCGCCTATCGATGCCGCCGGCCGGCGTCGGGCCGGTCAAGCAGATGGTGCTGTCCTGCGATCGCGAGGCCGCCGCCAAGGGGGTAAACGCCCTTTTGAGAGGCGCCGCGGGCTCGGTTCGCAACGAGATCGAGACATTGGCCCGAAAATTGTACGTGGCTGTCTGACCGGAGCCATATGTGCTGGCTTAGCACATTGAATTCCGGAGGTTATTTTGATATCCACAACAGGCCGTTAAGCTTTCTCGCGCAAGGAGAGGGCGACGGTCGGACTTTCGTCCCGGGCGCGAGTCCGGTGGGCGTGCGGTTCGGGGGCTAGTCTAGTCATGGCGCTGGATTCCGGCGGGGTGTGGTCGTTGTACAGGACCGGGGAAATCGACGTATCCGAGCCCACGCGCCTTGGCGCGCCCGAGTTGTCGGAAGGACTCGACATCGGCGTCGCGCTTAAAGCGATCCGTGAACATCATGGCGTGACCCTGCAGGATCTGTCCGACGCCACCCGTATTCGCCAGACCTATCTTGCCGCGCTCGAGGACATGCGCCTCGACGACTTGCCTTCGCGCCCCTTCGCCATTGGCTATGTGAAGGCCTATGCGCGCCACTTCGGGCTGGACCAGGACGAGGCGGTCGAGCGGTTCAAGACCGAGGCGCCTGATCACGACGCGGCGCTGCGGGCGCCGGTGGGCGTGCGCAAGCAACGCGACCCGCGCCTGGGCCTGATCCTGACGGTCGGGGTGCTCGCCACCGCCGCCTTTGTGCTGTGGAACGTCGCCCAGCGGTCGATCAACGCCGAGAAGCCCGCGCCGACCGTGGCGCAGCAGGCGGCGCTGCCGCCGGTCGCCGGGCCGCAAGGGCCGCTGGAAGTCGGCGAGCCGCTGCCGCCGCCGCCCGAGGCGACGGTGCCGATCCCCTACGAGACCCCCGGCCTGGAAGCCGCTGCCGCCTCCGGCGGTTCGGCCGACGCGGTCGAGGCGGCCGCCCGGGCGCGCAACGCCGCCGAGGCCGGCCAGCCGGTGATGCCCGAACTGGCGGTCGGCACGCCGTTCCGCCAGCGCGGCGAGATTCATGGCGCGCCGCCGGCCCAGGCCTCGCCCGTGCTGGTCCAGGCGCGTCGCGGCTCGGTGCTGGTGGTCAAGGGCGCCGACGACACCATCTACTTCTCGGGTGTGCTGCGGCCGGGCGAAGCCTACCGCGTGCCCTCGGTCCCCGGCCTCAAGCTGGAGGTCCCCGACCCACAGGCGTTCAACGTCTATGTCGGCGGCGCCTTCAAGGGCTATCTGCCGGCCCCGGTCAGCAACGCCGCCAAGCTGGCGGAATAGGGCAGGCCTCAGGCCCCCTCCATCCATTCCGGACGGGCCACGCGCACCGTCCGTCCGCCGGCGGTCAGCGGGCCGTCCATGCGGTCCAGCCGCATCAAGGCCAGGGCCTGGCCCGGGACGCCGGAAGCCACCACGCCGGCTCGCAGGTCCTCGCCGGTCAGCACCTCCTCGCCCGGCGACGGCGGCGGGCCGTCGAAGGCCAGCGGCAGCAGGCGCGACTTGATCTGGCCGCGCCGCTTCATGCGGCTGGTGGTTTCCTGACCGATGAAGCAGCCCTTGTGGAAGTCGATGGCCGACAGCAGGTCGAGGTTGACCTCGATGGGGTAGGCCTTGTCCTGGCCGAAGTCGTCCGTGTCCGGAACGGCCAGGGCGATGCGCCGGGCGGCGTAGACCTCGGGACCGGCCGGAACCGCGCCCTTCGGCGGGGCTGCGTCGTAGCCGCGCCAGCCGAGCTGGGCCAGGCGGGGATCGCGGCGCCATCCCTCGCCCGGGTCCGGGGAGGCGTCGATCAGGGCCGACACGGCTGCGTCCGCAGGCGTGATCGTGACCTTCGCCCGCAGCCGATAGAGGGTGAGGCGGCGGATCAGGTCGTCGCGCCGGTCGGCGGGCGCGTCCAGAAGGCAACCGTCATCCTGGCCCAGGATGAACAGGTCGCTGAGCAGCCGGCCCTGCGGCGAGAGCAGGGCGCCGTAGCGAAGCTCTCCCGCCGCCAGGGTCTCGATGTCCTGGGTCAGCAGGTTGTGCAGGAAGTCGCGCCAGTCCGGGCCGGCGACGGCGATGACGGCCCGGTCGGGCAGGGGAATGTGGCGGGGCGCCTCTGTCATGCCCTGAAGGTGGCGCGCGCCGGCCTTGGGCGCCAGAGGCCCAGGGTCTATGCTCACGAAAATGGCGCCCAAGCCCTTCCCGATTCTGTTCATTGGCCCCGGCCGCATCGGGGACGCCGTGCTGGCCTCGGGCCTGGTGGCCAAGCTGGCGCGCGAGGTGCCCGGCGCGCGGTTCACCATCGCCGTCGGGCCGGCCGCCGCGCCGCTGTTCACCGATGTGCCGGGGCTGGACCGCATCATCGTCATGCGCAAGCGGAAGGGGTCCGGCCACTGGTTCAGCCTGTGGAACCAGGCGCGCCACACCGCCTGGGGCCTGATCGTCGACATGCGCGGCTCGGCCGTCAGCACCTTCCTGCGGCGCGAGCGACGGGCGGTGCACCGCAAGAGCCAGGGCGAGCCGGTGCACAAGGTGATCGAGGCGGCGCGGCTGCTGGGGCTGGAGGATGATCCGCCGGCGCCCTTCCTGTTCGTGTCCGAGGAGCGGCAGGCCGAGGCGGACGCGCGGCTGGGTGTCGGCGGGCCGATCCTGGCCATGGGGCCGGCGGCCAACTGGCTGGGCAAGACCTGGCCCATCGACCGGTTCGCGGGCGTGGCCAACCGGCTGATGGCCGACGACGGGCCGATGCGTGGCGGGCGGCTGGTGATCCTCGGCGGTCCCGACGACGTGCGCTATGTCGACGATCTGCGCCGGTCGATGCCGAAGGACCGCTGTCTCGACCTGACCGGCCAGCTCGACCTGCTGGACGTGCATGCGGTGCTGAAGCGGGCGCGGCTGTTCATCGGCAACGATTCGGGCCTGATGCATCTGGCAGCCGCGGCGGGCGCGCCTACCATCGGCCTGTTCGGCCCGTCCGACGACCGGCTCTACGCGCCTTGGGGCCCGCACAGCCGCGTTGTGCGGGGGCCGCGATCCTTCGAGCAGTTCCGCGAGGTGGACCCCGGACTGAACCAGGCGATCGGCCACATGCTGGACCTCAAGATCGAGCCCGTCGTCGAGGCGGCGGTCGGGCTGCTCGCCGCCACTTCCCCGCCGCAGGAGACGCCATGACCCAGACCTTCGACCTGATCGTGCGCGGTGGCGAGGTGCTGAACCATGCCGGGCGTGGCCTGGCGGACGTGGGCGTGCGCGAGGGGAAGATCGCCGCGGTGGGAGACCTGTCACAGGCCTCGGCCGGCGAGGTGTTCGACGCCTCGGGGCTCACCGTTCTGCCCGGCGTGATCGACAGCCAGGTGCATTTCCGCGAGCCCGGCCTGGAGTGGAAGGAAGACCTGCAGACCGGCGGCCGGGCGGCGGTTCTGGGCGGGGTGACCGCCGTCTTCGAGATGCCCAACACCGAGCCGACCACGACCGACCCCGACGCCATGGCCGACAAGCTGGCGCGGGCCAAGGGGCGGATGGACTGCGACCATGCCTTCTACGTCGGCGGCACGCACGAGAACGCCGCCTTCCTGGGCGAGCTGGAGCGGCTGCCGGGATGCTGCGGGGTCAAGGTGTTCATGGGCGCCTCGACCGGCACCCTGCTGGTGGCCGACGACGAGGGGGTGGAGGCGGTCCTGCGGTCGGTGAACCGGCGGGCGACATTCCATTCCGAAGACGAGTACCGGCTGGCCGAACGCCGGCCGTTGGCCCGCACCGGCGACTGGACCAGCCACCCGGAGGTGCGCGATGCCCAGAGCGCCATCCAGTCCACCGAGCGACTGGTGCGGCTTGCGCGCAAGGTCGGCAAGCGCATTCATGTGCTGCACGTCACCACGGCCGAGGAGATCGCCTTCCTGGCCACGGTGCGCGACATCGCCAGCGTCGAGATCACGCCCCAGCACCTGACACTGACCGCGCCGGAGGCCTATGAGCGGCTGAAGGGGCTGGCGCAGATGAACCCGCCGATCCGCTCGGCCGAACATGTCGCGGGCCTGTGGCACGGCATCGTCTCGGGCGTGGCCGACGTGATCGGCTCGGACCATGCGCCGCACACGCTGGAGGAAAAGGCCCGGCCCTATCCGGCCTCGCCGTCCGGGATGCCGGGCGTGCAGACCCTGGTCCCGGTGATGCTGAACCATGTGGCGCAGGGACGGCTGAGCCTGGAGCGGTTCGTCGACCTGACCAGCCACGGGCCGCAGCGGGTGTTCGGCATCGCCGGCAAGGGGCGGATGGCCGAGGGCTGGGACGGGGACCTGACGATCGTCGACCTGAAGGCCAGGCGCACCCTGCGCCACGCCGACATGGCCAGCCGCTGCGGCTGGACCCCGTTCGACGGGCTGGAGGTGACCGGCTGGCCGGTAGCCACCATCGTGCGCGGCCGGGTGGTGATGCGCGAGGACGAGGTCGTGGCGCCGGCGCTGGGCGAGCCGGTGCGGTTCCAGGAAACCCTGGCCGCCTAGCGCAGGCGGAGGCCCGATATGAAGCCGAGACTGTCGGTGCTGACCCTGGGCGTCGAGGATCTCGAGCGGGCCGTGGCCTTCTACCGCGACGGCCTTGGCCTTGCGACCGAGGGGATCGTCGGGACGGAGTTCGAGCACGGGGCCGTGGCCTTCTTCGCGCTGCAGCCGGGCCTGCGGCTGGCCCTCTGGGCGCGGACCGATATTGCCCATGACAGCGGGCTTGAGCCGTCGCCGCCTTCGCCAACCAACATGACGCTGGGCCACAATGTGCGGACCCGGGCCGAGGTTGACGCGGTGATGGCCGAGGTCGCAGCGGCCGGGGCGCGGATCGTCAAGCCGGCGGCGGACACCTTCTGGGGCGGCTATGCCGGCTACTTCCAGGACCTCGACGGGCACCTCTGGGAAGTGGTCTGGAACCCCGACGCCCTGCCCCAGGACTGAGGGCTGTCGAATCCCGTGCGCGCCGTGCGTCTCATGCTATCAGACGGGGCGACGGGCCCGCGTCGGGAGCGGAGAGCGACATGCAGTACATGATCCTGATCTATGAGCCGGAAGCGCACTATGCCGAGGCGTCGGAGGCGATGCTGAGCGAGATCGTCGGCAAGCACATGGCGCTGTCGGCCGAGATGCGCGAGCGCGGCGTCCTGCTGGGCGGCGACGGTCTGCAGGGGGTGGATACGGCGACGACGGTGGTCACCGGGCCCGGCGGCGAACAGACGGTGCATGACGGCCCCTTCGCCGAGACCCGTGAGCAGCTGGGCGGCTACTACCTGATCGACGTGCCCAACCTGGACGCGGCCTTGGGCTGGGCGCGGCGGATGCCGGTGGTCGAGGGCGGCAAGGTCGAGATCCGGCCGGTGATGATCTACTGACCATGGAGGGGCGGCTGATCGAGGCGGTGCGCGGCCGTGTGACCGCCGCCCTGGCCGCCCGGTTCCGGGACATCGACCTGGCCGAGGAGGCCTTCGCCGAGGCGGCGGCCAGCGCGATCGAGGCCTGGCGCACCGATTTTCCGGACGATCCCGGCGCCTGGTTGTGGCGGACGGCCTATCGCAAGGGGCTGGACATGCTGCGCCGGCGCGCCACGCGCAGCGCGGCGCGGCACGATCCGCCACAGGCGCCCGAAACGCCGGAAGAGGCGCTGCTGGCGGCCGACGGGCCGATCCCGGACGAGCGGCTGCGGCTGATCTTCGTCTGCTGCCACCCGGCGCTGGCCCCCGACGCGCGCATCGCCTTGACGCTGAAGGTGGTGATGGGGCTGTCGACGCCCCGGCTGGCGCGGGCGTTCCTGGTCGCGGAGCCGGCCATGCTGCAGCGTATCACGCGGGCCAAGAAGAAGATCGCCGCCGCCGGCGTGCCGTTCGAGATCCCCGGCCGCGAGGCCTGGCCCGAGCGGATCGAGGCGGTGCTCGCGACGCTGGAGATCGCCTACGCCCAAGCCTACGAGGACGCGGCCTTGGCAGAGGATGGCGCCGGGTTCGCCGGCGAGGTGCTGCGCCTGTCGGGACTGTTGGCCGAGCTGTTGCCGCTGGAGCCGGAGGTGCTGGCGCTGGCGGCGATGGTGCGGTTCGCCGAGGCGCGGCGGCCGGCGCGACTGGACGAGAAGGGGGCGATGGTCCCGCTGTCGCAGCAGAAGGCGCATCTGTGGCGCGGCGACCGCATCGCGGAAGGGGCGATGCTGCTGGATCGGGCCGCCGACCTGCGCCGGCCGGGGCCAAGGCAGGTTCTGGCGGCAATTCACGGAGCCCACCTTTCCCGCCAGGAAAGCGGTGAGACGCCCTGGGGCGACATCGTGCGGCTCTACGACGCCCTGCTGGCGCTGCGGCCGGGGGCGGTGACGGCAGTGAATCGGGCGGTGGCCGTGGCCGAGGCCTTCGGGCCGGAGGAAGGCTTGCGGGCCTTCAACGCGATCAGCGGAGAGGGGCTTGTCCGCTGGCTGCCCTGGCAGGTGGCCCGCGCCTGGCTGCTGGACCAGACCGGCCAGCGGCTGGCGGCGGCCGCGGCCTATGACGCGGCGTTGGCGCTGGACCCGGCGCCGGCCGAGCGGCTGTACCTGCAGCGGCAGCGGGATCGGCTGGGGTAGCGCGCGACGGCCCATTCCAGCGATCCGCGCGCCATGCCATATCGGCGTCATGGACGGATCAGAGATCGCCGCGCCCTTCCGGGACGCCCGCTACGCTCCTCGCCGGCTCGACGTCGAGCGGCGGGATGACGGCTGCATCGTGCTGAGCAACCCGACGCCCTGGTCGGACCGCTTCACGACCACCATCGAGCCGCTGGTCCACTGGGCGGCCGAGGCGCCGGACAGGATCTGGCTGGCCGAACGGGATGGCGATGGCTGGCGCACCGTGGACTACGCCGGGGCGCTGGCGCAGGTTTCGGCCCTGGCCGGGGCGCTGGCGGCGCTGGGCCTGGGACCGGGGCGGCCGCTGCTGATCCTGGCGCGGAACGGGGTGGACCATGCGCTGGTCAGTTACGGCGCCATGGCCATCGGCGCGCCGATCGCGCCGGTGTCGCCGCAGTACGGGCTGAAGGGCGCGGACCTGGGGCGGCTGGCCCATGCCTGCGCCGTTATCAAGCCGGCGGCGGTCTACACGGACGACGCCGAGGCCTTCTCGGGCGCGCTGGAGGCCGGCTTCCTGGCGGGGCTGCCGGTGATCGCCAGCCGCAACGCCCGGCCCGGCGACCACGCCTTCGCCCAGACCCTGGCCGCGCCGCCGGCGCCCTTCACCGCGACGCCGGACGACACCGCCAAGCTGATGCTGACCAGCGGCTCGACCGGTCGGCCCAAGGCGGTGATCTGCACCCACCGGAACATCTCGCTGAACGGCGCCCAGATCGCCGCCTGCTTCGACGATCCCGATCCGCCGGTGGTGGTCAACGCCGCGCCCTGGAGCCACAGCCTGGGCGCCAACGCCATCCTGCACATGGTGCTGCACCGGGGCGGGACGCTGTACATCGACGCTGGCCAGCCTGTGCCCGGACGGTTCGAGGAGACGGTGCGGAACCTGCGCGAGGTCTCGCCGACCTATCACAACATGGTGCCGGCCGGCTGGGCGCTGTTCGCCAGCGAGCTGGAGAAGGACGAGGCCCTGGCGCGGACCTTCTTCGCCCGGGTGCGGGTGCTGCAGTACGGCGGCGCCTCGATGGCGCAGTCGATCCTCGACCGGGTGCAGGCGGTGGCGGTGCGCACGATCGGCCAGCGGGTGACCTTCGCCACCGGCTACGGTTCGACCGAGACCGGCCCGACGGCGTGCAACATCCACTGGCTGAACGCCCGCTCCGGCATGTGCGGGCTGCCGGTGCCGGGCACGGCGGCCAAGCTGGTCCCCGTCGGCGAGAAGATGGAGATCCGGGTCAAGGGCCCGCAAATCAGCCCCGGCTACCTGGGCGAGCCCGAACTTTCGGCGGCGGCGTTCGACGAGGAGGGGTTCTACCGGCTGGGCGATGCGGCGCGGCTGGCCGACGAGACCGACCCGTCGGCGGGGCTGGTGTTCGACGGACGGCTCGTCGAGAATTTCAAGCTGGCCAGCGGCACCTTCGTCGCGGCGGGCGCCCTGCGGGTGGCGGCGGTCTCGGCGATCGGCGGCGCGGCGTCGGACGCAGTCGTCTGCGGCGAGGGCGAGGAAGGCGTCGGGCTGATGATCTTCGTCGATCCGGGCCATGCGGCGCGGCTGGGCCCCGATGGCGTGCGGGCGGCGGTGGTCGAGGGCCTTGGCCGGTTCAACGCGCAGGCCAGGGGCGGCGGCGGACGCATCTGGCGGGCCCTGCTGCTGGACGGCGCGCCGGACGCGGCCAGCGGCGAGCTGACCGACAAGGGCTACATCAACCAGGCGCTCGCCCGCGGCCGGCGGCCGACCGAACTGGCGCGCCTGTTCGCGCGGACTCCCGATGACGGGGTGATGGTGTTCTGATGATGAAGGTTCTGGGCGGCGTTCTAGCCCTTGTCATGCTGGCGGGCGCCGCTGGGCCCGCGTTGGCGCAATCGCCTTTCGCGGCGGCCGGCGATCCCATCGTCGTCGGGCGCTCCTACACCATCAACTCGCTGGTCATGGGCCAGGAACGGCGCATTCATGTCATGCTTCCCCCCGGCTACGACGCACCGGAGAATCGGGACCGACGCTATCCCGTCATCTACTTGCTCGATGGCGGCGTGGAGCAGCAGGACTTCTTGCACATCGCGGGACTGCTGCATCAGGGCGGATTGTGGGGCATCAACGAGCCGGTGATCTTGGTCGGGGTCGAGAGCGGCGACCGCCGCGCGGAGTTCACCCGCCCGGCGGCGAGAGCAGCCGAACGTGAGCAGTTCCCGACCCACGGCAAGGCCGAGACATTCCGCCGCTTCCTCGTCGAGGAGCTGAAGCCCGCGGTGGACGCGGCATGGCGCACGAACGGTGTCGATGGGTTGATGGGCGAATCGCTCGCGGCGCTGTTTGTGGTCGATGTCTTTCTGAACAATGGCGTCGACTTTGATCGCTACATCGCGGTCAGCCCCAGCTTGTGGTGGGATGACCAGGCGCTGGCCAGGCAGGCTCAGGGCCTGCTCGCGGCGACCGGCCAGGCTCCCCGCGTGCTGTGGCTGTCGATCGCAGACGAAGGTGGTGCGATGCAGGCAGGCATGGACCGGCTGGTCGCGGCTCTCAAGGCTCGCAAGCTGCCTGGCGTGGCCTGGAGCTACACGCCGTATCCGCAGGAAAGCCACAGCACGATCTATCATCCGGCGGCGACCCGGGCGATTCGCGTGCTGTTTCCGCCTCCGGCCAAACCGCGATGAGCTGACTTGATCCGCATCATGGCGCAGGCCGGCGGCGCGCGCAGTGTTGCTGGCGGAAGGTCCGAAAGGAGAAGCCATGATCCGATCGCATCGGGAACGGCACGTCGTGGAGCGGGTCGGCTGGCTGCGCGCCGCGGTGCTGGGCGCCAACGACGGCATCGTCTCCACCGCCAGCCTCATCGTCGGCGTGGCGGCGGCCTCGCAGGGCAAGGGCGCGGTCGTGGTAGCGGGCGTCGCCGCCCTGGTCGCGGGCGCGATGTCCATGGCGGCGGGCGAGTATGTCTCGGTCAGTTCGCAGGCCGATGCCGAGAAGGCCGACCTCGCGCGCGAGCGGGGGGAACTGGAGACCCAGCCGGACGCGGAGCTGGAGGAACTGACGGACATCTATGTGGCGCGCGGGGTCGAAGCGCCGCTGGCCCGGCAGGTCGCGGTGCAGATGATGGCCCGCGACGCGCTGGGCGCCCATGCGCGGGACGAACTGGGCATATCCGACCTGACCGCCGCCCGCCCGATCCAGGCCGCCGGCGCCTCCGCCGCCACCTTCGCGGCGGGAGCGGCCCTGCCGCTGTTGCTGGCGCTGATCGCGCCGTCATCGGCGGCCCTGCCGATCGTGGGCGCGGGCTCGGTGATCGGTCTGGCCGTCCTGGGGGCGGCCGGAGCGCGGGCAGGCGGGGCGCCGGTGACGCGCGCGGTGGCGAGGGTGACCTTCTGGGGAGTGGCGGCCATGGCGCTTACCGCGGGCGTGGGCGCCCTGTTCGGCGTGGCGGCCTGATCCGAGAGCGCCACGCCGACCCAGTCGGGCCCGGGGGCTACCGGTCTGGCGTCAGGATGACATCGACCCGGCGGTTCTTCTGCCTGCCCTGCTCGGTAGCGTTGGAGTCCACGGGGCGGCTCGCGCCGAAGCCCTTGGCCGAGATGGTCTTGCCGGCCAGTTCCGGCTTGCCGGCAAGGTAGTCGCGAACCGCTTGGGCGCGCGCCTGCGACAGGGCGTCGTTGCGCGCCGCCGAGCCGGTCGAGTCGGTGTGGCCCTCGACGGTGACCACCTTCCCCGGCCAGGCCTTGAGCACGCCGGCGGCGCGGTCGAGCTCGGCTCGGGCGGCCGGCTTGAGCTCCGCCTTGTCGACGTCGAACATTACCGAGGAATCGAGGCTGATCGACAGCGCAGCCCCGATGGCGGCCACGGCGTCAATGTCCGCACCCGGATAGTCGCCGTTGCAGGAATCGGCCGGGTTGGGGTCGGTCAGGCGGACATAGTGGTAGCTGACGCCTGGCCCTGCGACGCGCGAAATGTCGAGCGAGGCCGTGCCGCCCTCGACCTCGCCGACCTCGAGCCAGGTCTCGCCGTCGGTGGAGATGGCCACGCGCGTGGCCTCGACCATGGGCCCGACCTCGAAGATGTAGAGGTCCTTGCCGGGCACATCGATCAGCGCGTTGTTGGTGAAGCGCAGCACCAGTTCGCCGCCGCAGCCGAGCGTCACGTCCTTGGGAAAGGTCTCCTCGTCGTCGGCATCCGAGACGTAGTCGGGCTCGCCCAGCGCGGCGCCGGCGTTGCGATAGCGGATGTCCTGGGCGGGCGGCCGGCCGGAACGGAAGCGAACCACCTCGTCGGCGAAGGAGGCCGAGCCGAGCGGCAGGACCAGCGGGCCGTCACGCGTCTCGTACGTGCGGGGACCCGGCGCGCCGAGCGGCGGCGCCTTGCTGAACGGCGGATATTCGACGGGATCCGGCTCGGCGGCCGAGGCGTCGGCGGCCGGGCTGTCGACGGCCGGGGCTTCGGCGGATGGCGCGGCGCTGTTGTTGCCGTTGGGGTGGTCAGGTGTTGTCTGTGCGACGCTGTCGGGAGAACAGGCGCAGACCATCAGCGCCGCGAGCGCGACGCCGGTGAGCAGCGATTTCATAGCGATCCTCTGGACCAGAGTTACGCCCGACCCGATCATAGTTGCCGATCAGGCGATCGGCTGTCCAGCGCCGCGTTCGTCGGCGAGGGCGCGGGCGATGCCCAGGCAGATCATCAACTGCCCCCCGAAGTAGAGACCCCAGACGCCGAGCCCGACCAGGAAGTTGTCCGGCAGCGGGCCCATGCGGCCGAAGATGAGAAGGTCGGATATGACGAACATCACTGCGCCCAGCCCGACCTGAAAGCGGGGAAACCGGCTGGTCCAGGCGAAGGCGGCCATGGCGGCGAGGCCCAGGGCATAGAGGGCGACGCCCGGCGCCTGGGCGCGATCGTCGGGCAGCAGGTAGGCGATGACCACCGTGGCCGGGACCAGCACGAAGGCGAAGGCCCTCTGGCTGGGGGAGAGGCGGGGGCGGCGGTTGCGGAAGTAGAGGCCGATGGCGACGAGGTGGCCGGCCAGGAAGGCCAGGGCGCCGACGATGAAGTTGATCCCCAGCAGGACATCGCCCAGCACGCCGAACGACATCACGGCCGCCAGCAGCCAGCCATCAAGGCTGCGGGCCTTCAGAGCGGCGTAGAGTGCCAGGAAGCCGACGCCGGTCCCCTTCCAGGCGAGGCTGGCGGGCTGGGACAGATCCAGCGTCCAGGAGGCGATGTAGCTCACACCGCCGATGATGGCGGCGAGCAGGGCGAGCCGCGCCAGTTTGTCCCGCATGAAGTCCCCCGTGGTCCGCGCCAGCCTATACGCCGCGAGGGGCCCGGCGCCATCGCCGGTTTCCCTGACGAGCGGAATCCGGCAAGAGCCTTGGAGCCACACCGGCCGGGAGGACTCTTATGAACGGCGCCGACGCCCTGATCACCACCCTTTGCGACAACGGCGTCGAAGCCTGCTTCGCCAACCCCGGCACCAGCGAGATGCAGTTCGTCTCGGCCCTGGACCGCGAGCCGCGCATGCGGCCGGTGCTGTGCCTGTTCGAGGGGGTGGCGACCGGCGCCGCCGACGGATACGGCCGCATCGCCGGCAAGCCGGCCTGCACCCTGCTGCATCTGGGCGCCGGCTACGCCAACGGCGGGGCCAATCTGCACAACGCCCGCCGCGCCGCGACGCCGGTCGTCAACGTCATCGGCGACCACGCCACCTACCACCGCCAGTACGACGCGCCGCTGAACAGCGACATCGCAGGATGGGCCGCGCCCAACAGCCTTTGGGTGAAGTCGGCAGAGAGCGCCGACGAGGTCGGCCCACTGGCGGCGGAGGCGGTGCAGGCCAGTTTCGGCGCGCCGGGCGGCTGCGCCAGCCTGATCCTGCCGGCCGACAGCGCCTGGCTGGAGACGACGGTCGCCGGTCCCGTACTCGAACGCCAGCCGCGGCCGGTCACGCGCCGCGACGAGGCCGAGGCGATCGCCGCGCGCATCAAGGCTGCGAAGAAGCCAGTGATCCTGATGGGCGGAAGCTGCTGTTCAGCCGCAGGCGTCGCGGCCGCCGGACGGATCGCCGCTACCGGGGTGCGGGTGCTGATCGACACCTTCGTCGCCCGGCTGGCGCGGGGCGAGGGCCGGTTCGCCCCGGACAAGATGCTCTATTTCGGCGAGATGGCGCTGGCCGACCTGGAGGGCGTCGATCTGATGGTCCTGGTCGAGACCGTGACGCCTGTCGCCTTCTTCGCCTATCCCGACCGTCCCAGCGTCCTGGTCCCGGAAGGGTGCGAGGAAGCCACGCTCTGCGGCCGCGAGGGCGATGGCCCCGCCGCGCTGGCGCTGCTGGCCGATGTGGTTGGCGCGCCGGAGATGGGCCCAGCCGAGCCGTTCGATCCGCCCGCCAAGCCGCAGGGCAAGCTTGGCCCCTACGAGATCGGCGCCTCGATCAGCCGCCACATGCCGGGCGACGCGATCATCTCGGATGATGCGGTCACCGCCGGCCTGCCGATCTACACCCAGACCAAGTCGGCGCGCGCCCATGACTGGCTGATGCTGACCGGCGGCGCCATCGGCCAGGGCATCCCGGTGGCGATCGGCGCGGCCGTGGCGGCGCCCGACCGCAAGGTGCTGAGCCTCAACGGCGACGGGGCGGCGATGTACACGGTCCAAGGCCTGTGGACGATCGCGCGCGAAGCGCTGGACGTCACCACGGTGATCTTCGCCAACCACGCCTACCGCATTCTGAACATCGAGCTTGGCCGCACGGGCGCGGGCAACCCGGGCCCGGCGGCCAAGAGACTGCTGGACCTCGGCAGCCCGCGCATCGACTGGGTCGCCTTGGGCCAGAGCCTGGGCATCGCTTCGGAACGCTGCGAGACGGCCGAAGCCTTTGACGCGGCGATGGAGCGGGCCATGACCGGCAAGGGGCCTCGCCTGATCGAGGCGGCCCTCTAGCGTCGCGACCTCCTGAAGGCGCTATTTCCGCTTGGGGCCCTTGCCGCCCAGCGGGCCACGCTCGGGCTTCTTGCCGAAGGACGGCTTGCCCTTCGGCCGGGCCGCTGTGGCGGGCCGGTCGTTGGCCTTGCCCTTGCCGGGGCGCGGCGGCTTGCGGGCGGCGCGCTCCTCGTCGCGGACGCGGACCAGGTCCTCGGCCAGCGGGTCGTAGTCCCGGGCAGCCGGCGCGCGCGCAGGACGCGGCGGACGAGCGGGGCGCTCGGCGTGCGGGGCGGTCCGGGCGGGACTGGCGTCTTCACGCGGGCCAGCGTCGATGCGCGGACGGGGCTGACGCGGCGGGCGTTCCTCTCGCATGGAGGGCGCGCCGGCCGGTTCGATCCGGACGTCCTCGCGACCCGAAGCCTGCACCGCCTCGAAGAAGCGTTCGGCGACATCGGGAGCGATCTCGAACTTGGTCTCGCCGTCGAAGATGCGGATGACCCCGACCTCGCGCTTGGTCACATGGCCTAGGCGGCAGATCATCGGCAGCAGCCACTTGGGATCGGCGTTGTTGCGCCGGCCGACGTTGAGGCGGAACCAGACGCCGTCGCCGGCGGTCTCGTCTCGGTCGCCGGCGCGGCCGCGCGGCTCGCGTTCGTGCCTTTCGCGTTCGTGTCTTTCGCGTTCTGGCCGTTCACGGGCCGGGCGCACGCCGCGCTCCTGGCGCTGATCGCCACGGCCGTCGTCATACAGTTCTTCGGGCGCGGGCAGGGCGGCGCGGCGCTGGCGGATCAGGGCGGCGGCGATCTGTTCGGCGCCCATCTGCTCCAGCAGCTTGCGGCCAAGCTCCAGGTCTTCCTCGGCCGGCGCCTCGGCGGTCAGCGCCGCCTCGATGAGCCTCTCCTCGTCCTGGCGGCGGATCTCCTCGGCCATCGGCGGTCCGGACCAGTAGGCTTCGACGCCCGCCGCGCCCAGCAGCATCTCGGCCTTGCGGCGGCGGGTGTAGGGGGTGATCAGGACGCTGACGCCCTTGCGCCCGGCGCGGCCGGTGCGGCCGCTGCGGTGGAGCAGGGCGGCCTTGTTGACCGGCAGGTCGGCGTGGATCACGAGGCCAAGGTCGGGCAGGTCTAGGCCACGGGCGGCGACGTCGGTGGCGACGCAGACACGGGCATGGCCGTCGCGGAGCGCCTGCAGGGCGTCGGTGCGCTCGCGTTGGCTCATCTCGCCCGACAGGCCAACCACGGCGAAGCCGCGCTCGCGGAGCGAGGCGTAGAGATGCCGGACCGCCTCGCGGGTGTGGCAGAACACCAGGGCGCCGGGGCTTTCGAACCAGCGCAGGACGTTGACCACCGCGTGCTCGACCTCGTTGGGCGCGACGCGGACGGCGCGGTACTCGATGTCGCCATGGGGTTGGTCGCGGCTGACGGTGTCGATCCTCAGGGCGTTGGACTGGTAGCGGCCGGCCAGGACGACAATGTCGCGGGCCAGGGTCGCGGAGAACAGCAAGGTGCGACGCTCCGCCGGGGCGGCTTCGAGGATGAACTCGAGATCCTCGCGGAAGCCGAGGTCGAGCATCTCGTCAGCCTCGTCGAGCACGGCCACGCGCAGGGCCGACAGGTCGAGGTTGCCCCGTTCGAGGTGATCGCGCAGGCGGCCGGGCGTGCCGACGACGATGTGGGCGCCGGTCGCCAGGGCGCGGGCCTCGGCCCGAGCGTCCATGCCGCCGACGCAGGCCAGCACGCGCGCGCCGGCGCCGGCGTAGAGCCAGGTCAGCTCGCGCATCACCTGGAGCGCCAGTTCGCGGGTCGGGGCGATGACCAGGGCCAGCGGGGCCTCGGGACGGGCGAAGCGCGGCGCCTCGCCAAGCAGGGTTGAGGCCATGGCCAGGCCGAAGGCGACGGTCTTGCCCGAGCCGGTCTGGGCGGAGACCAGCAGGTCGCGATCAGGCTCGGAGGCCAGGACAGCGGCCTGGACTGGCGTGGGTTGCTCATAGCCGCGCGCGGCGAGCGCCGCGTCGAGGGCGGGATGGCTGGGGGGGAAGGACATAGGGATCGTTTCATTGTGCGGCGCACAATCGTGCGCGCGGAGGGCGGGGCTGATACGCTCAATCTCGACAAAACGCCAGCGCCGCCTGATGGATCACACCAATATGGTTCTGTGACGGCGATGGATGCGGTTGGCGGCGAGACGCCTATATTGGCTGCATGACCGCGCTCTCCGTCCTCGATCTCTGCCCCGTCATCCAGGGTGGCGACGCCGCCCAGGCCTTCGCCAACGCCGCCAGCCTGGCCCGGCACGCCGAGCGGCTGGGCTACCGGCGCTTCTGGCTGGCCGAGCATCACAACATGCCGGGCGTAGCCAGCGCGGCCACCTCGCTGGTCATCAGCCATGTTGCGGCGGCGACCTCGACCATCCGCGTCGGGGCCGGCGGCATCATGCTGCCCAATCACGCGCCGCTGGTCATCGCCGAGCAGTTCGGAACCCTCGCCAGCCTGTATCCGGGCCGGATCGACCTGGGGCTGGGCCGCGCGCCGGGAACCGACCAGCTCACGGCGCATGCGCTGAGACGCACCCTGACGGGCGATGTCGACGCCTTCCCGCGCGATGTCATCGAGCTGATGACCTACTTCGGGCCCGACAGCCCCGAGCGGCGGGTGCGCGCGGTGCCGGGTACGGGATTGAATGTGCCGGTCTGGATCCTGGGGTCCAGCACCTACGGCGCGCAGCTGGCGGCGGCGCTTGGCCTGCCCTATGCCTTCGCCTCGCACTTCGCGCCCGGTGAACTGGACTTCGCCCTGAAGATCTATCGCGCCCAGTTCAAGCCGTCGGAGCACCTGGACCGTCCCTATGTCATGGCCGGGTTCAACATCTTCGCCGCTGACACCGACGCCGAGGCGCGGTTGCTGTTCAGTTCGCTGGAGCAGGCCTTCGTCAACCTGCGGATGGGCCGCGCCGGGCCGCTGCCGCCGCCGGTCGAAGGCTTTGGCGAGCGGCTGGATTCGACCGCCCGGGCGATGCTGGACCATGCGCTGAGCTGTTCGGCTGTCGGCGGGCCGGACAAGGTGCGCGAAGGGCTGTCGGCCTTCATCGCCCGCACCGGCGCCGACGAGGTGATCGTCACGGCCCAGATCTTCGATCACTCGGCGCGGCTGAGGTCGTTCGAGATCGCAGCCGAGGTCCACGCCAGCCTCGCGCTGGCGGCGTGACGGCCGCCATGATCGAGGGGCGCTGCCACTGTGGCTCATCGAGCCGGCGCATCGAGGGTCGGCCGGAGAGGACGACCCTGTGCAACTGCAGCTTCTGTTGGCGAGCTGGCGCGCTGTGGGCCTACGGACACGAAGGCGAGACGATTTCCGTTCACGGCGAGACCGGCGCCTATGCCTGGGGCGACAAGACGCTCGATTTTCACTTCTGCGCCGGCTGCGGAGGGGTGGGCTTCTGGCGGTCGCGCTCGCTCGATGCAGAGGGCCGCCGCCGGATGGCGGTCAATCTTCGCTGGGCCGACCCCGAAGAGGTCGCGGATATTCCAATCCACCGGTTCGACGGCCGTGACAGCTTTGAGAGTCGCGGCGCCGACGGGCGCTGCATCGCCGATATCGGCTTCTAGCCGAGGACAGCCTCAGACGCGCGCTAGCCCGGCCGGCGGCGTCGCTTCGTCCGTCAGCGGCCGCCAGAGCACGCGGCGCTGGTCCACCGGGCCCGGCATGACAACGTCAGGCGCCGGGACAAACCCCACCCGGCCGAAGTAGGGGGCGTCGCCGACCAGAAAGATGCTCCGCCAGCCCGCCTGGGCTGCGGCCTCGCAGGCCCGTTCGACCAGGCGCTGCCCGACGCCGTGGCTGCGAACGCCCGGCTCGACGGCGATGGGGCCAAGGAACAGGATAGGCCGGTCGCCGACATGGACCGTCCACAGGCGCACGGCGCCGGCCAGGACGGCGCCGTCCCAGGCGGTGAACGACAGCGCCAGCATCGGACGATTGCCCTCGCGCAGGCGTTCGGCGGCCTTGGCGTAGCGGCCGGGGCCGAAGGCCCGTTCGATGAGATCGTCGATCAGGGGCGCGTCGCCCGGCGCTTCGGGCCGGTAGGTGATCTGGGTCATGGCTGTGGATGGCGGGAAGGGAACAGGGCTCCCGCGGGGGCGGGAGTGCTAGGCGCGCGTCGCGGGAACGCGGCGGGTCGTTCGTCGGAGCATCATCGGCTCCTCCTGCCGTCGGCCAATCCGTAGGGGCGGCGCTTTAGGGCCGGCGGGAGGGCGCGTCAATCGCCTGTCCGTGACACGCCTTGCGAGGCGCCCGCCATTCCCGTTGCCGCGCAACGCCCGGCGGGTCAAATTCGGCGCCAGATGTCCGAGTCTCCCGCCGAAGAGCCCATACCCGACACCTCGCTGAAGGCCCTGCTGGGCCAGCGGGACTATGTGCTGTTCTGGTGCTCGCGATGGACCGCCGTGGTCGGTGTCCAGATCATGAGCGTGGCGCTGGGCTGGCACATCTACGACATCGCCCGCCAGACGATGGACGTGAAGCGGGCAGCGCTCGTTCTCAGCCTGATTGGCCTGGTGTCGTTCGTGCCGGTGCTGCTGCTGGCCCTGCCGGCGGGGGAGACGGCGGACCGCTACAACCGGCGGCGCATCCTGGTCTTCTGCTACAGCGCCGAGATCATCGTGGCGCTGGTGCTGGGAACCGCGGCGCTTATGGGCGCCGAGACCATCCCCCTGCTGCTGGGCGCGGCGGTCATGTTCGGCGCGGCGCGGGCCTTCTTCGCCCCGGCCAATACGGCGCTCGGACCCATGCTGGTGCCGCGCCACCTCTTGCCCAGCGCCATCGCCGCCAACTCGCTGGCCTGGCAGACCGCCTCGATCATCGGCCCGGCGATCGGCGGCATCCTGGTCACCGTCTCGCCGCAGACGCCCTACTTCACCTCGCTGGGTCTCTATGGCGTGGCCCTGACCTGCATCCTGCTGATCCGGTCGAACGCCCAGCCGCAGGTCCAGCCCGGATCGCGCTGGCAGCTGATGAAGGACGGGCTGGCCTACGTCTGGAACAACAAGATCGTATTCGGGGCCATCTCGCTCGACCTGTTCGCGGTCATCCTTGGCGGGGCGACGGCGCTGCTGCCGATCTTCGCCCGCGACGTGCTGCACATGGAGGGCTGGGGCTTTGGCGTGCTGCGGGCCTCGCCGGCGCTGGGCGCGGCCATCGTCGCCTTCTGGCTGGCGGCCAATCCGATCCGCTCGAAGGCGGGCCTGATCATGTTCGCCTCGGTGGCGCTGTTCGGCGTCGGCACCATCGTCTTCGGCCTGTCGAAGATCTTCTGGCTGTCGGTGGCGGCCCTGGCCTTCCTGGGCGCGGCGGACATGGTCAGCGTCTATGTGCGCCAGACCCTGATCCAGCTGGCCACGCCGGACAACATGCGCGGCCGCGTGGCGACGGTGTCGTCCCTTTTCATCGGCGCGTCCAACGAGCTGGGGGAATTCGAGAGCGGCGTCGTGGCCCGCATCCTGGGCCCGGTCGGAGCGGCGGTGTTCGGCGGGGTTGGAGCGCTGGCCGTGACCGGAATATGGGCCTGGATGTTCCCGCAGCTGCGCAAGGCCGACCGGCTGGTCTGATCGGCCGCTTGCCTGACCCTGCGTCCGGACCGTAGAGCGTTCGGCGCCAAGACATTCGCGAGGGAGACCGCACCATGGGCGTGCTTGAAGGCAAGGTCGTCATCGTCACCGGCGCGGCCGGCGGCATCGGCAAGGAATGCGCGCTTCTGGCCGCCAGGGAAGGCGCCAAGGTCGTGGTCAACGACCTGGGCGGCGGCGTCAGCGGCGGCGACGAGGGCTCTGCCGGCCCGGCCGAGGCCACGGCGCAGGAAATCCGCGCGGCCGGCGGCGAGGCGGTCTCGAACTCCGACAGCGTCACCGACATGAAGGCCGTCCAGGCCATGGTCGAGCAGGCCAAGGACACCTTCGGCGGGCTGCACGCCATCATCAATCCGGCGGGCATCCTGCGGGACGGCATGTTCCACAAGATGAGCGAGGACGACTGGGACAAGGTCATCGAGGTGCACCTGCGCGGCGCCTTCAACGTGACCCGCGCCGCGGTCGAGCTGTTCCGCGACCAGCAGGAAGGCAGCTTTGTCCACTTCACCTCGACCAGCGGCCTGATCGGCAACATCGGCCAGGCCAACTACGCCGCCGCCAAGCTGGGCGTGATGGGCCTGTCGCGCATCGTGGCGATGGAAGGCGCGCTGAAGAACGTGCGGTCGAACATCATCGCCCCGTTCGCCTGGACCCGGATGATCGCCACCATCCCGGTGAAGGACGAGGCCTCGGCCCAGCGGGTTGGCCGGATGAAGAACGCCATGCGCGCCGACCAGGTGGCCCAGCTGGCCATCGCCCTGGCCTCGCCGGAGTCGAAGGAGTGCAGCGGCCAGGTGTTCTCGGTGCGCGGCAACGAGGTGGTGCTGTTCGACCAGCCGCGTCCGGTCCGCAACATGGCCAACACCGAAGGCTGGACCCCCCGCTCCCTGCTCGACATCGCCCTGCCGGCGATGAAGAACAGCTTCACCGACCTCGGCGCGACCGCGTCGGTGTTCCCCTACGATCCCATCTGATAGGTCCGCCATGCGCCGCGCCGCCATCGTCAGCCCCCTCCGCACCGCCGTCGGCAAGTTCCAGGGCGGGCTTTCCAGCATCACCGCCGGCGATCTTGGCGCGGTGATCATCAAGGCGCTGGTCGAGCGCACCGGGATCGACCCGGAGCGGATCGACGACGTCACCTTCGCCCAGGGCTATCCCAACGGCGAGGCGCCCTGCATCGCCCGCTGGTCCCTGCTGCAGGCGGGCCTGCCGATCGGCATTCCCGGCGTATCGATGGACCGCCGCTGTGGCTCGGGCCTGCAGGCGGTGATCGACGCGGCCATGCGCATCCAGACCGGCGTCGCCGACGTCGTCCTGGCCGGCGGCTGCGAGAGCATGAGCAACGTCGAGTACTATTCGACCGACATGCGCAACGGCGCTCGCGCCGGCAGCGTGACCATGCACGACCGCCTCTCGCGGGGGCGGGTGATGAGCCAGCCGATCGAGCGGTTCGGCGTCATCAGCGGCATGATCGAGACCGCCGACAACCTGGCCCGCGACTACGGCATCAGCCGCGAGGAGGCGGACGCCTATGCGGTGATGAGCCACCAGCGCGCGACCGCTGCCTGGAAGGAAGGCAAGTTCGCCGACGAGCTGGTTCCGGTCTCGGTCAAGCAGCGCAAGGGCGATCCGGTCATCTTCGACCACGACGAGGGCTATCGCGCCGACGCGACGATGGAGACCCTGGGCAAGCTGCGCGCGATCGAGAAGGACGGCGTCGTCACCGCCGGCAACGCCAGCCAGCAGAACGACGCTGGCGCGGCCTGTCTGGTCGTGGCCGAGGACAAGCTGGAGGAGCTGGGCCTGGAGCCGATCGGCTTCTTCCACAGCTGGGCGGCCGCGGGCTGCGAGCCCTCGCGCATGGGCATCGGCCCGGTGCCGGCCGTGGAGCGGCTGTTCGCGCGCAACGGCCTGTCCTGGAAGGACATCGACCTGGTCGAGCTGAACGAGGCCTTCGCGCCGCAGGTGCTGGCGGTTCTGAAGGGCTGGGGCTGGGACGACCGCGACAAGCTGAACGTCAACGGCGGGGGCATCAGCCTGGGTCACCCGATCGGCGCCACCGGCGGCCGTATCCTGGCGAACCTGATGCACGAGATGCAGCGGCGCCAGGTTCGCTATGGCCTCGAGACCATGTGCATCGGCGGCGGCCAGGGCATCGCGGCGGTGTTCGAGCGGGCCTGAGTCCGACACGGACCAGAGCGCCAAAGGGAAAGGGCCGGTGGATCACTCCACCGGCCCTTTGTCTTTTCTGTCGCGGGCGATCAGCCGCCGGCCGCGCCTTCGATGCGGTTGTTGGAACCGTTGCGACGGCTCAACTCGTCGAGTTCGTCCTTGGACATCTCGCGCTGGCGGTCCCATTCCTCCTGGGTCTTGCAGACCTTCTTGGTCGGGAGGCGGCTGCCGGTGATCACCAGCACCTTGCAGATGCGGCCATCCTTGTCGATCGACTTGCGGCCGTCGGCGCCGACGCGGCCCTTGTCGGTGATGGTGGAAACCTGCGCCAGGGCGGTCGCCGGCGTGGCGAGCGCCAGGGCGGCGGCGATAACGACGGCGAGCTTCATGTCAGACCCCCAGTTGCTTAACGGGGCAGCATCACCCGATATGGGGTCGTCCGCAAGCCATTCGCCGAGGTCGGAGATAATTGCCGCAATCCTGCATCAGGTTCCGGCAATGCGGTTTACCGACAGGTTGCGGCGGCTCAGCTCGTCGAGTTCGTCCTTGGACATCTCGCGTTGCTGTTCCCATTCTTCGGGGGTCTTGCAGACCTTGGCGGTCGGCAGGCGGCTGCCCGTCTTGACCATCGATTTGCAGATCTTGCCGTCCTTGTTCACCGACGCCTTGCCGTCGCGGGTGATAGTGGCGCGGTCATTCGCCGGGGCCTGGACCACGGCGGGATCAACCGTCGGAGCCCTTTCGGGGCTTTGGGCGAGCGCCGGGTGGGCAAGGCTGGAAAGAAGGCAGGCGGTGGTCAGGGACAGGATCGCGCGCATCTGATGGCCTCCCGAGAGATGTGCGATCGTCCTCCCGCAGCGGCGTTCTGGCAAGTCAGTCCGCAGCGCGTGCCGCGAGCGCGGCCAGGGCGGCGCCGTCGAGCCGCCAGGTGTCCTGGTCATCCAGCAGCTTCCCCCCCATGCGGGCATGAAATGCGGCGCCGCGCGGGTTGTCCTTCATGACGATCCACTCGATGCGCGGCAGGCCCGCCTCGACCGTAAGGCGGGCGAGGTGTGCGAACAGCGCCGCCCCCACCCCCGCGCCGCGCGCGGCGTCACGGACGATGAGGTCCTCCAGATAGACGCCGCTGCGCCCCGTCCAGGTCGAGAAGCTGTGAAACCAGATCGCACAGCCGGCGGCCTCGCCGTCCAGTTCGGCCAGCTCGCAATAGGCCAGCGGACGCTCGCCGAATAGGGCGCGGTCGATGTCGTCGGGCGTGGCCGTCAGCTCGTGAAGGTGGCCCTGGTGCTCGGCCAGCAGATGGATGAGGCTCCAGACGGTCTGAAGATCAGCCCTGACCGCCCGGCGTATCGTCAGGCTCATCCGATCTTCACGCCAGGCGGCGGGGGGATGTCGTCGGGGACGAAGAAGTCAGGCATCAGCGGCCTGGTGGGATCGACCCGGTACTTGTCGAAGTCCCGGACCCCCTCGCCGTACAGGAAGGTGTCGTCGATCAGGAAGTTGCCGGTGAACCCGGCCGCCGGCTTGTTGAAGATGGCGTAGGCGGCGTCGGCCATGATTTCCGGCGTGCGGCACATCTTCATGCCCTCGTCGCCAGCCAGGGCGAACTGGATGGCGGCCGTGGCGATGCCCGTGCGCGGCCACAGGCCATTGAAGGCGATCTGGCCCCGATACTCGTCGCTCATGCCCAGCATGCAGAGGCTCATGCCGTACTTGGCCATGCTGTAGGCGACATGCCGGCCGAACCAGTGCGGCGCCAGGTCCAGCGGCGGCGAAAGCGCCAGGACATGGGGGTTGGCAGACTTCTTGAGGTGCGGGATGCAGGCCTTGGAGGTCAGGAAGGTGCCCCGGCTGTTGACCTGGTTCATCAGGTCGAACCGCTTCATCTCGGTCGCCTCGGTGCCGGTCAGCTGGATGGCGGAGGCGTTGTTGACGCAGATGTCGATGCCGCCGAACGCGGCGACGCATTTCTCCACGCCCTCGTAGACGGAGGCCTCGTCGCGCACGTCGACGATCAGGGGCAGCGCCTTGCCGCCGGCCGCCTCGATCTCCTCGGCGGCCGAATAGATGGTGCCGGGCAGATGCTTGTGCGGTTCGGCGGTCTTGGCGGCGATCGCCACATTGGCCCCGTCGCGGGCGGCGCGCAGGGCGATGGCCAGGCCGATGCCGCGGCTGGCGCCGGTGATGAAGAGGGTCTTCCCGGCGAGGCTCATGCGGCCGCTCCCGTGGTTTCAACGCTCATCGCCCATAGCCGCTCGGCGCCATCCGGGTCGAGGGCGTAGGCGCGCACGCCGGCACGCGGGTTTTCCTTCGACCAGGGCACGGCCTGGGCGCAGTCCTCGAGATACAGGCCTCCGACGCCCTCAAGCTCGGCGCCGACGGCCGCCCAGACGCTGGTGCTGGCGCCCTGTTCAGGCGTCTTGAAGCCCGCCACGGCGTTGTCGTTCTCGTCCAGCCAGCCCATGGCCCGCTGTTCCTCGATCGGCAGATGGCGCTGCAGCGGCGTCAGGATGCCCCCGGGCATCACGGCGTTGGCGGTGACGCCCTGGCCGGCGTAGCGACGGTGGAAGCCCACGGCGAACAGGGCGTTGGCGGTCTTGGCCTGACCATAGGCGGCCCACTTGTCGTAGTCGCCGTTCCGGAAGTGGGGGTCATCCCAGCGGATGTCGCTGCGCAGATGGCCGATCGACGACAGCGACACCAGGCGGGAGGTCCGACCGCTGGCGCGGGCGCCGGCGACAAGGGCCGGGGCCAGATAGCTGGTCATCAGGAAGTGGCCGAAGTGGTTGGTGCCGATCTGCATCTCCAGCCCGTCCCGCGTGTGGTCGAGCGGGCAGGCCATCACCGCGGCGTTGTTGATCAGGAAGTTCAGCTCGCGGCCGCGCCAACCCTCGCCGAAGGCCCGGATCGAGGCGAAATCGGAGAGATCGAGCATCTCGAAAGTGACCTTGCCGCGCGCCGTCGCGCCGATGTCGGCAATGGCTTGGGCGGCCAGATCGGGCTTGCGGGCGGCGATGACGACATCCGCGCCCTGCTCGGCCAGGGCGCGCACCGTCTCGACGCCAATGCCGGTCGCCGCCCCGGTGACCACGGCGGTCAGGCCTGAGAGGTCATGCCCGGCTGCCACCTCGCGCGCCGTTGAGAAGCGATGGAATGGCGAAGTGATGCGGTCAGCCATGGCGGTTCCCCTCTGTTCTTGTGGGGAGATGGTGGGCCGGGGCCCGCCCTTCGGCAAGCCCCAGCGGATCGCCGCGGTCGGTCGGTCAGCCCAGCTTGGAGAAGTCGGCGGGGCGCTTCTGGAAGAAGGCCGCGAATGCCTCGGCGGCCTCGGCGGTCTGAAGCTGGGCGCCGAAGTAGCCCCCCTCGATGTCCATCAGTTCGGCGATGCGGGCGGCGTCCCGCATCAGGCGCTTGGTGATCTTGAGCGCGCCGATGGGTCGCTTGGCCAGAGCCTGGGCCGCAGCGAGGGCGGCGGCTTCGACTTCGTCCGAAGGCAGGCAGCGATAGGCGACGCCCAGGCGCTCGGCCTCCTCGCCGCCCAGGGCTTCGCCGAGGGCGAACATGGCGTAGGCGCGGGCATGGCCAATGCGCTGCGGCAGCAAAAGGCTCGAGGCCGCCTCCGGCACCAGCGCCAGGCCGACGAACGGCGTCGTGAGCCTGGCTTCAGGGCTGACGAACACCAGGTCGCAGTGGAGCAGCATGGTCGTCCCGACGCCGACGCCAAGGCCCCGCACCGCCGCCACCAGCGGCTTCTCGGCGCGAGCGAGCGCCTTGAGGAACCGGGTCACATTGCGCTCTCCGGCGGGACGGGCGGCCGGATCGCGGCTGGTGTCGCCGCTGGCGTTCTGGGCGGCGAAATCGCCCATGTCGTTGCCGGCGCTGAAGGCTTCGCTGGAAGAGCGGAACAGTACGGCGCGAACTGCCGGGTCGGTCTCCGCGCGCGCCAGGCTGTCGGCGAGCACGCCATACATGGCGTCAGTCAGCGCGTTCTTCTTTTCGGGCCGGTTGAAGGTCAGGGTCATCACCCCGGCCTCGACGGTCACCTGAATCTGGTCGGTCATTGTCTGTCTCCCTTGGGAACGGGTTGGGCGAGACCGGACAGCCAGCGCCCGATCACCGCGATCTCGTCGTCGGAAAAGCCTTCGGTCAGCCGGGCGTTGGCCGCCGCCAGCCCGTCCCGCGCCCGGCTGCGCGCTTCGCGTCCCCGGTCGGTGAGGAACAGCCGCTGGGCGCGGCCATCGTCAGGGTCCGGGCGGCGCTCGACCAGGCCGGCGCGCTCCATGCGATCGATCAGGCCGCTCATGGCGCTGGGCGCGGCGTCGAGCGCCTCGCAAACCGCGCCGATAAGGGCGCCGTCCTTGCCGCCGAGGGTGAACAGGACGCCTGCTTGGGCCGAGGTCAGGCCGT
The DNA here is from genome assembly GCA_046295055.1 of Caulobacter sp. Lineage (GTDB taxonomy): Bacteria > Pseudomonadota > Alphaproteobacteria > Caulobacterales > Caulobacteraceae > Caulobacter. The sequence continues at coordinate 711,690 of JBKBOD010000001.1, read as the reverse complement.
CGGCGGCCATCTCCGATTCGGCCCAGCGCTGCACCCGGCGGTTGGCGGCGCTGAGCAGGAAGAAGAGGCGGGGCGGCGAGGTCATCCGCGCCACCCTATCTTTCACATACGAAATATCAAGTTCGCATGTGAAGTTTTTCGCATCCTAGTCCGGTCAGGCGGCGCGATACCAGACCACGCCATCAACATCGGTCTCTGCGACGGCCTTGCCGCGACCGATCAGGCAGTTGATGTGCGCCAGGCTCTCGCCCGTGGCCATGCCCATCAGCTCCGGGCCGATCGGACGTGCGAACAGGCTGCCGAAGACATCGATGCTGCGCTTGGGCTCCGCCAGGGCGTTCTGCAGACGGCCCAGCTGGCGCTCGTGCCCGGCGATCAAGTGATCGAGCCGCGCATGCAGGCCGTGGAAGGGGTCGTTGTGGGCGGGCAGGACCAGAACGTCCGCCGGAACCTTGGCCTTGAGCTTGGCCAGGCTGGTGAGCCAGTCGGTCAGCGGGTCACCGTCCGGCTCTGTCGGGAACACCGAGACGTTGGAGCTGATCCGCGGCAGGACCTGGTCGCCGCTGATGAAAAGGTTCAGCGCCGGACACCAGAGGCAGGCATGGTCGGGCGAATGGCCGTTGCCGGTGACGACGATCCAGTCGTTGTCGCCGATGCGCACCGTCTCGCCGTCGGTCAGGCGGCGGTAACTGTCCGGCAGCTGATAGATGGCCTTGCCGAAGCCGCCGAACTTGGCGCGGTAGTTGTCGATGGCCTCCTCGTCCCAGCCGGCCGCCTTGTAGAAGCGCACGCCGTCTTCCGGGGCCTCGCGGCCGGTGTCGGCGACCAGCATGCGGCACTGGATGTACTCGAGGCGGGTCATCCACAGCCGGCACTGGAACTTGCGGGTCATCCAGCCCGCCAGTCCGATATGGTCCGGGTGGAGGTGGGTGACGATGACGCGGGTGACCGGCTTGCCGCCCAGCGCGCCCTTGAAGGCCTCGCGCCAGGCCTGGGCCGTCTCGCGGGTCTGAAGGCCCGTGTCGACGATCGCCCAGCCGTCGCCGTCGGCGATGGCCCAGGTGTTGATGAAGCCCAGGGGGCCGCCCAGGGGTTGCCGCAGCCACATGACGCCAGGCGCGACCTCGACCGCGTCGCCCGCCCCGGGGGTGGGGACCGTCTCGAAGGGGTAGTCCAGCTTGGGCCGGCGGACTTCCGCCGCGATGTCTTCAACGCCGTCGTGCACTTGCCTGTCTCTCCGGTGAACCCCGCCATCATCGGCCGTTCAGGCCCGCGCCGCAATTGCGCCTGACGCGGGCGCCATCTTGACCGCCTCCCCAGTGGCGCGTTTAACGACGCCAAAACAATATCTCCCCCTCTGCCCAGGAGCTCGGGTTCATGAGTCGTCTTCGTCTCGGCGTCGCCGCCGCCATCATTCTCGCCGTCGCGGCGCCCGCCGCCACGGTTCAGGCCCAGAAGAAGAAGGAAGCGGCCGCCCCGGCCGGGACCATCACCGAAAAGGACCGCCAGCGCGGCATGGCCGAAGCGCCGGCCCTGGCGAAGACTGCCGGCCTGACCTGCAACGTCAACGACGCCCGGTTCATCATCGCCGATCCGAAGAGCAAGACGGCCTTCTACGAAGTCGCCTGCGACCAGGGCATCGGCTACATCGTGATCGCAGATCCGGCCAAGCCGGCGCCGACGCTCGGCACCTGCATGGAAGCCAACACCCCGCGCGAGGACGGCAAGAAGAACGCCGTGACCTGCATGCTGCCGGGCAACGCTGACCTGAACGCCCAACTGCAGCCTTACGTCGCCAAGGTGGGCAGCAACTGCCAGGTCCAGAAGCACCGCTTCCTGGGCGCCAACACCAAGTCGACCTTCACCGAGATCGCCTGCCAGGACAACCAGGGCTTCCTGCTGGTCGCCGGCCTGCCGGCCAACCTGTCGGGGGAAGTGACGCTGCTGAACTGCCTGAGCCTCGAGCCGGGCGGCAACGTGGCGTGCACCCTGACCGACCGCGCCGCCCAACTGCAGACGGCCGACAAGCTGATCGCGTCGAGCGACAAGAACTGCGCCGTCAAGGACCGCAAGTTCGTGCTGACCACCCAGAAGGGCAGCCACTGGTATGAGGTGGCCTGCCAGGACGGCCAGGGCTACATGGTCGAGCAGGCCGCCAACGGCAGCCTCGGCCAGGCCATCGGCTGCGCCGACGCCGACTTCATCGACGGCGGCTGCAAGCTGACCGACGCCCGCGCCGCCAAGACCGAGCAGAACGACCTCTACAGCCGTCTGTCGACCAAGGCCGGCTTCGACTGCAAGGTCGAGCAGTACGGCATCTTCAACGTGCCCAACAAGGAAGTGGTCGAGGTGAAGTGCTCGAACCGTCCGGACGGCGCGGTGCTGGTCTTCGAAGGCGCCAAGAACACCGTCTACAACTGCGCCGTGGCCGAGGTTCAGGGCTACCGCTGCTCCTTCACCAAGAAGGACGTGGCCTACGCCCAGGTGACCAAGGACCTGAAGAGCCTGAAGGAAACCAACTGCGTCGTCGGCAACAGCCGTCCCATGGACCGCGGCACTGACACCACCGTCTATCTCGAAGGCAGCTGCACCGACGGCGCCGGCAGCTATGTGATCGGCTACCAGCGCGGCGGCATCAAGCCGACCGAGGTTCTGGCCTGCAGCCAGGCCAAGAGCCTGGGCGGCTGCAAGTTCCCCGGCAACTGATCCGCCGGACTTGCTGAACAGGACGAGGGCCCGCCGAGCGATCGGCGGGCCCTCTGCCTTTTCGGGACGGTGGCGGTCAGGCGGCCGCCAGCCGCGAGCCCTGGCGCAGGCCGGCGTATTCGAGGGCCGTGAGGCCGACCACGCCCAGGGCCTGGGCGATGACGAAGGCCTGGCCGGCCAGGGTCGGCTCGACCCATCCAGAAACCAGAAGCAACAGGCTCACGGCCGCCCAGCCGGCATTGCCGCCAATCACCAGCCAGACCAGCGCCGAGGGGACCTGGAGCCTGCGCGCCATCCAGGCCATGAGACCGGCGATCGGCAGCAGGACCAGGCCCGCGCCGACGAGAAGGCCGCCCGGCAGTCCCGTCAGCTGCGCGAGCGGGCCCGAGCCGACGGTCATGGCGACGCCCATGGCCGCGCACGTCGCCGCGTCCAGGCCCAGGGTCCGGCGCAGCAGGGAATTGGTCTGGATCGACATGATGGTGTCTCCTCTTGGATCCGCCCGATCGCGGTGTGAGGCGACCCTGCCCCTCGCATGGAGGCTGGTCGATTACCCGCGAGGTAAGCCGACGGACGTAGGGAACCGGAACGGCGTTCGCGGCGCTTCATCCCCACGTTTCAACGCTGGAGGAGAGGCCCCATGGCCGAGAAGAGCGGAAATTCCGGATTGGCCTTCGTGGTCGGCGCCCTGCTGGTGCTGGTGCTGCTGATCGGCGGCTACCTGATCTTCGGACCGGGTCTGACGCAGAAGAAGGAAGTGGACATCAACGTGAAGGCCCCGGAAATCGAGGCGCCGCAGCTGCCGAGCGGCGGTTGATCGGGCTCCGGGCGCTGGAACGTCTCGGGCGGCGACTGGGCCGCCCCTGGCGCCGGCGGCGGGCCAAAATCGACATCTCCAGCCTGCTGGAATGGGCCTCGCGCGCCGGGTACGCCGCGCGAGGCTTCGTCTATCTGAGCATCGGCGCCCTGGCGGCGCTGGCGGCGCTGGAGTTCGCCCGAACCCCGGCGAGGAGCCAGGGCGCTGTCGCCTGGCTGGCCGACTGGCCCTTCGGACAGGTCTGGATCGGGGCGGTCGCGGTCGGGCTCATCTGCTTTTCCCTCTGGCGCGCGCTGCAGTCGATCTTCGACGCGGACCGCCAGGGGAGCGATCTCAAGGCGCTCGCCAGTCGGGCGGGGCAGGCCGTCAGCGGGATCGTCTACGGGACCGTGGCGTGGTCCCTGCTGGAGGTCCTGGACGAACTTGAAGACATCGGCGAGGCCGACGAGAACCAGTCCGCCCGATCGATGACGGCGGACATCATGGAACTGCCCCTCGGCCATTGGCTGGTCATACTGACCGGTGTCTTCATCCTCGGCGTGGCGGCGGCCAACCTGATCCAGGCCGCGCGCCGAGACTTCTGCCGGGGGCTGGCCTGTCCGGATGCGGCGCGGCCACTGGCCGTATGGACCGGGCGGCTGGGCTATGGCGCGCGCGGCCTGGCGTTCCTGCCGCTTGGGTTCTTCATCATCAAGGCCGGCTGGACCTTCCGGTCCTCGGAGGCTCGCAATCTGGGCGGCGCGCTGCAGGCCATCGAGGCCCAGCCGCTGGGCACGCCGATCCTGGTCGGGGCCGGCCTTGGCCTGATGGCCTTTGGTCTCTACGCCCTGCTGGAGGCGCTCTGGCGGAGGATCGAGGCGCCGGAGGCCGGCTGATGCTGGCCAAGCAGCGTGGCTCGCCGCACAGTGGCGGCATGGACGCGGACGCCATCCGGACATCGCTGGAACAGCTGGCCGAGCGGGTGGGCGATCCCGCGCCCCTGGTCTACCGGCGGCTGTTCGAGGCCCGCCCGGAGGTGGAGGCCCTGTTCGTCGGCGACGGCACGGGCGCGGCGCGCGGCGAGATGCTGGCGCAGACCTTCGAGATCCTCATCGATCTGGCGGAGGGCGGCCGCGGCCCCAGCGGAATGATCGGATCGGAACTGGTCAATCACGAGGGCCTGGGCGTCCCGCCAGACGCTTTCGCCAGCTTCTTCCACGTTGTCGCCGACGTGGTGCGCGACGGGCTGGGCCCGGACTGGACGCCGCGGGTATCAGCCGCCTGGGACGCGCTTCTCGCGCGGGCGGACGAACGGATCCAGCGCCAGGCCAGGGCGTCCGGCCTTTCGATCAGCGCTCGCTGAAGACGTCGACGGGGCAGTCGACAGGTTTGTCCGGAAGGCTTCCCTCAGCCGCGCGCTTGCGGAAGTGGATGCCGGCGCAGCCCGGCGAGCACAACAGCCCCTGGTCCGACCAGTAGCCCGGACCAAGGGACGGGTCGCCGTCCCAGCAGACGAACTTCGGCTGGCCCCAGGCGAGGCCGCATTCGATGCACATCAGGCGCGGGGAACGGGCGAGCATCAGTTGGCTTCCCGGGCGCCGGCGGCGATGGCTTCCGCCTTGGCGAACAAGGCCGGGTCGACCCGGGCCTCGACGGCGGCGGCGTTCTCGTCCAGCTGTTCGGGGCGACTGGCCCCGACGATGGCGGAGGCGACGTTCGGCTCGCGCAGCACCCAGGCAAGGGCGAACTGCGCCAGGCTGAGCCCGGCCTCCGCCGCCAGCGGCTTCATCGCCTGGGCCGCTTCCAGCACCGGTCGCCGCATCCAGGCGGTCATCGACCCGCTCATCGCATCGCTGGCGGCGCGGCTGTCGGCGGGCGGCGGCGCATCGGGGTCGTACTTGCCGGTCAGAACGCCCTGGGCCAGCGGCGACCAGACGATCTGGCTGATGCCATTGGCGGCGCAGAGGGGGATGACCTCCTTCTCCGGCCGCCGCCACATCAGGCTGTACTGAGGCTGGCTGGAGACGAACTTCTCGACGCCGGGAATGGCCAGGGCGTCGCGGATATTCTGCGGCGACCACTCGGAGAAGCCGATCCAGCGCGCCTTTCCCGAGCGGACGACTTCGCTGAGCGCCTCCATCGTCTCCTCCAGAGGGGTGTCGGGGTCGTAGCGGTGGCACTGGTAGAGATCGACGTAGTCGGTCCGGAGCCGCTTGAGCGAGGCGTCGATCTGCTTGAAGACCTGGGCCCGCGACAGGCCCTTGTCGCCGCCGCCCATGTCGCCGAACAGCTTGGTGGCCATCACATAGCTGTCGCGCGGCACCCCATCGAGGGCTTGGCCCAGCACTTCCTCCGCCGCCCCGCGCCCGTAGACGTTTGCGGTGTCGATGAAGGTGATGCCGATGTCGAGCGCGTGGTGGACGCAGCGCACGGCCTTGTCGCGCTCCACACCGACGCCGTAGGTGAGCCAGGAGCCGAGCGAGATCTCGGAAACCTTCAAGTCGCTCGAGCCGAGCTGGCGATAGCGCATGGGACGTCCTCCGTTTGGCCCTATCTTAGGGGTGCAATCGCCGCCCGCGTAAGTCATGGATGCCTGATGACCCAAAAGACCGTCCTGTCCCTGCATCCGGCCCAGCGCGACGACATCGGCGATCTGACCACCCGGCGGCCGGTGCCGGGTCCCGGGCTGGCCCAGGTCGACCCGTTCTTGTTCCTCAACCATCACGGGCCGCAGACCTATCCGCCGAACAACAGGGGCCTGCCGTTCGGGCCCCATCCGCATCGCGGGTTCGAGACGGTGACCTTCATCCTCGAGGGCGATCTGGCGCACCTCGACTCCGGTGGCGGCGAGAGCGTGATCCACGCCGGCGGGGTGCAGTGGATGACGGCGGGCTCGGGTCTGGTCCACGCCGAGATCTCGCCGGAGGCCTTTCGGCGCACGGGCGGCCCGCTAGAGATCCTGCAGCTGTGGCTGAACCTGCCGCCGGCCCTGAAGATGACCCCGCCGCGCTATGTTGGCCTGCAGGCCGACCAGATCCCGGTCCATGAACTTGACGATGGTCGGGTGCGGCTCGCCCTGATCGCCGGGACGCTGGGCGAGGACCAGGGTCCGATCCCGTCGCTGACCGGCGTGTTCATGAGCACGGTCGCCATGGCGGGTGGCGGGCGGATGCATCTGGACGGCTTGGCCGGGCGCAATGTGTTCCTCTACGTGGTCGATGGCGCGGTGCGGGTTGATGGGCGGGAGATTCCCCGCTGGACGCTCGCCCGCCTGGACCTGGAGGGCGATCGGCTGGAGATCGAGGCCGCGCCCGAAGCCCGATTGCTCCTCGGCCACGGGGCGCCCATCGGCGCTCCGGTCGTCGCCCACGGGCCGTTCGTGATGAACACGGTCGAGGAGATCCGCCAGGCGGTCATCGACTACCAGGCCGGACGCTTCGGCGCCGTGCGGGTCTGAGGCGCCGATGAGCGAGATACCGATGCTGCGCCTGTCCGGCCTGGCCAAGAGCCTGCCTGGTGGGCGGGTGCTGTTCAGCGGCTTGGACCTGTCCGTCGGGGCGGGGGAGTTCGTCGCCATCATGGGCGAGAGCGGGGTCGGCAAGTCGACGCTGCTGAACCTGATCGCCGGGCTGGATGCGGCCGACGCCGGAGACATCCGCATCGGCGGCGCGGACCTGTCGGGGCTGGACGACGACGGGCGCACGCGCCTGCGGCGTGACCGGATCGGCTTTGTGTTCCAAGCCTTCCACATCCTGCCGCACCTGTCGCTGATCCGGAACGTGGCGCTGCCGCTGGTCCTGGCGCGGGCGGAGCCCGAGGCGGCGCTGGCGCGTGCGCGGGACATGCTGGCGGCTGTCGGCCTTGCCGGGCGCGAGGAGGACTTTCCGCGCCAGCTCTCTGGCGGCGAGCTTCAGCGGGTTGCGATCGCACGGGCCCTGGTTCACCGACCGGCCCTGATCCTGGCCGACGAGCCGACGGGCAATCTCGATCCGGAAACGGCGGCGCGCATCCTGGCGCTCTTCGCCGAGCAGGCGCGGCAGGCCGGTGCGGCGACCCTGATCGTCACCCATTCGGAGACCGCGGCGTCAGTCGCCGACCGCACCCTGCTGCTGACCCGCAAGGGGCTGAAGGCTCATGGCGGCTGAGGCGACCAGCCCGACGGCCCTGCGCTGGCTGATCCTGGGCGAATGGCGGGCCTATCCGGCGCGGGTGGCGACCGCGGCCTTGGCCATCGCGGTCGGCGTTGCGCTGGGGTTTGCCGTCCATCTGATCAACGCCTCGGCGCTGAGCGAGTTTTCGCGCGCCATCGCGGCGGTGAACGGCCAGGCCGACCTGCAGGTTCAGGCCGGTTCGGCGGCCGGACTGCCCGAGGGCCTCTATCCCGCGCTGGCCCGCGTGCCGGGCGTCGCTGTCGCCAGCCCCGTCATCCAGCTGCAGGCCTCGCTGCCCGGCGCACGACAGGGCGTGACCCTTCTAGGCGTCGACATCTTTCGCGCCGGGGCGGCGACGCCCGGCCTTCTGGGCAAGCCCTTCACCCTGCCCGCGAACGAGCGGGGCGCGGCGGTTGGCGGCGGATCGGCCCTGCTGGACGAGAACGCGGTCTTCCTGTCCCAGGCCCTGATCGACGAGGGCCGGCTGCGGCCTGGCCAGGTCGTGCCTATCACGGCGGCCGGACGGACCGTCCCGACGGTGCTGGCGGGGACGCTCCCGGGTGTCGCCGAGGGCCAGAGGATCGCGGTGATGGACATCGCGGCCGCCCAGTGGCGGTTTGGCCAACTGGGACGCCTGCAGAGGTTGGACCTGAAGCTGACGCCCGGTGTCGACGCCGGCGCCGTGTCGCGACGCGTGGCGGACCTGCTGCCGCCTGGCGCCGTGCTGACCAGTCCCGAGGGGCAGGAGCGGCGCGGCGACGCGCTCAGCCGGGCCTATCGCGTGAACCTCAACATGCTGGCGCTTGTGGCGCTGCTTACAGGCGGGTTCCTGGTGTTCTCGGCCCAGTCTCTGTCGGTCGCGCGGCGACGGGCGCAATTCGCCCTGCTGCGCGTACTGGGGACCAGCCGGCGCGGCCTGATGCGGCAGGTGCTGGCGGAAGGCCTGATCGTCGGCGCCGTAGGGGCGGGCCTTGGCCTGGTCCTCGGACTTGGACTGGCGGAAGGGGCCCTTCGCCTCCTCGGTGGCGATCTTGGCGGCGGCTACTTCGAGGGCGGCCGGCCGAGCCTGGTCTTCGCGCCGGGCGCGGCGGCGGTGTTCTTCGCCCTGGGACTTGTGTCGGCCGTAGGCGGCAGCCTCCTGCCGGCGCGCGAGGCGGCGCGGGCCGAGCCGGCGGTGGCGCTGAAGACGGCCGGAGACGCGGTGGACCCCAGGGTCAGTCCCCGGCCGTGGCTCGCTCTCGGCCTCTTGCTGGGCGGCGGGCTGCTGTCGCTGGCGCCGCCCGTGGCGGGGCTGCCCCTGCTGGGCTACGCCGCCATGGCCCTGCTGCTGGCGGGCGGGGTTGCGGCGATGCCCTGGCTGGCTCGCGCGCTGATCACGCCCCTGCAGCGCATGCGGCTGCGCTCGCCGCCCATCGAGCTGGCCGCCCGGCGGCTTTGGGGCGCGCCAAGCCAGGCGGCGGTCGCTCTCTGCGGGATCGTCGCCAGCACCAGCCTGATGATCGCCATGGCCGTCATGGTCTCGAGCTTCCGGGGATCGGTCGATGACTGGCTGGGACAGGTCTTGCCGCACGATCTCTATCTGCGCTTCGATGGGGCCGCCGACGGCTCCGGCCTCGACGAGGCGGCGCGACGCCGGCTGGAAGCGGTCCCCGGCGTGGCCCTTGCCCAGTTCACCCGCAGCCAACCCCTGCGGCTGGCCGAGGACAGGCCGCCAGTGGCGCTGGTTTCGCAGGACCGCGCGGGGGCGCGGCAGGGCGGCGGCCTGCCGGTGATCGGCCGGACCGTCGCTCCGCCGCCTGGCGCCACGCCCGTCTGGGTGTCGGAGCCTGCGGCCTATCTCTATCGCCTCAAGCCCGGCCAGACGCTCGACCTGCCCATCGCCGGGGGACAACGCGTCTTCGTCACCGCCGTGTGGCGCGACTACGCCCGCCAGAACGGGGCCATCGTTCTGGACAGCGCCGACTACGACCGGCTGACCGGCGACCGACTGAGATCGGAGGCCGGCTTTGTGCTGACGCCCGGAGCGGACGCCGACGCGGTCGCGCGGGACCTGCGGGCCGCGCTACCACAGGACCTTGCCGGCAGGGCCTGGCTGGCCCGGCCATCGGAGATCCGGGGCCTGGCCCTGCGCATCTTTGATCGCAGCTTCGCCATCACCTACCTGCTGGAGGCGATCGCCATCCTGGTGGGGCTGGCGGGTGTGGGCGCGACCGTCTCGGCCCAGACCCTGGCCCGGACACGGGAGTTCGGCATGCTGCGCCACATCGGGGTTCTGCGTCGCCAGATCGTCGGCATGCTGGCCGCCGAAGGGGCGCTGCTCGGCGTGGTCGGCGGGGCGGCGGGCATAACGCTGGGCCTGGTGATGAGCCAGGTGCTGATCCATGTGATCAATCCCCAGTCCTTCCATTGGACGATGAGCACCCGCCTGCCGTGGGGGCTGTTCCTGGTCGTGGCCGTCGCTCTGATCGCGGCCTCGGCGGGGGCTGCGCTGCTGGCGGGGCGCCGCGCACTGTCGATCGACGCCGTCCGCGCCGTGCGGGAGGACTGGTGATGATTGCTCGCCGCGCCCTGATGATCGGCGGGCTAGCGGGCGCCGCGCTCGCCGCCGCGCCCGGCCGCATCGCCCCGGTCTACGCGCCGGCGCTTCCCGGACAGCCGATGGCCTTCCCGGCTGATCACGGCGCGCACCCCGATTTCCGCACCGAGTGGTGGTACCTGACCGGGTGGCTGGAGACGCCGGAGGGGCCGATGGGCTTCCAGGTGACCTTCTTCCGCACCCGCCCGGACGTGGACCAGGCCAACCCCAGCGCCTTTGCCGCCAAGCAGGTGCTGTTCGCCCATGCCGCGCTCAGCGACCCGAAGCTCGGACGTCTGCTGCACGACCAGAGGATCGGGCGGGCGGGCTTCGGACTGGCCGAGGCGGGTACCGGCGACGCCAGGCTGGTGCTTGACGACTGGACCCTGTCGCGGGGCGCGGACAATGTCTGGCGGACGCGCGCGGGCGGCGCCGAGTTCATGCTCGACCTGAGTTTCCGGCCGACGCAGGCGCCGATCCTCCAGGGGCAGGGCGGCTACAGCCGCAAGGGGCCCGATCCCGCCCAGGCCAGCCGCTACTACACTCTGCCGCAACTGGCGGTGACCGGCGCGGTCACGCGAGAGGGTCGGCGCATGGCGGTGCGGGGATCGGCCTGGCTTGATCGGGAGTGGTCCTCGACCCTGCTGGATCCGCGCGCTGTCGGCTGGGACTGGGCCGGGATCAACCTCGACGATGGGGGAGCGCTCACCGTCTTCCAGGTTCGTGGAGCTGATGGATCCGCCCTCTGGGCCGGAGGTTCCTTGCGCCGGGCCGGCGGGGGGCAGACGACATTCGGGCCCCAGGACGTGGCGTTTCGGACGATCCGCGACTGGCGGTCGCCGCGGACCGGAGCGGTCTGGCCGGTCGAGCAGGAAGTGCGGCTGACGCTCCCCGAGGGAGAGCGGCGGCTACGCCTGGCTCCCCTGATGGATGACCAGGAACTGGACAGCCGGGCAGGCGGCGGACCGGTCTACTGGGAAGGGGCAGTGCGCGCGCCGGGCGGCCGGGGATACCTTGAACTGACCGGCTATCTGGAAAAGCTCAGTCTTTAGGCGGCCACGGGCGCACGAGCGCCTATGTCGGCAAGGCGACAATGCGCATCATTCAAGATGCGTATGGTGGTCGAAATGTCCTCCACTGTCGAAGTACCGTCCAGCGTCCATGCGCGGCTCCGACAGGAGACGGCCGGCGCCCATGCGCGCCTTGAGGCGGAGGTCGATATCTTCGCGAGGACCAGCGATCCCTCAGCCCGGGCTGATCTGGCTCGCAGGTTCCACGGTTTCCACGCCGGCGCCGAGGCGGTGCTCGAGCCGCTGCTGGGCGGGATCGACGGACTCGACTACGCGGCGCGCCGCCGCACGCCGGTGATCGAGGCGGACCTTCGCGCCCTGGGCCATGCCCTTCCGAAGCGTCTGGAGGCCAACGGCCCCGCGCCGGCCGATGTGCCTGAAGCGCTGGGCCTGCTGTATGTGCTCGAAGGCTCGACGCTCGGCGGGCGGGTGATCCGCAAGCAGCTTCTGAAAGCCGGCCAGGACCTTAAAGGCCTGGGTTTTCTTGATCCCTACGGCGAGGCGGTAGCCGAGCGGTGGCGATCCTTTCTGGCCATTCTCGACAGGGAATGTCCGTCATCCGCGCCAGGCCGAGGGACGGCGGCGGTGCGCGGGGCCCTTGGGGGCTTTGAATGGGCGCGGAGCCTGCTCCCGCCACGGAGACCGTCTGAATGACCGATACCCTCCTGCCGCCGCCTTTCGACCATGGCGCTCCAGGTCTGGACGCTTGCGACCGCGAGCCGATCCATATTCCCGGCTCGATCCAGCCGCATGGCCTGCTGGTCCTGGCGGACGTGTCGGGGCAGACGATCCGCTATGTCGCAGGCGACATCGAGGGTCGGCTGGGCGTCAGCGAATGGCAGGGCCAGCCGCTGGCTGTGTTGCTGCCCGAGACGCTGCGATCGACGCTGGCGGAGACTGCTGTCGGGCCCACGCCGGCCTATCTCGGCCGGATGAGCGCCACAGGCGGCGAGCAGTTCGACGTCAGCGTCCATGCGGTTCAGGGCCTGCTGGCCTTCGAACTGGAGCCCGCGCCGGAGAAGGTGGTCACCTCGGCCGCCATGCTGGCGGGGCTCGAGGCGGCGGGCCTGGCCTTCGAACGATCGATCAGCCTCAGGGCGCTGTGCGAGCGAGCGGCGCTGGAATACGCCCGCCTGACCGGCTTTGACCGGGTGATGATCTACCGCTTCCTGGACGACGAGACCGGGGTGGTGGTGGCCGAGGCGCTGGGCGAGGGCGTCGAGGGGTTCCTGAACCATCACTTCCCGGGCTCGGACATCCCCCGGCAGGCCCGGGCGCTCTATGTGCGCAACCTTGTGCGGGTGATCCCAGACAGCCGGTATCGGCCCCAGCCGCTGCGCCCGGGCTGGTCGGAGGCCGAGCCGCTGGACATGAGCGACTGCGCGCTGCGCAGCGTCTCGCCGGTGCACCTCAAGTACCTGGCCAACATGGGCGTGGCCGCCAGCGCCTCGATCTCGATCGTCAAGGACGGGGTGCTCTGGGGGCTGATCGCCTGTCACCACAGCACGCCCCGGGCGTTGCCCTATGACGTGCGGATCGCCTGCCGGGCGCTGGCCGGCGGGCTGGCGCGGCAGATCAAGGCGCGCGAGGACGCCGAGGCCTATCGCGAGCGCATCCGGCTGCGGGGCTTCGAGGACGACATCCTGGCTGGGCTGGGCGTCGAGCGGTCGCTGGACGAGACGGTGGCCGAGCAGTTGCCCTATCTGCAGCGGATGATGGACGCCGACGGGGTGGCGATCTACCGGAGCGGCCATCTGGCGACGGCCGGCGAGACGCCGAACGAGAGCGACCTGCGAGAGGCGGTCGGCTGGATCGTCGACCGGGCGGTGGTCGAGCCGGTGGCCAGCGACCGCTGGGCCGAGGACGACGCGCGGGCCGCACCGCTGCGGGAGCGGGCCAGCGGCCTGCTGGCGGTGACGATCTCGGCCGACGAGCCGTTCGTTCTGATGTGGTTCCGGGCCGAGCAGCTGCAGGTGGTCAACTGGGCGGGCAATCCGCACAAGGACGGGGCGGCGGCCGGGCCGCTGACGCCCCGGGCCAGCTTTGACGCCTGGGCCGAGACGGTGCAGGGGCGCTCGCGGCCCTGGTCCCTGGCGCAGGTGGAGGCGGCCTCGCGGCTGCGCGCGGCGCTGCTGGAGGCGCGGCACGGGCGGCGTCTGCGGGACCTCAACAGCCGGCTGGCCGAGACCCTGTCGGACCGGGAATCCCTGTTGCAACAGAAGGACTTCCTGCTGAAGGAGGTCAACCATCGGGTCCAGAACAGCCTGCAGCTGGTGGGCAGTTTCCTGTCCCTGCAGGGGCGGGCGTCGGAGGACGCGGTGGTGCGCGAGCAGCTGGACGAAGCGCGTCGGCGGCTGAACGCGGTGGCCCTGGTCCACCGCCGGCTGTACCGCGCCGACCAGATGGAGAGCGTCGACCTGGCCCGGTATCTGGAGGAGCTGTCCGGCGAGATGCTGGCCAGCATGGGACCGGAGTGGAGCGAGCAGGTCTCGCTGGACCTGGCGCCGATCAGCCTGGCGACGGACCGGGCGGTTACGGTCGGGCTGGTGGCGACCGAGCTGGTCATCAACGCCAACAAGTACGCCTACGGCGGCGCGGCCGGGCCGGTGGACATCCGGCTGGAGGCGGCGGGCGGGTCGTTCCGGCTGATCGTCGCCGACCGGGGCAGGGGACGCGGCTCGCCGGGCCAGGGATTCGGCACGCGGATGATGACGGCCATGGTCTCGCAGCTGGGCGGCCGCATCGAATACCTCGACAACGACCCGGGCCTGAGGGCGGTGGTCACCGCGCCGGTCGATCTGTCCCGGGGCTGACGGGTCGCGACGGCTGTAGTGAGAGGTCCCCCACGCGCCGATCCCTTACCAGGCAGGGGATTGCGGCGATCGGGCCCGTGATTGCCGGCGATTGTGGCGATACAGCGTAGGTGGAAGGGGGGCCCGGTTGTGGGGAAATGTGTGTTGCAGCCGATACAGACGGGGGGCGATGTCGGGGTGCGGAGCCCCACGCGGCTGTAGCGGATTCTACGCTGGTGTTGTCACAGGCCCGGCCGCCAGTCGGAAGCGAGGGCCGGATATTGTCAGTTATTGACAATGAGGCGCCAGTCAGTGGGCGTGATGCTCGGCGTTGCGCTTGCGGGTCGCGGCGGCCTTGCGAGCGGAGGCCGAACGCTCGGCGGCCGGACGGCTCGCCGAGGCCTCGCCGCCCTTCCTGCCACCCTTCTTCGCCGCCGGGTGGCCGGTGTCCTTGCCACGACCGGACCCGCCCGGGTTCTTGCCGCCGCCATCGTCCTTGTTGACGGTGGCCCAGGCGCGGCGTTCGGCCTCCTTCTCGGACACGCCGCGCGCCTCGTAGCTGTCGGCGATGTGGTCGGCCTTGCGTTCCTGCTTGTCGGTGTACTTCGACTTGTCTCCGCGCGGCATGGTGGTCTCCCTTCTGCTTGAAGGGACAATCCGCCGGCCGACAGGATGTTCCGGCCGGCGAGCGGTGCGGATCAGCGGCCGGGGCGGCGCAGCAGGTCGGCGGGGATGGTCGGCTCGCCGATGAGGTCGGCGAAGACGCGCCAGCGGCCGGCGGCGTCGGGCGCGGCGGCCTCGACATAGGCCCGGGCCATGTCCTGGCCGAGGCTGTAGTTGATGACATAGCTCCGGTAGGTCTCGATGAAGCGGATCGACTGTTCGGCGCGGGCGCGGCTGACGAGCTGGTAGCGCTGCAGGTAGCCGATGGCCGTCTCGCGATCGATCTGGCCGTCGAGATAGAGCTGGGCCACCGTGGTCTGCACCCCGCCCAGTTCCCGCATGGCCTCGCCGAGGGCGTTCTGGCGCACGGCCAGGGCCGGATCCAGGCCCGCCAGCGGGTAGAGGACGGACTGCTCGAAGGCCAGCTTTTCGCCGCCCGGGAAGGCAAGGTCGACGCCGTAATTGGCCGTGCCCTCGGCGATCAGCCCCATCGGGCTGAACAGCGGCAGGATGGTGAACTCCACCCAGCCCCGGCCGCGTGACAGGCGCGATTCCAGCAGCATGTTCAGCAGGTGGTGGCCGGGATAGCCCTCGTGGCAGCCGAGATCGACGGCGCGGCTGATGCGGACCGGCTGGTCGGTGTTGACCTGGATGAGGCTGACGTAGCCGCCCTTGTACCAGTTGTAGCCGCTCCAGGGCTTGTCGGTGACGAACTCCAGCGTGAAGGCCTCGCCGTCCGGCATGGCGATATGGCGGGCGGTGCGGGCGCGGCACTCGGCGATGGCGGCGCGCATCACCGGTTCGAGCCGGTCGGCGGGCACGGTCAGGCGGGCCTGGAAGGCGTTGACGCGGTCGGCCAGGGGGCCCTCGCCGGGAACGATGGTCTCGATCCGCGCCAGCACCGCGTCGTACTGCGCCAGCGGCCTGATCACCGGGCGGACGCCGAACAGGCCCTCGGCCTCGTCGACAAAGCTGAACGTCTGGCCGGTCGCCATGGCCAACCGCGTCTCGGCGGCCTTGAGCTGGGCGGCGAGGAAGGCGCGGCGGCGCTGCGTCGCCTGGGTCTCGCCGGCGGCGGGCAGGGCGGCCAGGCGGGCCGACAGGGCGCGGGCGTCGCGCAGCAGGGTCGGCTGGTCGCGCGGGGCGGCCTTGGCGGCCTCGGCCCAGTCGGCCGGGCCATAGTAGGCGTCGACATAGCCGGGTTCCCGCTCGCCCGCCTCGAGGCTGAGGCGGACATAGTCGGCGGCGATGGCGTCCAGGCTGTCGGCCGGCGCCGGCGGGCGTCCGGCGCAGCCGGCGGCGAACAGGACGATCAGTCCGGCCATGAGGAGGGCGAGGGCGCGCATGGGTCGGGTCCCGGGGTGGCTGTCGGGCCCGGTTTGGCATGGACAGGGGAGCGGCGCCAGACGGGGGGGGGTGCGTGCGTGCGTGCGTGCGTGCTTCGACACGCGATCCCCTGGGGATCGCTACTCAGCATGACGGGGAGGGGGGGCTCGCACCCAAGCTCGTCATCCTGAGTAGCGCGCAGCGCGTGTCGAAGGACGCACCCTCCAAAGCCCTCCCCCTCGATGGGGGAGGGTGGGGTGGGGGTGTGCGCGCAGTGGTGCGGGTTGATCATGAAGGGGCGACGGCGCCCTCTTTCACCCCTCTGGAATCACCGGGGATACACCCCCAACCCTGCCCTTCCCCCATTGAGGGGGAAGGGTGGCGGGTGCTTCGACACGCGGCCGTGGGCCGCTGCTCAGCATGACGTGGAGGGGTGGGCTCGCACCGAAGCTCGTCATCCTGAGCAGCGCGGAGCGCGTGTCGAAGGACGCAGAGGCGTCACGCCTTCTTTCGTTGCTGCCACCAGGCCCAGGCGCCGGGGGCGGCGGCGAGGGCGAGGCGGCGGCCGGCGGGGTTGGCGAGGAGGCCCAGGGCCGCCACGCCGCCGATGAGGGCGGCGATGCTGAGGAACGGGTGGGCCTTGGCGGTCGCCAGGAGGCCGGGGGTGTTGGCGGTGTTGGCCGCGGGGGCGTCGATGGGGGCGGGGAGGCCGGCGTCGGCGGCGACGAGCGGCTGTTCCGCCGCGGCGGTGCGGGCGCCCTTCTTGGGGGCCGGGTTGGACGGGGCGGTGCGAGCGGTCGGATAGGCCGAGCCGTTGGCGGGGCTGGTCATTGTGCGTCTCCTCTGTCGAGCGGATGGGTCTCGGCGGGAACGCACGGGGCGGGAGGTCGATCCCGCCCGGCAGCGGGTCAGGCGCGGGCGAGGCCCCTCACGAGGGCCTGGAAGACGCCGCGGCGCAGGGCCGAGGGATCGACGCTGGCGGGCAGCTTGCCGGCCAGCTGCAGGACGAGACCGCCGTGCAGGGCGGCCCAGAGCATGTGGGCGATCAGCTCGGGATCGCCCTCGATCTCGCCGGCGTCGATCATCGCCTGGGTTTGGCCGACCATCATCGCCCGGGCCCGGTTGCTGGCCGCGACCAGCTCGGGATAGTCGGCCTCGTTGGGCTGGGAGAGGTCGAACATCAGCCGGTAGGCGTCGGGATGCTCCAGGGCGAACCGCACATAGGCCCGGCCCACGGCCTCGGCCTTGCCGACCCCGGCGGGGGCGGCGTGGAAGGCGTCCTCCAGCGCGCGGGCGAAGCGAGAGAAGCCGCTGGCCCGCACCGCCGCCAGGATGTCGTCCTTGTCCTTGAAGTAGCGGTAGGGGGTCATCGGGCTGACGCCCAGCTCGACGGCAAGCTGGCGCATGGTCACCGCGTCCGGTCCGTGCTCGGCGAACAGCCGCTCGGCCGCCTGGCAGAGGCGGTCGCGGAATTCTTCGACCTGGGCTGGAGAGAGGGCGCGGGGCATGCTGAACTTTCGACCTTGCCAAGGCTATAGCTTACGCAATACGTTTACACCGTAAAAAATGAGGACGCCATGACCGGATGGGACCTGCTGGTATCGCGCGGCGACCTGACCCGCACCGAGCTGCGCGCGGCGCAGGCGCCCGAGCCGGCCGAGGGCGAGGCGCTGCTGGCCGTCGAGCGGTTCAGCCTGACCGCCAACAACATCACCTACGGCGCCATCGGCGACATGCTGGGCTACTGGAAGTTCTTCCCCGCGCCCGAGGGCTGGGGCCGGATCCCGGTCTGGGGGTTTGCCACGGTGGTGGCCTCGAAGGCGGCGGATGTTCCGGTCGGACTGAGGCTGTTCGGCTACCTGCCGATGTCGAGCCATGTGGCCATGCGGCTGGTCCCGGCCGGCGGCGGCTTTGTCGACGCGGCGGCGCACAGGGCCGACCTGCCGCCGACCTACAACCAGTACACCCCAGCCCCGCCCGAGGCGTCCGACGACCACATGGCGCTGCTGCGGCCGCTGTTCTTCACAAGCTGGCTGCTCAACGACCTGATCGAGACCTCCGACTGGGCGCCGGCGAGCGTGGTGCTGACCAGTGCGTCCAGCAAGACCGCGCTGGGCCTGGCCTGGCTGCTGTCGCGGCGCGGGGTGAAGGTGGTCGGGCTGACCTCGCCGGGCAACCGCGCCTTCGTCGAGAGCCTGGGCTGGTACAGCCGCACCGTCACCTATGACGAGGCCGCCTCGCTGGATGTCGAGGGGCCAGCGGTGCTGGTCGACTTCGCCGGCGATCGCAAGCTAGTCGGCGCCCTGCACAAGGCGCTGAGCGGGCGGCTGGTCCACAGCGCCATCGTCGGCGTGACCCATTGGGAAGCGGGACCGGGCGGCATGTCGGCGGCGATCGCCGACCCGCAGCCGGCGCTGTTCTTCGCCCCCGACCAGATCCGCAAGCGGTCGGCCGAATGGGGCGCGGGGGTCCTGTTCGACCGCATCGGCGGCGACATGCGCGCCTTCGTCCAGGAGGCCGGCTGGCTGAAGCTGGAGCACCGGCAGGGCGGCGAGGCGCTGGGCGCGGCCTATGACGACCTGGTGCACGGGCGCGTGCCGCCGGATGCGGGACTGATCATCACGACCTGAGCCCGGGCGTCAGACCGCGGGCCGGACAACAAAGGGAGAGACGGCGATGGATGGAGAGGCCGCGAACGCCAACCCGTTCCTGCGGGGCAATTTCGCCCCCCTGCGCAGCGAGGACGACTTCGAGCTGGCCATCGAGGGCAGCCTGCCGACCTGGCTGTCGGGGACCTTCTACAGGATCGGTCCCAACCCGCAGTTCGAGCCGCGCGACCGGGGCTATCACTGGTTCGGCGGCGACGGGATGATCCACGCCTTCGCGCTGGGCGGCAGCGGGGCGCCGGTGCGCTATCGCAACCGCTATGTGCGCACGCCCAAATGGGAGACCGAGCACGCGGCCGGCCGGTCGATGTACGGCTCGATGGGCAACCCGATGAGCACCGACCCCTCGGTGATGGGCACCGACACCGGCGTCGCCAACACCAACATCATGCTGCACGCTGGTCGGCTGCTGGCGCTGGAGGAGGGCCATGCGCCGTTCGAAGTGACCGCCGGCTCGCTGGAGACGGTCGGCTACCGGCCGTTCGGCGGCAAGGTGACGGCCCATCCCAAGGTCGATCCGGCCACCGGCGAGATGGTGTTCATCGCCTATGCCGACGGGCCGATGCCGCTGTCGGCCCAGGTGAGCTGGGGCATGACCGACGCCGCCGGCGAGCTGGTGAGGCGCGAGACCTTCGTCGCCCCCTATTGCTCGATGATCCACGACTTCGCCCTGACCGGCCGCTATCTGGCCATTCCGGTGATGCCGCTGACCGGCGACCTGCAGCGGGCGATGGGCGGGCGGCCGCCGTTCGCCTGGGAGCCGGAGAAGCCGGCGCTGCTGGCCATCATCGACCGGACGCGGGGCGTCGAGAGCCTGGTCTGGGCGCAGGCGCCGCTGGGCTATGTGTTCCATGTGACCAACGCCCGGGACCAGGGCGATGAGATCGTCATCGACCTGATGCGCTATCCCCAGGCGCCCTTCTTCCCGCTGGCCGACGGCTCGCCAGGGCGCGAGACCGGGGCGGTCTCGGTGCGCTGGCGGGTCGATCCCACCCGGCCGGACCCGGTCGTGAGTGAGACGGTGATGGACGACCTGGCCGGGGAGTTCCCGCGCTTCGACGAGCGCCGGGCCCTGACGGCGCACCGCCACGCCTGGTTCTCGGGTCAGGCGGCGCGCCCGGGGGATATTCGCGGCGACTGCCTGGCGCACCTGGACCTGGAGACCGGCCGCCGGTCGAGCTGGACCGAGGCGGGCGTCGGCGGGGTCGGCGAGCCGGTGTTCGTCCCGGCCCGGGCCGATGCGCCGGAGGGCGAGGGCGTCATCATCACCCTGCTGCACCGCCGCGACGCCGACGTCGGCGAACTGGCCGTGTTCGACGCCCTGGACATCGCCGCCGGCCCCCGCGCCCGCGCCCGCGCCCGCCTGCCCCGGCGGGTCCCGTTCGGCTTCCATGCCAACTGGGTGGCGGCTTAGGGGGCGGGAGCGAATCTCGTCGGTTCGTGAATTTCCCGCCTCCGCGGCGCCTTTGCATGTTGCTCCGCCCACGGGCGGGTTTAGGATGACAGCCTTTAGTGCTTGGAGGGGCGCGTCGGGCCGGCTGGCTGGCCGGCGTCGGGGCGTACGGGCGATGGGGGTCGCGGAACTTTCGGTCCTGGACTTCGCCGGACTGGTCATCGGCCAGGACGGGGAGACGGCTGTCGGGCGGGTCGTGGAAAACGGCGCCGTGCCCATGGGGCTGCGCCGGCGGATGCCGAAGTTCGCCCTGGCGGCGGTGCGCTGCGCCATGGGCGTGGCCGCGCCCGGGGCCGAGCTGGTGTTCGCCTCGCGCTATGGCGACGTGCCGACGGCCCTGGCGCTGTCGGAAGCGATCGTGGCGGCGGACCTGCTGTCGCCCTCGGCCTTCTCGGCCTGTGTCCACAACGCCGCCCCGGGGCTGGCCGCGCAGATCCTGGGCGAGAAATCGAGTCACACGGCCGTGGCCGCCGGCGCCGACAGCCTGGCCGCCGGCCTGCTGGAAGCCTGGCTGCGAATCGAGGCGGGCGAGACCCGCGAGGCGGTGGTGCTGTTCGCCGAAGGGCCGATGCCGGAGATCTACGCCGGGTTCGAGCACGAGCCGGGGGTTCCGGGCGTGGCGCTGGCCGTGCGGGTGGGGCCGCAGAAGCCGGCCGGCGACGGGGCGATGGCCCATGTGCAGCCGGGCCGCGCCGGGGCGCTGGCGCTGCTGGAGGCGCTGGAGGGCGGCGCCGGGCGGCTGGGCGTGCGGCCGCGATTCGGGGCGGCGGCCTGATGGGCGGGGCGCTGAAGGCCATCGACAAGGGCTGGCGGCTGATCGCCACCGGGCTGTCGTTCGTGCTGTTCGGCATCGGCGGGCTGGCGCTGGCGCTGGCGGTGTTTCCGCTGCTGAACATCGGCCTGCATCACCGCGACCTGCGCCAGCGGGTGGCCCAGAGGATCGTGCAGCGGACCTGGCGGCTCTACATCCGCATCATGGCGCTGCTGGGGGTGCTGACCTATCGCTGCGAGGGCGAGCACCGGCTGAAGACCGACCACGGGGTGATGGTGGTGGCCAACCACCCGTCGCTGCTGGATATCGTCTTCCTGATGGCCTTCATGGAGCGCACCAAGTGCGTGGTGAAGGCGGGGGTGTGGAACAACCCCTTCATGGCCGGGGTCGTGCGGGCGGCGGGCTATATTCCGAACCTGGGCGATCCCGAGCGGCTGATCCAGGACTGCGCCGCGGCCATGCGCGAGGGCAACAACGTGGTCATCTTCCCCGAAGGCTCCCGCACCGTGCCGGGCCAGCCGCGGCGGATGCAGCGCGGATTCGCCTATGCCGCCATCCAGGCGGGAGCCCCGGTGCGGCTGGCGACGATCACCGTCGACCCGCCGACACTGCTCAAGGGCGAGCCGTGGTATCGCATCCCGGATCGCCGTCCCCACTGGACGATTCAAATCCATGACCGCATTGATGTTTTGGACAACGCGGGGCATGACCCGCTGCCTGTCGCCGCGCGCCGCCTGGTGACGCGAGTCGACGACCTTTTGGAAGAGATGCTGCCCGCATGAGCGACCTCGAACACGAGCTCAAAGTGATGATCATCGATGTCCTCAATCTCGAGGACGTCAGCCCCGAGGACATCGACGCGGGCGAGGACCTGTTCGGCGATTCGGGCCTCGGGCTCGATTCCATCGACGCGCTGGAGATCGGCGTCGGCGTCCAGAAGAAGTACGGCATCAAGATCAACGCCGAGGACAAGAGCACCCGGGCGCATTTCCAGTCGGTTCGGTCTCTGGCCGAGTTCGTCGCCGCGTCTCGCTGACGGAGGAGAGGATGGACAGACAGGCCGTCTACAACGAGATCGTCGAGTTCCTGGTCGAGACCTTCGAGGTCCCCAAGGAAGACATCACCCCCGACGCCGACCTGGTCGAGAACCTGAACCTCGACTCGATCGACGCGGTCGACCTGATGGTCAAGCTGCAGGAGATCACCGGCAAGAAGGTGACGCCCGAGCAGTTCAAGACCGTGCGGACGATCAATGACGTGATGGCCGTCGTCGAGCAGCTGGGCGTTGCGCGCTGATCCAGGCGCGGGCCCGGCGAGACGCCGTCCCGATCTTTCGGCCCTGGCCCTGGCGCTGGTCACCCTTCTCTATCCGCTGATCGCCCTGATGGCGGTGCGGACCGTCGGCCCCGTTGTGGTGGTCGGCGTGCTGTGCCTGCTGCTGGTGGCGCGCACCCTGTTCGGCTTCGGCAAGGGGATGCCGCTGGCGCTGGTGCTGGCGCCGATGGCGGTGGCGGTGGCGATGGGGGCGGGCTTGCTGATCGACCGGGACCTGTCGGTGCGGCTGTATCCGGTGTTCATGAACCTGGCCTTCCTGGCGGCCTTCGGGGCCAGCCTGGTGCGGGGGCCGAGCATGGTCGAGCGGCTGGCGCGGATCGCCGAGCCGGACCTGCCGGAGGCGGGCGTGCGCTACACCCGCAAGGTGACCATCGCCTGGTGCCTGTTCTTCGTGCTCAACGGGGCGGCGGCGCTGTGGACGGCGCTGTTCGCCTCGATGGAGGTCTGGACGCTGTACAACGGGTTCCTGGCCTATCTGCTGATGGGCCTGCTGGCGGGGGTCGAGTGGCTGGTGCGGCGGCGGGTGCGGGCGAGGCAGGCGTGAAGGGCTTCATCGAGACCCTGCTGGCCGCGCCGGCGGACCAGCCGCTGTTCACCGCGCCCGGCGGAACGATCACGGCCGGCCGGCTGCGGGCGACGGCGGAGCGGATCGCCGGGCGGCTGGGCGAGGGCGAGGGGCCGGTCTTCCTGCACACCACATCGGCGGCGCTGTTCGCGGCGGCGCTGCTGGCGGCGGCGGCGCGGGGACGGGGCCTGGCCCTGCCGGCCCATACCCAGCCAGCCTATCTGGAAGAGGTCGGCGGGGCGGCGGCGCCGCTGATCGACGATCGCGCCATGGCCCTGGCCGAGGCGGCGGAGGGGACGGTCGCGGCGGCGGCGGGCGATGTCGCCCTGACCTTCTTCACCTCCGGATCGACGGGGGTTCCCAAGCGGATCGAGCGGACGCTGTCGCAGCTGGAGACCGAGGCGCGGGTGCTGGAGGCGGCGTTCGGGACCGAGGCCGGGCGGGTCGAGGCGACGGTGTCGCACCAGCATATCTACGGGCTGATCTACCGCGTCGTCTGGCCGGTGATGGCGGGGCGGGTCTCGGCGGACCGGGCGGTGGACTACTGGGAGGAGCTGGAGGGGCGGCTGGGCGCCGGGGTGACGCTGATCTCCAGTCCCGCGCACCTGACGCGGCTGCCGCCGGCCATGGACCTGAGGGCGCAGGCGCCGGACCTGATCTTCTCTTCGGGCCAGCTTCTGCCGACGCCGGCGGCGCTGGCCTGCGTGGCGGCGATCGGCCTGCCGGCGACCGAGGTGCTGGGCAGCACCGAGACCGGCGGGGTCGCCTGGCGTCGCCAGCGGGCGGAGAACGAGCCCTGGACCCCGTTCGAGGTCATCGGCATCGACCAGGCCGAGGACGGGACGCTGCTGGTGCGTTCGCCCTATCTGCCGGCGGGCGAGGCGTTCGCCATGGGCGACCGGATCGAGCGGCTGTCCGACGGCCGCTTCCGCCTGCTGGGCCGGGCCGACCGGATGGAGAAGATCGACGGCAAGCGGGTGTCGATGACCCGCGTCGAGGAGGCGCTGGCCGCGCTGGACGAGGTCGAGACGGCGGCGGCGCTGACCCTGCCGGAGCGCAAGGGCGGGCTGGCGGCCGTGGTCGTGCTGACACAGGCGGGCGCGGCGCGTCTGGACGGGGTTGGCGCCTTCCGCATGGGAAGGCATCTTCGCGCGGCCCTCGCCGAGCGGCTGGAGCCGATCGAGCGGCCCAAGCACTGGCGGTTCGTGGCGGCGATGCCGACCGACAGCCAGGGAAAGAGAAGGATCAGCGACCTGCGCGCCCAGTTCGAAGCCCCGACCGACCCGCGCCTGCCGCCGTTCGAGATCGTCGAGCGGTCGGCGGACGCCGTGCAGCTGGTGGCGCGGATCGAGCCCGACCTCGTCTGGTTCGAGGGCCATTTCCCCGAGCAGAAGATCCTGCCGGGGATCAGCCAGGTGCATATGGCGGTGCTGCTGGCCGGCGAACTGCTGGGCTTTTCGCCGTCGAGCTCGGTGATGAACCGGGTGAAGTTCAAGGACCTGGTGCGGCCGGGCGATGCGCTGGACCTGTCGCTGCAGGCGGACCGCGAGCGAGGACGGCTGACCTTCCGCTGGGCCCACCGGGGCGGCGGCGAGGAGACGGCCGCCGGCGTGATCGGGGGCTAGAGCGCCGCAGCCATGGCCGAGGCGCTGGACCAGGCCGACTGGCCCAGGACAATGGCGAACACGGCCAGGGCGAGCGCGCCGGCGCGGCGGACGAGGCCGCCGGTTACGCGGCCGCCGCTGCCCTTGCGCAGGGCGGCGCCGAGCGCGATCCATCCTCCGCCGACCAGCAGGATCAGGCAGCCCAGGACGCCGAGATAGGGCAGGGCCAGCAGCGGATGGCCGTCAGCCAGGTGCGGCACGATGAGGAAGGCGAAGATCACGCCCTTGGGGTTCAGCAGGGTGGTGGTGAAGACGCGGCGGAACCGGACCGGCTCGACGCTGACAAGGGCCGAACCGCCCTCGCGCCAGAGCTTGATGGCCAGCCAGACGAGGTAGAGGGCGCAGGCCGCCTTGAGGCTGATGGCGAAGACCGGGCTGGAACGGACCAGCGGGCCGAGCAGCAGGCCGAGGGTGAGGATCGACAGGGCGTAGCCGCCCAGCTCCGCGCCCAGCAGTCGCAGCGAGCGCCGCAGCCCCGCCGAGGCGCCGGACATGGCCAGCAGGGTGTTGGTCGGTCCGGGCGTCGCCAGCAGGGTCAGGGCCGCCAGCACGAAGGCGACAGGATCGATCATGTCAGGCTCGGCCGATGATCAGCGAGGTGTTGATGCCGCCGAAGGCGAAGTTGTTGCTGGCGAAGAAGTCGCCGCCGATCTTGCGGCCATCGCCGTCGATGAAGTCCAGCGGCGCGCAGCGGCTGTCGCGTTCGCGGAAGTTGGCGATCGGCGCGGCCCAGCCCTCGGTCAGCATCTCGATGCCCAGCCAGGCCTCGATCGCCCCGCAGGCGCCCAGCGTATGGCCGAAGTGGCCCTTGAGGGTGTGGAACGGGATCTCGCCGCCGTAGACCTCGTGGGTGGCCTGGGCCTCGGAGGTGTCGCCGGCGACCGTGGCGGTGCCGTGGCCGTTGATGAAGGCCAGGTCGGAGGGCTGGATGCCCGCATCCTCGAGCGCCTGGCGCATCACCACCGCCTGCACGTCGCCGTCGGGATGGGAGATGTGGGCGCCATCGGCGTTGGTGGCGAAGCCCTTGATCTCGGCCAGGATCGTGGCCCCGCGGGCCAGGGCGTGCTCGCGCTCCTCCAGCACCAGGAAGGCGGCGCCCTCGCCGGTGACCAGGCCGTCGCGGCTGGCGTCGAACGGGCGGCTGGCGGTGGAGTCGTTGATCTTGCTGGTGGCGTAGAGGCGGTCGAAGACCATGGCCATGGTCGGGCAGAGCTCCTCGGCGCCGCCGGCCAGCATGATGTCGGCCTTGCCGGCCTGGATGGTCTCGGCGCTGTAGCCGATGCCCTGCGAGCCGGATACGCAGGCGCTGGAGGTGGTGATGACCCGCCCCTTGAGGCCGAAATAGACGCTGACGTTCACCGGGGCGGTGTGGCTCATCATCCGGATGTAGCTGGTGGCGTTCAGCTTGCCGGCCTTGCCGGTCTGGACGAAGTTGGCGAAGTCGATGGTCGGCGGCGTCGAGCCGTAGGACGAGCCGGCGGCCACGCCCACCCGGCCGGTGCGCAGGATCGGATCGTCCTTGAGGCCGGCCATCTGCAGGGCGCGGTCGGCGGCGTCGACGCTCATGACCGACACGCGGCCCATGGAGCGCATGGCCTGGCGGGGGAAATGGCCCTCGTGCTCGAACCAGTCTGCCCCGCCGGCGACCTTGATTCCCATGTCGGTGAGGCGCTCCCACTCGGGCATGTAGCGAATGCCGGTCTCGCCAGCCCGCATCCGGCCGGAAATCTCCGACCAGTCCCTGCCCATGGAGGTGATGCCGGCCATGCCGGTCACCACGACTCTACGCATCACACCAACCCCCCGTTCACCCCGATAACCTGACGGGTGATGTAACCGGCTTCCTCCGAAAAGAGAAATGCATTCAAGGCGCTGACCTCGTCGACCCGGCCGACGCGGCCCATCGGGATGGCGCCGAGCACCTCGGGACGCACGTCCTCGATCATCCCGGTGTCGATCAGGCCGGGCGCCACGGCGTTTACGCAGATCTTGCGGCTGGCCAGCTCCATGGCGAGGGCCTTCACCGCCCCGATGACGCCGGCCTTTGCGGCGCTGTAGTTGACCTGGCCGCGGTTGCCCATGACGCCCGAGACGCTGGACAGGGCGATGATGCGGCCGCCGTCGCGCCGGCGGATCATCGGCATCACCAGCGGATGGATGACGTTGTAGAAGCCGTCGAGGTTGGTCCGCAGGACCGCGTCCCAGTCCTCGCCCGGGATGGCGGGAAAGGCGTTGTCGCGGGTGATCCCGGCGCTGAGCAGCACGCCCCAGAACGGACCCTTGTCGGCCAGCCGCTGCTCCAGCGCCGCCAGGGTCTCGGCCCGGTCGGCGACGTTGAAGCTGATGAGATCGGCCTCGGCGCCGGCGGCGCGGATCTGCTCGGCGGTGTCCTCGGCCCCGGCGCGGTCGCCGCCGTAGTGGACGGTGACGGGATGGCCGGCCTGGCCCAGGCGGATGGCGCTGGCCTTGCCGATGCCCTTGGAGGCGCCGGTGACGAGGATCGGGCGTTTGGCGTTGCGCTCGGCGCTCATCGGGGGCGGTCTCCGTTCAGGAAGGCGGCAAGGTCTTCGGGCTGGAAGACATTGACGGTGGCGGCGGCGATCAGGCCTTCGTCCTGGTCCAGCACGCGGGCCTCGAAGCTGGCGGTCTCGCCTTCGAGCAGCTGGCGGCTTTCCAGGGTCACCGTCTCGCCGGGCTGGATGAATTCGCGGCGGGCGTCATAGCGGCGGCAGCCCAGCAGGAAGCCCAGGGTCGGCGCCTTGCCCGCGCGCCTGCGGTTGAGGCCGTCATGGGCGCAGATGGCCTGGGCCATCATCTCGAAGGCGGCGTAGACCGGCACGCCCTTGCCCGGGATCATGAACAGGTGGTCCTCGCCGATCCTGTGGGTGCAGCGGACCAGCCCCTCGTCCTCGCCGACGATCTCGTCGACGAGCCGCATCGGCATGCGGTGGGGGATCAGCTCTTCGACGGGCGGATAGACGGTCATGAAGGATCAGGCGCGGGCGAGAACGAGGGCGGCGTTGTTGCCGCCGAAAGCATAGCTGGCCGACAGGGTGTGGCGAAGCCCGTCCGCCCGGTCGCCCGGCGCCGCCAGCCGCACCGGCTCCAGTTCGGGATCGGCCTGGCCGTCCCAGATGTGCGGCGGCAGCAGGCCGGCCTCGAAGGCCATCAGGCAGAAGCTGGCCTGCACGGCCCCGGCCGCCCCGAGGGTGTGGCCGGTCAGCGGCTTGGTCGAGCTGCAGGGCGTATCCGCGCCGAACACCCGGTGGACCGCGCCGGCTTCCATGCGGTCGTTGAGGACCGTCCCGGTGCCATGCAGGTGGATGTAGCCGATGTCCGGCGGGGACAGCCCGGCCATGGCCAGCGCCTTGCGGGCGGCGGCCTCGGCGCCGGCGCCGCTGGGGTCAGGGGCGCTGATGTGGTGGGCGTCGCTGCTCTCGCCCCAGCCGGCGACCCGCCAGGGGCCTTCCTCGGTGGTCAGCAGGAACAGGGCCGCGCCCTCGCCGATGTTGATGCCCTTGCGATTGACGCTGAAGGGATTGGACAGCTCGTCCGACAGGGCCTCCAGCGCGCCGAAGCCGTTGAGGGTCAGCTCGCAGAGGCTGTCCAGCCCGCCGCAGAGGACCGCGTCGGCCAGCCCGGCCTGGATCAGGCGCGCGCCGGCGGCGATGGCCTTGGCTCCCGAGGTGCAGGCGGTGGAGACGGCGTAGGCGGGACCGGCGGCCCCGGTGAGCGCGCGGGCGGCGGCGACCGGGTCGTTCAGTTCCTGGATGTCGAAATGATAGTTGTCCGGCCAGGGCTCGCCGGCCAGGCGGCGGCGCAGGGCCTGGGTGCTTTCCCCGACGCCGGAGGTGCTGGTGCCCAGGACCACCCCGACCCGGTCGGCGCCGAACCGGTCGATTACCGCGGCGACGTCGCCGGCGATCTCCGCCAGCACATGCTCCAGCAGGCGGTTGGTGCGGCTGTGGCGGGCCGGATCGGCCGGATCGGACGCAGGCAGGTCGAAGCGCAGGGCGCCGACCGGAACCTCGCGGCCGTCCGCCAGGCGCCAGCGTCCCGAAACCGTCGGCGGCGCGGCGCCCAGCAGGGCTGCCGACACCTCGGCGGTCGTGGCGCCGAGCGCGCAGGACACGGCGTGACGCTGGATGAAGACAGGACGGGTCACGATCCGCCGCCGCCCCGGGTGATGATCGTGAGGCTGTAGTCGAAATGGTAGTTGGTCAGCGTCCGCCGCTCGGCGCCGCTGGCATCGGTGGTCGGCGGGCTGACCTCGATAATGGTCTCGGCCTTGTCGCGGACCAGCTTGCGGCGGCCGTCCTGATAGTCCCAGACCTCCAGCCGTCCACCCAGCGCCTGTTCCAGCAGCGGCTTGGGCCAGCGGGCGACGACCAGGTCGGCCAGCACATTCTCGGCCCGGAAGCCGGGCGGCGCCGGACCATCCATGGCCGTGCGCACGCCCTCGGCGGTCCAGTCGATCTGGGCCAGGCGCGGCCCCGCCGGCGCGGTCACGATCACTGTCACCCGGTCAGGCCCGAGGCTGACCAGGGCGTCGAAGGCGATCTTGCGCGGGCCGTAG
Source organism: Caulobacter sp. (assembly GCA_046295055.1). Classification (GTDB taxonomy): domain Bacteria; phylum Pseudomonadota; class Alphaproteobacteria; order Caulobacterales; family Caulobacteraceae; genus Caulobacter. The sequence continues at coordinate 682,580 of JBKBOD010000001.1, read as the reverse complement.
TCGGCGACGATCGACTGGGCGAACTCCTGCTCGGTCGGGAAGGCCGGCGGCCGGGGCAGGGTGAGGTAGACGGGCCCACGCGCGATCGCCGCGACACCGGGCGGCGGCGGCGGTCCGGGGGGCGCCGTGGCGCAGCCTCCGAGAAGGGCGCCGACGGCCGCCACGGCGGCGAGGCGGCGGATCACGCCGCCATGGTGGTCAGGTAGCGATCCACCGTCTGGAGGTAACGCATCGGCTCGCGCACGATGGGGTTCTCGCGATCCCAGGCATAGCCCGCAAGGACCGAAGTCAGGTAGCGGACGATGTCGTTGGCCTCTTCAGGCTTGTTGAAGATGATCCGCTGCAGGCGCTGGTCGTACCAGGTGGCGACGCAGGCCCGGAACGTCTCGATGCCGACGTACAGCTCGTCGGAGAAGTCCTTCTGCCAGTCCACCGTTTCGCCGTTGAGCTGGCGGTCGACCAGGTCGGTGGCGAGCTGCGCCGACTTCAGCGCGATGGTCACGCCGGAGCTGAACACCGGGTCGAGGAACTCGGCGGCGTTGCCAAGCAGGGCGTAGCTGGGGCCATAGAGGCTCTTCACGCTGCAGGCGTAGCCGTGGATCGTGCCGGCGGCGCGATGGGGCTGGCGGTTCTTCAGCACCTCGGACATGCGGCTGGCCTGGGCGACCAGGTTGTCGAGGCGCTCCTGCTCGTTGGCGCCGGCGGCCTGGATGAACTCGGGCGAGCCGACCACACCCATCGAGGTGATGCCGTCGGCCAGCGGGATCAGCCAGTACCAGACCTCGCGGTTCTCCGGATGGATCGACACCAGGATCTTGTCGCGGTCGAAGGTGGGGTCGTCGATGTTGTCGACGACCTGGCAGAAGACGCCCTGGCGGGCCGGGAAGTTGGAGGGCTCCTCAAGGTCCAGCAGCCGGCTCAGGGTGCGGCCGAAGCCGCTGCCGTCGAGGCAGAAGCGGGCCTCGATGGTGCGAACATCGCCGGCCTCGTTCCTGACCGTCAGCCGGACGCCGTCCTCGTCGCTTTCGAAGGCGGTGACCTCCTCGCCGTAGACGACCTTGGCGCCCATCTCGGCGGCGCCGTCAGCGAGGATCTTGTCGAACTTGGAGCGCAGCACCTGGTAGGTCGTGCCGGGACCCGGCGCCGACTTCTCGGGGAAGTAGATGGACTTGTACTCGTCCTTGTACTGGAAGGCCGCGCCGTTCTTGAACTGGAAGCCGCCGGCCTCGACGTAGGGCAGCAGGCCCGCGTCATCGAGAATGGCGACCGACTGGGCCAGCAGGCTCTCGCCGATCGAGAAGCGCGGAAAATGGGTCTTCTCGATGACCTCTACGGTGCGGCCCTTCTTGCGCAGGAAGGCCGCCGCGGCGGCGCCGGACGGACCGGCCCCGATGATTACGACATCAACCTTGTCGGACATGACTGTCCCTTCCCCCAAACCATGCGGCTACTGACGACAATGCGTAAGAGATGGCGAGACCGGCTGCAACGGCAATACCGAAGGCGCGCACCGGATAGGTCGAACTGAGGCTGAGAAGCCCCATAGAGAGGATCGCCGTAAGGGCGGTGATGAGGATGGGCAGGCCGGCCAGGGGCGAGCGCCCGCCGCGCGCCGCTTCGTAGCGCAGGATCGAGTAGTCGGCGCCCGTGCCGACCACCACGAAGGCGCCCATCATCGAGAAGAAGGACAGCGGCTGGCCGAGCGCCAGGGCCGCGACGACCCCGCCTGCGACGCCAAGGGCCGGCGCCACCAGGATGCCGAGCGCCGAGGCGGAGCGGTACATCACCAGCAGGACCAGGCCGACCGCGACGAAGGCGGCGATCACCGCCAGGGTGGCTGTCTGGCGATAGGCGGCGAACGCCTGACCGTAGGCGTCCGCGGGGTTGATGTAGGCGGCGTCGTTCGCGCCGGCGACGGCGGCGATCACGGCCGGGGTCGCTTCCTCGGGGACCGGGGCGATGAGGAAGTGCAGGCTGCCCGTCTGGCCGGTCAGAGCCTCGAGCCAGTCCGGTCGCCCGATGTCGCCCGCCGGAACCCAGAAGGGCTCCATCTCGCCGGGGTCCATGCCAAGCAGGGCGGCGCGCTCGGCCAGCCGGGGACCGATCAGGGTCTGGCGGATCGCGGCCTCGGCCGCCGCCCGCTCGGCGGCCGGCGGGTCCAGCCGGCTGACCGCCAGCAGGCTGGCGGCTGTCTCCGGCGGCAGGGCCCGGAGCACATGGGCTTCGCGGCGACGGGCGGCGTCTGCGTCGGGACCCCAGGTGAGCAGGAAGTTGGGCGAGAAGCCGATGCCGGCGGCGTCGCGCACGCGCTGTTCCTCGACCATCAGCTGGGCCGAGCGAGGCTGGAACTTGCGCACATCGTCGAGCACGGCGAAGCGGGTGGCGGCGACGACCGCCCCGACGGCGAAGACGGCGAAGAACAGGGCGAGGGTGATGCGGGTCCAGCGCGCGCGGGCCAGACCCGTCTGCAGGCGGTTCCAGTGGTCGGTCAGCCGCCCGGCCCGTTCCACCGAAAGCTGCGGGTCGAGCAGAGGCGCCACGAGGAAGGCGCAGGCCCAGGCCGAGACCAGTCCGCCGGCCGCGAACACGGCGATCTGCTGGAACAGCGGCACGCCGAACAGTCCCAGGCACCCGAAGCCGATGGCGGAGGTGACCATGCAGGCGGTGACCGGACGGAAGATCAGCCCTCGCCGCTCGGCCAGCGAGCCCCAGCCGGTCATCGGGCCGGTGGTCAGGTAGTAGATGGCGTAGTCGGCGGTGATGCCGACGAAGGCCGCGCCGAACACGAAGGTCAGCATGTGGACCGCCGGGAAGACCGCCAGCACGGCGGCGATCGAGCCCAGGTAGCCGGCGCCGATCACCATCAGGGTCAGCGGCAGGACACGGGGCCGCCGGAAGACGAACAGGAGCAGCAGGATGATGCCGACCGTGCTGGCCACGCCGACGGTCGAGATGTCCTTGCGGGCGTGGCGGGCGCCGTCGTCGGCGTGGAAGGCGGCGCCCGCGCGGTCGAGCCTTACCCCGCGCGGGGCGTATTCCTGTGTCCAGGCCTCGACGATGCCGATGAAGGTCCCTTGCGTGTCGAGCCTGTAGGCCGAGGTCGTCAGGCGGCCGCTGATGAGGATCGAGCCGTCCATCGAGGCGGCGCCGAACCCCGTCGCCGGCAGCAGGCAGCCGGTCAGGCGCATGGTCAGCAGGAACGGGTCGCGCTTGAGAAGATCGCCGGTGACCGGCCCGGCGGGCGAATAGATCTGGGCCAGGGACTGCTGGACGACGCTCTCCGCCGTAGCGGGGGTGAAGTCGACCGGGGGCTCGCAGAGAAGCTGGTTGCGGCCGGCGAACATCCAGCGAGCGGTCTGTTCGCCATCGGCCGCGACGTCGGCGAAGACGCCGCTGGCGTTCAGGCGGCGGACCAGGACATCGGCGGCCGTGCGTGCGGTGTCCGGGTCGTCGGCCGAGACCAGCATGGCGACCCGGCTGGACGCCGCGGCGCCGGCCTGGACCATGGCTTCGCGCACGGGGGGCTTGAGCGCGCCCGCCGGCAGCAGGCTCTGGATGTCGGTATCAAGCGCGCCGCCGCCGAGCATTCGCCAGGCGATGAAGGCCGCCGCCGCCAGGCAGGCGGCGAGGTAGAGGCCGGCCAGTCCGAAACGCTGCAACACTTCCCCGTCCCCCCGGACCGCGTCAGGCCTTGCGGATGGCCGACATCTCGATAGCGATGGTGTCGCCGTTGCCCTGGCGGATCAGCACGCCTTCGGCCCGGTTGCAGCCGGAAATCTCGATGGTCGACAGGAAGCGTCCGAGATTGGCGTCCTTGGGCTTGAGGGTCAGCTTCCAGGGCGCGCCCGGCGCGCGAGGGCCGCCGGCGACGGTGTAGTAGCGGCGCAGGGCGTTGAAGTCCCCGGTGAGCATCTCGAACAGGCCGGAGCTGCGCAGGAAGGGATCGGCCGAGGCCGGGCCGACCGCCTGGGCCTTGCCGCCCTGGACCGACTGGGTGATGCGGCCGGGCGTGATGGTCAGGAGCACGTCGACCGGATCGACGACGCGCCAGTCGACGCGGCCGGGCTTGACCTCGGCCACGCCCCTGGAGACCAGCGGGGTCTTCATCGAGGCCATGCGGCGGGTCTGGATGAAGTCGAACCGGCCGGTTTCGGCGCGCAGCGCATAGGGGTCGGCGCACTTGGCCCGCGCCAGGGTCGGCGCGCCGGCGATCAGGCCGAGGGCGACAAGAAGGGCGCCAGCTTTTCGCGCAGGATTGGCGGGGATTCCCACAGCATCGTCTCCGTCTTGATATCGACGGCGACCTGGACGCTGGAACAGCGGTTCAGTCGCTCGCCGGTCTCGGCGTCGCGGAATTCATAGTCGATTTTGAGGCGGTTCTCCCACTCGACAATTCCCGCGCGAATGTCGAAGGGCCGGTGCAGCTTGATGGGCCGGGCGTAGCGGAAGCGCATGTCGATGATCGGCCAGCCATAGCCGGACGCCACCATCTCCTCGTAGCCGTAGCCGATCCTGTCGAGCACGGCGACCCGGCCCAGCTCCATGAAGCGGGGATAGTTGCCGTGCCAGACGATGTTCATCGGGTCGAGGTCGTAGAACTGGGCCTCGGTGCGCACGGTGGCGCTGACGACAGCCTTCATCAGGGCTCGCCCAGCAGGTCCGACCAGCGGCCCGCCGCCAGGCCGGCGCAGAGCGCCCGCAGCGGCTTTTCGAGGGGGGCGTCCTCGTCGATGAAGGGCGCCGCCTCGCCGGCCGCCGCCAGGAAGCCGCCGACCCGCTGGCCGAGCTCGGCTTCCTTGAGGCCGCCGTCGCGCAGGCGAAGCCGGACGGCCTGGACGCAGGCGATGATGTGGGCGGCGGCGACCTGTTCGGTCAGCTCGATCACCCGCAGGGCGTCGCGGGCGCCGATGGTGCCCATCGAGACCTTGTCCTGGTTGTGGCACTCGGTCGAACGGCTGAACACCGACGCCGGCATGGTCAGCTTCAGCGCCTCGGCGGTCCAGGCGGAGACGCCGATCTGCACGGCCTTGAGGCCATGGTTGATCGGGGCGCGGTCGCCGGTGGCGCCGGACAGGTTGGAGGGCAGGCCGTTGTTGTAGCGGGTGTCGACCAGCAGGGCGAGCTGGCGGTCCATCAGGTCGGCCAGGTTGGCGACCAGGGTCTTCAGCCCGTCCATCGCAAAGCAGACATGGCCGCCGTAGAAGTGGCCGCCGTGCAGGGTGCGGCCGTCCTCGGGATCGAACAGCGGGTTGTCGTTGGCGCTGTTCAGTTCGGTCTCGATCAGGCCCCGGAAGGTGGCCAGCATGTCCTCGAGCACGCCGATGACGTGCGGGGCGCAGCGGATCGAATAGCGGTCCTGGAGCCGGGTGGGGGTGTGCAGGCGGGCGAACTCGGCCAGGTCGGCGCGGATGCGGGCGCCGACGCGCATCTGGCCGGGGTGCGGCTTGGCGCTCATCAGCCGCTCGTCGAAGTGGGCGGGGTTGCCCAGCAGGGCCAGGCTGGCCATCGAGGTCAGGCGGCAGCAGAGGCGCGAGAGCTGTTCGGCGCGGTGGTAGGCCAGGGCGGCGAGCCCGGTCATCACCGAGGTGCCGTTCATGACCGCCAGCCCTTCCTTGGGCTTGAGCCGGATGGGAGTCAGGCCGGCCTTGGCGAAGGCCTCGGCGGCGCTCATCACCTGGCCCTGGTAGAGGACGTCGCGCTCGCCGGCGAGGGCGCCGGCGATGTAGCTGAGCGGGGTGAGGTCGCCGCTGGCGCCGACCGAGCCCTCGGCCGGGATCTGCGGCAGGATGTCGAGCCGGATCATGTCGGCCAGCAGCCGCACCAGATCGAGGCTGACGCCGGACCAGCCGCGCATCAGGGTCGTCAGGCGCACGGCCATCACCGCGCGGGTTTCCTGGGGATCGAGGATGCGGCCGAGGCCACAGCCGTGGAAGCGGGTCAGGTGCAGCGGCAGTTCGGCGACCAGCGGGTTGGGCACGCCGCGGGTGACGCTGTCGCCGTAGCCGGTGGTGACGCCGTAGATGACGCCGTCGCGGGCCAGGGTGGTCTCGACGATGCGGGCGGAGTTGGCGATGCGCTCGATGACCGCCGGGTCATCGGACAGGCGGCACTCGACCTGCCGGTTGGAGATCGCCCAGACATCCTCGATCGACAGATCCGTCGCGCCAAACGCCACGATCCCCGATGAGCCTTTAAGGTCGCCGTCGCTCACGCCGTCCATTCCCCACCCCTACGCACGCCAGAAATCATAAAAATTGAACCATTGGAACGGGTTGGCGATGACCTGCTCCTCCAGCCGGGCCGCATAGTCGGCGGCCGCGCCCCGAAGTGTTGCTTCGCGGTCCTTGCGCGGAAAATCAAGCCGTTCACGGAACTTGCGCAATATGACGCGGTATCTGCCGCCGCGCCGCACCGAGAACAGGGTGTAGACGGGGCATTTCAGGGCCGACGCCAGGATCAGCGGTCCGGCGGGAAAATTGGCTTCCTCGCCGAGGAAGGGCGCCTTGACGGTCGGGCTGGCGCCGCCGGGCGCGATGCGGTCGGCCAGGATCACCGCCCAGTCCCCGGCCTCGATGGCGGAGGAGATCCGCATGGCCGCGCCCACGCCCATGTCCGTCACCTCGATGACGCGGACGGTCGACTTCGGCGCCATGCGGCTCATCAGTTCGCCGAACTTGGCGGCGTTGGCGCTGTGGGCCAGGATCGAGACCCCGCGCCGGTCGCCCAGGGTGGCGATGGCGCGCATCACCTCCGGCGCGCCCAGGTGGGCCGAGAAGACCACCGCCCCGCGCCGGTCGGCGCGGGCGGCGTTGAATTCGGGATCGTCGAGGCCGTCGACCTGGTCCGGCCCGATGTCGCCCAGCCAGCCGGCGAACCTGTCCAGCGCCCCGCCGGCGAAGGTCATCGCGTGCCTCAGGCCGGCCCACCAGCCGGTGTCGACCTCCGCCCCGGCCGCCTTGACCCGCCGCAGATAGTCCAGCGACGCCTCGCGCTGGCTGCGGCCGGTGAGGTAGAAGTAGAAGACGACCGGCGCCATGACCGCGACGCAGAGGGTGCGGCCCAGGAGGCGGTAGATCACCGCCAGCGTCCACAGGCCCGCGAAGGCCCCCCGCTCGGCCGTTGTCGCCCAGGCCGCCGCCATCTCTGTACAGTTCCCCCGAACGCCACAGCCGGCCCACCCGCCGGAGGCGGTCTCCCTAAACCAAGCAAGGGGGGCGCGTCCACGTTGAGTCGCGCAGGTGCTGGTGTATTCTCGCCACGGGCTCGCGGGGGACGCGGGTCGACAGCTTTCAGACCATGGGGTCCATCATGCAGTTCAAGTTCGCCGTCCTGGCCGCGCCGCTCACCCTGGCGCTCGCCCTCTCCGCCCTGCCGCCCGCCCCGGCGGCCGACGCCAAGGGCCGCGACGAGGTGATCAACTTCCCGATCGCCGACGTGCTGAACAATCCCGAGTACAAGGACAAGCTCCCGGAGGGCGTTCGCTACTACTTCGGCAGCCAGCGCGCGGCCGTGTCGCGCACCCTGGGCGAGACCAAGACCAACAAGAAGACCAGCTCGTTCAAGAAGAGCGATAAGACGGCCTGCGAATGGGCCATGCTGAGCGCCCTGATCGCCATCGGCGAGGACGCCAAGGCGCGCGGCGGCAACGCCGTGGTCAACATCCAGTCGAACTACAAGTCGAACCTGACCACCAGCACCGAGACCTACGCCTGCGGCGCCGGCGGCATCATGGCCGGCGTGGCGCTGGTCGGCACGGTCGCCGTCGTCCGCTAGGGCGACCTCGGGGCGCGTCCGGGGCCGGCGGCTCCGGACGCCAGGGCCCGCATTCATCCCGCGCAGGTGAAATCGCCGCCCGGCTCTGGCACAGGGGCGTTCATGAGCTTTCGTCCGTGCGCGGTGATTCCCGCCTACAACCATTATCTGCGGCTGGGCCCGGTGATCGCCGGCCTGCGGGCGCTCGACCTGCCGGTGTTCATCATCGATGACGGCAATGTCGAGCCGGCGCGGTCGGGGCTGGCCGCCTTCCATGATCCCGAGGGCGGCGTGACCGTCCACCGCCGGCCGGTCAACGGCGGCAAGGGCGCGGCGGTGATGGACGGGTTTCGCCTGGCCGGCCAGGCGGGTTTCACCCATGCGCTGCAGATCGACGCCGACGGCCAGCACGAGCCGGCCCAGGCGGCGCGGTTCCTGGAGCTGGCGCGGGCCAACCCTGCGGCGGTGATCGCCGGCGCGGCGGTCTATGACGATACGGTGCCGGCCGCCCGCAAGTTCGGCCGCTATATCACCCACTTCTGGGTCTGGGTGGAGACCGCCAGCCTGGAGATCGCCGACAGCATGTGCGGCTTCCGCCTCTATCCGCTGGCGCCGACGCTGGCGATGATCGGGCGCGAGCATATCGGTCCGCGCATGCAGTTCGACACCGAGATCCTGGTCCAGCTGCACTGGCGGCGCACGCCAGTGGTGAACGTGCCGGTGCAGGTGGTCTACCCGCCCGACAACACCTCGAACTTCGCCATGCTGGCCGACAACGTCCGGATCAGCCTGATGCACCTGGGGCTCATCCTGCAGGCGCCGGTCCGGTTGCTCATCAAGCCGTTCCGCAGGGCGCCGGCGGCGCCGGGCTCCTAGTCGCGCCAGACTCAAAATCACGGAGACCTAGATCAACGACACCATTGGATGGCCGGTTGGATCGCTGCTCGAGATGCCTCAAAAGGCGATGGAAAGTTCTCGTGCAGGAAGTAGGAGCTCGCATGTCTAGGGTAAAAATGGCAGCATGGGCGACTCTGAACATTGTATTTATTGCCATATTTTTCTTGATGTATTCGAGAACATGGATTCCCGTCGAAGAGCGAGGGTTGAATTTGCCCCTCTCCCCCGGTGCGGGCATATTTTGGATACTGGTGTGCCTGCCGATACTTGTGGTGTGTTTTGTGGCAAACATTGTGGTGGCTGCCCTTTTTTCTAGACAAGCAGCGATCAGGGCAGGGGTATTTATTTTCATGATGCTCTCATCCATGGTTTGGGTGATTGCGCTTTTTATTGATTTCTCGTTGAGAAGGTAATGCACGGAGAATTTTGCGGGGCGCGTCAAATCGCGTGAATTAAGTGCGAGGCGTTGGTAAGAAAGTGCAATTGGTGCGCCGACGTCTGAGTTGTTCAATGACGAGCACTCGGCTTCAAAATCCGGTTCCGCAAGGAGTGTCGGTTCGAGCCCGACCCGGGGCGCCACCACCCTCGACGTCGCTTCCGGTCGCTGGCCTGCGCGGAAAGTCGCGCCAGACGAGGCTCATCACGAACCCCGGCTCCGGCAGGCTCTGGACCAGCCAGGCGCCGGTCAGGAACAGCGGTTCGGCCGACCGGTTGGTCCCGGCGGCGCGGATGAGGTCGGGGGAGGGATCGCGGCCGAAGGCCTTGAACCAGGCCTCGCCGAAGGTCCAGCCGCGGAAGAAGGTCTCGGGATCGATGCCGCTCACGGTCTCGCCGAGGTAGTGGCCGGCGATGTCGTCCATGCGGCGACGGGGGTCGATCCACTCGACGTCGACGCCCAGGCAGGTGACCGGCGGCCTGGCGATGGCGGCCGCGACTAGGCCCCGGCCATGGCTGCGCGAGGCGAGCGGCGCGGGCTCGCCCGCCTCAAGCTCGGCCTGCAGGGCCCGGGCGGCGGCGCTTTCCACGGCCCGGGGCGGGCGGGCGCCGGGCGCGAAGTCCGCCAGCCGCCGGGTGTTGACGCGGATCAGATCAGCGAGCCGTGGCAGTGCTTGAACTTGCGGCCCGAGCCACAGGGGCAGGGGGCGTTGCGCGGCGTGCGATCCCAGCCTTCCGGCAGGGCCGAAACCGGCATCGCGGCGCGCTGCTGGGCGTCCATGCCCTCGCCCGGCTCACTGAAGGCCAGCGCCCGCTCGTTCTCGCCGGTCATCGGATCCATGTGGATCTCAGTCAGGCCGGCCAGCGGCTCGGGCTCCGGCTCGGTGAACTGGAACTCGACCGTCATCAGCCAGCGGGTGACCTGGATGCGCAGGTCGGCCAGCAGCTTCTCGAACAGGGAGAAGGCTTCAGTCTTGAACTCGTTCAGCGGGTCGCGCTGGCCATAGCCGCGCAGGCCGATGACGTTGCGCAGGTGGTCCAGGTGCTGCAGATGCTCGCGCCACAGCATGTCGATCATCTGCAGCAGGAAGGTCTTCTCGACCGACCGGGTCTGCTCCGACGACAGGATCTGCTCGCGCTCGGCGGCGCGGGTCTCGGCGGCGGCCTGCACGCGCTCGAGGATTTCCTCGTTGGCGATGCCTTCCTCGGCCGCCCAGTCGGCGATCGGCAGGTCAAGGCCGAGGACGGCGCGGCAGCGCTCGGTCAGCCCCTCGACGTCCCACTGCTCGGCGTAGGCCTTGGGCGGCAGGTGACGGTCGATCAGCTCTTCGATGGCGTCGCGGCGCATCTCGGAGACGATCTCCGAGACGTCGGTGGCGACCATGAACTCCTGGCGCTGTTCGAAGATGGCCTTGCGCTGGTCGTTGATGACGTCGTCGTACTTGAGCAGGTTCTTGCGGATCTCGTAGTTCCGCTGCTCGACGCGCTTCTGGGCCGTGGCGATGGCGCCATTCAGCCACTTGTGGGTGATCGCCTCGCCTTCCTGCACGCCGAAGGAGCGCATGATCGCGTCCAGCCGGTCGCCGGCAAAGATGCGCAGCAGGTCGTCCTCGCAGCAGAGGAAGAACTTCGACTTGCCGGGGTCGCCCTGACGGCCGGTCCGGCCGCGCAGCTGGTTGTCGATGCGGCGGCTTTCGTGGCGCTCGGTGCCCAGCACGTACAGGCCGCCGGCCTCGAGGGCCTTGGCCTTGGCCTCGGCGATCTGGGCCTCGAAGGTGGCCTTTTCCTCGGCCTCGTCCTCGGCGCTGGGCTCGATACCCAGACCGATCTGCTGCTGGCGCCACTTGGCCAGGTGCATCTCGACGTTGCCGCCGAGCTGGATGTCGGTGCCGCGGCCGGCCATGTTGGTGGCGATGGTCACCGCGCCGGGGACGCCCGCGTCGGCGACGATCAGGGCTTCCTGCTCGTGGTAGCGCGCGTTCAGCACGCTGTGCGGGATGCCCTTGATGGTCTTTCCGTCCAGCTCGAACTCGTGCTTGTGCAGCATTTCCGAAAGCTGCTCGGACTTCTCGATGGACACCGTGCCGACCAGGATCGGCTGGCCGCGACGGTGGCAGTCCTCGATCTGGCGCAGGATGGCCGCGTTCTTCTCGGCGGCGGTGCGGTAGACCTCGTCGTCCTCGTCGATCCGGGCGATCGGCCGGTTGGTCGGCACCTCCAGGACTTCCATCTTGTAGATGTCGCCGAATTCCTGGGCTTCGGTCGCCGCCGTGCCGGTCATGCCCGACAGCTTCTTGTAGAGGCGGAAGTAGTTCTGGATCGTCACCGAGGCCAGGGTCTGGTTCTCGGGCTGGATGTCGGCGCCTTCCTTGGCCTCGATCGCCTGGTGCAGGCCTTCGGACAGGCGGCGGCCGGTCATCATGCGGCCGGTAAACTCGTCGATCAGAACGACCTCGCCGGAGCGGACGATGTAGTCCTTGTCGCGGGTGTAGATGACGTTGGCGCGCAGGGCCTGGTTCACGTGGTGGACCAGCGAGACGTTGGCCGCGTCGTAGAGGCCGGTGGTGTCCTCGGCCAGGTGGCCGTTGGCGATCAGGACATCCTCGATCTGCTCCTGGCCCTGTTCGGTCAGCAGGACCTGGCGCTGCTTCTCGTCGAAGTCGTAGTTGGCCTTGTCCTTGATCAGTTCCTTCACCAGCAGGTCCACCGTCCGGTAGAACTCGCTGCGGTCCTCGGTCGGGCCCGAGATGATCAGCGGCGTGCGCGCCTCGTCGATCAGGATCGAGTCCACTTCGTCGACGATGACGAAGTTATGTCCGCGCTGGACCATCTCGTTCACGTCGTAGACGAGATTGTCGCGCAGGTAGTCGAAGCCGAACTCGTTGTTCGTGCCGTAGGTGATGTCGCTGCGATAGGCCGCCTGGCGCTGGCCCTGGCTGAGGCCATTGATGATCACCCCGACGCTCAGGCCGAGGAAGCGATAGACGCGGCCCATCCAGTCGGCGTCGCGGCTGGCGAGGTAGTCGTTGACGGTGATGACGTGTACGCCCTTGCCCTCGAGCGCGTTCAGATAGGTGGGCAGGGTGGCCACCAGCGTCTTGCCTTCGCCGGTGCGCATCTCGGCGATGCCGCCTTGGTGCAGGATCATGCCGCCGACGAGCTGCACGTCGTAGTGCCGCTGGCCCAGCACACGCTTGGACGCCTCGCGAACCACGGCGAAGGCTTCGGGCAGAATCTGGTCAAGGGTCTCGCCCCTGGACAGTCGCGCCTTGAACTCGTCGGTCTTGGCCCGCAGCGCCTCGTCGCTCAGCGCCGCCATGGCGGGCTCGAGGGCATTGATCTTGGCGACCTGGGCCGACATCCCCTTGACCTTGCGGTCGTTGGCGGAGCCGAAGAGCTTTTTCGCGAAACCGAACATTAAGGGGAAGATTCCGTGTCAGAGATGAGGGGCCGTGCCCCGCCTGTAATCCTGTGGCAGAGGGCCGGAGAAAGGCCGTTCTGAGCGCGCCGGAGACTTAAGCAGCGACCCCCTACAAGTCAACGCGCGGCCCCGTGTCGCGGGAGAACCGCCCTGCGACCGGGCAGCGCCGCCGCGCCCATTGCCCTGCGGGGCGCGCGCTGATAGCCATGCGGCGTTGAGGCGGCCGCGTACGGGGTCGCGAGCACGAGGTAGGAATGGCTTCCAGACCCAAACGCAGGTCTTCCGGCGAAACCACGACCGTCCTGCGTGACATCCTGACCTTCGAACGGCTCCTGACCGGGCCGGTGATCCATCTGATCTACTGGGCGGGCCTTGGCGTCATCGTCCTGGGCGGCTTCGGCTCGATCGGGGCGGCGGTGGGCGTCGCGCTGAAGGAGCAGCAGATCGTCGGCAAGCTGCTGGCCATCCCGCTGGCCGTCGCGGGCTTTCTGATCTGCTTTGCCCTGGTGCTGCTGTGGCGGTCGTTCTGCGAATTCTATGTCGCGGTCTTCCGCATTGCCGACGACCTCAAGGGCCTGCGCGCCGCGGCCGAGCGCGAAGTCGGCGGCCCGGTCAACACCGCCGCCCCGCCGCAGCGTCCCTTCGCGGGATAGGCGCCCGGCCGCCGCGCCGCGGCGAGCGATTACGACACCTTGAATTGAAGGCGGGATGAATTCCCGCCACACTCCGCATTGTCGTCGGAGACCGCCAATGCTCGCCCAGGCCATCGCCCTGCTGTTCGCCGCCGCCGGGCCAGCGGCGTCCTGTCCCGTGGATGGCGCGCGCTACGAGCTACGAGATGTGCCCGGCTTCACGGCCTCGTTCCGGGAGGTCCCGGATGCGCCATCCGCCCGCCGGCTGGTGCTGGACATCCGCTCGCGGGCGACGGGCCGGCTATACAGTTTCCGCATCAATCGCGGGAATGGCTATGGCGAGGCGACCCTGCTCCCGCTCGGGGGGCGGTCTGCCCGCGTGCTGGAGATCTACACTGTCAATGACGGCGGCCGGTTCACCGACTTCTTCGGCGACAGCGATGCGGCCGCGCCGCGCAGCATCCTGATCCCGAAGCTCGGTCCCGCGCTCTGGTACGAGGCCGATGCCCTTGCAGGGGAAAAAAGATCAGCTGCGACCGCGCGCGAGGAAATGCCCCGGGCCTTCTTCGACCGCGTCGCCTGCGGTTGAGCCCGGACGGCGGTCAGCCGCGCAGCACCCGTTCCAGCGCGCGATAGGTCTGTTTGGGCCGGCCCTGGCCGTCGAACAGCAGGGGCGTGTCGGAAGCGTTCTCGCGCACCAGCCAGCTATCGGGATCACGCACGCCCCAGATGGTGAAGGCGAACTGCTGGGCTTCGGGCAGGGCGACGAAGGCCTCCAGCGCCTCGGCGTAGAGCCGGGCCTGGGCCGCCAGCTTTTCCTCGCGCGAGACAAACCAGCCGCCGGCCCGCACGATCGAGACGTCGATCTCCGAGACATGGACCTTGAGCCCGAACCTGGCCAGGGCCCCGATGGTGCGCGTCAGGGCGCCAGCCGGCAGGTCGGCGTTGCAGTGGGTCTGGCAACCAACGCCGGTCAGCGGCGCGCCGGCCTTCAGCAGGGCGTCGATCAGCCGCAGATACTGGTCCAGCTTGGCCGGATTGCTCTCGAGGTTGTAGTCGTTGATGAACAGCACCGCCTCGGGGTCGGCCGCCCGCGCGACATGGAAGGCGCGGACCATGTGGTCGATGGGGCCCAGCCGCTGGCTCCACAGATGGTCGCGCAGGGCAGAGCCGTCGTCCCGGATCGGTTCGTTGACCACGTCCCAGCCGGAGGCCTGGCCGCGATAGCGTCCCACGCAGGCGGTGATGTAGTTGTCGTAGGCCCGGCCAAAGCTGGTGCGGCTCTCGTCCAGACGCACAAAGGCGTCGGGCTGCTGGGCGTACCAGACGAGTGCGTGGCCAAACAGCTTCATGCCGTGGTTGCGGGCGAAGCCGGCGATGCGGTCCGGCCGGTCGAAGCGGAAGCCGCCGTCCGGCAGGACGATGTATTCCATCTTCATCTCCCACTCGGCGGTGAGCTGGGAGAAGGTCTGGCTGGTCAGGGCGGCGTAGGCCGGGTCATCGAGGAAACCCGCCTGGACGCAGGTCCCGATCGGGAAGGGCGCCAGGTCGCGGAGGGGCGTCACCGGCCCCTGCGGCGCCGGCTGGCCGTTGGCGCGCGGGCCGCAGGCGGCGAGGGCGAGCGCCGAGCCCAGCGCGCCGCGCCGGGTAAGATCGCTGTTCACCGCGCGGCCGCCCGGCGCAGCCCCAGTTCGTCCAGGGCGGCGGTCTCGCGGCGCGCCGTCTCGCGACGGGCGGCGTTGGCGGCGCTCTCGGCCACCTGCTCGTACTTCTTCAGCGCCTCGAAGGCCTCGTTGAGCGCGTCGCGCGCGCCCTCCTCCTCGCGGCCCAGGGCGTCGACCTGGTCCTGCAAGGCAGCGCGGCGCTGCTTCACGCCTTCGCGGAAGCCGACGAGATACCAGCCCGCCTCGGCGTCGGCGCGGGCGTTGGCGATCTCCATCTCCGCCTCGGCCTCCAGCACCGCCATGCGCATCTCGACCTGGGTGCGGCGGTCGACGATGCCGGCCAGGCGCTTTTGCAGGTCCTCCACCTCGTAGGTGGAGATGCGGATCAGGGAGCCGACCGCCTTCATGCCGCCTCACCGGCGAGGATGCGGTCCAGGCTGGCGAAGCTGTCGTCCAGGCTGGTCGCCTCGTCCTTGTCCTGGCCGAGGAAGGCCTCGATGGCCGGGTTCAGGGCGATGGCCCGATCGATGACAGGATCGGATCCGGCGCGATAGGCGCCGATGCGGATCAGCTCTTCCATGTTGGCCCAGGCGGCCAGCGTCTGGCGGGCGCCCTTGACCACCTCCCGCTCGTGCGGCTCCTGGCAGCCGGGCATGGTGCGGCTGATCGACTTCAGGACGTTGATGGCGGGGAAGCGCCCGCGCTCGGCGATGGCCCGCTCCATGACGATGTGGCCGTCGAGAATCCCGCGCACGGCGTCGGCGATGGGCTCGTTGTGGTCGTCGCCGTCGACCAGCACGGTGAACAGGCCGGTGATCGGTCCCGCGGTTGTTCCGTCCGGCCGCACGGGCCCCGGTCCCGCCCTCTCCAGCAGCTTGGGCAGTTCGGTGAAGACGGTGGGGGTGTAGCCCTTGGTCGTCGGCGGTTCGCCGGCGGCCAAGCCGATCTCGCGCTGGGCCATGGCGAAGCGGGTGACGCTGTCCATCAGGCAGAGCACTTCCATGTCCTGGTCGCGCAGGGCCTCGGCTACCGCCAGGGTCATGTAGGCGGCCTGGCGGCGCTTGAGGGCGGGCTCGTCGGAGGTCGCGACCACGACGATGGCGCGGCGCAGGCCCTCCTCGCCAAGCGTCTCCTCGATGAACTCGCGGACCTCGCGGCCCCGTTCGCCGATCAGCCCGACGACGACGGCGTCGCAGTCGGCCTGTCGCGCCAGCATCGACAGCAGCACCGACTTGCCGACGCCCGAGCCGGCGAAGATGCCCAGGCGCTGGCCCCGGCAGGTGGTGGTGAAGACGTTCATGGCCCGGACGCCCAGGTCCAGCCGCTCGCCGACCCGGCCCCGGGCATGCGCCGGAGGCGGCGCCGCGCGCAGGGGGTAGCTGGCTTCGCCCTGAGGCAGCGGGCCCTTGCCGTCGATGGGATTGCCGAAGGCGTCGACGATGCGGCCCAGCCAGGCCCGTGTCGGCCGCACGCTGGCGCCGTCCGGCTGGATGCGGATCTCGGCCCCGGGCGCGACGCCCTCGACGGGGCCGAACGGCATCAGCAGGGCGCGGCTGTCGCGGAAGCCGACGACCTCGGCGGCCAGGGGTTCGGCGGCCCGGCGCACGATCTCGGCGCGCGCGCCCACGGCCAGATGCGACAGCCCGCCTCGCGCCTCGATCAACAACCCGTTCACGGCGGCGACACGGCCGTAGACGGTCAAGGGTTCGATACGCTCGACGGCGGCGATCAGACTGCGCACGTGAAATTCGGAGCCCCGGGAAACAGGGGTCCGATTCTCACGGTTCGGGATTAAGCGGGTGTGAAGAGATGGCTCCCGGAATCCTCTGATAGTGGCCGCAGCGCAGGCAGCGGCGATATCCCTCGCGCGACCGGCTGTCGGCATAGCGATGACCCCGGCCGATACAGGCCAGGCGTCGCAGCAACTGCTTCAGGTTCATGGCCGTCTCCTTGGGGAGGCAGGCGTTTCCGGCGTCACGGCGGCCGGCGACCTCGCAGGGCCACGGGCTTCACCTCGTCCGCGACCCTAGTGCGGCTCCGGCGCTGGGCCCTGTTCACATCCGCGTTTGTGGCGAGACCGATGCGCGCCTGCAGCTTTCACGGGCGCCCGGCGCCCTCCCTCCGCCAGCGATTCGGTCGACGGGCGATAGCTCGCGGCGGAGTGAGCAATATTCGGGCCCCTACAGCACCCACCCCGCCGTATCGCCGGTCACATCCCCGCTCACCCGAAGCTGAAGGTCGGCCAGCCCGTCGCCGTCCACATCCAGCCGGATCACCGTCTGGTCCTGAGAGGCGGTGTAGAAGACGAACATCTCCCCCGCCGCCTTCGTGAACCCGTTCTGCGCCAGCACGAACGCCTGGTCGCCGTCCGTCCCGCTGTCGGCGTCGATGGCCGAGAAGTCGAACCGGTCGCCCTCGGCGGTGGAGAAGTCGGTGATGTTGTCCAGCTCCGAACCGCCCAGGCCGATGCTCTCCTGCAGGTAGCGGAAGGTGTCGGCCCCCAGCCCCCCGGTCAGGGTATCCTTGCCGAGGCCGCCGATCAGGACGTCGTCGCCATCGCCGCCGACCAGGGTGTCATTGCCCGCCAGGCCCGACAGGGTGTTGTTCCCCGCATTGCCGGTCAGCCGGTTGGCCAGCCCGTTGCCGGTTCCGTCGCGGTTCTGGACGCTCAGCAGCTCCAGGTTCTCGACATGGTCGCCCAGCGTGTAGCTGATCGTCGAGCGGACCGTGTCGATCCCCTCGCCAACCCCCTCGGTCACCGTGTCGTTCAGCGACCGGACCATGTAGACGTCGTTGCCCAGCCCGCCGGTGAGGCTGTTGGTCCCCAGCC
Source organism: Caulobacter sp. (assembly GCA_046295055.1). GTDB lineage: Bacteria > Pseudomonadota > Alphaproteobacteria > Caulobacterales > Caulobacteraceae > Caulobacter. The sequence goes on along the minus strand of JBKBOD010000001.1, from coordinate 664,949 downwards.
CGCCATCCAGCAGGTCGTTGCCCGCCCCGCCGATCAGGGTGTCGTTGTCGGCGCCCCCGTCCAGGCGGTCGTTGCCCGTCCCGCCGGTCAGGATGTCGTCGCCGGCCCCGCCGAACAGCTTGTTGGCGCCGCTGACCCCGAACAGCTCATCATTGCCGTCATCGCCCCAGAGGTTGTCGTTGCCCGCCCCGGCCCACAGCTCGTCGTTGCCGTCGCCACCGTAGAGCCGGTCCTGGCTGTCGCCGCCGTCCAGCAGGTCATCGCCGCCAAGACCGTTGAGCACGTCCTTACCGCCGAGGCCCTCGATCGTATCGTCCGCGCCCGAGCCGGTCATCTCGTCAGCGCCGGCGGTGCCCTCGCGCGGGGGATCGGTGGGCAACACTATGGCGGGACCGGGCGCGCTGCCGTTGGCCGTGCTCGTGGTCGTCAGGCGGTAGGTTCCGGCCAGGGTGCCGTCGCTGATCCAGGCTTCAGCGCCCTGCCCCGCGAGGTTGGCGATAAAGATCAGCTTGCCGCCGAGTACGCTCAGGTTGCTCAGCGAAGCCCCCTGAGGACCGTCAACGAACTCGAATGCGACGCTCGTGCCGCCCGGCGTGCCGTCGGTCTTCCAAATCTCGGTGCCGACGCCCGGGCTGTAGGCGCTGAAGTAAACGAGCCCGTTGTAGAGGACGAAGCTGCTCGGGGCGCTGCTGGTCGAACCGGCGGCCAGTTCGATCATCTGGGTGCCGCCGACAGTGCCGTCGGATGACCAGAGCTCCCTGCCGTTGGTTGCGTTGCGCGCTTCCCAGACGATGCGGTCGCCGACGACGGTCAGATTGCTGATCTGGGAACTGGTTTCCCCCGGGTAGGCGTCGACGAGCCGCACTGTACCGACCGCCGTGCCGTCGCTGACCCAGAGCTCGTCGCCGGCCGTCGGGTCGGACCCGATGAACACCGCCTTGCCGTTGACGGCGTACCAGGTCGAGAGCATGCCGCTGCTCCCCCCGCTCCAGATTTCCTTCAGCATGAATGTGCCGGCGGCCGTGCCGTCGGTCACCCAGGGCTCGGAGCCCGTGGCGGCGCTGTAGCCTGTGAAGAAGATCTTCGAACCGACAAGTTCGTACTGATACCCGCGCAGCGGCGAGAAGCCGTTGCCGGAACCGGCGACGATATCGCTGATCCGCACTGTGCCGGCCGAGGTTCCGTCCGTGACATAGAGCTCACGCCCGTTCGCAGTCGTGCTGGCCGAGAACAGGACCTTGCCGTTGGGCAGGGCGATGAAATTGTCGGTATCCTCGTCGAAGTAGCGAATGTCCGTGCCGGTCGAGCCGGTGACGATGTCGCGGACCATGACGGTGCCGGCCGAGGTGCCGTCGGACATCCATAGTTCGGCGCCGTTGGCGGCGGTGGTGGCGGTGAAATAGAGCTTGTCGTTCAGCACCACCATGTTGCTCGGCGAGCTGCTGCTGGCGCCGGCGTTGATGTCCTTGATGACGCGCGTGCCCGCGACCGTGCCGTCAGTGAACATCAGCTCCTGGCCGCTGGCCGTGGAGCCCGCGAACACATAGCCGCCGGCGAACGGAAGGATTTCGGTCGAGGCCATCAGATCGCAAAGGACTAGCCCATCGCCCTCGGCGCCGCCGGTCACCCACAGCTGGCGCGCGCCGTTGTAGTTGTTCCAGCTCGTGAACAGCACCGCATCGCCGGTCGAGACGGGGCTTTCGACATAGATCACGGCCTGGGCGGGGTCGGAGATGAAGTTGGCGACCTGATAGGTGCCTTCCGGCGTGCCGTCGCTGACCCAGGGCTGGATCTTGCCGTTCGTCCAGGCGCTGAAGAAGACCTGATCGCCCATCACCACCAGGGTGTTCTCGCGGACTTCGGTTGAAGCGGGGAGCAGCTGGTAGGTTCCGGCCGGCGTTCCGTCGCTGGTCCAGAGTCCATTGTAGGAGTTCTGGTCCTCGGCGGTGAAGAACAGCCGGTCGCCGGCCGTTGAAGCCACGCCATTGAAGCGGCCGTCGGTCGGGCCGGGCTCGACCTCGGCGACCAGCACAGCGGGCCCGCCGCCGATCGGGGCGAACCAGATCGCCTCGCCCTCGTTGGGCGTGTCCAGCTTGAAGAACAGTCCGTCGCTGATCTGGCCGAATGGAGCGAGGCCGGTTACCGCCGCACTGACGTCAAGGCTGGGATCGACATCCCGCGTCAGGTTGGTCCCGGCCTGGGTTCCATCCGTCGACCAGAGCTCGGCGCCATACTCCGGCGTGGTTATGGTGAAGTAGAGTCGCTCGCCGTCGAGAACGAAATTGGAAATGGATCCATTCGTCCGGCCCGGAATGGAATCGAAGACGAACGTGCCTGCGACCGTGCCGTCGGTCATCACCAGTTCGGTTCCGATGCTTCCGGAATTGTAGATCATCGCGACCCGGTCGCCGAGCGTGAAGACGGACTGAATATTCGCTATCGAGTCGGCCGACAGGCTCGTCAGCATGACCGTGCCTCCGGTCGTGCCGTCGGTGGTCCACAGCTGGCGGCCGCTGACGCCATCGTTGGCGGTAAACACGACATGGTCGCCGACCGTCGTGAACCCCGTCGGGGACCCGTTGCTGACGCCGGGGTTGATATCCTTCAGCAGGGTGGTGGCGCCCGCCACCGGATCATGCACCCAGAGTTCCGTTCCGGTCCCCGTCGTGGCGGCGCTGAACACCACCTTCCCGTTCACGCCGGTGAAGCCGAACGCCATGCTGTTGCCTGCGCCGGGCTCGATGTCGGCGACCATGCGTGTGCCCGCGCCTGAGCCGTCGGTGGCCCACATCTCGAAGCCGTTCGAACCGTTTGTGGCGAGGAAATACAGCGTGTCCCCGATGACCTTGTAGCCCTGCGACTGGGAGCTGGAGTTTCCCGCGAAGATGTCGGCCAGGCGGTAGGTTCCCGCGAGCGTGCCGTCGGTGATCCAGGGCTCGGCGGAGGGTGTTCCCGGCTCGTCGAAATTGAACAGGAAACGGTCGCCGAAACGGGTGAAGCCCGACGCGCCAATGGCGCCCACGCCAAGACCCGCATCCAGCTGAATGGTGCCCGCGAGGGTGCCGTCGGTGGACCAGAGCCTGTTGTTCCCGGCCGGGTCACGTCCCTGGAACAGCAAGCGGCCGCCGATGTCGGCCAGAAACTGGATGTTACTGCTGAGTGCGCCGGAATAGTCGGTCAGGCGCAGGGTGCCGGCGGACGTCCCGTCGGTGGTCCACAACTCGAGGCCCGACGAGCCGTCCGAAGCGATCATGAACAGCTGGTCGCCGACAACGCGGTACAATGAGTGCGAGGATGAGCCGGCGGGATTCATGTCCGCCAGCCTGAAGGTCCCGGACTCCGTGCCGTCGGAGACGTAGTATTCTTCGCCACTGGTTCCGTCGTTGGCGCGGAACACCAGGCGGTCGCCGAGCGCGATCAGGCTGGAGGGCGAGGAAAAGCCCGCGGGGCTGATGTCGCGGACCATGCGGGTGCCCTCGACGGTACCGTCGCTCGCCCACAGCTCTGTTCCGTTGACGCCGTCATAGGCGCTGAAGAAGACCTGGTCGCCCACGACAGTCAGGTGGCTGACAACGCTTCCGGTCGAACCGGGGAAGATGTCGCGCAGCATGAAGGTGCCGTCGGAGGTCCCGTCAGTAACCCACAGCTCCTGACCGGCGGAGGTCGTGGCCAGGAAGACAATCCGGTCGCCGACGAGGGTGAAGTTGCTCGGAGAGCTGCTGGATGCGCCGGGGTTGAGGTCCTTGAGCAGGACGGTCCCGGCCTCGGTTCCGTCTGAAATCCACAGTTCGACGCCGTTGGCGCCATCGTTGGCGGCGAAGATCAGACGCGGCATTGCTCACTCCCACGCGTGCGGCGGTCGCCGCGACTGGCTCGTGCGGAAAAGAGCCGGATCCCCCGGGGGTCTCGGCAGCGCCCCACGCGCGGCCTTCGCGATCCCCGGGGGTCCGTCGGGGCGGTCGGCCCCGTAGCGTCCCCCGCCGGCGCCGTCCGAGTGGACGGCGAGCGGACCCTGCTGGAGTGGCCCCGATACGGGTATCCCCATTTGAGGGGTGTCGCCGGAAATGAAAAAGGCCGGCCGTGACGGACTGTCACGACCGGCCTGATCAGAGATCGCGGCGAGGGTCAGCGCAGGTCCGGCGGCGTCGCCTCGGCGCCCAGCAGGGCGATCGCTTCCTCGACCGTGACGACCGTCTGCTCCTGGCTGCCCAGGCGCCGGATGGCGACCTTGCCCTCCTCGGCCTCCTTGCGGCCGACGACGGCGATGACCGGAACCTTGGCCAGGCTGTGCTCGCGGATCTTGTAGCCGACCTTCTCGTTGCGAAGATCGGTCTCGACCCGCAGGCCGGCCTTCTTGAACCGGGCGGCGACATCCTCGGCGAAGCCGTCGGCGTCGGAGGTGATCGTCGCCACCACCGCCTGCACCGGCGACAGCCACAGCGGGAAGGCCCCGCCGTAGTTCTCGATCAGGATGCCGAGGAACCGCTCGAACGTGCCCAGGATGGCGCGGTGGAGCATCACGGGGCGATGCTTCTGGCCGTCCTCGCCGACGTACTCGGCGTCGAGACGTTCAGGCAGGACGAAGTCCAGCTGAAGCGTGCCGCACTGCCAGGTCCGGCCGATGGCGTCCTTGAGGTGGAACTCCAGCTTGGGCCCGTAGAAGGCGCCTTCGCCCGGCAGGTGCTCGACCTCGACGCCGGCGGCGACGGCGGCGCGCTCCAGCTTCTGCTCGGCCAGGTCCCAGACCTCGTCCGTACCCGCCCGCAGGTCCGGCCGCAGGGCCAGCTTGACGCTGTGCAGCTCGACGCCGAGGTCGGCGTAGATCTGGTGCAGCAGCTTCACGAAGGTCGTCGTTTCCGACTCGATCTGGTCGTCGCGGCAGAAGATGTGGCCGTCGTCCTGGGTGAAGGCCCGCACCCGCAGGATGCCGTGCAGGCCGCCCGAGGGCTCGTACCGGTGGCAGGAGCCGAACTCGGCCATGCGCAGCGGCAGCTCGCGATAGCTCTTCTGGCCGACGTTGAAGATCTGCACATGGCCGGGGCAGTTCATCGGCTTGACGGCCAGGCTCTCGCCCTCGTCCGTCTCGCAGACGAACATGGCGTGGCCGAACTTCTCCCAGTGGCCCGACTTCTCCCACAGCGAGCGGTCCAGCACCTGGGGCGTCTTGACCTCGACATAGCCCCCGTCCTCGACCTTGCGGCGGATGTAGGCCTCGAGCGTGCGGTACAGCGTCCAGCCCTTGGGATGCCAGAAGATCATCCCCTTGCCCTCTTCCTGCAGGTGGAAGAGGTCCATGGCCCGGCCGACCTTGCGGTGGTCGCGCTTCTCGGCTTCCTCGATGCGCTTCAGGTGCGCGGCCAGATCCTCTTCCGAGGCCCAGGCGGTGCCGTAGATGCGCTGGAGCTGGGCGTTGTTCTGGTCGCCACGCCAGTAGGCGCCGGCCAGCTTGGTCAGCTTGAACGCCTTGCCGACATGCTTCGTCGAGGGCAGGTGCGGGCCCCGGCAAAGGTCCTTCCAGCCGCCCTGGCGGTAGACCGTGATCTCTTCCGAACCGGGCAGGTCGCGGATGATCTGGGCCTTGTACTGCTCGCCGATACCCTCGAAGTGGGCGATGGCCTCGTCGCGGTCCCAGACCTCGCGGACGATCTTCTCGTCGCGATCGACGATCTCGCGCATCTTCTTCTCGATGGCCGCGAAGTCGTCCGTGGAGAAGGGCTCGTCGCGGGCGAAGTCGTAATAGAAGCCGTCCTCGACGTTCGGCCCGATCGTCACCTGCGTGCCTGGAAACAGCTCCTGCACCGCCTCGGCCAGCACGTGGGCCGTGTCGTGGCGGATGGTGTCGAGGGCGTCGGGATCGTTGCGGTCGACGAACTCGACCTTGCCGCCGTGGGGCAGGGGGCGGTCGAAGTCGATCAGCTTGCCGTCGAGCCGCACCAGCAGGGTGCGCTTCTCGAGGCTCTTGGAGATGGCGGCGGCGACATCGCGTCCGCTGCTGCCCTGCGGATACTGACGGACGCTGCCGTCGGGAAAGATCAGGTCGATCATGGGATTTCACACTTCTTCGGGGGCACCGGGTCATAGCCCGATCCGCCCCAGGGATGGCATCGGCACAGGCGCCGCGCGGTCAGCCAGCCGCCGCGCAGCGGCCCGTGCTGGATCAGGGCGTCGCGGCCGTAGTCCGAACAGGTCGGAAGAAACCGGCACTGGCGCCCGATCCACGGGGACAGCGTGACCTTGTAGGCGCGGTGCGCCAACCGGACGCTGCGTTCATAGAGGGTCATGCCGACGCTGATTTGTTCGGGTGAACGAGGCCCGTGCCTATCCCACGCCATGGCGCGGGATCAAGCGGCGTCGGCGCCGCTAGTTCGCGAGGTGCGGGCCTGGCGCGCCTGCTGGACAGCCGCCAGCGCCGCCTCGAAAGCCAGGAGGCTCGAAGCGTGTCGGGCTGGATAGTCCTTCACGGGCTGCAACACGGCCAGATCCTTGAAACGTCCTTGGGGCGGCTCTCCGCCCGTCTTCAACATAGCACGGAATGCATCGCGGGCCGCTTCGATTTCGTCAACACCCGCGCCGATGACGTTCTCGCCCAGCACCGCCGCCGCGGCCTGGCCGAGCGCGCAGGCCTGGACGTCCTGGGCGAAGTCGGCGATGCGGCCGGCTTCGTCCAGCGTCACATCGACGACGATCCGGCTGCCGCAGAGCTTGGCGACCTTCTCGGCCGAGCCTTCCGGCGCGGCCAGCCGCCCGGCCCGGGGCATGTTGGCCGCCAGCTTGAGGATCCGCGCGCTGTAGAGATCGTCGATCATCGTCTGTCGTATGTGGGTCAGCCGCGCCGCGCCTGCCAGTGGGCCTCGGCGCGGGCCTTCAGCGCTTCGCCCATGTCGGTGAAGCCCTTCTGGATCGACCGCCCGATGCCCGGGATCACGATCCGCGACAGCATGCCCGAGAAGATCTCGCCATTGGAGAAGACGCAGCCGGCAGCGCTCAACTCCTCGATTTCCAGGAACCGCACCGACTTGACCATGCCGCGGGCGACCGACAGCCGCCAGTGGATGTGGTCCTCGGGCGCCCAGTCCAGGATCACCGGCTGGATCGTCTGCACCGGCCGGCCGGGCAGGGCGAGGTCGACATCCAGCGTATTGCCGATCCGGATCACGCCCTCGGCGCGGGGATACAGCGGGTTCCAGTCGGCCCAGCTCGACAGGTCGTGCAGGCTCTCCCAGATCACGTCCTTTGGCGCGGCGATGCCGATGCGGTGCTCGATTCTCATTCAGTCTCCACGGGACGCAGATCGGGCAGAGGTCCCTGCCAAGCTTCGACCTCGCCGCTCAGGAAGCCCTCATACAGGTCTTGCCAGCCCGGATTGAAGGCCCTGATCAACCGGATTTTCCACGCGCGGTTCCATTTCTTCAACTGCTGCTCGCGGGCTCTGGCTCCGGCGCGGGTGTCGTGGTGAGAGAACCAGACGAGCTGATCGACGCCGTAGCGTGCGGTGAACCCGGGCCTGAGCTGTTGCCGGTGCTGGCTCAAGCGGACTGTGAGGTTCTCCGTGTGGCCGACATAGAGCGTGCCGCCGGGGCTGCTGGCGAGGACGTAACAGTAGAAGCCCATTCGCTCGCCTCGCGTCGGTCAGCTCTGTTCGTTCGCGGGGTAAACCTTCCATTTGGGTTGGCCGCCGTCCACGTTATTTCCTCCTCCACGATCAGCTCGCGAAGGCGGGCGTACAAGCGATGCCTGAGCCTGGGCTCCGGAGGCGTGGCCGCCAGCCTGTGGGCCCCCGCCTTCGCGAGGGCGGACGGTGACAGGGGCTGGCGGCGCGCCAAAACCGGCCCGCCTGAAGGGTCGCCCACGGTCTTTCTCCCTCAACCGATCACGCTCGCGAAGGCGGGCGTCCAAGCGATGCCTGAGCGTGGGCTCCGGAGGCGTGGTGGGCACCAATGGGCCCCCGCCTTCGCGAGGGCGGACGGCGGCGGGGGCTGGCGGCGCGCCAAAACCGGCCCGCCTGAAGGGTCGCCCACGGTCTTTCTCCCTCAACCGATCACGCTCGCGAAGGCGGGCGTCCAAGCGATGCCTGAGCCTGGGCTCCGGAGGCGTGGCCGCCAGCCTGTGGGCCCCCGCCTTCGCGAGGGCGGACGGTGGAACACCACGAGGGGCTCCCGATCAGTCCTTCAGTCGCCAGGTCGCGCCCTGCGGGCCGTCCATGACCACCACGCCCAGCGCGTCCAGTTCGCCGCGGATGCGGTCGGCTGTCGGCCAGTCCTTGGCGGTGCGGGCCTCGGTGCGCTGGACCAGCAGGGCTTCGACCTTGCCTTTCAGGTCGTCATCAGCGCCGCCCTGGAACCAGCCGGCAGGGTCGGCCTGGACCAGACCCAGCAGGGCGCCGGCGGTGATCAGGTCGTCGTGGGCGCGCTGGATTTCCGCCCGGTCGCCGCCGCCGATCGCCTCGCGCAGCTCGTCCGACAGCCGGAACAGGCCCGACAGCGCCAGCGGCGTGTTCAGGTCGTCGCTCAGCGCCTCGATCACCTTGTCGACCAGCGGGCCGGTGTGCGCGCCCGGCCGACCGCCGCCGAGCGTCCGGCGGGCGTCCTGCAGGGCGCCGTACAGCCGGTCCAGCGCCTTGCGGCTCTGTTCGATCAGCGCCTCGGTCCAGTCCAGCGGCTGGCGGTAGTGGGCGCTCAGCAGCGCCCAGCGCACCACCTCGCCCGGCACAGCCTGCAAGAGCTCGTGCGGGATGATGACGTTGCCCAGGCTCTTGGACATCTTCTCCCCGGCCATGTCGAGGAAGCCGTTGTGCATCCAGAAGCGGGCGAACTCGCCGCCGTGATGGGCGCACCTGGCCTGGGCCAGCTCGTTCTCGTGGTGGGGAAACACCAGGTCGATGCCGCCGCCATGGATGTCGATGGGCAGGCCGAGGACCTGTTCGATCATGGTCGAGCATTCGCTGTGCCAGCCGGGCCGGCCCTCGCCCCACGGGGACGGCCAGCGCGGCTCGTGCGGCTTGGACGGCTTCCACAGCACGAAGTCGGCGGGGTGCCGCTTGTAGGGGGCGACCTCGACGCGCGCGCCGGCGATCATGTCGTCCAGCGAGCGGCCCGACAGCGCGCCGTAGTCCGGCGCGGCTTGGGTGTCGAACAGCACATGGCCCTCGGCCTCGTAGGCCCCGCCGTTGGCGATCAGGCCGGCGATCATGTCGACCATCGCCTGGATGTAGTCGGTGGCCCGGGGCTGGTGCGTCGGGCGCAGAGCGCCCAGCGCGTCCATGTCCTCCAGATAGGCGGCCAGGTAGCGCTCGGTGATGACGCTGATCTCGACGCCCTCGTCGGCGGCCTTCTGGTTGATCTTGTCGTCCACGTCAGTGACGTTGCGGGCATAGACCACATGGTCGGGCCCGTAGATGTGCCGCAGCAGGCGGAACAGCACGTCGAAGGCGACCACCGGGCGGGCATTGCCGATGTGGGCGTAGCCGTAGACCGTCGGGCCGCAGACATACATCGTCACCCGCTTCGGATCGGCGGGAACGAAGGGCCGCTTCTTGCGGGCCATGGTGTCGTGCAGCTTGAGGGTCATGGTCCTGGAGGGGGTCGGGGTTGGGGCGTGCCGCCACGTCACGGCTTGCCGGGCCGGGCGGGCGTCCCATATAGCTGTGGTCGCCGGGGAGGGCCACGCCCCTTCGGCCGATGTGAATGGGTGGCACGCGTCATTCCGGAACGATCGGCGTTCCGGCGCAACTCAGCCCAGGAAAGACCCCCCCAGTATGGACGCTGCGACGAACGCGCGAACCCTGGCCGCCAGCGGCCTTGATCTTGAACCCGTGAAGCGTCCGACCCGCGAGGAAGCCATGGACGCCGTCCGCACGCTCATCGCCTGGGCCGGGGACGACCCGCGCCGCGAGGGCGTGATCGATACGCCCAAGCGCGTCGTTGATGCCTATGCGGAGTGGTTCGAGGGCTACACCGCCGATCCCGGCAAGGAGCTCAGCCGCATCTTCGAGGACGTGCAGGGCTACGACGACATCGTCTTCCTCAAGGACATCGAGGTCGAGAGCCACTGCGAGCACCACATGGCGCCGTTCCTGGGCAAGGCCTACGTCGCCTACATGCCGACCAACCGCGTCGTCGGCATCTCCAAGCTGGCGCGTGTCGTCGAGATCTTCGCCAAGCGCCTGCAGACCCAGGAAACCATGACCCAGCAGATCGCCGACGCCATCTGCGACAGCCTCAAGCCGGCCGGCGTGGCGATCCTGATCGACGCCGAGCACCAGTGCATGACGACGCGTGGCGTGCACCATCGCCATGTCTCGACCATCACCACCCAGTTCCGCGGCGTCTTCAAGACGGACCACAACCTGCGTGACCGGTTCCTCGCCTTCGTCGAGATGGCCAAGCGCTGACACCTGAGGAGGGGACGTGTGTTTCCCACCGCCCCGGACACCGAGGCTCTGGAGCGCGGCGCGGTCATCGCGCCGCGCTTTGACGCCGCCGGCCTGATCGCCGCCGTGGCCCAGCACGCAGACACCGGCGAGGTGCTGATGCTGGCCTGGATGAACGACGAGGCCCTGCGCCTGACGCTCGACACCGGCGAGGCGCACTACTTCAGCCGCTCGCGCGGCGCGCTCTGGAAGAAGGGCGAGACCAGCGGCCAGGTGCAGGTGGTGGTCGAGGTCCGCCTCGACTGCGACCAGGACGCGGTGCTCCTCAAGGTCCGCCCGCAGGGCGACGGCGGCGCCTGCCACGTCGGCTTCCGCTCCTGCTTCTACCGCAGGGTCGAGGACGGGGCCCTGGTCGAGCGCGGCTGAGGCCGAACCCGACCCGCCCCCGGCTCAGCCCGCCGCCAGCGGGCCGACTCCGCCATCGGCCAGGGGCGCGACCTTGAAGGTCGCCGCCGGCGCCGTGCCGAAGTCGCGTTCCAGGATCGTCGATACCGCCATCATCTCGGCCGTTGCGCCGGTCTTCGTCAGCGTCAGCAGGACAAAGCCCTTGGCGGCGGAGTTGGCGTACTTCACCTCGCTGTTGCGCTCGACCAGCGCCTTGCCCAGCGGCGCGCCGGGCAGCAGGTCCTCGAAGCCGGGGCTGGTGATGCCCGTCGTGCCGAACTCGGCCGCCACGAGGGCGCCGGCCGCGTCATGCAGCTCGTTGGCCCAGAAGGAATGGCTGTCGCCGGCCAGCACGATCGGCCGGGCCTTTGCGGCCTTGAACATGTCGTAGACCCGCTCGCGCACGGCCGGATAGCCGTCCCACTGGTCGATGTTCACCGGCACGGGCAGGGCCGACATGGCGTTGGAGATGGCCACCCGTTCGCGGATGAAGGCCGGCAGCTGGGCCATCATGGCGCCATAGGCCGCATCGCCCATGGTCTTCTGCAGGTTGGGCGCGAACACCCGGCCCATGACGATCTGGTTGCCCAGCACCTGCCAGGTCTCGCCCGCCGCGGTCGAAGAGGCCAGTTCGGCCGCCAGCCAGCGCTCCTGCACCTCGCCCAGAAGTTGGCGCGAGGGATCGGCCAGGGCCGCCTGGAAGCCGGCGATGTCCGGCCTGCCGTCCTTCATCAGGGTCTGTTCGATCTCCAGCGGCTCGGCGCGCGCCAGCAGACGCGTCTCGACCATCATCAGCCGCGCCAGGTCGCCGAAGCGGAAGCTGCGCTGGATCGCCTCGGGCAGGGCGCCGGCGGCCGGGCGGATCGGCATCCACTCGTAGTAGGCCTTCAGGGCGGCTGCCTTCCGCACGGCCCAGTCGCCTTCGCCCTTGTCGGGGTTGTGGTTCTCCGCGCCGTTCAGCCAGCTGTCGTTGGCGGTCTCGTGGTCGTCCCAGACGGTGATCCAGGGCGCGCGAGCGTGCGCGGCCTGCAGGGCGGGATCGGACTTGTACTGGGCGTGGCGGCGACGGTAGTCGGCCAGGCTGACGATTTCGTGCGGCGGGTCGTGCGGCCGCGCCTTGGCCACGGGCGAGGTCATGCCGTAGTCGTTCGGCCCCGCACCATACTCATAGATGTAGTCGCCCAGGTGCAGCACCGCGTCGACACGGTCGAGGTCGGCGATGGCCTGGTAGGCGTTGAAGTAGCCGTTCGGGTAGAGCGAGCAGCTGGCCACCGCCAGCACCACGCTGTCAGTCGGGCCCTCGGGCAGGGTGCGGGTCCGGCCGACCGGCGAGACCGCCTCGCCGAACCGGAACTGGTAGAAGTACTCCGTGCCGGGCTTGAGGTCCTTGACGTCGACCTTGACGGTCCAGTCGTTGTCCAGCGCCGCGCCGACCTTGACGAAGGCCGCCAGGCCCTCGCGCTCCAGCTTCGCGTCCGTGCCGACGCGCAGCTCGCCCTGGATCTGGGCGGTGTGTCCCTGCGGCGGCGTCACCCGCGTCCAGAAGATAACCCGGTCCTGCAGAGGGTCGCCCGAGGCGACGCCGTGGTTGAAGGCGACATGGCCGTGGCTCTCGTGCGCGCCCGCCTTGCCCGCGACGGCGGCGCCGCCCAGCCCGAGCGCCGCCAACAGTCTGCGCCGATCGATCTTCATGAATTTCCCCCTTGGAACGGGACCCGTCCTTCTTGTCTGATACCCATCAGGCAACAGGAGAATGACAGTGTCCAGCGAAGGCCTCCACGTCCCCCGCGAAAAGCTCAAGGCAAAGACCCTGAATCTGCACTACGCGATCAGCTCCCTGATCGAGGAGCTGGAGGCCGTCGACTGGTACCGCCAGCGGGCGGACGACTGCGACGACGAGGAGCTGCGCAAGATCCTCCTGCACAACGCCCACGAGGAGATCGAGCACGCCGCCATGGCGCTGGAATGGATCCGCCGCGCCGACAAGGAGTTCGACGACCAGCTGCGCGAATACCTCTTCACCGAGGGATCCATCACCGGCCGCGAGGAGGAGGCGACCGGCAAGGGTTGATCGGCCCGGAAAGCCGGGGCTCCGCTTCGCCGATGGCGCGGAGCCCCTGTCGCCCGCCTAGTAGCGCCAGCCGACGCTGAAGCCGACCATGCGGGGCGCGCCGGCGATGAAGGTCGGCAGGCCCAGCGTGTCGCCGGTGTTGCCGGCGTCGATGATGTATTCCTCATCGGTCAGGTTGGTGGCGAACACCTCCAGCGTCAGGTTCCCGCCGGCCGGGCGGAAGCTGGCGCGCAGGTTCCACAGGCCGTAGCTGTCCTGCACCTCGTCCTGGATGTTGTCGGCGACGAAAACGGCAGGCGGCTGCTGGAACTGCGGCAGGTCGTTGTTGTCGTCGAAGAACACCTTCGACTGCCAGGTGTAGCTCGGCCGGATGTTGAAGGTCCCGCCCAGGCCCTCGAAGGTCCAGCTGGCGCCCAGCGAGAGGGTATGGTCCGGCGACAGGCGGAAGCGGTTGCCGTCGTAGGCGCCGCCCTCGAACCGGGCCCGGTTCCAGGCGTAGGCGCCGTAGAGGTCCAGGCCCGGCGCCGCGCGCCACTCGACCTGGGTCTCGATGCCGTAGGCCTTGGCTTCGCCGGCGTTGGTGATGACGAACAGCGTGCCCTGCTGCTCGACGGTCTGGAAGTTCTCGTAGTTGTAGAGATAGACCGAGGCGTCCAGCCGCAGCCGGCCGTCCAGCAGGGCGGCCTTGGCGCCGACCTCGTAGCTGTCGACGGTCTCGGCCTCGACCTCCTGGAAGCGCGGCGCGCCGCCGGGCGCCGTGGGCGCGGCGGTGGCCAGCACCTCGGGCCGGCGCCCGCGGGCATAGCTGGCGTACAGGTTGACGTCGTCGCTGACCGCATAGCGGCCGACCAGGCGCCAGGTGAAGCCGTCGCTCTCCAGGCCCCGGCTGGTGACGTCGCCGTTGTTGGCCGTCGGCTGGTAGGTCAGGCCGAAGTTGGGCAGCAGGCTGGTCGGGATCAGCTGGACCGCCGGGCTCTGCAGCGCGGTCAGGATGGCGTTGGCCTGGCCGATGGCGGCCGGGTTGCCGGTGGCCGCCAGCTGGGCGGCCCCGATGGCGCCGCCCAGCACGCTGCGGCCGCCGACGGTGGCCGAGCCGAAGCCGGTGGTCTTGTCGTCGGTCGTGTAGCGCAGGCCCACCGACACCTCGAACCGGTCGGTCACCGCGAAGGTGACGTCGCCGAACAGGTCATAGCTGGTCAGTTCGCTGCGGTAGCTGGCGACCTCGACATGGTCGGGCCGCAGGTTGGCGGCGATGGCCTGGGCCTGCGGCCCGCTGAGCAGGATGTTGCCGCCCGACAGCTGGAAGACCAGGCCCTGGACCAGGGCGCCGGTGAAGGCGGTGTTGTTGAAGTAGGCGAGCGGCGCGGGGTTGCTGGCCGGCAGGCCCGACCCGGCGGCCCCGGCGTTCAGCTGGCTGGCCAGGGTGGCGAGGCCGATCCGCTCGTTGAACTGCAGCGGGATGACCTGGCGGCTGTCTTCCCAGTAGTAGCCGGCGCCGACGAAGCCCTTGATGCGGCCGCCGTTGTCGAAGTTCAGGCGGAACTCCTGGCTCCACTGCTCATGGTCGGCGTCGTTCAGGCCGGTCAGGATCGGCAGCGACGTGCCGTCCGGATCGAAGGTCTCCTTCGACTCGAAGGTCCGCCAGGCGGTGGTCGAGGTCAGGGTGACGACCTCGTTGATGTCGTAGGCGCCGATCAGGGTCAGGCTCTCGACGGTGCGGTCCACGCCCAGCGGGCCGCCGACGAAGCCGGTCGGAGAGGCCAGCGCCGCCGCCTGCCAGGGCTTGCGGCCGGCCAGCACGACGCCCGTCGTCGGGTCGGTCGGCGAATAGGCGCCGGACTTGAACGCCGTGCCGGTGGGGGTGTCCTGCTGCCAGTTGTAGATCAGGTCGGCGCGGAAGCGGTCGTTCGGCTCGAAGGCCAGCGCCGCGCGGATGGCGGCGCTGTCGACGGACTGGAAGTCCTCGCCGCCCAGGGCGTTGTCGACATAGCCGTCGCGCTGGCGCCACTTGCCGGCCAGGCGGAAGGCCAGGACGTCGGCGACCGGCAGGTTGACCATGCCCTCGATGGACCGCAGCCCGTAGTCGCCGACCGTGCCCTTGAAGCCGGCGTCGAAGCCGCCCGGATTGGCCTTGGCCTGGATGACGTTCAGCGCGCCGATCAGCGCGCCGCGGCCGTAGAGGGTCGACTGCGGCCCCTTGGCCACTTCGACGCGCTCGATGTCGAACAGCTCGACCGCCGCGCCCTGCGACTTGGAGATCGAGACGCCGTCCTGGAACACTGAAACCCGCGCCTCGGAGAAGGTGTCGGTCGAGTCCGAGGTGACGCCGCGGATCACGAAGCCCGGATTGTTCGGCGACTGGTCCTGCACTTCCAGGCCGGGCGTGAACAGCGACAGGTCGTTGAAGTCCTCGACGCCCAGCTGCTCCAGCCGCTGGCCGGAGTAGGCGGTCAGCGCCATGGGCACGTCCAGCGCCTGCTGCTCGCGCTTCTGGGCGGTGACGATGATCTCCTCGACGGCCGAGCCGGAGGCGGGCGCCTCCTGGGCGTGGGCGACCTGGACCATCATGGCGGAAACGCCCGCTGCGGCGAGCAGCGAGCGGCGGAAAGCTGACGTCACGTTCGTATCCCCTCGAACCTGAACAATGATCACCCGCGCCTAGGGGAGTCGCGTGACGATGTCACGACGATTGCATGAAACCGGGAAAAAATAAGGGATTGCGGCGGATCGGTCCCGCGCGTCCGGCTCTACTGGAGCGGCCGTGCAGCGGCTGCTACGTTCAGGCACCAACGGCGGAACCCGAATGTCCCTGATCGACGAAGACGACGAGGCGGAGACCGACATCCGCGCGCCTGACGAGGATCCCGGGATACGGATCATCGAGATCGGCGCCGACCAGGCCGGCGTGCGTCTGGACAAGGCGCTGGCCGACCGGGTGACCGAGCTGTCGCGGGCCCGGGTCCAGGCGCTCCTCGCCGCCGGAATGGTCTCGCGCGACGACAGTCCGGTCACCGACGGGTCGGCCAAGGCGCGGCCGGGTCTGTACCGCATTCTCATTCCGCCGCCGGCCGCCGCCGAGCCGCAGGGCGAGGCGATCCCGCTGGAGGTCCTGTTCGAGGACCAGCATCTGATTGTCGTCAACAAGCCGGCGGGCATGGCCGCCCACCCGGCGCCGGGGACCGAGAGCGGCACCCTGGTCAACGCCCTGCTGCACCATTGCGGCGACAGCCTGTCGGGCGTCGGCGGCGTGCTGCGTCCGGGCATCGTGCATCGGCTGGACAAGGACACCAGCGGCGTCATGGTCGCGGCCAAGACCGACGCCGCCCATCAGGGCCTGTCGGCCCTGTTCGCGGCCCACGATATCGAGCGGGTCTACATCGCCCTCACGCGCGGCGCCCCGCGCCGGACCCGCGGCACGGTGGCCAATCGCATCGGCCGCAGCCACCACGATCGCAAGAAGATGGCCGTGCTGCGCACCGGCGGGCGCGAAGCCATCACCCACTATACGGTCGAGCGCCTGTTCGGACCGGATGACCGGCCGGTCGCCGCCCGCGTCTCCTGCCGGCTGGAGACGGGCCGCACGCACCAGATCCGCGTCCACATGGCCAGCCTGGGCGCGCCCTGCCTGGGCGATCCGGTCTACGGCTCGGGACAGCCGGCGCCGGCCGTCCGCGCGGCGATGGCCGAGGCCGGGCTGGAGCGCCAGGCGCTGCACGCCGCCGTGCTGGGCTTTGTCCATCCGATCACTGGCGAGCGCCTGCGGTTCCGCACACCACCGCCGCCGGACATGGCCGCTCTGGAGGCGGCCCTCGATCAGGCTTGATTTTTGTACCGGACTGCATTAAAAGGTCCGGCATGTGATCAGAGACCCGATGCCGCCCGCCCTTCGACGCTTGAGGGCCGGCGAGAATTCCTGACACCGCCCGCACGGCAATTCGATACCCGACCGGCGCGCTCAGGCATTACAAATGCGTCATGGCCTTACGAAGGTCGCAACCGGTTCCTATGTGGAATCTTGTACAGGGGGCGGGCGGTCCATGCCTTGATGGGTGGACCGGTGAACGCCCGCCGCTAAGGGGAATATGCTCATGGCCACGGCCGCGGTTTCAGTCATCAGTCCGGATGGGGGCCTTTCGCGCTACCTGTCCGAAATCCGCAAGTTCCCGATGCTCGGTCGGGACGAGGAATTCATGCTGGCCAAGCGCTGGAAAGAGCATGAGGACCCCGAAGCCGCGCACCGGATGGTGACCAGCCACCTTCGCCTGGTGGCGAAGATCGCCATGGGCTACCGCGGCTATGGCCTGCCGATTGGCGAGGTGATCTCCGAGGGCAACGTCGGCCTGATGCAGGCGGTCAAGAAGTTCGAGCCCGACAAGGGCTTCCGCCTGGCCACCTACGCCATGTGGTGGATCCGCGCCTCGATCCAGGAATACATCCTGCGCAGCTGGTCGCTCGTGAAGATGGGCACCACCGCCGCCCAGAAGAAGCTGTTCTTCAACCTGCGCAAGGCCAAAAGCCAGATCAGCGCGCTCGAGGACGGCGACCTGCGGCCCGAGCACGTCACCCAGATCGCCACCAAGCTGGGCGTCCAGGAAGACGAGGTCATCTCGATGAACCGGCGCCTGTCGGGTCCGGACGCCTCGCTGAACGCGCCCCTGCGCGCCGACGGCGAGTCGGAATGGCAGGACTGGCTGGCCGACGACACCCAGGTCAGCCAGGAAACCCAGCTGGCCGAGGACGAGGAAAAGTCGATCCGCATGGAGCTGCTGCAGGCGGCGATGTCGGAGCTGTCGGACCGCGAGCGTCACATCATGACCGAGCGCCGGCTGAAGGACGACCCGACCACCCTTGAGGAACTGGCCTCGCAATACGGCGTCAGCCGCGAGCGGGTCCGCCAGATCGAGGTGCGGGCCTTCGAGAAGCTGCAGAAGGCCATGCAGGCCGCCGCGCGCGAGCGCAATCTCGTCGCGGCCTGACCCGCCCGGTAGTTGAGACGACCAGAAGGGGCGGAGGCGCGAGCTTCCGCCCCTTCTTCATGTCCGGCTCAGTGATTGCGCGGGGTGATCTCGAACTCGACCACCTTACTGTTCTCGCGCAGCAGGGCGGCCAGCCGGTCCATCTTCTCGCGCTTGTCGGCCCGCACGGTCGCGCCGTGCTCGATCAGGGCGCCCTTCTTCATCAGCCGGTGACTGAACGGCGCGGGGTCGAGGCCCAGGGCCAGGATCTGGCGGCGCAGTTCGGCCGTGTCCGGCGCGCCCTCGCGCTTGTAGCGGATGGTCACCTCCGCCAGCGCCTGCTGCGGCAGCAACCGGTCCAGCACCCGGAAGGTCGACAGGATCAGCAGGGTCAGCACCGTGCCGGCGATGGCCACGCTGTAGAAGCCGACGCCATAGAGGATGCCGAGGCCCGAGGTGATCCAGATCGAGGCGGCCGTGGTCAGCCCATGGACGGTGAAGCCCTCGCGGAAGATCACCCCGCCGCCCAGGAAGCCGACGCCGGTCAGGATGCCGTGGCTCATCCGCACCGGATCGATGCGAATGACCTCGTTGGGCGTCTCGCCGGCCCAGGCCAGCTGGTGGTTGGCCGCCACCATCAGCAGCGCCGAACACAGGCAGAGCAGGGCGTGGGTGCGAAAGCCCGCCGGCTGTCCCCGATGCCCCCGCTCGACCCCGATCAGGCTGCCGGCCACCAGGGCCGCCAGAAGAGGCAGGAAGAACTCCGGGTTGAACACCCGGGCGTCAAGCAAATCCATGGATCAAATCCTCCGGGTCCGGATCATTCACCGGTTCGTCCCAAAGGCAAATGCCGTTGAATTCGAGCGAGTTCCTCGAAGAACAGCCCGCACAACCGGCCTTTCCCCCTCAATGGAGGAAGGGCCGGGGGTGGGGGGTATCCCCCCTGTTTCCAGGAAACCCTCGGAGGGCGCCGACGCTCCTGCGTCCTTCGACACGCGCTGCGCGCTGCTCAGGATGACGGGCGTTGGGCGTGCATCACCCCTCTACGTCATGCTGAGCAGCGGCCGCAGGCCGCGTGTCGAAGCACGCAACGCCCCTCCGCCTCGGTCGAGCGCGGCGGCGCGCTATCCCAGCTTGGCCAGGTCCTCGTCCGAGATGTCGAAGTTGGCGTAGACGTTCTGCACGTCGTCGTCGTCTTCCAGCGTCTCGATCAGCTTCATGACGCTGGCGACCTGTTCGCCCTCGACGGGGGTCAGGGTCTTGGGGCGCCAGACGATGGCCGTGGACTTGGCGTCGCCCAGGCTGGCCGCCAGGGCGTCGGACACCGCCGACAGGTCCTCGAACGCCGTCCAGACGACATGGCTGTCCTCGTCGGACTCGACGTCCTCGGCGCCGGCCTCGATGGCCGCCTCCATCATCGCGTCTTCCGAGGCGGCGCCGGCCGGATAGGTGATCTGGCCCATGCGGTCGAACATGAAGGCCACCGATCCGGTCTCGCCCAGGGCCCCGCCGGCCTTGGAGAAGATCGAGCGGACGTTGGCCGCCGCGCGATTGCGGTTGTCGGTCAGGGCCTCGACGATGACGCCGACGCCGCCCGGACCGAAGCCTTCGTAGCGGATTTCGTCATAGGTCTCGGCGTCGCCGCCCTGGCCCTTCTTGATGGCGCGTTCGATGACATCCTTGGGCACGCTCTCGGCCTTGGCGTTGTTCACCGCCAGGCGCAGGCGCGGGTTCATGGCCGGGTCGGCCAGACCGGTCTTCGCCGCCACGGTGATTTCGCGCGACAGCTTGGAGAACAGCTTGGAGCGCGCGGCGTCGGCGCGGCCCTTGCGGTGCATGATGTTCTTGAATTTTGAGTGGCCGGCCATGCTGCCCCAGATTGTTCGGTAGAGGTCTGTTCGGAAGACAAGTCGAAGGGCGGCCTTCTAGCCGCCGGGCGCGCCGCTGTCATCTTCCCCGCGCCCCTTGGCCGACCTGTCCGCGGCGGGGCCATCGGTTCCATCGCATCCGAACCTGCTCTAGGGTCGCCCGGGTCGGGGCTGACGGAGGGACGCGGATGGGCTTTCTCAGCGACGAGGAACGGGACGGGCTGGACCCGGCCGAGACCGCGGGCGGCCGCACGCCGATCCCGCTGCAGATGGTCGCCAGCGATGAATACCTGCCCCTGCCGCGCACCGCCCAGCAGGCCGAGGTCGGCGCGCGCCTGTCCGACATGGCGGGCGAGTTGGCCCGCCGCCAGGGCCTGTCGCGGCGGCGGTTCTTCCAGACGGCGGCGGGCATGGCCGCCGCCTTCACGGCCATGAACCACACCTACGGCGCCTTGTTCGAGGTCGGCCGGGCGGAGGCGGCTTCGCCCGATGCGGCCGAGGATCGCGCCGCCGGCCTGCGCGACCAGTTCATCATGGACATGCACACCCACTTCCTGCGCGACGACACGCGGCTGGAAGGGTTCGTCCGCATGCGCGAGGCGGTCGGCCGCCAGGGCTGGAACCCCTCGCTGGGCGAAAAGCCCCAGACCATCGAGGACCTGAAGTTCGACAACTATTTCAAGGAGATGTTCCTCGACAGCGACACCAAGATCGCTCTCATCTCCTCGGCCCCGTCCGACATTCCCGCCGACTGGTTCCTGACCAACCAGCAGATGGCCGAAGCCCGCGCGCGGGTGAACGGGGCGGCCGGCGGCAAGCGGCTGATGAGCCACGCCATCTTCACGCCCGGCTCGCCCGGCTGGCTGGACGACCTGGATGCGGCGCTCGAACTCAAACCCGACAGCGTCAAGGGCTATACGGTCGGCGACAACACCCACAAGGAAACCAGCGCCCATCCCTGGCGGATGGACGACGAGAAGGTCGCCTATCTCGGCTACGAGAGGATGGTGAAGGCGGGCATCCGCAATGTCTGCGTCCACAAGGGGCTGTTCCCGCCGTCGGTCGAGCAGCGCTTCCCCAACCTGGTTTCCTATGCCGACGTGCGCGACGTCGCCAAGGCGGCGAAAGACTGGCCGCAACTCAACTTCATCATCTACCACTCGGCCTTTCGCTGGGTGGGCGCCGATCCGGCGCTGGCCCTCGCCGAGTTCGAGCGGACCGGTCGCCTGGCCTGGGTCAGCGACCTGGCGGAGATTCCCGAGAAGCACGGCGTGACCAACGTCTACGGCGATCTTGGCCAGGTGTTCGCCACGACCATGGTCGCCCAGCCCCGGGTGTGCGCCGCCATGATGGGTATTCTGATCAAGGGTCTCGGCGTGGAGCGGGTTTGCTGGGGCTCGGACGCGGTCTGGACCGGCTCGCCGCAATGGCAGATCGAGGGGCTGCGTCGGCTGGAGATTCCGGACGACATGCGCAAGGCGCACGGCTTTGCCGAGCTTGGCCCTGCCGACGGGCCGGTGAAGACCGCCATCTTCGGCGGCAACAACGCGCGGCTCTATGGCGTGGACATCCCGGCCGCCCGCGCGGCCGTCGCCCGGGATCGCTTCGCCGCCATCCGCGCCGACTACCTCGCCGCCGGCCCCCGGCCCAGCATGCGCCGCTACGGCTATGTGGCGCGGGGCTAGGTTGGCCGGCTCCTTCAGGGTTGGCGCGTGATCACCCCGCCGACCCGGGCCGCAGCGCGTATCAGATCCTGGTCGAACGTGACGAACGCATCGCAGGTCGTCGCTGCGGCGCGATGGAGTGCGTCGGCAATGCCCAGGCCCCGTTCGGCGGCGTCGAGAGCATCCGACACGCGTTCGGGGTGCTCCAGCCTCACCGAGGGGAGGGCGGAAACACCCCGGAAGGCCTCGATTATCCGAGTCTGCGGCTGCCGATAGTAGCTGCGCAGGACCCATTCGGTTTCCAGAAGAACAGTCGTGGCGATCCAGGCGCCCTGGCTGATCGCGGCGACGGCACGGGCATGCTGATCGGCATCGTCCGCGACCAGAAACCGGACCAGGACGTTAGTGTCGATCGCGAGCATGCTGGTCGCGGATGTCCTCGGCGATTGCGTCGTCCATGTCCTTCACGGACGCAGGCGGCCCCCCCCAGGCCAGCATGCCGGCTACGTCCTCGACTTTCGTCGCAATTGCGGCGGGCTGGGCCCTGAGGAAGACGCCATCTTCCTTCTGCTCGACGATGAGCTTGGAGCCGGGCCGCAACCGAAGCGCATCTCGAACCGCCTTGGGGAGAACCACCTGGCCCTTGGTGGAGACTGTCGTGGTTTCCGGCTTGGCTGCCATCGGAACACTCCTTCGGCGGTAAGATAACCGTCTTACCGCCGAATCGCAATCTCAGGCCCGCTCCAGGACCGTCGCCTCCGGCACTGTCTCCTTCAGGCGGCCGCCCATGCGGATCGGCTCGATCCGACGCGCCAGGCCCGTGCGGTCGTCGGTCTCGACATAGACGCCGCAAATGGTCGCCGGGCCCTCGGCGGGCTTGTAGCGGCTCTGGCTGATGCGGGTGGTGAAGCGCCGCAGCGGCTCGTCCTTCTGGTTGCCGATGACGCTGTCGTAGTCGGCGCAGGCGCCCGCGTCGGTCTGATAGGCGGTGCCCCCCGGCAGGATCTGGGCGTCGGCGGTCGGCACATGGGTGTGGGTGCCCACCACCAGGCTGGCGCGGCCGTCGCAGAAATGGCCCATGGCCATCTTCTCGCTGGTCGCCTCGGCGTGCATGTCGACCACCACCGCGTCGGCGACATCGCCCAGCGGCGCGCTGGAAAGCGCACGGTCGGCGGCGGCGAAGGGGTCGTCCAGCGCGTCCATGTGCACGCGGCCGAGCAGGTTGACGACCAGGATGCGGCGGCCGTCCTGCAGTTCGAACAGGTTGGACCCGCGTCCCGGAGCATCGGACAGGATCGGATAGTTGGCCGGCCGGATCAGGCGCGGTTCGCGCACGATGTAGGTCAGCGCTTCCTTCTGGTCCCAGCTGTGGTTGCCCAGCGTCAGGCAGTCGGCGCCGGCGTCGAAGATCTCGCGGGCGGTGTTCTCGGTGATGCCGAAGCCGGCGGCGGCGTTCTCGGCATTGACGATGACGAAGTCGAGGCCGAGCCGCCGGCGCAGGCCGGGCAGGTGGTCGGAGAGGCCGTCACGGCCTGACCGGCCGACGACGTCCCCGAAGAAGGCGATACGCATCAGGGGTCCTTTCGCGCCGCAGTATAGCCGGCCTCGGTCAGAATCCCATCCAGCGGCTGGTCATGCGGGCCATGCGGCACCGCCTCCACCTGCTGGCCGGCGAACGCCAGCCCGACGAAGGCCGGCGGCCGGGGCTGGCCGCGCAGCGCCGCCAGCGTGCGGTCGTAGTAGCCGCCGCCCTGGCCCAGCCGCCCGCCGCGGCGGTCGAACGCCAGCAGCGGCAGGAGGATCAGCCCGGGGGAGGTCGGCGGCGCGCTGTCCAGCGGGGCGGGAAGGCCGGCCAGGTCGTGGGCCAGCCGGTCGCCGGGCGCCCAGGTGCGAAACTCCAGCGGCCCTTCGGCATCGACCACGGCGGGCAGCGCCAGCGTCCAGCCGCCGCGTGTCAGGGCCTCGCCCAGCGGCCGGGGATCGATCTCGCTGCCGAGAGAGCGGTACAGCGCCGCCACGCCCGGCTTGAGGCGCAGGGCGGCGATCATCTCGTCCAGCCGGTCGGCGATCATCCAATCGGCTTCGGGGTGGTCGACCTGCAGCGCCTTGCGGCGGCGTCGGGCCTCCAGCCGCAGGGCGGACTTGGCGGCGTCGAGGACGGGGTCTGGGGTCATGCTCGGAAAGGGTGGCGGCGCCGCGAGAGCCGTGAAGAACAGTTTTATCCCCTCAGACCCGGATAACCAGGTGGGCGCCGTATACCCGCAGCCACGGCCACGAACAGGGACAGCTCCCTTCGAGAGAATTAAGGTCAGAAGGATATGTCGTCTTCGACGAGAGCCGCAGCAGACCCGCCGTCAGACAAGGTAGGGCCTCACGGGCCGGTTCTCAAGCGTGGACCACTGGCGCATTTGCGGGTGCGCTCGCCGCGCGCCGGCTCGGGGCGCTCCTAGCCCTCGAGCCCGCCCATCTTCTCGATCCGCTTGGCGGCGTTCTCCAGCGCGGCGACGGCCTTCATCTCGACGCGGGCCTGCTCGCCCTGGAGTCGCGCCACCTCGGCCTGCAGGTGGCTTAGCCGCAGGCGGGCGTCGGACAGCTCGTCCACCAGCAGCAGGGCCGCCATCAGGAACAGCCGCGTCTCGCCCAACTGTCCGACCTCCTGGCCGACCGCCCGGACCTGAGCGTCGAAGGTCGCGGCCAGGTCCATAAGATGCTGTTCCTGGCCGTCCTCGCAGCCGACGAGGAAGGGCTTGCCGTTCACCGTCACGTTGAGCTGGGCCATGATCAGGCGCCTCCCAGGGCGGTGCGGATTTCGTCGATGGCCTTGCCCAGCGCCTCGGAGGCCTGGGCCCCGGCCTCTTCCAGAGCCTTTTCCCGCGCCCGGCTGGCGTCCAGCTCCGCGGCCAGGCGCGCCCGGTCGGCGTCGAACAGGCCGCCGGCCTCGGCGCCGGCTTCCTTCAGCCGGTCGGCCATCCGCTGTTCCAGGACGTGCAGCGCCCGCTCCAGGCGACGCGCCGCCAGATCGAGGGCCGTCCCCTCGGTCTCTCCGGTCATGACCGCGCTCCCAACTTCACGACCCCTGTATAGACTGCGTCGCGCGGGGATCGAAAGTCCGCGCCCGGCCCAATCGTCGGGGCGCCAATTGTCCCGCGGCGCCTTGCACCCGGGGCCATCCCGTGCGAACCGGCGCCCGTTCCACCGGAATCCCCATCAGCGAGGCCCGCCCATGCCCGTCAGTCCCGTGAAGATGGCCGACGCCATCCGCGTGCTCTCCATGGACGCCGTCCATGCGGCCAAATCAGGGCACCAGGGCGCGCCCATGGGCCTGGCCGACGTGGCCACCGTGCTGTGGACCAAGTTCCTCAAGTACGACGCCGCCCGTCCCGACTGGGCCGACCGTGACCGCTTCGTGCTGTCGGCCGGCCACGCCTCGATGCTGATCTACAGCCTGCTCCACCTGACCGGCTCCAGGGCCGTGACGATGGACCAGATCCGCGCCTTCCGTCAGTGGGGTTCGCTGACCGCCGGCCATCCCGAGTACGGCCACACCCCGGGTGTCGAGACCACCACCGGACCGCTGGGGCAGGGGATCGCCACCGCCGTCGGCATGGCTATGGCCGAGCGCTCGATGAACGCCCGCTACGGCGACGACCTCGTCGACCACCGCACCTGGGTCATCGCCGGCGACGGCTGCCTGATGGAGGGCGTCAGCCAGGAGGCCATCAGCCTCGCGGGCCGGCTGAAGCTGAACAAGCTGATCGTCCTGTTCGACGACAACAACACCACCATCGACGGCGAGGCGACCATCTCCGAAACCGGCGACCAGATGCTGCGCTTCAAGGCGGCCGGCTGGGCGGTCAAGGCGGTGGACGGCCACGACCACGGCAGGATCGCCGCCGCCATGCGCTGGGCGACCCGCCAGGACAGGCCGGTGATGCTGGCCTGCAAGACCAAGATCTCAAAGGGCGCCGGCCCGAAGGAAGGCGACGTCCACGGCCACGGCTATTCGCTGTTCGACGAGGAAGCCACCCTGGCCCGCCAGGCCATGGGCTGGCCGCTGCCGCCGTTCGAGGTGCCGGACGACATCGCCGCCGCCTGGAAGAAGGCCGGCCGCAAGGGCGCCTCCCTGCGCCGCAAGTGGGACGCCCGCCTCAAGGCCAGCGACAGGGGCGCCGACTTCACCCGCGCCATGAAGGGCGACCTGCCCGCCGGCGCCTTCCAGGCGCTGGACGCCCATATTGCCAAGATGGTCGCCGAGCCGGTCTCCAACGCCACCCGCGTGCACAGCGGCGCGGCCCTGGCGGCTCTGACCCCGGCCATTCCCGAGATGATCGGCGGCTCTGCCGACCTGACCGGCTCCAACAACACCTACGTCAAGGGCATGGTCCCCTTCGACGCGCCGGGCTACGCCGGGACCTACGTCCACTACGGCGTGCGCGAGCACGGCATGGCGGCGGCCATGAACGGCATGGCCCTGCACGGCGGCGTCATCCCGTTCAGCGGCACCTTCATGGTGTTCAGCGACTACAGCCGAGCCGCCATCCGGCTGGGAGCCTTGATGGGGGTCAGGGTCATCCATGTCATGACCCATGACAGCATCGGCCTTGGCGAGGACGGCCCGACCCACCAGCCGGTCGAGCACCTGGCCGCCCTGCGCGCCATGCCCAACCTGCTGGTCTTCCGCCCGGCCGACGCGGTCGAGGCGGCCGAGTGCTGGCGCCTGGCGCTGGAACAGAAGACCACCCCCTCGATCATGGCCCTGTCGCGCCAGAAGACGCCGGTGGCCCGCACCGAAGCGGCGGCCGAGAACCTCTCGGCCCGCGGCGCCTACGAGCTGTCGCCGGCGCGTGGCGCGGCCCAGGTCACGCTCTTTGCCTCCGGCACCGAGGTCGGCATCGCCCTCGCCGCCCAGAAGCTGCTCGCCGCCGACGGCGTCGAGGCGCGGGTGGTCTCGACCCCCTGCTGGGAGCTGTTCGAGAAACAGACCCCGGCCTACCGCGCCAAGGTCATCGGCAAGGCGCCGGTGCGGGTGGCGGTCGAGGCGGCGGTCCGGTTCGGCTGGGAACGCTTCATCGGCGAGGACGGCGTCTTCGTCGGCATGAACGGCTTCGGCGCAAGCGCCCCGTTCGAGCGCCTCTACAAGGAGTTCGGCATCACCGCCGAGGCCGTGGCCGCAGCGGCGAAGGCGAAGCTTTCCTGAGCGTGCGCTGCGGGCGTCCCGTCGCTGGGACGCCAGGCGGCGCCAAGCTGATCAGTCTCTGATCAGCGAGCCGTCATGGCTGATGATCTGACCGTCCTGCACGGACAGCCACGCATCGTCCGTGTCGCCCCGAAGGATCAGGTTCCATTCCGGGTTTCCGCCTGACGTCATGAAGCTCAGAAGCCGGACGTCGCCCGCAAGGCTCAGGCAAATCTCCGGCAAAGCCCCGAAAAGCGCCACATCGGTTACGACCTTGCCGACCAGGTGATCGAAGGCGCTGTGCCAAAGCGTCTCCTCACTCCAGCTGCCACAGGCGATCCGGGCGCCGTGCTCGATCCGCCAGCTCCACTCGATCATCACGCTGGCTTCGCCGTCCCCTTCCTCCGACAGTGCGCCAAGTTCCAGAAGCAGCGCCGAGCCATGGCCGCGCCTTACCTCGGACACGGGCATGCCGATGAGCCTGTCGCGAAAGTACGCGAAGTCCTTGCTTGTCGAGGGCATGCTCGCCAGTAGCATCCCGCCCACTCATCGCAACGGGAATCGACCATGAAGCTCGGCACGCCCCTCTCGCCTTCGGCCGTCAAGGTCATGCTGCTGGGCTGTGGCGAGCTCGGCAAGGAAGTGGTCATCGAACTTCAGCGGCTGGGCGTCGAGGTCATCGGCGTCGACCGCTACGCCGACGCCCCGGCCATGCAGGTCGCCCACCGCAGCCATGTCATCCAGATGACCGACGCCGCCGCCCTGCGCGCCCTGGTCGAGGCCGAGCGTCCGCACCTGATCGTGCCGGAGATCGAGGCCATCGCCACCGACGAGCTGGCCCGCATCGAGGCCGACGGCCTGGCCACGGTCATTCCCACCGCCCGCGCCACCCAGCTGACCATGAACCGCGAGGGCATCCGCCGCCTCGCCGCCGAGGAGCTTGGCCTCCCGACCAGCCCCTACGCCTTCGCCTCGACCCGCGAGGAGCTCGAGGCGGGCGCCGCCGCCGTCGGCTATCCCTGCTTCGTCAAGCCGGTGATGAGCAGCTCGGGCAAGGGCCAGTCATATGTCGAAACCGCCGCCGACATCGGCGCCGCCTGGGACTACGCCCTGTCGGCCGGCCGCGTGGCCGAGGCCCGCGTCATCGTCGAGGGGCGCATCGCCTTCGACTACGAGATCACCCTGCTGACCGTCCGCTCGCTGGACGCCGCCGGCAACGTCCAGACCAGCTTCTGCGCCCCGGTAGGCCATCGCCAGGTCAAGGGCGACTATGTGGAGAGCTGGCAGCCCCAGCCGATGAGTCCCCTGGCCCTCGAACGCGCCCGCGACATGGCCGGCAAGGTCACCGCCGCGCTCGGCGGACGCGGCCTGTTCGGCGTCGAGCTGTTCGTGAAGGGCGACGAGGTCTGGTTCAGCGAGGTCAGCCCCAGGCCGCATGACACCGGCCTGGTCACCCTGGCCACCCAGACCTTCAGCGAGTTCGCCCTGCACGCCCGCGCCATCCTCGGCCTGCCGGTCGATGTGACGCTGGAACGGCCCGGCGCCAGCGCGGTGATCTACGGCGGCGTGGACGCGCGCGGCGTGGCCTTCGAGGGCGCCGCCGAGGCCCTGTCCGTTCCCGGCGCCGACCTTCGCCTGTTCGGCAAGCCCGAAGCCTTCGAGCGCCGCCGCATGGGCGTCGCCCTCGCCCGCGGCGCCGACCCCGACCAGGCCCGCGCCCGCGCCGCCGAAGCCGCCGGCAAGGTGCGGGTGGTCAGGGACTAGGTCCCGACGCCCCTGCCGCCTCTTGCGTCGCGGCAATGTCTCCAACCCACCGATCACGCTCGCGAAGGCGGGCGTCCATTCCCTGTGCCCTGGAGAGCACCTGCAGGGCGGCCGACACCGCTTGGGCCCCCGCCTTCGCGAGGGCGCACGGTTGGAGGAGCAAATGTCAGCTTGACCTTACACCCCCATCATGTAAGGCTGCCCTTACAAAACGTAAGGAGCACCCGACATGGCCATCGAGCCCGCGCACCGGCGCTATCTTCTCCGCACCTTCGCCTTCATGGGCGCCTATGTGGCCATGAACATCGCCGCCATGACCGGCGCCTTCGGCGATGCCAGCCCGCCGGGGTCCTGGGGTCTCGCCCTGGCCGTGGCCATTCCGGTGGCCGGCCACATGTGGGCGACCATGGCGCTGATGAACGAGGCCGACGAATACCTGCGCCGGCTGACCGCCAACCGCTTCGTCGCCGCCGCCGGGGTGACGATCACCCTGTTCACCGCCTGGGGCTTCATGGAGAGCTACGCCGACGCGCCCCACCTGCCCGGCTGGCTGCTCTACGGCCTTTTCTGGCTGGCGTTCGGCCTGGTCTCGCCCTTCGTCCGGAGCAGCCGCTGATGCAGAACCGTCTCCGCGTCCTGCGCGCCGAAAAGGGCTGGACCCAGGCGGAACTGGGCGAGCGGCTCGGCGTCTCCCGCCAGGCGGTGATCGCCATCGAGGCCGACAAGCACGACCCCTCGCTGGACCTCGCCTTCCGCATCGCCGCTCTCTTCGGCCTCAAGGTCGAGGAGGTGTTCAGCAATCCCCACGGCTGACGCGCCGCACCTCCCGGGCGGCCCCTTCGGCGAGCGCTGATACATCCGGTAACGGCCCTTGACCCCCGCAAGGGTTGACTTCCGGCCCCCCAACCGCAAAGACCCCGGCCAATTCACGAAATCGTTGGCGGGAGCCCTTCACCCATGACCCTTCGCGTCGCCATCAATGGCTTTGGCCGCATCGGCCGTCTCGTCCTGCGCTCGATCGCCGAGCACGGCCGCACGGACATCGAGGTCGTCGCCATCAACGACCTGGGTCCGGTGGAGACCAACGCCCACCTGCTGCGCTACGACAGCGTCCATGGCCGCTTCCCCGGCAAGGTGACGACCGGCGAGGACTGGATCGACGTCGGCATGGGCAAGATCAAGGTCACCGCCGAGCGTGACCCGGCCAACCTGCCGCACAAGGCGCTGGGCGTGGATATCGCCTTCGAGTGCACCGGCATCTTCACCGCCAAGGACAAGGCCTCCGCCCACCTGAACGCCGGCGCCCGCCGCGTGCTGGTCTCGGCTCCGGCCGACAACGCCGACAAGACCATCGTCTACAAGGTCAACCACGAGACCCTGACCGCCGACGACATCGTCGTCTCCAACGGCAGCTGCACCACCAACGCCCTGGCTCCGGTCGCCAAGGTGCTGAACGACCTGTTCGGCATCGAGCGCGGCTACATGACCACCATCCACGCCTACACCGGCGACCAGCCGACGCTGGACACCATGCACAAGGACCTCTACCGCGCCCGCGCGGCCGGCCTCAGCATGATCCCGACCTCGACCGGCGCCGCCAAGGCGCTGGGCCTGGTCCTGCCGGAACTGAAGGGCAAGCTGGACGGCAGCTCGATCCGCGTCCCGACCCCGAACGTCTCGGTCGTCGACCTCAAGGTCGTCGCCGGCCGCGAAGTCACCGTCGAAGAGATCAACAAGGCCCTGCAGGCCGCCGCCGATGGCCCGATGTCGGGCGTCCTGGCCGTCACCACCGACCCGGTGGTCTCCATGGACCTCAACCACATCGCCGCCAGCTCCACCGCCGCCCTGCCGCAGACCCAGGTCGTCGACGGCAAGCTGGCCCGCGTGCTCAGCTGGTATGACAACGAATGGGGCTTCGCGACCCGCATGAGCGACACCGCTCTGGTGATGGCGAAGTTCCTGTAGAACCCAACAACCGCTCATCCCCGCGAAAGCGGGGACCCAGGCTTTTTTTGTTGGCGACGGCGCGGGCTCTAAAACCTGGGTTCCCGCTTTCGCGGGAATGAGCGGAAGGAGATATCGATGCCCTTCCGCTCCCTCGAATCCGCCGACCTCGCCGGCAAGCGCGCCCTGGTCCGGGTGGACCTCAACGTCCCGATGGCCGACGGCGCCATCACCGACGACACTCGCCTGCGAGCGGTGCTGCCGACCATCCGCTTCCTGTCGCAGAAGGGCGCCAAGGTCGTCCTGCTGGCCCACTTCGACCGGCCCAAGGGCAAGCGCGTTCCCGAGATGAGCCTCGCCCCCGTGGCCGGCCCGCTGTCTGACCTGCTGGAACAGCCCGTGGCCTTCGCCGACGACTGCGTGGGCGCTGCGGCGGCGGCCGTGATCGAGGGACTGGAGCCCGGCGGCGTCGCCCTGCTGGAGAACGTCCGCTACCACGCCGGCGAAGAGAAGAACGACGCCGCCTTCGCCGCCGAACTGGCCGCGCTCGGCGACCTCTATGTCAACGACGCCTTCAGCGCCGCCCACCGCGCACACGCCTCGACCGAAGGCCTCGCCCGCCTGCTGCCGGCCTATCCGGGCCTCTCCATGCAGCGTGAGCTCGAAGCCCTCGACGCGGCCCTCGGCGCCCCCAAGCGCCCGGTCATCGGCATCGTCGGCGGCTCCAAGGTCTCGACCAAGCTCGACCTGCTGAACAACCTGGTCAGCAAGCTCGACCGCCTGGCCATCGGCGGCGGCATGGCCAACACCTTTCTGGCCGCCAAGGGCGTCGATGTCGGCGCCAGCCTCTGCGAGCATGACCTCGGCGACACCGCCCGCGAGATCATGGCCAGCGCCGAAAAGGCCGGCTGCGAGTTGCTGCTGCCCGTCGACGTCGTCACCGCCACCGAGTTCAAGGCGGGCGCCGACCACAAGGTCCAGGGCCTCGACAGCATCGCCGCCGACGACCGCATCCTCGACGCCGGGCCCGAGACGACCCGGCGCCTGCTGGCCGCCATGGACGCCTCCGCCACCCTGATCTGGAACGGCCCCCTCGGCGTCTTCGAACTGCCGCCCTTCGACGCCGCCACGGTGGCCGCCGCCCACCACGCCGCCGATCTGGCGACGGCCGGCAAGCTGGTCGCCGTGGCCGGCGGCGGCGACACCGTCGCGGCCCTCAACCATGCCGGCGTCGCGGCCCGCATGACCTTCGTCAGCACCGCCGGCGGCGCGTTCCTCGAATGGATGGAAGGCAAGGAACTGCCCGGCGTGAAGGCGCTGGAGGCCTAGGCGACCCTTCTCGTCATCCTGAGCAGCGGCCCTTCGGGGCCGCGTGTCGAAGGACGCACCCCGCCAGCGGCCATCGCCGCCGCCCCGCCACTGCGTCCTTCGACACGCGCTGCGCGCTGCTCAGGATGACGTGGAGTGGTGATGCCCAAGGTCAAAATCCGGGGATGATCCGGGGACACTATACCGATTTCCCGCTCCCCTGCTCGTCATCCTGAGTAGCGGCCCCCCAGGGCCGCGTGTCGAAGGACGCACCCTGCCAGCGGCCATCGCCGCTGCCCCGCCCCCGCGTCCTTCGACACGCGCTGCGCGCTACTCAGGATGACGACGTGTGGTGGTGGCCAAGGTTGGGGCCGCGTGTCGAAGGACGCACCCCCCGCGACCTAGCGGAAGCCTTGCCTGCCCGGCGGTCTTCGCGCACATCCTTGCCGAACGGCCTCGCAACCGCCGTATCCAAGGGGAAGAAACCGCATGTTCTCGCACATCATGGTCGGCACCAACGACCTCGAACGCTCCAAGGCCTTCTACGACAAGCTGCTGGGCACGCTCGGCGTCGCCCCGTCCTTCGTCGACGGCCACCGCATGTTCTACATGCACCCCAAGGGCACCTTCTGTGTCTCC
Organism: Caulobacter sp.; assembly: GCA_046295055.1. GTDB lineage: Bacteria > Pseudomonadota > Alphaproteobacteria > Caulobacterales > Caulobacteraceae > Caulobacter. Next base: position 632,747 of record JBKBOD010000001.1, on the reverse strand, counting down.
AAGCCGATCGACGGCCAGCCGGCCTGCCACGCCAATGGCGGCACCATCGGCTTCGCCTGCAGCTCCCCCGAACAGGTCAAGGCCTGGCACGACGCCGGCGTCGAGGCCGGCGGGACCTCCATCGAGGATCCGCCCGGCGAGCGCGTCAGCAACCTGGGCAGCATGCACCTGGCCTATCTGCGCGACCCGGACGGCAACAAGCTGTGCGCCATGCACCGCCCCGGCTGATCTGAAGGAGCGGCGCCGGCCAGCCCGGCGCCGACATCCCATGCATACCGGCTCCTGCCTCTGCGGCGCGGTCCGCTTTTCGACCGACGCCGACATCGACCACTCCGACGCCTGCCACTGCACCATGTGCCGCAAGGCGTCCGGCCATTTCTGGGCCTCGGCCGACGTGCCGAAGGAAGCCCTGACCATCGAGGGCGCGGACGCCCTGCGCTGGTACCAATCCTCCGATAAGGTCCGCCGCGGCTTCTGCGGAACCTGCGGCTCCCAGCTGTTCTGGGACCCCATCCACGGCAAGGGCATCGCCTTCGCCATGGGCGCGCTGGACAAGCCGACCGACCTGAAACTGAGCAAGCACATCTTCGTCGCCGACAAGGGCGACTACTACGACATCGCCGACGGCCTGCCGCAGGAAGGCCTCTAGGCGCGGGACGCGAAAAATTGGGGCAACAGCGCTTGTGATCACGCCCGCGTGACAGCCGGGGGTGACTCCGCGCCCGGGTCCGACTAAATCACCGGCCACAAACATAAAATCACGCAAGGAGCTTACCGGTGGCCCGGATTACCCTTCGCCAGCTGCTCGACCATGCCGCCGAGCACGACTACGGCCTGCCCGCGTTCAACATCAACAACATGGAGCAGGGCCTGGCGATCATGGAGGCGGCCGACGCCGTCGACGCGCCGGTCATCATCCAGGCCTCGCGCGGCGCCCGCAGCTACGCCAACGACATCATGCTGGCCCGGCTGATCGACGCCCTGGTCGAGATCTATCCGCACATCCCGGTCTGCATGCACCAGGACCACGGCAATGGCCCGGCCACCTGCGCCACCGCCATCCAGTACGGCTTCACCAGCGTGATGATGGACGGCAGCCTGGAAGAGGACGCCAAGACCCCCGCCTCCTACGACTACAACGTCGACGTCACCCGCCGGGTGGTCGAGATGGCCCACAGCTGCGGCGTCTCGGTCGAGGGCGAGCTGGGCGTGCTGGGCAGCCTGGAGACGGGCATGGGCGAGGCCGAGGACGGCCACGGCTTCGAGGGCAAGCTCGACCATTCGGCCCTGCTGACCGATCCGGACCAAGCCGTCGACTTCGTCAAGAAGACCCAGGTCGACGCTCTGGCGATTGCGATGGGCACCAGCCACGGCGCCTACAAGTTCAGCCGCCAGCCCGACGGCGCGGTCCTGGCCATGAACGTCATCGAGGAAATCCACCGCCGCCTGCCCAACACCCATCTGGTGATGCACGGCTCCTCTTCGGTCCCCAAGGACCTGCAGGAGATCATCAACGCCTACGGCGGCCAGATGCCCGAGACCTGGGGCGTGCCGGTGGAAGAGATCCAGCGCGGCATCAAGCACGGCGTGCGCAAGATCAACATCGACACCGACAACCGCATGGCCATGACCGGCGCCATCCGCAAGGTGATGGCCATGAAGCCGGGCGAGTTCGACCCGCGCGCCTATCTGAAGCCCGCCAAGGAAGCCATGCGCAAGATCTGCCAGCAGCGCTTCCAGGAGTTCGGCGCCGAGGGTTGGGCCAGCAAGATCAAGCCGCTCAGCACCGCCCAGATGGCCAAGCGCTACGAAAGCGGCGAACTGACCATCAAGATCGACAAGACGCTGCAGCCGGCCTAGGCGCCGTTGGGCGGCCGGAGAGGCTCACGGCGTCATGACCCCGCTCGAACTGGCGGCCGCCGCCTTCTCCGCGCTCAGCGTGCTGTTCACGGTCCGGCGGAGCTTGTGGCTCTGGCCGGCCGGCATCGTCGGCACTGCCCTGTACCTCGTCGTGTTTCTGCAGGCCCGGCTCTATGGCAGCGTCGCCCTGCAGGTATTTTTCTTGGCGATCCAGCTGTATGGCTGGTGGTGGTGGCTTCGCGGGGACAAGGGCGGCGAGCCAGCGATCAGGCGCCTCTCCGGCAGAGCGATGAACCGTCTGCTGATCGTCGCGAGCCTTGCGATCGTGGCTGTCGCCGTCGCGCTCGAGAAGTACACGGACGCCCAGGCCCCGCGTGTCGATACCGCCATCATGGTGCTTAGCATCTGCGCCCAGTGGCTACTGTCGCGAAAGCTCCTGCAGAACTGGTGGTTCTGGCTTGGCGTCGACGTTCTGGCGGTCGGCCACTATGGCCTTCAGGGACTTTACGTGACGGCCGGCCTCTACGCCCTGTTCCTGGTCATGGCCGGTTGGGGCCTGTGGGAATGGCGCCGCGCCTTCAAGGCCCAAGGCCCGCTCGCATGAGCGCCTTCGTCCGCCCGAGGCGCGGTTTCCTGCTCGGCAAGTTCATGCCGCCCCATGCGGGCCACCTGCACCTCTGCGACTTCGCCCGCGCCTACTGCGACCAGCTCACCATCCTGGTCTGCTCCCTGGAACGTGAGCCCATTCCCGGTCACCTGCGCGCCGCCTGGATGCGGGAGTTGTACCCTGACTGCCGCGTAGTTCATTTCGCAGAGGACGTCCCACAGGAGCCCGCCGACCATCCCGACTTCTGGGACATCTGGCGCGCCATTTCCCGGGGCGCCCATCCCGAGCCGGTTGATGTGGTCTTCGCCTCCGAGCCCTACGGCGCCCGCCTTGCGCAGGAGCTGGGCGCTCGCTTCGTCCCTGTCGATCCCGGCCGCGAGACGCAAGGCGTCAGTGGCACGGCCGTCCGGGCGGCTCCCTTCCGCTACTGGGACAAGCTGCCGGCGCCGGTCCGCGCCTGGTACGTCCCCCGCGTCTGCCTGTTCGGTCCTGAGAGCACCGGCAAGACGACATTGGCTCGCAGGCTAGCCGCCCACTTCGCCACGGTCGTCGCTCCCGAATACGGCCGGACCTATACCGAAGCCTTCGGTGTAGAGGTCACCGCCGACGACCTGCTCCACATCGCGGCAGGCCATCAGGCCGGCGTGGTCGCTGCCGCGCGCGCCGCTAACCGCGTCCTGATCTGCGACACCGATCCCGTGCTGACGGCTGTCTGGTCCCGCATGCTGATCGATCAGGTCTTGCCGGCCCTGGAGGCCTTCGACGACCTCTGCGATCTCTACCTTTTGACCGATGTCGACGCACCTTGGGTCGACGATGGCACGCGCTACTTCCCTGACGAGGACACTCGGCGCCGCTTCTACGAGCTCTGCCGCGCGGAGTTGGACCGCAGGGGCGCAGCCTATGTGCCCCTGAGCGGCGCCTGGGATCAGCGGTTCGACACGGCCCGGGCCGCCATCCACGACCGCTGGCCGGACCTACGCTCCTAGGCACCGAGTATCCATCTGGCGCGCCCTCCCTGTCATCCTTCGGTCGGGCGAGGCCCGATCCGGAGGACCCATCGGCAGGGTGGACCTCATGCCCGGCCGCCCGATCTGCTAGACTCTGACGAGGCTTCGACAAGCGCGCCCGCGCCCCGCGACCGAAGACTCACCCCGTCCTCACCCGGCTACACCCCGACACCGACCGCCGCGGGACCTGGCGATGACCGTATGCTGACCCGACTCTGACCGCCGGTCAGGCCTCGCACAGGGTCAAGTCGTTGAAATCTGTAGTAAAAATGACGATCAGGCCTCGATATCGTTACCGTTCATCTCCTTGATGAACAGCCAGCCGACCACCGCTGTCGCCGCAGCGACCACCACCGGGTACCAGAGGCCGTAGTAGATGTTGCCGGTGGCGGCGACCATGGCGAAGGCCGTGGTCGGCAGGAAGCCGCCGAACCAGCCGTTGCCGATGTGGTACGGCAGGCTCATCGAGGTGTAGCGGATGCGGGCCGGGAACATCTCGACCAGCGCCGCAGCGATCGGGCCGTAGACCATGGTCACCAGCAGGACCAGCGCCAGCAGCACGGCCACCACCATCGGCCTGTTGACCTGGGCGGGGTCGGCCTTGGCGGGATAGCCCGCCGCCGCAAGGGCCGCGCCCAGGTCCTTGCGCCAGGCGGCCTGGGCCTCGGTGAAGGCCTTGCCGCTCATGCCGGCGCCCTCGAAGGCGGGGACCTCGACCTGGCCGATCCGCACCACGGCCAGGGTCCCGGCCGGCGCGGCCTCGTTGGCGTAGCTGACCCCCGCCTGGGCCAGGGCGCCCTTGGCGACGTCGCAGCTGCGGGTGAAGGCGGTCTTGCCGACCGGGTCGAACTGGAAGGAACAGGCGGCCGGATCGGCGATCACGGTCACGGGCGCGGTCCGCGTCGCCGCCGCCAGCGCCGGGTTGGCCGCCTCTGTCAGGGTCTTGAACAGGGGGAAATAGGTGAGGGCGGCGATCAGGCAGCCGGCCAGGATGATGGGCTTGCGGCCGATCCGGTCCGACAGCCAGCCGAAGACGATGAAGAAGGGGGTGCCGATCAGCAGCGCGATGGCCACCAGACTGTTGGTCAGGGCCCCGTCCAGCTTCAGCGTCTTTTCCAGGAAGAAGAGGGCGTAGAACTGGCCAGTGTACCAGACCACCGCCTGGCCGGCGGTCAGGCCGACCAGGGCCAGGATGACCAGCTTCAGGTTGCCGGCCCGGGCGAAGGACTCGGCCAGGGGCTTCTTCGAGCCCTTGCCCTCGTCGATCATCTTCTGGAACACCGGGCTCTCGTTGAGCCGCAGCCGGATCCAGAGCGACACGCCCAGCAACAGGATCGAGACCAGGAACGGAATGCGCCAGCCCCAGTCGCCGAACGCTTCCTCGCCCATCTGTGTGCGGACGCCCAGGATGACCACCAGCGACAGGAACAGCCCCAGGGTGGCGGTGGTCTGGATGAAGCTGGTGTACAGGCCCCGCCGGCCGGGCGGGGCGTGCTCGGCGACATAGGTCGCCGCCCCGCCGTACTCGCCGCCCAGCGCCATCCCCTGCACCAGTCGCATGAGGATCAGCAGGATCGGCGCCGCGACCCCGATGGCCTCGTACGACGGCAGAAGCCCGACCACGAAGGTCGAGCCGCCCATCAGCAGCATGGTGACCAGGAATGTGTTCTTGCGACCCCACAGGTCGCCCAGCCGGCCGAACACGATGGCCCCCAGAGGCCGCACCGCGAATCCTGCCGCGAAGGCCAGCAGGGCGAAGATGTAGCCGGTGGTCTCGTTGACCCCGCTGAAGAAGTGCCGGGTGATGAACCCGGCCAGCGATCCGTAGAGGTAGAAGTCATACCACTCGAACACCGTGCCCACCGACGCCCCGCCGATGACCATCACGTGGCTGTCCTTCTTCGGCCCCGCCGCTTCCCCGCTCATCTCCGCCCCTCGTCCCGCACCGGCCGGTCGCCGCCGGCCCTGAAGTTGAGGTTAGACCGCATCCATCGCCGCTCGCCACGCCTTCCTTCCCGGACGGCCGCCGCTATGCTGGCTCAAACGGCCGTATGAACCGGCCCGGGAGGTTTCATGGCGTTCAAGCGTCTCTTCATCGCCAATCGCGGCGAGATCGCCATTCGCATCGCGCGGGCGGCGGCGGACCTGGGCCTGACCAGCGTGGCGGCGGCGCCAGAGGATGACGCCGCCAGCCTGCATCTGCGGGCGGCTGACGAGGCGGTCGTCCTGCCGGGCGCGGGCGCGGCGGCCTACCTCGACATCGCCGGCGTCATCGGGGCGGCGAAGACGGCCGACTGCCAGGCGGTGCATCCGGGCTACGGCTTCCTGGCCGAGAATGCGGCCTTCGCCCGCGCCTGCGCCCAGGCAGGCCTGGTCTTCATCGGCCCCTCGCCAGAGGTGCTGGAGGTGTTCGGCGACAAGGCCGCCGCCCGTGCGCTCGCCGCCCGTCTGGGTGTTCCGTCGCTGGCCGGCACGGGGCCGACCGATGTCGCCGGCGCCCAGCGGTTTCTGGCCGAGCATGGCGCCATGATGCTCAAGGCCGTCGCCGGCGGCGGCGGGCGCGGCATGCGGATGGTGCGGCAGGGCGACGATGTCGCGGCCGCGTTCGAGGCCTGTTCGCGCGAGGCGCGGGCGGCCTTCGGCGATGGCGCGGTCTACGCCGAATGGCTGGTCGAGAACGCGCGGCACATCGAGGTCCAGGTCGCCGGGGACGCGGCCGCCTGTGTCGCCGTCGGCGAGCGGGACTGTTCGGTCCAGCGCCGCCACCAGAAGATCGTCGAGATCGCCCCGGCCTTTGGCCTGCCTGACAAGCTCCGCGAGGCGCTGCACGAGGCGGCGGTAAAGCTCTGCGCCGCCAAGCACCTGCGGACGCTGGCCACGGTCGAGTTCCTGGTCGATGCGGCGTCCGGCCGTTTCGCCTTCATCGAGACCAATGCCCGGCTCCAGGTCGAGCATACGGTGACGGAGGAGGTGACCGGCGTCGATCTCGTCCGGGCCCAGATCCAGCTGGCGACCGGCGCCTCCCTGACCCAGGTCGGGCTTGCCGAGACGCCGGCCGTCATCGCCGCCGCTGTCCAGGCGCGGGTCAATCTGGAGACGCTGGAGGCCGATGGGACCACCCGGCCGGCCGGCGGCCGGATCTCGCGGCACGAGCCGCCGACCGGGCCGGGGCTGCGTGTCGATGGCTACGGCTACGGCGGCTACGTGACCCACCCGGGTTTCGACAGCCTGTTGGCCAAGGTCATCGCGCGCGGGTCGAGCCATGCCGAGGCCGCCCGGCGGGCGGGCCGGGCGCTGGCGGACTTCCGGCTCGAAGGGGTCGAGAGCAACATCGCGCTGCTGCGCGCCCTGCTGTCGCGGCCGGAGGTGGCCAGGGGCAAGGCGACGACGCGCTTCCTCGACGATCTTCTGGAGGACCTCCTCGCCGAGGCCGCCGCCCTGGCGCCGGCGACGCCGGATGCGGTCGACGCCGCTGCTCCGCCGCCGGCCGAGTTCGAGACGCTGGACGGCGCCCGGCCCGTCCTCGCGCCGCTGCAGGCCACCGTCGGCCAGATCGAGGCGCTGGAGGGCGAGCTGGTCCGCGCGGGACAGACCGTCGCCATCCTCGAAGCGATGAAGATGGAGCATGTGGTTGTCGCGCCGGTGGCCGGCCGTGTGGCCAGGATCGCCGTTGGTCGCGGCCAGACCTTGCTTAGGGATCAGCCGATCCTCTTCATCGTCGAGGAAGAGGTCGAGGGCGGCGCCGAGGCCGAAGCCGCCGAGGTCGATCTCGACGCGATCCGGCCGGACCTGCAGGAGGTGATCGATCGCCACCGCTTCACGCTGGACGAGGCCCGGCCGGACGCGGTCGCCCGGCGGCGCAAGACCGGCCATCGCACCGCGCGCGAGAACATCGATGACCTCATCGATCCGGGCAGCTTCATCGAGTACGGCGCCCTGGCCATCGCCGCCCAGCGGCGTCGCCGGACGGTCGAGGACCTGATCGCCGCGACGCCGGCCGATGGCATCATCACCGGCATCGGCTCGGTGAACGGCGCGCTGTTTGCGCCAGACAGGGCGCGTGTCGCCGCGCTGGCCTATGACTTCACCGTGCTCGCCGGCACCCAGGGCTACTACAATCACAAGAAGACCGACCGTCTGCTGGGCCTGGTGGCCGAACAGAAACTGCCGGTGGTCTGGTACGCCGAGGGCGGCGGCGGGCGCCCGGGAGACACCGACAGTCCTGGCGTCGCCGGTCTCGATGTGACGACCTTCGGCAAGATGGCCGAACTGGCCGGCGAGGTCCCCAAGATCGCCATTGTCGCCGGTCGCTGCTTTGCAGGGAACGCGGCCATCGCCGGCCTGTCGGAAGTGCTGATCGCCACGCGCGATTCGAACCTGGGCATGGGCGGCCCGGCGATGATCGAGGGCGGGGGCCTGGGCGTCTTCCGCCCCGAGGAGATCGGTCCGGCGGCCACGCAATGGGCCAACGGCGTCATCGACATCCTGGCCGAGGACGAGGCGCACGCCACCCTGCTGGCCAAGCACGCGCTCTCGATGTTTCAGGGCGCGGTCGCCGACTGGGACGCGCCCGATCCGCGCCGGCTTCGCCAGGCGATCCCCGAGAACCGCCTACGGGTCTACGACATCCGGGCCGTGATCGAGGCCCTCGCCGACAGCGGTTCGTTCCTCGAACTTCGGCGCGGGTTCGCGGCCGGGATGGTCACCGGCTTCATTCGTGTCGAAGGCCGGCCGATGGGTCTGATCGCCAACGATCCGCGCCACCTCGGCGGCGCCATCGACTGTGACGGGGCCGAGAAGGCCGCGCGCTTCCTGCAGCTCTGCGACGCCTTCGACCTGCCGTGCCTCAGCCTGTGCGATACGCCCGGGTTCATGGTCGGCCCGGATAGCGAGGATGCCGGCGCGGTGCGGCGGGTCTCGCGGATGTTCGTGGCCGGGGCCAAGTTCGGTCCGCCGCTGCTGACCCTGGTCCTGCGCAAGGGCTACGGTCTCGGGGCCCAGGCCATGGCCGGCGGCGGCTTCCATTCGCCGCTGTTCATCGCCAGCTGGCCGACCGGCGAGTTCGGCGGCATGGGCCTGGAGGGGGCGGTCAAGCTTGGCTACCGCAAGGAGCTGGAAGCCGAGACCGACCCGGTGAAGAACAAGGAGCTCTACGACCGTCTGGTGGCCAACATGTACGCGCGCGGCAAGGCGACCAGCATGGCCGCGGCGCTCGAGATCGACGCCGTCATCGATCCGGCCGACAGCCGTCGCTGGATCATCGCCGGGCTGAACGCCGCCGGCGGCCGACGCAAGCCGGCCCGGCGCTGGGTCGACATGTGGTGAGGGCGGTCAGGCCAGAAGGTCGGGCGTGAGCTGGTTCTCCAGCTTCACGATCTGGTCGCGCAGCGCCAGCTTCTGCTTCTTGAGGCGGGCGATCTGCAACTGGTCGGGCGTCGGCGTTCCCTCAAGGGCGTCGACAGCGGCGCCAAGGTCCATGTGGCGCTGACGCAGTTCCAGAAGGCGGGCGCGAAGCTCGGCGTTGGGCAGCGGGATCAGATCGTGACCGTCGCTCATGCATCGTCCCCGGACGCCAGACTCAAGGCCGCGAAGCTAGCAGACCGGCGGTCGGTCACGCCAGTGGCTCCGACAGCCGGAGCACGGCCGAACGGGGCGGCGGATCGCCCCAGGCCGCGGCGGCGGCGGTGATCCGCGCCTCGGCGTCGGCGCCCGGCCCGTCGCCGGCCGCGAGCGCCGCCAGGCTGGCCATCAGCAGCCGCTCGGCGCCCAGTTCCACCGCCTTGACCTCCTCGCGGAGGGCCAGGCGGGCGGCATCGTCGATGTGGTCGAAGCCGGCCTTCATCGCGCGCCGCGCCGCACGGATCGGCGCCAGCGCCTCGGCCTCCCAGCGACGGGCCAGGGCCGCGCCGCGCGCCATCATCGCCGGGTCAGGCCCGGCCCATGCGGCCCAGAGGAGGTAGGCTGTCTGTTGGCCGTGATCATCCTGCAGCGCCAGGCAGGCGTCGGCGACGCCCTCTCGGTCGTAGGCGGCCAACGCCCAGGCCCAGAAGGCCTCCCCGGCGCTCACTCGCCGCCCTTGATGGTCGCCAGGTCCTCGCCCCAGCGCCGGACCGGTTTCCAGTCCAGGCCGAACAGGTCGAGCGCCCGCCCGACCGCCTGGTCGACGATGTCCTCGACGCTCTTCGGTCGGGCGTAGAAGGCCGGCATCGGCGGGGCGATCACCGCGCCCATCTCGCTGAGCGCGGCCATGGTTCTCAGATGCCCCAGGTGCAGCGGCGTCTCGCGAACCATCAGCACAAGTCGCCGGCGCTCCTTGAGCGTCACATCGGCGGCGCGGGTCAGAAGACTGGAGGTGACCCCCGTGGCGATCTCGCCCATCGAGCGGACCGAACAGGGCGCAACCAGCATCCCCAGGGTGCGGAAGGAGCCTGACGCGATGGCCGCGCCGATGTCGGCGGCCTTGTGGACGACATCCGCCCTGGCCTGCACGTCCGCCAGCGCCAGGCCGGTTTCGGACGTGAGGGTGAGGGCCGCCGACCGCGAAATGACAAGGTGGCTTTCGATGCTGAGATCGCGCAACGCGTCCAGCGCGCGGACGCCGAGCGCCGATCCGGAGGCGCCGGAAATTCCGACAATGAGGCGGGATTGGGTCATTTCGCTCTCGGGCATGTGAACAGACTCATCGGCGATGCGGGTGTTCACTACCCGACGCTAATAGCCAAGGAGGCAGATGACCATGGCCTTGGAAGCCCGAATTCGGGAACTCGACAGCCGCCACAGGAAGCTGGACCGGACGATCGAGGAGGAGCTCAATCACCCAGCTTCCGACGAGTTGCGGATCTCGGAGCTCAAACGACAGAAGCTCCGGCTGAAGGAAGAGATCGAGGGTCTGAAGGCCCGATCTCACTAGGACATCGCAAGCCCCTTCCCCGGTCGCCGGGGAAGGGGTTTCGCATCTTCAGGGTGGCCTGACGCGGCCTAGTCTTCGTCCTCGTCGTCGGCATAGCCGCTGTTGGAGAAGACCTTGTCCAGGTCGACCTTGGCGCCGCGCTCGTCCTCTTCGACGGGCTCGGGGACCGGCTCCTCGACCACGGGCTGCAGGCTCGGGCCGTCGCTGACGATACCCTTGCGCGCATCATCCTTGGCCTTCTTGTCGGCGGCCTTGCGGACGACGGCATCCAGTTCCAGCTGCCCGACAAGGCCCAGCGTAACCGGGTCGACCGGCTTGATGTTGGCGCTGTTCCAGTGCGTCCGGTCACGGACCGATTCGATGGTCGCCTTGGTGGTGCCGAGCAGCTTGGAGATCTGCGCGTCGGTCACTTCAGGATGGTTGCGGACGAACCAGGCGATGGCGTCCGGGCGGTCCTGGCGACGCGACACGGGCGTGTAGCGAGGAGCCTTCTTGGTCGGCTTCAGCAGTTCCGCGTGCCGGCTCTTCTGGACCACCATGCGGTAGTCCGGATTGGCGTTGGCCTTGTCCAGTTCCTCGCGGTTCAGCTGGCCGTTGGCGATGGGGTCGGCGCCGCGGATATCGCGCGCGACCTCGCCGTCGGCGATGCCACGAACCTCAAGCGGGTGCAGTCCACAGAAGTCGGCGATCTGCTCGAAGGTCAGGGAGGTGTTGTCGACCAGCCAGACGGCGGTGGCCTTCGGCATCAGGATTTGATCGGCCATTTTTCGTGCTCCAGAAACAGCGGCGCCCGGCCTTTCGGCCGGGCGGGGTGTCAGTTTCACCCTATACCCGCGTTCCCGCGCGAAGGAAACGGCGACGTTGTGACGCCGCTTCCGGGCGCTAGATCCTGCCCAGCAGGACCAGGATGATGACGATGACCAGCACCAGGCCAAGGCCGCCGCTCGGGAAGTAACCCCAGTTGCGCGAATGGCCCCAGGTCGGCAGCGCGCCCAGCAGCGCCAGGATGAGAATGATGATCAGAATGGTGCCCAGCATGGCGAAGCGTCCTTGAACAGCCTGTTGTCTGGTTCGTTCAATTCCCGGAGCGCATCGACGGTTCCGAAGCCTGAGGAGATCCCATGTATGTCGCCGTCTATGCCTGGCGCGTGACGCCCGGCAAGGAAGAGCAGTTCCGCGAGGCCTGGCGACGCGGGACGCGCGCCATCACCCGGATCTATGGATCCTTCGGATCACGCCTGCACCAGGCCGAGGACGGACGCTTCATCGGATATGCGGAATGGCCGGACGAGGCCACCTGGCGCGAGGCGTTCCAGGCGAAGATGGTCTACGACGACCCCGAGGCCCGCGCGATGTTCGTCGATGCGCTGGACGAAGACAGTCGCCCTGGCGAACTGATCGCCAACATGACCGTGACCGACGATCTCCTCAGCCGTGCCGGTGGTGCAGGCGCCAGTTGAGCAGGTGGGCGGTCGCCAGCATGAGGCCGCCCAGGACAGTGAGCCCGGTCTCCCAGGCCTCCGTCGGCCAGCCCAGGGCGCCGACGGTCAGGAAGCCCAGGCCGGCGATTGCGAGCGAGGCGACCGGCGCCTTTCGCCAGCCGCCGCTGCGGACCAGCGCGGTCACGGACACGGGAATCGCCGCCGCCAGGAAGGCCAGGTGAACCCACTCCGCTTCGCTCCAGGCGCCCAGCAGCGGGAGAAAGGCCGCGGCCACCGGAAGCGCCAGGCAATGCGCGAGGCAAAGACCCGACAACCCGATGGCCGCGACATCCAGAGCACGGGCGGCCCCACGAGCAGGGGTAGGGGGGGAACTCATGGTGCTTGCCTCGGCGTCCGGAACTGGAATATTATGTTATAAAGTAACAGAACCAGTTGATGTCAATGCGGACGGAGGCAAACGTCGTCAGATCGGATCTCTCTCGGCCTGCGGGCCTTGTGGCATCGGATCTTGTCGTCGGGCGTCATGGTCGGCCTGTCGCGCGTATCGGTGAGCTGTGCCTCCATCCCGGTCAGGCGCTGTTGGTGCAGGGGCTTTCGGGGTCGGGGAAGTCGACGCTGCTTCTGACCCTGGCCGGCCTTCTCCCGCCGGTGGAGGGCAAGGTCCGCCTCGAAGGGCGCGCGCCAACGCCCGGGCGGGGTGTGGCGATCATCTTCCAGAACTTGCATCTGCTCGAAGGACTGTCGGCTCTGTCGAACGTGCGGCTCTCCGGTCTCGGTCGAAGGCCCGTGTCCGTCGAGGCCGCTCGCCACTTGCTGGAGCGATGCGGAATTGGAGCCCTTGCCGGGCGGCCGGCGACCAGCCTCAGCCGCGGCGAGGCGCAGCGCGTGGCGATCGCGCGCGCCCTGGCCGCCTCGCCCAGCCTCCTTCTCGCGGATGAGCCGACCGCCAGCCTCGACGAGGAGGCGGCGGCGAAGACGGTCGCCCTTCTGCGACATGCGGCGGCCGAGCGAGGCGCGATCCTTGTGATCACCAGCCACGACCGGCGCTTGAGAGCCGAGTTCCCGGACGTTCTGGATCTCGAGGTCGTGCGGGCATGACAATGCTCCGGTTGCTTGTCGCCTTTGCCGCGCGCCGCCCGGCCAGCTGGATCTTCCACATCCTCGTTCTGGCCTGCGCCCTGGGCCTTGTAGGCGCTGTGCATCTGGCGAGCCGTGCAGGCGAAGAGCGCCTGGTTCGCGACCTGGGCGCGGTGGACCTCGTGGTCGGTCCGCCTGGAGGGCAGTTGCAGCTGGTTCTTTCCAGCCTGCTGCACCTTGAGCCGCCGGTCGGCGTTCTTCCTGCCGATGCGCTGGCCGCGCTCGAGCGTGACCCCCTGGTCGCCCAGATCACGCCGGTGGCTGTCGGGGACAGCGTCGGCATGATGCGGATTGTCGGGACCCGCGCCGACTTTGGCGCGCTCTACGGAGCGCGGATGGCCGTCGGGGCCTGGTGGTCGGATCCGTTCGAAGCGGTCCTCGGCGCTGAGGCCGCCAGACGCCTCGATCTCGGGATCGGCGCCCGCTTTGTCGGCGAGCATGGCCTTGGTGGTGGTGGGCATGTGCATGCGGACCGGCCGTACATCGTCGTCGGCGTGCTTGAGCCCACGGGTTCAGTGCTTGATCGCCTGGTCCTGACCGACATCGCCAGCGTCTGGGCATTGCATGGGCAGGGCGACAACGGGGCCGGAGATCACGCCGATCATGATCACTCCCGCGAGCCGGAAGGGGCGAAAGCGCAGGTGTCGGCGTTCCTCGTTCGCTTCCGGTCGCCGCTCGCGACCGTGACCCTGCCACCGCGCATCGAGGCGATGGGCGGCATGGCGTCCGCCTCACCCGCTCGCGAGGTGCAACGCCTCGCCGGCCTGATCGGCGGCGCGAGCCAGGCGCTCGGCGCCTTGGGCGCTGGCCTGGCCATTGTCGGGTTGGGCGGCTTCGTGATCGCGCTCGCTTCGGCAATGCTGCAACGGCGGAGTGATTTCGCGCTACTTGCGTCGCTCGGCGCGCGAAGGCGGCTGATTGCGGGTCTGGTTCTGTCCGAGAGCGCGGCGATGGGGCTGTGCGCCGGGCTTGTGGCGACGGTCCTTGCCCGGCTCGCGGCCGGGCTCGCCCTCGGCGCAGCGCCGGGCGGAGCGCTCGGGAGTCTGCCCCCGCCGGGCCCGATCGATCTCGGCATCGTCGGCGCGGGTCTTCTCCTGGGGCTGATCGGCGCCATCGGACCCATGGTCTGGGCGCTGAAACTCGATCCCGCCGACGCTCTGGGCCGGTCATGAGCGCCTTGTTGTCGAGGCGCGCTCTGGCCGCAGGGATCATGCTGCTGGGCGCTTGCGGACGAAAGGCTCCGGCCGATCCGGCGCGCGCGCCAGCGTCCTCGCCGAAGGAGCCGGGAGCGGGTGCTCCGCTGGGTCTGCCGCAAAGGCGTCTCTCGGACGGAACCGGAGAGCCCGCATCGGCCCCCGAAGGGATGGTCGATCAGACGCCGGCCGATGTCATTCAGGCCGAACCCATTCCCGACGAAGGGATGATGGGTGAGATACGCGCCGAACGCGCGTCCCAGCAGAACCTCCCCCGGGCTGACCACCCCAACTGGGCGATCCTTCGACGCACGAAGGTGACCATTGACCAAACGACGCAGCTGTTTCGCGCCAGCCACCCGCCCGAGGTGAACGCGCTTCGCGGCAAGGCGATGACCTTGCGCGGCTACATGCTGCCTCTGGAGCCGGACCTGCGCACGGGGCGCTTCCTGATCTCGCCCTACACGCCGGTCTGTCTCTTCCATCCTCCGGCCGAGCCCAATGAAGTGGTCGAGGTGCGGCTGACGCATCTCATCCCGGCCGGCTACCACCTTCTGGAAGTGAGAGGCCGCCTGGTCCTTCAGAACAATGGCGAGATGGGTCTCTTCTTCGGCCTTGCAGAGGCGAAGGCCAGGATCATCCGGAGCATTCCCGGCTGAGCCGGTCTATGCCGGCTGGTCGGGGTCCACGCGATTGGCCCAGAGCAGCCCGATCACCCCGCCCTTGATGCGCGGCAGGGTCAGCAGGACCAGCGCGGTCAGGCCAATCAGCGACGCCGGCACGATCAGCCAGGGCGACAGCTCCCACATGAAGGGGAAGAAGAACAGCGGCGCCACGACCAGGTGGCCGACGAGCAGGATGGTGAAATAGGCCGGGCCATCGTCGGCGCGATACTGTCCGAGCTCGTGGCCGCAGGCCGCGCAGGTCGGAGCGACCTTCAGGTAGCTGGCGTACAGGGCGCCTTCGCCGCAGTTGGGGCAACGATGGGCAAGGCCCCGCTTGATCCCCAGGGCGTGCGGCCTGGGCGCATTCTCAGTGGCGTCGGTCATGGCGTTCATATGGGCTCTGTCGGGCGCGGAATAAAGCGGCGAAAGGTCGCTGCCTAGGCGATCTCGCGAAGGGCCTCGCCGAGTTCATCGACGAGCTCGGGCGTGGTCGCCCAGCTGCACATGAAGCGAACCGAGCCATCGAGGAAGCGATAGACGAAGAAGCCCTTCTGCCGTAGCCGGTCCAGAGCAGCCTCGTCCATCTCGACGAAAAGGCCGTTGGCCTCGACCGGATGCAGCAGGGGGAAGGGCATCTGCGCTGCCAGGCGCGCCGCCATGGCGTTGGCGTGGGCGGCGCGCCTGGACCAGGCGCCGTCCGCCAGCAGGCCGATCCAGGGCGCGGCCAGGTAGCGTCCCTTGGAGACCAGCTGGCCGGCATGCTTGAGGCGCGCGTCGAGGCGTCGGGCGAGGGACTTGTTGAGAATGACCAGCGCTTCGGTCGGGGTCGATCCGGCCTTGGTTCCGCCCATGACCAGGATATCGACGCCCATGGCGGCGATCGCCTTGAGGTCGAAGCCGGCCGCAACCGCGTTGGCCAGGCGCGCGCCGTCCAGATGGACGCCATAGCCCCGGGCCTTGGCCAGGCCGGCGAGTTCTCGGAGGGCGGCCTCGGTGTAGACCGTTCCGTACTCGGTGGCCTGCGTCAGCGACAGCGCTGCGGCCGGCTGGCGGTAGGAGACATCGGGCTGGTCGAGGACAGTCTTCAGCGAGAGGGGGTCGATCCGGCCGGAGGGACCTGAAAGGCCGATCAGGCCGACCCCTGAGCCGAAGAAGCCGGGCGCGCCGGTCTCGTCGGTACAGACGTGGGCGTGTTCATGTGCAGCGACAGCCTCGTGCGGCGCCGCGAGGGTCGCCAGCGCCAAGGCGTTGGCCGCCGTGCCCGAAGCGGTGAATCGGATCTCGGCGTCAGCGTCCAGCGCCTTGCGGATCAGATCGGCGGCGCGTGCCGAAACCTGGTCGGTTCCATAGCCCGAGGCCACGCCAGAATTGGCCGAGAGCATGGCCTCGATAACCTCGGGCATGGCTCCGGCGACGTTGTCGGAGGCGAAGTCGTAGCGGGCATCGGTCATGAGACGTCTCTAGCGCCGCGAGTCCCTGTGGCCAACCGGGGCTCTCGGTTCAGCCGAAGCGGCCACGCCACCAACGGGTCCAGCGCAGCTCGAGCGACTGGAACGCCGCCTCGTCCAGGCCATAGGTCGTCAGCACCGCCATGCCGGCGCCGTGCCCGCCGCCAAGGCTCCAGGCGCCGGCGTCGTGAACGACAAGCAGACCCTCGCCCCACTCGTCCACCGTCAGGCCGATCTGCCGGCTGGACGCGTGCCAGACGCGGCCCCTGAGGCTGTCGCCGGTGGGCAGGTCCCGCGCCCAGGTCTGGTCGGCCGATGCCCCGGTGAGGTCGGAGAGCCCGAGGGCTTCCAGCGGCCTGGCGTCGGTCCGCTCCTCGCTTCGCCCGGCGGTGAAGAACAGCGTGCGGCGTGGCGCCAGGGCGTGGCGTTCGAGCGCGAAGCGGAGTTGCTGGACAAAGGTGATCCAGCCCTCGGTCATGTCCTCGTAGACGTCGTCCCAATCATCGCTTTCTGCCGCCGCGGCGCGGACGACGCGCAGACGCGAGGTGTCGCCCTCATCGATGACCTCGAAGCGGTCAGAGGTGCCTTCGAAATGGAGGACCCCGGCTGCCTCGTCTGCGCGCGCGTACTGCACGAAGATGAAGTCCACTTCCGCGGGCAGGCTGTCGGCGTCCCACCCGAACCAGCGGAGGACCTTCGCCGGCTCACGCAGGGCGGCCCAGACTTCGGAAGCCGGAGCCGAAATGGTCAGGTCGATCAGGACGCGATCGACGCCGGGTTTGGTCTCGGTCATTGGCGATCCCTTGAAGGTGAGGGCCCGTTGTTCGGCGTGGGTCGACGGCGGGCGTCGACCGCGGGATGGGCGGCGGCGACAAGGCGGAACGGCTTGCCCCCGGGCGTATCGAATTCGCGCACGAGTTCGGCCATGGCCCCGGCAAGGCGCTGGGCGAACCGTTCCAGGTCCGCCGGCGCGGCGAACGCCACTTCCGCGTCGAGGGTGAAGGTCAGCAGGCGGCGCCCCTCGGTCTCGGCCGCTGCGCGCATGCGGCCGACCTCGCGCACCATCTCGCCAGCGGTTCGCATCAGATGGTCCGCCGCGTACCGATCCTGGCCTTCGATCGCCGAGACATCCGCGCGGTCCAGCACCCCGGGGTCGACGATGAACGCGTCGGCGCGAGCGACAAGCAGCCGCTCGACAAAGCCGCGTCGACGGCGGGTTTCGGCCAACTCCAAGAACCCTGCCGCCTCAAGGGCGCGCAGGTGATAGCCGATCTTCTGGCGGGGCATGCCAACGGTTTCGGCCAGGCTGGCCGCGGATCCTGGCTGGCGAAGCAGTTCCAGCAGCCGACGCCTGATCGGCGACAGGGCGAGCCGCAGGGCGTCCGCATTGTCCAGAAGGGCCAGAGGCGCGGTCATAGGCTGAGAGAATATTAGAAAGAAAAATTTGTCAAATGGATCGGGCCAGTTCGCGTCGTGGTGCGGCGGCGAACGAGTCAGGGACGCGGCGGAACGAGCGCGGTCTTCAGGCCTCGCGTCCCCAGGCCTGCACCTCGGCGGAGAACAGCTCCGGCTCCTCCATGGCGGCGAAGTGACCGCCCCGGGGCATGTCGCTCCAGCGGCTGATGTTGTAGGCGCGGTCGGCCCAGCTGCGCGGCGGGGCCGAGTAGAGGGCTTCGCCGGGGAAGTTGGCGAACGCGGTTGGGGTCTCGCAGCGGACGCCATCGGCAAGCACAGGGCCGCCTTCCTCGATGAGGGCGCGGTAGTACCAGGCGCCGGTCGTGAAGCTGCCGGTCATCACATAGATCATGACGTTGGTGAGCAGCTGGTCGAGGCTGAAGACATCGGTGAACGCCTTCTGGCGCAGGTCGGCCCAGTCGTGGAATCGTTCGATGATCCAGGCGGCCTGGCCGACAGGATTGCCAGCGCCCATCCAGGCGATCGACTGCGGTTTGGAGATCTGCAGCCGCAGATAGGCGCCCATCATGTCGCCGGCGGCGCCGGTCCGCGTGATCCAGTCGATCTCGTCCTGACTGCGCGGCGGGCCGAAGGGGCGGAATCAGATCATGTTCAGATGGATGGCGCGCGCATGCGCCCCATGGTCCAGGCCCAGCCAGCTGGTGACCATGGCGCCCCAGTCGCCGCCCTGGGCAAGGTAGGTGTCGTAGCCCAGCACCTCGGTCATCAGCCGGTTGAACAGCCGCGCGGTGCCGCGTTGGCCGAAAGGGCGCGGCGGCTTGGATGAGAATCCGAACCCCGGCAGCGAAGGGATGACGAGGTCAAAGGCGTCCTCGGGATTGCCTCCGAAGCGGCTGGGGAAGGCGAGGCGCTCGGCGGCGCCCCAGAACTCGTAGTGGCTGCCGGGCCAGCCGTGGCTGAGTAGGAGGGGTCTGGATCCGCCCGCCTCGCCGATGAGGTGGACATAGTGGATGTCGAAGTCCTCGACCCGGGCGGTGAACTGGGGAAACCGGTTGAGTTCGGCGACGGCGGCGCGCCAGTCGTATCCGCCCGTCCAATGAGCGCAGAGCTCACGCAGGAACAGCGGATCCGTCCCGCAGCCCCAGCCGCCCTCGACCGGGGCGACGGGGAAGGGATACTCCCGCACCCGGCGCAGGACATCGACGACGTCGGCTTCGCGCCAGACGACTTCGAACGGCATGGACTTGTTCATGGGCGGGCTCCCCGTTGTTTTCAACAGTGAGCGGCCGCTGACGCGGCGGCCGTCAAGGCGGTTCACCACCCGGATCCGACCGGAAATCGCTAGGGGACCATCACAACCCGCCCGACGGCCTGGCGACTCTCGATGTAGGCATGGGCGGCGGCGGCGTCGGCGAGGGGAAACTCGCGATCGATGACGACCTGAAGGTCGCCACGCGCGCAATCGTCAATCAGGGTCTGGATCATGTCGTGGGCGCGATCGGTCATGATCTCGGCCCCCAGGAAGACGCCGCTGAGGCTGCGGTTTCCACCCATCAGGCTCGAGACGTCGACGACCATCGGCTCGCGCCCGGCATTGCCGACCATCGAGACGCGGCCGCGATAGGCGAGGCTGGCAAGAGAGCCCTTGAGGGTCGCCCCGCCGACGCTGTCGACGACCAGATTGACGCCCTTCTTGTCCGTCAGACGCATGACCGCCTGCGCCACGTCCTCGTCCCGATAGTTGATGCCGTGATCCAGCCCAAAGGCCTTGAGCTTCTCCAGCCGCGCGTCGCTGGACGCTGTCGCCAGCACCTTGGCGCCCGCCCGTTTGGCGAGCTGAATGGCCGCAAGCCCGACGCCGCTGGCGCCCGCCTGGACAAGCACGGTCTCGCCGGCCTGGAGGCGACCGAATTCGAACAGGCAGTCATGGGCGGTGCCGAAGGTGACCGGAACGGCCGAGGCCTGGCGGATGTCGAAGCCCTCCGGGACCGGCCAGCAGTTGCGGGCCGGAACAGCCCGGAGTTCTGCATGGCTGCCAAAGCCATCAACCGTGGCGACCTTCTGGCCAGGGCGCAGATGAGTGACCTCGGATCCGACCTCGATGATCTCCCCCGCCGCCTGGTAGCCGACGACATGGGGATGGTTCACCAGCGCACCACCGAACCGGTTGAGCGTGTCGCCGCCCTCGATGCTGATCGCCTCGACGCGGATGACCACGCCCTTGGGGTGGCAGACCGGATCCGGCACGTCCTCGTAGCGCAGAACCGACGGGGGACCGTTCTCGTAGTAGACGGCGGCTTTCATGGGCGTTCCTCCTGCTTTGGCAGGAAGGTAGCGGCGCCGCGCGGGCCGGGGGGAGTCAGAAAAGCTGGGGTCGTCTCAGCACGTCACGATGGCGGCGCGTGATCGTGCCCATGCCCATGCCCATGCCCATGGTCGTGACCGTGCCCATGCCCATGGGCTTCAGGCGGGGCGGCGATGGCCTTGGGCGGTTCGCCGATGGCGGCCCATTGCGGCTGCTCGAAGCCCTGGTCGGCGATCTGCCAGAGCAGCTGGACGTAGCGACGGGCCATCTCCGCGGTCACGGCGCCCGGATCGATCTTGTCGTTCAGTACCTCCGCCAGGGCCGTGTCCTTCGCCGCCGACACCGTGCTCTTCAGGAGCAGTCCCTTGTCCTGGAGCTTCTCGATTCGCTTCGCGAAGGTGGGCTTTTCGGGCTCGGCGCGGCGAAACAGCCCGCGGCCCACGCGGGAGGCTCGATCATCGGCTGCAATGCGACCCTCCAGTTCCCGGAGCAGGACATCGAGCAGCTTGCCGCACCCGGAAACCACCACGAACGACGCCTGTTCGGCCTGGGCCGCATCCCACAGCGGCTTGAAGCCGTCGCGGAAGACCTCGGGAGTCGCCTTGCTGAAGCGCGGTGAAGGCGGCGGGCCCGCATGACCATGGCCGTGCTCGTGGCCCTTGTCAGGGGTCTTGGCGCCCTCGCCAAGCGGCTTGCCGCAGATGGGGCAGGGCGCGCCTGCGCCGCCGGTGTTGATGATGGTCACATTGCCGATCGGCAGGCCAAGCACCGGCTGCGGCACGACAACCGGTTGCGGCAGGACTACGGGCGCCTGGGCCACGCCCGGAAGGACGCCGCCGGCGATCAGCCCCGGCGCGGCTCCATAGGCGGCGCCGGGCGCGCCCGGAATACCGATGGCGATGGCGCCGGCGGGATGCGCCGACGCGGCGGTGGGCGCCGGATCATGTTCGACGGGAAGCACCTCGCCCTCGCGGGCGTAGCGATGGTCGATCGAGGAACGATAGCTGTCGGTCATGCCCGCCCCGTCCGCGCCCGGACGCTCGTCCGAAACTCACGTTTGCCGATCATGCCATACGCCCCCGGATAACATGGTTAACGAAACCCCCGTCCGGCGAATTTGGCAATAGGGCTCGCGTAACGCGGTAGTCGAATTGCCCGCCAAGTCGACAGGACCGGTCCTGGCGCCGTAAAGACGCCCTCCATTCGCCCCCCGGAGCCCCGTCTTGCGTCTTCCTCAGGCCCGTCTCGATCAGGTCCTCGATCGCTTCCAGGAAGTGGAAGCGCGCATGGGCGCGGCCACCGACGGGGGCGAGATCGTCAAGCTGTCCAAGGAGCACGCCGAGCTCAAGCCAGTGGCAGATGCGGTCGCCGCGCTCGAGAAAGCGCGGGGCGAAACGGCCGAGCTGACGGCCATGGCGGGAGATCCTGATCCGGAGATTTCGGAGCTCGCGCGCGATGAACTGGAGCGGCTCGAAACGCGCATTCCGGAGATGGAGCGCGAACTGGCCCTGATGCTGGCGCCCAAGGACAAGGACGAGAACGCCAGCGCCATCCTGGAAATCCGCGCCGGCACCGGCGGCGACGAGGCGGCGCTGTTCGCAGGCGACCTGTTCCGCATGTACAGCCGCTATGCTTCGCTCCAAGACTGGCGCGTCGAGGTCGACAGCGTCTCCGAAGGAGAAATGGGCGGATACAAGGAAATCATCGCCTCGGTCACGGGCGATGGCGTGTTCGGCCGGCTGAAATTCGAGAGCGGCGTGCACCGCGTCCAGCGGGTGCCGGCCACCGAGAGCCAGGGGCGCATCCATACCAGCGCCGCCACCGTGGCCGTCCTGCCCGAGGCGGAAGACGTCGAGATCGAGATCAACGACGCCGACCTGAGGATCGACACCTATCGCTCGTCCGGCGCCGGCGGCCAGCACGTCAACAAGACCGACTCGGCGGTTCGCATCACCCACATCCCGACCGGGATCGTCGTGACCAGTTCTGAAAAGAGCCAGCACGAGAACCGGCGCAAGGCCATGAAGAATCTTAAGGCGCGGCTGTACGACATGCAGCGCCAGGCGCTGGATGATGCACGATCGGAAGCCCGCAAGAGCCAAGTCGGCTCGGGCGACCGGTCGGAGCGCATCCGGACCTACAACTTTCCGCAGGGCCGGGTGACCGACCACCGCATCAACCTGACCCTCTACAATCTTGAGCGGATCGTCGCCGGCGATGCGCTGGACGACGTCATCGGGCCTCTGATCGCCGAGGATCAGGCGGCGCGGCTGGCGGCGCTGGACGAGTAGACGGCTTGGCGAGCGCTGCCAGCAGACCGCGCGATCGACGCAAACCGCCCTGGACCACCGCCTTCCAGCGCGAGGCGGCTCCGACAGTGTCGGCCATGGCTGCACCGCGCTCACCCAGGGGGCGCTCCGGTCCTGTCGTGGAATCGAGCGCGGTCTGGTGCTCGATCTCGGCATTGAGTTCCGCGCCCAGCAGCAAAACCATGACAGAGCACCAGACCCAGATCATGAAGCCGATGACCGCGCCGAGCGGGCCGTAGGTGGCGTCCAGGGGCGCCAGGGCCGTCATGTAGAGCGAGAATGCCAGCGAGCCGGCCAGCCAGACCGCCGCGGCGCTGACCGCCCCGATGGTCACCCAGCGCCAGCGCGCCCGCGCGCGACAGGGCGCATAGCGGTAGGCCAGAGAAAAGGCCGTCGCCGCCAGGACGAAGACCAGTAGCCAGCGCAAGGGCGCCCAGAGCCCTTCGGCGAGGCCTAGCCACGCCATCGCTGCGGGAATGGCGACGAGCAGGCCGGCCACGAGCGCCAGGAAGACCAGCGCGCCGAACGTCGCGGCGTAGGTCACGAGCGTGACCTTCCACAGGGGGCGACGCTCGTCCTCGTCGTAGGCGATGTTGAGCCCCTCCACGAGCGCGCGAACGCCGTTGTTGGCGCTCCAGGTCGAGAGGACCAGGCTCAGGATCAGCGCCACGGTAAGGCGCCCCTCGCGCTCGCCGGCAAGCCGCAGCATCTGGTCGCCGACGATCTGTACGACGCTTGCCGGGAAGACGCCGCTCATCTGCTGGAGCTGGGTCTGGACCGTGGCGATGTCCGCGAACAGGCCGTAGAGCGAGACAAAGGCGCCGATGGCGGGAAAGATCGCCAGGAGAGCGAAGAATGTGACCCCGCCGGCCACGCTGGGCAGCCGGTCCGCGCCGATCTCGAGCACGACCCGCCAGAGGATATCGCGCCAACCGCGCGCGGGTATGTCCCAGGGACCGGCCGCCAGACGTCCTCGCCCTGGCTCGTCCGCGTCAAAGCCCTCCGGAGCCATGCAGCGGGGGTCCGAAAGGCCGGGCGGAAGAGTCGCCTCGGACGGGCGCGCCTGTCGCGGCCACAGGGCTACGGCGGCCGTCAGGGCGATCCAGGGGAGCAGCCCGTAGGGACGGGAGCGAAGCCATGTCCGCCAGTCCCTCGCGCCTTTGCCTTCGCCAGCCGATGGGTTCTTCAGTCCGGCCGCCAGCCGTTTTCGCATGCCGACCTCCAGCCTTGGGAACACCCGGCCGGGCCCAGGGGTTGCGGTCATCGCGGGGCTGGGGCACTGACGCGCCATGCCAGCGCGCATCGCCAGTCTCTACCGTCACCCCGTCAAGGGCTTCACGCCCGAGCGTCTGGAGAAGGCGGATCTCGCGGTCGGAGCCTGCTTTCCCTGCGACCGGCTGTTCGCCGTAGAAGATGGCCCCAGCGGCTTTGACCCGGCCGCCCCGGCCTTCGTCTCGAAGATGAAGTTCGCCGTCCTGGCCAAGATCGCCGAGGTGGCCCAGGCCAGAACCGCCTATGACGAGGTCAGCGGCGTCCTGACGGCCCACGCGGAAGGGATGGCTCCGATCTCGGCCGACCTGGCGTCCATAGAGGGACGCGAGGCCTTCGCGCTCTGGCTTGGGGAACTGCTGGGTGACGCCGCCGCCGGACCGCTAAGGCTCATCGAGGGGCCAGGCGCGCACCGCTTCATGGATCACCCGCAGGGCCATGTGTCGATCGTGAATCTGGCCAGCGTGCGCGATCTCGAGGCGCGCCTTGGCAGGCCGGTGAACCCTCTGAGGTTTCGAGCCAACCTCTATGTCGAGGGTTGGGAGCCCTGGATCGAGAATGGCTGGGCTGGCCGGCGCCTGCGCCTGGGCGAGGCCGAGGCCCAAGTCTACAAGCCCATCGTCCGCTGCGCCGCCACCGGCGTGGACCCCGAGACTGCTGAGCGCGACATCGAGCTGACGGCGGCGCTGTTCGAGGCCTACGGCCACATGCTTTGCGGCATCTATGTGCAGGTCGACCGCGCCGGCGCGGTGCGGGCTGGCGATCTGATCGAGGACCTGTGATGACCAATCTTGTCGGCGCCTGGAAGGCGGCCAAGGCCCGGCTCGACGCCGGCGGGATCGACCAGCCCGCCATCGATGCGCGCCTGATGCTCGAGGCGGCCGCCGGGGTGACCCGCCTGGAGATCCTGAACGATCCCTACCGCGAATTGACCGCCGAGCAGCAGGCTCGCTACGACGACTTCCTCGAGCAGCGTCTGCGCCGCCGACCGGTGAGCCACATCCTGGGACGGAAGGGCTTCTGGAAGATCATGCTGTCGGTGACGCCGGACGTCCTGACGCCCCGGCCTGACACCGAGACCATCCTCGATGTGGTGCTGCCCGCATTCCCCGAGAGCATGGCGTTCAACGTGCTGGACCTTGGCGTGGGATCCGGCGCCATACTGTTCGCGATCCTGGCCGAGCGGCCGGCGGCGCGCGGCTTCGGCGTCGAGGCTTCGTCCGAGGCCCTGGCCGTGGCCCGCGAGAATGCCGCCAATCTGGACCTCAATCACCGGTGTGTCCTGATGAAGGGCGACTGGACGGCGGGACTGGGCGATGCGCAGTTCGAGCTGGTCGTATCCAACCCTCCCTACATCCCCACCAACGATATCGAGACGCTGGAGCCGGAGGTGCGCGACCATGAGCCGCGGATGGCCCTGGATGGTGGCGCCGACGGGCTGGACGCCTACCGGGTGCTGGCGTCGGAGATCATGCGCGTGCTCAAGCCCGGCGGCCTGTTCGCCGTAGAGATCGGGCACGATCAGTCAGTCCCGGTCGAGGCGCTGTTCCGCGACGCCGGAGCCGGCCAGGTGCGGACGGTGAAGGATCTGGCGACGAGAGACCGGGTGGTCACGGGGATCAAAAACCCCTTGGAAACAGCCACGTCAGGCGCTACATCCTGACTCGTTCCCACTTCGAAAAGCCGTAGGGCCTAGGCCAAGCGGCGGGCGCGCGGGCCGAAAGGCCAGCCAGGGGCCGCGAGCCGGGCGGGAACCAACAGCAGCTATCAGCAGGATGACCGGACCAGACGGGTCCGAACAGAGGTCGCCAGAACCTTACGGGCCAGGTCCAAGCAGGACCGGTCCTGTGGACAGGAATACCATGAGAGATTTCAAGGGCATGAAGCGGCAACGCGGCCGCAACCGCAGCGGCGGCAAGCCCCAGCAGCACAACGCCAACCGCGCATTCGACTCCAATGGTCCCGAAGGGATCAAGGTACGGGGCGCGGCGCAGAGCGTGTTCGACAAGTACCAGCAACTGGCGCGGGACGCCGCCACGGCGGGCGACCGGGTGCTGGCCGAGAACTACCTGCAGCACGCCGAGCACTATTTCCGCCTGATCCGTGCGGTGCAGCCGAACCGGCCGGTGGCCGAGATCGTCGGCCGCGACCAGTACAGTTCAGGCTTCGACATCGACTTCGAGGCCGAGCCGCCGGAAGAGGCTCCCGAGGCTCCGACCGAGGCCGAGGCGCCGGCGGAAGGTGCGGAAGGCGAGGAGCGTCCGCGCTTCGAGGGCCGCCGTGACCGCGACCGGTTCAATCGCGACCGGGATCGCGACCGCGACGACCGTCCCCGTGATGATCGCCAACGCGATGATCGGCAGCGCGATGATCGCCAGCGGGACGATCGCCCTCGTGACGATCGTCCCCGCGATGACCGTCCGCGTGATGACCGCCCCCGCGAGGAGCGCGAGGGTGGCCGCCGGGATCGCTGGCGTGATCGCGACCGGGACCGTGATCGTGGAGACCGGGGCGATCGCGGTGAGCGGGAACGCGGGGATCGCGATCGTGGCGAAACACGCGACCCCCTGGCCGTGATCGAACCGCAGGCCGCGCCGCTGGCGCCCGAACCGGCCAGCGAGGGTTCTCCCCGCCTGCGTGGCCAGGACGGGGCCGTGTCGGAGCTGCCGGGCTTCCTCAGCCGCCCTGCCGAGCCCCGCGAGGAGCCGGCCGGCGAAGAGCCTGCCCGCAAGCCCCGCCGCCGTCGCGCGCCCAAGAGCTTCGAGGGCGGCGACGCTCCGAGCGAGAACGAGGATGCCTGAGAAGGTTCGCGCCGCCCGTCAGTTCCAGACCGTCGGGCGGCGGTCCTTCCAGGGCATTTCCTTTTCCAGCTGCCCGGCCAGGCGGAAGAGCGTCGCCTCGTCCGCATACTTGGCCGTGAACATCATCGAGATCGGCAGACCCTCTGGCGATTGATGCAGCGGCAAGGCCATGGACGGTTGGCCGGTGAAGTTGAACGGCGGCGTGAAGGGGAAGGTCCGGGCCTGGGCGCGGTCAAATTCCTTCAGGTCGTCGGTCAGGGTGTCGAGGAGTTCGTGGCGCGGCGGGACCGTGCCCAGGACGGGCGTCAGATAGACATCGATATCCTCGAAGCCGGCCAGGATCTGGCGGTTCATCAGCCGTAGCTGCTGCCAACCCCACATCGCCTGTTCACCGGTTACGCGCCGGCCGGCCTCGTAGGCGCGCCGCGCCAGGCCCTCGATCTCGCCCTCGGCCGGCTCGCGGCCGATCTTCTCGACCCAGCGCCGCATGCCGGCGGCGAAGTTGCTGGCCGAAACCAGGCCCTGCGCCCGGTAGAGGGCGCGCTGGTCGATGCCGAGGCCGCGCTCGAAGACCTCATGGCCGAGCGCCCGGAGCGTCGCGGCGGTCGCCTCGATGGCGGCCTGCACCTCGGCGTCAATCGGCCGCCCGCTGACGGTCTCCGACGACCAGGCGATGCGAAGGCGGCCGGGAGAGCGGCCGACCTCTTCGAGGTAGAGACCGTCCTTCGCGGGATGGGCATACGGGCTGGCGGGCTCCGGATAGCCGGTGGCGTCCAGCATGGCGGCGCTGTCGCGAACCGTACGGCTGACGACATGATCGACCGAGAAGCCGATGGCGCGATCATAGTCCTCGCCGCCATTGGGATTGCGGTCGCGGGTCGTCTTGAGGCCGACCAGTCCGCAGCAGGCGGCCGGAATTCGGATGGAGCCCAGGCCGTCGCTGGCATGGGCCAGCGGCACGATACCTGCCGCCGTGGCGCTGGCCGCGCCGCCCGACGAGCCGCCGCTGATGCGAGCAGGGTCCCAGGGATTGGAGCAACGGCCGAGGCGACGGCTTGTGGTGACGCCCGGAATTCCGAACTCGGGCGTGTTGGACTTGCCGACCAGAACGACGCCGGCGGCCCGGTAGCGACGGACCAGTTCACTGTCGTCGGTATCGGCGGCGACCTGTGCGAACATCGAACCCGAGCTGCGCGGCCAGCCCTTCACCTGCGCCCCGAGGTCCTTGATCAGGAAGGGCACGCCCTTGAACGGGCCATCCGGCAAGTCGCCGGCAGCGGTGGCGCGGGCTTCGTCATAGGCCTTGTGCACGACGGCGTTCAGCGCTCCGTTGTGCCGTTCGATGCGCTCGATGGCCGCCTCGACCAGCTCTGCTGGGCTGACCTCGCCCTTGCGCACCAGGGCGGCCAGGCCCAGCCCGTCGTGTTCGGAATAATCCGCCAACGCCATCGTCTCGCTCCCGATCTGTTTTCGGCGAGCTTGGCACGGGGCGGGGCGCTCGCCTAGCGGGCGGCCAGGAAGGCCAGTTTCTCGACCGGCCCGAGATTGGGCGCGTCGCGCCGAAGGTCGCTGAAGGCTGCTTCTGCGGCGTCCAGGGCGGCATCAACGTCGCTTGGCGTCATCGCCGCACAGAGGAACATGTTGTGCCAGGGGTGGACGTACACGCCGCGCGCCAGCATGGCGCTGGACCAGCGAAAGCCGAGGCGCAGGTCGGGGTCCTCGTCGAACAGGAAGAGGGGCATCGTTGCGGGTCCGGTCTGGCGAAAGCCGAAGCCAGCAGCGACCGCCCGCTCTGCCAGACCCGTCCTCAACCGCTCGCCCAGCGCCTGAATCCGCTCCAGATAGTCCGTCTCCCGCACAAGCCGCAGGGTTTCCAGACCGGCGGCCATAGCCGCACCCGCGAACCAGAAGCTGCCGGTGACATAGATGGAGGCGGCCGCGTCGCGCGCCTTGTCGGACCCCAGAAGGGCTGAGATGGGGTGGCCATTGGCGATGCACTTTCCCCAGGTCGACAGGTCCGGCGCGATGCCAATGGCGGACCAGCTGCAGTCACGCGCGATACGAAGGCCGGCCCGGACATCGTCGACCACGAGCAGGGCGCCATGGGCGTCGGCCAGCTCGCGCGCGCGGCGGGCGTAGGCGGGATCGGGCGCCGCCTGGTCGACGAAGGCGTCATGCCGGAAGGGCGCGGCGAAAATGGCAGCCAGATCCTCGCCCGCCTCGGCGACGGCTGCCTCAAGGCTGGCGATATCATTGTAGGCGCAGAAGAGCTGGTGCGCCCGGTCGCTGGGAACAGTGCCGCCGGGCCTGGGCGTGCACCAGGGCGCGGCGCCGTGGTAGGCGCCCCTGGCCAGCACCAGCGTTTTGCGTCCCGTGTAAGCGCGCGCCGTCATCATCGCCATGGTCGTGGCGTCCGTGCCGTTCTTGCAGAACATCGCCCAATCCGCGTGGGACACGAGCTGGACCATCGCCTCGGCCAGTTCGACCATGCGTTCGGTCGGACCCGTCAGGGCGTCTCCCTGCTCGAGTTGCCGCACGTAGGCCGCGTCGATGCCAGGATGTCCGTACCCGAACAGGTTGGGCCCGTAGGCGCACATCAGGTCCAGATACCGCCGGCCATCGGCGTCGATGATGTGGGCTCCCTCTCCGCCGGCGAAGAACTGGGGATAGTCGTCCGGCAACAGGCCGACCGACTGGTGACCGTACATCCCGCCCGGAATGACGGCTTCCGCGCGTCGCCGCAGCGATCTGTCGATGGATCCGGTCATGGGCGCCTCCTGTAGTGAGGCGAGGTTAGACTCAAATCCTGATCGGTCGAGAGGCGGATCAGCCGCCGCTCATGACCTTGCCGGACAGCCGGGTGAAGACCTCGATATTGGCTTCCAGATTGTCGCGGGTGATGCCGCCGTCGAAGATAATGTAGCGCGATATGCGGACAGACTTTTCGTCGAGGTTGTACTTTATCGCGATGAAGTCGGTCGCCTTGTAGGTCGCCTCGGCCTCCGCGACCGTGTCGTGATCGATATAGGCCTCGAGGTTCAAGCCGTTGCAGCGCGCCTGGGCGCCGCTGCCGGTGCAATCGCCGCCATAGGCGAAGAAGTTGAAGCCCTCGGCGGAGGTGACCAGAAGCAAGGGCGTTCCGTTGTCCAGGGCTTCCTCGCCCTTGATCGTCATGCCCATGTCCGTCAGCAGCGGCTTCAGGTCGCCGGTCGACCAGTCGGTCATGAGCTTGGCGGAGTGGGCGCTTGCGCCGCCGGCCGTCGCGCAAAGGAACAAGGCGGCGGTGGCCGCGGCAGCGATACGCATCTGAAATCCCCCTAGACCAAAATGGCGGCCGACGCGCTCAGTCCGCCTTGGCCAGCCTCAAGAGTGGCGCCTCAACCAGGCGGCTGCATAGCCGCAAATCGGCACGATCGTTTCGTCGCGCGCTTTTGCCTCGGCCTGAACCCCGGCCATCAGCCGCCCGGCCGTACCCTTGCCTCGCAGCGCCGGCGGCGAAAAGACATAGTCGATGATCAGCCGGCCCGGCTCACGCCTGTAGTCGGCCCAGGCGAGCTCCCCGTCTTCGAGGAGCTCGTAGCGGCTTTCAGCGGGGTTGTCGGTCACCGTCGTCATGGCGTTCGTATAGCGCTTGTCGGGGCCGAATGATCCCGTTCCCGATATCCGGTTCACACCGATGGGAACGCGCACTATCGTCCGGCCCGCTGAATCTCCGAAACGAAAAGAGACCAAGATGCGCGGAATGGCGAGCGGAGCGATCCTTGTGGCGGCGATGCTGCTGACGGCCTGTGGCGACAAGCCGAGTGTCGCGACGGGCGGCGAGGGCGCCGACGCCAAGGCGGTTGTGCCGACTCCTGTCCGCAAGCTGGGCCAGTGGGAGCATGCCGTACTGGCCGATGGTCAAACGGTGACGATGAAGATCTGTCTCGATGAGGCGA
Source organism: Caulobacter sp. (assembly GCA_046295055.1). GTDB lineage: Bacteria > Pseudomonadota > Alphaproteobacteria > Caulobacterales > Caulobacteraceae > Caulobacter. The sequence goes on along the minus strand of JBKBOD010000001.1, from coordinate 602,437 downwards.
TGGAGAAGCGCATCTCCTGGTGGGGCCAGGCCAATGCGCCGGAGGACTGCTCGCGCAACGAGGTCCAGCGCCAGGCGGACGGGACCTGGACCTTCTCGACCATCTGCAAGACCTTCGCCGGCGGCGAGACGACCACATCCGGCGCCGCGACCGGCGACTTCGAGACAAACTACACCGTGCTGGCCACCTCGACGACGACGGGGGCGACCATCGAGCGGGTCAATGGCACCCATGATGTGAAGATCGACGCCAAGTGGCTCGGCCAATGCCCGACGGGACAGCGCGGCGGCGACATCGTGCTGCCGAACGGCATGGTCAGGAACATCGCCGACATCGCTCAGGCGGCGGCGCCGAAGTAGCCTGATCCGGCGCGGGGGACGCACTGTTCGCCCGCGCCGGTTGGTCTCAGACCAGTTCCACAGCCATGGCGGTGGCCTCACCGCCGCCGATGCAGAGGCTGGCGAGGCCGCGCTTCCCGCCGCGCGCCTGGAGCGCCGAAAGCAGCGTGGCCAGGATGCGCGCACCCGATGCGCCGATCGGGTGGCCGAGGGCCGTGGCGCCGCCGTTGACGTTCAGCTTCTCGCGCGGGATGCCGAGCTCGCGCTGAGCGATCATGGCGACAACGGCGAAGGCTTCATTGACCTCGAAAAGGTCAACCTCGTCGATGGTCCAGCCGGCCTTGGCGAGGGCCTTGCGCATGGCGGGCACCGGAGCGGTGGTGAATTGACCCGGCTCATGGGCATGAGCCGCGTGGGCAACGATCCGAGCCACCACCGGCATCCCCAGTCGTTCGGCCACGGACTGCCGCGTCAGGACCAGGGCGGCAGCGCCGTCGCTGATCGAGGAGGCGTTGGCGGCGGTGATGGTGCCGTCGGCCGCGAAGGCGGGCTTGAGGGTCGGGATCTTCGCCGGGTCACCCTTGGGCGGCTGTTCGTCCTGGCTGACGGTCTCGACACCCTTGCGACCCTTGACCTCGACAGCGACGATCTCGCGCTCGAACGCTCCGTTCTCGACCGCAGACTTGGCCCTGGCGAGGCTTTCGATGGCGTAGGCGTCCTGTTCCTCGCGGGTGAACTGGTAGGCGCGGGCCGAGTCCTCGGCAAAGGCGCCCATGAGCTTGCCGGGCGTGTAGGCGTCCTCCAGCCCGTCCAGGTACATGCTGTCCTTGACCGCGTCATGACCGATGCGGGCGCCGCCACGATGCTTGGTCAGCAGGTAGGGCGCGCCCGACATGCTCTCCATGCCGCCCGCGACGATGATGTCCGCGCTGCCCGCGGCGAGGGCGTCATGCGCCATGATGGCCGCCTGCATGCCGCTGCCGCACATCTTGTTGACCGTGGTGGCCTCGACCGACAGAGGCAGCCCGGCGCCCAGGGCGGCCTGCCGCGCGGGCGCCTGACCAAGACCGGCGGGCAGGACGCAGCCCATGACGATCTGTTCGACCTTGTCGCCCTCGATACCGGCCCGTTCCAGCGCAGCCTTGACGGCGATCGCGCCGAGGTCAGTCGCCTTGACAGACGACAGGGCGCCCTGGAACCCCCCCATTGGGGTGCGCGCATAGGCGGCGATTACGACAGGATCACTGGACATGGCGGTCTTCCTGGAGCTTTTCGGGTTCACACCCGGTTCAGGCGGATAGCGGTCATGTGCGTGATCCTGACCGTCCGGGCAAGGCCCGGCGAGGGAGCCAGCGGCCTCGACGGGCGTTGGAAGTCTGAAACGAGGAGTCGTCCGATGCGCCCGATCATGAAGCCGCTGCTGCTGGCCACCGCCGCAGGCGTCGCCCTGACGCTGGCGGCCTGCGAACAGAAGCCAGCCACGCCCGCCGCAGAGGCGCCCGCCGGCGATGTCGCCGTCACGGTTGCCGAGGACGTCGCGCCCGCTGTCGAGGACCTGCCCGATGCGCCGCCGGCCCCGGTTTCTCCGGCCAGCGCTCCGGCGCCGTCGCGCGACTACTGGGAGGCGGTCGAGACCGCCGACAACCGCTACACCGGCGCGCCCGACTATGCCTACGAGTACGACGGCGCCGAGCCGGTCTACTGGGAAGAGGAAGGATACGGGCGGCGCGTGCTCGAACGGCTGCCCGGTGGCGGCGAGCGCTATTACTATTATCGCGACGGCTATGACGAACCCTGGTTCGTGCGCGATCCCGACTATGGCTACGCCTATGACGGCGGGGTGCTGGTGATGGTCTACGACAGCGGCGGCCGGCCCGTGCCGCGTGATCGCTGGCGTGACCGGTCCAACTACGCCGGCCGCTATCTGGCCCGCTCGCGAGCCCTGCGCCGCGCCGAGCGTGAAGCCGAGCGCCGCCGCGTGGAGGACGCGGCCTGGCGGCGCCGGGAGGCTCAGGCGAACCGCGAACGTCGCGAGTGGGAAGAGGCTCGTCGGCGCGAGGCCGAGGAACGTCGCCGTGGCGATTACCGTCCGCGCGACCGTGATCGCGATGGCGACTGGGACGGCCGCGATCGCAACGACCGCGACGGCCGTGACAGGGACGGCGATGGCCGCGACCGCGATCGCGATGGCCCGCGTCGCCCCGGCGACACGCCTCCGCCGGTCGTGGTTCCGCCCAAGGGCCCAGACGCGCGCGAACAGCGCCGTGAGGACCGTCAGGAGCGCCGCGAGGAAAAGCAGGAGCGGGCCCAGGAGAAGCGCGAGGACCGCCAGGAGCGCCGGGAAGATCGCCAGGCCGAGAAGCTGGCCCAGCAGAAGGCCGCCCAGCAGCAGGCCCAGGCTCAGGCGGAAGCCCAGCGGCGCCGCCAGGCGGAGCAGCAGGCCGAGGCCGAGCGCCGCCGCCAGCAGAACCAGGCCCAGAAGCAGGCCCAGCAAGCCGAGCGACAGGCCGAGGTCGAGCGCCGCAGGGCCGCCCAGCAGGCGCAGCAGGCTGAAGCCCAGCGTCGCCAGCAGGAGGCCCGCCAGCAGGCGGAAGCGCAGCAGCGCCAGCAGCAGGCCGAAGCGCAGCGGCGTCAGCAACAGGCCGAGCAGCAGGCCGAGGCCCAGCGTCGCCGGCAGGAAGCCCAGGCCCAGGCGCAGCAACGCCAGGCCGAGGCAGAAGCTCGCCGTCAGCAGGCCCAGGCTCAGGCCCAGCAGCGCCAGCAACAGAACCAGGCTGAGCAGCAGGCCCGCCAGCAGCAGAAGGCCGCCGCTCAGGCCCAGCGCCAGGAGGAAAAGGCCAAGCGCCAGCAGCAGAAGGCCGGCAAGACGGGTCAGGACGACCGCGTCGGCGAAGCCCAGGAATAGGGCAGCCGAACAGGCGTTCGGGGTGTTTGCGTTCTTAATCGCAACGCCCCTTGCGCTGCGGCCGGCGAGGCCTCAGTTTGACGGTCATGGGCCGGACCGCCGACTATTCCAGACAGCGTTGTCCGATCGCCGCCACCCTTGAGGTGGTCGGCGATCCCTGGACGCTGCTTATTCTCCGGGACGCCTTCGCGGGAGTGAAGCGCTTCGAGCAGTGGCAGGAGCGACTGGGCGTCGCGCGCAACGTGCTGGCTGCGCGGCTCAAGACCCTCGTCTCACATGGCGTACTGGAGGCGCGACGGTACTCGGATCGGCCGCCCCGGCAGGAGTATGTGCTGACGGCGAAAGGCCGGGACCTCCGGGCGGTGCTGTTGACCCTGTACGATTGGGGCGAGCAGCACGTCTATGGCGCGGGTAAGGGCCCCAATCGGATGGTTCACAACGGCCATCCCTACCGGCCACGCCTGATATGCGACACCTGCGGTGAGCAACCCGGTGAGCGAGACGTGCGCCGGATTGATCAGGATATCGACGCTCCGACCGTCGGCGAGGCGCTTGCCCGTTCGAATGGCTGAGCCGGGAAGACGGCTGGCCGGCTCGCTCTGGCTGTCCGGCGCCTTGTGCTTCGGACTGGCGACAGCGGCCAGCGCGGGCGAGGCGCCGTGCTGGTTCGAGAACGGTGCGATTGTGGCGCCAGCCGAGGTGGCCGGAATCGCCGGCGACTATGTGCTCGATCCCTCGACGAGGACGACCCTTCTCCACAACACCCGGGCTGAAGCGGCCGGCTACACCCAGGCGCGCCTGACCGGCGATGTCCGGCTGGCGGGTCGACGTCTGGCGGGCCTCGAGGTGGAGGTGACCGACCTGGACGAGCGGGGGTATGGCTTCGTCACGCCAATCGCCGGCGTGATCGGCGCAGATGCGCTCGAGGGTCAGGTGCTGTGGTTGGATTTCGCGCCTTGCCGGGTGCGTCTCGAAGGCGCCGGCTGGGGCGGAGCGCCGGGACGGGACGAGATTGTCCTGCCCCTGGAGCGGTCTGGAGGGTTGCCCGTGGTGCAGGCCGCAGCATCGGACGGGCGGCTGGCGTTTCGCGGGCTCTTCGCCATTGACTGGGGATCGGCCGGACAGGTGCGGATCAATGCCGCACACGCCACGCTCGTTCCCGAGCGCGAGGGCGTGGACCCCTTCAGACGGGACCAGACGCCGGCGCGGCTGCGGGCGGTCTCGCTGGCCGGACGTCTGGACGAGCAGGTCCCCTCGGGGCTGATCGCCGGTCTGGACAAGGATCTGCTGGGCACATTGGCGGTCGACTACTGGTCGCGATGGACGGTTCGGCTCGACCTGGCCGGAAACAGGATCATCCTCGGCCCGCCCGACCGGCCCCCGCCCCGCTGAGGGCTGAGGCTTTTGCCCAAAGAAGAAGGGCCCGGAGTTGCCTCCGGGCCCTTTGTCATTCTCGGCGTCGGGAGCCTAGTGGCTCTCGTTGCGCCAGACGCGGCGATAGCTGGCGTACAGCAGGCCGGCGAACAGGACGAGATAGATCATCACCGCCAGACCGGTCTGCTTGCGCTCCTCCATCTTGGGCTCGGCGGCCCACATCAGGAAGGCCGCGACGTCGATGGCCTGCTGACGCGCCGTCGACGGGGTGCCGTCGTCGTAGGTCACCTTGCCGTCGGCCAGCTGCGGAGCCATGGCCACGAAGCCGCCCGGAGGCGGGTGGTGCTTGTCGCCGGTCCATCCGGCCGACACGTCGCCGGGGAAGTAGCTGTTGTAGTGCTGGCCATTCGGCACCGTCAGGCCCGCCGGCGGGTTCTCGAAGCCGAGCAGGAACGACGCCAGGTACTCGGGACCACCGCCACGACCCTTGGCGATCACCGACAGGTCGGGGGGCAGGGCCCCGCCGTTGCCGGCGCGCGCCGCGAAGTTGTTCGGGTACGGCGAGGGGAACCGGTCGGCCGGCAGGCCGGGACGGGTGATGGCGTCGCCCGTCTCGGTGTCGATGTCCGGCACCTGCAGTTCGGTGGCCAGAGCCTTCACATACGGGTTGTCGTTCGGGTTCGGGTACTTCTTGTCGTAGAAGGGCCCGCCCTTGTCGCCGAGATTGCGGAACGACAGCAGCTTCATCGAATGGCAGGCCGCGCAGATCTCGCGGTAGACCTTGTAGCCCCGCTGAAGCTGGGCCTGGTCGAACTTGCCGAAGGGGCCTTCGAAGCTGAAGGCGATGTCCTCCGGCTTCTTGGCCTTGCCGGCAGCCAGGGCCGGAGCGGCCAGGGCGCCGGTGAGCAGAGCCGCCGCAGCGGCGATCAGGGTGAGTTTACGCAGCATCGAGCTCAACCCTTCTGCTCGGGGGCCGCCGTCGCGCCAGCCGGCGTGGTGGCCGGGTGGCTGAGCGCCGGGGAGGCGATGGTTTCAGGCGTCGGCAGCGGCTCTTCTATGAGGCCGAGCAGCGGCAGGATCACCAGGAAGTAGGCGAAGTAGTAGAGGGTGGCGGCGCGCGACAGCCACACCCAGCTGTTCAGGTCGCTCTCCATCACGGAGATCGTCTTCAGGCCAGGGATCACCGGATCGTCGGGCAGCATGGCGCCGCAGAAGCCGAGGATCACGCAGACGATCAGCAGGATGAAGAAGTAAAGCTTGGCCATCGGCCGGTAGCGCATGGACCGCACCTTGGAGGTGTCGAGCCAGGGCAGGGCGAACAGCACGGCGATGGCGCCGAACATGGCCACAACGCCCATCACCTTGTCCGGGACGGCCCGGAGGATGGCGTAGAAGGGCAGGAAGTACCATTCCGGCACGATGTGCGCCGGGGTCACCAGCGGGTCGGCCTCGATGTAGTTGTCCGCGTGGCCAAGCGCGTTCGGCATATAGAACACGAAGGTGGCGAACAGGATCAGGAACAGGGCCATCGCGAAGCCGTCCTTCACCGTCGCGTACGGGGTGAAGGGCAGGGTGTCGGCCTTGGACTTGGGATCGATGCCGGTCGGGTTGTTCTGGCCGACGACGTGCAGCGCCCAGACGTGCAGGACGACGACGCCCGCGATCATGAACGGCAGCAGGTAGTGCAGCGAGAAGAAGCGGTTCAGCGTTGCGTTGTCGACCGCGAAACCGCCCTGCAGCCAGGTCAGGATCGGGCCGCCGACGACCGGGATGGCGCCGATGATGTTGGTGATCACGACCGCGCCGTGGAAGCTCATCTGGCCCCAGGGCAGCACGTAGCCCATGAAGGCCGTTGCCATCATCAGCAGGTAGATCACGCAGCCGAGGATCCACAGCACCTCGCGCGGGGCCTTGTAGGACCCGTAGTAGAGGCCGCGGAACATGTGGATGTAGACCGCGATGAAGAACATCGAGGCGCCGTTGGCGTGGGTGTAGCGGATCAGCCAGCCGTAGTTCACGTCGCGCATGATGTGCTCGACGGAGGCGAAGGCGCCCGCGGCGCTGGGGGTGTAGTGCATGGCCAGCACGATGCCGGACACGATCTGCACAGCCAGGCAGAGCGAGAGGATGCCGCCGAACGTCCACCAGTAGTTCAGGTTACGGGGCGTCGGGTAATCCACGAAGCTGTCCCAGACCAGCCGGCCAACAGGCAGGCGCTGATCCAGCCAGCGGGTGAAGCCGGTTTTCGGCTCGTAGGTCGAATGTCCGCTCATCGTTAGCCGATCTTCACCTTGGTGTCGGAGAGGAAGGCGTAGTCAGGGACCACGAGGTTCTTGGGAGCCGGACCCTTACGGATGCGGCCCGAGGTGTCGTAGTGCGATCCGTGGCAGGGGCAGAACCAGCCGCCGTAGTCGCCGCCGCCGACCGTGGGCACACAGCCCAGGTGCGTGCAGCTGCCGACGAGGACCAGCCACTGGGCCTTGCCTTCCTTGTGCCGCTCGGCGTCGGACTGCGGGTCCGGCAGATCGGCCGCATCATCGCGAACGGCGGCGTCGATCTGCGCCTTGGTCCGGTTGCGGATGAACAGGGGCTTGCCGCGCCAGTTGATGGTGACCTGCTGGCCTTCCTCGATCTTGGTCAGGTCGTATTCGACGCTGGCCAGGGCGCGGGTGTCCGCTGAGGGGTTCATCTGGTCTACAAGCGGCCACGCGACCGAGGCGACAGCGCCGCCGGCCGCGGCGATGGCCGCGATGTGGATGAAGTCGCGCCGCGACGGATCGTCGCCAGCTTCGGTGTTGTGAACGGCGGTTTCGGCCACCTGCAGGTCACCCTTCGCAAGACGTCGGCGCCGGGAAAGGCGCTGACCAGGACATGACGCGGTCCAATGCGAGGGCTATGCCGCGAAGACGCGCACGCACGATTCGTCGGGGCCGCCCCTGCAAGGTCCCGTGGCCGGATCGCTTAGAGCCTGCCAACCCCTTTTTCAACCGGCCATGTCGGGAAAAGGCGGGGGTGCGCCGGATAGACGCGCGCCCGAGAGCCGCTAAAAGGTCGCCTGATGACAGACACCGCCCTCCTGGACAGCCGCAAACAGCGTGCGCAGAGCTGGTTCGAGACCCTGCGCGACCGCATCCTGGCCGCATTCGAAACGCTTGAGGATCAGGCGCCTGCCGACCTCTATCCGGGCGATCCGGGGCGCTTCGAGAAGAAGCCATGGGTTCGAGCCGCCGGCGGCGGCGGGGTGATGTCGATGATGCACGGCCGCTTCTTCGAGAAGGTCGGCGTCCATACCAGCGTGGTCTTCGGAAGCTTCACGCCGGAGATGGCGAAGACCATGCCCGGCGCGGAGGAGGACCCGCGGTTCTTCGCCACAGGGGTGTCCCTGATCGCCCACATGCGCAGCCCGCGCGTGCCGGCGGTGCACATGAACACCCGCTTCATCTGCACGACACAGGGCTGGTTTGGCGGCGGAGCGGACCTGACGCCGCTGCTGGGCTACCAGCGCGAGCAGGATTTCCCCGACGCCGTCGCCTTCCACGGGGCCTTCAAGGACGCCTGCGACCGCTTCGATCCTGCCTGGCACGCCAAGTACAAGGCCTGGTGCGACGAGTACTTCTTCCTGCCCCACCGCAACGAGCCGCGCGGCATCGGCGGCATCTTCTACGATCACCATGACAGCGGCGACTGGGACCGCGACTTCGCCTTCACCCAGGCGGTGGGCGAGGCGTTCCTGGGCGTCTATCCAGCGATCGCTGCGGGCCGCATGCGTGAGCCCTGGTCGCCTGAAGAGCGGGACGAACAGCTTGTCCGACGCGGTCGCTACGTCGAGTTCAACCTGCTCTACGACCGCGGCACGATGTTCGGGCTGAAAACCGGCGGCAACGTCGAGTCGATCCTCAGCTCGATGCCGCCCGAGGTGAAGTGGCCCTAGTTTTCGCCGCTATGCGGGGCAGACTGCGCCGGTGTCGATCCAGGCGCGGATGAGCCCGCCGAATGTGGCCTGATCGCCAGGCGCCGGAGCGCGGCCGGCACCGGGGTTCCAGCCCCAGCCCACCAGTTCGTCATGCGCCATGTGCTCCCAAAGGGCCTCGAGATCCTTGCCGCCATTGCGCGCGGGATCCTTGATCTGGCGGCAGATCTCGCCCGGCGACTTGCCCAGCCAGGCCATCTCGACCGGCGCGAGCGCCCATTTGGGATTGCCGGGGATCGAGCGGATGTTGTCGCCACTGACAGCGAAATTGGCCTTGCCGTGGCAGGTGGAGCAGGGCTGCCCGGCCGGGCCATGGCCCCCCATCCCGAACACGATCGGCGGGTTGTGCACGCGCGCCTCCGCGCCCTGACGCGGCTTGTTGTCGGGGGGATGGCAGTTGGCGCAACGCGGGTGGGTCAGCACCCGGGCCGCCTCGCCGTAAAGGGCGAGCGATCGCTGGCGGGTGTCGGCGATGCTGGCGAATGCACTCGCCGGCTTCAGCGGGCCCTGCTTCGCCAAGGCGGCCTCAGCGGCCGGCAGCGGGCTCTGAGCCGCATTGGGCTGGGCGTCCGCTGTCACAGCGGCGCCGACCGCGATGGCTGCGAAGGTGGTCAGGCAAATGGCGAAGAATCCGCGCATTCCGGCTCAACGGCGCGGACAGCTGATTGGTTGCCGGACGCTAGTAGACCATGCCTTGGACGACAGCCTTGAGCCGTTCGACGGCCGCCAGCTTGTCGTCCATGAAGTCCTGGTCGATCCACCAGTCCTCCACCTCGCGCATGACCTCGCCGACGAGCGGGCCTTTGGGCACGCCGGCGGCGATGACCTCTTCGCCTGTCAGCGGGAAGGCCGGCGGCGTCCAGGTCGTCGCCAGCGCCAGCAGGCCGCGCCATTGCGACGTGGTCGCCGGTCGCTCGGAGGCCGCCCAGGCCAGCTTCACCCGGTCGGTGAAGGCGCGCAGACCAAGCTGGTAGACGGCGCGGCGCGCTTCGCGGGGGCTCATCCAGCTGACAATGCGGACCGTCTTGCCGGCAGCGGCGATCAGGCGATCCTTCAGGGCATTGGACAGGCGCAGACGCTCGGCGGTTTCGCGGGCGACGCCTTCGTCATCAGGCAGCATGGCGGCAAGACGAATCTCCTCGTCCTGCTCGAACAGCTGCTCGGTCTGAATCGCGACCAGGGCGTCGAAACGCTTGAGCGATTTCACCTGGGGCAGCACCGCGCCCAGCACGCCGGTAGCGGCCATGAGCCGGACCGAGGCGCGCGGATCATCGGCGGCCAGCAGCTTGAGCAGTTCCTTCTGCGTCCGCTCGGCCGCCCTGCCGGTCAGCAGGCCCTTGAGCGCCTTGCAGGCGGTCAGCGCCGACTGGTCGGGATCGCCCTTGCCATACCAGGCGTGGAACCGGAAATACCTAAGGATGCGCAGGTAATCCTCGCGGATGCGCGTCATCGGATCGCCGACGAACACGATCCGCCCCGACCGGGCGTCGCCGATGCCCTGGCCGGTCGGGTCATAGAGGCGTCCCTCGCGATCGGCGTACAGGGCGTTCAGCCGGAAATCGCGCCGCTGGGCGTCTTCCTCCCAGCTGTGGGTGAAGGCGACGGTCGCGCGGCGTCCGTCGGTCGACACATCTCGCCGCAGAGTGGTGATCTCGTAGGGGCGGCCATCGGCCACCGCAGTTATGGTCCCGTGCTCCACCCCTGTCGGCACCGCCTTGATGCCCGCCGCCTCAAGCGCCTCGGCCACCTGGTCGGGGGTCAGGGTGGTGGCGATGTCGATATCATCGACCGGCTGGCCCATCAGCGTGTTGCGCACCGAGCCGCCCACGAACCGCGCGCATCCGGCGAATCCCTTGGTTTCCAGCGCTTCCATCACGGCTTGGGTGCTGGGGAGGGTCATCCAGGCCGGACGGCCGATCGTCTCTTGCGTGGCGGTAGGCATGGGCCTGACATAGCGGTCAGTCGCCAGGAAGCAAAGGTGACACTCCCGTCACCGTTGGGAATGGCCTATGCCATGGCCGCCCCGTAGAGCCGGTCGTACAGGGCCCGGAGCATCCCGGCGGTGGCGCCCCAGATCAGTTCGTCTTCCCACGTCATGGCATAGAACCGCCTCCGGCCGCCGTCAGGCAGGTCGTAGTGGCGCTCCTCATAGTTCGCCAGGTCCATCAGGAAGCCGAAGGGCGTCTCGAAGATGCGGGCCACCTCCGCTTCGCTGGGCGCGAGCGGCAGGTCCGGTGGAACGAAACCGACCACAGGGGTCACCAGGTATCCGGTGCCCGTCCGATAGGGGGTCGACAGTCCCGCCAGCCGGACATGGGCGCGGTCCAGCGCAATCTCTTCCTCGGCCTCGCGCAAGGCGGCCTGGACCGCGGTCTCGCCGGGGTCCATGCGACCCCCAGGAAAGGCGACCTGTCCGGAATGCCGCCGCAGGCTGGCGGAGCGCCGGGTCAGGATGACCGACAGGCCTTCCGGCCGCTCGACCAGCGGAACCAGCACGGCGGCCGGCGTCACCGAGCTTTCGCCGGGCCACATCTCGGGATTGAGATCGAAGTCGGAGCGGAATGGGCGGCCCTCGCCCTGATCGTCGATAGGATCGAGGTGACTGCTGATCCAGTCCTTCAGGTCATTACCCGGGCTCACGTCAGGTGCGCCCCGGCCGAGCCGACGGGGAAGAAGGCGCCGCCCGACGCCACGCCCAGCACCGGGCCCTCGGCGGTGGTCCGCTCCTCGGCCATCTCCACCAGTTCGTAGAAGACGGCCCTGCCGATCCTCGCCTCCAGGCCCCGGCGCACATGCAGGTAGGGTCGAGGCTCGCCGCTGACGGGATCGACCTCGACGCGGATGCCATTCTCGGGTCCGGCGACCACCTCGTCGCCGACGTTGGTCTGGAAGACAAGGTCGTCGCCGACCCGATCCACGCGCACCGCGATGAAGGGCGCGTCCTCGACCGTGATCCGCATCTTCTCGACTGGCGTGACCAGGTGAAACCCGTCCGGGTCTTTTCGCAGCACGGTCGAGAACAGCCTCACCAGGGCCTCACGCCCGATCGGCGATCCTTCATGGAACCACAGGCCGTCCCGCCGGATGACGATATCGATGTCGCCGCAATGGGCCGGATTCCAGAGGTGGACAGGCGGCAGGCCGCGGGTCGTCCTGGCGGCGGCGATGACACTGTCGAGTCCGGTAGGCTTGGCGCTCATGGACCGGATGTAGGAGCCTTACCCGGCGGCGGGCAAGGGCGCGCCGTCAAGCCGGGCGACGGATCAGCTCCGCGGCTCGACCGGCAGGATCTTCATCTTCGTCTGGCTGGCCGCCAGCGATCGCATGGTGTGCATGAACTCCAGCGAAGCGGGAACCTGGAAATGGGTGTCCAGCGCCGGCCGGTCCTGCCATTCCTCGTAGAACACCAGGGTCAGCGGGTTCTCGGCGTCGATGGCCACGCCGTGCTTGAGACAGCCTGGCTCCGTGCGCGAGCGGCGTACATGCTCCAATGCCGCGATGAGCATCGCATCGATGGTGTCCGGGCGAGCGGTGACGGTTCCGGAAACGACGATCATCAGCTCTTGGCCGGGCCGTCGTAGGCGTCGCGCAACTCGCGCTTCAGCACCTTGCCGATGTGGCTGCGGGGCAGGGCGTCGACCAGGACGACGTCGGCGATGCGCTGGGTTTTGCCGACCTTGGAATTGGTGAACTCGCGTATTTCCTGCGGATCGGCGGTCTCGCCGTCCTTGAGGGCGACGAAGGCGACGGGGGTCTCGCCCCAGTCCTTCGACGGCACGCCGACGACGGCGGCCTCGACCACGGCAGGATGCTCGACCATCACCGCCTCCATGTCGCTGGGATAGATGTTGAACCCGCCGGAGATGATCATGTCCTTGCGGCGGTCCATCAGCTGCAGGAAGCCGTCGGCGTCCAGGCGGCCGACATCGCCGGTACGGATGTAGATGTCGCCGGTTTCGGGATGCACCCACTGGGCCTCGGCGGTCTTGCCGGGCTGGTTATGGTAGCCGTTCATGGTGGCGGGGCTGTAGCCGACGATCTCGCCAATCTCGCCGGTCGGAACCTCGTTCCCCTCTTCGTCGACCAGACGGATGATGCAGCCGACGGCCGGCTGGCCCACGGTGTGCAGCTTGTCGGGATGCTCGTGCGCGGCCAGCATGAAGCTGCCGCCGCCTTCGGTCATGCCGTAGTACTCGATCAGGCCGCCGGGCCAGCGTTTGAGCACCTCGGCCTTCAACTCGGCCGAGAAGGGCGCGCTGGTGCAGAACTTCATCTGATAGCTCGACAGGTCGTAGTCGTCGAAGCCGGCGAACTCCATTAAGCGGCGGTACTGCACCGGCACCAGCATGGTGTGGGTGATCTTCTGCGCCTGGGCGATCTTCAGGTACTTCTCGGTGTCGAACTTCCCCATCATGTGGACGGTGCCGCCGCCCGACAGCGTCGGGAAGAAACAGACCAGGGTGGTGTTCGAATAGAGCGGGGTCGAGATCAGGCTGCGCGCGTCTGGCCCATAACCGGCGCCGTCCGGGCGCACGGCGAGGTGGCGCCATCGCATGCCGTGGGACTGCACGATGCCCTTGGGGATGCCGGTCGTGCCCGAGCTGTAGATGATGTTGAACGGATCTTTCTTGCCGATCTCGACCGGCGCCGGCTTGGCGCCTTGCGGCGCGAGCCAGGCCTCGAAGGAGGAGCCCGCGTCGGACTCGTCCAGAGCGATCAGCCTGGCGCTGACCTGGTCGAGGACCCCGGCCATCAGCTCGGCGACACCCCGGTCGAGGAAGAAAAGTTTCGCGCCGCTGTCGGCGATCATTCCGACGAGCTGCTCGGGGGTCGAGGACGGGGCCAGCGGCGCGGCGGCGACGCCTGCCCGAAGGCAGCCCAGGAACAAGGTGGCGTAGTTGATCGAGGTGGTGGCGCAGATGGCCACCGCGGTCCTCTGGTCGATGCCGTCCCGCTGCAGGGCGGCGGCGACGCGGTCCATGCGGGCGTCAAGTTCTCCCCAGCTCAGCGACTGGCCATCCTGCCACAGCGCCGGGTGATCCGGCCGGGCTGCGGCGTGCTCGCGCATGATGTCGGGCAAGTTGCCGAAGTCGGCGGCGCGGAACTGGTCGAGGATGCTGGTCATGGACACGCTCTCAAAAACCCCTTCTCCCGCTTGTCGGGAGAAGGTGGCCGCGTAGCGGCCGGATGAGGGCGGCGCCAGCGCGGGCAGGTTCGCGTGTTCTGGCGCAGACCCCTCGAAAAGGCGAGGGCAGACCGGCCGAAGCCGGTGCTGCCCTCATCCGAGCCCCATCGGGGCCCACCTTCTCCCGCCGCGCGGGAGAAGGAAACGCTAGCGGCTACTTCAGGCTGGCGAAGGTCTTCCCCTCGGCCGCCAGCTTTTCCAGCAGGGCCGACGGCTTGAAGAAGTCACCGTGCTTGTTCTGATATTCCTTCAGCTTCTCGACGACCTTGGCGAGGCCGACGCTGTCGCCGTAATGCATCGGGCCGCCGCGGTAGACGGGCCAGCCATAGCCGTTGATCCAAACCGTATCGACGTCGGACGCCCGGATCGCCTTGCCTTCTTCCAGGATCTTGGCCCCCTCGTTGATCATCGGGAAGATGGTCCGCTCGAGGATTTCTTCGTCGTCGATCGGCCGGGCGTTGACGCCCGACTTGGCGGCGAAGTCCTTGATGATCTGTTCGGTGACCGGCGAGGGCTTGGCGTTGCGGTTCTCGTCGTAGTCGTAGTAGCCGGCGCCGGTCTTCTGGCCGCGACGGTCCATTTCGCAAAGCACCTCGCGGATGGTCGACGAGGTCGACTTCTCCTTGCTCCAGCCGATGTCGAGACCGGCCAGATCGCTCATGGCGAAGGGACCCATCGGGAAGCCGAAGTCGTAGAGGACGCGGTCGACGTCCCAGGGCATGGCGCCCTCGGCCACCAGGGCCTGGGCCTGCTGCTGGCGGCTGGAAAGCATGCGGTTGCCGACGAAGCCCGGGCAGACGCCGACCAGCACGCCGACCTTGCCGATCTGCTTGGCCAGCTTCATCGAGGTGGCGATCACCGGCTTGGACGTGGCGTCGCCGCGCACGATCTCCAGCAGGCGCATGACGTTGGCCGGGCTGAAGAAGTGCAGGCCGATCACGCTTTCCGGCCGGCTGGTCGCCGAGGCGATCTCGTTGACGTCCAGATAGCTGGTGTTGCTGGCCAGGATGGCCCCCGGCTTGGCGATCTTGTCCAGCTTGCCGAAGACGTCCTTCTTGATGTCCATGTTCTCGAACACGGCCTCGATGATCAAGTCGCAGTCGGCCAGGTCCTCAAGGTTCAGGCTGCCGGACAGCAGGCCCATGCGCTTCTCGACGTCGTCCTGGGTCAGGCGACCCTTCTTGGCGGTGTTCTCGTAGTTCTTGCGGATGGTGGCGAGGCCCCGGTCCAGCGCTTCCTGCTTGGTCTCGACGATCTTCACCGGGATGCCGACGTTCAGGAAGTTCATCGAGATGCCGCCGCCCATGGTGCCGGCGCCGATGACGCCCACCGACTTCACCGGCAGGGTTTCGACGTCGTCGCCGACGTCGGGGATTTTGTTGGCCGCGCGCTCGGCGAAGAAGACGTAGCGCTGGGCGGCCGATTGCGGGCCGGTCATCAACTCGACGAACAGCTTGCGCTCGACCGCCAGGCCTTCCTCGAAGGGCAGGTTCACCGCCGCCTCGATGCACTGGATGTTGCTTTCCGGGGCCTTGAAGCCTCGGAACTTGCGGGCGTTGGCCTTGCGGAAATCGGCGAAGACCTGCGGGTCCGCCTTCACTTCGCGGTCACGGACCTTCTTCAGCGGCCAGTTCTCGGAAACCACCTTCCTGGCGAAGGCGATGGCGCCGTCCCGCAGCTTGCCCTCTTCGACAAGCTCGTCGACCAGGCCCATGGCGTTGGCCGCCTTGGCCGGCACATGGCTCCCGCTGGTCATCATCTCCAGGGCCTTTTCGGCGCCGACGATGCGCGGCAGGCGTTGGGTGCCGCCGGCGCCGGGCAGAAGTCCCAGGTTCACTTCGGGCAGGCCGACCTTGGCGGACGGGACCGCCACGCGATAGTGGGCGACCAGAGCCACTTCCAGGCCGCCGCCCAGCGCGGTGCCGTGGATGGCGGCGATCACCGGCTTGGGCGAACCCTCCATCATCGTCTGGACGTCGAACAGGCTGGCGCCCTTGGACGCGCCGCCGAATTCGCTGATGTCGGCGCCGGCGATGAAGGTGCGACCGTCGCAGATCAGCACGATCGACCTGGCCGCGTCATCGGCGATGGCGGCCTTGAAGCCTTCATACAGACCGTCGCGGACGTTCGCCGACAAGGCGTTCACCGGCGGGCTGTTGAGAGTGATGACGGCGACGCCGTCCTCGACCACCAGATCGGTCACGGAATTGATTGCGGCCATGGCGAGACGCCCCTATCGTTCGTTGAAACGCTTGTTTGAGCGCAAACTGCCGAGGCGGACCGCGAGAGTCCAGCCCGACCTAAGGGAGCCCTAGGATGGATCTGGATTTCCTCCCCGAGCACGCCGAGTTTCGCAAGGAGGTCCGCGACTGGATCGAGGCGAACTTCCCGCAGGCCATTCGCGACAAGCAGAAGACCGGCGAGCACCTGAACAAGGAGGAGATCCTGTCCTGGCACAAGATCCTCTACAAGAAGGGCTGGCTGACGCCGTCCTGGCCCGTCGAGCATGGCGGCACCGGCTGGGATCCCGTGCGCAAGTACATCTTCAGCGAGGAACTGGCGCGCGCCGGCACGACCGGGCCGTCCTTCGGGCTGGGGATGATCGGTCCGGTGCTCTACACCTTTGGCACCCCGGACCAGAAAGAGAACCTGCTCAAGCCGACCCTGGCGGGCGACATCTGGTGGTGCCAGGGCTATTCGGAACCCGGCGCGGGCTCCGACCTGGCCGGCCTGTCGACCCGGGCGGTCCGCTTTACCGGTGACGACGGCAAGGAGTACTACCGGGTCAACGGCCAGAAGACCTGGACGACCCAGGGCCACTTCGCCGACTGGGGCTTCTTCCTGGTTCGCACGGATCCGACCGCCAAGAAGCAGGAGGGCATCACCTTCCTGCTGATCGACATGAAGACGCCCGGCATCAGCGTGCGGCCGATCATCACCATCGACGGCGGCCATGAGGTCAACGACACCTTCCTCGAAGATGTCATTGTGCCGGTCGAGAACCGCATCGGCGAGGAGAACAAGGGCTGGACCGTCGCCAAGTATCTGCTTGGCCACGAACGCACCGGCATCGCCGGCGTGGCCCGCTCCAAGCGCGGCATCGAGCGCCTGCGCGAGATCGCCGCCGGTCAGCTGGCCGACGACGGCCGCCCGCTCAGCGAGGATCCGGACTTCCGCCGCAAGGTCGCCGAGCTTGAGGTCGATCTGACGGCGCTCGAGTACACCGAGCTGCGCACCCTGGCGGGCGAAAGCAGCGGCAAGGGCCCTGGTCCCGAGGCCAGCCTGCTCAAGGTGAAGGGCACCGAGGTCGGCCAGAGGCTCACCGAACTGACGCTTGAGGCGGCGGGCCACTATGGCGAGCCCTACTTCCGGGGCTTTCCCAAGGAGGGCGGAAACGCCCAACCGATCGCCGAAGAGTTCGCGTTCAAGTCGGCGCCGTCCTACTTCAACATGCGCAAGACCTCGATCTTCGGCGGCTCGAACGAGATCCAACGCAACATCATGGCCAAGGCGGTTCTCGGTCTTTGACGCCGCGCGCCCCGCTCGGCCGGGCGGGGTATTCCCAAACGTGCGCGCGAGCCCATAAGGTCCGGCTTGCACAATGACCGGCGAGGCCGGCAAGGGAGGCCGCTTGACCATCACGACCCGTCGCTGGGTGCTGGCCCGCCATGTGAGCGGCGCGCCGGTTCCGGATGATTTCAGGCTGGAGTCGGCAGACCTGCCCCCGCTTGGCGAGGGCCAGTTCCGGGCGCGCACCATCCTGGCGTCGGTCGATCCGGGCATGCGTTCGCGGCTGTCCGGCGGCGACAGCTACGCCGGGGCGATGAAGATCGGCGAGGGGATCGATGGTTTCGCGGTCGCCCAGGTCGAGGAAAGCAACAATCCCACGTTCGCCGTCGGCGATGTCATCGCGGCCGGGGGCGGCTGGCGTGAGCACCTGATCCTCGATGGCCGGGGGGTGATTCAGAAGATTCCCGCCGAGTGGAAGCCGCGCGGCGTGCCGCTGGGCGCGTGGATCGGCGTGCTGGGCATTCCCGGGATGACAGCGTGGTTCGGTCTGCATCGGGTGGCGCAGGCCAAGGAAGGCGAGACGCTGCTGGTCACGTCCGCCGCGGGCCCGGTCGGCGCCACGGCGGGACAGATCGGACGCAAGCTGGGCATGCGGGTTGTTGGCGTGGCCGGCGGGCCCCGCAAGTGCGCCTGGCTGCGGGACGAGGCCGGATTCGACGCAGTGATCGACTACAAGTCCGAAGACAATCTAGCCGCCGCCATCGCCGCCGCCTGTCCGAAAGGCGTCGATGTCCTGTTCGACAATGTCGGCAACGAAAGCATCGACCGGGTGCTGCCCATGATGCGGATGCGGGGCCGGGTGGTCGTGTCCGGACAGGTGGCTGACTACAACGTCGACGCGGACCGACGCGCGGGTATCCGCAACACCAGCGTCTTCATCACCCACCGCGTCCGCATGGAGGGGCTGGTCGTCTTCGACGACATGCGCGGCTTCCCGGAAGCCCAGGCGACGCTGGCCGGCTGGATCGCCGATGGGTCGCTGAAGATCGCCATCGAGGAGTTCGACGGCCTCGAGTCGCTGCCAGAGGCCTTCTGCGGCCTGTTCCGGGGCGAGAACTTCGGACGCCGACTGGCTCGGCTTGCTCCTGACCCGGCCTAGGTAGTCCCGCATGATCCAATCGCTTCTCCAGAACTACAGCCGCTTCAGGTTTGATCGGGACGGCCGGATTCTGACCGTGACCATTACGGGCAATGCGGTGAACGCCGTCGACGCCGCCATGCACGACGAACTGGCCCGACTGTTCATCGAGCTGCAGGCCGACCCCGACAGCGATCTGATTATCCTCACCGGCCAGGGACGCGCCTTCTGCGCCGGCGGCGATTTCGACTGGTTCGACGAGCAGATCCGCAATCCGGCGGCGTTCCGGGCCATCGCCCATGACGCCAAGCGGATCGTCTCCACCCTGCTGGACCTCGAAAAGCCGATCATCTGCCGCCTGAACGGCGCGGCCGCGGGGCTGGGCGCCACCATCGCCCTGCTGTGCGATGTCATCATCGCCGACGAGACGGCCAGGATCGGCGATCCCCACGTCAAGGTCGGCCTGGTCGCCGGCGATGGCGGGGCGGTGATCTGGCCGCAGCTGATCGGCTTCGCCCGCGCCAAGGAACTCCTGATGACGGGCGACCTGATCCCGGCCGATGAGGCGGCGCGCATGGGCCTGATCAACTATGCCGTCCCGGCCGACCAGCTTGACGCGAAGGTCGCAGAACTGGCCGGCAAGATCATGGGCAATCCCCGCTGGGCGGTGCGCTGGACAAAGACCATCGCCAACATCGCCCTTAAGCAGATCGCGGTCAGCAACAGCGACGCGGCAGTCGCCTACGAGATGCTGTCCAACATGACTGCTGATCGGGCAGAGGCGGTCAACGCCTTCCGAGAACGCCGCAAACCGGACCTGAGCGGCGAATGAACGAGCCGTCCCACGTCGTCGAACTGCGCCGCCAGTTGCAGCGCTTTGTCACTGAAAAGGCGTCGCGCGAGAAGCGGCGGGAGTGGGATCGTACCCACACCTTCCCGCGCGACCTGTTCGCCGAGCTGTCGGCCATGGGGTTGTGTGGGCTGACGGTGCCGGAGGAATACGGTGGTTCGGGCCCAGACATCCTGGCGGCGGTGGCGGCCATCGAGGAGCTGTGCCGGGCGGGGTCCTTCCTGGCCGGGCCCTTCATCCAGTGCGCATTCTATGGCGGCATGAACATCCTGGAGAACGGCTCGCCGGAGCAGAAGGCGGCGCTTCTGCCGAAGCTGGCCAAGGGCGAGCTGATCTTCGCCTATGGCCTCTCCGAACCCGATGTCGGGGGCGACCTGTCGGCGGTGACCACCCGCGCCCGGCGGGAGAGGGACGAGGTGGTGCTGGACGGCGCCAAGCGCTGGTGCACCGGGGCCGATTTCGCCGACTACATCTACTGCCTAGTCCGCTCGGACCCGGAGGCGCCGGCGCGGTCGGGCCTGTCGTTCGTGCTGGTTCCGACCGACGCGCCGGGGGTGACCATCACCCCCATCGACCATGTGAACCTGCGCTACACCCTGTCTTCCGACGTGCATTTCGATGGGGTGCGGCTGCCCGGGTCGGCCATCGTGGGGGGGGAGGCGAAGTGGAACAAGGGCTGGGGCATGCTCGCCGGCCGGGCGCTCGACATCGAGAAGCTGGAGATCAGCGCCTGCGCTTTCGGCCTGGCGCAGGCGGCGCTCGAGGAAGCCTGGGACTACGCCCAGACCCGGGAACAGTTCGGCAAGCCGATCAGCGGCCATCAGGCCGTCCGCCACGCCCTGGTCGATGCGAAGACCAAGCTCGAGGCCTGCCGCCTGATGCTCTACCACGCCGCCAATCTGGCCAACGAGGGCAAGCCCTGCGCGGCGGAAACCAGCATGGCCAAGCTGTTCATCGGCGAGACCGGCGTCGAGATCGCCCTGGCCTGCCAGCGGGTGATGGGCGCCTATGCGATGAGCGCCGACTACGACATCGAACGCAATGTTCGCGACCTGCTCGGCATGCCGATCGTCGGCGGCTCTTCCAACATGCAGCGGAACAACCTGGCAGGCCTCTGGAGACTGAAGGGATGAGCTTCGATCCGGTCGCCGTCGCCGAGGGCTTTCAGGCCGAACTGCGCACGCGCGCGCCCGAGATCGAGCAGGCGCGCCGTATGCCCGCCGACATCGCCCGACATCTGGCCGACGCTGGATTGTTCAGGATGCTCGTCCCCGAGAGCCTGGGCGGATACGCCTGTGAGCCCCGCGCGGTGGCCGGCGCCATAGAGGCGCTGGCCCGGGCCGACGCATCGAGCGGATGGTGCCTGATGATCGGCGCCACGACCGGCATGCTGTCGGCAAGACTGCCTGCCGAGCACGCCGCCGAGGTATTCGCGGACGCCGGGGTGATCACCGGGGGCGTATTCGCGCCAATGGGCAAGGCTGTGGACGCCGGCGATCACTGGAGGGTCAGCGGCCGGTGGAAGTGGGGCAGCGGATCACAGAACTGCGCATGGCTATCGGGCGGAGCGATGCTGATGGGCGAGGGCGGTCCCATGCTGGATGCCGCCGGCCAGCCCATGCACCGGATGATGCTGTTTCCTGCGGCCGAGGTCGAACTGATCGACACCTGGCGCACCTCGGGACTTTGCGGCACCGGCAGCCTGGACCTTGCGGTGCGGGACGTCCTCGTCCCCAAGGGCAGGTCGGTGGCCCTGCAGTCCGATCCGCCGCTGGCCCCGGAGCCCGTTTTCCGCTTTCCGCAGTTCAACATGCTGGCGATGGGCATTGCGGCGGTCGCCCTCGGCAATGCGCGAGGCGCCCTTGACGATTTCGCCGCCATCGCCGCGACCAGTTCCTCCCAGGGCTCGCAACGCTCCCTGGCGGAGCGCAACGTGATCCAGGCCGAGTTCGCCCAGGTGGAAGGCATGGTCGCCGCGGCCCGGTCGCGCTTCTTCGAGACGATCGAGACGGTCTGGGCCGCTGTGCAGGCCGATGGCTCTGCATCGCTCATCGACCGGGCGCATCTGCGGCTGGCCTGCGCGCATGCCGCCCAGGTGTGCGCCGAAGCCACCCGGCGCATCTACGACCTGGGCGGCGGCGCGGCGGTCTTCCTCGAGAGCCCGCTGCAGCGACGGTTCCGGGACGGCCATGTGGTGACCCATCACATCATGGTCGCGCCATCGGTCTTCGAGTTGGCGGGGCGCGTCCTGCTCGGGCTGCCGACAAGGGACGAAATGCTCTGATTTTGGCCCGAAATGGGCCGGCTGAAACCTGCGCGGGCGATCGGCGTTTTGGTGAACAGCGGACCGGGGACGGAGGTCCGGCTGGGAGCGAGGCCGCTACGGCCCCGCGGGAACCGCCAAGGAAGACCGAATGACAGCCAAAGCAATCACCCTCACCATGGCGAGCGTGCTCGCCATCACGGCCGGCGCGACCGCGTCCCAGGCGCAGCAGCGTGGTCAGCAATATCAGTCCCAGTCCTATGAGGCCTGGCGCGACCAGCAGGAAGACTACCGCCGCGAGCAGCAGGAATACGAGCGCGCCCGCGCCGACTGGGAGCGCCGCCGCGAGGCCTACGAGCGCCGCCAGGCCAACTATGAGAACCAGCGCCGCGAATATGAGGAGCAGCGCGCTCGCTGGGAGCGTCAGCGCGCCGACTACGATCGCCGCTATGGCTACGGCGCCTACGTGCGTCGCTACGGCCAGTGGCGCTACGAGCCGGGTCGCTACGGCTACAACGACGGCTACGGCCGTCCCGGTGATCGGCCGGGCTACGACCGTCGTGACGACTACTATGCGGCCTACCGTGACAGCGAGTGCGACCGGCGCGAAAATCGTGGTCAGGTCGCTGGCGGGCTGATCGGCGCCCTGGCCGGCGCCGCGCTTGGCTCGAATGTCGCGGCTGACAACGCCCAGACCGAAGGCGCCGTGCTCGGCGCGGTCGTCGGTGCGGTGGTCGGTTCCAATGTCGGCCGCGAAGCCGCCAAGTGTGACGCCGACGGCTACTACTGGGACTACGCCCAGACCTATGAGTACCGCGAGCCGCGCGGCTCGGCCCGGTACGGTCGCTACGACCGCGACTGGTACGTGCGCAACCGCTGCCGGATGGCCATTGTGCCGACCGAGTATCGCGGCCGAACGGACCACCGCTACGTGCGAGTCTGTCCCGACAATCGGGGCCGCTACCGCATCACGAGCTGATCTCGGCTTGAAGAATTCAGGGCCGCTCGCAAGGGCGGCCCTGTTTCCTTATGCCGGCTGGGCTTCGGCATAGGCGTCGATCGCCTGAAGGTGCAGGGCCACGCGTTCCTCGTCGAGGAAGCTGCCGGTGAAGCTGTTCCGCGCCAGGGTGACAAGATCGACCGTCGACAGGTCCAGCGCGCGGGCGATCTGGCGCCAGTTCTCGCCCAGGTATCCGCCAAAATAGGCCGGGTCGTCGCTGTTGATCGTCGCCTTCAGCCCGAGGTCCAGCATCCGCTTCAGGGGGTGACGGGTCAGGTCGTCGACGACACAGAGCTTGTGGTTGGAAAGCGGGCAGACGGTCAGCGTCATTTCCATGGACGCCAGCCGCGCTGTCAGCGCTTCGTCCTCGAGCGAACGGTTGCCGTGGTCCAGCCGGTGAACCTTGAGAAGGTCCAGCGCTTCCCAGACATACTCAGGCGGCCCCTCCTCGCCGGCATGCGCCACCCGCAGCAGACCCCTGTCGGCGGCCGCCTTGAAGACCTTCTGGAACTTCGCGGGGGGGTGGCCGACCTCCGAGGAGTCGAGGCCGACGCCGATGATCCGGTCGAGATAGGGCTCGGCCTGGCGGAGCGTCTCGAACGCGGCGTCCTCGTCCAGGTGGCGCAGGAAGCAGAGGATCAGCTTCGAGGTGACCCCGTGCCGCGCCTCCGCCTCCGCCATCCCCGACAGCAGCCCGTCGGCCACGACGCTGAAGGGAATGCCCCGGTCGGTATGGGTCTGGGGATCGAAGAAGATCTCGGCGTGCCGTCCGCCGTCGGCCGCCAGCCTGTCGAAATAGGCTGTCGCCAGCTCATGGAAATCGCGCTCGGTCCGCAGGACGTTGGCGCCCTGGTAGTAGATGTCGAGAAAGTCCTGCAGGTTTGAAAAGCTGTAGGCGGCGCGCACTTCCTCGACCGACCTGAAGGGAAGGTCCACGCGGTTACGGCGACCGAACTCGAACATCTGGTCTGGTTCGAGGCTGCCCTCGATATGGAGGTGCAGTTCAGCCTTTGGCAGGCCGGCGATGAAGTCGTCGTGGGTATCGGTCATGGGGGCATTTCGCGATCAACTGGGCCACGGGGTCAAGCGGCCGTGATAGGTCGGCTTCACGACCGACGCCTGCATTACAGTCTAGTAATCATGCTCAATCCGGGCATTTCCGAGTTCATCCGAAATGGGGCGCCAGAATGCGCACCTTCGCCTTCTTCATTCACGACAGCCGCTACAGCGTCCCGACGCTGCACTGGGCCGATCTCCATCACGAGGAGGACGCTCGCGTGCAGGCGCAGGGTCGACTGGACGAAAGTCCCTATCACCTGGCCGTTGAGGTCCTGGAGGACGAGACTCCACTGTTCCGCGTCGACCGGGGGTGATCCTCTGACGGCTGACGATTGGGCCTGCTCTTGCAAACCGGCGGAAGACGGATAACTCTTCCGCCTCAAAGGCCCCCCGCCGGCGAGATCCGCGCGGGGGCTTTTTCGTTTCGGGAGGGCCGAACTCGGCCAACGGCATGTCTGCAAATCGTCAGGGTCACATCAGGCTGACCTCGCATCCCGGCGCCGCCGGCGCCGGACGTTTTCCAATCCACTGGGGCGCGGCCACGGCCGCCGAGCGCGGGCCGGTGATCGCCGCCGCCGGCGCGAGCGACCGCAACGCCATCGGCGCGCACGGCGGCGCCTACAGCGTCTATCGCGCCCTGGCCATCACGGCCGGGGCGATGAACCCGTCCGTGCGCCCTGACCTGACCGACACTTCGCCGGTCGTCGAGATCGGGCCCCATCCGCAATGGGCTGATCCGCACAAGATCGTCGGTCTCGATCCCTGGGGCCACCGCATCGCCATCGACTTCGCCCGCCAGCTTGCCGAGGGCGTCGACATCCGGCCGTCCATCGCCATCACCAGGGCGCGACTGAACCTGCCCGAACTCACGCAAGCGATAGCCGCAGGGCGTCTGAAGGTGGACGGCGACATCGTTCACGAGAACGGCGATGTCGCCGTGACAAAGGCGGCGCTCGATCCGGTCTGGCATCTGCCCGGCGTCGCCGAGCGTTTCGGCGTCGGCGAGACCGACCTGCGCCGAACCCTGTTCGAGCAGACCGGCGGGATGTATCCCGAGCTGGTGACCCGGCCGGACCTGAAGGTCTTCCTGCCGCCCATCGGCGGCATCACCCTGTACATCTTCGGCGACCCGGCCCAGTTGGGCCGCACTGATCGGCGGCTGGCCTGCCGCGTGCATGACGAATGCAACGGCTCGGACGTGTTCGGGTCCGACATCTGCACCTGCCGGCCCTATCTCATCCACGGCATCGAGGAGTGCGTCGCAGAAGCCCAGAAGGGCGGCACGGGTCTGGTGGTCTACAACCGCAAGGAAGGCCGGGCGCTCGGCGAGGTGACCAAGTTCCTGGTCTACAACGCCCGCAAGCGGCAGCCCGGCGGCGACCAGGCGGCCACCTACTTCGAGCGGACCGAATGCGTCGCCGGCGTCCAGGACGCCCGCTTCCAGCAGATGATGCCGGACGTCTTCCACTGGCTTGGCGTGCGGCGCATCGACCGGTTCATGTCGATGTCCAACATGAAGTACGACGCTCTCGTCCAGGGCGGCATCGAGATCGGCGAGCGGGTGCCGATCCCCGCCGACCTGATCCCGCCTGACGCCTCCGTGGAGATGGAGGCCAAGAAGGCCGCCGGCTACTTCACGCCTGAGGGTGCGCCGACCGAGGATGACCTCAAGAAGGTCATCGGGCGCGGCATCGAGGAGTTCTAGGCCGGGCCATGAACGAGACCGAAGCCGCCCGCAGCCTGCTGGGCGCCGCCGCCGTCCGCGCCCGCGCCCACGAGATGTTCGACCTGGCGCTGGACGGCCAGATCGCCGAATGGCGCGTCGAGACCGGTCGTCTGCCACAGCTTGCCGATACCGTCTCGAGCGTCATCCGCGCGCGCTACCCGTCATTGGAGATTCCCTTCCATGCGCGCTGGCGGCACTTCGTGCTGGGCGGCCGCGACCTGTGGCGCGGGATCGACGACAGGCGTGACTGGACCGACGGCGCCGAGCGCGCGCGCGCGGCGTTCGATCTCGCCATCACCTCTGTCCTGCTCGACGCTGGGGCCGGCATGGCCTGGCGCTACCACGACGCCGCGACAGGACAGGTTTCCAGCCGGTCCGAGGGCCTTGCCGTGGCCAGCCTGCGGATGTTCGAGGCCGGGGCCTTCTCCGCCGGCGGCGACCCGCTTCGGGCAGACCGCCTTTCGGCGCTGGACGAGCGCACCCTGGCGCGGGGATTCCAGGTCAGTGAGCAGAATCCGATGGTCGGCCTCGCGGGGCGCGCGGCTCTGCTGCGGCGCCTCGGCGACCAGGCGCTCGCCCGTCCTGACCTGTTCGCTATCGTCGACGAGCCGCGGCCGGGCGGGCTTTATGACGCCATGGCGGCGCGGGCGATCGACCGGCGGGTGCCGGCGCCGGTCATTCTCGAAGTCCTGCTCGAAGCCCTCGGTCCGATCTGGAGCGGGCGCATCATGCTGGGCGGCGTTCCGCTGGGCGATGTCTGGCGTCATCCCGCCATTCGGCGCGACGATCCCACCGACAATCTGCTGCCCCTGCACAAGCTGTCGCAATGGCTGGCCTACAGCCTGATCGAGCCCCTGCAGGCAGCGGGGATCGAGGTGTTCGACATCGACGGCCTGACCGGTCTGGCAGAGTATCGCAACGGCGGGCTCTTCATGGACGGCGGCGTGCTGGTCCTGCGCGATCCGGCGATGGAGACGATCCCGCACGACGTGTCGCGGCCGCTGGTTTCGGGCTGGCGCAGCCTGACTGTGGCCCTGCTGGATCGCATCGCCCCGATGGTCCGCGAGAGGCTTGGCCTGGCGGAAGCTGATTTTCCATTGGCGCGGGTGCTGGAGGGCGGCACCTGGGCGGCCGGCCGCATCCTGGCGGCGGAGCGGCGCGAGGACGGGGGCCCGCCTCTGCGCATCGAGAGCGACGGCACGGTATTCTAGGGGCATGGCGATGAAGGGCGTGACAGTCGTCGATCACCCGCTGGTGCAGCACAAGCTGACCCGGCTTCGAGACCGGCAAACCTCGACCAAGACGTTCCGCGAACTCATGCGCGAGCTGTCCACCCTGCTCTGCTACGAGGTGACCCGCGACCTCGCCCTCGAACAGCACGATATCGAGACGCCGCTGGAGCCTATGCGCGCGCCGCAGATCGCCGGCAAGAAGCTGGTGTTCGCACCCATTCTCCGCGCCGGCGAGGGGATGCTGGAAGGCATGCTCAGCCTGGTGCCGTCGGCCCGCGTCGCCCACATCGGTCTCTATCGTGACCGACAGGCGATGGTCGCCGTCGAGTACTACCTGAAGGCGCCTGAAACCCTTTCGGAACGGCAGGTGATCGTCATCAACCCGCTCCTGGCCACCGGCGGCACCGCCTGTGCGGCGGTCGAGCGGCTCAAGGAAGAAGGCGCTCGCGACCTTCGCTTCGTCTGCATCCTCGCCTCGCCTCAGGGGCTCGACCGCTTTCGGGACGAGCACCCCGACGTCGCGGTCTGGACCGCTGGGATAGACCGGGGCCTCGACGCGAACGGCTATATCGTCCCTGGCGTCGGAGACGCAGGCGACAGGCTGTACGGCACGCGCTGAGACCAGCCGGGCCGCCGGCTGCCATCTGCCCCTGGGTCAGGCTTGGCGTGGCGGCGGCGCAGCGGTAACCCTCGCCACATGACCGACGCTCCCTCGACCTCCCATCCCGAGATCCGCGAAGCGGTGCGCAAGCTCTGCGCCGGTTTCCCCGGCGAGTACTGGCGCGCGCTGGACCGCGACCGGACCTATCCGACAGAGTTCGTGCGCACCCT
The DNA here is from genome assembly GCA_046295055.1 of Caulobacter sp. Taxonomy (GTDB): domain Bacteria; phylum Pseudomonadota; class Alphaproteobacteria; order Caulobacterales; family Caulobacteraceae; genus Caulobacter. The sequence continues at coordinate 575,056 of JBKBOD010000001.1, read as the reverse complement.
CACCGAGGCCGGCTTCCTGTCGGTGCTGATCCCGGAGGCCTACGGCGGCTCGGGCCTCGGCCTCTCGGCGGCCACGGCGGTGCTTGAGGAAATCCACCGCAGCGGCTGCAACGGCGGCGCCTGCCATGCCCAGATGTACACCATGGGCACCATCCTCAAGCACGGCAGCGAGGCCCAGAAGCAGCGCTATCTGCCCGGCATCGCCAGCGGCGAGATCCGCCTGCAGGCCTTCGGCGTGACCGAGCCGACGGCCGGCACAGACACCACCCGCATCTCGACCTTCGCCCGTCGCGAAGGCGACAAGTATGTCGTCAACGGCCAGAAAATCTGGATCAGTCGGGCCGAGCACAGCGACCTCATGGTCCTGCTCTGCCGCACCACCCCGCGCGAGTCGGCGGCCCGTCCCTCCGATGGCATGAGCGTCCTTCTGGTCGACATGCGGCAGGCGGTCGGCGCCGGCCTGACCATCCGCCCGATCCGCACCATGCTGAACCACGCGACCACCGAGCTGTTCTTCGACAACCTCGAGGTTCCGGTCGAGAACCTGGTCGGCGAGGAGGGCAAGGGCTTCAAGTACATCCTCGACGGCATGAACGCCGAGCGCATCCTCATCGCCGCCGAATGCATCGGCGATGGCCGCTTCTTCATCGACCGCTCCAGCGCCTACGCCCGCGAGCGCAGCGTGTTCGGCCGATCCATCGGCGAGAACCAGGGGGTGCAGTTCCCGATCGCCCGCAACTACGTCCAGCTGACGGCCGCTGCTCTGGCCGTGGAGCACGCCGCCGCCCTGTTCGAGGAAGGCAAGCCCTGCGGGACCGAGGCGAACATGGCCAAGATGCTGGCGTCCGAGGCCAGTTGGGCCGCCGCCGACACCTGTATCCAGACCCATGGCGGCTTCGGCTTCGCTGAAGAATACGACGTCGAGCGCAAGTTCCGCGAGACGCGGCTGTACCAGGTGGCGCCGATCTCCACGAACCTGATCCTCAGCCATGTCGGCACGCATGTGCTGGGCATGCCCAAGAGCTTCTGAGGCGGCGCGGGCTGTCGCGGCCTCTTGGGAAAACCTCGATTGCAGGAACCCTACCGTTGCGCCGGCGCCGCGGTCGGGCAAACAATGGTCAGCCAGTTCGCGTCTCAGGAGACAGGATGGCGCCATCCGCGAGAAGCTGCGTTAACGTCTTCAGCGCATGAGGGGATCAGGGTCAGTGTCGAAGAGGCGAGGACGCGTCGCGGTCTTCATCGGTGTCGCGATGGCGTTGACGGGTTTGGCCGTTCTCGGACCGGCGACAGCCCAGCCCGTTCCCTATTCAAGGACCCAGGCCCCAGCCTCCACGCAACCGATTCGAGTCCGCCTGGACGCCGGCCAGGAGGCGCTGCTTCGCCGTACGCTGGACGAGGCGCACCTGCATGGGTTTCCGGAAGGCCTGTTTACCCCGCGCACCCGGGATCAGGACGCCTTGGTCGCGGCCACTCTGCGATACGCCAAGGCCGTTCGCACCGGCCGGCTCCGCGGGCCGGGGTTCCGACAGGACTGGGGGCTTCGCCCACCGCCTTACGATCCGGCGCCGGAGTTCGCGCGCGCCGTAGCTTCCAACGACCTGGAGCGGTGGCTGGCGACCCTGCCGCCGCCGTACACCGGCTATCAGACGCTGCAGGGCGGCCTGGCGCGCTATCGCGACATCCAGGCACGGGGCGGCTGGGGCCAGATGCCTGCGGTCGAGCTGAAGCTCGGCGCCACGGGCCCGATGGTCGAGGCGCTGTACGTCCGGCTGGCCCAGGAAGACGCGCAACTCACTGGTGATGTCGCCCGCGTGCCCGCTCCCCTGCCGGGCGCTGCGCCGCGTCCTGGCGCGCTGGCGCCGGGAACCCCGGTGTTCGATCGCGAGCTGGAAGAGGCGCTCAAGCGCGCCCAGCGCCGGTTCGGCATCCAGCCGACCGGAACGCTCGGCCCGGCGACCCGCACAGCGCTGAACACCCCGGTCGAGCGGCGCATCGAGCAGATCCTGGCCAACATGGAGCGTTGGCGCTGGCTACCCCAGGAGCTGCCTTCGCACCGCATTCAGGTGAACATCGCCGCGGCGGTGCTGACGGTGTTCGAGGACGACGCGCCCGTCATGTCGATGCGCGCCGTCACCGGAAAGCCGGGCGACGAGACGCCCATGCTGCATTCGCGGATCGACGGCATCGTCCTCAATCCGCCGTGGAACGTCCCTGCGGGCATCGCCGCGCGCGAACTGTTCCCCAAGGGTCGCGCCTATCTGGCCGCCAACGGGTTCAAGGTGATCCCGACCGGCAACGGCGGCTCGCGCCTGCAACAGGCGCCCGGCCCCGGCAGCGCGCTCGGCCTCATCAAGTTCGACTTTCCGAACCCCTACGCGGTCTATCTGCACGACACGCCCAGCAAGGGCCGGTTCGCCAGCTACAGCCGCCTGGCCAGCCACGGTTGCGTGCGGCTCGAAAAGCCCGTCGCCCTGGCGCGCCATGTGCTGAAGGACGATCCCTATTGGACGCCGGCGCAGATCGACGCGACCATCGCCGCCGGCAAGACCGTGCGGGCCAATGTCGCCGAGCCCGTTGACGTCTTCCTGCTGTACTGGACCGCCTATGTGACCCCGGACGGCGGTGTGAACTTCCGCGCCGACCCGTATGGCTGGGACACGCTGCTGATGCAGCGCATCGCGGCGCAGGGCAATGTGTGAGATCTGTGATGCGCGCCGGGCGCCCGCGCCAGCCCAGCCCCGGCGGCCTGGGCTGATCAATCGTCGCGGCCTTCTGGGCGTCGGGGGGCTGATCACGGCTGCCGCGGCGGCGCCTTCACTGGCGCAGGACGCAGCTGGACAAGTCGGGGCCGAGCCGCCGGAAGCTGCTGTCGCCGCCGAGGACCTGCAACTGGTGCCGACGCCGGTCAGGCCCCCGCCGCCGGGTCCTCGCCGACTGGCCTTTCGCCACCTGCACACCGCCGAGGAGCTTGACGTCGTCTACTGGAAGGACGGGGCCTACGTCTGGGACGGGCTCATGGGCGTGAAGAAGCTGCTGCGCGATTTCCGCTCGGGCGAGGAGCATCCCATTGACGTGCGGGTGCTCGATATCCTCGTCACGCTCCAGGCCCAGTTCGGCTCCACAGAGCCGTTCCGCGTCATCTCGGCGTTCCGGTCGCCCGCGACCAACACCGCGCTTCAGGAGCGCAGCGCCCAGACCAATGGCAAGAGCGAGGTGGCGACCCGGAGCCTGCATATGCAAGGCAAGGCCCTGGACGTGCGCCTCAACGACGTCGCGCTGACGGCGTTCCGCGATGCGGCGCTGGCGCTCAAGGGCGGCGGTGTCGGCTACTATCCCGACAGCGGGTTCGTCCATGTCGACATCGGCCGGGTCCGCACCTGGCAAGGCACCTGAGGAGACCGCGAACCATGGCGTCCAAATCTGGCGGCGGCGGCTTCTTCTGGGGCGTGATCGGCTTCCTGCTCGGGGTTTCCGCCACCCTGGCGGCCCTCGCGTGGCTCAGCCGCGAGCCGATGATGGATGCGGATCCCCGCACCGCCGCGGACGACGCCGCCGCTGTCGGCCTGCCCAGCGCCGATCCGAGCGGAGCCGCCTGGCCCGAGCGGCCCGGGCGTTCAGAGCCGCTCGGCCCGGCCAGCGGCCCCGCGCCGGATGAGCCGACCGCCGCGCGCCGTCCGGCCCCCGTGGAATCGCCCGGTCTGGATCCTGTCACCGACGATCAGATCGCTGACGACGCGGCGGCGGCCGGCATGACGACGCGCGCGCCTCCGCCGGATTGACGCCTTTCATTCAGAACCGCTCGCAACTGGCCTTTTCTCCTTGTCCGCTCTCGTTTCGCGGGACTAACGTCCGTTTGAAATGAATTCCGTGCAGGCGTAGGGCGAGGTCGCCCGGTTGCGGCCTCGATCCTCTCCCGGACGCGGGATCGGAGGGGGAGAGGAGCGTTCCGCGTTGGAGCCGACGAACACCGAGTCGCCTGAGCATTTTCACAAGGTTGTCGATTGCCAGTGGGCCTGTCCGGCCCACACGCCGGTCCCCGAGTACATCCGACTGATTGCCCAGGGCCGGCACGCCGAAGCCTACATGATCAACTGGCGGTCCAACGTCTTTCCGGGGATTCTCGGGCGGACCTGCGATCGGCCCTGCGAGCCCGCCTGCCGGCGGGGCCGGGTCGAGGACGAGCCGGTCGCCATCTGCCGCCTCAAGCGCGTGGCGGCCGACAACAAGGGCGATGTCTCGGCGCGCATGCCGAGCCCGGCGGCCGCCTGGAACGGCAAGACCATCGCCTGTGTCGGGGCGGGCCCCGCCAGCCTGACCGTGGCGCGCGATCTTGCTCCGCTTGGCTACCGGGTCGTGGTCTTCGACCGCGAGCACAAGGGCGGCGGCATGATCCGCAGCCAGATTCCCCGCTTCCGCCTGCCCGAGGAGGTCATCGACGAGGAGGTCGGCTTCGTCACCGCCCTTGGACCAGAACTGGTGCTCCAGCGCGAGATCGACAGCCTGAAGTCACTCCTCGCCGAGCCCTATGACGCCATCTTTGTCGGCACCGGCGCCCCGCGCGGGCGGGACCTCGATGTGCCGGGACGCGCCGAGGCGGCGGCCAACATCCACATTGGCATCGACTGGCTCTCGTCGGTCTCGTTCGGCCATATCGAGAAGATCGGCCGCCGGGTGATCGTGCTTGGCGGCGGCAACACCGCCATGGACTGCTGCCGCACCTCGCGCCGCCTCGGCGGCGAGGACGTCAAGGTCATCGTCCGGTCGGGCTTCGACGAGATGAAGGCCAGTCCCTGGGAAAAAGAGGACGCGATGCATGAAGGCATCCCGATCCACAATTTCCTCGTCCCCAAGAGCTTCACTCATGACAACGGCCGCCTCACCGGCGTCTGGTTCGAGAAGGTCGCCTGGCAGACGGGCGAAGATGGCCGCCGCTCGCTGAAGCCGACGGGCGAGCCCGACCAGCATTTCGAGTGCGACGACGTTCTGGTGGCGATCGGCCAGGAGAACAGCTTCCCGTGGATCGAACGGGACGCCGGGCTGGAGTTCGACCGCTGGGACATGCCGGTGGTCGGGGAGACCACCTTCCAGTCGACCAATCCCAAGGTCTTCTTTGGTGGCGACAGCGCCTTCGGCCCGAAGAACATCATCTGGGCGGTGGCCCACGGACATGAGGCGGCGGTCTCGATCGATCTCTATTGCCGCGGCCAGGATGTCTCGATCCGCCCGCCGCCGGGCGTGACGCTGTCGTCCCAGAAGATGGGCATCCACGAATGGAGCTACGACAACGACGTGTCGCTGGACGCGCGACGACAGGTGCCGTTGCTCGAACTGGAAAAGGCGCTGTCGTCGGTCAAGGCCGAGGTCGAGCTCGGCTTTGACGAGCAGCTGGCCTACGCCGAGACCCAGCGCTGCCTGAACTGCGACGTGCAGACGGTGTTTTCGGCGCCGGCCTGCATCGAATGCGACGCCTGCGTCGACATCTGCCCGACCGATTGCATCACCTTCACCGGCAACGCCGAGGAGGGCGACCTGCGGACGAGACTGAAGGCGCCGGCCCTGAACCTCACCCAGGACCTCTATGTCTCCACGACCCTGCCGACCGGCAGGGTGATGGTTAAGGACGAGGACGTCTGCCTGCACTGCGGGCTCTGCGCCGAACGCTGCCCCACCGGGGCGTGGGACATGCAGAAGTTCCTGCTCAACACGACCCAGGCAGGGGGCTGCCGCTGATGCCGATCACCGCAACCAATGACTTCGTGGTGAAGTTCGCCAACGTGAACGGCTCCGGCTCGGCCAGCGCCAACGGCCTGTTCGTCAAGTCCATCCTCCGCTCGGGCGTGCCGGTGGCGGCCCGGAACATCTTCCCCTCCAACATCCAGGGCCTGCCCACCTGGTACGAGGTGCGGGTCAGTGGCGATGGCTGGCTGGGACGAAGGGGAGGCGTCGACCTGATGGTCGCCATGAACCCTCAGACCTGGGACCGCGACCTCGCCGAGATCGAGCCCGGCGGCTATCTGTTCTACGACTCGACCAAGCCGATGCCGGACTCGAAGTTCCGGCCGGACATCACCGTCGTGGGCGCGCCGCTGCAGGCCATCTGCAACACCGCCTACACCGATCCGCGCCAGCGGCAGCTGTTCAAGAACATCATCTACGTCGGTGTCCTGGCCTATCTCCTCGGCATCGAGCCGGAGGTGATCGAGACCCTGCTGGCGGAAGAGTTCGCCAGGAAGCCCAAGCTGATCCCGGCCAACATCGAAGCCTTCCACATGGGCCTCGACTATGCGCGCAAACACCTCAGCCCGCTGGGTATCCAGGTGCGCCGCGCCGATGCGGTGGGCGATCGCATCTTTGTCGAGGGCAACAACGCCGCCGCGCTCGGCGCCGTCTACGGCGGGGCCACGGTCTGCGCCTGGTATCCGATCACGCCCTCGACCTCCGTGGCCGAGGCGTTCACCAGCTGGTGCGAGAAGTTCCGTCTCGACGCGGATACCGGCGAGGCCCGCTACGCCATCGTCCAGGCCGAGGACGAGATCGCCTCGATCGGCATGGTCGTCGGCGCCGGCTGGAACGGGGCTCGGGCCTTCACCTGTACGTCCGGACCCGGCGTCTCTCTGATGCAGGAGTTCATCGGCCTGTCCTACTTCGCCGAGATTCCGGCGGTGATCTTCGATGTCCAGCGCGGCGGCCCGTCTACCGGCATGCCCACGCGCACCCAGCAGTCGGACATCCTGTCGGCCGCGTACGCCAGCCATGGCGACACCAAGCATGTGCTGCTGCTGCCTCGCGATCCGGGCGAGTGCTTCGAGTTCGGGGCCCAGGCCTTCGACCTCGCCGACCGGCTTCAGACCACTGTCTTCGTCATGCTCGACCTCGACATGGGCATGAACGAGTGGCTGACCGAGCCCTTCAAGTGGGACGACGCGAGGCAACTCGACCGGGGCAAAGTGATGACCGCCGAGATGCTCGAGGAGGGGCGCGACTTTGGCCGCTACCTCGACGTGGACGGCGACGGAGTGCCCTTCCGCACCTATCCGGGGACCCATCCGTCCAAGGGCGCCTACTTCACCCGTGGGACCAGCCGCGACCGCTACGCCCGCTACAGCGAGGAGGGGGCCGTCTATGTCGACAACATGGAGCGGCTGTTGCGCAAGTTCGAGACGGCCAAGGCGCTGGTGCCGGCTCCGATCGAGCAGAAGGCGTCGAAGCCGACGCGCTTTGGCGTGATCCACTACGGCTCCACGGGACCGGCGATGGACGAGGCCATGGCCGCGCTCGAGGCCCAGGGCCTGTATGTCGACGCCCTGCGGGTGCGCGCCTTCCCCTTCCCGGGCGAGGTCTTCGACTTCATCGAGCGCCACGACCTGGTGTTTGTCATCGAGCAGAACCGCGACGCCCAGCTGCGCACCCTGCTGATGACGGAAGGCGGGGTCGATCCGGCGCGGTTGGTCAAGGTGCTCCACTACGAGGGCGCGCCGATCACGGCCCGCTTCATCACCCGGGAGATCTCCGCCCTGATGGGCGCCCCGGTCGCTCCCAATTCCGAGATGGCCCAGTGAGGGGGACCAAGGCATGACCTACATCGCCAAGCCGAAGTTCGCCCATCCCTCGCTGCAGGCCAACGCCGTCGGCTACACGCGCCGCGACTACGAGGGCCGGGTCTCGACGTTGTGCGCCGGTTGCGGCCATGACAGCATCAGCGCCGCCATTGTCCAGGCCTGCTTCGAGCTGGACCTTGAGCCGCACCGCCTGGCCAAGCTTTCGGGGATCGGCTGTTCGTCCAAGACGCCGGACTATTTCCTCGGGGCCAGCCATGGCTTCAACACCGTCCACGGGCGGATGCCGAGCGTCCTGACGGGGGCCAACCTGGCCAACCGCTCGCTGGTGTACCTCGGCGTCAGCGGCGACGGCGACAGCGCCTCGATCGGTCTTGGCCAGTTCGCCCACTCGATCCGGCGCGGGGTCAACATGACCTATATCGTCGAGAACAACGGGGTCTACGGCCTGACCAAGGGCCAGTTCAGCGCCACGTCCGACAAGGGCAGCAAGTCCAAGAAGGGCGTGGTCAACCACGACAGCGCCATCGACATGGTCAGCCTGGCGCTGCAGCTGGGCGCCACCTTCGTCGCCCGCAGCTTCTCGGGCGACAAGGCCCAGCTCGTGCCGCTGATCAAGGCCGCCCTGCGCCACAAGGGCGCCGCCTTCATCGACACCATCAGCCCCTGCATCGCCTTCAACAACCACGTCGGCAGCACCAAGAGCTTCGACTGGGTGCGCGAGCACAACGAGGCGGTGAACCGCCTCGACGTCATGATCGGCCGCGCCCCGATCACCGCCGACTACGCCGAGGGCTCCACCGTCGAAGTGCAGCAGCATGACGGCACGGTCCTGACCCTGCGCAAGCTGGCGGCCGACTACGACCCCACCGACCGCGTCCGGGCCATGCATTTCCTGCAGGAGCGCCAGGCCGCCGGCGAGGTGGTGACCGGCCTGCTCTACGTCGATCCTCAGGCCGAGGACCTGCACGACGCGCTGGGCACTGTCGCCACGCCGCTGAACCAGCTGGATACGGCCGAACTGACGCCGGGGGCCAGGGCGCTGGACGGGGTCAACGCCAGCCTCAGATAGGTCGGGACGGGGCTAGACCCCCGCCATGTCCGCGAGCTTGATCATCGTATTCCAGTTGCGGCTGGTGCCTGGCGCCTTCAGGGGCTTCCAGGCCGCCGCGCTGCCCAGCTTCGAGCGGCCCGCGCCTTCGGGGAAGGTCACGAACAGCTCGCGGCCGATCAGCTCCATGTCCTCGCCCAGGCTCGCCTTGGCCCGCACGGCCGCCAGGCCGCCGGGGTTCGGCGTCGTCTTGAACATCGTCACCAGCAGCTTGCTGGGGGCTTCCTCGGCGAAATCGGGGAAGGGGTTGGCTGCGAGAATGGCGGCCCATTCGTCGGCGGTGCGGAGGATCCACTCGGTGGTCAGGCCCAGTTGCTTGACCGCCTCGGCCTCGAACAGCGTCTCGAGCTCCTCGGTCAAACGGCCATCACCGGTGAACACCAGGTTGCCGCTGGCAATGTAGCTTGCCACGTCGTCGAACCCCTGGCCGGCGACGAGCGCCCGCAGGTCGGCGATGGCCACGGCTGTTCCGCCGACATTGATGGCGCGAAGGAGGGCGATGATCTTCATGCCGCCGCCAATAAGCCCTTCGGCCCTCGACGCGAAGCCCGATCACAACCGCGCGCCTGCCCCCGCGTCACGCCCTTCCCCTCCGCCTCCAGAGGGATACGATGCCGACAACAAGAAAACTCGGGAAACATCAGGAGGCTAAGATGGACGGCGAAGCCCTGCTCCGCACTGGCGCCGCGCTCGACGGCGCCCTGCTCGACCAGGCCCTGGCGGAAGCGCACATTCCTTCGCTCATGGTCGCGCTGGTCCATCTGACCGGCAACCTGGACCATCTGACCGAGGCGAGACGGCCGGTCTACGAGGTGCTGGGCGATGGCCAGGGCGGGCTGTCGGCCGATGACGCTCAGGCGGTCCGGGACCTGGCGCGCAAGGCGCTGGCCGACCTCGCGGCCGGCAAGCCTCTGCCCCCGCCGCCCAGCCGCGACCAGCTGCGGTTCATGATGGAATACGTCGCCGGCGCCGAGCTGCCCGAGCGCTACGTGCCCTTCCTGATGGAGCAGCTGGCCATCGACGGGACCGACGCCGACCGGCCGACCTGGACCGCTCGGGACACACCGGCGGCCAGCAAGGTGAAGGTCCTGATCATCGGCGCCGGCATGTCCGGCCTGTTGACCGCCATCCGCCTGCAGCAGGCCGGCGTCGCCTTCACCATCGTCGAAAAGAACCCCGACGTCGGCGGGACCTGGCTGGAGAACAGCTATCCCGGCTGCCGGGTCGACACGCCCAACCACCTGTATTCCCTCAGCTTCGAGCCGAACCACGAATGGCCCCAGCGCTATTCGACCCAGGACGTGCTGCTGGGCTACTTCCAGCGGCTGGCCGACAAGTACGGCCTGCGCGAGCACATCCGGTTCGGGACATCCGTCGAGGAAGCCGCCTGGGACGAGGCCGGGGGCGTCTGGAAGGTCCGGGTCCGCACTTCTGCTGGCGAGGAGACCCTGACCGCCACCGCCGTGGTCAGCGCGGTGGGCCAGCTGAACCAGCCCAACTTCCCCGACATTCCCGGCCGCGACAGCTTCGCCGGCGCCAGTTTCCACTCGGCCCGCTGGCGCCATGACGTCGATCTGAAGGGCAAGCGGGTGGCGGTGATCGGCACCGGCGCCAGCGCCTTCCAGTTCGTGCCCGAGATCGCCAGGACCGCCGGCGAGGTGGTGGTCTTCCAGCGCTCGCCGCCCTGGCTCGCGCCGACGGACGACTATCACGAGACGGTCGGGGAGGGGAAAAAGGCCCTGCTCGAACACTTTCCCTTCTACGACAAATGGTATCGCTTCTACCTGTTCTGGACGATGACCGACGGGGTTTACGAGGCGGTCAAGGTCGACCCGGACTGGAATGGCCCCGAAGGCACGATCAGCGAGGCCGGCGCCATGCTGCGCGAGATGCTGGTCATGAAGATCGCCGAACAGACGGGCGATGACGCGACGCTGCACGAGGCGGTGACGCCCCGCTATCCGTTCGGCGGCAAGCGGGCCCTGCGTGACAACGGTGTCTGGATCGGCGCCCTCAAGCGGCCGAACGTCAGCCTGGTGACCCAGCCGGTCACGGCCGTCAGCGAAGCCGGGGTCGTCACCGCCGACGGCGCCGAGCATGCCTGCGACGTGCTGATCTACGGCACCGGCTTCAAGGCCAGCCAGTTCCTCACCCCCATGAAGGTCATCGGCCGCGACGGGGCGGACCTGCATCAGGTCTGGGACGGGGACGCGCGAGCCTATCTGGGCATGACCATGCCGGGCTTCCCCAACTTCTTCATGCTGTACGGGCCCAACACCAACATCGTGGTCAACGGCTCGATCATCTTCTTCTCGGAGGCCTCGGTTCGCTACGTCGTCGGCTGTCTGAAGCTGCTGGCCGACCGGGGCGCCGCGACCATCGAGGTCAGGCCCGACGTCTTCGAGGCGCACAACCGGCGCGTCGACGAGGCCAACGCCCTGATGGCCTGGGGCGTCGAGGGGGTGTCCAGCTGGTACAAGAACGCCAAGGGGCGGGTGGCCCAGAACTGGCCCTTCCCGCTGGTCGAATACTGGGAACGCACCCGCGCCCCGGACCCCGCAGAGTACGAGATCCGGTAGTCGGCCCGCCGACTCAGGCCGGTTTGAAGTCGAGGTCGTGGTAGTCGAAGCTGAAGTCGGCGGACGGCGAGTAGGCCTTCATGGTGATGCGGGTCACCGCCTTGCCGTCGGTCTCGAACGCCACCAGCGCATCCTCGATGTTGCGATCGGCGAAACGGGTCTTGAAGACTTCGCCGTCCCACGGCTCCAGGGCGCCGTGCATGCTGGGCGTCTTGTCGAACTTCAGGGCCAGCTTGCCCTTGGCCTCGGTGATGGTGATCGTCCCGTACCAGGGGTCGCGATAGGTCCCGGCGTAGGCCTTCAGCGGCAGGGACGGCGCCTTGGCCGGCGCGGGACGCCTGGGCAGGGCGTCGGTGTCGCGCTGTGACGAGGCGGCGATGCGCTTCTGGCTTTCGGCGACCCAGTCGACGTCGCTGAACCCCATGGCCCAGTCGAGGATGCCGTTGCGCAGGCTGCGCAGCACGCCCCGCTCCTCGGCGTTGCTCCAGACGCAGGCGCCGAAGTTCAGCGAGGGGATCAGGATGGTGAAGCTGATCTGGCCGCTGACCGCGCCGGAGTGCCAGACCAGCTTGCGGCCGCGGTAGTCCTCCGCCTGCCAGCCCAGCGCGTAGAGGCCGAAGTTGGCGCCGGTGGGGTTCTCGGCGGTGGGGCCGCGGCCCTCGAAGATGATCGTCTGGCCCTTCCACATCTCGCGGCCGGTCTGTTCCGACCACAGCCGCCCTCCGCCCGGCAGGGCGCCGAGCGCCAGTTGCACCCGCAGCCAGCGGGCGGCGTCGCGGGCGCTCATCTGCAGGCCCCCGGCGGGCGAGGCGTTGTCGAAGTCGTCCGACTTGATCGGCGTTATCGGCCCGACCCCGCGCACCGGGCCGCTGATCCGGGCGTGGGCGGCGGCGACATTGGTCTTGTCGGCCAGGCGCGAGAAGGCGGCGACGCTGTCGGTCATGCCGAGCGGGCGGAAGATGCGCTGCTCGACGAAGTCTTCCCACAGGACCCCGGACACACGCGTGACCAGCTCGCCCGCCACCACGTAGAGGACGTTGTCGTAGGCGTATCCCGAGCGGAAGCCGCGCGCCGGCTTGAGGTAGCGCAGGCCGTGGATCACGTCGGCGCGGGTATGCAGGGTGCTGGGCCAGATCATCAGGTCGCCGGCGCCCAGCGCCAGCCCGCTGCGGTGAACCAGCAGGTCGCGCACGGTCATGTTGGCCGTGACGTAAGGGTCGTACATGGCGAACTCGGGCAGGTAGCGGACCACCGGCTCGTCCCAGCCGATCTTTCCCTCCTCGACCAGCAGCGCCAGGCTGGCGGCGGTGTAGGCCTTGGAGTTGGAGGCGATGGCGAACAGGGTCGCCTCGTCGACCGTCTCGGGCGCGCCGAGCCGACGGACGCCAAAGCCCCTGGCCATCAGGGTCTGGCCATCGCGGACCACGGCGACGGACAGGCCCGGCTGCTCGAAGGTGGTCATGGCCCGGGTGATCAGGGCTTCCAGCGCCCCCAGGTCCGGCGCGGCCTGCGCCAGGGCCGGTCGCGCGCCAAGCGCGAGTCCCGCTGCGCCCGTCGCGGCCATCGCTCCGCGGCGCGTGATGAACCCTGACATGTCGTTCTCCGTGAATCCTTGCCCCGGGACGCTAGGCCAGGCCGACGCCCCGCGCGACTTAAGGTTTCGACAGGTTGGCCTCGGGTCGGTCCCGGACATACCCATTGGTAGGCGGGAGGTTCCACGCTTACAGTCCCCGCCAGGAAGGCATGGGAGAGCGTCATGGGCGGTGGACCTCGTATCGGTCGGACGGTGGACGAGTCCGCGCCCTGGTGGCCCGAGGAGATCAGGCCGCCGGAGGGAGCGCCCAACATTCTGGTGGTGCTATTCGACGATGTCGGGTTCAGCGACTTCGGATGCTACGGCTCACCCATCGCCACCCCGACCATCGACGCCATCGCCGCGCGGGGCCTGCGCTACAGCGGCTTCCACACCACGGCCATGTGCTCGACCACCCGGGCGGCGCTGCTGACGGGCCGCAATCACCACTCGGTCGGGGTCGGCTGCCTGGCCAACTTCGACAGCGGCTTCCCCGGCTATCGCGGCAAGATCGCCCGCGAGGCCGGTGTCCTGCCCGAGATGCTGAGGCCGCACGGCTATCGCAGCTACATGGTCGGCAAGTGGCATGTCACGCCGCTGACCGAGACCGGGGCCACGGGGCCGTTCGACGGCTGGCCGCTGGGCCGGGGCTTTGACCGGTTCTACGGATTCATGGACGCGGAGACGGACCAGTACGCGCCCGAGCTCGTCCGCGACAACACCCCCATCGACCCGCCGGGGACCTTCGAGACGGGCTATCACCTGACCGAGGACCTGGTCGACCAGGCGATCCGCTACATCGCCGACCATACAGCCGACGCGCCGGCCCGGCCCTGGCTGACCTGGCTGGCGCTCGGCGCCTGTCACGCGCCGCATCAGGCGCCGCAGGAGCTGATCCTCAAGTACGACGCCCTGTTTCGTCGCGGCTGGGACGTGGAGCGCGAGGAGCGGCTGGCGCGGCAGAAGGCCATGGGCCTTGTCCCCGCCGACACCCGGCTGCCGCCGCGCAATGACCATGTAAAGGCCTGGGACGAGCACGCCCCGGACGAACAGCGCCTCTTCGCCCGGTTGCAGGGCGCCTTCGCCGCCATGCTGGAGCACGCCGACCAGCACCTGGCGCGGCTGATGGCCTTCCTCGAGGCCTCTGGCCAGCTGGACAACACCCTGGTGCTGGTCCTGTCGGACAACGGCGCCAGCCAGGAGGGCGGGCCGCTGGGCATGGTCAACGCCATGGGGCCGTTCAACTTCCGGCCCGAGCCCATCGCCGAGAAGATCGCCCGCATCGACGATATCGGCGGGCCGGATACCCATTCGAACTTCCCCTGGGGCTGGGCGATGGCGTCCAACACGCCATTGCGCCGCTACAAGCAGAACACCCATGGTGGCGGCATCCGTGACCCGCTGGTGATCAGTTGGCCAGCCCGGCTGCCGTCGGACGGGTCGGTGCGGCATCAGTTCGCCCACGCCTGCGACATCGCCCCGACGCTGCTGGAGCTGATCGGCGTGACGGCGCCGGAGACCATCGCCGGGGTTCCGCAGGCGCCGCTTGAGGGCGAAAGCTTCGCCGCGAGCCTCGCCGACCCCGGCGCTCCCGCGCGCGGCCGGCCGCAGTACTTCGAGATGTTCGGCCATCGCGGCCTCTGGGCCGACGGCTGGAAGGCGGTGGCCTACCACCCGCCCGGGACGCCGTTCGACGACGATGTCTGGGAGCTCTACCGGCTGGATCTCGACTTCGCCGAAACCGACGACCTGGCGACGCGGGAGCCGGAGCGGCTGGAGGCCCTGGTTCGACAGTGGTGGGACGAGGCCGAGCGCAACAAGGTGCTGCCGCTCGACGACCGTTTCGGTCCCCGGTTCGCGGCCAATGCGGCCAGATTCCACGGCGCGCGACAGCGGTTCGTGTTCCACCGGGGCATGGGCCATGTGCCGACGGACGTGGCCCCCGACGTCCGCAGCCGGAGCTATCTGATCGAGGCCGACGCCACCCTGGCCGAGGGCGACGAGGGCGTCCTCATCGCCCATGGCGACGCCACCAGCGGCTACAGCCTGTTCGTGAGGGACGGGCGGCTGGTGCATGTGATGAACATCGGCGGGCAGAAGGTGGAGCTGGCGTCGGACCGGCTGATCCCGGCCGGCGCGCGGCGCCTGGCCGTGGCGGTGCGGCCGGAAGACCGGTCCCGGCGGATCCGGCTGCTCATCGACGGCGAGCCGGCCGGGGAGACCGCCACGCCGCTGGCGTTCAACAACTTCATCTCCTGGTCGGGTCTGGACATCGGCCGCGACCGGGGCAGTCCGGTGGCCGACTACGCCGCCCCGTTCGGCTTCACCGGCCGGCTTCGCAAGGTGACGGTGCTGATGGATGACGACCAGGCGCTGGATGGGGACGGCGTCGCCGCCGCCGAACTGGCCCGGCAGTAGGTTTGGCCCGCCCGGGAATCCGGGCTAGCCTCAGGTCAATTCAATCCGGGGAGGGTGAAGTCATGCTGTTTCAAGGGGTTCTGTTCTCGCAGTCGGTGCTGGCGGCGGCGCTGGCGCTGGTGGCCTGGTCGCTGCTCGTCTGGGCCTGGATGTACGCCCTGCGCATCCCGGCGATGAGCAAGGCCAAGATCAATCCGCAGGACGCCCGCTTCCCGGGCAGCCTGAACAGCCTGCCTGACGGGGCCCGGCAGGTGGCCGACAACTACAACCATCTGATGGAGCAGCCGACCATCTTCTACGCCCTGGTGATGGTCACCTATCTGGCCGGGCAGCAGGATGGGCTGACGGCCGGGCTGGCCTGGGCTTATGTCGGATTGCGCATCGTCCACAGCCTGATCCAGAACACCATCAACCAGGTCCCGCTGCGGTTCCTGGTGTTCGCTATCTCCTCGATCGTGCTGATCGTCTGGACGGTCGTGGTCTTCCTGGGCGCTACAGCGGCGTAGCGGGGGTCCCCCACGGAAAAAGAAAAGCGGTGTCAGGGGTTTAGGGCGAAAACGCCCGGAATCCCTGGGAACTGTGGCTATACAGCCGTGGGCCGGATGCGGGGATCTTGTGGGTTGCAGGTGGGGCGGTCTGCTACAAACCGTGGTCAGAGTGGGGGTGCATATCCCCACGGCGTTGTCGTCGTTTTCGTTGCCGGATGACGGCCCCGTGGCGATGACCTGTCACGAGGGCGCGCTCAGTTGTCGATTATCGACAACAGGTCCCGTGCCCGGCCGGGCTCTAGTCGGCCTCGTGCGCCCAAGTCTTCAGCAGCTGGTGGGCGATGGCCAGGGGCGGCGGGCAGAAGAGACCCTCCAGCTTGCCGGCCAACAGGTCGCGGGCCTCGGCGCGGGTGAACCACCGGACGGCCTCAAGCTCGGTCTGGTCGGGCGTCGCCTGGTCGGAGTCGACCTCGGCGATCAGCCCGATCATCAGCGACGAGGGATAGGGCCAGGGCTGGGTGGAGTGATAGCGCACCGCCGTGGCGGTCAGGCCGGCCTCTTCCATCAGCTCGCGGGCGCAACACTCCTCGATGCTCTCGCCGGGCTCGAGGAAGCCGGCCAGGGCCGAGAACATGCCCTTGGGCCAGATGGCCTGACGGCCCATCAGGCAGCGGCCCTCATGGGTGGCCAGCATGATGGCGACCGGGTCGGTGCGCGGGAAATGCTCGGCGTTGCAAGCCGGGCAGACGCGCTTCCAGCCGCCCTCGGCCACCTGGCTCTGCTCGCCGCAGTTGGCGCAGTGGCGATGCTTGCGCCGCCATTCGAACATCCCCTTGGCCGTGGCGGCGATGGCCGCCTCCGTGCCCGGCAGGGCCATGGCCACGGCGCGGAGGTCGGCGAAACGGCCGAGCCCCTGAAGCGGACCATCGGCCGGATCGGTCCCGCCCTCGATGTCGAGGGCGAAGACGGCGGTGTCCTTCCACAGGCCGAGAAACAGCAGCCGCTCCCAGCCTCCCGAAAGCTCCTGGGCCATGTCGGCGGCGATGTAGGCGAGCTGGACGCCCTTGTCGGTCTTCTCGGTGAAGGGCTGGCCGTTCCACAGCGGCAGGGCGATGGCGCTGGCCTCCTCCAGCCGGGCGTCCAGCCAGGCGGCGTCGCTGCGCCGGTCGCTGGCGCGATCCAGGGGGTTGCCGGTGAAGACGTTGGCGATGGCTGACAGAGGCATGAGCAGGGTTTTGCATCGGCCCGGCGCGCCGCGCCAGTGGTCGTTTTGAGGGGCGAGGGGCGGCGGTCTTGCCTCCGGGGTCCGAAATGACGATATAGGCCCCGGAGCCGGCGACGGGCGAAGGCCTCGCCAACCTGGTCAGGGCCGGAAGGCAGCAGCCACAACGAGATCATCTTCGGGTCGTCGTCCGGTCTCCACCTTTCCCGACATTGTGGTTCCTGGGGCGTGGTGCGTGCTTCGACACGCGGCCGCTGGCTGCTGCTCGGCATGACGGGAAGAGGTGATGCGGTGTTCGTCATCCTGAGCAGCGCGGAGCGCGTGTCGAAGCACGCAAGGTGGTGAAGAGCCCCCTCAGACGGTCGCTGCGCGACCGCCAGCTCCCCCAGTTCGCTGCTTCGCAGCGGGGGAGCATCTTGCACCGTTGTGGCCGCTGTCACTGAAGATCCTCCCCCGCCCGCTTTGCGGGCGAACTGGGGGAGGGGGACCCCGGCGCCATCGGCGACGGGGTGGAGGGGGACTGCGCCGGGGGTGGCGACGGCGCCCTTTTCGGTCTTTCCGGCCTGGCCGGGGATACACCCCAACCCTGCCCTTCCCCCACTGAGGGGGAAGGGTGGTGGGTGCTTCGACACGCGATCCGAGCGCGTGTCGAAGGACGTAGGGCGCCGGATGGCCTTTCGGCGGGGGGCGGGGATGACTACAGTGGCGGCCTAGAGAGATTCCACATCTGTTCGTCATCCCGGGCGGCCGCTCAGCGCCGCCGTGAGGGGTGCGCGGACGCCCGAAGAGACCGAATGTCCGACACCGCGCCGCCCTGGGACGAAGACGAGCCGACCCCCGAGGTCGAGGAGCGCGACACCCTGACCGCCGACATCTTCGGCGAGCCCGAGCCCCAGGCGGCCGAGCCGCCCCAGGCCCTGGCGCCGATGCCGGCGCCGCCCACGGCCGACGGCCCGGCCTATACGGTGCTGGCGCGGAAGTACCGGCCGCGCACCTTCGAGGACCTGATCGGCCAGGAGGCCATGGTCCGGACCCTGACCAACGCCTTCGCCACGGGCCGCATCGCCCACGCCTTCATGCTGACCGGGGTGCGGGGCGTCGGCAAGACGACCACGGCCCGCCTGCTGGCGCGGGCGCTGAACTTCGAGAGCGAGACGGTCCACCAGCCGTCGATGGACCTGAGCCACGAGGGCCGCCACTGCGCCGCCATCGTCGAGGGCCGGCACATGGACGTGCTGGAGCTGGACGCCGCCAGCCGCACCAAGGTCGACGAGATGCGCGAGCTGCTGGACGGCGTGCGCTATTCGCCGGTCGAGGCCCGCTACAAGGTCTATGTCATCGACGAGGTCCACATGCTGTCGACGGCGGCGTTCAACGCGCTGCTGAAGACGCTGGAGGAGCCGCCGCCGCACGCCAAGTTCATCTTCGCCACCACCGAGATCCGCAAGGTGCCGGTGACGATCCTGTCCCGCTGCCAGAGGTTCGACCTGCGCCGGGTGGAGCCGCCGGTGCTGGCCGCCCATCTGGCGCGCATCTGCGACAAGGAAGGCGCCCGGGTCGAGGCCGAGGGGCTGGCGCTGATCTCGCGCGCCGCCGAGGGCTCGGTGCGCGACGCCCTGTCGCTGCTCGACCAGGCCATCGTCCAGACCGAGCCCGGCCAGATCGTGCCGACCAAGATCGTCCAGGACATGCTGGGCCTGGCGGACCGGTCGCAGACCATCGAGCTGTTCGAGCAGGTGATGCGCGGCGAGACCGGCCCCGCCATCGCCAGCTATAGGGCGCTCTGGGGCTTCGGGGCCGATCCGGTGCAGGTGGTGCTCGACCTGCTGGAGCACAGCCATTCGGCGGCGGTGTCCAAGGCCCTGGGGCCGGACGCCCTGAGCCTGCCAAAGGACCAGGCCCAGAGGATCGCCGCCATCGGCGCCCTGGCCAGCGCCGGCAGCCTGTCGCGGATGTGGCAGATGCTGCTCAAGGGCCATGACGAGGTGCGCCGGGCGCCCGACGCCTCGGCGGCGGTCGAGATGATGCTGATCCGCCTGTGCTACGCCGCCGAGCTGCCGGGGCCGGAGGAGGCGTTGAAGGCCCTGCGCGAGGGCGACATGCCCGGGGGCCCGACGAGCGGCGGCGGTGGCGGCGGCGGCGCGGCCCACGGCGGCGGCGCGACGGCCATGGCGCGGGCCGCGCAACCCGCCACCCAGGCGGCGGCGCAGCCCGGCGCGACGATCGCCAGCTTCGAGGACGTGCTCAAGCTGATCGAGGCCAAGCGCGACATCGGGCTCAAGCTGGATGTCGACCGCTATGTGCGGCTGGTCAGCTTCCGGCCCGGAGCCATCGTGTTCGAGCCGGCGCCCGGCACGCCGGGCAACCTGTCGGGCCGGCTGGTCTCGCGGCTCAAGGAATGGACCGGCCAGCCCTGGCTGGTGGCCACCGAAGGCGGCGGCGGGGCCGAGACGGCCTGGGAGCGCCAGAAGCGCGAGGAGCGGCAGGCGCGGGCCGAGATCGAGGCCGATCCGTTCGTGCGCTCGGTCATGGAGGCCTTCCCCGGCGCCGAGATCCTGGGTGTGAAGCAGCTTGTGGTTCCGCAGGGAGAAGCTGCTAGCGATCCACCCGTGGAGCCGGACGACGAGGACTGAAGCCAGCCGTCCTTCTCCCGCCCCCTCTCGCGGCAAGCGGGCGGGGTGAACAGGACAACGGGGAGAGAGACCAATGACCGCCGCCAACGGCCGCAAATCCATCTTCATCACCGGCGCCGCCTCGGGCATGGGGCTGGAGACCAGCCGGCTGTTCGCCGCCGAGGGCTGGTTCGTCGGCGCCTGCGACGTCAACGCCGAGGGCCTCAAGGCCCTGGAGGCGGAACTCGGCGCGGCCAATGTGCTGATCCAGACGCTGGATGTGACCGACCGCGCCGCCTATGGCGCGGCCATCGGCGCCTTCGCCAAGGCCACCGGCGGCAAGATGGACGTGCTGTTCAACAACGCCGGCATCGGCCGGGGCGGGCCGTTCATCGACATGCCATGGGACGACGTCATGGCGGTGGTCAACGTCAACCTGGTGGCGGTGCTGAGCGGCATCCACCTGGCCGCGCCGCTGCTGAAGGCGACGCCCAACAGCCTCTGTTTCACCACCTCCTCCTCGTCGGCCATCTTCGGCATCCCCAACATCGCCGTCTATTCGGCGACCAAGCACGCGGTGAAGGGTCTGACCGAGGCGCTGTCTGTCGAACTGCGCGCCCACGGGGTGCGGGCGGCCGACACCCTGCCGGGCCTGATCGACACGCCGATCCTGCCGGACGAGGCCAAGACCAACGCCCCGACCGAGGGCATGTGGCGGCTGATCCCGCCGGTCGAGGTGGCGAAGGCGGTCTGGGGCGCCTACCATACCGACAAGATCCACTGGTATGTGCCGGCTGAACTGGAAGCCTACGACGTGATGCAGACCCAGGGACCGGAAGCCATCCGCGACCAGATGCTCACCGCCGGGGGCCTGTTCAGCGAGGGAAGCGAGTAGCGATATGAAAGATCTCCAGGGCCTGATGAAGCAGGCGCAGGCCATGCAGCAGAAGCTGGCCGAGGCGCAGGAAAAGGCGGCGGCCATCGTCGTCGAGGGCACGTCGGGCGGCGGCATGGTCAAGGTGACGCTGAAGGGCGCCGGGGAGCTTGCGGGCGTCGAGCTGGACGACAGCCTGCTGCAGCCGGGCGAGGGCGAGGTCATCGCCGACCTCCTGATCGCCGCCCACGCCGACGCCCGCCGCAAGCTGGAGGCGGAGACGGCCGAACTGATGAAGGCCGCCGCCGGGCCGCTGGCGGGGATGAAGATTCCGGGGATGCCGTTCTAGGGCGGCGCGCGGTTTCCTTCTCCCCTCGCGGGAGAAGGTGGCGGCCGGAGGCCGTCGGATGAGGGGCCGCGCCGGCTTAGGACGATACCCGTGGCCACCGCCTCTCCGCAGCTTTGAGAGTCATCAACCCCTCATCCGGCGCTTCGCGCCACCTTCTCCCGCAAGCGGAGAAGGAACAGCTCGCGGCGGCGGCGTGTCCGATGGTCATGTCCGATGTCCGATGTTCGGTGTTGGGAGGGGTGATGTGCTCACCCCTGCCCGTCATCCTGAGCAGCGCCGAGCGCGTGTCGAAGGACGCACCTTCGGGCAATTTTTGAGAATCACCCCTATCTACCGACCATGGCAGCCGTCGCCGGACCCGAGATCGAACGTCTGATCAGCCTGCTGGCCAAGCTGCCGGGGCTGGGGCCGCGTTCGGCGCGGCGGGCGGCGCTGATGCTGCTCAAGCGGCGCGACCAGCTTCTGGGACCGCTGGCGGCGGCGATGGGCGAGGCGCTGGCCAATGTGAAGACCTGTTCGGTGTGCGGCAGCCTGGATACGCGCGATCCCTGCGGCCTGTGCGCCGACGGCTCGCGCGACGGGGCGCTGGTCTGTGTCGTCGAGGAGGTGGGCAGCGTCTGGGCCATGGAGCGGGCCGGCGCCTTCCGGGGACGCTACCATGTGCTGGGCGGGCTCTTGTCGGCGCTGGACGGAGTCGGCCCGGACAGCCTGCGCATCAACGATCTGACCCGCCGCGTCACCGAGGGCGGCATCCGCGAGGTGATCCTGGCCTTGCCGGCCACCGTCGATGGCCAGACCACCGCCCACTACATCGCCGAGCGGCTGTCCAACCTGGACGTGGCGGTGACCATGCTGGCCCGGGGCGTCCCCGTCGGCGGCGATCTCGACTGGCTGGACGACGGCACCATCGCCCAGGCCATGCGGGCGCGACGGCCGGCGTGAGCGATGTTGATCTCAGCCGCGCGTTGATCCTGTTCCTCGGCTTTGGTCGACAAGCCTTTCCGGCGGCGGACGAAGCGGCGGTCATCGACGTCTTCGGGGCAAAGCATGCGGCCGGCCTGCTGGAGGGCGTGCGGGCGATCCTCGCGGACCTCAGGGCCTTGCCCATCGAGTGGTCGCGTCACGACCTTTCCTCTGCTGCACGCTGGGCGCGCCAGGAGATGCGCCCCCGCTACCCGGGACTTTCCGAACCCGCGCTGTCGGCGCTGGAGTGGAAGTTCACCTTCGACTGGCGGTGAGAGGGCGGATGGCGCGACTCCCTCTGCTAGGCTAAAGAACCAACCATGAACGCCGCCACGCTCGCCCTGATCGCCGCCGCCGCCTTCGCCGTGCTGGCCGTCGTCGCGCTCGCCTGGGCGCTGATGGAGCGCAGGCGGGCGGCGGCGGCCGAGGCGCGGGCCTGGGATCTGCGCGACAGCGCGGCGGCGGCCGAGGCGCGGCTGGCGCTGCTGGAGTCGCAGTCGGGGCCGACCGCCGACCTGTTGAAGGCGCAGGCCGAGCAGCAGGCGCGGGCGGTGGCCGACGAGGTGCTGAAGCGGGCCGACGAGACCTTCCGCAATCGCGAACTGCTGGCGCAGCAGCGGCTGGAATCGCAGCTCAAGCCGGTGGCCGAGACGCTGGCCAAGTTCGAGGCCCAGGTCACCGCCGTCGAGAAGTCCCGCGCCGAGGAGCAGGGCGGGCTGAAGGCCCAGATCGCCGCCCTGATGGAGGCTTCGGCCGCCACCCAGGCCGAGGCGCGCAAGCTGTCGACGGCGCTGCGTCGCGGGGCCGGGGTGCAGGGGCGCTGGGGCGAGCAGACGCTGCGCAACGTGCTGGATGCGGCGGGCCTGACCCAGCACTACGACTTCGTCGAACAGTTCAGCCTCGACACCGAGGAGGGCCGCCGGCGCCCTGACGTGAAGGTGCGGATGCCGGCCGGGGCGGTGTTCGCCATCGACGCCAAATGCTCCTTGAATGCCTTCATGGAGGCGCAGGACGCGGTCGAGGACGCGGCGCGGGAGGCGGCGCTGGCCCGTCACGCCGCCAGCGTGCGCGGCCATATGCAGGGCCTGTCGGCCAAGGCCTACTGGGACCAGTTCGCCGCCGAACGCTCGCCCGACTTCGTGGCCATGTTCGTGCCGGGCGACGGCTTCCTGGCCGCCGCCATCGAGCGGCTGCCGGACCTGATGACCGAGGCGATGGACAAGCGGGTGCTGATCGTCACCCCGACCACCCTGTTCGCGCTGTGCAAGGCGGTGGCCTATGGCTGGCGGGTCGAGGAACAGGCGGCCAATGCCGACAAGATCGCCCGGCTGGGCCGCGATCTCTATGGCCGGCTGTCGGTGATGGGCGGCCATGTGGCGGGTATGGGCAAGGCGCTGGAGGGCGCTCTGTCGAAGTACAATGCCTTCGTCGGCTCGCTGGAGACCCAGGTGCTGACCCAGGCCCGCCGGTTCGAGGAGCTGAAGGTCGACCACGAGGGCAAGGAGATCCCGGTGCTCGAGCCCATCGAGGGGGCGACCCGGCCGCTGGCCAAGCTGACGTCCGGCGAGGCGGCGGAATAGTTCAAGGCACGGGGAGGGGGAATGCTGTTCGACTTCGCCGCCATCGGGGCGGTCATCGCCAGTCTGTTCCTGATCCTCAGGACCGGCCCCGGCCTGCTGCGGGCCCGGGCGACGGGCGTGCTGATCGGCAAGGGACACGCGCGGCCGCGCATCGAGCGGTCGCTGGAGCCGGAACGGTTCGACAGCCTGTGGAGCCAGCGGGCGCGGACGCTGATCGCGCCGACGGTGGTGCTGGCCTGCGCCGTGGTGTTCCTGCTGCTCGAGGCGTGGGCCCTGAAGAGTTACTTCGATGGCTTCCGCCGGGTTGCGCCGAGCCATCCCACAGCTCCGGCAGTCGAGGCGGCGACTGTGCAGGGCCCGCCTGCCCAGGCCGTGACCGGTTCCCCCCAGCAATCCCGAGCTTGACGCTCAACTATCGAGACCCTACCTCCCGCCCGTCATGACCATCCGCCGCATTCTCACCGTCGACAACGCCGCCGACCTGGCCGTGCTCAAGCAGAAGTCCCTGCCCGTGGAGGCCGTCACCGACGAGACCCGCGCGCTGATGGATGACATGCTGGAGACGATGTACGACGCGCCCGGCATCGGCCTGGCCGCCGTGCAGATCGGCGTGCCGCAGCGGATCATCGTCATGGACCTGGCCCGCGAGGACGAGGAGCCGGCGCCGCGCTACTTCGTCAATCCCGAGATCCTGACCAGCAACGAAGCGACCGTGCCCTATGAAGAGGGCTGTCTGTCGGTGCCGGACATCTATGAGTCCGTCGAGCGGCCCTCGACGGTGCGCATCCGCTACCTCGACTACAACGGCAAGCCGGTCGAGGAAGACGCCGACGGCCTCTACGCCGTCTGCATCCAGCACGAGATGGACCACCTCGAAGGGGTGCTGTTCATCGACCACCTGTCGCGGCTGAAGCGCGACCGGGCGATCACCAAGGTCAAGAAGGCCGCCCGCGCCGCCTGACCGGCGCAGGCGTCCCCACGACTATCAGCGGCGCGTATCGCCCGCGGCGGCCGCGTCGTTCTCGGCCTCGGCCTTGTCGTCGGCGGCGCTGTCGCTGAGGCCTTCCTGAACCTCGGCCGCGCCGTCCTTGACCATGTCGGCGGCTTCGGCGCCGGCTTCCTTCACGGCCGCGCCCGCCTCCTTGACGTCCGGATCGTTGGCGATGTCGGACGCGGCGTCCTTGATCTCGGCGCCGGCGGCTTCGGCGCCTTCCTTCATCTCGCTGCGATCCTCGGCGCTGCAGGCGGCGAGCGCGAGGCCGGCGGCGGTGACGACGGCGATGGCGATGGTGCGCATGGAACCCTCCCGGTTGGTGTGTGGTCGACACTTCAACGAACCGTGATCTTTCCGGTTCCCTGGGGCGGCGTCCAGTCATCACGGGTTCGGAACGCACCCTTGACTGGCGCGTGATCCGCGCCACGTGGTCTTCATGCCGGGCCTGACGGTTCAGGCCATCGGGTGGGCGCTGAGGAGACCTGGATGCTGATCCGCCACGCCGGCGACCTGACCGAGAACGACGTCACGCCCCACGATGTCTATCTGCGCCGCCGCGAGTTCATGGCCGGCGCGGCGGGCCTTGGCCTGATCGCCGCCGGCTGCAGTCCCACCCCGGTCGAGGCCGCGCCGCTGAAGGGCGCGCCAAGCCGCTATTCGACGGCCGAGAAGCAGACGCCGCTGAAGGACATCACCACCTACAACAACTTCTATGAGTTCGGCGTCGACAAGGCCGATCCGGCGCGCAACGCCGGCCGCTTCAAGCCCCGGCCCTGGTCGGTGCGGATCGATGGCCACTGTGCGAAGCCCGGAACCTATGGCCTGGAGGACATCCTCAAGGGCCATGCCCTGCAGGAGCGGATCTACCGGCTTCGCTGTGTCGAGGGCTGGTCGATGGTCATTCCCTGGATCGGCATTCCGCTGGCCGACATCCTCAAGCGATACCAGCCGACGTCAAAGGCCCGCTTTGTGGCGTTCGAGACCGTCTACCGCCCCGCCGAGATGCCGGGCCAGCGCCGGCCGGTCCTGAAGTGGCCCTATACCGAGGGGCTGCGGATGGACGAGGCGATGCACCCGCTGACGCTGATCGCCGTGGGCCTGTACGGCCAGACGCTGCTGAACCAGAACGGCGCGCCGCTGCGGCTGGTCGTGCCGTGGAAGTACGGCTTCAAGAGCATCAAGAGCATCAGCCGGATCCGCTTTGTCGAGACCCAGCCGGAGACCTCCTGGAACCTGTCGGCCAAGCAGGAGTACGGCTTCTATTCCAACGTCAATCCGGAGGTGGACCACCCCCGGTGGTCGCAGGCGACCGAGCGGCGGATCGGCGAGTTCCGCCGGCGGCCGACGCTGATGTTCAACGGCTACAACGAGGTGGCCGGCCTGTATCGCGGCATGGACCTGAAGACCTTCTACTGATGGCCGCCGCGCGAGGGTCCCGGCCCGATCTGGTCTATGCCGCCGTCTGGCTGGCCTGCCTGGCGCCGCTCGGCTGGCTGGGCTGGCGGCTGCTGTCGGGAGACCTGGGGGCCAATCCCATCGAGACGCTGATCCGGCAACTGGGCGTCTGGGGGCTGCGGCTGCTGCTGGTCGTGCTGGCCATCACCCCGGCGGCCAGGCTGCTGCGCCAGCCGCGGCTGATCCGTTTCCGGCGGACCATCGGCCTGTTCGCCTTCGCCTATGTGCTGCTGCACCTGTCGACGTATGTCGGCGTCGACCAGTTCTTCGACTGGCAGGCCATCGGCAAGGACATCCTCAAGCGGCCCTACATCACCATCGGCATGCTGGGCTTCCTGCTGCTGGTCCCGCTGGCGGCGACCTCGACCAACGCGGCGATCCGCCGGCTGGGGCCGGTCCGCTGGCGGCGGCTGCACCGGCTGATCTACCTGATCGCGCCGCTGGGGGTGCTGCACTACTACCTGCTGGTCAAGGCCGACACGCGCCCGCCGCTGATCTACGCCGCCATCCTGGCCGTGCTGCTGGGCTGGCGGGTATGGGAGGCGTTCAGGCGGCGGCGGGCTCAAGCCGCGCATTAGCCTTCGCCGCTTTTGCCCGATAACCGGTTCCCACTTATCGGAACGCAGAGTCCTTGCGGGTCGCGCGTTTTGCCCGATAACCGGTTCCCACTTATCGGAACGCGCTCTAAACGGTCGCGATGCGTCTCGCCTTTCTCGGCACCCCTGATTTCGCTGTCGTCAGCCTGGCCGCCCTGATCGAGGCGGGTCACGAGATCGTCTGCGTCTACAGCCAGCCGCCGGCGCCGCGCGGGCGGGGCCAGGCGCTGCAGCCCTCACCGGTCCACGCCTTCGCCGAGAAGCATGGCCTGACCGTGCGCACGCCGCGCTCGATGAAGGCCGAGGAGGAGATCGCCGCCTTCGCCGCGCTGGAGCTGGACGCCGCCGTCGTCGTCGCCTTCGGCCAGATCCTGAAGCGGGGCGTGCTGGAGGCGCCGCGCCTGGGGTGCTTCAACCTGCACGGCTCGCTGCTGCCGCGATGGCGCGGGGCGGCGCCGATCCAGCGGGCGGTGATGGCCGGCGATCCGGTCACCGGCGTCCAGGTCATGCGGATGAGCGAGGGCCTCGACGAGGGTCCGGTGATCGCCACCGCGACGACGCCGATCGGCCCGGAAGACACGGCCGGAACCGTGCATGACCGGCTGGCGCGGCTGGGCGCCGACCTCCTGGTCGCGACCCTGCCTGAGATCGCGTCCGGCCAGGCGGTCGAGACGCCGCAGGCCGAGGACGGCGTCACCTACGCCCGCAAGATCAGCGCCGAGGAGGCCCGCATCGACTGGTCCCGGCCGGCCGAGGAGGTCGATCGCCAGATCCGCGGCCTGTCGCCGTTTCCCGGCGCCTGGTTCATGGCCCCGTCCGAGCGCGGCCCGGTGCGGGTCAAGGCGCTGCTGTCGCGCGTCGAGGCCGGAGAGGGCGCGCCCGGCGAGGCGCTGGACGAGCGCCTGCTGATCGCCTGCGGCCAGGGCGCCGTGCGCCTGCTCGAAGCCCAGCGCGAGGGCCGGGGACGCCAGGACGCCGGGACCTTCCTGCGCGGCTTTGCTGTTCCCACCGGCGCGGTGATGGCCTGATGCCCCGCTACCGCCTGCTGGTCGAGTATGACGGCCGCCCCTATCGCGGCTTCCAGGCGCAGGCCGAGCTGCCTTCGGTGCAGGGTTCGATCGAGCGGGCGGTGAAGGCCTTCTGCGGCGAGGACATCCGCCTGCAGGCGGCCGGCCGGACCGATACCGGCGTCCACGCGACCGGCCAGGTCGTGCATGTCGACCTGACCAAGGCCTGGAGCTCGGCGGTAGTGCGCGATGCGCTGAACGCCCATCTCGTGCCCCAGCCGGTGTCGATCCTCGAGGCCGAGATCGCCATGGAGGGCTGGCACGCCCGCTTCTCGGCCCGCGAGCGCCGCTACCTGTACCGCATCCTCAACCGCAAGAGCCCCCCGGCGCTGGACCAGGGGCGCGTCTGGCATGTGAAGAAGCCGCTGGACGCCGAGGCCATGCACGCGGCGGCGCAGTTTCTTGTCGGCCATCACGACTTCACCACCTTCCGCGACATGCAGTGCCAGGCCAAGTCGCCGATGAAGACGCTCGATGTCGCCGATGTGCGGCGCGAGGGCGACCATGTCCTGCTGGTGTTCGCCTCGCGCAGCTTCCTGCACCGGCAGGTCCGCTCGATGACCGGCACCCTGGCGGAAGTCGGGGCCGGCCGCTGGACGGCCGACGATGTGAAGGCGGCGCTGGAGGCCAGGGACCGCAAGGCCTGTGGACCGGTCGCGCCGGCCGAAGGGCTCTACCTGACCGGCGTCGGCTACTGAGGCTTTCAGAACGCCGAGGCGTTCCTCTGCAGCCACCAAAGCCCGGCGAAGGTCGCGGCCGCCAGCAGCAGGCCGACGACCAGGCGCCAGGCCGGCGCCATCAGCGGCGGCGGGGTTTCCGCCTCCAGCCTGGCCTTGCCGGTGATCATCGGCCCGACGAGGTTGCGGCCCCGGACGGCGTACCAGCCCACCGCTGCCAGGTGCAGGACGATCAGCGCCAGCAGGATGTTGAACACCACCTCATGAGCCCCGGCGGCGGCGCGGCCGACGTCGAAGCTGACGTACTTGGCCAGAGGGCCGGACTCGAACCCGTCCTGGTCGACGCTGAACAGCCCGAGACCGACCTGGACCATCAGGGCCAGCAGCATGGCCGCCACGCTCCAGCCGCCCAGGGGATTGTGGCCGGGTCCCGCGTGACCGCCGCCCCGCAGGTAGGCCCAGACGCCGCGCGGGCCCTTGAGGAAGCCGGCGAACCGCGCCGTGGCGCCGCCCGCCACGCCCCACCAGAGCCGGAACACCAGCAGGCCGGCGATGGTGAAGCCCGACAGCCGGTGCCAGTCGAGGTGGTCATGCCGGCTCCACCAGGAAAACAGGATCAGCGCCGCCAGGAGCCAGTGAAGCAGCCGCGTGGGCAGGTCCCAGACCGTGGCGGGCATGAAGGGCGCTCCTACTTCGACTGGTACTTGTCGTGGCAGCTCTTGCAGGTCCCGCGCAGGGCGCCGAACTCGGCCTGCACCTTCGCCATGTCGCCCGACTGGGCGGCGGCGTTGACCTTGGCCGCCTGGGCGACGAAGGCCTGGCGGGCGGCGGCGAAGCCTTGCGGATCGGTCCAGATCTCGGCCTTCGCCTTGGTCTTCACCCCGCTGGAGGGGCCGCTGCCGGTCGGGAACCAGCCGCCGACCTGGCCCGCCAGTTCGTTGATGCGGGCGGCGTTCGCCTTGATCTTGGCCGGGTCCTTGTCGCCGCTGAGGGTGTCGAACAGGCCCTTGGTCGCCCCGCCGATCTGCTTCATCCCCGCCTGCCGGGCCTTGACCTGCGCCGCCGCGTCATAGGCCATCGCCCCGCCGGCCGCCGCCATCACCCCGATCAGGGCGCTCACCATCCAAACCGACTTCATGCGATCCTCCTCAAGACCAGAGGCAAGTAGTCCGTCCGAACGACAATTGTGCAAGGGGGTTGTTTGGGGGGGTGCGTGCTTCGACACGCGGCCGTTGGCCGCTGCTCAGCATGACGTAGAGGGTGGGCGCGCCTCCAAGCTCGTCATCCTGAGCAGCGCGAAGCGCGTGTCGAAGGACGCAGGGTTGGAAGAGCCCCCTCAGACGGTCGCTGCGCGACCGACAGCTCCCCCTGTTCGGCGCTTCGCGCCGGGGGAGCATCTTCGACCGGTTGGGCGGTTGGCGCTGAAGATCCTCCCCCGCCCGCATTGCGGGCGACCAGGGGGAGGGGGAACACGTGCGGATACGCACGTGGTGGAGGGGGCGAACTCGTTCCGTCAGCCTGCGCTGCGCCTGTCGACGGATGCTACTCCGCCGCCAGGGCCTCGGCCTGGCGCAGGTCGACGCTGACCAGTTGGGAGACGCCGCGCTCGGCCATGGTGACGCCGAACAGGCGGTCCATCCGGCTCATGGTCACCGCGTTGTGGGTGATGGCGATGAAGCGGGTCTGGGTGCGCAGGCGCATCTCGTTGAGCATGTTGCAGTAGCGGTCGACGTTGGCGTCATCGAGCGGCGCGTCGACCTCGTCCAGCACGCAGATCGGCGCCGGGTTGGCCAGGAAGACGCCGAAGATCAGGGCGCTGGCGGTCAGGGCCTGCTCGCCGCCGCTCATCAGGCTCATGGTCGACAGGCGCTTGCCCGGCGGGCAGGCGTAGATTTCCAGGCCGGCCTCCAGCGGATCGTCGCTCTCGATCAGCCGCAGCTCGGCCTGGCCGCCGCCGAACAGGGCCTGGAAGAGGGCCTGGAAGTGGCCGTTGATGACCTCGAAGGCGGCCAGCAGGCGCTCGCGCCCCTCGGCGTTCAGTTCCTCGATGCCGGCGCGCAGCTTGCTGATGGCGCCGGTCAGGTCAGCGCGCTCGGTCTTCATCGTCTGCAGCCGGGCGGCCTGTTCCTGGGCCTCTTCCTCGGCGCGCAGGTTGACGAGGCCGATGGCTTCGCGCTCGCGCTCCAGGGCGAACAGGTGGGCCTCGATGCCTTCGGCGTCCTTGGGCACGGCGACCGCTTCCTCGGCGATCCGCTGGCCCAGCTCCTCGGGCTCCATCCTGGCCGCCTCGCGGATATTGCCGGCGATCTCGGCGAAGCGGTCGCGGGCGGCGTCCAGCCGGGCCGACAGGGTGGCGCGGGCCTCGCGGGCCTCGGCGGCCTCGGCGTCGGCGGCGCGCAGGGCGCGGTCGGCGGCGGCGCGGGTCGTTTCGGCTTCCGACAGGGCGTCGCTGGACTTGGCCTTGCGGGCCTCGGCGATGGCGAACTCGTCGAGCAGCCGCGCGAGGCGTCCCTCGATCAGCTGGGGCGCATCGCGCGCCTCGGCCATGGCCGCCTCGGCCTTCTGGCGGTCCTCGGCCAGGCCCTCGATGCGGCGGGCGGCGGCGGCCGAGCGGCGCTTCCAGTCGTCGCGGTCGCGGGTCAGGCTCTCCAGCCGGCGGGCCCGTCCCTCGCGTTCGCGGCGCTCGCCCTCGAAGGCGGCGCGGGCGGCGGCCGCGTCTTCCCGCGCGGCCGTGGCGGCGGCGCGGGCGGCGTCGAGCATGGGCGACAGGTTCTGGGCGTCATCGCCGGCCTCGGCCGCGCTCTCGGCGGCAGTGAAGCCGGCCTCGGCCTCCACCCGTTCGGCGTCGAAACGCGCGATGGTCTCGTCCAGCGACTGGGCCCGGGCGTCGCGACGGGCCGCTTCCCGGTCGAGCCGCTCGACCGTCTCGCGAAGCGAGGCCAGGGCGCGTTCGGCCTCGCGCGGGCGCTGGCGAACCTCGGCCAGGGACGCCTCGGCGGCGCGGAAGGCGGCCTGCGCGGCCTTCTGGGTTTCGGTCGCCGCCTCGGCGCGGGGGCCGACGACCTCGATCTCGGCCTCGACCTCGGCAAGGCGGGTGCGCTGCTCCAGGCGGATGGCGGCGGGGCGCGGCGCCTCGGCCCGGGCGACGAAGCCGTCCCAGCGCCACAGGTCGCCTTCCTTCGAGACAAGCCGGCAGCCCGGTTCGAGCGCGGCCTGAAGGCGCGGGCCGTCCTGCCGGCTGACGACCGCCACGAAGGCGAGGCGCGCCGCCAGCTCCGGCGGGGCCTCGACCTGCGCGGCCAGGGGCTCGGCCCCGTCCGGCCATTTCGGCGGGCCAAGCTCGCGACCGCCCCAGTGGGCCGGCGCACGGGCGTCCAGCGCCGCCTCGAGGTCCTCGCCAAGGGCGGCCGCCAGGGCCGCCTCGTAGCCGCGCCTTGGCCTTACCGTGTCGAGCGCCGGCGGATAGGCGCTCTTGCCGCGCGGCGCCGAAAGCTGCGCCAGGCCCCGGGCCTCGGTCTTGAGGCGTCCCAGCTGGTCCTCCAGCTTGCGCATCTCGTCCCGGGCGGCCTGTTCGGCCCGGGCCGCGTCGCCCCGCGCCGTCTCGGCGGCCTCGACCGCCGCGCGGGCCTCGTTGAGGGCGGCCTCGGCCTCGGCCAGCCTGGACCGCGCCGCCTCGGCCTGCGGGTCCTCGGCGGGACCGATGGCGGCGCGCTCGGCCTTGGCCTGGTCCAGGGCCCGCACGGTGCGGTTCAGCCGGGCGCGGGCGTCCTCCAGTCGGGCTTCGGCGGCGCGGCGGCGGGCCTCGTCGGCGGCGACGGAGGCGGCCAGCCGTTCGACCTCGCCATCGGCTTTGGCGCGGGCCTCATCAGCCGCTTTGGCGGCGGCTTCCAGCTCGGGCAGGCGCGAAGGCGAGGCGGCGACCTCGGCCTCGACCGCCTCGATCTCGGCGGCCAGCCGTTCCAGCGCGGCGGCGGCGTCGTCGACGATATGCGCCTCGCGCTCGGCGTCGCCCTCGATGCGGGCGATCTCGGCCGACAGCCTCGCCACCTCGGCGTCGGCGCTCTCGGCTTCGCGCTCGATGCGGTCCTTCTCGATGGCCAGGCGATTGAGCACGGCGGTGGCCACCGTCTCTTCCTCGCGCAGCGGCTTGATGGCTTCCTCGGCCGTCAGCGCGGCCGTCTGTGCGGCGGCGGCGGCCCTGGCCGACTCCTCGACGCGGGCAGTGGCGGTGCGGGTTTCGGCCTCGACCCGCTGGAGGGTGTCGCGCGCCTCGCTCCAGCGGCTGAACAGCACCGCGCTCTGCAGGGCCCGGATCTCGGCCGACAGGCGCTTGTACTTCTCGGCCGCCCGCGCCTCGCGCTTGAGCCGTCCGAGGGTCTGTTCCAGCTCGCGGATGATGTCGTCGAGCCGGTTGAGGTTGGTCTCCGCCGCGCGCAGGCGCAGTTCGGCCTCATGGCGGCGGGTGTGCAGGCCGGAGACGCCGCCGGCCTCCTCGAGGATGCGCCGGCGGTTCTGCGGCTTTGCGGCGATCAGCTCGCTGATCTGACCCTGGCGCACCAGGGCCGGGCTGTTGGCGCCGGTCGAGGCGTCGGCGAACAGCAGCTGGACGTCGCGGGCCCGGACCTCCTTGCCGTTGATGCGGTAGGTCGAGCCCTCGCCCCGGTCGATGCGCCGCACCACCTCCAGCACCGGGTTGGCGTTGAACTGCGCCGGGGCGGTGAAGTCGGAGTTGTCGATGGTCAGGGTGACTTCGGCGTGGCTTCGCTGGGGCCGGGAACCGGCCCCGTTGAAGATCACATCGTCCATCCCGCCGGCCCGCATGGCCTTGGCGGAATTGGCCCCCATCACCCAGCGCAGGGCCTCCAGAAGGTTCGACTTGCCGCAGCCGTTGGGTCCGACGACGCCCGTGAGTCCGGGCTCGATCCGAAACTCTGTCGGCTCGACGAAGGACTTGAAGCCCGAAAGTCGAAGCTTCTGGAATTGCACGGCGCCGCGCGGACCTCGCCTGCTACTTCTTCTTGGCCATGGCGGCCTCGTAGGCCTTGTCGATCTCGGTCAGCGGCAGGGCGCTCTCGTACTTCTCGCCGTTGATGAAGAAGGTCGGGGTGACCCGCACTTCCTTGGCCTGGCCGGCGGTCAGGCGGGTGGCCTGGGCGGCCACGGCCTTCTCGTCGCTGAGGCAGGCGCTGACCTGGCTCTCGTTCATGCCGGCCTGGGCGGCCACGCGCAGCAGCACCTCGCGGACGTTGCCGCCCATCAGGGCTTCCTGCTGGCTGTGGAACAGTGCGTCGACGACCGGGAAGTAGCGGTCCTTGCCGGCGCAGCGGCCGAGCAGGTCGGCGGCGGCGGTGTAGCTGTCGCCGGGGCCAAGCTGGAAGGGGCGGAAGACGTAGAAGATCTTGCCGGTGTCGATGTACTTGGCCTTGAAGGCCGGCAGCACGTTGGCGTTCCAGTCGCCGCAGTGGGCGCAGCTCAGCGAGCCGTACTCGATCATCGTCACCGGGGCCTTGGGATCGCCCATGGTCATGTCTTCGTTGCCGACGACGCCCTTGGACTCTCCGCCGCATCCGGCGAGGCCCAGCGACAGGGCGCCCACGCCCCCGATGGCGACGGCGCCCATCAG
Organism: Caulobacter sp.; assembly: GCA_046295055.1. GTDB lineage: Bacteria > Pseudomonadota > Alphaproteobacteria > Caulobacterales > Caulobacteraceae > Caulobacter. The sequence continues at coordinate 541,319 of JBKBOD010000001.1, read as the reverse complement.
GGCGCGGCGGCGGGTCAGTTGGCCCATGGTGTTCAAACTCCCCGAAAGGCTGGATGGATCAGTAAAGCGCGATTCCCGGAACCGCATGAAGGCGACCTTTCCAAGGCGCGATGCGGCAGGGGGACGCGGATGTCAACGCTGGCGCATCACCTCGCGCCCGAGTCTGGCCAGCGCCGCCTTCAATGGCCCGTCCTCGAGCGGCTCGAGACCTTTCGAAAGCTCCGCCTCGGCGGCGGCGTCCAGCGGGCCCTTGCGGCGGGGCCGGGGCTGGGCCGGGGCGGTGGCCGCCTTCACCGGTCCCTGGACAATCCGCAGCTTGTCGATGCGCGCCTCGCCCAGGGCGAGGGCGGCGCGGCCGAGGATTTCCGGCGCCTGGTGCTGGATGATCGCCGCCGCCGGGCCGGCGACGCGGATCTCCAGCGCCGAGGGCCCCCCGGCCCGTCCCTTGACCAGCCGCACCGGCTCGGTGTGCCGCGCCAGGGTCTCGCCGACGATCTCGCGCCAGCGGGCCGACAGGGCCGACGTTCCCTTGCCGAACCGCTCGTCCAGCCGACGGATCAGCGGCGCCAGGCTCTTGCCCACCGGCGGCGCCGGCCGACGCGCCGGAATGGTCCGGCGCCGGGCCAGGATGCCGATGGCTTCCTCGGGCGTGGGCAGGCTGCGCTTCATCGGGCGACTATAGCGCCCCCGGAGCCGGCGCGCATGCGCCGCGTCAGCCGGCCTTCAGCGAGAATTCCGCCTCGATGATGATCTCGACGGCGTTGCTGACGCCCATCGTCGTGCCGGGGGCGGGGATGCCGTAGTCGATGCCGAAGTCGCCCCGGTTCAGCACGCCCCGCGCCGAGAAGCCGGTCCGCGCGCCGCCCGGGTCATAGGGGTTGCTGGCGTAGCCGCCATTGAAGCGCGCCTCCAGCGTGACGGGCCGGGTCACACCGCGCAGCGTCAGATCGCCGGTGATCGTGGCGGTCCGCGGACCGGTCAGGGTGACCTTCGTCGAGCGGAAGATCATCTTCGGATGGCGGGCCGTATCCAGCCAGGTCTCGCCGCGCAGGGTGGCGTTGAAGTCCAGCGTGGCGGGATCGGGATAGTCGGTCTCGATCGAGGTCGCGTCGACCTCGGCGACCAGGCTGGCGGCGCCCGGGTTGCGGGGATCGAGGTTCAGGGTCGCGTCCCAGCGGGTGAAGCGCGCGGTGTAGTTGGAAAAGCCCAGGTGATCGACGCGGAAGATCAGGCTGCCGTGCGCGCGGTCCAGGCGCCAGGCGCCAGCGGGCAGGTCCTGGATCACCCGGGCCGTCTCGGCCGGCATCGGGGCCGGATCGGACCGGCCGACCCCTGCGGTCAGGGCGACGGCGCCCAGCACCAGGCCGGTGAAGGCGAGCGGGATCATCAGGGGGAACCGGGACATGGGCGCCTCGAACAGTTTAGTGATGACTTCAGTATGTCCGGCCCGCACCAGGGTCAAGCCGGTCATGAGCCAAGAACGATCCGCGCGGCGCGACGCCGACAGGCCCGGCGAAGAATCCGCGTCTGGTCGTCGCGCGCGGTCGTGCTAGGTCGGTCGGCGTGAACCGCTCCGACCTCAGATCGCGCCTGCTGGCCTGGTATGACGCCTCGGCCCGTGACCTTCCCTGGCGGGTGGGTCCGCGCGCGGCCGGAGCGCGGCCCGACCCCTACCGCGTCTGGCTGTCGGAGGTGATGCTGCAGCAGACCACCGTGCCGCACGCCACGCCCTACTTCCTGAGCTTCACGGCCCGCTGGCCGACGGTCGGCGATCTTGCGGCGGCGGCGGACGCGGACCTGATGGCCGCCTGGGCGGGGCTTGGCTACTACGCCCGGGCGCGCAACCTGCTGGCCTGCGCCCGCGCCGTCGCCGGAGAGCACGGCGGGGTGTTTCCGGACAGCGAGGCGGGCCTGCTGGCCCTGCCCGGCGTCGGCGCCTATACGGCGGCCGCCGTTGCGGCCATCGCCTTCGACCGGCCCGCCAATGTCGTCGACGGCAATGTCGAGCGGGTCATGGCGCGCCTGTTCGCCGTCGAGACGCCGCTGCCGGACGCCAAGCCCGAACTGAAGGCTCTGGCCGCCGATCTTGTGACGGACGAGCGGCCCGGCGACTGGGCCCAGGCGCTGATGGACCTGGGGGCGACGATCTGCCGGCCAAGATCGCCTCTTTGCGACCGCTGCCCGGTGTCGATGCACTGCGCCGCCTTCGCCCGGGGCGATGCCGAGAGCTTTCCCCGGAAGACGAAGAAGGCCGCCCGGCCGAGGCGCCATGGCCTGGCCTATGTGCTGACCCGCGGCGATCAGGTCGCCCTGGTCCGCCGGCCGGACAAGGGCCTGCTGGGCGGCATGCTGGGCCTGCCGACCAGCGACTGGACGGCCCACCCGCCGGAAGACCTGTCCGGCGCGCCCGCCGCCGCCGACTGGCGGTCGGTCGGCGAGATCGAGCACGTCTTCACCCACTTCTCGCTGACGCTGCGGGTGATGATGGCCGATAGCCGGGCGGACGGAGACCTGCATGAGGGATTGGTCTGGACGCCGCGCGCGGGCCTGGCCGCCCTGCCCAGCGTGTTCCTGAAAGCGGCGCGGCTGGCGTTGGAGACGCCCCGGTTGATCTAGGCCCCCATGCCGGCGCGGACCTTGCTGCGCAGCACGTCGATCGGGGCCAGGCCGGCGTCGGTCTTGAAACGCCAGTAGGTCCAGCCGTTGCAGGCCGGGGCGCCTTCCAGCATGGCGCCCAGCTTGTGGATCGAGCCGGTCAGGTCGCCGACCGCCAGGCTGCCGTCGGCGCGCACCCGGGCCGACTTCTCGCCCTTGGGGCACCACAGCTGGTCGCCCGGCTGCAGCAGGCCGGCCTCGACCAGCTGGCCGAACGGCACGCGGGGCTCGGCCTTCTTGCTGCCCATGACCTCAAGGTCCTGGGGCGCGACGGGGATGACCTTGGCGATCCGCTCCTTGGCCACGGCGATGTATTCGGCCTCGCGCTCGATGCCGATGAACCGGCGGCCCAGCCGCTTGGCCGCCGCCCCGGTGGAGCCCGAGCCGAAGAAGGGATCGAGGATCAGGTCGCCCGGCTTGCTGGTCGCCAGCAGCACCCGGTGCAGCAGGGCCTCGGGCTTCTGGGTCGGGTGGGCCTTGGTCCCGTCGGCCTTCTTGACCCGCTCGTCGCCGGTGCAGAGGGGGATGGTCCAGTCCGACCGCATCTGGGTGTCGTCGTTGAACACCTTCAGGGCGTCGTAGTTGAAGGTATAGCGGCGCGCGCCGGCGCCCTTGGCCGCCCAGATCAGCGTCTCGTGGGCGTTGGTCAGCCGGGTGCCCTTGAAGTTCGGCATCGGGTTGGACTTGCGCCAGATGACGTCGTTGAGGATCCAGAAGCCCAGGTCCTGCAGCACCGTGCCGACGCGGAAGATGTTGTGATAGCTGCCGATCACCCACAGGGCGCCGTCGTCCTTCAGCACCCGGCGGCACTCGGCCATCCACTCGCGGGTGAAGCGGTCATAGGCGGCGAAGCTCTCGAACTGGTCCCAGTGGTCGTCGACCGCGTCGACCTTGGAGTTGTCCGGCCGCAGCAGGTCGCCGCCGAGCTGGAGGTTGTAGGGCGGGTCGGCGAAGACCAGGTCGACCGACTTGTCCGGCAGGGCCCGCAGCTGCTCGATGCAGTCGCCGTGAAGGATGGTCTCGGACCCGAACGCCATTGGTAACCCCGTCAGAATGAGTCCGATCATTCTCAGCGGGACGTGGTGAAGGAGGCGTTAGAGGACGTGGTTAGCGAGAGGTTACCGGTTCAGAGCGCGGACCGGATATCGGTGTGCGTGAAGTCATCGCCGACGAAGAGCAGGGGGGCATTGAGGTCCTTTGCCAAGGCATAGGCATAGCAGTCCCCGAGATTGAGCTTGGCTGGGGAGCCCGAGCCCCGGCCAAACTGGACACGCGCCTGGATTCCGATCCTGGCCTGCGCTTCCGTGAGCGGGACGATCTGAATTCCCAACATGTCCACCAGGCCATCCAGATAGTCCCGGACAAGGGCTGGCTTGGCTATCCGGCCCGCAATCACCGAGCCCGTTTCCACGTACGTCGCCGCCGACATGAACCGCTGGCTACGCGTGGACTCAGTCAGCCTGTCCATGAGCGCATCCTGCGACGGCTCCTCGAACAGGATCGCAATGGCGGCCGATGAGTCGACCGCGATCATCCCTCTTCACCGCTCAAGGCGTCCCACTCGGCCTTGGTCACCGGGCGGCGATCGAGATGTGGCGCGATCCGGGCCGTGAAGGCGCGGACACGCTCCTTCAGGTTTTCATCACCGCGCTGGCGCTCGCGCTCGAGTCTCTGGCGCAAGGCGACCGTGACCGCTTCGGTCATGGTCTCTCCGGTCAGGCGGGAGAGTTCCCGCGCCAGCTGGTCGGCTTCCTTGGTCTTGATGCTCAGCGCCATGTTTTCGGCCTTTCTAGACACCGTGTCTAGATAGCATCGACGGCTCCCGGATTGAACCCCTCGACTTCCGCGCGGGGAAATCGTGGATGCTCTGCTCATGCCTCCGCCAGAGAGGCCCGGAGACGCCATGCCCAGCCTCGATCACCTGTACGAATCCCGCTTGTCGCCCTTCTACCAGGACCACCACCGCGCCTGGCGCGACACCCTGCGGCGCTGGGTCGACAAGGAGATCATGCCCTTCGCCGACCAGTGGGACGAGGCCGGCGAATTCCCGCGCGAGCTCTATCGCAAGGCCTCCGAGATCGGCCTGCTGCGGCTGGGCTGGCCCGAGGAGTACGGCGGCATCCCGACCGATCCCTTCATGTCCATCGTCACCTCGACCGAGATGGCCCGCCACGGCGCCGGCGGCATCAACGCCAGCCTGATGAGCCACGGCATCGGCCTGCCGCCGATCCGCGCGCTGGGCACGCAGGAAATGAAGGACCGCATCATTCCGCAGGTCCTGTCCGGCGAGAAAATCAGCGCCCTGGCCATCACCGAGCCGACCGGCGGCTCCGACGTCGCCAACCTCAAGACCACGGCCCGGCGCGAGGGCGACGAGTACGTCGTCAACGGCAGCAAGATGTTCATCACCTCGGGCATGCGAGCGGACTACTACACCGTCGCCGTCCGTACGGGCGGGGAGGGCGCCGGCGGCGTCTCGCTGCTGCTGATCGAGCGGGACCGGCCTGGATTCACCCGCACCCCGCTGAAGAAGCAGGGCTGGTGGGCGTCCGATACCGCCGCCCTCTATTTCGACGACGTACGGGTGCCGGTGGAGAACCTGATCGGCCAGGAGAACCAGGGCTTCGCCGGCATCATGAACAACTTCAACTCCGAGCGGATCGGCATGACCGCCGGCGCCGTCGGCTTCTCCAAGGTCTGCCTCGAGGACGCGCTGGCCTGGGCCCAGGAGCGCAAGACCTTCGGCAAGCGGCTCGCCGACCACCAGGTGATCCGTCACAAGCTGGCTGACATGTACAAGCGGATCAACGCCACCCAGTCCTGGCTGGAGACCCTGGCCTGGCGGGTGCAGCAGGGCGAGAAACCCATCGCCGAGATCGCCCTGCTCAAGGTCCAGGCCACCGAGACCATGGAATACTGCGCCCGCGAGGCGATGCAGGTGATGGGCGGCAACGGCTACATGCGCGGCGGCCGCGTCGAGCGCATCTACCGCGAGGTGCGGGTCTATGCGATCGGCGGCGGTAGTGAAGAGATCATGCGCGATCTGGCGGCGCGGCAGATGGGGATATGATCGAATGGGCTACGAGCTTCACATAACCCGCAAGCTGCAATGGTTCGACGACGAGGGGCCGGAGGTCACGCTCGAGGACTGGCTGGCGTATGTGAAGTCCGATCCGGAAATGCGCCTTGATGGTTTCGCCGAAGCTGTGGTTGGCGGCGGAGACGTGTTGCGGGTGGAGGACGAAAGCCTAGCTGTCTGGACCGCCTATTCCCGTGATGGAGAGGGTGGCAACCATGCTTGGTTCGCTCACTTCACAGACTGTGTCAGCGTCAAGAATCCCGACGCCGAGATCATCGGCAAGATGAGCAGAATCGCGGAGGTTCTGGGCGCGGTCGTGATGGGCGATGACGGGGAACTCTACGGTTCGGATGGGGAGGTTCTCCCCGATCCGGAAGCGCAATCGGAGGCGACGGCGGCAAAGCCCTGGTGGAAGTTCTGGTAATCTAGAACGGCAACTCGGGAACCAGGGGCGGCAACCCGCACACCTCCCGCACCGCGCCCCAGCTCAGCCGGTGCTGCGGGCACGGCCCCAGTTCCCTCAGCGCCGCGAAGTGCGCCTTGGCGCTGTAGCCCTTGTGGCTGGCGAACCCGTATCCCGGGTGCTCGGCGTCCAGGGCGATCATCACCCGGTCCCGCGCCACCTTGGCCAGGATCGACGCCGCCGCGATCGATGCCGAAATCCCGTCCCCGCCGACCACCGTCTTAACCTCGCACGGCAGCTTGAACCGGTAGTTCCCATCGACCAGCGCATAGACCGGCGTCACCGACAGCGCCTCGATGGCCCGGCACATGGCCAGGCCCGCGGCGTGCAGGATGTTCAGCTCGGCGATTTCCTCCACCGAGGCGAAACCGACCGCCCAGGCCACGGCCACGTCCTTGATTTCCGCCTCCAGCGCCTCGCGCCGGCGGTGATTGAGCTTCTTGGAATCGTCGAGGCCGGTCGGCAGGGGCCTTGCCGGGTCGAGGATGACGGCGGCGGCGCTGACCGGACCGGCCAGCGGGCCGCGCCCTGCCTCGTCCACCCCGCAGACCGGCGCGGGGCAGGCCCGTTCGAGCATCAGGTCAGGCGTGCGGGGGGTGGCCATGGCTCATCTGTCGGCATTCCTCATGGCGGAAGCAAGTCGTCACATGGTCGTTGACCATGCCCACCGCCTGCATGAAGGCATAGACGATCACCGGGCCGGTGAACTTGAAGCCCTTCGCCTTCAGCGCCTTGGCCATGGCCTCGGCCTGGGGCGTCTTGACCGGGACGGCCTTCATCGAGTCCCAGCTGTTCTGGATCGGCGCGCCGTCGACGAAGTCCCAGAGGAAGGCGCTGAAATCCTCGCCCCGCTCGCGCATGTCCAGCCATAGCCGGGCGCCGTTGATGGCCATGTCGATCTTGGCGTTGGAGCGCACGATGCCCGCGTCGGCCATCAGCCGTGCGCGGTCCGCATCGCCGTAGCGGGCGACCTTCTCGGGATCGAAATTGTCGAAGGCGGCGCGAAAGGCCTCGCGCTTTCGCAGGATGGTGATCCAGGCCAGGCCCGCCTGGAAGCCATCGAGCACCAGCTTCTCCCACAGGGCGCGCGGGTCATACTCCGGCACGCCCCATTCGGTGTCGTGATAGTCGAGGTAGAGACGATCGGTCGTCCCCGGCCAGGCGCATCGAATCAGCTCGCTCATGCTGATGTTCCTAGCATGTTCCGCCGCGAGCGCCGACGCCGACGGCCTCGCAGCCACAGGCTCAGAACGACAGGATCAGCGCGGCGAAGACGCGGCCGTCGTAGTTTTCGCCCAGATCGTGGCTGTCGGTGTCGTACCAGCGCAGGTCCAGCTCGACGCCCTCGCGGACCTCCCAGGTGACGCCGGCGTTCCAGGCGCGATAGTCGGCGCCGCCGTTCTGCTCCCGCGCGCCATAGGCGGCCGAGACGGTCCAGCCCGGCGCCACCTCACGGCTCGCCTGTCCCTCGATCCACCAGGCCTCCTCGGTCAGGGCGTAGTTGTCGGGGCTGAACTCGACCTTCAGCGACAGTTCGGTCCCGGCGACCTCGGTTGACGCCACCCCGCGCAGCTCGATCCAGTCGTCCTGGAAGCCGTCCGCCGTGCCCGGCGCGGTCTTGTAGGTGATCCGGCCATCCAGCTCGAATGGTCCAACGTCCGTGGCCGCCCCGGCGTAGAGATGGATTTCGGCGTCGCCGCCCTGCGATGTCTTGACCGTGCCGGCCCAGGCGCCGGCGTAGGCCGGGCCAAGCTCGCGCTTCACACCCAGTTCAAGCGCCGGCTCGCCCTCGCTCTTTCCCGTGCCTTTGGAGATGTACTCGCTCTCCAGCACCACCTCGAACGACCAGGGCGACTCCGTCGCCGTATCCTGGGCGAGGGCCGGCGTCGCTAGGACGCACGCAAGCAGCGCGCAGGCTGGGATGATCAGCAGGCGGACGAGGGCGCGAGGGCGGGGCGTCGGGAGGCGCATGGCCCCCCATAGTCCGTATTCAGATGATCTTGAAGAGGCGAAGGCCCTGATAGATCGCCAGGAACACCACCAGGAAGCCGACGATCCAGGTGAACAGCTTGACCGGAAGGACCTTGACGACAAAGCCGGCCAGCGGGGCCGCGACGACGCCGCCGACGACCAGTCCTGCCACCGCGGCGGCATGTTCCATGATTCCGTCGGCATCCTTCCAGTTGCCGGTCACCAGGGCGGCGACGAAGGCGGCGGAGATGGCGACGGTGACGAAGAACTCGGCGGTGTTGACCGTGCCGATGGAATAGCGCGGCGAATTGCCCGAGCCGACCAGCGCGCTGGTCACCGTGGGGCCCCAGCCGCCGCCGCCGGTGGCGTCGCAGAAGCCGCCGACAAAGCCCAGCGGACCGATAAGCTTGGGCGACATGCCGCGCTTGCCCGGGCCCTTCCAGGCGCGCCACAGGATCACCAGGCCCATGACCCCGAGATAGGCGACGATGAACGGCTTGATCACGTCGCCGTCGATCGAGGTCAGCACATAGGCCCCCAGGATGCCGCCGATGACGCCGGCGATGGCCAGGGGCCAGAACATCTTCCAGACCACGTTGCGGTGCGCCACGTGCGAGCTGGCGGACGCGGCGGTGGTGAAGACCTCCGCCGCATGGACGCTGGCCGAGGCATGACTGGGCGGAACGCCGACCGCCAGAAGCACCGAAGACGACACCACGCCATAGGCCATGCCCAGGGCGCCGTCGACGATCTGGGCGCCGAAACCCACCAGGGCGAAGGTGATGAAGTCCTGCAGCATTGGGTGGGCTCCCGATCCGACGCCTGCTCTAATGGACTAAATCCGATAGGCTGAATAGGAATAAATCTATCCGAGGTATCAGAGACGCTGGCCCGGGCACGGTCTGGGCGCTTGGGAAACGCGCCGACAGGCACTAAGTTACGCGGCGCATGAGCGATCATACCCACGTCCGCCCGTGGCGCCACATCGAGCGCCGCAAGTGCCGCCAGATCCACGTCGGTCCGGTTCCCATCGGCGGCGACGCGCCGATCGCCGTGCAGTCGATGACCAACACCCTGACCGCCGACGCGGCCGCCACCATCGATCAGATCCGGCAGCTCGAGGAGGCGGGCGCCGACATCGTCCGCGTCAGCTGCCCGGACGTCGAGTCCACCGAGGCGCTGCCGGCCATCGTCAAGGCGGCCAAGGTCCCGATCGTCGCCGACATCCACTTCCACTACAAACGCGGCATCGAGGCGGCCAAGGCCGGCGCCGCCTGCCTGCGCATCAACCCGGGCAACATCGGCACGCCCGACCGGGTGCGCGAAGTCATCCAGGCCGCCCGCGACCATGGCTGCTCCATGCGCATCGGCGTCAACGCCGGCTCGCTGGAGCGCGATCTCCTCGAAAAGTACGGCGAGCCCTGTCCCGACGCCATGGTCGAGAGCGCGCTGAACCACGCCCGCATCCTGCAGGACCACGACTTCCACGAGTTCAAGATCTCGGTGAAGGCCTCCGACATCTTCATGACGGTGGCCGCCTACAACCAGCTGGCCGAGGCGATCGACTGCCCTCTTCACCTGGGCATTACCGAGGCCGGCGCCCTGCGCACCGGCACCGTCAAGTCGGCCATCGGCATGGGCAACCTGCTTTGGGCCGGCATCGGCGACACCATCCGCGTCAGCCTGGCGGCCGACCCGGTCGAGGAGATCAAGGTCGGCTTCGACCTTCTCAAGTCGCTTGGCCTGCGGCACCGGGGCGTCAACATCATCGCCTGCCCCAGCTGCGCCCGTCAGGGCTTCAACGTCATCAAGACGGTCGAGGCGCTCGAGGCCCGGCTGGCCCACGTCTCGACGCCGCTGTCGCTGTCGATCATCGGCTGTGTCGTCAACGGCCCGGGCGAGGCGCTGATGACCGACCTCGGCTTCACCGGCGGCGGCAAGGGCTCGGGCATGGTCTATGTGGCCGGCCGGCCGGACCACAAGCTCGACAACGACAGCATGGTCGACCACATCGTTGATCTCGTCGAAAAGCGCGCCGCCGAGATCGAGGCCGAGAAGGCCGCCCTGCAAGCCGCGCAGTAGGCCCGCCGCTCCCCGATTCGGGGACTGTCGGGGGTGGTCAATTTGGGGTATCGTTGTTTTCGGAGCGCCTTCGGTATCGGGCCTCGGGCGCTCGCGGAAGGCGATCATGTCGCCCACGAGAGACGAACTGCGACGGTCCCAGGCGCGTGCGGTCTCACGCCTCTGCGGGGCCTACATGCTGCGGGCCTTCATGGCGACGGCGGCTGCGGTTGATCACGATTATCTGGCCGCCGTGGTCTATGCCGCCATCGTCCAGACCAACATCGCCCAGCTTAACGAGGACCCGGAGCTGTCGGCGCGCTACGCCGCCATCGACGCCATCGTTCCCGACGAGCTGCGCCGTCCGATCAGCGTCCATGCCCTGGCCGCCTCGCTGCACATCCCCTACGAGACGACGCGCCGCTGCGTCGCCCGGCTGATAGAGCGCGGCATGGTGCGACGGACCGCTCGCAATGGCGTCATCGCCACGGCCGACGCCATCGCCGACCCGGCCAACATCAAGGCGGTCGAACAGAACTACACCGACGCCATGCGGATGATCGCCCAGCTCCGCCGCCACGGCATAGAGCTGCCGTGACGACGGTGCGTGCAGCCTAGCGGACGAAGAAGTCCAGGTCGTCCAGCGTCGCCAGGGTCAGGCCGGTCACGGTGATCGAACCGGCGGCCGGGTCGTCGAAGTCGATGACCAGGCCGTAGCGCCCGTCGCTCAGCGTGGCGATGGTGTCCAGCTCGGCAACGGACAGCACGCCGCTGATGGCCAGCAGGTCGGTCCCGTTCTGGAAGTCCATGATCCGGTCGTCACCGTTGGCCCCGCCGGTGAAGACGAAGATGTCCGCGCCCGCGCTGCCGCGAATCTGGTCGCTGCCGGCGCCTGCCTGCAGGGTCTGGGATCCGGCGGCGCCGGTCAGCACCTGGTCGCCGTTGGCCTTGGTCACGCGGGTCTGGTCGATGGCGCCGCCGAGGTAGCTGTAGGCCCGCACCTCGCCGTTGGCGTACTCCATCGTCTTGCTGGTCAGGACGCCGGCGCTGAACAGGCTGGTAATCTCGGATACCGCGGCGCCCGCGTCGTTGACCTGCGTCTTGCTGGCGATCCGGCCGGCGGCGTCGTAGGTCGTCTCGAGGCTGTCCCAGACGGCCCGGTCGCCGGCCGTGCCCTCGTCGCCGTCTTCCTGCAGCAGGCGCGTCCGCTGGCCCAGGGCGTTGTAGTCGATGGTCGTGCCGTCGCCGTTGTCGCCAACCCGCACGGTCTGCGAGACGACGCCGCCAACATAGGTCGTCTGCTGCAAGGCGTAGGGCAGCACATCGCCCGGACCGTCCTCGATGCGCAGCATGGTCCGCTGGCCCGCCGCGTCATAGGTGGTGGTGTCGGTGCGGCCATTGTCGTGCACGGTGACGATCTCGCGCAGCACGCCGGCCCGGTCGAAGGTCTTGGTCTGGCTGACGTAGTATTTCTCGACCGCGTCGCGATGATCGTCGGTGTAGGTGATCGACACCCGGTCGTCGCTCGTATCGCCCGGCGTCGCGCCGCCGGTGAAGCTGGCGGTGACGATGTGGGCGCGATAGTCGAAGGCCACTTCCTCGGCGCCCACGTCGCCCAGGTCGAACAGGGTATCGACCAGGGCCCCGCCGGTCATGAAGTCGTCGAACTCCACGCGGTCGTCAGCGCCGCCCAGGTCCGCGATCAGCGGCAGCAGGGTCCGGTTCGCCAGCTGCAGCACGGTGCTGTCGCCGGTGGTGGCGATTTCCTCGACGTTGGTCAGGGTCACACCGCGCAGGTCGAAGGTCCCGTCGCCGCTCAGGGTGACGGTGTCGTGGCCATCGCCGCCGTCAAAGCTGTCGCCGGCGCCCAGGGTGGCGGCGGTGAAGATGACGCCATTGTCGCCCGCGTCGCCGACCAGAGCATCGGCGCCGACGCCGGCGCGCACGGGGGCTGCGGGGTTTCCATCGACGTCAAAGATGCGGAACTGGATGTCAAAGCCGCCGGTCCCCTGCTGGGCGAAGACGATGGCGATGCTGCCGTCGCTCAGCTGGGCCGTGGACGGGGTGGTACCGCGCGCGGCGAACTCGTTGCCGGCCGGGTCGCTCGTTACGACGAAGCTCGTCCCGACCGGGGCTCCGGCGCTGTCGTAGCGACGGCCCAGAATGCCTTCCCCGCTGCCGTCGGCGCCGGCAAGGTCGTGCCAGACGGCGATGAAGCCGCCGTCGTTCAGGGCGACAAGGCTGACGGCCTCCTGCCGGCCAGCGACCGAGACAATGCTCGTCTGATCGGTCGCCGGCGTGCCGTCGGCGTTGAAGATGCGGAACGAGACATCGTTGGTCAGGCCCGCGTTCTGCTCGGTGAAGGCCACCACGAACCGCCCGTCGACCAGGGCGGTGATGGCCGGATACTGGGCGCCGACATCGAACTGGCTGGCGTCGAAGCTCGGACCGACGGCCACGCCGGCGGCCGTATAGATCTGGCCCTGGATGTTGTTGGCGCCGGCATTGCCGAAGACGGCGACGATGTTGCCGTTGGCCAGCTGGGTCGCGGCGATCGCGTTGCCGGCCGGGGTCATGGCGGCCACCTGCGCATTGTTGCTGTCGTAGATGGTCAGGCGGGTGGTGGAGCTGTTCCAGGCGCCGGCGACGGCAAAGCCGCCGTCGGCCAGGGCGAAGACCGCATGGGATTCCCAGCCGGGCGCCGCGAAGGCCGCGCCCACCGGGGTCCCGTCCGCTTCCATCCGTTGCAGCTGCAGGCCCGAACCGTTGAACCAGCTGACCATCAGGTCGCCGTCCGTCAGGACGGTCACGGTGGCGATGTAGCCGAAGCCGTAGCCGGTGGACGACACCTCGACCGGCGCCCCGACACGTACGCCGTCATTGTCGAAGAACTGGAGGTAGGGCCGCCAGTTTCCGCCGGCGAAGTTGGAGGCGAAGGCGACCACGAAACCGCCGCCGGGCAGCGCCACGGGGGATCCGTTGAAGTCGTTCCCCGACACATTGGCGGTCAGGAAGGTGTCGGCGATGGCCGCGGTCGGGGTCGTGGGCACGGGAGTCTCTGCGCTGGATTCCGGGCTTTGGAATCCGGCTCGCGTTCCGCCGGGCGATGGGCCGCATCGCCGCGTGTCAGACTACCGGAGACCCCCGCCTCGGGCGCCCGGCGGGCGCCGGCGGCATCGATAGGCCAGGCGCCGAAACCCGGTAAATCCAGATTTCAACGTTTTGGGTCACCACCCGAAATCAGTACCCGCGTAGTGGGTGTGAGCGCCCGGATCGGGCCTTCGCGTTCCCGCGCCGGGCGAAATCGCGCCGCTTCAGTCCTGGGTCCTGATCCGCAGGTCCAGCACCGCCTCCAGCCCCTGGGGCGTAAACTCGCGCCGCGCCACGCCGCCCAGCTCATGGCTGGCCGTCCGGTCGATCAGGCGGCTGCCGAAGCCTTCGCGGCCGGGGGCCTGCACGGGCGGGCCGCCGCGCTCGGTCCAGGTCAGCCGCAGCGGCCGGCCGCCGTCCTGCGCCTTGCCGAAGGTCCAGGACGCCTCGACCCGCCCGTCCGGCAGGCTCAGAGCGCCGTACTTGGCGGCGTTGGTTGCCAGCTCGTGGACGATCAGGGCGATGTTCAGCGCCTGCTGCGCCGACAGATGCACGTCCGGCCCCGACAGGCTGATCCGCCCCTCGCCGAACGGCCGCGTCTCGGCGGCGATCACCGTGGCCAGGTCGGCCCCGTCCCAGCGGGTCGCGGTCAGCAGCTCGTGCACCGTCGACAGCGCCATCAGCCGCGCCTCGAACGCCTCGCGGAAGGCTGCCGGATCCGGCGTCGAGCGCAGGGTCTGGCCGGCGATCGACTGCACCGTCGCCAGCGTGTTCTTCACCCGGTGGTTCAGCTCGTCCAGCAGCACCCGCTGGCGCTCGGCGGCGCGGAACGCCTCGGTGCGGTCGGCGCCCTGGACGAACACGCCCACCGTCTTGCCCGCCTCGTCGAAGATCGGCTGGTAGACGAAGTCGAGGAAGGTCTCGCGCAGCGGCCCGCCGCCGGGCGCCGCCAGCATCACCCGCGCGCCCTCCAGCCCGACCTGCTGGCCCGACGCCAGCACGCCGTCCAGCATCTCGATGAAGCCCTGCTCGACCACCTCGGGCAGCGCCGTGGCCACCGGCATCCCGGTCAGCTGCCGCTCGCCGATCAGCCGGCGATAGGCCTGGTTGGCGTAGGTGAACACATGGTCCGGCCCGCTCAGCACGGCCATGAAGCTGGTCGACTGGTCGAACAGCCGGCGGAAGTTGTCGCTTTCCTCCAGCAGCGCCTGCTTCTCGGCCTCGGCCTCCTGCGCCCGCTGCAACAGCTCGGTGCCGCCGGGCGTCGCGCCGCTGGGCAGGGAGTGGGCCGTCTGCAGCCGCGCCCACTGCGTCACGTCGACGGTGTTCTGCAGCACGAACAGCGTCTTGCCGTCGGCGCCCAGTATGGGGGTGTGCACCGCGGTCCAGTAGCGGTCTTCCATGCCCTCGCCGTCCGGGCGCGGGATCTCGTAGTGGATGAAGGCCAGCGTGTCCGGCTGGCCGGTCTCGAACGCCCGCAGGATGCTGTCGCGCAGCCGCCGGCCCGCCTCGCCGGGGTTGGGGAACATCTCGAACAGCCCGCGCCCGACCAGCTCCTCGCGCGAGCGCATGGTCGCCTTTTCATAGGCCGCGTTCACCCCGACGAAGTTGAACGCCCGGTCCAGCACCATGTGCGGGCTGGGCAGCACCTCGAACAGCGCGCGAAAATCGATCCTCTGCACAGACTCTCCGCCGCTCCCCGATACCCGCACCCCAACGCGCCAGCGGCCGAAGGGTTCAGCCGCCGCCGATTCGTCCTATATCCGACCGGTGAGCGAGACGCCTCCCACTTCCGACCCGGACGGTCCCGAAGCCCCGGCCCCAGGCGAGATCCTGGCCGGCGCCGCCCTGATCCGCCACCATGCCGCGCGCCTGCCCGACGCGCCGGGCGTCTATCGCATGTACGGCGAGGATGGCGCCTGCCTCTACGTCGGCAAGGCCCGCTCCCTGAAGAAGCGCGTCATCCAGTACGCGCAGGGCCGCTTCCACACCAACCGCATCGCCACCATGGTCGACCTGACCCGGTCGATGGAGTTCGCCTCCACCCGCACCGAGGCCGACGCCCTGCTGCTCGAGATCAACCTGATCAAGCAGCTCAAGCCGCGCTTCAACGTCCTGCTGCGCGACGACAAGTCCTTCCCCGAGATCGTCATCCGCCGCGACCATGCCGCGCCCCAGCTGCGCAAGCACCGCGGCGCCCACACGCTCAAGGGCGACTACTTCGGCCCCTTCGCCAGCGCCGGCGCCGTCAACCGCACCCTCAACACCCTGCAGAAGGCGTTCCTGCTCCGCTCCTGCAGCGACAGCGTCTACGACAGCCGCACCCGCCCCTGCATGCTGCACCAGATCCGCCGCTGCGCCGCCCCCTGCACCGGCCTGATCGCGCCGGACGACTACCGCGCCCTGGTCGACCAGGCCGAACAGTTCCTGCGCGGCAAGAGCCGGGCGGTGATGGCCGACATGTCCCGCCAGATGCAGGCCGCCTCCGACGAGATGGAGTTCGAGCTGGCCGCCCGCCTGCGCGACCGCATCCGCGCCCTGGCCGCCGTGGCCCAGGAAACCACCGTCAATCCCGAGACGGTCGAGGAGGCTGACGTCTTCGCCCTGCACGTCGAGGCCGGCCAGGCCTGCGTCCAGGTCTTCTTCTTCCGCGCCGGCCAGAACTGGGGCAACCGCGCCTACTTCCCCCGCATCGACAAGGCCGACACCCTGCCCGAGATCATGGGCGCCTTCATCGGCCAGTTCTACGACGACAAGCCCATCCCCCGCCTCATCCTCGTCTCGCACGACCCCTTCGAGATCGAGCTGCTGGAAGAGGCCTTCAGCATGAAGTCCGGCCGCAAGGTCGAGATCGCCCGCCCCAAACGCGGCGAAAAGCGCGGCCTGGTCGACGAGGCCCTGACCAACGCCCGCGAGGCCCTGGGCAGGCGCATGGCCGAGGGCGGCGCCCAGGCCAAGCTGCTGGCCGGCCTGGCCGAAGCCTTCCACCTCGACGCCCCGCCAGAGCGGATCGAGGTCTACGACAACAGCCACATCATGGGGACCAACGCCGTCGGCGGCATGATCGTCGCCGGCCCCGAAGGCTTCCAGAAGAACCAGTACCGCAAGTTCAACATCAAGGGGACCGACCTCACCCCCGGCGACGACTTCGGCATGATGAAGGAGGTCCTCCGCCGCCGCTTCTCCCGCCTGGTCAAGGAGGAGGAAGCCGGCGGCGACGTGTCCGCGCCCCGACCCGACCTCGTCCTCCTCGACGGCGGCGCCGGCCAGCTCTCCGCCGCGCTCGAGATCATGGCCGACCTCGGCGTCGACGACATCCCCGTCGTCGGGGTTGCAAAGGGTCCTGACCGCGACGCCGGCCTCGAACGCTTCTTCCTCCCCGGCGCCCCCGCCCCCTTCATGCTCGAACCCCGCAGCCCGGTCCTCTACTTCCTCCAGCGCCTCCGCGACGAAGCGCACCGCTTCGCCATCGGCACGCACAGGGCGAAGCGCTCAAAGGAGATGGTCAAGAACCCCCTGGACGAGATCGAGGGCGTCGGCCCGGGCCGCAAGAAGGCGCTGCTGCATGCCTTCGGCAGCGCGCGGGGGGTGAGCCGGGCGAGCGTGGAGGACCTGGCGAAGGTGGCGGGGGTGAGCGCGGCGCTGGCGCAGCGGGTGTTTGATTATTTTAGGCGGTGAGGGGGAACCCGCTTGCCGAGGTCGCAGGCTGCCCCGCTGATATCGCAGTAGTCCCTACATGAAGAGGCGATATGGATAAACGTTTCTCGGCAAATCAGGCACGTTCGCGATCGTGCGAGCCAATCTCTGAGAGTAGCGAATGCTCACCGGCACAGGATCGTATAGAGCATCGTTGTTCCAATCCATCTTGGTGAGGGCGAGCGCCTCCAGAGCGGTGACCTCAAGGGGGCCGCTTCCTGTATGACGGGTTATTTGGAGGGGCTTCGGAATACTTTTTTTACCTTGGTAGTAGTCACCACTCGTAGAGACTTCGGGCGCATTGCCCGCCACCCATACCAGCGCCGAGTTGCCTGATCGCACGACCATCGTACCCCGGGGCACGGGATAGCCCGACGCACGGGTGGGCGGTTTCGGCTGGCCGGACTTGATTAGCCAGACGCCCCGCCAGCAGGACGCGGCACTGATCTCGACACACTCAATTTCCCGGACGCCCGTAAGGGCGTCAAATGCCCCTTCGATCTCGCTTTCTTTGAAGGCCGTGGTTTTGTGAACGACCATTCGTTTGGGCAGATTCCCGCCATTGCGACCCTGGTAGAGAGCCAGACTCCGCGCGAGAACTGCGCGCATGTCGTCTCGACTCAAGAATGGGTTCCTGCGAGCCTCAGCGACGTCGGCGACCGGGTCTCGGGCCTCGAAGGCGACGAACTGCATCCCGCCGCCATCCATGTCGAATACCTGCGAGCAGCACGTGACGTAGTGCGCGTCTTGTTGGTCCCCGCGCAGCGCATAAGCTAGGCCAATGTAGGCGGTGTCCACCGGAACTCCTGGTAGAGGTGCCAGCTTCCACGGCGTGCCGGCGGCCTTCACATAGAGCGCAGTTGCCAGCCGCCAAGCGAGTGAGGCCTTGTGTGCAAAGACGAATGCCCGGTCGTTGATAACTTGGGTCGGAATATTGTATTTTGCGCCCAAAGCTTTGAGTGCGTCGTGCGCGTCAAAGAATTTTGCTCGTGTTGCTGCATTCCAACTGTCGGGGAAATGGACCAGCACGACGTCGAAGCTGCTGCGGACCGCGTCGAGTCGCCGAAGCGCGGACTCCATGGCCAAGAAGAGCCGTGCCGACGGGTCGCCGTCGCCTGGCAGATCGTGCAGTTGCTCTGGCCATTTGACGTGCGCCTCGGATGGGGCTGATTCAAGCGCAACCTTGAAGAGCGCCTCAAAGCCGGGATACTCCGGCACATACTCAGAGCGATCGGATGGGCGGTGCCTATTCCGGAGCAAGGCCATGAGTTCGCCGCGGCGCCAGAATGCGCTCGCCGGGCCTACTGTCGCGACCCGCACCCGTGACGTATATCCTCCGAAAGAACCCTTCGAATAGGGTCCGAAGTTCACCAACCCTCTGAGCGGATGGACATCCACGTGGGTCGCGTTCGAAGGCGAAAATGCCAGGTACGGCTCGTCCAGTAAGGTGAACGGTGGGAGCTTCGTCGAAGCGAGCGCACTCATCACTTGCTCCGATCGAAGTAGGGATGGTGATGGGCCGGGCGGCTCCAGCCGGTGATCGGCGAGATCCTAAAGACCGCATCGATCCCCGAGCCATCCTCAAGCCCGAATGCCTGCCTCTCGCCTTCCCCACTACTGGTCAGAAGCTCGGCCCAAGCACTAATGATGGCGGCCCAGCTCTTGTTGTAGCGCTGCGCCCAGCGCTCTCGTCGCCAATCGCCTACAGGATCGCCAGCGCGGTCCGGGCGCGCACCTATCGTGTTGCGGTCGATGCTGTCAGTACCGTTTGAGTCGTCTGGAGGAAAGTCTGGCCTCGGGATGGACACAGATGTGTACGGCTCGAACCCAAACCACCAACGCCCTTCTATATAGTCCAGCTTTAAGGACACGCCTTCCTGAAACGGAAAATTGAGTCCTGGGACTGTTCCGGTTAGCGCGCTTCCATAGGCCTCTTTCAGTCTCACCAAGGCCTGCGCGTTCCGGCGAGCACGCTCGGGATGTTCCCCATCGCGCGGTGCGGCGACGACGATGGAATGTCCAGCGCGCCGATACTTTGGAACAAGCGGGCGGTGCCTCGCTAGGCTCCTCACCAACGCGTCATACAGTAGTCCCAGCGCCCAACTGTCGACAGCAGGGTCGAGATCAACCTCTCCTCCGAGCGTCGCGCCAAACGGTGCGAGCGCTTCCAAAATGTCTTGGTCCCTGCCGAAGACCGCCAGCTCTCGGCCGTTCGCGGCGACAATCGCCCGGCAGTTGTTTGCCTTCAACAGCTCTCTAACTACTGGAGAGGTCCTGGGCTCGTTAAGCGTCACACGCCTTGCGCGGCAAGGGAGGGATTCTACAAGAAGCGCTGAATAGCGCAGGACGGGGAACTGCCGCGCCTCTGAAGTCGGCAACTGTACGAGAGTCAGACGTGGCAAAGGGCGGCCACGCATCACCCATTCTGACAGCACCGTCGGCACGTCTGTGGTCTTGAGAATTTCAGCGGCCAGTTCATCGAATGTCGCGCACTCTACGATCTGCGCATCGACACCGGCTCGCCGTGCGCGACTTAGGAACTCCGTGACCGCTGGCAATAGCCGAGAAGCCGAACCTGTCACCCAGTACAGTCCGTTCGGGAACGGCGACGGAAAGTTGAGCACGGACTCCAACGCCTCAATTACCGAGTCGTCCCGTCCGCTGTAGCCTACGAATACCATCCCGTAGCGCTTGCCGGCTTCCACCAGTACATGCCGCATCCCGGCGTCCTGCTCCTCGAGCTCAGATCCGGTGTTCTTGATCGCGATCGATTGATAGTCGCCATGAAGCTTCGCAACTAGCGGCCAATCCGACTCGTTGAGGCACCGCATGGCGCGATCTGCAGAGTCGATCGCCGCCACCGTCGGGCGAGTTTGGTCGCCGGGGGGCAGAAGCGCGTTAGCTGAGAGAGCAGATTCCTCCACTAGCGGATCGAAGTTCGTCGTGAAAACGCAG
Organism: Caulobacter sp.; assembly: GCA_046295055.1. GTDB lineage: Bacteria > Pseudomonadota > Alphaproteobacteria > Caulobacterales > Caulobacteraceae > Caulobacter. The sequence goes on along the minus strand of JBKBOD010000001.1, from coordinate 521,349 downwards.
TCGACCTTTCGGGCCGCCATCAGACTCCCGAGAACCTTGTGCCCAAAGCAGGGCGTCCCTTTGGAAATCGCGTCTTCGATATATTGTCGTCTATGCCTGGGCTCTGGGTAGACTGCTTCGAAGGCGGCAGCGTATTCGGTCGGGTCGCCTTCCGGCGGTAGAATTGACGTGCGTCTAAAGAATGCGTCGATCCTTTCGACCCAGAGGGGATCGTCTGTATCGATCTCTCGTTTCGACAGCTTTGTCTCGCGGCAGAAGATTTGCGATTTGAAATCCCGGATCATTGAGTAGCCGGTCGGAATCCCGGAGGCCGCCGAAGCGCCGGCCCCGAGGAACCATGCAATCAGATTGGGCCTCAGCGCGAAGGCGGTTGCAAACTGCGTGGCCGAAAGTGTGGGAATGGAACTGATGCGGCAATTCCTTCGACATACTCAAGGGACAAGAATACTCAGGAATACGGGAACCTGTAAGCTTAGTGTGCCTTACGGCGTCTTGCAACGTATCGGTGAGTGGCACTCTGCGCCAGAGAGCGTACGTAGGTGGACCGGCATTTCTGGTTCAGGGGCGGCTACAAGTTGCCTGGCATCTCTCCGCCGCCCTACGCTGGCGGCCGGCGGTCGGCCCTATTTCGCTGCATCGTTTAGGGACGCCTCAAGCTCGCTGAATCTGACAGCGAGTTGGCGCCCCTCTTTGGGGCCCCCTTTGTGAACGATACCGACAACCTCGCCCTCAGCGTTCAGGATGGGGCCGCCTGACATGCCCTGCGTAAGCTGCTGGGTGACTTCCATCAGTAAGACGCCGAATCGAACTGTCAGGAGGCTAACCTCGCCAGGTCGGATGTTGAGGCGCTCGCCTAGCCCCCACAACGGATAACCGACGGCAAGAACAGGATCGGTTACAGCGGCTGGCTTCGCGGCGGGTTCAAGCTCATAAAACTCGGTTGATGAGATAGCGGTCGAATCGAGCACAGCCACATCCCGATGCTTGTCATGGTGCTGGACCTTCACCTTGAAGGTAGCCGTAGGTCTCGACGGATGGAGCACATCGACCTCGCTCAGGCCCTCGACGCAGTGCGCTGCGGTGACCAAGCCGATACCTGCGAGGAAAAATGCTGTGCCATTGTGCTTGCCGGGGACGTCGATAACCCAGACGGCGCGGTCGCGCCGCTCGGCCACCGTCGGGGTAAGTTTGATTGGCTGGGCGGGAAAACACTTGTTGTAGCGGTGGGCAAGGGAGCGCACGACTGGATCAGTCTGACCCTTTAGGTGAGCGACATAGGCGATCTTTCCACGCAGATGGAGGGCGAGCGCGCCCTTGCCGCCATTGGCGTCGTGTCTAGCCTGAGCATCGGCAAGGCCGATCTTCTCAATTGAGTGCAACATCGCCCGAATGCGACGGATGTAACGGCGATCTACATTGAGGCCGGCATTGATCTTGACGCCCGTCACCATTCGTCGCGAGTTGCGCTCCGCGTAGTGGGCTTTGTCGGGGTTAATCACGAAGCCATTGCTCGTAAACGCTGCGCGCAACGCTGGCGCCAGGGAGTCGGGCGAGAACCGGCCAGCCCTTGGCAGGGCCGACTCGAACAGCGGCGTCGGCGGCTGATAGCTGGAGAAAGTGATGTCGTCAGCATAGCGCGTGTAGATCGCGCGGATAGACTTAGCGAACAACAACAGATCGGTGTCCAGGCGGTAGCAGATCATGTTCGATAGAACGGGGCTGGTGGGCGCGCCCTGCGGAAGCTGGCCCATAAGGCAGCAAAGACGAGCGATGATCTCCGACACGCGTCGATCAATCCCTATTGCGCGAAGCAGTCCGGCGACCCGCTTTTCAGTGATCATCGGAAAGAAATCTCGGACATCCAAGTTCACGACAAAGCGACGGCGACCGTGAGCTTCCGCATTGGTCTTGACTGAGCGCTCAGGCACGAAGCCGTGGACGGGTTGACGCGGGCGATAAAGCTGGTTCAGCAGCCTGGCGAGCTTCCTTTGAATGATCTTTAGACGCCGATCCGGCGCGGTGATCGTTCGAACCTTTCCTGAACGCTTCGCGACGTCGAACTGAGAGTACATTCGATGGCGAAACCACCAAATTTTCTTCAGTTCAGCTGGGCTGATCTTGAGGTGGGCGAGGAGCGCCGCCTCATCAGCGAATTCAGGCGGTATAGGGATCAGAACTCGCTTGCCGAAGGCGCGTCGGGCAGATGGCACGAAGTCTCCCTTCCAATCCCGCCGAGTTGCCGTGAAGCGTGCGGCGGGCACGATGTGTTCAGACGTTCGCTCTTAGGCCGCAGTTGCACAGCCCGTATACGAAGGGAGACCCCGCTGGGTTGAGATTATCAGCCGCCGAAAGACTTTTCTAGCGAGCATCAGGGAGCTGGAGGACGACCAACCTACGCCTTCGGCCATGGCAGACCTTCCTCCCCATCGGACTTCCTCCCCCTCACACCGGACAACTCGCCACCTCCAGCTGCAGCATCGCCAGCACCCGCCCGAAACCGATGTACTGCCCCGCCATCATCGACAGCTCCAGGAACTCCGCGTCGGTGAACAGGGCCCGCATGGCCGCCACGTCCTCGTCGCCGATGTTGTGGTGGTCCACGGCCATCTTCTCGGCGAAGCGGATCGCCGCGCGTTCCCGCGCCGTGAAGCCTTCGCCGTCCGGCGCGTCCACGCCGCGCGCCGCCTCGTCCTCGGTCACCGTCTCGGGCGCCATGCGCACGCTCTTGCACAGCACACAGCCGTTCAGGGTGGCGATGCGCAGGCGGACCAGTTCCTTCAGCCGGGGCGGGAGCAGGCCGGCGCCGCCGGTGTGCCAGGGGTGGTAGAAGGCCTGGTAGGCCTGGACCAGGTCCGGAGCGGGTGAGAACGCGCGCGCGAAGTGGCGGCCCAGCCAGTTCTCCTCCGGCGTCGCGTCATGGATGGCCTTCAGATAGGGCGGCAGGGTGTCGGGCTCGGCGAGCGGCAGGCGGGACATGGGGTTTCCTCCTCTTTGCCCGCCATCAGGCCCCGGCCCGCCTCGGCCCGGCAATGGCGCCGTGGGGGAAGATCACGCGCTCGTGGCCGACCCCACAAATGGGGATTTGCCGCCCGGCCGCCCGCCGCCAGTCTCGCCCCGTCAACACAGGAGGCCTCCATGAAACCGCTCAAGCTCATCGCGCCCGCCGCCGCCCTGGCGGTCATGGCCATCGCCGGCTCGGCCCCGGCCCAGTCGGTCACCAAGACCTTCACCCGGCAAGAGGTCGGCGGCTCCAGCGGCTGCAGCATCCAGCAAGGCGAAGCCCTCAACTGGGGCATCGCCCAGAACCCCCAGCTCTTCTCGCGTGAGAGCCGCTGCGACTGCACGCCCACCGGCGAGATGCGCGGGACCAGCCAGGTCTACAACTGCACCCTGACCGTCACCTTCTCTCCGGCCCGCGGCAAGCAGACCGGCAAGGCCGGCAGGCAATAGGGCCAGATGGGGGCCTATATCGGGGGCCATCCATGGGATAATGGCGCGGCCGCTTCGATACCGGCCCTCCCTCCCATTCAGCCCCCGAAGGCCCCCATGCCCAAGCCCCGTCCGGCGCCGAGCGGCGCCCTGCGCCCGCTCAACCCCCGCCAGCGCAAGTTCGTCGACGCCATACTGGAGGGCGAGAGCCCCAGCGCGGCCGCCATCGCCGCCGGCTACACCGGCTGGGCCAGCGCCCAGTCGGCCTACGAGCTGGCCCGGCGGCCCAACGTCGCCGCCGCCATCGCGCGCGGCCGGGCGGCGCTGGGCGTGGGGCTGACGCGCGAGGCGGCCATCGAGGAGCTGGCCCGGGTGGCGATGAGCAACATCCTCGACCACCTGCGGATCGGCGGCGGCCATGTGGAGCTCGACCTGTCGCGGCTCGACCGGGCGCGGGCCGCCGGGGTGCGCGAGCTGGTCATCGACGAGAGGACCAACCCGCGCACGGGCGAGATCGTCCGCCGCATCCGCGTGCGCATGGGGCCGAAGCTGGCCGCCCTGCGCACCGTCATCCCCCTGTTGCCGGCGGCGGCCGTACCCGGCCCTGACGCCGCCCCGATGCCGCCCGCGCCGCACCCTGACGGCGCCCTGACGGACCCCTGATGAACCCAGATCCCGGCGCCCGCCGGCCTGGCCCAAGGCCTTGAACAGCCTCGCTTTTCCGCCGCCAGAGCGCCAGACCCGGGATTATTCCGGGTTTTCACCCCTGGCGCCCGTCCTCCGCCGCGTTGCGGAACAGACCGGCCGACAACAGCCAGATACAGCCAAAGAAACAGGTCACCGCGATGATGTGCCAGGGATAGCCAAAGCCCTTGGTCGTCGGCGGTTCGGCCAGGGCCACGCCGCCGACGACCAGCTGGGTCGCCAGCACCGCCAGCATGGTCGCCGCCATCCCCCTCGGCCGGAAGCGGGCGAGCACCGCGCCGATCACCGCCACCGGCGGGACCAGCAGCAACAGCTTGTTGGCCACCCCGTCCTCTGGCCCCATCAGCCCGACCGCCAGGTTGGCCCAGGTCATCAAGAGGCCCGCCGCGATGGCCAGCCCCGCCGCCAGCCGGTAGCCCAGCCCCGCCGAGGCCCGCATGGCCACCTCGAACACGCTGGCCGCCCCGACCAGCAGGGCCCCGACCACCACGAAGTCGAAGGTGTCCCACCGCACCTCGTCGGTGAACCGCATGGCCACCGCCGGCAGCGCCAGCAGCCCGGCCGCCGCCCCCCAGACCAACAGCCGCAGCCACCCGGGCGGCCCGGGCCTGGGCGCGGGCGAAGAGGAGGAGGAGGAGGAGGAGGAAGGAGAGGGGGTCTGGTCGCTCATGGTCGTCTGGCCCTGCGTTGCGTTGAGGCCACGACCCTGCCGGTTCCGCCGGTGAGCGGCATGAGCAACTGCTGAGCAATCCCTGAAATCGACGCCCCGGGGGATCAGGTCGCCGGCTTGCCCATCCTGCAGCTTTCCCCCAGTCGGGAATCGCACAACCCCGCGAACTGACGGAAGGCGATACCCTTGGGGCAGAACCGCCTGGCTTCCCGACGGTCATGCCGCCGCTCGCCGGTCAGGAAGTCGCGGCTGCAGACGACCTGTCCGACCGCCGGGTTGGCTTCGCCCGCCTGGCACAGGCGGTGCAGCTTTCCGGGTCGATCCAGGTCCTCGTACTGCGCGACGCTGAGCGGGTTCATGAACCGCTCCAGGAAGAAGAACAGGCCCCGATACTCGTAAAGGTGCCGGACCTCGACATTTGGATTGGCGCTGGAGCCGGGCTGGGCCAGGGTCTTGTCGACCAGCAGCCTGGCCTCCTCGAAGAATCGCCGGCGGTCCGTGATCTGGTCCCGGAACGACCGGAAGGCTGCCGCGCTCTGGCCCGGTTGCGGGGTGACGTACTTGCGGTGGATGTAGTCATAGTAGTCCAGGCCAACCTCGGCCGCCGCCTTCAGCAGTCGAAGGTCGCTCTTCGGAACCGGGCCGCCGACCCGGTACCCATCCCGGTTCCTGTCGTTGTGGAACAACCCGGTGGACATCCACCGTCCATGCACCGCCGCGAAAGTGAAGAAGCCGTCGTCGTCGACCACCGAGAACCGTCCCCCGGCGCCCGAGAGCATGTAGGTGCCGGTGACCCTGATGGCGCTCAGTTCGAGCCCCTCCACGACATAGCTGTAGCGGGTGAAATGAGTGAAGTCGGCTTCGCAGTCGGTATCGTAGTCGGCGCCCCTGGCCTCAACCACGGCCACCCCGCCGCCGGACTGTCCGGCCGATATGTCGGGGCGTCCCATCGAGAGCCCCGCCAGCACCAGGGCGAGTGCGAGCATCCCGGTGCGTCGCGTCCAGGCGCGTCTGCCGTCTGCCTGCTTGGCCATATCGATTCCCCCTCGATTGCTTGCGGAACATTGTTCGCCGCAATGACTGGCTGACGCAATGGTCCCGGGCGGCTGGCCCATTGCCACGCGCGCCCCGGCGCCCGAGTTTCCACCCTGGCCAGTTCAACCTTCGAGATTCCCCTTGGCGCCGGGCAGCTACCGTTTCGACCGCTTCGTGCTCGACCCCGTCGACCGCCGCCTGACGCTGGACGGCGCGCCGGCGCCGCTCAGCGCCCGCTATCTCGACGCCCTCATCCTGCTGGTCCGCGAGCCCGGCCGGCTGGTCACCAAGGAGCGGTTCCTCGAGGAGGTCTGGCGCGGCGTGCCGGTCACCGACGAGGCCCTGACCCAGTGCATCCGCGCCCTGCGCCGCGCCCTCGGCGACGACGCCGCCAGCCCCCGGTTCATCGAGACCGCCCCCAAGCACGGCTACCGCTTCATCGCCCCGGTCGAGGTGGTCGCGGCCGAGCCGCCGCCGGTCGCCGCGCAGGCCGCCCCGGCCGCCGTCCTGCCGCCCCTGTCGCTTACCCGCGCCCTGCGGCTGGGCCTGGCCGGAACCCTGGGCGGGGGCCTGGCCGGCGCGATCGGCGGCCTCCTCTACGGCTTCATCGCCGCCTCCCAGCCGGCCGCCGCGGGCCTGGGGGCTGTGTCGATCCTGCTGGTGCTGTTCCTGGTCACCGCCCTGATCGCCCTGGTCGGCGGGGCCGGGGTGGCCTTCGGGATCGCCGCCGCCAGCATCGCCTCGGACCGCCCCGGCTGGTGGACGGCCATCGGCGGCGCCGGCGGCGGTCTGATCGTCGGGGCGGTGGTCAAGGTCGTCGGGCTGGACGCCTTCGCCCTGCTGTTCGGCCAGGGCCCGGGCGACATCACCGGCGCGGTCGAGGGGGCCATCCTGGGCGGCGGCGTGGGCCTGGGCGCCTGGCTGGCCGGCCTTGGCCCTCCCGCCCGACGCCTGCGCTGGCGCCTGATGCTCGGCGCCCTCGCCGGCGGCCTCGCCGGCCTTCTGGTCGCCCTGACCGGCGGGCGGCTGATGGGCGGCAGCCTCGACCTCCTGGCCCGCGACTTCCCCGGCTCCCGCCTCGACCTCGCCCCCGTCGGCCGCCTGCTGGCCGAACCCGCCTTCGGCCCCTTGAGCCTCGCCGTCACCGCCGCCCTGGAAGGGGCCCTGTTCAGCGCCTGCATCGTCGGGGCCATGCTGCTGGCGCGCGGCTCAGCCGGTCGCCACCCGCCCCGGCCGGGTCTTCCACAGCGACCAGACGATCCCGCTGGCCAGGATCACGAACGTCACCCCTAGCGAGACCTCGGCCGGGAACTTGGTCCAGCCCATCAGGTCGGCGATGAAGATCTTGCCGCCGATGAACACCAGCAGCACCGCCAGCGCCTGCTTCAGATAGGCGAACCGGTCGATCACCGCCGCCAGCGCGAAGTACAGCGCCCGCAGGCCCAGGATGGCGAAGATGTTGGAGGTGTAGACGATGAACGGGTCGGTCGTGATGGCGAAGATGGCCGGCACCGAGTCCACCGCGAAGATCACGTCCGCGATCTCGATCAGCACCAGCGCCAGGAACAGCGGCGTGGCGTAGACCGCAGCCTTGCCCCCCGCTGCGTCCGGCAGCCGGACGAAGAACTTCTCCCCGTGCAGGCTGTCGGTCACCCGCATCCGCCGCCGCAGCAGCTTCAGCAGCGGGTTCTGCGACAGGTCCGCCGGCTTGTCCTTCATCGCCAGCATCTTGACGCCGGTGAAGATCAGGAAGGCCGCGAAGACATACAGCACCCAGCCGAAGTTCGAGACCAGCGCCGCTCCGCCCGCGATCATAATCGCCCGCAGCACGATCACCCCCAGGATGCCCCAGAACAGCACCCGGTACTGCAGCGCCGGCGGGATGGCGAAGTAGCCGAAGATCATCGCGATGACGAAGACGTTGTCCATCGCCAGCGACTTCTCGACCACGAACCCGGTCAGGTACTCGACCCCCGACGCCTGGCCCAGGCTCATCCACACCCAGCCGCCATAGGCCAGCCCCAGGCCCAGGTAGCCGGCCGAGGTGATCAGGCTCTCGCGCACCCCGATCTCCCGCCGCCCCCTGTGCAGCACGCCCAGGTCCAGCGCCAGCAGCAGGATCACCAGCCCTATGAAGCTGGCCCACATCCAGACGGGCTTCGAAAGAAAGTCGGCGGTCAGAAAGTCCATGGGCGGTCCTGGATCATGTCAGCACGACAACCCCCGCCCGGGCCGGCCAGGGGCCGGGCGGGCGGGGGCGCCGGGGAGGAGGAGGGTGGTTGGAGCGGTCAGCCCGTCCGGTTCGCGTTCAGAGCCGGGCCGGGACGCGGGCCTCGCGCAGCGCCTCGAGGCGGTCGCGGACCTGCAGCTTCTTCTTCTTGATGCGCGAGATCATCGGGTCGCTGGGGCGCGGGCGCGAACGCTCCTCGGCCAGGGCGACCTCCAGCAGGGCGTGCCGGATCTGCAGCCGTTCAACGGGGGAATAGGACATGCTTTGCCTCTCTCTGTACGAAAGGGGCGCCCGACACCGGCGGAACAGCCGGGTGTGGTTGGGGGGAGCTTGGACCCCGGCATCGAGCGCACCCGATGCGGTCCGACATCGCGATCACCATGATCGCCAGAGGGGCCCGGGCCGCGAGGCTGTTATCGCCCGGCGGGCCCGGCCGGTCCAATCAGCTCGGTCAATATCGCCTATTGCGGTTTGAAATGGGCCCCGCCCAGCGAGCGCAGCACCTGGTCGGCCAGCAGGCTGGTCGCGCGGGACGGCTTGCCCTTGGGCTGGACCAGCGCGATCTCGGTGTCGTGCAGGTCGGGTAGGGCGGGATCGTCCAGCACGGTCAGGTCCTTGGGCGCCATCTCGGCCGGAAGGACGCCGACGCCCAGTCCCGCGCGCAGGGCCGCGTACTGCCCCGCCAGGCTGGGCGAGGTGAAGACGATGCGATAGGCCCGTCCCGCCGCCGTCAGCGCCGCCAGGGCCCGCTTGCGATAGATGTCGGGCGCAGGCGCCGCGATCAGGGGCAGTTCCGCCGCCTCCGCCGTCCGCCGGTCGGCCGCCACCCAGACCAGCGGCTCACGCCAGACGCTGATGCCCAGGTCCGGCCCCAGCGGCTCGCGCTTGATCAGCGCCAGGTCGAGGGCCCCCCGCGCGATCTGCTCCAGCAGGTTGGCGGTGTAGTCGCAGGTGACCACCAGCCGGATGCGCGGATGGCTGCGGGCGAAGTCGCCCAGGATGCGCGGCAGGAAGGTGGTGGCGATGTCCTCCGGCGCCCCGAACCGGACTTCGCCTTCGACCCCGCCTTCGCCCAGCCCCGCCACGATCTCGTCGTTCAGCCGCAAGAGCTGGTTGGCCAGCGGCAGCAGCGCCGCCCCCTCGGCCGTCGGCGTCACCTCGCGCGGCCCCCGCACCAGCAGCTCGGCGCCGACCTGCTCCTCCAGCCGCCGGACCTGCAGGCTGACGGCCGGCTGGCTGCGTCCGATCCGCCGCGCCGCCCGCGTGAAGCTGGCCGCCTCGGCCACGGCCACGAAGGTCCGCAGAAGGTCGATGTCGAGATTGACGAGGCGATGCAAGTCGGCGTCCTCATTTCAAAGCGCAATGGCGATCATGAGGGAAATAAACTGGTCTCATGACAGGTCCAGAGGGCATCGGCGGCGGCCCTGTTCCGGAGACCCGCCTTGCCCAGCCTCGACGCCCTCGCCATCCTGACCTCGCCGGCCATCCTGTTCTTCTGCCTGGGGCTTGCCGCCGCGCTGGCCCGGTCCGAGTTGGCCCTGCCGGACGCCACGGCCAAGGCGCTGTCGCTCTACCTGATGCTCTGCATCGGCTTCAAAGGCGGGGTGGAGGCGCGGCACGCCGGGTTTACCGCGGACTTCGCGCTCGCTGCCGGGCTTGGCGTCGCGCTCAGCGCCATGATCCCGCTGCTTCTGTTCGTCCTCCTCCGCCAGATCACCCGGCTCGACCGGCCGACGGTTTGCGCCCTGGCGGCCACCTACGGGTCGGTGTCCGTCGTGACCTTCGCGGCCGGCGCCGATTACCTGGCGGGGCTCGGCCTCAAGCCGTCCGGCCACATGGCCGCCGTACTGGCCCTGATGGAGACGCCGGCCATCCTGACGTCCCTGCTGATCCTGCGCCGGCACGGGCCCGCCGCGCCCCGCGCCGCCGTGCTGCATGAGGTCTTCCTCAATGCCGCCAGCGTCCTGCTTATCGGCAGCTTCCTCATCGGCCTGGCCAGCGGCCCCGCCGGCATGACCCGCCTCGAGCTCTTCGTCGGCCCGCTGTTCCAGGGCGCCCTCTGCCTCTTCCTGCTCGACCTTGGTCTTCGCGCCGCCCGCCGCATCCTCGCCGATCGCCATCGGCTCAGCCCGCCGCTGATCGCCTTCGCCCTGATGTTCCCATTGCCTGCCGCCCTCGTCGCCATGGGCCTCGCCCGCCTCGCCGGGCTGTCGGCGGCCGACGGGATCATGCTGGGCGTGCTGGCCGCGTCCGGCTCCTACATCGCCGTCCCGGCCGCCATGCGGCTGGCGGCGCCGGAAGCCGATGAAGGCGTCTACACCACCGCCTCCCTGGCCCTGACCTTCCCCTTCAACCTGGTGATCGGCATCCCCGCCATCGCCGCGCTCGGGATGGCCCTTGGCCGATGAACGCGGGGGGCGGGCCGTTCTGGAGAGTGGATTGGCAATTCCGCCCGGACGTAGGAACCTGTGGCGCCTTGTCGGGGGAGGGCGGTGCATGGACTTGGGAAACTGGCTGGGCGCCGTGGTGAGGTCGGAGCTCCTGCGATACGCCCTGCCGACCTTCGCCGCCCTTTGCGCGGCGGCCTGGGCCTATCGCGTCAACATTCGCAATAAGCGTTTCGACGTTATCCTGTCCTGCAACGCCCGGTACGACACCCTCTACCAGGACCGCCTCAAAATCAGGTCGAACGCCCACGAGGACAGCGCCGAGGTCGCGCAGTACTTTCGTCGCTACTGGGGCCTCAAGAGCGACCAGCTCGACTACTGGCTGGCCGGCGGGGTCGATCCGCAGACCTTCGCCAACTGGTTCCACTCCACCCTGGTCGCCTTTCGCGGAGACAGCCGCGTAGGACTCCTAAGCTACCGGGCCTCCTGGCACGAGGAGCGCGGAAATCAGGAGGCGGTGAACGCCTCGTTCGTCGACTTCGTCGACGCCATCTCCGCGATCGGCCGCGACGAGATGCGGGACTCTCAACAGCAGTATGCCGCTCTGCTCTTCCAGATGCATCGCGTTGAAACCAAGGAGAAGGTCTTCAATCGCTACATGTTCGACGCCGTGCCGATTCCCGTCCGTGGACGTCTGACGGTTCGTCGCCTGGTGCGAACCCTTCCTGAAACGATCCAGGACCTCTACTGGCCCCTGGACCTCAACGCACTGAAGGAGAGGGGGCCGTTCCTTCGGCCATTCTATTGGAGCTTGAAGCTTCGATGGAGACTGATGCGCCTTGTGGGGAGGCTGATGGTCCGCTGGCGTATTGTGGCCGCCAGCTGACCACGGTCCGGCCCTACCTCCGGAACCGCACCACCACCTCCACCGCGCCCGGCCGGCGCTCCAGCGCGTCGGCGATCATGGCCAGCAGGGTCTCATGCGAGACGTGCAGGTCGATGACCTGATCGTCCTCGTAGATCACATGGGCGTGGGCCTGGGGCAGGGTGTCGAACACCCGCTCCGGCCCCGTCGTCGGCAAGAGGCCCAGCAGGCCGTGCTCGACCAGCGTCTCCAGGCAGCGGGCCAGTTCGGCCGGCCTGAGCGCCAGCCCCGCCTCCAGCGCCATCGGCTCGATCTGCGCCAGGCTGAGGTGGGTGTCCGGCGATGCCGCCAGCAGGGCCAGCAGCCGGGGCAGGGGTCCGCGCAGGGGCAGGCCCGCGGCCCTCAGGGCGTCGCTGGTCTCCGGCTCGATGGCCTGGCCCATTCGGCGTCCTCCCTCGTTCAGGACCGCCGTCATTGATCGCGGCGGCCTCGTCTCGGGCTATCGGCAAGAGGGGCGCGATCCTTTCGGACCGCGCCCGCCCGCGCCTACTTCAGGTCGAAGCGGTCGGCGTTCATCACCTTGGTCCAGGCCGCCACGAAGGCGTTGACGAACGCCGCCTTCGAGTCCGACTGGGCATAGACCTCGGCCAGCGCCCGCAGCTGCGAGTTGGAGCCGAACACCAGGTCCACCCGGCTGGCCGTCCACTTCTGGGCGCCGCTGTTGCGGTCGCGGCCGACGAAGGCGGTCTCGTCCGCGTCGGTCGCTTCCCAGACAGTGCCCATGTCCAGCAGGTTGCTGAAGAAGTCGTTGGTCAGCACACCCACCTTGTCGGTGAACACCCCGGCCGTCGAGCCGCCGCTGTTGGCGCCCAGCACCCGCAGGCCGCCGACCAGCACCGTCATCTCCGGCGCGCTCAGAGTCAGCAGCTGGGCCCGGTCGACCAGCAGTTCCTCCGCCGTCATGGCGAACTGCTGCTTCTGGTAGTTTCGGAACCCATCGGCGACCGGCTCCATCACCTCGAAGGACTCGACGTCGGTCTGCTCCTGGCTGGCGTCGGTGCGGCCGGGGGTGAAGGGAACCTCCACCGCATGGCCGCCGTCCGCCGCCGCCTTCTCGACCGCCGCGCTGCCCGCCAGGACGATCAGGTCGGCCAGCGACACCTTCTTGCCGCCGGTCTGGGCTGCGTTGAAGCCCGACTGGATGGCCTCCAGCCTGGACAGCACCGCCGCCAGCTGCGCCGGGTCATTGACCGCCCAGTCCTTCTGCGGCGCCAGGCGAACGCGGGCGCCGTTGGCCCCGCCCCGCTTGTCCGAACCCCGGAAGGTCGAGGCCGAGGCCCAGGCCGCCGCCACCAACTGCGGAACCGTCAGGCCGGACGCCAGTATCGATTCCTTCAGGGCCTTGATGTCGGCCGCGTCGATCAGCGGATGATCCACCGCCGGGACCGGGTCCTGCCAGATCAGGTCCTCGGCCGGGACCAGCGGACCCAGGTACCGGGCCTTGGGGCCCATGTCGCGGTGGGTCAGCTTGAACCAGGCCTTGGCGAAGGCCTCGGTCAGCAGGGCCGGGTTCTCGTGGAACTTCTTCGAAATCGCCGCATAGGCCGGGTCGACCCGCAGGGCGATGTCGGTGGTGGCCATCATCGGCGGGTGCGATTTGCCGGGGACGTGGGCGTCGGGCGCCTTGGGGCCGGCCTCGGGGTTCTTGGGCGTCCACTGCTGGGCGCCCGCCGGGCTCTTGGTCAGTTCCCACTCGTGGCCGAACAGGGTGTCGAAATAGCCGCTGTCCCACTTGATCGGATCAGGCGTCCAGGCGCCTTCCAGGCCGCTGGTGATGGTGTACTCGGCCTTGCCGGTGCCGAAGCTGTTCTTCCAGCCCAGCCCCTGCTCGACGATGCCGGCGCCTTCCGGCTCGACGCCGACCTGGGCCGCGTCGCCCGCCCCGTGCGCCTTGCCGAAGGTGTGGCCGCCGGCGATCAGGGCGACGGTTTCCTCGTCGTTCATCGCCATGCGGGCGAAGGTCTCGCGGATGTCGCGCGCAGCCGCCATCGGGTCCGGCTTGCCATTCGGGCCTTCGGGGTTGACGTAGATCAGGCCCATCTGGACAGCGGCCAGCGGTTTATCCAGCTCGCGGTCGCCCTTGTAGCGGTCATCGCCCAGCCAGGTGTCCTCGACGCCCCAGTGGATGTCCTCCTCCGGCTCCCAGACGTCCTCGCGGCCGAAGCCGAAGCCCATGGTCTTGAAGCCCATGGTCTCCATGCCGACGTCGGCGGCGTAGATCATCAGGTCGGCCCAGCTGATCTTGTTGCCGTACTTCTGCTTGATCGGCCACAGCAGCCGGCGCGCCTTGTCCAGGTTGCCGTTGTCCGGCCAGCTGTTCAGCGGGGCGAACCGCTGGGTGCCGCTGCCGGCCCCGCCGCGGCCGTCGCCCGTGCGATAGGTGCCGGCGCTGTGCCAGGCCATCCGCACGAAGAAGGGGCCATAGTGGCCATAGTCGGCCGGCCACCAGTCCTGGCTGTCGGTCACCAGCGCCTTCAGGTCCTGGCGCAGGGCCTCGACGTCCAGCTGCTTGACCTGCTCGGCATAGCTGAAGCCCTGCGGCATCGGGCTCGACAGGCTGCTGTGCTGGTGCAGGATCTTGAGGTTCAGCTGGTTGGGCCACCAGTCGCGGTTGGACCGCCCGCCAAAGCTGGTGTGGAAGCGGACGCCATGCTTCAGGGGGCACTTGGAGGTCGGTTCGACCAGTTCGTTTCCGTCCATCTCTTCTCTCCGGTCCGGCAGGGGGTGAAGGCGCCGGCGCGGGCCGCCAGGGCGCGAGGGCGCTCGAAGGCGCCGCGCATCCCAGGCTGTCCGTCCCGACGACAATCTGCGTTGTCGATAACCCGACGTTCGCCCATTTCGCCGATTAAGAGAAGCTTTCAGGTTCAATGGTCGCGATAGCTGTTGCCTATTGGACTTCATCTGCTATCGATTTCGCGTGATCGCCTCCCGCAAGCCCCCTCAGTCGGCTTCGCCGACAGCTCCCCCGGTTCGCTGCTTCGCAGCGGGGGAGCATCTTCGATTGGAGATGCCGTCCACGCTGAAGATCCTCCCCCGCCCGCCTTGCGGGCGACCAGGGGGAGGGGGACCGCGCGCGCATACGCGCGTGGTGGAGGGGGCGGCCCGCCGCCCAAACCGCCACCCATGAACCTCCGCGACCTCCGCTACCTCCTGGCCCTGGCCGAGCACGAGCACTTCGGCCGCGCCGCCCGCGCCTGCGGGGTCAGCCAGCCGACCCTGTCGGTCCAGATCCGCAAGCTCGAGGACCAGCTCGGCGTCGCCCTGTTCGAGCGCACAAGCAAACAGGTCGCGCCCACCGCCGCCTGCCGCCAGCTGATCGGCCACGCCCGGGGCGCGGTCGCCGCCACCGAGGCGCTGCTGGCCGCCGCCCGCAACCTGCGCGACCCGCTGGCCGGCCGCTTCCGGCTGGGCATCATTCCCACGCTCGCCCCCTACCTGCTGCCGCTGGTCTTCGCCCCCCTGCACGAGGCCCTGCCGGCGCTGGAGATCGAGCCCTGGGAGGACCAGACCGCCAACCTCCTCGAACGCCTCGCCGCGCACGAGCTTGACGCCGCCCTGCTGGCCACCGAGGCCGACGGCCCGGACCTGGCCAGCACCGCCCTGTTCGACGAGCCCTTCCTGGCCGCCCTGCCGCCCGACCACCCGCTGGCCGCCCGCGCCGCCATCGCCGAGACGGACCTGGCCGACGACATCCTGGTGCTGGCCGACGGCCATTGCCTGCGCGACCAGACGCTCGAGGCCTGCCGCCAGGCCGACGGCCCCAACGGCGCCCTGCGCGCCTCCAGCCTGCCGACCCTGCTCAACATGGTCGCCGCCGGCTACGGCGCCACCCTCATCCCGGCCCTCGCCGCCGGCGCCGCCCAGGACGCCGGCATCGCCCTGCGCCCCCTGACCCGCCAGGCCGGCCGCACCATCCGCATCACCTGCCGCACCCACTACCCCCGCCGCCAGGCCGTGGACGCCGTCGGCGCCGTCATCGCCGCCCGGCTGAAGGGCTTCGCCGAAGGCGCGGCGGCGGGGGTAGTGTAGCAGCCACCCCGCCTCGTGATCCCGGGTAGCCCGCGATGCGGGCGTGTCGAAGGAGGCAAGGTCCGCGCCGGGAAACGCCGGATCGACGGCTGCGCGTTCTACCGGGAGTTCTGAGAGGAAATCGGCCCGCTGCTCCTATGCCGAAGCCAGGGAGCGGAACGTCCAGAACGGCGCGGGCCTGACCGGGACATAGGCCGCCCCGGCCGTCAGCGCAATTCAGCGGCCTTGGCCGCTCCCGACCAGCAGGAACCTGAGGAGGCGCGAGTGCTCAATTCCCGCGCGACGCTGCCCGACGGCATCGTCATGATTCCAGCAAAGACGACCGGCGCCTGGCAACGATGCGCATGTCATGCGCTACGCTGGTTCCGCCCCAACGCCCCAGCCTAACCCTCCAGCCGCCAACCCACCCGCGTCATGTGTCCCGCGTCGATGGTCAGGGCGAGCAGCGAGAAGACCACCAGCCAGACCAGGGCGGCGACGACGGCGCGGCCCCGGGGGGCGGCCGTTGCGATGGCGCACGCGATGTAGAAGCTGGCGATGAAGGCGATCATCGCCGGCGGGCCGATGAAGCCCAGGCCGCCGTGCAGCACGGCCAGGGTGCCGACGTTCAGCACATTGGTCAGCAGCACCAGGCCGAACACCCAGCGACGCACGGTCCAGAAATGGGCGTCGGGGTCCTCGGACGGGGTCTCCGTGGCCGGGGTCTCTCCGCCCGAGGTTTCTTCGCCTGGGGTGTCGTGGGACGTGGCCTCGCCGGCCGGGCGCCCCTCCGGCTGGGTCTCGCGGGGCTGCGGCTCGCCGCCGGGCTGGGCGGGCTGGCGCGGGAAGACGAGATAGGCGGCGACGAAATAGGCGCCGGCGGCGACCAGGCCGTGGGTCATCACCGTCATCGACAGGGGCGCGCCCCGGTAAAGCTGCCAAGCCTGGAGCCAGTAGGAGCTGAGGTCCAGCGCCAGAAAGCCGGCGAGCAGCAGCGTCAGCCGGCCGATCGGCTCGTCGCTCCGCGACCCGCCGTGCAACTGCCCGCGCGTCTCGATCAGCCGGGCGAAGCCGCTCAGCAGCTCGACCACCGAAAGCCCGAGCACGATGCTGTAGAACCCGAAGAAATAGTCGAACTGGCTCATGCCCTTCGCCGCCCCCCGCTACAGCCGCTCCCGATCCGCCGTCCCTGATCCGCCGTCCCCGATCCGGCCCTCTTCGCCGCCCTCCGCAACCTATGGCCGGATCGGCCCCTCGTCACCGGCCCTCGTCACCGGCCCTCGTCACCGGCCCTCGTCGGCGCGGCGCCCACGGGGGCGCGACCGGGGGAGCGTCCGGGGGTGAGGCAGGGGGCGCGGCGACGGGGGCTCGCCCCCTTCGGTCTCCCGCCTCTCCCCACGAGGCCACCCCCACATCCCCACCGCCAGGCCCCCTTCGACCCGACCTGTACACCTCCAGGAACCCGCGCCTGTCATACCGTTACCCGCATTCGCCCCCCGCCTGTTTCCGTTCGGGTGGGGGTGTAGTCGCCGGTTGTCATCGTTGCGGCCGCGCCGTGCTATGATCAGGCCCGCTTCGCCTGCCGCTCCAGCGCCGCGACGGCGGTTTCCACCCGCTCCCGGCCTGCCCCCGCCTCGACCAGGGCCAGGCCGTCCACCAGCGCCAGGATCGCCGCCGCCGTTCCGGCCGGGTCGGGGTCGCCCTCGGCGTCCAGGCGCTGGACGATCCAGTCGATGAAACCGCCCGTGATCTGGCGGGCGACCGCCTCGAACGGCTCGGCGCCCCGCGCCGCGGCCGCGATGATCTCGAGCCAGAGGCGCATGAAGGGGCTGAACTCGGCGCTGGTCGCCACCCGGGCCGCCCGGGCGGCCAGTTCCGCCGCCGGCAGGCGTTCGCCGGCGGGGAGGGCTGCTTCCAGCCGGGCGGCCATATCGCCCGCCAACCGGCCCATGACCGCCGCCAAGACCTCGGCCTTGTCGGCGAAGTAGTAGAGGAGCATCCGGTCGCTGACCCCGGCGGCGTTCGCCAGCTGCCGCAGGCTGGCGCGCGAAAGTCCCGTGGCGAGGATGTGGGGGACCAGGGCCTCGACGACCTGCGCCCTCTGTTCGTCTCTGGAGCTCATCGGTTCTCCACTTGTAGCGACCGCTACATCCATGCATTCTGTAGCGACCGCTACACGCCCGGGCGATCGTCAGTACATGCGGCAGCCGGGCCAGGGAGGCAAACACGATGACGCTCTTTCGGCTCTTCCTGGCAGCCTGCGCCCTGGTGCTGCTCGCCTACACCGGGGTCACCATCGCCAACCACGGCTGGGGCCTTCTGCCGATCTTCTTCGGCGACATGGCCGCCATGACCTGGCCCGGACAGTTCAACCTCGACTTCTTCATGTTCCTCCTTCTGTCCGGCATCTGGGTGAGCTGGCGACATCGGTTCAGGCCTTCGGGCCTGGCCCTTGGCGTGCTTGCGGTCTTCGGCGGCATGCTCTTCCTCAGCCTCTACCTGCTGATCGCCAGCGTCAGGGCGCGAGGAGACGTGAGGGTGCTGCTGCTGGGGCCGGAGCGGGCCTGAAGCCCCTTCGGAGCGGCGGCTTGCTTCGTTGATACGGCGTCGTATCCTCGTTCCATGACCGATGCTCCGTCCGCCGCCGGGGAAGCCTCCGCCGCCCCGTCCCAACGCCGCGCCCGCACCCGCGCCGCCCTCATCGCCGCCGCCGCCGAGGTGATGGCCGCCAAGGGGCTGGATCGTGCGTCGCTGGACGAAATCTGCGCCCGCGCCGGCCTGACCCGGGGCGCCTTCCACGGCAACTTCGCCAGCCGCGAGGCCCTGATCGAGGCGGTGATGGAGGCCGAGACGGCGCCGGTCGAGGCCGACCTCGTTCCCGGCGCGCCCCTGGCCGCCCAACTGGCCGTGCTCGGCCGCGCCGTCTTCGCCCGGGCCCGGGACCGGCTGCCCAGGGCCGCGCTATCGGCTGCCTTCCAGGCCTGGCTGCTGGCCCGGCCCGAGCGCCGCGCCGCCGCCGCCTCGCGCACCGAACAGGGCTGGGCCGCCATGGCCGCCGGCCTGGAGCGGCTGCTGGGCCCCGGCGTCCTGCCCATGCCGGCGGCGCGGCTCGTGCGCGTCATCGACGCCCTGTCCGCCGGTCTGACCCACGCCTATTTCCAGGCCCCGGACCTGTGGACCGAGGCCGACTTCGTCGCCGCCTTCCAGGCTCTGGCCGGCCCGCCAGCGCCGCCCGCGCCCCAGCCCGGCGTCATCCCCCTCGGCGGCGCCTTCACCCGCCGCTGGTAGCGCCCTGCACCCAATCTGGTGCAGCGCCAAAGTGGCGCCCCCATGTTTTTCCAGCGAAGAGACGCAAACCACCTCGACGAGAATATTACAGGTTGCTAGCGTCGGAGCAGTAGCCGGCCGCGCCTGGGGAAGCCGTCGGTTGAGTGGGGGGCGTGACATGGCGACGATCAACGGGACGGCCGACGACGACGAACTCGTCGGCACCAGCGGCGCGGACGTCATCAATGGCCTTGGCGGCGATGACAGCCTCGAGGGCGACGAAGGCGCCGACCAGCTCAATGGCGGGGACGGCGACGATGTGCTGTTCGGGGGCGACGGCGACGACACCCTCGACGGCGGCGGGGGATCCGACACGGTCCTCTTCAACCTGAACGGCGCAGGGATCACCCTCGACCTCCAGGTGACGACACGCCAGACCACCCATGCCGGCGCCGACCTCTACCTGAACATCGAGAACGTCCGGGGCACCTATCAGGCCGACACCATCTACGGCTCGGCCGCAGCCAATCGCCTCATCGGCATGGGCGGCGCCGACAACCTGCACGGACGGGGTGGCGATGACGAACTGATCGGATCGGGCGGCGCCAGCCTTTACGGCGGGGATGGCGACGATGTCCTCGAGGCGGACTATGGCGGCGTGCTGTTCGACGGCGGCGCCGGCTCCGACACGGTCCGGCCTTCGCTCTATGCCAATCGCGCCCACACCGTGGATCTCAACCTCACGACGGCCCAGAACGCCGCTCCGGGTCGCAGCGGCGATCGCTATGTCAGCATCGAGAACCTGATCGGGCGGGGCTACGACGACGTCTTCACCGGCAACGCCGCCGCCAACCGGCTCGAAGGCATGGGGGGCGACGATCGCCTGTCGGGCCAGGGGGGCGACGATGTCCTGGTCGGCGGCGAAGGCCGCGACCGCTTTGTGTTTCAGGCCAACGGCGGCCACGACACGGTCGAAGACTATGTTCGCGGTGTGGATACCCTGGTGTTCGAGGGCATCGCTGGTCCGATCGAACTCGTGCAGGTCGGGGCTGACACGCGCATCATCCTCTCGCCGACGAGTTCGATCCTTCTCAAGAACATCTCCGCCAGCAGCCTGACCAGCACGGACCTGGGGGGGCTGGCGATCAAGCAAAGCGTCATCACCGGCAGCGAGGCAGGCCAGACCCTCACCGGCGACGGCGGGCTGAACGCCATCGTCGCGCTCGGCGGCGCTGACACTGTGAATGCCGGCGGTATGGACGATGTGGTCAGCGGAGGTGACGGCAACGATATCCTGCGCGGCGACGACGGCGACGACGTGCTCTCTGGCGACGCAGGGAATGATCGCCTCGAGGGCGGCGCCGGCGCGGACAATCTGTTCGACGGCGGGCGTGGCGACGATGTCCTGCTCGGCGGGGACGGCGCCGATATCCTTGTCGTGGCGCGAGGCCACGGTCTGGCCGCCAGCGGCAGCACGGTCCAGCTCGACGGCGGCGGCGACAACGACCGTCTGGTTGTCGAGGACGCCTACACGACCGCCACCCTGACGGGCGGCGCCGGCGACGACGCCATCATCGCCCTGTCCGCCTATCGCGCGGACGTCAATGCCGGCGATGGGGCCGATACCGTGCGGATCGGGGATGTCGCCATCGCCAACATCATCCTGGGCGCGGGCGCGGACCGCCTCGTTCTGTCGTCTGGCGCCGGTCGCCGCGGCGAGGTGGTCGTTCAGGACTTCCAGGCGGGGGCCGGCGGCGATCAGCTCGACGTCTGGTCGTGGCTGGAAACCGGGTTGGCGGACTGGGACGGGACCAACCCGATCGCCGCCATGCGGATGCGTCTTGTCCAGTCCGGGGCCGACACGCTCGTACAGTATGATCTCGAGGGAGACGGCGGTTGGCACATCCTCGTCCGCCTCCGGAATGTCACGGCGAGCAATCTGGTCGAAGCGAATCTGGTTGGGCTCAAGCTCGATCCGCCCCCGGCCACGACGCTTACGGTCAACGGAACGGCTGCCGGTGAGACCATCAACGGCGGCTCCGCTTCCGAAACCATCCATGGCCTCGATGGCAATGACACCCTCTACGGCAATGATGGCGTCGACGTCCTCTACGGCGGCGCCGGCGGTGACCGGCTGGAAGGCGGAACGGGCGGCTTCAACTACCTGGACGGCGGTGACGGCAATGACCGCCTCGAAGGACTCAACGGGCGCGACGTTCTGCTGGGTGGAGCGGGCGATGATGTCGTAGAGGGGCGCGACGGAGGCGACCACGTTGACGGCGGTGCGGGCGACGACCGCCTCTCGGCCCTGTGGAGCGCGCGCATCTTCGGCGGCGATGGCAACGACATCATCAGCGGCCCTGGCGAGACCGGGCTGGCTGACGGCGGCGACGGCAACGACACCATCACGGTGGGCGGGGCGCGGGCCTATGGCGGGGCGGGAGATGATTCCATCGTCGGCTCGTACCTGGCCGACGGCGGCGACGGCAACGACATCATCGAGGCCGGGGGTCTTGCCGGGCCTTCAATCCTGGCCGGTGGGCGTGGCGATGACCGTCTGACCGGCGGTCCGTCCGCCGACAACCTGTTGGGCGAGGCCGGCAACGACGTCCTGATCGGCGGAGACGGCGACGATCTCCCGGTCGGGGGCGAGGGGCACGACGACCTTCGGGGCGGCAAGGGGTCCAACGTTCTCGACGGCGGCGAGGGCGACGACCTGCTGTCGACCACAGCCGATGCCGGAAGCTTCTCGATCCTGCGCGGCGGCGCGGGCTACGACACGTTCAAGGTCGGCGCCGTCGGCGAGGCCTTCGTCGATGGCGGCGCGGGTCTCGACCATGCGGTGTTCAGCGCCGTCCCCGGAGGCCTGGTCGTCAGTCTGGCGGCGCAGACGATCCAGGACGCAAGCGGCCTCTACCGCATGCAGGGGATCGAGGCGGTTGAAGCAGGAACCGGCGATGACATCCTGTACGGCGACGGCGGGGACAACTGGCTGGTCGGGGGGCACGGGGCGGACTGGCTGGAGGGCGGGGCCGGCAATGACGTCTTGATCGGCACGGCGGCGCTGTACGTCGCCTATGGCGGCATCACATCGTTGACGAGCGATCCCGACGGCCAGCAGCGGGATGTCGCCAGCTTTCGCCGTTCGACCTCCGGTATCGAGCTCTATCACTACGGCCTGAGCGCCATCGCGTCAGGCGAAGGAACCGATGAGCTGTACGGTATCGACGCCATCGTCGGCTCGCAGCACAACGACGCCTTGCGGGTCGTCGCGGGCAATTCCAACCGTGTCGAGTTCGATGGCCAGGCGGGCGACGACATCCTGCAGACCGGGGGAGGGGACGATGTCCTCGTCGGTGGAACCGGCGCTGATGTGATGACCGGCGGAACAGGGCGGGATCTCTTCATCTTCTCCGTTGGCGACGGGCATGACGAGATCACCGATTTCAACGTTGGCTACGATCGTATCGGAACGGCCAATGGCGGCTACGCCAGCATCGTTCAGAGGACGGAAGGCGCTCTGATCACCTTCGCCGACGGCGGGTCGGTGATGTTGCGCAGCGTCGTGGCGTCGACCCTGACCGCCAGCAACTTCGTGGTCGCCACCCCGCCCAGCCTGGCGCTGCTTCCGCCCCCGGCGCTGGCGCCGGCCACACCAGCGCCGCTACCGGCAGCGCCGGTTGTGCCTGCACCGGTCGAGGCAAGCCATACGACGGTCGAGGTCGTCTACAGCAACCCCACCGTCCATGCGCCGGACGAGCCCTGGATGTTCCTGGGTCTCCTCGCCAAGAACCTGCCGATGCTGATCGTTCAGGCGGACAGCCAGACGTTCACCATCGAGGTAGTGATCAATCCGGAGGTTGGCGCTGATTCCGAGCATCTGACCGTCATCTTCCGCGCGGCGACAGTCTTTACCTACGTCGACGGGGAGCCGTTGCCTCAGGGCCTGGTCGACGGGCTCGCCACCAACGGCTGGAGAATGCGCGATCTGGCCGCCCGCGACCTTTCGGTCGCCGACATCATTGCCGATCCCGCGTCCGTGTTCGCGGGCGACGATGTGCTGGAGATCGCGGGGCGCACCTTCGAAATCACCACCATGACGGCCGGCGACGGCAACGACATCATCCGGGGCGGCGCCGGTTCCGAAATTCTCGACCTTGGCCGGGGCGGTGGTCTGGCGGATGGCGGCGAGGGTGTCGACAGGGTCGTCATGGACTTCTCCGACCGCACGGCCGTGGTCGCCTACACGCACTCAACTGTCGAAGCGATCGCCAGCGTCGGAGGTGTCGCCACCGTTACGGTTCGGCGCGTGGAGTCCGTCCACATCACCGGCGGATCGGCAGCGGATCAGCTGACGGGCGGAGCTGCTGACGACATCCTGGATATCGGCCGGGGAGGCGGCGTGGCTGATGGCCTCGGCGGCCGTGATCTGGTTGTCATGGACTTCTCGGATCGCACGTCGGTCGTCGCCTATACCCACAACGCGGCCCAGGCGGTGGCGACGGTCGGCGGCGTCGCCGCAGGGACGGCGCGTAACGCCGAGCGGGTGTTGATCCGGGGCGGTTCGGCTGCCGACAGCCTGACAGGCGGGGTGGACGACGATGAGCTGCGAGGCGGCGGCGGCGCTGACAATCTCGGCGGCGGCGACGGCGCGGACCTGCTGATCGGCGGGGCTGGCGATGACACCCTCAACGGGGGGGGCGGGATCGATACCGTGGCGTTCGAACTCGACATCGACCGCACTGTCGATCTGGCCGTGGCTGTGCGCCAGAACACGGGCGAGGGCTCCGACCTCATCTCCGGCGTCGAAAACGTCACGGGACGCAGCGGCCGCGACATCCTCAAGGGCGACGGCCAGGCCAATCGCCTCCTCGGAGCAGATGGCGACGACCATCTTGAAGGGCGCGGCGGCAACGATTTCCTTCAAGGGGGACGTGGCTTCGACACCATCCTGGGCGGGGATGGCGACGACGCCATCGTCGGCGGACCTGACGGAGTCTTCTACATCTGGGGCGATCATTCAGCGGCCGGGAACATCCTGGATGGCGGGGACGGCAACGACGGGATTGTCGGGGACAACGGCGCGGACACCATCCGCGGCGGCGCGGGCGATGACCAGCTCGACGGCATCGGCGGCGACGACCTGATCGAAGGCGGCGACGGCTACGACCAGCTGATGGGCGAAGGCGGCCATGACAGGATGTTCGGCGGTAATGGAGACGACGTCCTCAACGGCGGCGATGGCGATGACTATCTCGATGGCGGCGACGACGATGGCGCCGATCTGCTCGTGGGCTCGCATGGCAACGACATCCTGATCGGCGGCGGCGGCGCGGATCAGCTGAATGGCGGCGGCGGCGATGACTGGATCAGGCCCGGAGCGGGTGACGACAACATCGATGCCGGCGCGGGCTTCGACATCATCGACTACAGCGACGCAACGAGCGGCTTCACCTTCGACCTGAGCAACTACGTCGGCGCGTTCGGCGATCGTCTGGACGACGGGTTCGGCGGCCGCGACTCCATCTTGAACTTTGAAGGCGTGGTCGGCACGAACTTCGACGACATCATCACCAGCGTCCAATGGATGGACGGTGGTGGCGGGAATGACCGCCTTCAGGGAGCGAGCACCGATGACGTCATCGCCGGCGGCGCGGGCGATGATCTCTTTATCCTCACCGGCGGATCGGACGTCATCGTCGACTTCACGGCAGGCGGCGTCGAGGACCGGATCAGCGCGCTGAATTTCTACGGTTATCTGGGGCTGTTCCAGGACGGCGCCGATGCCGTCATCATCTTCGATCAGACCACGACCCTGCGCCTGCTTGACGTCCAGGCGTCCGCCCTCACCGCCGCGGACTTCGTCTTCAAGGCGGGCACGCCTCCGGCGGATCAAACGCTCACGGGCGGTTCGGCGGCCGATCGACTGGATGGCGGCCTTGGGCGCGACCACATCAGCGGCCTTGGCGCGAATGATCTGCTGCGAGGCCACCAGGGGGACGACACCCTGCTGGGCGGGGCCGGCGACGACAAGCTTGAGGGCGGTTCGGGCAACGACACCCTGACAGGTGGAACCGGCGCGGACATCTTCGTGCTTCGTCCGCTCGACGGGGTCGATGTCATTACAGACTTCAAGGCAAGCGAAGGCGACCTGGTTCACATCCAGGGCGCCGTGAGTTTCCAGGTTCAGCAGATCGGCTCGGACGTGGAGATCCTCGCCAACCATGGCGGGCGCTTCATTCTTCGCGGGGTGACCTACGATGCGTCCGTGGGCGCAGCGATCCGCCTGGTGGAATCGACGTTTGAAATCGAATACGTCGGCGGCGCCGGCGCCGACCTGCTGGTCGGCGATAACCGTACCGGCCTTATGCAGGGCCTGGGCGGCGCCGACATCCTGCGTGGCGGCGATCGCTCCGATCGGCTCGAAGGGGGTTACGGCGACGACATCCTGGATGGCGGTGCGCAGCTCGACTGGCTCCGCGGCGGGGCGGGCGCCGATATCTTCGTCATCGACCCGGGCGACGGCCCCGATATTGTCGAGGACTTCCAGCTCGGCGTCGACCGGTTGGATATCACCGGCCACGGCGCAGTGATCTCTCTCCAGTATACGGGTTCAGGAACGCGCGTCTGGTTCAACGAGCAGGAATGGATCACCCTCGAAGCTGTCCAGCCCTGGCTGCTGACGGCGGGGGATTTCATTGGCCTGACCGGCTCGCTGCCGGCCGCGCCGCCGCCCCCTCCGCCACCGCCGCCGCCTCCCCCGCCACCACCGCCTCCTCCGCCGCCGCCTCCACCAGGCCCACCGCCTCCCGGCGTCTACGAGACGCGCACCGATGGCGGCGAGGGTCACGACGACCTGAACGGCGATGGCCTGAACAACGAGATCTACGGCAATGGCGGCGACGACATCCTGCTTGGCCTGGGCGGTCACGACCGCCTGGACGGCGGCAACGGGAACGATGTCCTGAACGGCGGCGATGGCGACGACGTCATCCGCGGCTACCAGGGCAACGACATCATGACGGGCGGCGCCGGCGCCGATACCTTCATGATCGCGCCCTCGGCCGCCCACGATCTCATCACCGACTTTACCGTCGGGGTGGACAAGCTGCACTTCCAAGAAGTGGCCTCGCTGACCTCTATCGCCCAGTCCGGGGCGGATACGGTGATCGTCTTCAGCGGCGGGCTTGTCCTGCGACTGGCCAATGTCCAGGCCAGCCAGCTGACGCTGTCGGACTTCATCGGCCTGTCGGCCATCCCGACGGTTACGGTCACGCCCGTGAACCGGCTGGGTACTTCGCTTGTCGACTTCATCGACGGCACGGCGCTCCCCGAGACGATCCGCGGCTTTGGCGGCGACGACCAGATATCCGCGAGTTCCGATGATGTGGTCGATGGCGGCGCCGGGACCGACAGGCTGACGGTCAGTGCTGTCATGGGCTCCGGACCGATTGTCGTCGATGTGGCGCTTTCGGCGTCCGGCGTGGTCCAGTCCATGGGGCCGGTCGGTTCGTTCGTGAACATTGAACGGCTCGCGTTCAACGGCGGCGGCGCGGCCGATCAGGTGCGCGGCCATTCCCTTGATGATTCACTCTTCGGCGGTGGCGGCGACGACCTGCTGGAAGGTCGCGGGGGTATCGACACGCTGGTCGGGGGCGCCGGCGATGACAGCCTCTACGGCGGCGACGGCGACGATCAACTCACCGGCGACGGGCCGAGTGCGGCCGGCACGCGCGAGGGCTCCGGTGATGACCTGCTGGATGGCGGCGCCGGAAACGACCGACTTTACGGTGACGCCGGTGATGACCACCTGCTTGGCGGCATCGGCGACGATGCTCTGGAGGGCGGGGCCGGCTCGGATCGTCTTGAGGGCGGCGACGGCGCCGATGAGCTGAGATCAAGGATAGACGACGAGGGCGTCGACACTCTGCTGGGCGGGGCCGGCGACGACATCATCAGCGCCAACTCCGATGACCGGGTAGATGGAGGCGCGGGCTTCGACAGCCTCGATCTTCAGGCCCGCTGGGGCCTGAGCCAGGCGCTCGTCTTCGACATCGGCGCTGCGGCCGCGGGCGTTGTCCAGACGCTCTCGACTGGCGGGAGCCTTGTGAACATCGAGCGCGCCGAGGTTCTGGGCGGCTCGGGCGCTGACCGCATGACGGGCGGGGCGTTTGATGATCTCCTCAGCGGCGCCTTGGGAGATGACGTGCTCAAGGGCGCAGGAGGTGACGATCTCCTGGACGGCGGCGAGGGCGACGACCTTGTCGAGGGCGGCGCGGGCGCTGATTTTCTTTCCGGAGCAGAAGGCGATGATCGCCTGATCGGCGGCGCCGGTAACGACCGATACATCGGCGATCTCGGCGCCGACACCTTCGTGGTCAGCCTCGCGGACGGCGCTGACCGCATCCTCGACTTCGAGGTCGGCATCGATCGGATCGACGTGTCGGCTTTCGGCGCGGTGCTGTCGAAGGCCCAGCAGGGCGCCGACGCGTTGCTGACCTTTGCTGATGGTTCGACACTGCGCGTCGAGAACGTCGACGCCACAGACCTGACCGAAGCCCACTTCATCGGTCTTGCGGCGCCTCCTCCGCCACCGCCGCCGCCTCCGCCACCGCCACCGCCGCCGCCTCCGCCACCGCCGCCGCCTCCGCCACCGCCGCCTCCTCCTCCGCCTGCGGAACCGCCGGTTGCGCCGGAGGTCTATGACCGGACGCTGGAGGGCGGGACGACGGCCGACAGCCTTACGGGCGATGGCCGCAACGAGATCCTGCTGGGCGCTGGCGGCAACGACGTGCTGAACGGCATGGACGGCGCCGACCGCCTCGACGGCGGGCTTGGCAACGACACGCTCGACGGCGGAGCAGGGGACGACATCCTGCTCGGCGGCCGGGGCACAGACAGCCTGACCGGCGGCGCTGGACGCGACATCTTCGTGTTCGGCGCCCTCGATGGAGTGAACTACATCGAGGACTTCACCCAGGGTGAGGACTTCATCGACGTCTCCCACTTCGGCGGCCATGCCGGCGTCAGCCAGGTGGGCGCCGGAGCCAAGGTGATGTTCGCCGACGGCGGCTATGTGATCCTGCGCGGCGTCCAGGCTTCGAGCCTGACCGACGCCGACTTCATCACCAGCGCCTCGCCGCCTCCGCCTCCGCCACCCCCACCACCGCCGCCTCCACCTCCGCCGCCTCCACCTCCGCCTCCACCACCGCCACCGCCACCACCGCCACCACCGCCGCCGCCGCCGCCGCCGCCGCCGCCTCCGCCTCCGCCCACAGGTGAGCCGCCGGTTGCGCCGGAGGTCTATGACCGGACGCTGGAGGGCGGGACGACGGCCGACAGCCTTACGGGCGATGGCCGCAATGAGATCCTGCTGGGCGCTGGCGGCAACGACGTGCTGAACGGCATGGACGGCGCCGACCGCCTCGACGGCGGGCTTGGCAACGACACGCTCGACGGCGGAGCAGGGGACGACATCCTGCTCGGCGGCCGGGGCACAGACAGCCTGACCGGCGGCGCTGGACGCGACATCTTCGTGTTCGGCGCCCTCGATGGAGTGAACTACATCGAGGACTTCACCCAGGGTGAGGACTTCATCGACGTCTCCCACTTCGGCGGCCATGCCGGCGTCAGCCAGGTGGGCGCCGGAGCCAAGGTGATGTTCGCCGACGGCGGCTATGTGATCCTGCGCGGCGTCCAGGCTTCGAGCCTGACCGACGCCGACTTCATCACCAGCGCCTCGCCGCCTCCACCTCCGCCTCCGCCACCCCCACCACCGCCGCCTCCTCCACCTCCGCCGCCTCCACCTCCGCCTCCACCACCGCCACCACCGCCACCACCGCCGCCGCCGCCGCCGCCGCCGCCGCCGCCTCCGCCCACAGGTGAGCCGCCGGTTGCGCCGGAGGTCTATGACCGGACGCTGGAGGGCGGGACGACGGCCGACAGCCTTACGGGCGATGGCCGCAACGAGATTCTGCTGGGGAATGGCGGGAACGACGCACTGGCTGGCATGGACGGGGCCGACCGCCTGGATGGCGGGCTTGGCAACGACACGCTCGACGGCGGGGCAGGGGATGACATCCTGCTCGGCGGCCGGGGCACCGACAGCCTGACCGGCGGGGCCGGACGCGACATCTTCGTGTTCGGGGCCCTCGACGGGGTGAACTACATCGAGGACTTCACCCAGGGCGAAGACTTCATCGACGTCTCCCACTTCGGCGGCCATGCCGGCGTCAGCCAGGTCGGTGCCGGGGCCAAGGTGATGTTCGCCGACGGCGGCTATGTGATCCTGCGCGGTGTCCAGGCTTCCAGCCTGACCGACGCCGACTTCATCACCAGCGCCTCGCCGCCGCCGCCGCCGCCACCTCCTCCGCCGCCACCGCCTCCTCCACCTCCACCTCCTCCCCCTCCTCCGCCGCCGCCGCCTCCTCCGCCGCCGCCGCCTCCGCCACCGCCTCCGCCACCTCCACCCCCTGGGCCGGTGACCTACGAGCGGATTCTGGAAGGCGGCAACGCGACCGATGTCCTTACCGGCGACGGCCGGAACGAGGACATCCTCGGGCTGAGCGGCAACGACGTGCTGCGCGGCATGGGGGGGTCCGACCGTCTCGATGGGGGGCTCGGCAACGACAACCTGGATGGCGGCGACGGCGACGACATCCTGATCGGCGGCCGGGGGACGGATACCCTGACCGGCGGCGCAGGGGCGGACGTGTTCGTCTTCGGCGCGCTGGACGGAGCCAACTTCATCAACGACTTCGTTCGTGGTGAGGACCTGGTCGATGTCACCGCGCTGGGCGGCTACGCTTCGATCGAGCACACCACGGCCGGGGCCAAGGTGTTCTTCGCGGACGGCGGCTACGTCGTCCTGCGGGGAGTCGCTGCCGCCGATCTGACAGCGGACGACTTCGTCAGCAGCCCGCCCGCGTCGATGCCTGCCGATCCGCCCAAGCCAGACCCGGCGCCAATCGATCCGCCAGCTTCGGACTGGTGGATCTAGGCGCCGCCCGGCCGGTCCTTGCTGGACCAGCCGGGCCTGCCCGGGAGTGGGCTTGAATTGCCGAAGCCAGCGGCCACTTGGCGCGTTATGAAGGGCGGATGAAGCAGCAACTGCCCAACCTTCTCACCGCCGGCCGCCTGGTCCTCACGCTGGCCGTGTTCCTGGCCCTGATCGCCTCGGCCGCCGGTGTTGGCGGAGGCGGTCTGCTGGCGTTCGCCTTCTGGGGCTTCGTGGTCGCGGCGGTGACGGACTTTCTCGACGGCTGGCTCGCCCGGCGCTGGCAGGTGGTCAGCCTGACCGGAGCGATCCTGGACCCCATCGCCGACAAGGTGCTGGTCGCTGGCGCCGTTGTTGCGGTGGCGGCTTTCGGGGATCTGGTCGCCGCGCTGGCGGGCGGTCTTATCCTCTTCCGCGAGTTCTCGGTCAGCGCCCTGCGCGAGGTCCTGGCGCCGCGCGGACTGCGGCTGCCTGTCACCTTGCTGGCCAAGTGGAAGACCACATTGCAACTGGTCGCGCTGGCCGGCGCCATCCTGCGCCTCGCCGAGCCGGCCGGCTGGCCGCCCCTCGCAGACGTCGCCGTCGATGTCATGCTGTGGGCGGCGGCGCTGGTGACCGTCTGGACCGGCGTCGAGTACGGGCTTGCGGCGCGACGGGCCCTTAAGGCGGCGGGCTGAGCTACTCCGCCGCGAACAGCCAGGCGGGCGCATCATCGTTCGCCGGGGTCTGCGCCTCTGCGACGACGTCCGGTTCGGTAGGGCCGAACAGCAGCCAGTCGCTTTCCAGCTGGTGATCCCGCCCCTGGCGCATCAGCCGCGCCAGCATGCACGCCCCGATCGATTGCAGCACCATCTTCGTCTCCGGACTCAGCCTTCGCTAATGAGACTGACTCGCAAAAACGACCATGGCAAGGCGCGCCTTTCGTCCGGCCGCCTCAATTGATCTCGCTCAATGCCGTGATCAGGACATCGGGTTTGCCGGCGGTGGCGGCGCGGGCAGGGGGATGAACTCGTCATGGTCGAGATCCGGCAGCTTCATGCGCCCGGCCCGCCAGTCGGCCTTGGCCTGCTCGATCCGTTCCTTGCTGGACGACACGAAGTTCCAGTCGATGAAGCGCGGCCCGACGGGCTCGCCGCCCAGCAGCATGACGGTCGACGGCTCCAGCGCCTTGACCGCGATGGTGTCGCCTGGCGCGAAGACCGCCATCTGTCCGTGGCCGAGTTCGCGCCCCTCGATCTCGACCCGGCCCTTGGCGACATAGGCCGCCCGCTCGGGATACTCCGCCGGCAGCGCGGCAGTGGTTCCGGCGGCGAGCTCCCAGTGGACATAGAAGAGGGGTGAGAAGACCGGAACCTTGGCCTCGGCGCCGAAGGCCTTGCCGGCCACCAGGCGCGCGCTCATCCCGGCCGCCTCGTAGAAGGGCAGCTCCTCGGGGCCTTCATGATGGCTGAATGCCGGGGCCGCTTCCTCATGCTCGGTCGGCAGGGCCAGCCAGGTCTGGATGCCATCCATGCGGCCGCCGTCCGCGCGAAGTTCCTCGAAGCGCTCCGAATGGGTGATGCCGCTGCCGGCGGTCATCCAGTTGACCTCGCCGGGGCGAATGACGATCTCGCTGCCGACGCTGTCGC
This sequence comes from Caulobacter sp., assembly GCA_046295055.1. Classification (GTDB taxonomy): domain Bacteria; phylum Pseudomonadota; class Alphaproteobacteria; order Caulobacterales; family Caulobacteraceae; genus Caulobacter. The sequence goes on along the minus strand of JBKBOD010000001.1, from coordinate 490,069 downwards.
GATGGGTCATCGAGCCTTCGAACAGATAGCTCAGGGTCGACAGTCCGATATGCGGATGCGGGCGCACGTCGACGCTTCGCGGGAACCCGGGTTGGAAGTCCGCCGGCCCCATGTGGTCGAAGAAGATGAAGGGCCCGACCATCCGGTGCGGCGCGTAGGGCAGCACGCGCCCCACCTCAAAGCCGCCGAGGTCCTTGCGGCGCTGGTCGATGACAAGTTCGATCATTGGGCGTCTCCGGGGCGGGGCAGCAGGATAAGGCGACCGGGCAGGGGATTGGAGCCTGCGCGCGGCTTGCCATCCTGGTCATAGCCCGCCCAGCCGCTGCCGACGAGAACTCCAACGCCTCCTGGCGACATCGCCCCGAGCGTCAGGTCATCCATGCCTTCATGGGCGGCGGCCATGACCTGCGCCTTGATCACCCGCCCGCAGTCGGCGTCCAGCGTCAGAGCCAGCACGCGTGCGGGCGCGACGCCGTTCTGGGTGGCGACCACGATCCGCTCTCCGCCAGCGGTGCGACCAGCGGCGAACAGGCCGTCCGCGCCCGCCAGGGCCACCGGAATTCCTCCGACCCGGACGGTTCTTCCGGTCGCGGGATCAAACCGGTGCAGGCCGGAAGAGTAGTCGACCACCACAAGGGTGTCCGATCCGCAAGCGACCATCCCTTGCGGAGAAGCCAGCTCTCGCAGATCGGCGGCCTTCTCCAGGGCCTTGCCGTCCTTCGGAAGGCGATAGAGGGCCGAGCCACGCCCGTCGCTGGCATAGACGGTCCCATTGTCCATGATGACGACATCGCCCAGTTGCCTCGGCTTGTCGGTGTCGGCCACGGGATAGCGAGCCAGGATCCGGCCGCTGGAAAGTTCGATCTTCAGCAGCGCCGTCCGGCGTTCTCCCTGCCCGCCCGGGATGCCAGGGCCATCGGCCTCGGCGACCCAGAGCACGCCGCCTGTCCGGTCCACGGCCATGCCGAACAGGCCGCCTGTCGAAGGATCGGGCGCGAGGAACGGCGCCAGCGCGCCTTCCTCGACTTTCTGGATCGTGCGGCCTGCCACGCTGGACACCAGCCACTGGCGTCCGGTCCAGGCCAGTCCTTCGAAAACCGCGCCGGCAGGCATCAGAACCGCGACGTCATGCGGGTCGCCGACCGGCGCTGCATTGGCCTTCAGCGTCTCGGCGACCACGCCGAATGACGGGAGGCCGACGAGGGGCGCGAGCGCCGGGTCCGCCGAGACGTCATAAGTCAGGCCAAGGCCGGCGTACTGGCGCAGGCGCTCGATCGCCTCATCGGGCTTTCCTGCCGCGGTCTCGATCCTGGCCAGCATGATCAGCGGGCCCGGTGCGTTCGGGAACAGCGCGCTGGCCGCTTCGAACCGCGCCTCCGCCGTGGCCAGGTCGTTGGCTCTGGCGGCGGCGGCGCCTTCCTGCCGGAGCCGGAAGTAGGCTTCCAGGTCGGTCTCCGGCGCGGTCGCCGCTGTGCAGAGCAGGGCGGCAAGCACAAGGCCGGCAATGCGCATCTGTAGGTTCCTCCCGAGCGCCAGCTTACGCGTCGGCGCCCGCTTGGAAAGCCCGATCCGGGGCGAACCGGTCAGCCGTGCGGGCTGACGTACGGGCTGACCAGGCCGAGCGGAACGGCCGTGGAGTTCTTCACGCCGCGAATGACAATCCGGCTCTCGATGTTCGAGACCAGACCGAGCGACAGGATCTTGTCGCGCAGGAAGTCGTCGAAGGCGTGCATGTCGCGGGTGACGATGCGCAGCTCATAGTCGGCCGCGCCCGTGACCGTGGCGCACTGGACGACCTCGGCCCATTTTGTGACCGCCGCCTCAAAGCGCTCGAGGTTCTCCTTGGTCGGCAGCGACAGCTTGACGGTGCAGTAGACCTCGAACCCCAGGCCCAGCAGTTCGCGATCAAGGATGGTCACCCGGCGCTGGATGACGCCCGCGTCTTCGAGACGCTTGATCCGCCGCCAGCAGGGACTGGAGCTCAGACCGACCCGCTCGGCGATCTCGGCGACGGACAGTCCGGCGTCGTGCTGGATGAGATCGAGAATCTTGGCGTCAACTGCGTCGAGCGTCTCGGACAAACCTTTTTCCCCCTAATGGCCGTTCTGGGGCCGCGATCTTGCCGACTCATGCCCTGCACCAGGCATGGCTTTGGCAAGCATTTTCACAAGACCTATATGATCTTGCAAGCTAGGGAGCCCTGCCGGAAGGAAAGTTTTTTCAATGCGCCACTCAGAAGTGACGCTCGACGACAAATATCTTCTCGAAGACGGTCGAGCCTTCATCACCGGCGTGCAGGCGCTGATCCGGGTCATGCTGGACCGGAAGCGGCTGGATCGCCGCGACGGGCTGAACACCGCCGGCTATGTCTCGGGCTATCGGGGCTCGCCGCTCGGCGGGCTAGATCAGCAGGCGGCGCGGGCCGGCAAGCTGCTCAAGGCCCATGAAGTGGTCTTCCAGGAAGGTCTGAACGAAGACCTCGCGGCGACCGCCGTCTGGGGAAGCCAGCAGGCCAATCTGTTCCCGGGCGCGAAGTACGACGGCGTCTACGCCATGTGGTACGGCAAGGCCCCCGGCGTCGACCGCACCGGCGATGTGTTCAAGCACGCCAATTTCGCTGGCGTCATGCCCAGGGGCGGCGTCCTGGCCGTGGCCGGCGACGACCACAACTGCAAGTCCTCGACCCTGCCCAGCCAGTCGGAGTTCGCCTTCCAGGACTTCGAGATGCCGGTGCTTTCCCCGGCCGACGTACAGGAGGTGCTCGATTACGGTCTGCTGGGCCTGTCGCTGTCGCGTTTCTCGGGGCTGTGGACCGGCCTCATCGCCCTGGCCGACACCATGGACAGCGGCGTGACGATCGATGTCTCGCTGGATCGCCACCGCGTCGTCCTGCCCGAATTCCCGGTTCCTCCCGGCGGCCTGCATATCCGCACCAAGGACCAGCCGCTGGAAAAGGAACTGCGGCTGCGCAATCACAAGATCCCCGCCGCGCTCGCCTTCGCGCGCGCCAACGGCATTGACCGGGTGGTGCTGGCCGCCCAACGGCCGCGCCTCGGCATCGTCTGCCAGGGCCAGGCCTACAAGGACGTCCTCGAAGCCTTCCAGGCCATGGGCATCAGTCTCGAAGAGGCGGCCAGCCTCGGGGTGTCGATCTACAAGGTCGGCATGCCCTGGCCGCTGGAGCCGCAGGGCCTGCGCGCCTTCGCCGCGGGTCTTGAGACCCTGATGGTCATCGAACACAAGCGGGCCCTGATCGAGCCGCAGGCCCGCGCCGCGCTGTACGACCTGCCCGCTCACGCCCGCCCCACGATCATCGGCAAGCGCGATGAGCGCGGCAATCCGCTGATGGAGGACACCGGCTCCCTGACCGTGGCCGCCATCGCGCTCGATCTCTACGAACGTCTGCCCGAGGGGCCGCACCGCGAACGGGCACAGGCCTACCTAGACCGGGTGTCCGCCGCCGGCGTCGCCGCCGTGAGCCTGGCCAGCGACCAGCAGCGCAAGCCCTTCTTCTGCTCGGGCTGTCCGCACAACACCTCGACCCGTGTGCCCGACGGCAGCCGCGCCCTGGCCGGCATCGGCTGCCACTACATGGCCGGCTTCAATGACCCGTCGACCGACCTCAACACCCACATGGGCGGCGAGGGTCTGACCTGGGTCGGCGCCTCGCCGTTCACCAGCGAAAGGCACGTCTTCCAGAACCTCGGCGACGGCACCTACAACCACTCCGGTTCGCTGGCGATCCGGGGCGCCGTCGCGGCCGGCGCCAACATCACCTACAAGTTGCTGTTCAACGACGCCGTCGCCATGACCGGCGGCCAGAGCGCCGAGAGCGGCTTCACCCCGGCGCAGATCACCCGCCAACTCGCCGCCGAAGGCGTGGCCCGCACCGTGATCGTCGTCGACGACCCCGCCCGCTATGCGGGGGTCACCGACCTGGCGCCTGGCGTGGAGGTGCATCCGCGCACCGACCTGATGAAGATCCAGCGCCAGTTGCGCGAGACCGAGGGCGTCACCGTCCTGCTCTACGACCAGACCTGCGCGACCGAGAAGCGTCGCCGCCGCAAGCGGGGCCTGATGCCCAAGGCGGCGACGCGGGTGTTCATCAACCCGCTGGTCTGCGAAGGCTGCGGCGACTGCTCCAAGAAGTCCAACTGCGTCTCGGTCGAGCCGCTGAACACCGAGTTCGGCCGCAAGCGCCAGATCAACCAGTCGACCTGCAACCAGGACTACAGCTGCGTCGACGGCTTCTGCCCAAGCTTCATCACCCTGGACGGCGCCGAGAACCCGCAGGGCAAGAAGATGCCCGCGCTGACCGCCGATGCGACCCCGCTGCCGACGTTTGAGCCGGTCGAGGGCGTGCGCCGCATCCTGTTCACGGGCATCGGTGGCACCGGGGTGACGACGGTCGCCTCGATCCTGGCGATGGCCGCCCATGTTGATGGCCGAAGCGCCAGCGTGGTGGACATGACCGGTCTGGCCCAGAAGGGCGGTTCGGTGTTCAGCCATGTGAAGATCGGCGAGGAAGAGACAACGGTTGTTGGCGGCCGCGTGCCGGCCGCCAGCGCCGACGTCCTCATCGCCTGCGACCTGCTGGTCGCCGCCTCGCCGGAGGCGCTCGCGCTGTTCTCGAAGCAGAAGACCGTCGCCTTCGGCAACGCCGACTTCTCGCCGACGGCCGATTTCGTCACCAACCGCGATGTCCGCTACGACACCGCCGGCATGGCCCGCCGCATCAAGGGTGCGACCAGGGAGTATCTCGCCTGCCCGTCGCAAGCCCTGTCGCTGCACAAGCTCGGCGATGAGATCTACGCCAACATGATCATGCTGGGCTTCGCCTGGCAGAAGGGCGTCATCCCGGTGTCGAGCCGGGCGATGTATCGCGCCATCAAGCTGAACGGCGTTGACGCCGAGGCCAACGTGCAGGCCTTCGAGGTCGGCCGGAAGGCGGCGGTGGACGAGGCCTACAAGGGCCAGCCCGAGGACCAGGTTCCCACCCCCGAGACCATGCCCCTCGATGACCTGATCGCCCACCGCCGGGCCGAGCTTGCAGCTTACCAGGACGCGTCCTACGCCGATCGCTATGTCCGCCAGGTCGAGGCGGCCCGCGCCGCCGAACAGGCGGCCGGCGGCGGCGAAACCCTGACCCGGGCGGTCGCGGTGAACCTCTACAAGCTGATGGCCTACAAGGACGAGTACGAGGTGGCCCGTCTCTACACCGATGGCCGTTTCGCCGAGGAGCTGGGCAAGACGTTCAAGGGCGGCAAGGCCAAGGTCTGGATGTCGCCTCCGCTCATCGCGCCCAAGGGACCTGACGGCAAGCCGCAGAAGATCGCGCTCGGCGGCTGGATGCTGACGACCGTGCTGCCGGTGCTGGCCCGGATGAAGGGGCTTCGCGGCGGCGCGTTCGACATCTTCGGCCACACCGAGGAGCGCCGCATGGAGCGGCGTCTGATCGCCGAGTACGAGCAGGACCTTGCGCGCCTCCTCTCCGGTCTGACCCCCGACCGCCTGGCGCTGGCGAGCCGCATCGCAGCGGTTCCGCAGGACATCCGCGGCTTTGGCCACATCAAGGAGGCCAGCGTGGAACAGGCCGCCAAGGCGCGCACCGCCCTGTGGAGCCAGTGGGACCAGGCCGCCTGATCTGACCGTCTGGCAATAACCGGTTCCCACCTGCCGGAACGCGCTCTAGCTTCGATGCATGAGCGCGTTTGATTTCGATGCCGTCGTCGTCGGGGCGGGAGCCGTCGGCCTGGCCTGCGGCTACGCCCTGTCCCGCCGTGGACTGGTAGTCGCGGTTCTGGAGAAGGAGGCGGCCATCGGCCAGGGCGTCTCCTCGCGCAACAGCGAGGTGATCCACGGCGGGCTCTACTATCCGACCGGCTCGCTGAAGGCGCGGCTCTGCGTTGAGGGCCGGCGGCGGCTTTACGCCTTTCTGGACAGCCATCACGTCGACTACCGCCGCTGCGGCAAGCTGGTGGTTGCGACGGAGCCCGAGGACGTCCCGCGACTGGACGCGATCCTCGACCAGGCGCGCACCAACGGTGTCGAGGATATGGCTCGGCTGAGCGGCGAGGAGGCCAGGGCGCTGGAGCCTGGCCTGCGCTGTGAGGCGGCCCTGCTGTCGCCGCACAGCGGCGTGTTCGACAGCCACGGCTACATGCTGGCCCTGCAGGGGGAGATCGAGGCCGCAGGGGGCGTGGTGGTGCTGTCGACTCCCTTCGAGGGCGCCGCTCCGCTGGAGGGCGGCGGCTTTCGGATTCGCGCGGGCGGCGCGGAGGCGACCGAGCTGACCTGCGGGCTGCTGGTGACGGCGCCGGGTCTGGCCGCCCAGGCCGTCGCCGCCGCGATCAAGGGCTTTCCACACGCGCAGATCCCGGCCGGCCACTTCGGCAAGGGCGTCTACTTCCGGCTCGCCGCCAAGGCGCCGTTCGAGCGGCTGGTCTATCCGCCGCCAATTCCCGGCGCTCTGGGCACCCACTATCGGAAGGATCTGGGCGGACAGGCGGTGTTCGGCCCTGACCTCGTCTTCGTTGATCACGAGGACTACAGCGTCGATCCCTTGAAGGCCTCGGAGTTCGCCGCCTACATCCGCAAGTTCTGGCCGGACCTCGACCCCGCGGACCTGACGCCGGACTATGCCGGCATCAGGCCCAAGCTGCACGGCCCGGGGGAGCCCCAGCCCGACTTCCAGATTCGCGGCGCCGAGACACACGGCATTCCCGGGCTCGTCGCCCTGTTCGGGATCGAGAGCCCCGGACTGACCAGCTCGCTAGCGATCGGCGAGGCGGTCGCCGACCTCCTCAGCCTTTCGGAGCCAGCTTGAGCAGGCCGCCGCCGTCGGTCAGCACATAGACGGCGCCATCCGGCCCGACGCGGACGTCGCGGATGCGTTGGCCGACATCCTTCAGCAGGCGCTCCTCGCCCACGACCTTGTCGCCGTCGAGCGTCAGGCGGACCAGATCCTTGTCCTTCATGCCGCCGATGAACACGCTGCCTTTCCAGGCCGGGAAGAGGGCCGCGTCGTAGAAGGCCATTCCCGAAGGGGCGATGACGGGGTCCCAGTAGTAGACCGGCTGTTCCATGCCGTCCCTGGCCGTGGCGCCGTCGCTGATCTTTCCGCCGCCGTACTCGATGCCGTAGTTGATGGACGGCCAGCCATAGTCCTTGCCGGCGCGCGGGATGTTCAACTCGTCGCCGCCGCGGGGACCGTGCTCGACGGTCCACAGCTCGCCTGTCGCCGGGTTGATCGCAGCCGACTGGATGTTGCGATGACCAATCGACCAGATCTCCGGCTGGGCGCCGGCGGCGCCAACGTAGGGGTTGTCTTCGGGAACCGAACCGTCGGGGCGAATCCGGATCACCTTGCCGAAACTCGACCCCAGGTCCTGGGCCTGGCGGCGTCCTTCGAGATCCGAACGCTCGCCCGTGGTGATGAACAGATAGCCGCCGCTGAGCACGAGCCGCGAGCCATAGTGTTTGTCGCCGTTGTAGGTGGGCGTCATCCGCCACAGCACCTTGACGTCGCTCATCGCGCCGCCGTTCAGGCGGCCCCGCGCCACTGCGGTGCCGTTGCCGCCATCGCGGGGCTCGGCATAGCTCCAGTAAATCCAGCCGTCGCCGCCGACGATGACGTCCAGCAGACCGCCCTGGCCGCGGGCGTCGACCGCCGGGATGCCGGCGACCGGATCCGAGATCTTGCCGTCAGCGGTGACGATGCGCATCGCCCCGCCCTTTTCGGTGACGAGCATCCGGCCATCCGGCAGGAAGGCCAGGCCCCAAGGGCGCTGCAGCCCGCTGGCGACCGTCTGGACGTCGAAGGCGACGTCGGCCGAGGCGAGCGGCGCGCGGGTCTGTTCGGCGAAGGCGGGCCGGTAGTCGGTGTTGGCCTTGCGGGTTTCCAACGGGGCGGGCGCGCCCGACGTGGGCTGTGCGCCGGAGGGCTCAGCTCCGCAGGCCGCCACGATGGCCGCGGCCGCGATGAGGGAAAGCTTGCTCATGGGGAACTCCTAAATCTCGCCGACTAAGGACCTCATGGCCGCATCGGGTTCCGCGCCCTCGAGGTGAATGAGAGACCATAGGGCGAAAAAGAGCAGCGGCCAGCGACGCTCCGCCATGGCGTCGTTGCTGAACACCGCCAGCACCTCGTTGTCGTCGCACACCCGCCGAACAGCCGGCAGGGCGGCGATGGCAGGGCCCAGGTCGCGCGCCCGAGGGGCGATCCAGGCAGCCACCGGCACGGTGAAGCCTTTCTTGCGACCCCAGGGGTCGGCGTCCGGACAGTGGCGCTCAAGCCATCGGCGAAGCAGCCATTTGCCGTATCGTCCGCGAAGCTTCATGCGGTCGGGCAGATTGAAGGCGAACGCGGCCACCTCGGGGTCGAGGAACGGGGTGCGTCCCTCCAGGCCATTGGCCATCAGGCACCGGTCCAGTTTGAGCAGCAGGTCATCCGGCAGCCAGGTGGCCACGTCGGCGGCCTGACTGTCCTGCAGCTTAGTGCGACCGGGAACGGCCCGGCGCGCGGCGATGTCGCGCCAATCGTCGATATAGGGCGCCGCCGCCCGGGGTTCGGCGGCGCGACCGCCCAGCCAGCCAGGACGCAGCGCCCGGCGGTAGCGCCCATAGCCGCCGAACAGCTCGTCGCCGCCTTCGCCGGTCAGGACAACTGTCAGATCGTTCCGCGCCGCCTCGGCGAGCTTGTAGGTCGGCAGGGCCGCGTAATCGGCTGTCGCATCATCCATCGCCCAGGCGACCTTGGGGGCGATGGCCCAGAAATCGGCCTCGGTGAACGTCGTCTCACGCCAGTCCAGGTCCAGCGCCCGCGCCACACGTTCGGCCTGCGCCCGCTCGTCCCGCGCGCCCTGGGCGTCGAAGCCGCAGGTGAAGCCGACCACCGGCCGGCTGTTCAGCCTCGACATCAGGGTAGCGATCGTGGCGCTGTCGACCCCGCCCGACAGGAAGAGGCCATAGGGCACGTCGGACCTCTGGTGGACCCGGACGCTGTCCTCGAGCACCGCGTCCAGCCGATCGAGCAGCCTCGCCTCATCGCCGCGCGTCACGGCCGGGCCGGGCAGGGCGGCGCGAGTGCGCAGGACGTTGACCATCCCGTCCCTGACCTCTGCCACGTCGCCTGGAGCGAGGCGGTGGCAGCCGGCCAGAATCGGCGGATCAAAGCTGTAGTTGAGGTTCAGAAGCTGGCCGGCCGCATGTGCGTTCAGGGTCGGCGATGACCCGACCAGAGCGCGGGGCTCCGACGCGAACCTGACGCCCTCAGACTCCTCCAGGCCGCAGGTGACGTCCTGAAAGTACAGCGGCTTGATGCCGAACGGATCGCGCACGAGCCAGCGCCGGCCGTCCGCGCCGATCAGGCAGAAGGCGTACATGCCGCGCAGCCGGTCAAAGGCCTTCTCGCCTTCCAGCGCGTAGAGGTGCAGCAGAGGTTCGAAGTCCGATCCGGTAGACAGTCTGTCTGCGAGCCCGAATTCCTCGGTCAGTTCGAGATAGTTGTAGATTTCGCCATTGCCGATGATCGTCGAGCCGGCCGCATGCAGGGGTTGCCAGCCGCCCTCAAGGTCGATGATCGACAGCCGCGCATGCCCGACAGACCAGCCGGCCCCGTCCTCGACCCGAATGCCGTTCGGTCCCCTGTGCGCCAGGGTGTCGATCAGCGGCCGCGCGGAGCCATCGCCGTCCAGCACCCCCGCGATGCCGCACATCAGGCTGCCCCATAGGTGTGGAACAGGCCCCGCCACTGTTCGACCACAGCCGCCTTGCCGAACTCGGCCTCGACCCGCGCATGGCCGTTCTGCACCAGGCGGATGCGCAGCATCGGGTCGGCGAGGATCGCCGCGGTCCGCTCGGCGAGCGCCTGGTCGTCGTCGATGGGGATCAGGGCGCCATCCTCGCCGTCACGGATCAGGGCGGCAGGGCCCTGGCTGGCGGCGGCCACGACCGGCAGCCCATGCGCCCAGGCCTGGATGACCACATTGCCCAGCGGCTCGTAGCGCGAGGGGAACAGACAGACATCGGCCGCGCGGTACAGGGCGGAGGCGTCGCTGCGCCAACCCAGGAACCTCACGCGGTCCAGCACGCCGAGACTTTGGGCCAGGGTCTTGAGCTGGTCTTCCAGGCCGCCGGCCCCGGCGATCCAGAGCCAGGCGTCCGGCAGGCGCTTCAGCGCCTTGAGACTGACGTCGTGCGCCTTGGCCTCATGCAGGCGACCCATGCCGAGGAGCAGCGGCGCCTCGGCCGGCGTGTCCAGGCTGGCCCGGTCCACAGGCGCGACCTCGTCCGGCGCGGAGGCGAAGTTGGGGATGTAGTGGATGCGATCGGCCGGCCAGCCCTGGCTTTCGACCCAGGCGGCGATGTCGCGGGTGTTGGCCACGAGGGCTTCGAAGCCCCGATAGTTCTTGAGCTTGTAGTAGCCGCCCAGTCGCCCGATGCGGGCCCAGGGGCCGGCCGGCGCATGGCGGGCCGCGCGGTTCATCCAGGCGACCAGCATTCGCGCCCCGCCGTCGCGCGCGATCGAGGCGACTCGGGGGCGGGTCAGGATGTCGAGCGGTCCGCCAAAGCCCAGGGTGCGCACAGGCACGCCGGCCCCGGCCAGTGCGGCCTCCCGGCCAGCGTTGCGGCGGATGGCACAGGCCTGCTCAAGCCCCGCGGCCTGCAGCGCGGCCACCAGGTCGACGAAATAGGTTTCGGCTCCGCCTTCGCCGCCGGATCCCAAAAGATGGAGCACGCTCATCGCGCGCGACCCTAGCGGCAAGTCCGCCCATTCCCAAGACGCTTGATGAGAGCTTTTTCCACCCTTATAAGGCCGCCTCCCGTTGGGCCAGCAGGCCCCGTGCGGCTGGGTAGCTCAGATGGTTAGAGCGGTGGATTCATAACCCACAGGTCGGCGGTTCGATCCCGCCCCCAGCTACCAACGTTCCCCTCCATTCCGACTCGTCCTGCGGGGAAAGGAACCTTGCGAGGTCGCCGTGTAGCGTCAGGCGGGGCTCGCCGTCGGTCGGCATGACGTCGATGCGCTCGATGAGCGCGCGAACGGCCGTGACGGCTTCGGGCATGTCCTCGCCGCGCGCGAGGGCGTCCTGCAGGTCCGCGACCAACGCCGCGTAGCGTTCGGCGGCGCGCGGGTGAAGGGTGACGGGCGGCGCTCCCTGCTCCTGGTCAAGGCGCTCCAGGTCGGCCGCCAAGGCGTCGCGCTCGTCTTCCATGCTCTGTAGCCGGTCGGTCATCGCCTTCGTGGCCGTGCCGTCGCACACGGCGTCGATGACACGGTCAATCCGCCGCGACAGCTCTGCGAGCCGGCGCTCCAGGGGGTGGCGAGAAGCGCGGTCCTCGGCCGCCTGGCGCTGCCACTCGTCGTGGTAGGCGCGGACGAAGGCGGCGACGTGCTCGGGGGCGAGAAGGCGCGCTTTCAGGCCCTCCAGCACGCGCGCCTCCAAGGCGCGGCGTTCGACGACGCGGCGGTTGCCGCACACGCTGGGGCCCTTCTCGCGGGCGGCGGCGCACATGAGACCGCCACGGCGATAGACGGTGTAGGTTCCGCCGCAATGGGCGCACTTGAACAGGCCGGACAACAAGTGCGGTCGACGGACGAAGGTTTCCGGCCGCCGGCCGGCGGACTGCCCAAGGCGGTCCTGGACCTTCGACCACGTCTCGGCGTCGATGATCGCCAGATGCGGAACCTCGGTGCGGCGCCACTCGGCCACGGGTTTCAGGCGCGGCGTGCGCTTGCCGGTGCGAGGATCCTTCCGCACGTCCATGCGGTTCCAGACCTTCACCCCGGCATAGAGTTCGGTGCGGAGTATCCCGTTGCCGCGACTGGCCGACCCCTGGAGGGTGGAGGCGTTCCAGTAGCCGCCGCGCGGGCCGGGCACGCGATCCTCGTTCAGGCTGGAGGCGATGTCGCGGGTGGTGAGGCCGCCAGCGTAGCCGGCGAAGATGCGGCGGACCGTCTCGGCCTCGGCCGGAACGATGGTCATGTCGCCACCGGGCGTGGAGGCGTAGCCATAGAGCCGCGACCCGGTCGCGAGCCCCTTCTCCGCATTGCTGGCCATGCCGCGCTTGGTCTTCTGCGACAGGTTCTTGATGTAGAGGCTCGCTTGGAGCCCCTTGAACGCGACGTGCAGGTCTTCGACGCGGTCGGTCGACAGGGTCGCGAGCTGGACGCCTGCTTGCTCAAGGCGGCTGGCGATGTGGGCTAGGTGCTCCAAGTTCCGGGCGAGGCGGTCCTCGTCCTCCACCAGAACAAGGTCGAAGTCGCCGGCCTCGGCGCGGGCGAGCATGTAGAGAAGACCCGGCCGGTTGGCCATGGCCTGGCCGCTGATGGCGGCGTCCTGGAATGTGATGGTGACGGTCCATCCGCGCCCGGCGGCGTGCCGGGTGCAGACGGCGATCTGGTCCTCGATCGAGCGTTCATTCTGGCGCTCGGAGGAATAGCGGGCATAGACCGCAACGCGCATGTTCAGGGCTTCCGGTGACCGACCTTGGCGGCGGCATAGTCGCGGCGGGCGGCGGCGCGGGCAAGGGCCTCGATGATGGGCGCGAGCGCAGGGTCCACCGGCGCGGGTGGCGCCGGTGGCTTGAGTGGCCGGTGATCGTTCGCCGGCCGGGTCACGTTCAGTCGCGGACCACGGTGAGGTTGGGGCGCTTCTGGGCGATCAGGCCATCGAGGAAGTCGGCTTGGGAGAAGTAGTCGGCCGCCTCGCCCCGGAGCATTTCCGCCGCGCGCTTGAGGGCCGCCGCGAATTGGTCGTTGGTCATGTCGTGCCATTGCTCCAGGAGGGCGGCGCGAAGGCCCTCGGGGCCGCCGTGGTCACGCCGGACCGTGATATCGCGCGCGATCTGGTCGATGCGCTCTTGCGCGATTTCGGTGGGCCTGAACGGCTCGATACCGGTTGCCGCCTTCCGCTGGGTGTTGATTTCCATGAGAAGGATGGCGACGTCGATGCCATGGCCGAGAAAGCGGGACGCGACGGCGAGGACGTATTTTTCGGGGAGGCCGGGGTAGTCGGCGCGGACCCGCTGGACGACGCCGTCAAGCAGCGCGGGAAGGTCCGCGAGGGTGCAATACGAAATCCAGGTCTGCGCGCTGATGGCGGCGTCCTTGTTGGCCGGAAGGCCGGCGTCGTTCAATTCGATGTTCATAGGTCTCTCCGGGTGGGTCAGCGGTCGTTGAGAGCGTGGCGCAGGGCGTCGTCGACGGCGACGCATCCCTGCTTGCGGAGGGTGTCGGCCACGGCGACGAGAACGTCGGCGCGGCGCCATCCCTCGGCGGTCAGGTCGGCGATCAGGTGGCGGACCTCGGCGACGAAGGCCGGTCGGTCCTCCTGGGACAGGCGGGCGATGTGCTGGCGGAACAGTTCGGCTTTCACCTCGTCGGCGCTCACCGCCGCCGCTCGCGCGGCGCGGCGGGCGATGAGTTCGAGGCCGCTGACGACGTTCGGGGCGGCCCCGGCCATGAGGATCGCGCGGGACATCAGGCGAGCCCCCGGTCCTTGAGCGCGGCGCGCACTACCTTGGAGTTGCGGGCATACATGCCTGCCACGGCGATCATCGTGATGATGTCGGACGTCTCCTCTAGGCAAGCCTCGGCGATGCCGTCGAGCATCGCCAAGGCCGACCGTTCTTCGATGGCGGCAAGGTCGGCAAGCTGAACCGGGGTGAGGGTGTTCAACTGATGCTCCAGCCGCTCCGCCTCGTGGCGAAGGCGGGCGATGCGGTCGGCGGCCGACAGGTGGGCGGGCACGGCGCGGGTCACGCGGCGCTCTCCAGCGCGGCGAAGGCCGGCTCGATGAAATAGGCATAGACCTTGCCGTCTCGGGCGGCGAGGAAGATGCCCATGTCAGGGTTGGGGACACCCCGCCGCCATTCGCCAAGGTGATCGTAGAATGGATCGCTGCCCTGGCGGCGTCGTGTGTCCAGGTAGATCTGGACAGCATCCCGCTTCCAACGGCTGTCTGCCACGTCCGCCAACAGTTCGCGGACCGTGTCCATGGAGGCGCCTTCGGCGGCGTAAACCTCGAAACCTGCGCCGCCATGAGCGCCGGCCGTAGCGCGAGCGCCGGCCTGCTTGATCGCCCCGACCCAGACTTCCGGGTCGAAGCCGCCGACGTCGGTGAGCGCTGGATGATCCAGCCATCCAGCGATCCGGCACAGATCGCGGAAGACTTGGAGCCGGAAGCGGTCCGGGAAATAGCCGTTGTCCAAGGCGCAGCAGTAGCCGACCGACTCGAACCCGCGCGCCCTCGTGTCGCCAACGTCGGCGACGTCAGCGATGTCGCGCGTTTCCTCGATCACCTCCATCTTGGCGAGGACTTGAGGTAGGGCGCCGGCGGGCGTGTGCATGAAGGCAAACTCGCGGTCACTCTCGCGGTCACTGTAGTCGTCCAGGGCGGCGGAGGCGGCATTGTAGGCGGTCCACTCCGGAAGCGCGGTTCTTGCCTCCAGCCATTCCACGAGCATGCGGCGCAGGTCGGCGACATGGGCGGGCGTTCCACGGGGCGGGCTGTTGTCGAACATCGTCAGGCTGTGCCAGCGCTCGCTTTCGACGGCGAAGGGCTTGACGACCAGTTCGCGGGGCGCGCGCGCCGTCATAGCTTGGTGCGCTTGGTCGAAGGCGACGACGGCCTTCTCGTAATCAGCCTTGGCCGCGCGCCATTCGGCCTCGGCTCGCGCGCACGGCTCCGGGTCGATCACTGGCGACGTGGGGGCCGGGACGCGAAGCATGGCTTCGACGACGGCGGCCCAATCTTCGTGCTCCATTTCCCCCGACCGGGCGATCTTCCCCTTCGGCGACACCTTGACGCCGTTGATTTCGAGGAAGGTGACGATCCGCTCGCGCAGCTCGGCCGGCGTCGAGACGGGCGCCTTGAGCATGGCGCGGCCAGCCTTGAGGGCCCGACGCCAGTGCAGGGAATATTGGCGCTCGGCCGCCTGCATCTTGCGCTCTGCCGCCTGCCGTCGCTGGTCGATCGCCAGGACATCGTCGAACAGGGGGTTGATGGTAGTCAGGTGCGCTTTCAGCGCATCCGGATCGTCCGCCTGGGAGACGGCGATGGAAAGCCGGGTGAAGGCGTGCTCGCCGTCCAGGTTGCAGGCGCCGAAGCGGCCGGGCTCGCCGTGGATATGCACCGGCCCGATCTTGTCCAGCAGGGCCTTGGCCTCGCGGCTAAGCGACTGGATTTCCTCGTCGGCGGGATAGACGGGCGCGTAAGCGCGCTCGGCGGCCTCCATGTGCAGGCGGGCGGCGGCGATAGCGGCTTCGTGGGCGGTGTTATTGGAAGACATGCGCTTCCTCCGTTGATGACGGAGGAAGCGATAAGTCTGTTATCACATCGGGTCAATAACATTTTTATCATCAGCCGATCGGGGCGGGTGGTCGCGTCCGTTTTCCGTAGTCGGCCACGACGACACCGATGATCTCGGCGCCGTCCTGCGTCAGCTCGTCGCCGCCGTCCAGGATGATCGGGGCCTGATGGTTCGTGTCCGTCGACCGGGGCCAAAGCTGGATCTGGCCGTCCCTCTGGACCAGTTCCTTGATCGTCGTCTCGAAGAGACCCGACCGGGACCGACGCACGATCACATGGTCGCCGTCCCTGACACCTGCCTCTTCGGGCGGGACATAGACGACATATCGCCCCTCTGGGTAGTAGACGTTCATCGACGGCCCCTTGACCACAAGCGCGCGAAGGGTGGCGCGCTCGTAGCCCGGCACGGCGAGGGGTAGATACTCCGTGACCTCCTGCGGCTCGCCGGCCGCCTCCAGCCAGTAGCCGGCCGCGACTTCGCCGACCACGGGGACGGGGCGAAGTCCGCTGCCGACCATGGTTTCGGCCGCGACGCCCGGCGCTCCATACATGAGCCATGCCGTCGAGACGCCGAACGCCTGGGCGTATTCCTTCGCGCGCTCGGGCTTCCATCCGGCCGTTCCGTTCTCGTGGTGGCGGTAGGCCGCCGGATTCCAGCCAAAGCGCCTGGCGGCGTCGGCGGCGGTGGCGAAGCCGGCTTTGATCCTGGCCTGCCGCAAGCGTTCTGACTGATCCATCTGAGGTAACTCCTATCGTCCCATCCCCAATCTATGCACAGGGGCGATAACAGTCTGATTGCTTTCCCCCACTGAGAGCGATAAGACGGTTATCGTTTCTCGCAATGGGCGAAGGAGGCCACATGGCCAAGACGTTCGCAGAGCTGTTGAGGCTCTTTCCGAAGGCAAGCGATCTGGGTTCGGCCCTGGCCGAACACGGATGCGCGGCGACGCCGGTGCTGGTCCGGCGCTGGTGGGGCGGCGAAATGCTGCCGGCGCGGGCCTGGCTGGCCTTCGTGAAAGCCTGCCAGGCGAGGGGGCACACCGACGTCACGCTCGAGCTGTTGGCGACGATCGCTGAGACGCCGCGAGCGGATCGGGTCCGGACCCTGGAAGTGCAGCGCGTCAAGGCGATGGCCGATGACATGAGGGCGTCGGCCTAAATGTCCGGGGGCGTCGACCTCCACAGCATTGTCAGACGGCTCGGCGGCGACCTCTATGACGGAGGCCGCCGCGCTGTCGTTCCGGGGCCCGGCCATAGTCGCCGGGATCGCTCGCTGAGCCTGCGCGAGACGGAAGACGGGCGCATCCTCTACTACTCGCACGCTGGCGACCCCGGCCTTGCGATCTGCGCGCACCTGGGCATCGAGGCGCGGGCCGACCGGAAGACGTCGTCCTTCGAGCTGGAGCGCCAGAAGCGCGAGCGCGAGCGCCGCGACCGGGAAGCCAAGGCCCGTGACCTGGCCTTCTGCCGGGACATCTGGCGGTCGACCCAGCCGCTCGCCGGCTCTTGGGCTGAAACCTACCTCTACAAGCGGGGGCTGATCCTGGAGGCGGATGACATCCGTTGGGCGCCCGCCTGCCCCCGCCACAAGCCACGACCTGAGGGCGACGAGCGCCCGCCGTTGCCGCCGCACGGCGCCATGGTCGCACTGGTCCGTGATGAGCGGGGCGACCCCATGGGTCTGCACTGCACCTATGTCACCGCTGATGGCTCCAAGGCGTTCGGCCGGCGCTCGCGGCTGATGTTCGGGCCCGTGCGGTGCGGCGCCGTCCGCATTGGCGCACCGTCCGACGGCGTCCTCGCGGTTGGTGAGGGGCTGGAGTCCTGCGGTTCCTATTCGACGATCAAGGGCGTGCCGACGTGGCCGCTCCTGACGACGTCGCTGATGAAGAGCTTTCGGCCGCCGGCTGGCGTGAAGACGCTGATCGTCGCCGCCGACGGGGACCGGCCCGGAATGGAGGCCGCCCAAGACCTGGCGATCCGCTGTCGTCGCATCTGCGACGTGCGGATCGACCCCGCCCCTGACGGCAAAGACTGGAATGACGTTCTCATGGAGACTGGCGCTTGACCGACTTCCCGCCCCTGACGCTGGCCTTCGAGCGCGAGACGGCCTTCCAGTTCAGAAGCATCGGCGAGCTGAAGCCGGTGACGCGCCCCTACCTCATCAAGGGCGTCCTGCCGGCCCGAGGCGTGGCGTTCATCGCCGGCGCCTCTCGGGCCGGAAAGACCTTCGTGGCGCTGGACGCCATGATGCGTCTGGCCTGTGGGGCTCCCTACTGCTGGAAGCGCCAGGTCAACGCCTGTGGCGTGCTCTACATCGCGGCGGAGGATCCGGACGGGGTCAACAACCGGGCCCTCGGGTGGATGAAGGGCGCGGCGCAGAAGGCGCAATGGACCCCGCGAGACGATCCGCCGTTCAAGCTGGTCACGGGCAAGGTCAACCTCCTGGACCCGGACAATGTCGCCGATTTCCTGGCGGGCGCGCGGCTGGCGCGGGAGGCGTTCGAGGCCGCCGGCCACCGCCTGGGCGTCGTGGTGCTGGACACCTTCTCGCGCGGCCTGCCCGGCGTGGAAGAGAACAGCAGCCAGCAGATGAGCGAGGCCGTCGCCGTCCTGCAGGACATCGAGCGCGAGCTGGACTGTCTCGTCCTCGTCGTGGCGCACCATGGCAAGAGCGGCGGAAACAGCGGGATTCGTGGCTGGTCCGGGATCGACGCGGCCTCGGACGCGACGATCACCGTCACGCGGTCGGCCGACGATCCGCACCTTCGCCTCATCGAGTTCACGAAGGTCAAGAACGGTCCAGACGGCGGCGTCCTGGGCTTCCACCTGGAAGAGGTCCACCTGGGCGAGGACGAAGACGGCGAGCCGATCAACACCTGCATCGTCAAGCTGACCAACGACAAAGGCGCCGTAGCGGCCAAGCCTCGGCGGGTGTCCCTCACCGCCCATGAGGGGGTGATGCTTCGGGCGGTCAACTGGCTCACCGATAATGGCCCCCACACCGCCATTCCGCCGTCCGAACAAGCCGGGCCGGCCGCGAAGGGCGTTACAAGATCGGACGTGCGCGCCCGTGCGCTGGCCCTCGGCCTCTGCGCCGATCTGGTCGGAGACGACGTTGTAACGGCCGGCGCTGACGCGGCTGCGAGAGCGCAGGGCGCGACGCGCGCGAGGATCGCCCGCGCCATCAGCGGGCTTGTTTCCAAAGGGAAAATTCGGGTGAGCGGCGATGTCCTCTGGCTGGTCTGAGGGGCGTTACAGCGTGACAGTCTGTGACAAGTCACACGCTGTCACGCGCCCCGCGACCGTGACGTTACGTGACAGCCCCCCTTAAGGGGGCGTCACGCTGTCACGCTGGTCGGTCCTTGGTGCGAAGGTGGCGATGGGTGAAGCGGTGATGTCGGTTCGGTCTGGGCGTAAGCGGTCGGTCTGGCCCCCGGAGAGGGTCGACAGGTTGAGGCGGGAGTTTGAGGCGGGCCTGAGCCTGGAAATGATCGCGCGCCAGATGGCGACGACCAAGGGCTCCGTCGGCAACAAGGTCGACCGCCTCGGGTGGAAGCGACCGGCGACGCTGGTTGTCGTGCCGCTTGAGGATCGCAAGCCAAAGCCGCCGCCAGTGATCGAAACCCGGTCCGTGCGCCTGGAGCATCTGGAAGCCGGCGAGTGCCACTGGCCGCTCGATCCCGACCACGAGGGGGTCATGCTGTTCTGCGGCGCCCCGGCGTCGGGAACCTACTGCGAGGATCATAACCGGAAGGCTCACCGGCGGCCGAACGCCAGCGAACGCAAGTTGTGGGAGGGGCTGGCTGGTAAAATGGACCCGCGCCGTTCCGATGATGACCCATGCCTCTGACCGCCGATGACATCGCCGCCCTGGATCCGAACGATCCCACCGACGCGGCGACGCTCCAAGCGGAGGCGCTTTACTGGCTGGGGGAGCACGATTCCCTCCAGTCCGACTTCGACGACCTGACGGCCGACTTCGCGACCGTCTCGTCCGATGTGGCGGCTCTAACCGTCGAGCTGGAAGAAACGTCCGTCCAGGAGTTCCGCGCCCGCTGCGCCCTCGCCAACAGGCGCAACGAGGACAAGCTGCGCCGGACCTGACATCGAGGACCGATTGACCGACCACTCACCCGCCGCCCGGACCAAGGCCATTGCCGACATCGGGGCCATCCTCAAGGAAGACTTCGGGCTTCTCCTGACCGCCAGCCAGGTCGAAGCGACGGTCCAGTATGCCGCCGGCAAGGCTCGCGGCGTCACTGGCCTGTGCGACCGGTGCGGGCGCGACACCGTGACCCCGCTGCATGACCTGGGCAGGAGCGCGGCGCCATGAGCGACGAGCGCAACCTGACGGCCAAGGAGGCCCGCTTCTGCGAGGAATACCTCGTCGACCTCAACGGCACGCAAGCCGCCATAAGGGCCGGCTACAGCCGCCGGACGGCCACTTCCATCGCCTCGGAGAACCTAAGGAAACCCCACATCGCCGATCACATCGCGACGCTGAAGGCGGAGCGTAGTGAGCGCACCCGGATCACGACCGATCGCGTCGTCCAGGAGTTGGGCCTGCTCGGCTTCGCCAATATGGCCGACTACACGACCGTTCAGGAGGACGGCTCCATCGTCTTCGACTTCTCGGGCCTGGATCGCGACAAGGCTGCGGCCATTGGCGAGCTGACCGTCGAGGAGTTCATGGACGGCAAGGGCGAGAACGCCCGGCCGGTGCGCCGCACCCGGTTCAAGCTGTCGGACAAGCGCGGGGCGCTCGTGGCCCTGCTGGAACACCTGGAGGGCAAGAAGCTGGTCTTGAGCGGCACGGTTGGCGTTGCCGACCTGACGGAAGAGGCCGCCAGCATGAGCCCTGAGAGGCGGGCGAAGGCGCGCGCGGCCCTGGTCGCGGTGATGAAGGGCGAAGTATGAGCCTGGCCGAAGCCGACCCTATGGACGCCCTGCACGCGCTCAACTGCGCGGACGCTCGCGACAGCTTCGCGGCCTTCTGCGGGATCGTCGAGATTCCGGGCGTGTCGGCGGAGGACGCCGACGACGGGGTTGCCATACCTGCCATACGAGACGCGCACTTGGCCGATCACCACCGCCTGTGGATTGAGAAGCTGGAAGCCGTCGAGCGGGGCGACATCAAGCGCCTCATGGGCTTCATGCCTCCGGGCGCCGCGAAGTCGACCTACGCCGTCGATCTGTTCACTCCGTGGTATCTGGGGCGCAAGGCGGGCCGCAACGTCATCGCCGCGACCTACAGCACGACCCAGGTTCGCAAGCGGGGCCGCAAGGCCCGCGCGGTGGTGCGCCAAAAGGTCTTCAATGACATCTTCGGGGTCGGCCTGTCGTCGGAAACCAAGGCGGCTGAAGAGTGGGAGCTGACCAACGGGTCCGGCTGGATGGGCGGCGGCATCCGCGCCGGCATCACCGGCAACCGTGCCGACCTGATCGTCATTGACGACCCGGTGAAGGGGCGCGAGGAGGCGGACAGCGAGACGATCCGCGCCCGGACCAAGGAGGAGTTCGACGACTCGGTCCGCACCCGCTTGAAGGCAAATGCCGCCATCATCCTGATCCAGACGCGCTGGCATGAAGACGACCTGGCCGGTTCGATCCTGCCCCCGGACTATGATGGCCAGTCCGGGCCGGTCCTGTGCCGCGACGGCGAGGTCTGGGAGGTGGTCAACATCCCTGCCCAGGCCGAACGCCCGGACGATCCGCTTGGCCGCCGCGTCGGTGAATACCTCTGGCCGGAATACTGGCCTGAGAGCCATTGGGGGCAGTTCAAGGCCAACCCCCGGACCTGGTCGGCCCTGTATCAGCAGCGGCCCAAGCCGGACGAAGGAACCTACTTCGGGCGCTCCCTGTTCAGGCGGTTCCGTCATGACGACGCGGACCTTCCGCGAAGCCTGATCCTCTACGGGACGAGCGACTACGCCGTGACCGACAAGGGCGGCGACTGGACCGTCCTGACGATCTGGGGTGTCGATCCCGCTCACCACGTCTGGCGGGTGGCGAGCTGGCGAGGGCAGACGGCAAGCGATGGCTGGATCCGCCAACAGGTCGAAATGATGCGGGAATACCGCAACAGATACGGCGGCCTCCGCCGGTGGATCGGCGAGGCGGGCGTGATCCAGAAGGCGATTGAGCCCCAGCTCATGGCCAAGATGCGGGAAGAGCGCGTCTCCTGCGCGCTCCAATGGCTCCCCTCGATCAACGACAAGGCGACGCGCGCCCGTGCGGCGCAAAGCCTGGTCAACGAAGGGCGCATCCATGTGCGCGATGACAGCGACGGCGACTGCTTCATCGACGAGTGCGTGGCCTTCCCGGCCGGCAAGCATGACGACGAGGTCGACAACCTGTCCCTTCTGGGCCGCGTTCTGGACCGGCTAGAGCGGCCTAGCGCCTCGCGCGAGGGCTGGGATAGCGCCGCTCCAGATACCCCCTGGACGACGTAGTCGCGCGCGGACGTGGGATAATAGGGCCTCACCGTTCCGATAGGGCTTGCCATGCAACCTGACACCCCGCGCGCCCCTCGACCCGCTCCCCCGCCGCCGACCGTCAACGACGTCCGTATCGCGGCGGAAGAGAACGACACCCTGCGCCGCCGGAAGGGCCGGGCCTCGACCTTCATGTCCAACAGCTACGGCCGTTCGGCCGGCGGCGTCGCCGTGAAGATGCTGATGGGGCAGGGCGCCTGATGTGCCCGGAGGACTTCAAGGCCGCCATCGAAGCGGCCTTGGCCGGGCTGACGGACCGGGAGATTGAGGTGTCCGTGCGCCTGGGTGTCGAATACGGCGAGGACGGCCTCGCGGACCTCTTCCACTTTCGCGACCGCCGGCCGGGGCTCGATGACCTGATCGTCAAGGCGACCGTCATGGTCGACGACGTCGCCGCCACCTTCCGCGATTCCGCGCCGCCGCCGTGGGACTCGGCCGCCGACATGGCCGTCCGGATCGCCGGCGCCTTCGACGCCATGCTGGAGGATGCTTGATGGGCACGAACAAGGGTAAGGGCGCCGGCCGAAAGGCTGCGTCCCCGGCGTCCGCACCGACGCCGGATGAGGCTGCGCTGACCGACGCAGCCTCGCTGACAGGCGGGGCGGGCCACGATGACCGCCCCGCCGACCTGTCCGCGCTTGACCACGACGGCGACGACAAGGCCGGCGGCTCCCTGCCGGACCTGGCGTGGGAGGTCGCGCGGACGGCCTGGGCGGCCGTCACGGCCTGGAGCGATTCCCGCCTGGAGCCGGAAGAGCGGTCGGCGGCATGGGCCGACCTCACCGACCGTGAGCGCGTCCTGTGGGCGTCGCAGGCGAAGACCGTGATGGATCATCCCGGCCATGTGCCGGCGTTCGACGGCGAGCGTTGGGAGCAAACCGTGCGCGGCCGAATCTTCGCCGCCGTCGTGGAGGCGATTGCCCGCTGATGGCCGACACCCGCGCCGACCGCATCCTCACCAGTCAGGCGGCCATGGAGGCCGACCGGGCGAACCTGGACAACCATTGTCAGGAAGTGGCTGAGCGCGTCCTGCCGACGCATCAGAATTTCCACAACGTGAAGACCGAACGCGGGATCAAGCGCAACGAAAAGGTCTTCGACAGCACGGCCGCCCTCGCCCTGGACAAGTTCGCCTCGGCGATCGACGACCTGGTGACGCCGCGCGCGTCGACCTGGCACGAGCTGACGGTCGCGGGCCTGCCCTTCGCGGAGCTTGCGCCGGACGTGCAGGCCGCCCTGCAAGAGGTCAACAAGGCGCTGTTCCGGGCCCGCTATGCGCCGCGCTCCAACTTCGCGAGTGAGGCGAGCACGACCTATACGGGGCTCGGGGCGTTCGGCAACGGCTCGATCTTCGTGGATGAAGACCCCGGCCGGGGCGTGCGGTATCGCTCCATCCCCTTCGCTGAGACCTGGTGGGCTGAGAATCATCAGGGGATGATCGACACGGTCCACCGGAAGTTTGAGCTGGAGGCTCGCCAGTGGGTCCAGATGTTCGGCGACGAGACGCCGGCCGCCATCGCCAAGTGCGCTGAGAAGGAACCGCACCGGCGGTTCGAGCTGATCCATTGCGTCCAGCCGCGCGAAGACGCGGATTGGTCGCGGGCCGACTATCAGGGGATGGCGAACGCCTCCTATTACGTCAGCTTCGAAGAGCGGAAGCTGCTGCGCGAACGGGGCTATCGGAAGTTCCCCTACGCGATCGCCCGCTACAAGATGGCGCCGCGCGAGATTTACGGTCGCGGCCCGGCCATGACCGTCCTGCCCGACATCAAGATGGTCAATGAACAGGCCAAGTCGCTGATGAGGGCCGGGCAACTCCATGCGGAGCCGCCCCTGCTGCTGAGCGACGACGGGCTCACGCCGTTCAAGCTGGCGCCCAACGCCCTCATTCATGGCGGCATCGACTTCGACGGCCGCGAGCGGGTGAAGGCGCTCGAAGTCGGCGGCAACATGCCGATCACGATGGAAATGGTCCTCGATACCCGGTCGACGATCAATGAGGCGTTCCTCGTCACGCTGTTCCAGGTGCTCGTCGACAAGCCGGGGCAGATGACGGCGACGGAGGCGATGATGCGCGCCCAAGAGAAGGGCGCGCTACTGGCTCCGACCATGGGCCGGCTGCAATCGGAAATGCTGGGGCCGCTCATCGAAGCGGAGCTGGATATTCTCGCCCGCAACGGCCTGCTGCCCGACCTGCCCGACTTCCTCTATGACGCGGAAGTCTCGATCGAATACACCTCGCCCCTCGCCAAGGCGCAGCGCGCCGACCAAGGGGTCGCGATCCTTCGCCTCCTGGAGGACGCCGCCAGCGTGGCGCAGTTCGACCCGGCGGCGGTGTCGGTCATTCGCGGTGACGTCGCGCTGCGTCGCCTCGCGGAAGTGCGCGGCGCCCCGGTCGACATCCTCCGGACCCCGGACGAAATGGCGGCGCTTGAGGCTGAGCGCGTCTCGACCGACCAACTGAAGACCATTCTGGGCGCGGGTGCGCTGGCCGCCAGCACCGCCAAGGACGCGGCCGGGGCACAAGCCCTGCTGGGCGCGTCGCCTGCCCAGGTGGCTCCGCCGGTGATCCCCGCATAATGCTGACCCAGATCAAGCGCCTCTCGGCGCGAAAGCGCGCCTATCTCGCCACCTTCGGCAATGGCGCTGTTGGCCACCCCTCCGCCGTTCTGGCCGACCTCAAGCGGTTCTGCCGCGTCCCTGAGGCTCCGGTCATGACGGACCGCGAGGGGCGGGCCGACCCCCTCCAGACGGGCCGAATGATCGGCCGCCAGGAGGTCTTCAATCGCATCCGGGCAATGATTGACCTGGACGAGCGCATCCTCCTCAACCTCTCGGAAGACGAAGAATGACCGACACGAGCATTGCGAGCCTGCTGTCCGGCGACGCCGGTGCGCCGCCCGCCGCCGACCCGGCGGCCAACCCGCCGGCCGATCCCGCGCCCGGTGCGGATGGCAACCCGGCGCCCGCCGACCCGAAGGCCGTTCCGGGCCCCAACCCCTTCCTGGACAGCTTCAGCGACGCTGAGACGCGCGCCTATATCGAGCGCAAGGGGTTCAAGGATCTGAACGCCCTCGGCGCATCGTTCGCGAGCCTGGAGCGCCGCCTGTTCGACGACAAGCAGCGCGTCCTCCTGCCGTCGGGCGATGATGATGCGGAAGGCTTCGACCGCGTCTATGCCGCGCTCGGACGCCCGGAGACGCCCGACGGCTACGGGTTCGGCGAGCTGCAAGGCTCCGATCCTGAGTTCGCGGGCAAGGTGGCTGAATGGCTGCACGGCGCCGGCGTCGGGAAGGCCAAAGCCGCCGTCCTGGCGGAAAAGTGGAACGAGTATGTTTCGGGGCGGGCCACCGCCGCCGCGACGGAGAAGGAACAGCAGGCCCAGGCCGACTGGACCGCGCTGAAGGCCGACTGGGGCGCCCAGTTCGACGCCAATGCGGAGTTCTTCCGGCGCGGGGCGACGACCTACGGCGTCGACGCGGACGCCATGTTGGCGATCGAAGACGCCCTCGGCACGAAGCGCACCGTCGAGCTGTTCGCCGCCATCGGCAAAGCCCAGGCCGACGACACCTTCGTCAAGCCGGACGCCAAGCCCAAGTTCGCCATGACGGCTGAACAAGCCAAGGCCCGCATGGACACCCTGAAGAAGGACACCGGGTGGCAGACGCGCTGGATGAACGGCGGCGCGGACGAGAAGGCCGAATGGGCCCGCCTGACGGAAATCGCGGGGCAGGGCGCATGAGCCGCTCCCGTCAAGAGCGCCCCGGCGACGATGATAAGGTGCTGGAGGCCGCCAAAAAGGCGGCCGTCCAGCCATTCGAGGCGCTTGTGCGGCTCCGCATGGTAGAATTAGCGCACCGTTCCGATCGTGAGCCTTCGCAGGTTCTCGACGTGGCGGGCGCCTATACCGACTGGATCGTCAACGGTCAGCGGCCAGCGGGACAGGGGCACGGCTGAACAAGCCCGGAAGGGACCAGCGGCCCGGCGTAATCGGACCCGTCATGCGACGGAACAAGCCGGCCAGCAACAACCCTTTCTGGAGAAATCCCCATGGTTGACCTGCCCGGTCACTATCGCGTTCAGTTCGCTTCGACCGTCTCGCTCCTGCTGCAACAGCGCGGATCGAAGCTCCGCCCCCACGTCATGACCTCGCCCATGAAGGGCAAGGCCGCCTCGCCCGTGGATCAATACGGCGTCTCGGAAGCGACGGAGCGTTTCGCCCGCAACGAGCCGAAGACCGCCGCCAACACCCCGACTGATCGGCGCTGGGCCTATCCCCGGTTCTTCGACTGGTCGGAAGTCGTCGATGATCTGGATACCCTCCAGTCCATCAGCGACCCGCAGAACCCGCTCGTGCAGAGCTGCAACAACGCGCTGGGCCGGCGCATCGACGACGAAATCCTCCGGGCCTTCTTCGCCGACGCCAAGACCGGCGAGCAAGGCGGCACGACCGTCAGCTTCCCGGCTGGCCAGCAAGTCGGCGTCAACGTCGGCGGCGCCGGCACTCCGCTCAACGTCATGAAGCTGCGCGCGTCCAAGAAGATCCTGATGGCCAACGAGGTCGACCTCGAAGCCGACCCGATCATCTGCGTCGTCAACGCGGTCCAGCACGACGCCCTCTTCAACGAAGTGCAGATCACCAGTGCGGACTTCAACGGCGGCGACAAGCCGGTGATGAAGGACGGCAAGATCATGCGCTTCCTGGGCATCGAGTTCGTCCACTGCGAGCGCGTCAACGGCCTCCGCAGCGGCGGCAACGACCTGATCCCGGTCTACGCCAAGAGCGGCCTGGCTCTGGGCGTCTGGGGCGACATCGCCACGGACATCGGCCCGCGTCGCGACCTCAAGGGCAACCCGACCGAAATCTCGGGCTCGCTCACGGTCGGCGCCACCCGGACCGAAGAGAAGAAGGTCGTCCAGATCGCCTGCGACGACACGATCTAAACCCAGCCAGGCTGAAGGAAAAAGACCATGGCAGTCGCCAACACCAAGAGCACCGTCGTTACCGGCGCTGACAGCACGCCCCGCGTTCTGTCCAACCCGCACCTGGCTCGCGGCACCCTGATCGAAACGGTCGGGGTCTGCGAAGTCGCGGCGGCCGATGACAACGCTTCCGTCTACCGCTTCGTCCGGGTTCGGTCGTCCGATCGCATCAGCGAGATCATGCTCGCCAACGACGCGATCACCGGCGGCACGGACTACGACGTCGGCATCTACGAGACCGCCGCCTATGGCGGTGCGGTCGTGTCGAAGGACGTCTTCGCCGATGGCCTCGACGTCTCCAGCGCCGTCGCCTTCCGCGACGTGCTCTATCACGACGCCGCGGCGAACATCGACAAGGCGGAGAAGCGCGTCTGGGAATGGCTCGGCCTGAGCGCCGATCCGCAGAAGGACTACGACATCGCCGCCACCGGCAACACCGTCGGCTCTGGCGCCGGAACGCTGGCCCTTCGCGTCCGCCTCTGCGCGGGCAACTGACCCCTCAAGGCCCCCGCCTAGCGCGGGGGCCGCCATCCTGGAGGCCGTGATATGGCGGACAAGTTCTATGGGGTCGCCCTGGGCGGCAAGCTGGCGAAGGACGTGACCAAGAACACGTCGACGACCGGCGCCGTCATGGAGTTCAGGGTAGAGCAAGCCGTGGCGGGCATGACCCGCCAGGACGTGCTCAACGCCCTGGAGGCCGTGACGCACAAGATCATCGAAGACACCTTCCCGGCGAGCTGATCCATGAGCACCGGCGCGCACCCTTCCAACTTCACGGCCCGGCGCTTCTTCCCGATCACGCCGGCCGACACCGACCTCGCCGTCCCCGTGCGCGGTCTGCTGATCGCCGTGGGCGGCTCCCTGGTCGTTCGCGACGAGACGGGCACGGCATACACCCTGACCGTTCCGGCGGGCTTCTTTCCCGGCGTCGTCAAGCGCGTCGCGGCGGCGACCACGGCAACGGGCATCACGGGGTTTGTCTGATGATCGGCGTGGGCATTGGGCTCACGCTGGTCAGTCGTCGGGCGCTTCTGCCGGAATCGGAGGCGCTATTCGCCGCCTTCACAACGGCGCCCACGGCCCGGCGAGCGGCCATCATCAACCGCGACATTGACCGGCTGAAAGAGGCCGGCCTCTGGTCGAAGATCGACGCCCTTGGCCTGATCGCGGCGGAGACGGCGCAAGCCGCCCGCGTTGACTGGAAGGCCCCCTCTCGGGTGGGCACGCTGGGCGATGCGCCGACCTTCACCGCTGATCGCGGCTACGCCTTCGACGGCTCGAACGACTACATCGACACGGGGTTCATCCCGTCGACGCACGCGACGCCCGTGACCGGCATGACCGGCACGTCGATGCTGCTGGGGGTCTATGAGCGGACCGACGTCGGGGCGACCACGCGGGCCGCCGGGGCCCAAACGGGTGCGACGCAAAACCTGATCGTCACGCCGCGCTCTGGCGCCGGCATGATTTCGGGCGCGCTCAACTCCGGGCAGACGGGGCTTGGCGCTGTCGCTGACAGCCGTGGCCTGACCATCATCGAGACGGACGGGACCAACGGCCGGGCGGTCAAGAACGGTGTTCCGGGCACGCCAGCGGCCCTGACGACGCCGGGCTCTTCGTTGCCGACCCATTCGATCTGGCTGGGCGGCTACAACAACGCCGGATCGCTCGCCCAACCGCGCGCCAGCCAGCTCGCCCTCTGGGTCGCGGGTCCGCGCTGGACCGACCAGAACCACACCGACTTTCACACGATCATGGTCACGGGGCACCTGGCCGAAATCGGAGCCACTGTCTGATGGCCGCATCGGAAACCGTCGTTGGCAACAGCGCGCTCTTCAAGCTGGGCAAGCAGGGCGTCGCCAGCTTCGACGATCCCAGCGAAGCCGCCCGGTGGCTCAAGAGCCGGTTCGCGCCTGTGCGCGACCTGCTCTTGCGCGCCGCGCCCTGGACGTTCGCCATGCGCCGCGCCCGCCTGTCGGCCGACACGTCGCCGCCGGAATGGGGCTATGACCGGGCCTTCCCCCTGCCTGACGAGTGCCTGCGCCTGATCGAAGTGGGCGGCTCCTACGTCGCGTTCGGCACGACCGACTATGAGACGGAGCCGCGCGCCGCGTTTTCCGTTGAGGGCCGCCGCCTGCTGACGAATCTGCCCGCGCCGTTGGACGTCCGATATGTCGCGCGCGAGACGAATACGGCCCTGTGGGATCCTCTCTTCGACGAGGCCCTGGCCTGCCGGCTGGCCGCCGACCTGGCGGAGAAGTTCACGCAATCGGGCTCCAAGAAAAAGGACGCCCTCGATGAGTTTCAGGTCGTCATGCGCGAGGCCGCCCGCGCCAATGCGATCGAACGCGCGCCGGAAGGCCGCGCTGATGGAAGTTGGGTGCTGTCCCGCCTATGACGCGCGCCAATCCCGCCTTCACGAGCTTCAATGCCGGCGTTCTGTCGCCGCTCCTGGGCGGCCGTCCTGACCTGGAGAAGTGGCAGGCCGGGCTCGCCGCCAGCTCCAACATGATCCCGCGCGTGCAGGGCGCGCTCCAGCGCGCCGGTGGGACGGTCTATGTCGGGGCGGTGAAGAGCGGCCGGGCGTGGCTGGCGCCCTTCGTGTTCTCCCAGGCCGACGCCTTCCTTCTGGAGTTCGGCGACGGCTATATCCGCTTCTACCGCTCGCGCGGGCGCTTCGTGACCGGGACCGTCTCGGCCTGGTCCAGCCTGACGGCCTATGAAGTCGGCGACCTCGCGGCTGACGCCGGTGTGAGCTACTACTGCGTCCAGGCGCACACGAACCAAGCGCCGCCGGCCGGGGCGTATTGGTATCCCCTGACCGGGGACATCTATGAAATCCCCTCGCCCTACCTGACGGCCGACCTGACGCGGGACGATGGCTCGTTCGGGGTCCGCTATGAGCAATCCGGCGACGTGATCTATCTCGCGTGTCGCGGCCACAAGCCGCGCACGCTGACCCGGCTGTCGAATACGAAATGGGTCATGGCGGAGTTCGAGCCGGACGGCGGACCGTTCAAGGATGAGAACCTTGACGAGTCGATCACCGTGACCGCGACGGGGACCATGACGGTCGGCGGGACGGTCACGATCACGGCCTCGGAGGCGATCTTTCAGGCCGACCATGTCGGCGCGCTGTTCCGGCTGGAGCTGGAGGACGGGGCGGACGTGAAGGCGTGGCAGGTCCGCACGTCTACCGACGTCAACGACATCCGCCGGGCCGGGCTCAAGTTCTACAAATGCACCCAGGTCGGCCCGGTCGACACGACCGACAAGCCGGCCATCTGCGGTGAAGACCTGCCCGTCCACACGCGCGGCCGATATTGGGACGGCACCGGCGAGGAACAGAAGGGCGACGGCGCTGTCGGCTCGATCGGGGTGGAGTGGGAGTATCTGCACGCCGGTTATGGCTGGGTCCGCATCGCCGGCTATTCGTCGGGCACGTCTGTCACGGCGACGGTCCTGTCGCGCCTGCCGGACGAGCTGGCGACGGACGCGACGCACCGATGGGCCTTCGGGGCATGGTCGGAAGTCGAGGGCTGGCCCGACAACGTCTGTTTCTTCCGCGAGCGGCTGACCTTCACCCGCGACCAGTTCGTCTGGCACTCGGTTTCCGGCGGCTTCGATGACTTCAAGGCCATGGAGCATGGCGAGGTCCGGCCTGACAGCGCCGTCTCGATTTCCGTGCAGTCGGCGCAGGGCAATCCCATCGAATGGATCACGCCCTATCAGGACGCCCTCTTCATCGGGACCAACGGCGGCGAGCACGTCCTGCAAAGCCAGACGACCCAGCAACCCTATGGGCCCGGCAATACCCAGCAGGATCCGCAAACCGCCTGGGGCGGCGTCGGCGTCGACCCTGTCGTCTGTGGCGCCGGCGTGGTCTTCGTCGAGCGGCTGGGCCGCAAGCTGCGGCTCCTGGTCCAGGAGGACAATTGGGACGCCGTCGACCTGAACAAGTATCACGGCGTCCTGCCGGCGGCGGTCACGTCGGTCGCCTGGCAACAGAACCCCCATGAAACGCTCTGGTGTGGGCTGGCCAACGGCGAGCTTCGGGGGCTGACCCTCCAGGTCAAGGACAACGTCGTCGGCTGGCATCCTCATGACCTGGCCGGCGAGGTCGAATCCGTGGCCGTCATCCCGGCGCCTGACGGCGGCCGGGATGATCTGTGGGTCATCGTGAAGCGCACGATTGACGGCGTCGATGTGCGCTATGTCGAGTATCGCGCGGCGGAATACGAGGCCGGCGACGACCGATCCCTCGCGATCTATGCGGCGTCGGCCCTGACCTATGACGGCACGGCAACGACAACGCTGTCCGGCCTTGGCCACCTGGAGGGCGAGACGGTCCAGGTCATGGCGAACGGTGCGGCGCATCCTGACTGCATCGTCGATGGCGGCGAGATTGAGCTGAACGTCGAGGCAACGAAGGCCGTGGTCGGGCTGGCCATGCCATATAACGCTCGCCTTATGCCCCTGGACGCCGGCGCCATGCTGGGCACGGCGCAAGCCCGGACCAAGCGGGTCCATTCGGTCGACATCCGCCTTCTGGACAGCCTGGGCGGTGCGCTCGGGCCGGCGTTCGGCGCAACCGACGTCATCGAGTATCGGCTGCACGGCATGGATATGGACGCCGCCCCACCGCTCTACACGGGCGACAAGCAGGTCCAGTTTCCGGGGGACTATGAAGGGCAGGCGACGATTGCGCTGGAGGGGGACGGGCCCTTTCCGTTCACCATGCTCGCCCTGTTCCCTGAGCTTGTGACCTATGAGGGTTAGCCCCTTCCGCCTCGAAGACTTCGCGGAGCTGAACCTCCAGCCTGCCCAGGCCGAATGGATCGACCAGATGACGCCCGCCGCCGGCCGCGCGCTCGAAATGAACGGGCTGACCTGGACGGCGCGCGATGAGCGGGGCGTGGTCGGAATCGGCGGGGTCCAGGCGCAAGCCCCTGGCCGGGGGCTTGCGTGGTCGCTTCTGTCGCGCGACGCCGGCCGGGCGCTGGTCCCGCTCACCCGCGTTGTCAGGCGCTACTTCGACACCTCCCCCTTTCGGCGAATCGAGGCCGTGACGGCCTGTGAGTTCGAGCCGGCCCGGCGATGGGCGATAATGCTGGGGTTCCGTTCCGAAGGCGTGATGACCGCCTATTTCCCCGACGGAGCCGACGCGGAAAGGTGGTCTAGGGTCAATGTCAGGGTTTGAGACTGTCGCCGGGATCGCATCCCTCGGAAGCACCGCCTTTGGCATGGCCGGGTCCGTCGCCGACGAGGCGGCGGCGGCCGGTCAACGGTCGTTCAGCGCCGCTCACGCGCGCCAGAACGCCCAACTGGTCGGAAATCAGGGCGCGGCCCGCGAGCTGCAGCAGCGGCGCATGGCCGGGCAACTTCTCGGGGCCCAGGCGGCGGCCATCGCTGAAAGCGGCACGGGGTTCGGCGGCTCGAACCGCCTCATTCAGGAACAGGACGCCTTCCTCGCGGAAGCGGACGCCCTGGCGGTCCGCTACGACACCCGGCTCAAGATCAGCGCCTATGACAACGAGGCCCGCGTCCTGAAGCCGACCACGAGCCCGCTTCAAAAGCTGCTCGGCCGACGCGGCCTTGGCCAGCTCAACCACAACACCTGGAAGCCGGGCTCCGACTTCGTCGTCAAGAGGGCCTGGTGATGGTCACGATCCCCCGCTATCAGCCGCAAGTCGGCATCCCGGTAGAAGGCCAGAGCTTCCGCGCCGACTTCTCGCAGTATGGCGGCGACAGCTTCCGCATGGCCGCCCGTGCGGCCGGCGCGGTTGCCCAGGCCGCGCAAATGGCCGACCGGCTGGAAGAGCACCGCGCCGACTTCGCGGCAAAAGACGCCGCCAACGGCTGGCAGGGCGTGCGGAACAGCAAGCTCTATGACCCAGAGGCCGGCTTCTACAATCTGCGCGGCAACGACGCGGTGACAGCCGTGCAGAATGTGCAGGATGAGATTGAGCGGGATCGCCAGGAGCGGGCGGCGAAGCTCAATCCGCGAGCCCGCAGGCGCTACGAAGAGTTGACCAGAACGCAGGCGCTGGAAACGGTCCGGGAAACCGACGCCTATGCGGGCAAGCAGCGCGTGGTCTACGAGGACGGCGTTTCGGTGGCCCGCGAGGGCACGCTGACCGACGACTTCGTCCGCTACTACACCGTCGACAACGACAAGGCCCTGGCGGCCTTGGGCGCCGCTCGTGCGGAGCGCCGCGATCGGCTGGACCGCAATGGCTTCGGCGGCGAGGCCATTCAGCGCGAATTGGACCTCCAGGCCGGGGACGCTTACGACAAGCTCGTCACCTCGAAGTTGGACAGCGACCCGCGTGCGGGGCTCATGATCCTGGACGGCGAGGGCGGGCGCTACATCAACCCGGTCCGTGCCGCTCAACTGCGCGAGGCGGCGGAGGAAGAGGTTCGCAAGGCCGACGCTGACGACTTCGCGAACGGCCGCCCGACCGGCGGCGCTGCCCAGCCGATGGACACCGCGTCGGAAAGCCTGGTTGAGGCGATCGTCTCCGTCGAGAGCAACGGCACGGTCGGGATCGAAGGACCGACCGTGCGGACCGGCGCGGGGCAGGAGAAGGCCCAAGGACTGATGCAGGTGCTACCCAGCACCGGGAAGGGCGTGGCGCAACGGCTGGGTATCGAGTGGCGCCCGGACTTGATGACCGCGAAGACCCCTGAGGGCGCGGCCTATCAGCGGAAGATCGGGACCGCCTATCTCAACGAAATGCTGGCCCGCTATGACGGCAACGTCATGCTGGCGGCGGCGGCTTACAACGCCGGGCCGGCGGTGGTCGACGACTGGATCAACGGGACCAACAAGTCCGGCAAGAACAAGAGCCTGCTGAAGCTGCCCGACCCGCGCGTCGATGACGGCGCCGGGTTCGCGGCCGGCATCCCCTTCAAGGAAACGCGGGAGTATGTCGGCAAGGTCAACGGCAAGATCGGCGGCAACTTTCAGGGCCTTCCGCCCGGCGACCTGACGCTGGAAGAGGTCTATGCCCTCGCCGACAAGGCGGCCGGTAGCGACCGGGAGCGCCGCGAGGCATACCGTGCCGCCGGCCGGGCCGAATGGGCCCGGCGCAACGCGGTCAAGGAAGAGAACGAGCGACGCGCTTGGGACGCGGTCCAGCCCTATCTTGGACCTGACAGCTCGGTGAAGACCTGGACGGCCATTCCCTCCAGCGTGTGGTCGAAGCTGGCGCCGCAACAGCAGCGGGCGATCAAGGAGCACTACGCCAGCCAGAAGACGGCGGCCGACCCGGCTGTCTGGGTCGGGATCATGGACCTGGCCGTTACCGACCCGGAAGGCTTCAAGAAGATCGACCTGGCCCAATACCTCCCGAAGCTGGGCTTCGAGGACTACAAATATTGGGCCAAGCGTCAGGAAGAGGCGATCCGGGGCGACGGCGAATGGAAGAAGCAGAGCCAGTCGCTTGAACAGGTCAACCGGGTCGCGGCCGTGGCCATGCCGCAGGGCATCCGCAAGGATCCCGCGAGGTCGGCGCGCTACCGGATGGCTCTGTTCCGGACCGCGTCCGACGTCGCGGCGGCGCGTGGCAAGCCCCTGGACGATACTGAGCTGATGGACCTTGCCTCGCGGCTGGCGGTCGAAGAGGCGACTGCCGGCGGCATGTTCGGGCCTGGCAGGCGACCGCTCTTCGAGTTTGGGGAGACGCAGGGCAAGGCCAGGGGATACGACGACATTCCGGACGCTGCGCGCGCCCGGATCATCAAGGACTACCGGGAGAAGAACGGCGGGCGCTCCCCCTCTGAGGCGGAGGTCGTCGAAGCCTTCCGCACGCTCCGCGCAATCGGGGTGCTGTAATGCCTGAGAACGTCTGGGATTTTCTCGAAGAGCGCGAGCGCGATGCGGCGGAAGCGCGGGTCCAGCAATCCTTTGGCCGCGATCCTGACCAAGAGGCGCGAGCGCAAGCCCTTGGCCGTCGGGCCGGTGTTCCGCCCGCTGTGGCCTCAAATCAGTTTCGGGAGTTGGACCTGGCCGACCGGCGCGCTCGCGCCGCTTCGATCCTCGGGCGCTCGCCGCGCACGCGGGCCTATGTGGCCCGCGAGGGCAATGCGGAAGTCGTCCACGATCAGCTTGAGGGCATGTCGGCCCTTGAGTCCGTCCTGAGCACCTATCGGGCAGATCAGCGCGACCAAGCCGCCGCGCGGGCGACGGAGCGCATTGCGGATGACGTCTCGTGGTTCGAGACGGAACGCGGGCGTGGCTACATGCGGGTCGCTCCCGACGGCACGCTCTGGATGGATGGCGACGGGTTCAGCGTGCCGGCGGCGTCCCTGCGGACTGTCCGGCCGGTGATGCGCGACAAGTCGAAGGGGCCGATGGATGTGTCGCGCGGCGCGACCATGGGCGCCCTGCCGGGGCACGATCCGACTGTGGGGTCGGTGGTCGGCAACTTCTTTAAGGCGCGCGGCCGCACCTGGGAGCGGGCCTATTGGGGGCTCTATCAGGGGTGGGAAGACATCCTCTCGCCGGTCATGGGCGAGGGCAAGGTCGCGCGTCGCGAGATTGCCCGCCTGAACCTCGATGAGGAAAGCCAGCGCATCAACTTCCGCTATGCCCCCAGCCGGTGGCTCTACGGCGGCGCTGGGAGCGTCCTGGACGTCATCCCCGGCGTCGCGGTGGCGGTCGGCACAAAGAACCCGTGGGCCGGTCTGGCGGTCGCTGGCGGCCAAACCGGGACCGAAGCCTATGGCCGGTATCGCGAGCGCGGCGGGACGATCGGTGAGTCCCTGCTGGGCGCCGGCGGCGAGGCGGCTATCGAGGTCGTTACCGAACGCATCCCCATGGGCTTTCTGGTCAACCGGCTGGGCAAGGGCGGCGCCGCTCAATTCATCGGTGGCCTGCTGCTGCGCGACCTGCCCCTGGAACAGGTCGCCACCCTGACGCAGGACGCCCTCGATACGGCCATCGCCAACCCTGACAAGACGTGGGGCGAGTTCTGGCAGGAGCGACCGGAGGCGGCCATGCAAACCGCCGTCGGGACCGTCCTGCAAGCCGGCGTCTTCGGCGGGGCCGGGGCCCTGGCGAACATCTCGAACGCCCGCCAGCAACGCGAGGCGCAAGCCCAGGCCGCCTATCGTCAGGCGAGCTATCTTGACGAGGCGGTCGCGATCGTCGGCAACAACGCACTGCTCGCGCGGTCGCCCGACCACATGCGGGAGTTCGCTGAAAGCCTCCAGGGCGGAGACGTCTTCATCCCGGCGGAGGCGATGCGGACCTACCTGCAATCGCTGGCGCCGTCGGAACAGCAACAGTTTCTCAACGACGCTGGCCTTCAGGAGCAATTCTCGTCGGCCTCCATGGCTGGGGCCGACCTTGTCGTCCCCCTGTCGGCCTATCTGACCGACATCGCCCCTCGGGCCCATGAGGCCCTGCGCGAGGACATCCGCACGAGCCTCGCCGGAATGTCGGTGCGGGAGGCCAAGGCGTTCCAGGACGATCCGGAAGCGGCGCTGGAAGAGTTCTCGCGCTACGCCGTCGACCGATCGGTCAAGGAAGCGGTCGCCCGCTCTCCGGGCGAGCGGGTCTATGATGCGGTCTTTCAGCAGGCCCGCGAGGCTGGCTATACAATCGACGCGGCGAACCGCTACGCGGCCCTCTGGGCGGCCCGCTATGAGGCGCGCGCGACGCGGGCCGGGGGAGACGCCTGGGACGCCTTCTCGCGGTCCAGGGTGACTATCAGGCAAGTCCTGGGCGAACAGCTCCAGACGGCGCAAAAGGTCGGCCGCACTGACCTGGTCATCGACGCGCTACGGCGTGGCCGGCGTCAGGCCGGCAAGCGCGGGCCAAGCCTTCTGGAGTTCCTTGCCCAGCGCGGCGGCCTGAACGATGAGGGCGGCGAGCTGTCGGCCATGGATGCGGACGGCTGGCACAAGGGCAAGCCCGGCCGCCGGCGCCTGGTCAACAACGATGGCGGCATGACCCTCGGCGACGCGGCCGTCGCCGCGTGGGAGAACGGCTATTTTCCGGACGCCCCGGACGCGGCCGGCGACTACTACCCCGTCACGGGGCAGGATCTTCTCGATGCGATCCGGTCGGAGATTGCCGGCACGGCCCGCTATGCCGTGCCGCTCGATCAGAACCGCGCCGACTTCGCACGGGCGGTTGCCCAACTCGACGAGCTTCTTTCCCGGCTGGGCATCGACGTCGAGACGGCCTCGAACGCGGACATCAAGGCGGCGCTGGAACAGTCGACCCAGGAGCCGGACGGCCAAACCTACGAGCAAGCCGCGCGCGCTGAAATCGCCAAGGTGATCGAAGACGCGGCCGCCCCCGGTCCGCACAAGGCCAAGGCCAACCTGGGCGAGGTGTCGGACTGGCTGGTCAAGCAAGGCCAGGAGGCGGGCGTCAACCTCGCCGGGTTCACGCACCGCATCGACTCGTCGGCGGTCAACCACATCATCAAGCAGCATGGGGACGCGGCGCGCGAAGAGCGGCGCGGGCAGGTCGGGATCACGGAAGAGGACATCCTCTCGATCCCGACCATTCTGGCGGCGCCGGATCAGGTCGTCTTCGGCGCGAAGAACAATCGCGGCCAAGACCTGGTCGCGTTTGTGAAGACCCTGCCGGACGGTCACGTCCTGTATGTCGAAGAGGTCCGCGTCGGTCGGAAAGACCTGGCGACGGCGACGATGCGGAAGTTCCCCCCGGCGAGCGATGCGACACGCCCTGCGGCGACCCTCGCTCCCCACGTCCGAAACGCTCCGGGGGGAGAGCTGAAGATAGTCGATGTTCCGCCCGGTGAAAAGGCGGTCGCGGATGGCCGGACCTTCCAACAGCCGGCCTATCACGGGTCGCCGCACATCTTCGACAGCTTCTCGCTGGATAACATTGGGACGGGGGAGGGCGCGCAAGCGTTCGGCTGGGGGCTGTATTTCGCCGGCAAGAAGGAGGTCGCCAAGTATTACCGCGACGTGCTGTCCGGCTATCGCGACGTCCGGCTTGACGGTGAGGACGTTCTCAACGTCCTGGAGCGGTCGCCGGAAGAGCTTGGCGCGATGGCCGCCGCGCTGAACGCCAAGCCGATGAGGCTGGACTCCGTCACGGCGGAGGAAATGGGGCGCGCGGCGTCGTCCTGGGGCTGGCGGTCGTTCGCCTCTGTCCTCAACGACCTGCGCCTCGATGTGACCAACGACAAGCAGTCGCCGGCCAAGGCCCTCGGCCTTCTCATCAACCGCTACAGCCAGGAGGCGGTCTTCGCGGACGGCAACGGCGATCGGCGCGAGGCCGCATCGGCGGCCCTCCGCGCGGCCTATGCGACGGCCCTTGCTGATGCCGGCTCCGTCACGGTCGAGAAGCCCGGCCGCCTGTATGAGGTCGAGATTCCGGAAGACGGCGAGTATCTGCTCTGGGACGCGCCCTATTCGGAACAGCCGCCCAAGGTCCAGGCCGCACTTCGCGCGGTCGGCATCCAGCCGCCCGCGAAGCCGCCGCCCATCGAAGACCCCATCATTGCGCTGATCGTCAAGAAGGCCCTGGCCGCGTCCGACGGCGACCCCGCCCAAGTGGAAGGCGTCATCGACAACGACGCCGACCTCTACCGCCGCGCCATGGGCCATGCGGAGCGGAGGGGCATCAGCGACGTCGCGGCGGGCGAATATGTGGTCGGGCTGGCGAAAGAGCACCTAGACGCCGTTGGGGCGGCGTCGGCGATGACGGGCGAACGCATCTACCGCGACCTATCGGAAAGCCTCGCCAAGCCGGTTGACGACATGGTCGGCGGCGGGTGGGCCGTGGTCCAGAACACGATTGATGACCGTGTCGCCAACGACAAGGCCGCCTCCCTCGCCCTGCGAGAGGCGGGCGCGGCGGGCATCAAGTTTCTTGACGGCACGTCGCGCAACAGCGGCGAGGGGACTTTCAACTACGTCCTCTTCGATGACAGCCGCGTTTCCATTCGCTCCTTCGAGCAATCGGCGCGCGGCGACATCACCTTCTCCGACGACGGCGCCTTGATCCGCCTCTTCGAGGGGCGCGACCTGTCCACCCTCCTGCACGAGGGCGGCCACCTGTGGCTCGAAGAGCTGATCTTCGACGCAGGCGACCCCTTCGCCAGCGACACGATCCGGGCCGACCTGGCGACCGTGCGGTCGTGGATGGGCCTGGCCGATGGCGAGCAAATCGGCGTCGAGCATCACGAGATGTTCGCGCGCGGGTTCGAAGCCTACCTCATGGAGGGCAAGGCTCCCTCGCGGGCGCTGCGGGACGTCTTCGACCGCTTCAAGGCGTGGCTCGTGTCAATCTACCGCCGCTTCTCGGCGCTGGACGTCACGCTCACCCCGGAAATCCGCGAGGTGTTCGACCGCCTGATCGCGACCGACGAAGAGATTGAGGCGGCCAAGCTGTCGCAGGCTCTCAATCCGATCTTCGAGCGGGCGTCCGACGCGGACATGACCCGCGAAGAGTTCGACGCCTATAACCGGGCGGTGCTGGCCGCCGACGAGGCGGCCACGGCCCGCCTGACCGACAAGGTCATGGAAGAGGTCCGCCGCAAGCGGACGCGGGAATGGAACGCTGAGCGCCGGACGCTGAAGGAAGAGCTGGCGTCGGTCATCGACACGCAGCCCGACATTGCCGCGCTGACCATGCTGCGGAAGGGCGAGGCGATCCTCTCGCGCGAGGCGATCGTCGACCTCTACGGGACGGAGGAAGTGCTGGCCCGCCTGCCCAAGGGCGTGCCGCCGATCATCACCCGCGATGGTGGGATGCACCCGGAGGCCCTGGCCGGCCTTGTGGGCTTCGACAGCGGCTCCAGCCTGATTGACGCCCTCATGGGCCTCCAAGCTGAACAGGACGCCTTGCGGGCGGCCGGGGACAAGCGCCGCGTCAGGGACGCGCGCCTGGACGCTGAAGTCGACCGGATCATGAACGAGCGGCACGGCGACATGCTGTCCGACGGCTCGATCCAGGAAGAGGCGCTGGACGCCGTCAATGAAGAGCGCCGGGCGGAGCTTCTGGAGACGGAGGCTCGCCTGCTGGCGCGCAAGGCGGGGCGCGATACGTCGACCTGGTCGCGCGACGCGATGATCGCCTATGCCAGGCAGGAAGTGAGCCGCCGGAAGGCGAAGGACATCAAGCCGAGCCTGCACCTTCGGGCCGAACAACAAGCCGGCCGTGAAGCGCAGCGCGCCCTTCTCAAGGGCGACGCGAAGGCCGCGCTCGATGCGAAGTTCCGCCAGCTCTTGAACCTGCACCTCTACCGCGCCGCACGCGATGCGGCGGAAATGGTCGACAAGGCGCAAAAGCTGATGGCCCGCTACGGCTCCGTCCGCACGCTGAAGGGCATGGATCAGGACTATCTCGACCAGATCCACGACATCCTTGAGCGCGTCGACTATCGCCAGATTTCGCTCCGGGAGATTCGGCGCCGGGTCGCCTTCCGCCAGTGGATCGAAGAGCGCCGGGCGGAGGGCGATGACATCGACCCGCCGACGAAGCTCATGGATGAAGCCTTCCGCCAGAATTATGCGACCATGACGGTCGACGAGCTGTCGGGGCTCTACGACACGATCCGCAACATCGCGCACCTGGGGCGGATGAAAAAGCGCCTCCTGGCCGATCAAGAGCAACGCGAGTTTGACGCGGCGGCCGATGAGCTGTTCGACACGATCGTCTCCAGCACAAAGCGCCGGAAGGACATTCCGCCGACCGACCGGCTGACGGAGAACGTCCGCCGGCTCAAGGACAACTTCTTCGCGTCGCACCGGAAGATCGAATCCATGGCGCGCGAGCTGGACGGCTTCTCCGACATGGGCCCGGCCTGGCGCTATCTCTATGACGGGATCAACCGGGCGGGCGACGCCAAGTCGGCCGAAATGGCCGACGTCGCCAAGGCGGTCGGCGGCCTGTTCCGGTCCTACTCCCGCGTCGAGCGGGCGAAGATGCACCTGGAGCGCCGCTTCTATGACGAGGTCGGGACGTCGCTGTCGAAGTGGCAGGTCATTTCCATCGCTCTGAATTGGGGGAACGAAGAGAACCGGACCGCTCTGGTCGAAGGCTGGACGGGCCGCACGGACGCCAGCTTGGCGACCTTCCAGACGCTCCTTGACCGGGCGATGGATGAGCGGGACTGGCGCTTCGTTCAGGGGGTCTGGGACTACCTGGACACCTTCTATCCCCGGATCGCCGCGCACGAGCGCGAAATGACCGGCATCGTGCCTGAGAAGGTTGAGCCGATGGCCGTGGTCACGCCCTTCGGGACGTTCAAGGGCGGCTACTACCCCTTGAAGTATGACCGCGAGCGGTCGGAACGCGCCTATGCCTATCAGGCGGAAGAGCGCGCCAAGCAGATGTTGAGCGGCGGCTTCTCCCGCCCGACGACGCGGAAGGGCCACACGAAAGAGCGGGTCGGCTCCGCCGGCCAGCCGGTCCGCATCGACATCAATGTCATGCTCGAACACCTGGGCGACGTCGTCCACGACCTGACGCACCGCAAGGCCCTGCTGGACGCGAACCGGCTGGCCAACGACAAGCGTGTCGTCGAGGCGATCAAGCAGACGATGGGCCCGGAGTATCACCGCGCCCTCAACGACTGGATCAAGGACGTCGCGGCCGGCGACGTCCTCCAGGCCGACTGGCTGGACCGTGTCGTCAACCACGTCCGGGGCGGAGTCACGATCTTCAACATGGGCTGGAAGTTCTCGACGGCGGCGGTCCAGTTCATGGGCTACACGCAGTCGATCGCGCGCCTCGGCGAGCGGTGGGCGGCCGTGGGGCTCGCCAAGTTCTACGGCGACCCGATGGGCATGGCCAAGAAGGTCCAATGGATCACCGACGTCTCGCCCTACATGGCCGGGAGGTTCACGACCTTCGACCGCGACATCAACGACATGCGAAAGCAGATCGGGCCGAAGTCGCTCACGGCGGAGCTGGAGGCCAGCTTCTTCTATGGGATTGCCATGATGGATCGCGCGGTCGCGATCCCGACCTGGATTGGCGCCTATGAGAAGCACATGGCGGAGCACGGAAACGAGGAAGCGTCCATCGCCTTCGCTGATAGCGTCGTGCGCCTGACGCAGTCCTCGGGCGGGACGAAAGACCTGGCGCAAATCCAGCGCGGCGGGCCGCTCAAGCGCCTGTTCACGGCGTTCTACAGCTACTTCAACTCGACCTGGAACATGAACGTGGATGAGGTCCGGATGCTGGGCGAGAAGGGCGTCGCCTATGCGCCGCGCTTCGCGATCAACATGCTCTGGATCAACATTATCCCGGCCGTCCTGACCGAAATGGTCCTCGGGCGCGGACCTGACGAAGATGACGAGTGGTGGGCGTGGGCCGGGGCGCGCATCTTCGGCTATGTCGGCGGTGGCCTTGTCGGCGTCCGCGACCTGGTGAGCGGCTTGGTGTCCGACTACGGCTATAGCTTCTCGCCGGTCGCCCAGGTTGGCGAGCGCGCGGTCGACTTCGGAAAGCAGGTCCAGCAAGGCGAGGTTGACCGGGCCCTGGTGAAGTCCGGCTGGGATACTCTCGGCGTTGCCCTGCACCTTCCCGGCCGGCAAATCTGGATCACGTCGGAGGCGGCGGTCCGCGCGGTCAACGGCGAGGAAGTGCCTGTCGCCGACTACCTGATGACGCCGCCCAAGGACTGACGGCGGGCGCCAAGTGGTAAAATAGCCGCGCCGTTCCGTTTCGCGGACGGCGCGGACCCGCCTGACGCGGAACAAGCCGCCGACCTCCCTCAAGAGACGGCGAGCAATGACTGTCGGGACCGAAAACAGCCGCTTTAACGAATACGCGGGCGCCGGCACGACCGGGCCCTTCAGCTACAACTTCCGGATCCTGAAGAGCGATGAGATCGTCGTGGTCAAGGTGGCCGCCGACGGGACGTCTTCGATCCTGACCGGGAACACGGTGAGCGGTGTTGGCGCGGCTGGCGGCGGCACGGTGACGACTGCGGCGCCCATTGCCGTTGGCGAGAAGGTCCGCCTGATCGGCCGGGCCGCGATGCTCCAGGCGATCGACTATCTCAACAACGGGCCCTTTCCTGCCGAGACGCATGAAAGCGGTCTCGATCGGCTGACGCTGATCGTCCAGGAATTGGCGCGTGATGTGGCGCGCGCGCTGAAGGTCGACTACGGCGAGACCTCGCCGACCCTGAGCCTGGCCTATCTGCTGGCTGCGATGGCCATTGCGGAGGACATCGACGGCATCCCGGCCGACTATGTCCTGCTTTCGGACGGTGACGGCGGCG
The DNA here is from genome assembly GCA_046295055.1 of Caulobacter sp. GTDB lineage: Bacteria > Pseudomonadota > Alphaproteobacteria > Caulobacterales > Caulobacteraceae > Caulobacter. The sequence goes on along the minus strand of JBKBOD010000001.1, from coordinate 447,049 downwards.
TCGAGGGCGTGCCCAAGTCGACCTTCAAGGGCGACACCGGCGACCCCGGCTCGGACGTCTCGCAGATCGGCCTCTTCACTGGCTTGGGCGCGGTGAATATCCCCGCCTCTTCGACCCTCATCCGCACGACCGGCTATTCCGTCGCCGGCATCGGCGCGGCGACCTACATGGTCACGGCGACCACGGGCGAGACGCTGTCGCGCAAGCAATCGGCTGACGGCCGGTGGTGGGAGCTTTACGCAGAAGACCAAGTCCTGGTCACGCAGTTCGGCGCCATCGGCGACGGCGTGAACGATGACACCGCCGCGATCCAGGCGGCCCTACGCTACCAATCGCGGAACGTGACCCGGCGGGAATATGCGACCTCGCTGCGCGTGATCCTGCCGACCTGCACGGCCTTCTATCTGGTCACGTCGGACCTGGTGATCGACCGCAACGTCATCTTTGAGGGCGCCGCGCCGGCCGGGCGCGGCAACACCGCCGTCAAGATCAAGTTCGCGGACACCTGCGACGCCGGCATCTGGGTCAAGCAGCCCGGCCTTGCGTCGGCCGTGGCCGGCTACAGCCCGACCCCGAAGGCCGTGACGGAGGCGACGGCGCTGGGGACCATTTCGGGTAGCACGCTGACCCTGACCGGTCCCGTGACTGGAACGGTCATCGCCGGTCAAGGCGTGAGCGGCACGGGCATTTCCAGCACGGTCCGGATTACCAGCGGTTCCGGGTCGACCTGGACGGTCACGCCCGGCGGCCATTCGGTGGCCGAGACGACCCTGACCTTCTACAGCGACTTCGGCTCCGGCCGCTCGACGCTCCGCAGCTTCGCGCTGGAGCCGGTCAACCCCTACGGCGTGCGCTACGGCATCGTCCACAACTGCCCGGCCATGTTCGAGGACATCCACGTCCAGTACTTCGAGAAGGCCGGCTTCTTCGCGCACGGCCAGTCGTCGGGCACGGCGGCCTATGGCGACCACGACGGCGTCAACGGCAACGGGACCATGTATGGGAACACCAACGGCTCCCACTACACTCGCTGCATCGCGCGCGACATCGAAGGGGGTGCGGGGTTTGCTGCCCAGGGCAACAACACCCAGATCATGCTCTATGATAGCTGTGACGCGACCGACTGCCTGGTCGGCTTCCGCGACAACAGCGCCATCGGCAACATCTTCCTCAACTGCCATTCGGCCCAATGCTCCTACAAGGTGTGGCGCGACCCGGGCACGACCCTTCTGACCGACGGCGATTTCGCCAGCGGTGCGAGCTGGACGCCGGGCACGGGCTGGAGCATCGGCGCCGGCGTCGCGGTCTCGACCGGCGGTGGCAACCTGGACCAGACTGTCAGCCTCTCGGGATCCACGCTCCATTGCGTGGTCGTCGAGGTCACGGCCTTTACGTCGGGCAACCTGCGAGCCCAGCTCGTCGGCGGTTCGACCGCGACCGTCGCCAACTGGTGGCAGATCGACGGCGACGGCAAGGTGTCGACGACGGCGAACGGGCAAGCGATCAACGGAACCGGAACCTGGTTCACCTTCCTCAACAGCCCCTCGGGCGGTGCGACGACGTTCAGGCTGGACGGCGCGACCAGTCCCTTCGTCGGCACGATCGACAACGTCCGCACCCATCAGGCGCAGTTCTACGCGCCCGTCGGCAAGCACGCCGCCGGATCGACGACTGAGCCGGGCGTGGGCGCCAACTGGCGCGAGCAATGGGTTCCCGTGACCGCGACCGTCCCAGAGGCGAAGTGGGTGAGCGGGGTGTCCTACCCCGCCACCGGCGGCATCAACATCATCGACACTGCCGGCAACAACCCGCAGATCATCAGCCACTACTCGGAAGGCGGTATCGAGGTCGGGATTGTGCCGCGCGGAAACGCCACGATCCTGGGTGGAACCGCAGCGGGCTACGGCAGGATCTACTACATCCCCAACAGCGACAGCTCGACCGTGCAGACGTTCGGCTCTGGGCTTCAAAACACCCCGGCTCGCTGGCAGAACCCGGCCGACTCTGCCGGCTACACCTTTGGGTCGTCGCTCGGTCTATCACGCGAGGCCTATTCGTTCTTCGCCTGCGGACACAGCCACGCTGACGCAGTGAAGACGACCAACCTGGTCCAGCTGACCTACAGCCTCGCGCGCAATTCGTTCGAATGGATCTACGACGGCTCAACCCGGATGATCTCCTACACCGGGCCGGGCTGGACGAAGGGCAACCTCTCGGGCTCGGGCTTCCTCTATGCAGAGTCAAAAGGCCTGGTGATCGGCCCGGACGCCGCGCGCCTGGTGAGCGCGGCGACGACGCCGTCCGGGACGGTCTATCGCGGCGACTACTTCTTCCGCCGCAATCCCAGCGCCGAAGACATCGCCATGCAGGTCGTCACGACCGGCGGGACGATCGGCTCTGGCGCCGTGACTGGCAACATCTACAGCTTCCCCGACGGCGTGAAGCCGACGAAGTCGAAGCTGGTGACGGTCACGGTCACGGATGGCGCGGCGGCGGGCACGTTCACCATGCCCTCGGGCGCCTACGTCAACCGCGTCCAGCTTGAAACGCCGTCCAACATCAACGGCTCGCCGGATTTCAGCCTGTTCCGCCTCGGGTCGTCAGCCAATGGCGCCCAATACGTCGCCGACATCGACGTCAGCGATCAGGGCGTCTTCGACCTGACCCTTCTCTATCCCGGCCGCAACCCGGCCACGACGGTTCACTTCACGGTCGCCAGCTCTGGCGGCACGCCGGCCGATCAGGACGCAACCCTCAAACTGCGAGTGTTCTATGAGTAGGGAAGGCACGACCAACGCGGACATCAAGCGCCACGTCGACTGGTCCATTATCGGCGTGATCGGAACGATCGTCGCCATCCTGGCCCAGTCGGCGGCCATCGTCTGGTGGGCGGCCGGAATCAACACCCGGGTGGCGACCATCGAGCTTCAGATGCGCGAGGTCCGCGCCAGCGCCGAGACGCTCGCCCGTCTGGACGAGCGGACGGCGGCGATCCAGTCGGACACGGGCCGGATCTATGACCGCGTCGAGGCCCTGGAGCGGCGGCGGTGATGTCCCTCCGGAGCATATGGCTTGCCGCCCTGGCGGCCGGGCCCGTCCGGCTCTGGGCCCTGATCCTGGCGGGGCCGGCGCTCACGCTGCTGGGCGTTGGGCAGTTCGTGGTCATCTGGCTCGGCGAGTTCGACAGCACGCCCGTCGACTTGAAGCGCGTCGATGCGCTGTCGTGGTCGCACATCATCGTTCTCGGGATCATCGCGGTCATCATCATCGCCCTGGCGGCGGTGAGGGTGAAGGGATCGGGGCCTGGCGGCCTCTCCTTCGAAGTCGACGCTGACGATCCTGAGCCGCCCGTCCGTTCAACCGATCCGGAGAAATAGGCATGGCCTGGAAATGGGATCAATCGGCCGGCGAGCTGTCGCACAACGGCACGCTCGTCGCCAAGGGCTACAGCGGCAAGGGCGCCGCGAAGAACAACCCAGCCCTTGAGCACGTCCAGGCGACCGGGCCGATCCCGCGCGGCTGGTGGCGCATCGGCCCGCCCTGGACGAGCAAGCGGACGGGCCCCTACGTCATGAGCCTGTCGCCGGTGGGCCATGCGGCCCGTGGCCGCTCGGCCTTCCAGATCCACGGTGACAGCGTGAGGGCGCCGGGCACGGCGTCGAGCGGCTGCATCATCCTGGCGCGGCCGGTGCGCGAGCGCATCTGGAAGAGCGGGGATCATGAGCTGGAGGTCGTCGAGTGACGGCGCTCGTGACCCGCTTCGTCGCCGACAACCTGGTCAAGGTGGTTGGCATCTTCGTTGGCGTCCTCGCCGCCGTGGTTCTGGTCTTCGCGATCACGCACTGGCTGGGGTCTGGCGACCGCCGTGCGGCAGTTCAGGCCAAGGCGAGCGCGACCATAGCCGCCGGGCGCGAGAAGGCCGCCAGCAGCGCCGCCGCCGCCACGGCCGACTTGGCGGAAAGAGACCTGGCCCGCGCGGCCGATGAAAAGGAAAGACGCGATGCGATCCTATCGAGCGAGAACGCTGGCGCTGACGCTGGCGCTGCCGGCGATGTTGGGCTTGGAGGGTTGTGTGGGAGCCCGCTCTATCGAAATGACCCCGGTTGCGTTCGACTGCGCGGCAAGGGTTCCGCCCCAGCTCCGCGCTGACGTCGCCGGCGCCCCGCTTCCGGCGACCAATACGATCGGCGAGTGGGTGGCCTTCGGCGATGGGCAGACGACGCGGCTGGAGAAGGCCAACGACGGCAAGGCAACCTTGCTGTGGATCATCGACAAGTGCGAGGCCGAAGAGCGGGCGGCGGCGGAGAAGCTGAAGCCTCGCCCCTGGTATCGCTTCTGGGACCCCGGCTGACGATCCTCGCCCCACGCATACCGCCCTTGCAGGCTACGGCCTCGGGTAGAACACAGAGCCCCCCGGTTAGCGCCGGGGGGCTTTCTTCGTTGGGGAGATTCAAGCGGCAGATTTGCCGCTTGATCGAAGCGTCCGGCCAATACTGTCCACGTGGACAGACTGGAAACGTTTCCAGTATCTGGAAATTCTACCAGATGGAGCCGCCGCCTACCGCAATTGCGGCATGCTCCAAAGCGGCCAATTGGCCGGATTTCTCGGGCTGAGAAACCCCGCAAATCTGCGGAATTAGACGGACGCCCGGCCGGCATCTTCAAGCGTTTGAAGATCCATACTGGGGAAATCCCCAGATAGGCGACCCATACTGCGGAAATCCGCAGTGTGGCGTGCGCTTGTGGTCGGTCTATCGGTTGGCCCGCCGCTCTCGGGCTTTTGCCCTCTCCGCCAGAACGACTTGAAGGGCGAGGTCGCGGTAGCGGTCATCAGCCGTCGCCATGAACGCCGTGCGAGCGCGCTTGCCCATGTCGGCGGTGAATATCCGATCGGCCTCAAGGCGCTCTTCGGTGCACGTGCTGGCGACGGCTCTTGCGATCGTGCCCGCATCCGACACGCCGTCGTCGAGCTGCTGCGTCCGGGCGGAGAAGCACGCAATGACGGCGGTTAGGCCGCCCCCTCGTGGGTCTTCATCGGCAAAGGCGACGCCCGGAAGGGCGGCGGCAAGGGCGGCGGCGACTATCATGGAGCGCATGGCGCGCATAGCGCCGCTATCTGCGCGGTTTCGTCAAGCCGCTACACCGCCAGCGCGAAGGGGAAGCGTGGAGGGGAGCGACTGTAGCGGCCCCCAGCTACCAACGGAAATCCCGGGTACCGGGGCCCCTGCAGTTGTTTAGCCCGCGTCGCGCGCCTGCTGACTGTCCACCGGCGGCTCTCCGCTCAGAACCCGGTCCAGCACCTCGAGAAGCAGTTCGGCCTTGATGGGCTTTTCGACGACGTCGTTCATGCCTGCCGCCAGATAGGTCCGCACGTCGGCCGGGTCGGCGTTGGCCGTCAGTGCGACGATGGGAATCTGGCCCGCGACACCAGGCAGGGCGCGTATGGCGCGCGTGGCCGCGACGCCGTCCATGCGCGGCATCTTGATGTCCATCAGGATCAGGTCGAACGGCTTGATGCGCGCGGCCTCGACCGCCTCCACGCCGTCCACGGCCTGCTCGCTCGTGCAGTCGAACATCTCGCACAAGGCCTCGGCGACCATGCGGTTGGTGGCGTTGTCGTCGACGATCAGGATGTGGGCGACCGGAGAGGCCTGGGCCGTCTGCGATGCCGGCGAGTCGGCGAGTTCTGCGCGCGGCGCCATGAATTCGAAGGTCACCGTTGCGCCAGCGCCGGGGTTGGCCTCAGCATGGATGACGCCATTCATCTGCTGGATGGTCGCGGCGGCGTCGGCCATGCCGAGGGCCACGCCCAGAGGCGAGCCGCTGTCCAGCGGATCGAAGATGCGCGCCAGCCTGGCCGGGTCGCTGGCCGGACCGGCGTCGCGGACCTGACCCTGCAGCATCAGGCCCTCGCCGGCCTCCCGGATGGTCAGGGTCGCCTCGACGGCGCCCCTGGCGGTTTCATGCAGGGCGCGATCGATCAGCGCGTCGAAGATGTCGCCCAGCCGCTCGGCATCGACCAGTCCGGCCAGGTCGGGCGGGCCATCGAAGCTGCTCAGCAGCGCGACGCCGGCCTGGGTCGCCCGCTCCGCCCAGCGAGCGTCGAGGCCTTCGATCACGTCGGCCAGACGGGTGACGGCTGGCGTCAGGCTGGCGAGGCCGGTCTGTCCGTCGTGTAGCGCGCCGGCGCGGCGCATGACCTGGCGAATCCCGCCGGTGCAGGCCCGCAGGGCCGCGACGCAGGCGGCGCCGTCGGCGGTCAGGGGCTGGCGTTCCAGCGCTTCGAGGAAAGTGTTGGCGCCTTCGATCTCGGCTAGAACTTCGCGGGTGAGCGCCTGCGTCAGGCGGGCGGCGGCGTCGCGGGCCATGCGGCTGCGCTGCGCCCGTTCGGCCTCCAGGGCGGTGATCGAACCGACGCCGAGGAACTGCCCGTCGCGAACGGCGATGAACAGGGGGCCGTCGGTGCGGGCCGCGGCGATCGCGTCGCGCACGGCTTCCTGCCCGCGATCGGCATCAAGCAGGATTGGTGCGGGGTCCATCACGTCGCGAGCGGTCAGGCCGCTGACGCCGGTGCGGCACAGGGTCTCGACGGTGATGCGTTGCGCAAGGCCCAGCGGACGGCCGGCCTCGACCACGGCCAGGGCGGCGCGGTCCGGAGCCTCGCTGAAGCGGTCGGCGAGCTGCGACAGCGGGGTGTCGGGAGACACTGGCGGTCGGCGGTCGAGCTGGCTGTCGAGAACGGTCATGGTCGCCGGTCAAGTCTCTTGGACCGGCACACTACCCACAATGCGCTTTCGGACAGGTTAAGCCTCACAGAGCGCAAAGAAAAACGGCGGGGACCGCAAGGTCCCCGCCGCCGAACACCGGTACTCCGGTGAGGTTCTAGTAACCGAACGTCTTGGTCACCGAGATGCCGTAGGTACGGGGCTCGGAGTAGAAGCCGTTGCGGAACAGACCCGACGAGTCGTCAGTCAGGTAGGTGTCGGTCAGGACGATGTCGTCGAAGATGTTCTTCACATAGATCTCGAACGTCAGGCCGATGCCGCTGTTCGCCAGGGTGAAGGTGGCGTTGGCGTTTTCCCAACCGTCCAGCTTGTCCGCGTTGCTGTTGTAGATCCGCGAATAGCTGTCGGTCTGGCGGTAGTAGTCGCCGCGCAGGGTCGCGTCCCAGCCGCCCATCGTCCAAGTGTACTGGGCGCCGAACGAGAGGGTCCAGTCGGGCGAGTTCGGCAGCTTGTTGCCGGACAGGTCGACCGCCACGCCATCGAAGGCCGGGCCGAAGGCGCCGGCGCAGGCCTGGAGCAGAGCGAACGGGTTGTTCAGAGCGTTCGAGGTCGCCAGGGCCGTCTGGGCGGTCGCGAGCGAGACCACGCAGTTGGAGGCGTTCGAGGCCTTCATCAGCACCAGGTTCGGGTCGCCCTGGGTCCGGTTGAAGGTGTCGATCGAGGTGCCGTCGGTGATCTCGGTGTTGAGATAGCCGATGTTGGCGTTCAGCCGGAGGCCGTCGACGGGCTCCCAGATGGTCTCGAGTTCCAGACCCCAAATCTTGGCGTCGATGTTCTCGTTCACCGAGGTCCGGTTGACGATCTTCGACACCTGGTAGCCGATGTAGTCATAGTAGAAGCCGGTGCCGTTCAGCACCAGGCGACCATCGGCCAGGGTGTTCTTCGAGCCGAACTCCCAGGCATCGACGAATTCCGGATCGAAGGTCGGCGGCGGGCAGCCGACGCCGAGCGAGCAAGCCGGGTTCACACCGCCGCCCTTGTAGCCGCGCGAGTAGCCGCCGTAGATCAGGTTGTCCGGGGTCAGCTTCCAGTCGACCACCAGACGGCCGGTGATTTCCTTGAAGTCGGCTTCCAGCTTGGGCTGGGTCGGCGACAGCGGGATGCCGCTGCCGGGGGTGGTCAGCACAACCGGGCGGTTTTCCACGATCTTGCGGTCGTGGGTGTAGCGCAGGCCGCCGGTGATCTTCACGACGTCGGTGAGTTGCCAGTAGACTTCACCGAACAGCGCGCGAGACTTCAGATGGTACTCGCCGGTGTTGTTGTAGTAATTCCGACCGCTGCGGTTCGGCGTTTCGTTCGGATCGATGAAGATACAGGCCGGGTTGGTGGCGGCGCAGTTGGCGGAGCCCGTGTTCAGCAGGTTCTGCATCTGCGTGTACGCGGTCAGGGTGTTGCCCATGACGTAGTAGTCGCCGTCCGACGTGAAGTCGAGGTAGATGCCGCCGATGTTGAAGTTGAACGGACCGGCGAAGTCCGACTGCAGGCGAAGTTCCTGCGAGAAGTTCTCCGAGCGACCGCCCGAGATGTCGAAGGTGGTAAAGCGGTTCTGGTTGCCGACCTGCGGGTCGCTAACCACGCCGCCCGGATAGAGCATGGCGTAGAGGGCGGCATAGCCGGGCACGGCGGCGAAGGCGTTCACCGGGTTCGGGGCGACGTTGAAGGTCGCGTTCGGAACGATCCGGTTGTAGTCCTGACGGGTGAACAGGAAGTTCTCCGCATAGGACGTCAGCGAGGTGATCCGCAGCTCGTCGGTGATGTCCCACTCGACGTTCAGCTGGAAGATGTCCGTCTCGGCCCGGTAGATCGGGTCGAAAGCCGACTGGATGTTGCGGATGTCCTTGTTCTGCATCTGGCCGGCGTTGGCGTCGCCGGTGGTCAGACCCGTCAGGGCGCCGAACAGGCCGCCCAGGGTGCCCTGGGTGTTCACGGTGCCGAGGATGTTCGGATCGTTGACCGAGGACTCAAGGCAGCCCTGGCTGAAGAAGCCACGCTGGATCTGGGCGATCGGCGGAACCGCCGAATAGGCCAGGCCGCCGATGTTGGCCGGGCCCGGGTCCTTGACGCAGAGCTGCTTGCCGATCCGCGAGCGCTTGTCGTCTTCCTCGAAGTGATCCCACAGGAAGAAGGCGCGGAACGTGTCGGACGGCTCGAAGCTGACCGTCAGGCGCGTATTCCACAGATCGCGATCGTCGACGTCGTTGCCGGTCGTCAGGTTCTTGCCGTAGCCGTCACGCTTCAGATAGGCGCCGGCCGCGCGGACGGCGAGCACATCGCCGATCGGAATGTTGATCATCCCGCGCAGCTTGATGGTGTTGAAGTTGCCGTACTCGCCCTTGGCCATCGCCCGGAAGTCGTTGGTCGGCTTGGCGGTGATCAGGTTGACCACGCCGCCGGTGGCGTTGCGGCCGTAAAGCGTGCCTTGCGGGCCGCGCAGCACTTCGACGCGCTCGACGTCGAAGAACTCGGCTTCAAACAGGTTGTTGGCCGTCAGCGGGGCGTTGTTCAGGTGGATGCCGGTGCCGGCGTCGCCCGAAGCGGCGACCAGCTTGGCCCCGATCCCGCGGATCTGGAAGTTGTAGCCGGTGAAGTTCCCCTTGGAGAAGTTCACGTTCGGAATGGCCAGGACGAGGTTCGGGCCGCCGTCGATCTTGGCCTTCTCCAGGCTGTCCTGGTTGAAGGCCGAAACCGCGATCGGCACGTCCTGAATGGCTTCCTCGCGCTTCTGCGCCGTGATGATGAGTTCGCCGACGGTGCTACCGCCGTCTTGCGCGAAGGCCGGTGCGGCGATCGCGAAGATCGCGGCGGCCGAAGCGCTCGCAACAAGCGTCCTGCGCAGGCGCAGAGTCCTGGTCATATCAACCCTCCCCGGACGGCGCAGACCTTCTACTGGGGCCTTGCGCGCGTCTATGTTTCCTCACTGTCGCGTCATGGTGGCCGGCGGGGGCGCGCGACACTCCCCCGCAGCTAAGCGGAATTGCATACGGCCGTATCCGGGCTGTCAATGCTGGCGGGTAGGTGAACGCTGATAGGTTACGCCTTTTCACCTGACTGTGGCCCATTCATCGCGTTGTTCTCGCCTTGCTGGACCTGTTCCTCCATCCACAGGAGAAATGACGTCGCGGAAAGTGACGGCGAAATAGGCAGGGCCAGGATGCACGGCGTTTCGTAGGGATGAATAGCGGCGACTCGGTCGCGAAGACTTTCCGCTGCGTCACCCATGGTCTTGAGCAGCAGCACCGCTTCTTCCGACACTTCGATCCGCCCCTCCCAGCGGTAGGTCGAGCGCATCCCCGGGAGCAGGTTCGCGCAGGCCGCAAACCTGCCCTCCACCAACTCCGCCGCCGCGCTCATCGCGGTTTCGACGTCGGGCCATGTCGTGTAGAGGATCACCGCTCCGGCCGTCGCCTTTTCGCGCCCGGCCGCCCGTGCCTGCAGGTCCCCGTCGTCCGCCATGATCCGCTCCCTGACGCCATGCGCCGCCGCTGAAAGGCTGGCCCGATGAGCTACGCCGTCAAGGAGATCTTCCTGACGCTCCAGGGCGAGGGCGGGCAGGCGGGGCGGCCGGCTGTCTTCTGCCGCTTCTCCGGCTGCAATCTCTGGTCCGGCAGGGAAAAGGACCGTGCTTCCGCCGTCTGCACCTTCTGCGACACGGACTTTGTCGGCGTCGACGGTCCCGGCGGCGGCCGCTTCGCGACGGCTGACGCCATTGCCGACGCCGTCGAGGCTGCGTGGACAGGTGGGCCCGATCATCGCCTCGTGGTCTGCACCGGCGGGGAGCCCCTGCTTCAGCTCGATCCGCCCCTGATCGCCGCCCTGCACGCCCGCGGCTTCATGATCGCCGTCGAGACCAACGGCACCCTCGCGGCCCCGGACGGCATTGACTGGATCTGCGTCAGCCCCAAGGCAGACGCCGCCGTTGTGCAGACCCGGGGCCAGGAGCTCAAGCTGGTCTGGCCGCAGGCCGGCGTCGATCCGGCCCGTTTCGCCGGCCTCGATTTCGAGCGCTTCTACCTCCAGCCGCTGGATGGCCCGGACCGCGCCGCAGCGACCGAGGCCTGCGTCGCCTATTGCCTTTCGCACCCCAACTGGCGTTTAAGCGTCCAAACCCACAAATATTTGGGCATTCCCTGACGCCGACCCGGCGCGCGCCTCCATTTTCCGACACCGATGACCCGACCCCTCTTCGAGATCACGAAGGCCGCCACCTTCGACGCCGCCCACCATTTTCCCAACGGTCCGGCGGGCAGCCCCTACACGCGCCTGCACGGCCATTCCTTCCGCGTCGAGGCCACGGTGCGCGGCGCGGCCGATGGGCCGATGGGGTGGGTCGCGGACCTTGGTGAGCTGGAAGCGGCGCTCAAGGCCGTCGCCGGTGAACTGGATCACGGCCTCCTCAACGAGAAGCCCGGTCTGGAAACCCCCTCGCTGGAGCACATCTGCCTCTACTTCGCCGGGCAGTTGAAGCCGCGTTTTCCCGGCCTGTGCCGCATCGTCGTCTCGCGCCCGACGATCAGCGAGAGCTGCGCCCTTGAGGTGCCGGCCTGACGCCGAACTCCGGTCAGTCGGATTCGCGGTTGGAGTCCCCCGCCCTGCGCCAGGGACCCTGGTAGCCGGCCTCGGACTTGCGGCGCCGGTCGGGGCCGAAGAAGTCGTCAGTGCGGATGAACGGCCGGGGGTGTTCGATCACCTCGGTGATCCGCTCGATGACTCCCCGCGCTGTGACCGGCTTGCCGAGAAACTCGGTCACGCCGGCGTCGCGCGCCTCCGACACCCGCCGCTGGGTGGAATGGCCGGTGATCATGATCACGGGACACATCTGGTTGGGACTGTCGGGCGAGTTGCGCAGCAGCTTGACGAAGTCGATCCCGTCCAGCGGCTGCATGGCCAGGTCGCTCATGACGATGTCGATCGAGTGGGTGCGCATGATCTGCAGCGCCTCGGCCCCGTCGGTGGCCTCGTAGACGTTCTTCACGCCGATGGCCCGCAGGATCTCGGTCAGGAGAACCCGCATGTGGTGGTTATCGTCCACCAGCAACAGTTTGAGTAGGTCGAAGCGCACCGCGCGCCGTTCCCTCAACAGCCGAACGGCTACTGGATCGAACCTAAACTCTTGTTCGTCAACGAAAAACGGCCCGCTGTCGCCAGCGGGCCGCCTGTCTCTCGGGTAACCGGGGCAACGTCCCCAGATCGGGGCCGACCCTGGCGACAACCGGGGGTTCATCCAATCCTAGAGCGAGTCGACCAGCACCAGCTCGGCGTCCGATCTGGCCGTCACCGTGATGCGGGACTCGTCCCGGATCGCGGCGCCGTCGCGGGGCGACAGCGCAACGCCGTTGACCTCGACCTCGCCGACCGCCGACACCAGATAGCCATGCCGGCCGGCGGCCAGGTCATAGCTGGCGGTCTCGCCGGCCTTCAGCGTCGCACCCAGCACACGGGCGTCGGCGCGGATCGGCAAGGCGTCCTCGTCGCCGTTGATCCCGCTGGCCAGCGGCACGAAGCGACCGGAACGGTCGCCCTTGGGAAACGGCTTGGCGCCCCAGCTGGGTTCGCCGCCCCGGGTGCGGGGCTGGATCCACAGCTGGAAGATCCGCGTCGTCTCGTCTTCCAGATTGTACTCGGCGTGGCGGATGCCGCTGCCCGCGCTCATCACCTGCACGTCGCCGGCCTCGGTTCGGCCGGTGTTGCCCAGGCTGTCCTGGTGGGTGATCGCCCCGGCGCGGACATAGGTGATGATCTCCATGTCTGCGTGGGGGTGCGGGGGAAAGCCGGACTTCGGCGCGATCTCGTCGTCGTTCCACACCCGCAGGTCGCCCCAGCCCATGCGGGACGGGTCGTACCAGTTGGCGAACGAGAAGTGGTGGCGGGCGTTCAGCCAGCCATGGTCGGCATGTCCGAGCTGCTCGAAGGGGCGGCGTTCGATCATGACAGTCAACTCCATCTGGCGGGTTGTTGCGCCATCGAGGACCTAGATAGGCGCCAGGATCGCAATTGCAACACCTCTGGTGCCATATGGCCCTTTCGTCCTTCGCTTGACTTGCGCGCCTTGCCGCGAAGAGTGCGGTCATGAGCCGGGAAGGGCCAAATCTGATCCGCGAGGTCCCGGGTGTCCGCGCCCGCGCGCTCGCCGCTGCGTCCGACATCCTGGCCGGCGAGGGCGTCGCCGGGCTCAGCCTGCGGGCGATCGCCGACGCCGCCGGCATCGGGCTGGCCTCCATCTACCACTACTTCGCCAACAAGGAGGCGCTGCTGGTCAGCCTCGCCCTGGCCGGCTTCGAAGACCTGCGCCGAGCCATTCTCGACGGCCAGTCGGCGCCAGGCCAGACGTCTCCGATGCGCGGCGGCGCCCAGGCCTTCTTCGCCTTCGTCCAGTCGAAGCCGGCGCTCTTCTCCCTGATGTTCAGCGAGGGACTGCTCGCCGGCCACGCCAGCCTGCGCCAGGCCGAGCATGGCGTCCTGCTGGCCTACAAGGCCGCGGTCGAGGCCGACGACCGCATCCCGGAGCGCCACCGCGAGAACGCCGCCTACGCCCTGTGGGCGCTGGGGCGGGGCATGGCCTCGATTCTGGCGTCCTATCGCGACGAGCCGATGCCGCCGGAGGTCCTGCAGAAGCTGTTCGCCGGCGGCGGCTACCTGATCGACCGTCCCGAGTGACGCCGCTCAGTTGCGGCGCGGGATCACGACCGGCAGGGTCTCGAAACCGCGCACGAACACCGAGTAGCTGCGCTTGGGCTCGCCCGAGACAATGATCTCGGGGAAGCGCTTGAGAATCTCTTCCCAGATCACCTGGAGCTGAAGCTCCGCCAGGCGGTTGCCGACGCAGCGGTGTATGCCGAAGCCGAACGACATGTGCTGGCGCGAGCGTTCCCGGTCGATGATGTACTCCTCGGGGCGCTCGATGACCGTCTCGTCGCGATTGCCGGACACGTACCACATCACGACCTTGTCTCCGGCGCGGATGGTCTTGCCGCCGAACTCGATGTCCTCGACAGCCGTGCGGCGCATGTGCGCCAGCGGCGTCTGCCAGCGGATGGTCTCGGACACCATTGAGGGGATCAGGCCGTGGTTTTCGCGAAGCTTGCGGTTCTGCTCGGGATGCCGGTCCAGTTCGTAGACGGAGCCCGAGATGGTGTTGCGGGTGGTGTCGTTGCCGCCGACGGTCAGCAGCACGACGTTCCCGAAGAATTCGCGCGGCTCCATGTTCCGCGTCTCGGGGTGATGCGCCAGCATCGAGATCAGGTCGCCAGTCGGCTCGGCGTTGACCTTCTGGTTCCAGAGGTTGGCGAAATAGGCCTGGTACTCGACGAAGATCTCCAGCTTCTGCTCCAGCGTCTCGACCAGCCCGCCGGGCGTCGGGATGGCCGTGACCACATCCGACCAGTAGGTCAGCTTGCGGCGATCCTCCTGCGGCGCGTCGAACAGTGTGGCCAGGGTCATGGCCGTCAGTTCCTTTGAAACCAGGTCTACCCAGTCGAATTCCTCGCCGATGGGCAGGCCGTCCAGGATGGCGCCAGCCCGCTCGCGAATCTGCGGTCCCAGCCGCTGCAGGTTGCTGGGCGACACCGCCGGGCTGACCGCCTTGCGCTGCACGTCATGGCGGGGCGGATCCATGGCGATGAACATCGGCAGCGGGTCGAAGTTGGACTGGCCCCCGCCGATGGTGATGCCGCCCTTCACATAGTCCGACGAGAAGACCTGATGGTTTGTGTCCACGGCCATGATGTCGTTGTAGCGGGTGATCGACCAGTAGGGCCCGAACTCGCCGCCGGCCGTGAAGTGGACCGGGTCCTCCCGACGCAGGCGCTCGAAGATCGGCCACATGGTGTCGTTCTGGAACAGCGCCGGCTGGGCGGGATCCAGGCTCTCCAGCGGCGCCTGATAGACAGCGTCGCGCATGCTCTTCAGGTCGATCGTTCCGTCCGCCATCCTAAACCTCCCGGTGCTGTCCGACGACCAGCAGACCGGTTCGAACGCTGTTCCACAAGCTGCCTTGCGCCGCCCAAATAGGGGGCTTCGAATGGCCAGCATCGCCCTTGAGTGCTGCGGCGGAGCGAACCATCTACAAGCCGTTCTCTGGAGTTGACCCGCCATGACCGCCTCGGCCCGGGATGTGAAAACCATTGTCGTCGCCTGTCCGCACGACGGCGCCCTCAACAGGCTTCCCGCTGACCGACTGGGGCCGGCGGCGCGCTGCGGGGTGTGCAAGCAGCCGCTCTTTGCGGGTCGTCCGGTCGAGCTGACGGCGGCGAACTTCGACCGGCACGCGGCTCGCTCGGAGCTTCCCCTGTTGATCGACTTCTGGGCCTCCTGGTGCGGCCCATGTCAGGCCATGGCGCCGGCCTTCTCGGCAGCCGCGGCGAGGCTGGAGCCACGCGTCAGGCTGGGCAAGCTCGACACCGAGGCGGAACAGCAGATCGCCGCCAGGTTCGCCATCCGTTCCATCCCCACGCTGGTTCTCGTCCATGGCGGGCGGGAGATTGCCCGCACCTCGGGCGCCATGTCAGCGGACGCCATTGTCGCCTGGGTGGGGAGCCGCCTGCCCGGCTGAGTCTAAGGGAGTGTCGCAGCCCCCCCTATCGTTTCTGACAGCTTGTTCCACGGCTGCGCCGCGCCCAAGCATCGGGCCCGATAGAGGCCGCGTCTCGACGGCCCGAAAGACCATTGGGGAGAATCCTATGAATCGCACGCGCAATGCGCGGGCCGCGCTGGCGCTCGGCTGCTCGCTGGCAGCCCTGGCTGTCGCCACCGCCGCCCAGGCCCAGGAGGCGCCGCCGGTCGACGACCGCGCCACGGTCGACGCCATCGTCGTGACAGCGAACCGCCGCGAGGAGTCGATCAACGAGGTCCCGATGGCCATCCAGGCGCTCGGCGGCGAGCAGTTGGAAAAGCTGCGGGTCACCGATGTGCGCGACCTCTCCAGCGTCATCCCCAGCTTCACGGTCTCGCGCAGCTATCAGGGCGTGCCGACCTACACGCTGCGCGGCGTCGGCTTCAACACCATCAACATGTCGGCGACCTCGACCGTCGGCACCTACGTCGATGAGGTCGCCTACCCCTATCCGATCATGAACGCCGGCCCGGTGTTCGATCTCGAAAGGGTCGAGGTCCTCAAGGGGCCGCAGGGCACCCTCTTCGGGCGCAACACGACGGCTGGCCTGATCAACTTCGTCACGGCCAAGCCGAGCGACTCGCTGGAGGCCAAGGCCACCGTCGAGTTCGGAAACTACGCGACGACCAACTTCGAGGGCTTCATCAGCGGCCCTTGGGGCGACAAGGCCCAGGCCCGCATCGCCTTCCGCGTCGAGAACAGCGAGGAGGGCTGGCAGGAGAGCGTCAGCCGCAACGACACGCTCGGCGAGGTGCACCGCTACGCTGTCCGCGCCTCCCTTGCGGTGCAGCCGTTCGAAGGGCTCGAAATCGATCTGTCGTACAGCTACTGGAAGAACGAATCCGACACCCTCGCCGCCCAGGCGATAGGCTTCACGCCGGCGACGGCGGGCAGCCCCTTCAATGCGCCGGGGATCGATGCGTTCGTGGCCTCGCGTCCCTTCCGCGATGCGACCCAGGCGGACTGGGCCCCGGACGCGCGCCGTCGCACCGACGTCGGCACTGGTCTTGGCCACGACAAGCCGCTGGCCGAGGACAGCCAGTTCCAGGGCTACAAGCTCCGCGTCGCCTATGAGTTCAACGACAACTTCCGTGTCGTCTCCCTGACCAGCTACAACGACATGCGCCGCAACGCGGTGTTCGACTGGTCCGGCGCGCCCTACGAAATCCTGATCCAGGACGCGGACGGCGACATCAAGAGCTTCGCCCAGGAACTGCGGATCGAGGGATCGACCGACCGGATCAGCTGGCTCGTCGGGGGCTACTACGCCAGCGACGACATCTACGATTCCAACCGCACCATCCTGCAGGACAACGCCAACGTCGGCACCATCCGGTTCTATACGCTCAGCCTGCTGGCTTCGCCCTTCAACACCGGCGGCTACACCGCTCTGGAGGCCAGCCAGGCCTTCCGCACCTTCGTCGACGAGGGTGAGATCGACACCACGACCGCCAGCCTGTTCGCCAACGCGGACTGGACGGTGACCGACAGCTTCAAGGTCACGACCGGCATCCGATGGACCCGCGACGAGCAGAGCTACTCGGGCTGCTCGCGTGACTTCAATTCGAACATGCTGCCGAACGTCAACGTCACGAACCGGGCGCTGTTCTTCGGGGTCTACGGGCTGGTGGCTCCGATCACGACGGGCCAATGCAACACTTTCAACCCCAACACTGCCTCGTTCGGGCTGGTGACCTCCGAACTGGACGAGACCAATGTCGCCTGGCGCGTGGCGCTGAACTGGACGCCCATCGAGGACGTCATGCTCTACGCCTCGGTCTCGCGCGGGGCCAAGGCCGGCGCGACGCCGATCAACGCCGCCAATATCTCGACCCAGAATGCGCCCGCCAGGCAGGAGATCCTGCTGGCCTATGAAGTCGGCGCGAAGGCTGGACTTCTGGACGGCCGCATGCAGGCCAACGTCTCCGGCTTCTACTACGACTACGAGGACAAGCAGCTCAGCGTCTATTTCGCCGATCCCATCTACACGGCGCTGGCGCGGCTCAACAACGTGCCCGAATCCCGCGCCTACGGGGTCGACGGGGACGTCACCTGGCGGCTGACGCCGAACTTCACCGTGATGGGCAGCGCGACCTGGCTGCAGACGGAGGTCATCGGCTACACCGGTATCAACTCGGCCGGCCTGCCGCAGAACTTCGACGGTCGCCCGTTCCTCTACAGTCCTGAATGGCAGACCAGCCTGACGCTGGCCTACGACGGTCCCCTGACCGAGGCCTTTGATCTGCAGGCCGCCGTGAACTGGCGCTGGCAGTCGGAAAGCCACGCCGATCTCGAGGGCAATCCGCTGTTCGAGATTCCGGAGTACGGCCTGCTGAACGCCAGTGTCGGCCTGGGCGCCACGAGCGGCCGCTGGTCGGTCCAGCTCTGGGGCCGCAACCTGGCTGACGAATATTACTGGAGCGCGGTCAGCAGCAACGCCAACACCGTGGTCCGCTTCCCCGGCATGCCGCGAACCTTCGGGGTCAGCCTGTCGCTGCGTTACTGATCGTATAGAGCGAGGGGGTCAGGTTCCGACCTGGCCCCTGTGCCGCAGGAAGGCGTCGGCGAGGACGCAGGCGGTCATGGCTTCGACCACCGGGGGCGCCCGCACGCCGACGCAGGGGTCGTGGCGGCCCTTGGTGCGCAGCTCGATCTCCTCGCCGGCCTCGTTCAGGGTGCGGCGCGGCGTCAGGATGCTGCTGGTCGGCTTGAAGGCCACCCGCGCCACGACCGGCTGGCCGGTGCTGATCCCGCCCAGCACGCCGCCAGCGTGATTGGACAGGAAGGTCGGGCCATCGTTGCCGGCCCGCATCTCGTCGGCGTTTTCCTCGCCGGTCAGGGCCGCCGAGGCGAAGCCTGCTCCGATCTCGACGCCCTTGGCGGCATTGATCGACATCAGCGCCGCGGCAAGCTCGGCGTCGATCTTGCCGTAGATCGGCGCGCCCCAGCCTGCGGGGACGCCGTCAGCCTCGACCTCGACGATAGCTCCCGTCGAACTGCCGGCCTTGCGAACCTCGTCCAGGTACGTGTCCCAGCGGGCGGCAGCCTCTGCGTCGGGGCAAAAGAAGGTGTTCCGGGCGGTCTCGGCCCAGTCCCAGTTATTTCGGTCGATGGCGTGCGGTCCGACCTGCACGAGCGCCGCGCGGATCTGAACCTGCGGGATCACCTTGCGCGCGATGGCCCCCGCCGCCACGCGGGCCGCCGTTTCGCGCGCGCTGGAGCGGCCGCCGCCGCGATAGTCGCGCCGGCCATACTTGGCGATGTAGGCGTAGTCGGCGTGGCCAGGACGGAAGGCGTGGGCGATCTCGCCGTAGTCCTTTGACCGCTGGTCCTCGTTCTCGATCATCAGCGAGATCGGCGTGCCGGTCGTGTGGCCCTCGAACACGCCCGACAGGATGCGCACCGTGTCGCTCTCGCGGCGCTGGGTGACGTGCTTGCTGGTGCCCGGCTTGCGCTTGTCGAGGAAGGACTGGATGTCGCTCTCGTCCAGGCTGATCCCGGGCGGGCAGCCGTCCACCACACAGCCCAGCGCCGGCCCATGGCTCTCGCCCCAGGTGGTCACGCGAAACAGATGGCCGAAGGTGTTGTGGGACATGTTGCTTGGCTCATAACGCCAATTGGCGTGCGGGCAAACGCCGGTCAGCCGGCCCAGGCCTGGGCGAAGGCGCGAAGACGGCCGCGCGCGGCGCTCTCAACGGCCGGAGCCGGCGCGAGCCGCACGAACATGTCGCCGGCGGCATGTCGTCCCCGGGCTGGCAGGCCCCGACCGGACAATCTTACCAAGCCCCGATCGAGGGCCTGCCTGCCGATCCAGAGCATCACCGGCCCATCCGGGGTCTCGACCGCCAGACGACCGCCGCGCGGTGCGTCTGCGGGCAGGGCGCGGGTCAGCCAGAGATCGTCTCCCCGCAGGGCGATGTCGGCTTCGGTCCGCACCTCGATGGTCAGGACGGTCTCGCCGGCTCGCAGCCGGTCGCCTGGCCTCAGGCCTGCCGGTGCTCGGATGCGCAGCGTCCTGCCGTCGGCGAGGTCGGTGAGGATCTCTCCGCCCCGAGCCGCCTCCGCCGGGCTCAGCGTCAGGACCACCGGCGCCTCTTCGATGGGGGCCGGCGCCGCCGGCTGATCGGCCGGGGCGTCGTCGGTCGCCGGCTCGGCGCGCGCCTTCAGCAGGGCATGGGCCGCCACCACCCGCCGCAGCCGCGCCGCGTCGCCGCCCGGCCTGTCCGGATGGGCGGCCTTCACGGCTGCACGATAGGCGCGCGTCAGGGCCGCCGGATCGATCGCCTCGTTCCGCCCAAGACCCAGTACGGCCCGTGCTTGTCGCGGGCTCATGTCCTTCTGGTCCACCATCGCCGGCGACCGTGCAGGCAACAGAGTCAAGGCGGGGTTAAGCCTGTGCGGCCTCGTCGAGCGCATTCCAAGGCGGCGGGTGTTGCACTAGATACGCGCCATGGCGACGAACGATGACGACCTGATCCCGCCGTCCCCGACCGAGGACGACTATGTCCGGCAGGTGCGGGAGGCCGAGCCGCTGCCGCTGTTGCCGGAGGCTGATCCCGCCCAGTTGTTCGAGACCTGGCTGAAGGCGGCGGTGGATTCCGAGCCGAACGACGCCAACGCCATGGCTCTGGCCACCGCCGACGCAGATGGCCTGCCGGACGTGCGCATGGTCCTGCTCAAGGGCGTCGATGCGGCCGCCGACGGCGGCGGCTTTGTCTTCTACACCAACCTCGACAGCGCCAAGGGCCGGCAGCTGGCGGCCAATCCGCAGGCCGCCCTGCTGTTCCACTGGAAGAGCCTGCGCCGCCAGGTGCGGGTGAGGGGAACCATCGCGCCGGTCAGCGAGGCCGAGGCCGACGCCTACTTCGCCACCCGCGCCCGCCACAGCCAACTGGGCGCCTGGGCGTCGGAGCAGTCGCGGCCCCTGCCGGACCGCTTTGCGCTGGAGAAGCGCGTCGCCGAGGCGGGGCTGAGGTTCGGACTGGGCCGCGTGCCTCGCCCGCCGCGCTGGTCCGGCTTCCGGCTGACGCCCCAGAGCTTCGAGTTCTGGCGTGACCGCCCCTTTCGCCTGCACGAGCGGCTGACGTTCCGGCGGACCGCCCAGGGGTGGGCGACCGAGCGGCTGTTCCCCTAGCGCCCGTACCGCGCCAGGAAGGTCTCGACCGCGTCGGCGCAGATGGCCTCGAGGGGCCGGGTCGGCTGGGCCTCGTCACCGGCGACCAGGCCATAGACCAGGGTCGCGTGCTCGATCATGCCGAGCAGTTGGCCGGCCGCCCAGGCGGGCTTGTCCATCGTCAGCAGCCCCTCGTCGCGCAGACGGCTGATGACGGCGATGGCGCTGCCGCCCAGATCGCTGCGCGACCGGTCGCGGAAATAGTCGGCCATCTCGCCGAAGCGACGGCGCTCTCCAGTGGCGAGCCGGAAGACCGAACGCGAGAGGGGATCGGCGTAGAAGCGGGCGTAGGCGCGGGCGAAGGTGTTCAGCCGCGTGCGCGCGTCCCCGGTCTCGGCCCGGGTCTCGACCACCTCGCGGGCCAGCCCAGCGACGGCCTCCTCGACGACGGCGCGGAACAGGTCGGACTTGCTGGGGAAGTGGACATAGAGCGTCGCCGTCGACACCGCCGCCTCGCGGGCGACCTGCTCCATGCCGGCGCCCGCGTAGCCCTCGCTCAGGAACAGCTGTCTGGCGGCGTTGAGGATGTCACGCCTCTTGCGCGCAGAGCGCGTCTCCCCCTCCGGCCGCGAGCCCATGTCCCCTCAGGTGAACAGCGATATCTCTCCTTACAGGGGAATTCCTTTTTCCCGCAAGGGATCGGCGAGAGGACGCCGGACAAATCCTGCGGTATGGACGGGCCATGACCGACGCCAATGACCAGATCGATCCCGAGGCCCGGCTCGAGGCCGAGGTCCGGGCCTGGCTTGGACCACGCGCCGACCGGATCATCGAGACCTCCTGCGCGCGGGTGTATCTGACCGGGGACCTGGCCCTGAAGGTCAAGCGGCCGGTCAATTTCGGCTTCCTCAACTACGAGACGACCGAGCTCCGGCGCTGGGCGCTGGAGCGCGAGCTGGCCTTCAACCGCGCCGCCGCGCCCGACATCTATCGCCGGGTCGGAGCCCTGACGCGCAAGGCGGACGGCGGCCTTGAGCTGGACGGTCCCGGCGAGACGGTGGAATCGGTGCTGGAGATGCGCCGCTTCGACGAGACTGCCGTGCTGGCCGAGCAGCCCTGGGCCGTCGACGGCGTGCTGGCGGAAGACCTCGGCCGCGCCATCGCCCGCTTCCACGCCGATGCGACCGTCACCCGCGAGGCCGAGCCCGGCGGCGGCATGAGCTTCACCATCCGCTCGAACGCCGCCCTCTTGAAAGACCTGGCGCCGCGTCTGGGCGCCGCGAAAGTCGAGGCGCTGATCGCCGCCACGAACGCCGAGCGCGCCAGGCTGGACGGGCTGTTGTCGGAGCGGCTGGCGAACGGCTGGGTGCGGCGGTGCCATGGCGACCTGCACCTCGGAAACATCCTGCTCGAGCACGGCCGGCCGATCCTGTTCGACTGCATCGAGTTCAACGATGTGCTGTCACAAATTGACACTCTCTATGACATCGCCTTCCTGCTGATGGACTTGGATTTCCGGCGCCGCAGGGACGCTGCGGTGCGCGTCCTCTCGGCCTGGCTCGACGAGGGCGCCCGCACGCTGGGAGACGACCTCTGGAGCGGGCTGGAGGTCCTGCCGTTGGCCCTCTCCGTGCGGGCGGCCGTGCGCTGCCACGTCCAGGCCCACGGCGGCGACGACGAGGCGGCGCGCGCCTATCTCGATGCCGCCCTGGCCCATCTCGAACCCGTTCCGCCGGTGCTGGCGGCGGTCGGCGGGCTGTCCGGCTCGGGCAAGTCCACCTTCGCCCGGATCGCCGCGCCTGGCCTCGGCGCCTCGCCGGGCGCGGTGATTCTGCGCAGCGACGAGATCCGCAAGCGCCTCTTCGGGGTGGGCCCGCTGGATCGGCTGCCGCCGGAGGCCTATGCGCCGGAGGTCAGCCCGCGGGTCTATGGTCGCATGTTCGAGGACGCCGGCCACGCCCTGGCGGCCGGCCGCGCCGTCATCCTGGACGCGGTCTTCATGAAGCCTGAAGAGCGGGCGGCGGCGGCCGAGGTCGCCCGCCGCGCGAGCGCGCCCTTCCAGGGGCTATGGCTCGAGGCGCCGCCCGCCCTGCTGCACAGCCGGGTCGCCGGGCGCTCCGGCGACGCATCCGATGCCGATGCAGCGGTCCTGGACGCCCAGCTTTCGCGCGATCTGGGCCCGATGGACTGGCCCCGGGTGGATTCCGACGGCGCCTTCGAGCCGGCGGCCGAGGCGCTCGTCA
The DNA here is from genome assembly GCA_046295055.1 of Caulobacter sp. Lineage (GTDB taxonomy): Bacteria > Pseudomonadota > Alphaproteobacteria > Caulobacterales > Caulobacteraceae > Caulobacter. Next base: position 424,300 of record JBKBOD010000001.1, on the reverse strand, counting down.
AAGCGTTGTCCTGACACGGTTCGCGCGAGACACGCGCGAGTTTGCCTTCCCCAGCGGCCCCTTCTAGCTTACGGGCATAACTCTGCTTTTGGGGATGGAAGGGAACAGCATGCGCGGCCTGATGCAGGACTCGGCCCTTACGGTCGACAAGATCCTGGACCACGCGAAAACCTGGCACGGTGATCGGGAGGTGGTGACCCGTTCGGTCGAGGGGCCGATCGTGCGGACGACCTACGCCGAGATTCACGGCCGCGCCAAGAAGGTCTCGAACCTGCTGGTCTCGATGGGCGTCACGCTCGGCGACCGCGTCGCCACCCTGGCCTGGAACACCGCCCGCCACATCGAGGCCTGGTACGGCATCATGGGCATCGGCGCGATCTGCCACACGCTCAATCCCCGCCTGCACCCCGAGCAGATCGCCTGGATCATCAATCACGCCGAGGACAAGGTCATCTTCGTCGACCTGACCTTCGTGCCGATCCTTGAGGCCATTCTGGCCCACTGCCCGTCGGTCGAGCAGGTCGTCATCATGACCGACCAGGCGCACATGCCGGCGTTCAAGCTGGCCGGCGTTCCAGGCATGAAGTTCGGCGGCGCGCACTGCTACGAGACCGCGATCGCCGGCCAGTCGGGCGAGTGCGCCTGGGGCGGGTTCGACGAGAACACCGCCTGCGGCCTCTGCTACACCTCGGGCACGACGGGCGACCCCAAGGGCGTCCTGTATTCTCACCGTTCCAACTACATCCACGCCCTGGTCGGGCTGCAGACCGACGTGCTGGGCATGTCCGGCCTGGATACGGTCCTGCCGGTGGTGCCGATGTTCCACGCCAACGCCTGGGGCACGGCCTTCGCCTGCCCGGCGGTCGGGGCCAAGATGGTCCTGCCGGGGCCGAAGATGGACGGCGCCTCGATCTATGAGCTGCTCGACAGCGAGCAGGCGACCTTCTCGGCGGCCGTGCCGACCGTCTGGCAGATGCTGCTGGCCGAACTGGACGGCAAGGGCCTGAAGCTGCCGCACCTGCGCAAGGTGGTGATCGGCGGGTCGGCCTGTCCGGAGGCGATCATTCGCGGGTTCAAGGAGCGCTACGACGTCGACGTCCTGCACGCCTGGGGCATGACCGAGACCTCGCCGCTGGGCACGCTGGGCTCGCCCAACGCCCGCGTGGCGGCGCTCTCCTTCGACGAACAGATGCCCTACAAGCTCAAGCAGGGCCGTCCGCCGCTCGGCATCGAGATGAAGCTGACCGACGACGCGGGCAATACCCTGCCGCATGATGGCGAGACGTTCGGCCACCTGAAGGTCAAGGGCCCGTTCGTGGCCGGAGCCTACTTCAAGGGCGCCGGCGGCCAGATTCTGGACGCCGAGGGCTTCTTCGACACTGGCGACGTGGCGACCATCGACCCAGAAGGGTTCATGCAGATCACCGACCGCGCCAAGGACGTGATCAAGTCCGGCGGCGAGTGGATCAGCTCGATCGATATCGAGAACATCGCCATGGGTCACCCCAAGGCGGCCAATGCGGCGGTCATCGGCATCGCCCATCCCAAGTGGGACGAGCGGCCGCTGCTGCTGGTCCAGCTCAAGCCTGGCGTCGAGGCGACGAAGGAAGAGTTCATCGAGTACCTGCAGGGCAAGATCGCCAAATGGTGGATGCCCGACGACGTGATCTTCGTGGACGACATCCCGCTGGGCGCGACCGGCAAGATCGACAAGAAGGTGCTCCGCGCCCGCTTCGCCGACTACAGCCTGCCGGAGGTGCCGCTGCCGGCCGCCATGGCCGCAGCGGCGGCGGCCACGCCCAGCCTGGCGCTGCGGGCCGAGCCGGATCCGGTGATCCATGCACCCGAACCGCCGGCCGCCGAAGCCGAGGCCGCCGACCCTTTTGAGTCCGCGGCGGCTCCTGACGCCCAGGACGCCGTCGCCGAGGACCAGGGCGATCCGCCGGACGACCCGCCGGCCCTCGACGAGCATCAGGCGATGCTCGGCGACGCCGATCCGCGCATCGAGGTCGTGGCCGACGCCGGGGAGGCTGAGCCTGTGGCGGCACCCGCGGCACGGACCGACGACGCGCCCGTCGCCGCCGTGGCGGCGGCCGTGGCCGGGCCCAGTGTCGCCGAGGCGCTGATCGCCGAAGCCAAGGCCGCCGAGGCCTCGCCGCCTTTGGAGGAGCCGTCGGCGCCGCCGCCGCAGGTCGAGGACGAGCCGCCGCTGTTCTGGGGGCCCGGCGGGGCCGAGCCGCCGCGCGCCGAGCACGTGAAGGGCAAGGGTAGCGCTGATGAGGTGCCGCCTCCGCTGCCCGGCATGCCCGACATGACCCCGCTGGTCATCGGCGCTGCGGCGGCGGCGACCGGCGCCGCTCTGGCCAAGGAGACGGCCGCGCCCAAGGCCGCCCCGGTCCGGGCGCCGGCCAAGGCGGGCGAAGAAGCTCTGGCGATTCCCCAGGCCAAGGCGGCCGCCGAGACGGAGTCTCTGGCCTTCACGCCCGCGCCGTTCGCGGGTGGAAACAGCAAGAAACCCAAGGCCAAGGGCGGGCTGGTCGATCACTATCTGACGATCGCCATGCTGGTGGCGCTGGCGCCGCTGGCCATCGTGGTCATCGGCGCGGCAGGCGGCCGGTTCCTGGACTGGAGCTGGCGGGAGAGCTTCCAGACGGTGTTCCTGTCGGGCCCGACGCCCAACCTGGGCTGGGCTCCGGCCATCGCCCTGGTCGGGGTGGTGACGGGCGTCATCGGCCTGCTGGCGGCGGCCTTCGGAGGCTGGAAACGCCACTGGCGCAAGGCTATGGCGGTGTTCGGCGTGACGCTGGCGACCCTGGCGGCGCTGGCCGCGCTGGCGCTGACGGCCGGCCGCCACCCGAGCATCCACGACGTCGCCACCGACTGGTCCGAGCCGCTGCTGTTCTCCCATGCGGTGATGCAGGCCCGGGGGCCGGGGGCGAACATCGTCGAGCCCTCGCCGGTGGCGCCGCTGGACGCCGGGGCGTTCGCCGGGCGGCCGGTGGCCGAGATCAACCTGGAGACCTGCCCGGCGGCGCGGCCGATGATCCTCAACCGGACGCCGGCGGAGGCCTATGCGGCGGTCAAGGCGGCGATGCTGGCCGAGGGCATGGCGCTGGTCACCGACAACCCGGCCACCGGGCGGCTGGAGGCGACGGCGACCAGCCTGGTCTATGGCTTCAGGTCGGACGTGGTCGCCCGGGTGCAGGCCCAGGGCGTCGGGGCGCGGGTGGACCTGCGGTCCATCAGCCGGGCCGGCGAGGGCGACATGGGCGCCAATTGCGGGATCATCGGCGGCATCGCGGCGGCGATGGCGCGGTAGGGGGACCCCCACGCCTCAGGAAATGCCCGAGCAGGGGCGACGGGCGATTTCGCCCGGAAACGTTGGGAACAGTGGCTATACAGCCGTGGGCCGGAAGTGGCGGAATCGTGGGTCGCCGGTGGGTATCGGCATGACAACGGTGGGCCAAAGGAGGGCTACAATACCCACGCCCCTTGTGGCCGTCTGTAGCAGCCGCGCGAGACGCCCCGCGGGGATTCGCGCGCCGGCGGCGCAAAATTGTCGATAATCGACAACCGGCGGCGTCAGCCCGCCAGACGGTAGTCGCTGTCCAGGGTCGGGGCGCCGTCTGTGACGACGCGGCCCTCGCGCACGAGCTGGACCACATGGGCCATCACCGAATGGGCGGCGGCCGGATGCAGGCGCGGGTCCACGTCCTTGTACAGCTCGGGCACCATGGCCTTGATGCGGCTGTGGCGGGCGAGCGCGTCGAGGATCTGGGCCTCGCGGGCGCGGCGGTGGTCGATATAGGCCTGGATGAAGGGCGCCGGCCGGGTGACGGGCGGCCCGTGCGTCGGCCAGAGGGTTGAGAAGCCGCGCGCCTTGATGCGGTCCAGGCTGTCGAAATAATCGCCCATGTCGCCGTCGGGCGGGCTGATGACTGTGGTTGACCAGCCCATGATGTGGTCGCCGCTGAACAGGGCGTTCTCCTCGATCAGGGCGTAGCAGATGTGGTTCGAGGTATGGCCCGGCGTCGGGATGGCCTCGAGCGTCCAGGTCGCTCCGCTGAAGACGCCGCCGTCGCAGAGCCCGACATCAGGGCGGAACTCGCGGTCGTCGCCCGCCTCCATGCGCACCTCGGATTCGGTGGGCAGGCCCTGCTGGGCGCAGGCGTAGATGGTCGCGCCGGTCCGCGCCGCCAGCGGCCGCGAGAGGGGCGAGTGGTCGGAGTGATTGTGCGTGACGAAGATATGGGTGATGCGCTCGCCCGCCGTGGCGGCGAGGATGGCCTCGAGATGGTCGTCCATGTCGGGACCGGGGTCGATCACGGCGACCTCGCCCCGACCGACGATGTAGGTGCCGGTGCCCTTGAAGGTGAAGGGGCCGGGATTGTTGGCGACGACGCGCCGGATGAGCGGCGAGACCTGATCGCAGGCGCCGTACTCGAAGGTGATGTCGCGGACGAAGGGAATCATGCGGCGCCGACTCTGGGTTCCTGGCGAATGAGAAGCACAAACGCATCGGCGAGCAAGCCGGTCGCGCGGAGCTTGTCGTTTAGCGGCAGGGCGATCGGCGGTCCCATGTCGGTCTTGTTGACGTCGACGATGTAGAGCCGGCCGTCCGCACGGTCGCGGAGAATGTCGAGGCCGCCCCAGTCCATGCCCATGGCGGCGCAGAAGCGGCCGATGGTCTCGATCTCGGCGGGGCTGAAAACAGCCTCGGGCGTGGTCAGTTCGACCGCGCAGTTGTGATTGGCGAACCGGTCGTCGACCGGACGTTTCTTGATGAAGACCGTCACCGGCCGGCCGCCGACGCAGGGTGTGCGCAGGTCGGCGACGAGGGTGCGGCCCTCGCAGGTCTCGGTGTTGTCGATCAGCCGCTGATAGGTCTTGCCGGGCAGGGCGGGGCAGGGGGCCTGGACGATGCGCCCGTCGTGGACGCCGTTGTCCTCGCCCTTCTCGACCAGGGGCCCTGTCGCGCTGGCGGGATCGACCATCAGCGGATAGCCGAAGACCTCCTCGAACACCCGCGCCACGCGGCTCTTGGTCACGTCGGTGCAGGCGAAGTTGATGCGCCGGCCGGGGCCGGCGTTGGGCGTGGCGCCGCGAGCGCTGTCGTCGAAGTAGAAGGCCGCCTCGGCCTCCTCGGGCCTGCGCGCCGGGCGCACGCCCGCCCAGGCGGCGCTGGCCCAGACCAGATACCAGGGGCGCGGGACATCGGGGGTGAACCAGACCCTGGGACCGGGCCGCGTCAGGCGCATCCACAGGCCGCGCAGGCGCACCGGAACGTAATAGGCGAACCAGACGAGGGCTTCCTCGACCAGGGCGCGGTCGAGCCGCAGCACCACGCCGGTCTTGCGGACCCGGATGCGCCCGTTCTCCAGCGCGAAATCGGAGCCCCAGAAACCGCCCGACATCGGATACTCCCCGCCCTCTCGGCGTCGCAGGGTTAATTAGGCCAATTCGCATCACGCACAAACGACTTGCCCGCGAGGGGCGTGTGATCGGCCCGGCATTTGCGGAGGAGGACCCAGTTCCGGGCTGGGAGGCGTATGATGGCGCTGGCGACGTTCCTGTTTGTTTCAAAACGGCTCCAGAGGGTCTGTTTCGCCATCCTCTGTCTCATGGCGGCCCAGCTTGTGCTGGCGTCCTGCGAGCCCGAGCCGGCGGCGATGGCCGCCCGCGTCAGCCTCGACGGCCGCTGAGCGCAGCCGTCGCGCGCGGAGGCGACTTGAGAGGCGCGGCGAAGCGGCCTTGAATGGCGCCATGGCCCCGGATCCAGATCTGTCGCAACTGCTCGCAGAGGCCGGACGGCTGCGGCAGGCCGGCCGTTTCGAGGCGGCGGCCGAGGCCTATCGCCGGGTGCTGGAGCAGCGCCCGGACCTGCCCGACAGCTGGTACAACCTGGGCCTGGTGCTGCGGCGCGCCGGGCGCCCGGAGGCGGCGCTGGCGGCCTATGGGGAGGCGCTGGCGCGCCGGGTGTCGGGACCGGCGGAGGTTCACCTGAACCGCGCGGTGATCCTGGCCGACGACCTGCGGCGCCCGGCGGAGGCGCGGGCGGAGCTGGAGGCGGCCCTGGCGCTGGACGCCGGCTACATCCCCGCCCTGCTCAATCTCGGCAACCTGCATGAGGACCTTGGCCAGAGGGACGAGGCGCGGGCGGCCTACGAGCGGGTGCTGTCGCTGTCGCCGGGCCATCCCGTGGCGCTGGCCCGGGCGGCGGGGGTGGCGAGGGTCTCGGGCGCGGACGATCCCCTGATCGGCCGGCTGCGGCAGGCGCTGGCCGATGGTTCGCAGGACCGTGCGGCGCGGGCCGAGCTGGGCTTTGCGCTCGGCCGGGTGCTGGACGCGGCCGGCCGGTACGAGGAGGCGTTCGCCGCCTACGCGCGGGCCAACCGGGATTCGCGGGCGAGCGCGGCGCCGGGGCAGGGCGCCTATGACCGCGCCGCCGAGACCCGGCGGATCGACCAGATCATCGCCGCCTTTCGGGATCCAGTGCTCGGGGCGGGCGACGGCGCGGCGAAAGGGGATGGCCCGACGCCAGTCTTCATCGTCGGCATGTTCCGCTCGGGCTCGACCCTGGTCGAACAGGTGCTGGCCAGCCATCCCAGGGTGACCTCGGGCGGGGAACTGGACATCCTGCCGCGCCTGGCGCGGCGGCGGTTCTCGCCCTGGCCTATGGCGGCGCGGTTCGCGACCGACGGCGACTGGGCGGCGGCGGCCGGCGACTATGGGGCCGCACTGGCCGAGCGTTTTCCGCAGGCCGACATCGTCACCGACAAGCGACCGGACAACCTGCAGCATGTCGGGCTGATCAAGCGGATGTATCCGGGGGCGAAGATCATCCACACGGTGCGCCAGCCGCTGGACAACGCCCTGTCGGTCTTCTTCCTGCACCTCGACCACCGCATGGCCTGGGGGCTGGATATCGAGGACACCCTGCATTTCATGGAAGGGCAGGCGCGGTTGGCCGCGCACTGGCGGGCGCTGTACCCCGACGACGTGCTGACCTTCGACTACGACCGCTTCGTCGCCGACCCGAGGCCTGAGGTCGAACGGCTGCTGGCCTTCTGCGGGCTCGAATGGGACGAGGCCTGCATGGCGTTCCACCAGGCCGAGACCATGGTGCGGACCGCCAGCGTCTGGCAGGTGCGCGAGCCGCTGTACGCGCGGTCGTCGGGGCGCTGGCGGCGGTATGAGCGGGAGCTTCGGGCGGTGGCGGATGCGCCGTTGCTGGCGGGGTTGCTGGCGGGTTGAGGTGCGTGGGGCGGGGTGCGTCCTTCGACACGCGCTGCGCGCTGCTCAGGATGACGGGCAGGGGTGGGAGCATCGCGCCTCTACGTCATGCTGAGCAGCGGCCGCAGGCCGCGTGTCGAAGCATGCGCCACCAAGAGGACGCCTGCGCCACTCACCTTCCGCTCATCCCGGCGAACGCCGGGATCCAGCCGCCAGAGCGCCAGCGGATCAGGTCGGGACGCCCGCCCCCATAGGTCCAATCCATCCAGAAGCAGCGAGATCACGCGGATGGGCCCCGGCGTTCGCCGGGGCGAGCGGACAAGAGAGCGCCGTCGCCCCTTCCTGTTCCACCCGAACCTCCTCCGCGCACACCCTCACCCAACCCTCCCCATCGAGGGGGAGGGCTTTTGTTGGTTGCGTCCTTCGACACGCGCTGCGCGCTGCTCAGGATGACGGGCAGGGGTTGGGCCCCCTCCACCACGTGCGTATCCGCACGTGGTCCCCCTCCCCCTGTTCGCCCGCATAGCGGGCGGGGGAGGATCTTGAGTGTGGGCGGCTGAACCAGTGGAAGGTGCTCCCCCGGCGCGAAGCGCCGAACCGGGGGAGCTGTCGGCGAAGCCGACTGAGGGGGATTCCCTGCGTCGTTCGGCACGCGCTACGCACTGTTCAGGACGACGGAGAGGGGGCGTGGCGGGTTAGCGGAGGACGGGCGCCAGATCGTAACCGGCGTTGGCGCCGAGCTGGACGAGTTCGTCTCGGGGGCGCGCGCCGGTGGCGGCCTGGCCGAGGGACCAGGTGACGATCGAGCGGGTGCCGGAGCGGCAGAAGGCCAGGACGGGGCCGTCGGCCTCGGCGATGGCTTCGGCCTGGAGGCGGACCTGGTCGGGCGTCGGGCCGCCGACGACGGGGATGTGGACGAAATCCATGCCGGCGGCGCGGGCGGCCGCTTCCATCTCGGCGCTGGAGGGCTGGTCGCCGGCCTCGCCGTCGGGGCGGTTGTTGATGACCCGGACGAATCCACGCTCGGCGGCCTGCGCCATGTCGGCGGGCGAAAGCTGCGGGGCGACGGCGAAATCGGGCGTCACCTGGCGGATGTCGGTCATCTGGGGTTCATCTCCGGTGGGGTTCGTTGACAACATCGGGGGCGGATGAAAGTTTCGCAACGCCTTCGGCGCGCCTCGCCGTTCAGTCTCAGGGTCCCAATGCTGCGTTTTCTGTCCCGGCGCCTGCTGGTGGCGATACCCACGCTTTTCCTCGTCGTCACACTCGCCTTCTTCATGATGCGGGCCGCCCCCGGCAGCCCCTTCGTCAACGAGCGTCAGCTGTCGCCGGAGATCCAGAAGACCGTCGAGGCCAAGTACGGTTTCGACCGGCCGCTGATCGAACAGTATGGCCGCTATGTCTGGGACGCGGTGCGCGGGGACTTCGGCCCGTCGCTGAAATATCGCGACAAGACGGTGCTGGAGATCCTGGGCGACAACTACAAGGTCAGCCTGTGGCTGGGCCTGTCGGCGATCCTGGCGGCCTCGATCATCGGCGTCTTCCTGGGGGTGATGGCGGCGCTGCGCCAGAACCGGCCGGTCGACTACGGGACAATGGCGCTGGCCATCCTGGGCGTCTGTATCCCGACCTTCGTCACCGCCCCGCTGCTGGTGCTGGTGTTCGGCTCGATCCTGGGCTGGCTGCCGCTGGCCGGCTGGCGCTGGGAAGAGGTCGCCGGCATCCAGTTTCCGGCCTGGCGCAACATGGTGCTGCCGGTGACGGTGCTGGCCCTGCCGCAGATCGCCATCATCTCGCGCCTGGTGCGCGCCGGGATGATCGAGGTGCTGCGCTCCAACTACATCCGCACGGCGCGGGCCAAGGGGCTTCCGGAAGGGATGATCGTGCGCAAGCACGCGCTGCGCGCCGCCCTGCTGCCGCTGGTCAGCTATCTGGGACCGGCCTGCGCCGGCCTGCTGACCGGGTCGCTGGTGGTGGAGCAGATCTTCAACCTGCCGGGCCTTGGCAAGTTCTTCGTCATCAGCGCGATGCAGCGTGACTACACCGTCGTGATGGGCATGGTGATTTTCTACGCCGCCCTGATCCTGATCCTGAACCTGATCGCCGACATGCTGTATGCGGCGCTCGATCCCCGCGTGAGGCTGGCGTGAACGTGAGCACGATGATTCCGGGCTCGCCGCAGCGGGCCGAACTGATCCAACAGGCGGTCAAGGGCCGCTCGCTGTGGGACGACGCGCGCGCGCGCCTGCTGCGCAACAAGGCGGCTGTGGCCGGCATGATCGTGCTGGCGGTCATGGTGCTGCTGGCGCTGATCGGCCCCTTCTTCACGCCCTACAGCTATGACGCGGTGACCAAGACCGACGTCTGGGCGCCGCCGGGCACGGCGGGCCACCTGCTGGGCGCCGACTCCCTGGGCCGGGACCTGCTGGCGAGGCTGTTCGCCGGGCTGGGCGTGTCGCTGGGCATCGGGGTGGTGGCGACGGCGGTGTCGCTGGTCATCGGCGTCGCCTGGGGCGCGACGGCCGGCTATCTCGGCGGCAAGGTCGACGAGGTGATGATGCGGATGGTCGACACGCTCTACAGCCTGCCGTTCATCTTCTTCGTCATCCTGCTGATGGTCACCTTCGGCAAGAACATCTTCCTGATCTTCATCGCCATCGGCGCGGTCGAATGGCTGACCATGGCGCGGATCGTCCGCGGCCAGACGCTGTCGCTGAAGCAGAAGGAATTCATCGAGGCCGCGCGGGCGGCGGGCCTGGGGAGCGGCGCCATCATCGCGCGCCACATCGTGCCCAACCTGCTGGGTCCGGTGGTGGTCTATGTCACGCTGACGATCCCGGCGATCATCATCGCCGAGAGCTTCCTGAGCTTCCTGGGCCTGGGCGTCCAGGCGCCGATGGCCTCGCTGGGGACGCTGATCTCCAACGGCGCCAAGGACATGGAAATGGCCCCCTGGCTGCTGATCTTCCCGTCGGCGACGATGGTGCTGACGCTGATGGCGTTCAACTTCATCGGCGACGGGCTGCGCGACGCCCTGGACCCGAAGGACCGCTGATGCCGGTCCTTCGCGAGCCCGGGGAGGGCGCCCGGCCCTCAGTTCTGCCGTTTGGCCCGGACCGTATCGAGGCCCTGGATCTTCATGAAGTAGCTGCCCAGGCTGGCTGTGCGCAGCTCGACCTTCGTGCCGGCGGACGGCGCCTTGCGCAGCCGCTCGCTGTCGATCTGGACCCAGATGGCGCCGTCCTCGAGCTCGACCACCAGCTTGCCCTGGCTGTTGAAGCGCGAGGAGGCGATGGTCGATTCGATGCGATCCAGCTCCTCGACCCGCTCGCCGCGGGTCATGAAGCTGGGCATCTGGAAGTTGAAGCCGAAGGCCGCGCGGCGGGCCTGGCGAACCTGGGACCGGTCGACCACGACCACATCGCCCTTGGCCTCGGCCGCGTCGAGGTTGGCGGCGGCCTGATCGTAGCAGGCGAGGCGCTGGCCCGGATCGGCGATCTGGCGGCAGTCGACCAGGGCCTTGAGCGCATCGGCGCGTTCGGGCTTGTCGGCGGCCTGGGCGCCAGGGGTCTGGGCAAAGGCCGCCCCGGGAATCATCACGGCTCCGGCGAGGGCCAAGGCAATGCTGTTGGAACGTAGCGTCATGACCGTCTCCTACCCGAACTCGCGCGCCATAGAAGAGGCGCCGCGCCGCTTCCGCAATCTCTTCCTTGCGGGGGCCGCGCTTCTGGTGCTGGCCGGATGCGAGCAGGCGCCGTCCAGGCCGCCCTGTCCGGAGGGCAAGGTGTGCCTGATGATCGGCAACACCAACGAGCCGGCGACGCTGGACCCCCACAAGTCCACCGGCACCTGGGAAGACCGCATCCAGAGCGACATCTTCATGGGCCTGGCCCAGTCGGCGGCCGACGGGACGACCATTCCGGGCGTGGCCGAGCGGTGGGAATCCTCGGCCGACGGCCTGACCTGGACCTTCCACCTGCGCGAATCCTACTGGTCGGACGGCGTGCCGGTGACGGCGGACGACTTCGTCTTCTCGCTGCGCCGGGTGCTCGATCCGAACACGGCGTCGGAGTACGCCTCGCTGATCTACCTCATCAAGAACGCCAAGGCGGTGAACGAGGGCAAGGCGCCGCTGGAGGCGCTGGGCGTGCGGGCGGTCGACGCCCGGACGCTGGAGATCAGCCTGGAGCATCCGGCGCCCTACCTGCCCGAGCTGACCCGGCACCATGTGCTGTACCCGGTGGCCAAGCACGCGGTGGAGAAGTTCGGCGACGCCTGGGTGCAGCCGCAGAACTTCGTGTCGAACGGCCCCTACATGCTGAAGTCCTGGCGGCTGGGCGACCACGTCCTGGCGGTGAAGAACCCCCGCTTCTGGGAGGCCGACACCGTCTGTGTCGACGAGGTCCGCTACTATCCGACCACCGATGCGATTTCCGCCGAGCGCCGCGTGCTGCGCGGGGAGCTGGATATCAACACCGACATCCAGTCGAACCGCATCTCGCGGCTTCGCACGACGATGCCGGGCTATGTGCGCACCCACACCTACCTGGGCGTGACCTACATGGCCTTCAACAACAACCCCAAGACCGGCGTGCCGGCGTTCCGGGACCGGCGGGTGCGCCAGGCCCTGACCATGGCCATCGACCGCGACTTCATCGCCAAGGGGCTGCTGCGCGGCGGCCAGCTGCCGGCCAACACCCAGGTCCCGCCGGGGGTGGCCAACTACAAGCCGGCCAAGCCGCCCTACTGGGCCGAATGGCCGCTGGAGAAGCGCCAGGCCGAGGCGCGGCGGCTGCTGGCCGAGGCCGGCTATGGCCCGAAGAACCCGTTGAAGATCGAGCTGAAGCACCGCAATTCGGCCGACCCGATGCTGTTCATCCCGGCCGTGCAGGCGGACTGGAAGCTGATCGGCGTCGAGGTCACCCTGGCCCAGCAGGAAGGGCAGATCTCCTACGCCGACTACCGGGTGCGGAACTTCCAGGTGGCCGATGCGGCCTGGGTGGCGGACTACAACGACCCGACCAGCTTCCTGGATCTGCAGCGGTCCTACTACGGGCCGCAGAACTACGGCGACTACAACAATCCGGCCTATGACGCCCTGCTGGCCAAGGCGGACAATGAACCCGATGCGGTAAAGCGCGCCGAATACATCGCCGAGGCAGAGCACATCATGCTCGAAGACGCGCCGATCGCGCCGATTTACTTTTACATCAATAAAGCGCTGGTGAACCCGCGGATCACCGGATGGGTCGACAATCTGGTCGATCACCACCGGACGCGGTGGCTGTGCGTGAAGGACCGTCCGGGCGCCCGCTAAGGCCGCGAATCCGGAAAAGTTCCGGCGGGCCTTGCTCAAATCGGGTAGGGCCCGCCGATTCCGTCGATACATGACCCAAGGTGAGGCGCCGCGCTTTGCGGCGCCGCAAAACAGCGTGCTGTGGGCTGTGGCGCGGATGCGACATTATCGCGTCGATTACATTACACACAGGCAATGAACGTTGACCGCCTTTCACGAGCGGGCCTATTCCTTGTCGTAACCGGGTGCAAATTGTGTCCGGGAGGCCCGAAATCAAACTTTTCAGGGGAGCGTCACCGTCGTGTCACGGGACGCTGGCTCGGAGGGAATAAGTTGAAAATCCAAACCACGCGCGGCCGCCTGTTGGCGTCCACGATGATCTGCGGCGCCGCCTTCGCCGCGCTCGCGACCGCCGCTCCGGCGTTCGCCCAGGACAGCGAAGTCGACGCGGTCTACGTGACCGGCTCGCGCATCCCGCAACCGAACCTGGTCACCACCAGCCCGGTCACGCAGGTCACCTCCGAGGACATCACCACCCAGGGCGTCAACCGCGTCGAGGATCTGGTCAACCAGCTGCCGCAGGCCTTCGCCGCGCAGAACTCGACGGTTTCGAACGGCGCCTCCGGTACGGCCACCGTCAACCTCCGCGGCCTCGGCTCGGTCCGCACCCTGGTGCTGATCGACGGCCGTCGTCTTCCCTACGGCTCGCCGAACGACGCCGCCGCCGACCTGAACCAGGTCCCCTCGGCGCTGGTCGAGCGTGTTGAAGTCCTGACCGGCGGCGCCTCGGCCGTCTACGGTTCGGACGCCATCTCGGGCGTCGTCAACTTCATCATGAAGAAGGACTTCGAGGGCGTTCAGCTGTCGGGTCAGTACAGCTTCTACCAGCACAACAACGACTATGACGGCGTGGGCCGCGTCCGTCAGGAAGTCACCCGCCGCGCGCTGACCAACCCGTCGTCGTTCCAGCTGCCCGACGACAACGTCATCGACGGCTACGGCAAGGAAGTGTCGCTGCTGATGGGCGTCTCCTCGCCCGACGACCGCGGCAACGTGACCCTGTACGCCACCTACCGCAACAACGACGCCATCCTGCAAGCCAACCGCGACTACTCGGCCTGCACCATCGGCGCGCCGAACGCGGCCTCCGGCCCCAGGACCTTCAGCTGCGGCGGTTCCGGCACCTCGTTCCCGGGCCAGTTCACCGACTTCTCGACCTTCGCCTACACCGTGGGCGGCGCCGGCGGGAACCAGTTCGTGCCCTACGACGCGAACGTGAACGCCTACAACTTCGGCCCGATCAACTACTACCAGCGCCCCGACGAGCGTTACTCGATCGGCGCCATCGGTCGTTACGAGATCAACGACAACGCCGAAGTCTTCGCCCAGCTGATGTTCACCGACTACGCGACGGTCGCCCAGATCGCCCCGTCGGGTAACTTCTTCAGCACCGGCACCATCAACTGCGGCAACCCGCTGCTGTCGGCCCAGCAGGCCACGGCCATCGGCTGCTCGGCCGCCGAGATCGCCGCCGACGCCACCGAAGACCTGTACATCGGTCGCCGGAACGTCGAAGGCGGCGGTCGTCAGGACGACCTGCGCTACCAGTCCTACCGCGCCGTCGTCGGCGTCCGCGGCATGCTGAACGACGCCTGGTCGTACGACGTGGCCGGCCAGTACAGCCGCGTGCAGCTGTCCCGGACCTACCTCAACGACTTCTCGGTGACCCGTCTGGGCCGCGCGCTCGACGTCGTCAGCGTCGGCGGCACCCCGACCTGCCGTTCGGTCGTCGACGGCACCGACCCGAACTGCGTGCCCTACAACATCTTCACCCTGGGCGGCGTGACCCAGGAAGCCCTGGACTACCTGCAGGTTCCGGGCATCCAGCGCGCGGCCACCATCCAGCAAGTCGTGACCGCCTCGGTCGCCGGCGACCTGGGCGGCTACGGCGTGAAGACCCCCTGGGCCACCAACGGCGTCCAGCTGGCGTTCGGCGCCGAGTATCGTCGTGACGAACTGGAATCGACCACGGACCTGGCCTTCTCGACCGGCGACCTCGCCGGCCAGGGCGGCCCGACCATCGGCCTGTCCGGTGTGACCGAGGTGTACGACCTGTTCCTCGAAGCCCGCCTGCCGATCATCGAAGACATGCCGGGCGCCAAGCTCCTGTCGGTCGAAGTGGCCTACCGCTTCTCCGACTACGGCTCGGGCGTGAACACCGACACCTACAAGATCGCCGGTGACTGGGCTCCGTCGGACGACATCCGCTTCCGCGCCAGCTACCAGCAGGCCGTCCGCGCCGCCAACGTCATCGAGCTGTTCCAGGCCCAGGGCCTGGGCCTGTTCGACGTCGATGAGGATCCCTGCGGCCCGGCGATGACCGCCACCCTGGCCCAGTGCCAGGCGACCGGCGTCCTGCCGGCGCAGTACGGCGGCGCTTCGCTCGACAGCCCGGCCGGTCAGTACAACTTCTTCGGTGGTGGTAACCCGAACCTGCAGCCCGAAACCGCCAAGACCTACACGGTCGGTTTCGTCCTGACCCCGTCGTTCGCGCCGGGCCTGTCGCTGTCGGTCGACTACTTCGACATCGAAGTGCAGGACCTGATCTCGACCTTCGGTCCCACCAACACCCTGGCGGCGTGCTACGACCAGAACATTGCTGCGGCCTGCGCCCGCATCAATCGTAACGCCCTGGGCAACCTGTGGACCAACGGCGGCTTCATCGAAGACTTCAACATCAACATCGGTGGCCTGCAGACCAAGGGCGTCGACATCGTGGCCAACTACGGCTTCGACATCGGCGACATGGGCGGCCTCGACCTGTCGTTCGTCGGCACCTGGCTCGAAGAGCTGGTCACCGATCCGGGCGACGGCCTGACCCCGTATGACTGCGTCGGCAAGTTCGGCGCGACCTGCGGCGTCCCGACCCCCGAGTGGCGTCACCGGTTCCGTCTGGGCTGGGATTCGCCGATCGGCGTCGATTTCGCCTTCACCTGGCGTTACATCGGCGAAGTTGAAGTGGACACCGGCGCCGGCGCCCGTCTCGACGGCACCCTCGACGCCCAGAACTACTTCGACCTGTTCGCGGCCTACAAGGTGACCGACACCGTCCGCATCCGCGCCGGCGTCAACAACGTGCTGGATAGCGATCCGCCGCTGACCTACAGCGTCGGCACGACCGGCAACGGCAACACCTTCCCGCAGACGTACGACTCCTTCGGTCGTTACTTCTTCTTCGGCTTCACCTGGGACTTCTAAGACCCCAGGCCTGAAGAGGTCTTGCGAAGGCGGCGGGCGAAAGCCCGCCGCCTTTTTCTTTGGCCAACGAAAGCCCGGGCCAGGTGCTCAGAGGCTTCCTCGGACTCACTCTCTTGGCCCAACATCATTCAGCTCGCCTTCCATTCAGACAGGAAGAGGCGCGGCCTCTGGCGGGAACGCTGCAAGCTGCGCGGTCGTGCGTGAGGACGGCATCGCCGGGGCCGGCACGGCTCCTCATCCAAGCCCGCAGCCGCGCCCTCGCCAGGGGAGATGAGCGCCCCGTGGCCACATGCGTTGGCCTGGCGCCCACGGCGCTGGTGCTCGCTGACCTGGCCCGAGCCCCCGCAGCGTCTGCGGAGGCCTGGGGCGCTTGCGTCGGGCGGCCGGGCTTGCCCGAGCGAGGCGCGGTCTTGCGAGCACAGATGGCGCGTCTTGACCGTCTCAGGCCCGTGCGGCGGGAGGCGCTGTTTGACCGCTGCGGACCGGGCCGGGCGCCATGCGGGTCCAGGCGGGGCGATCCGATTCGAAGAGCCGATTGACGCCGGCATGCTCCGTCGGTGTGCGGCCTCTCATCCGGCGTTGGGCGCCACCCCACGCCGCAAGGGAAGGGAGAGCCTCGCGGCAAGGGTCCGTCGCGACGGCCATAGAAAAAGGGGCGAGGTTGCCCTCGCCCCTGATCCTCTGGGGCGTCCCTCGCGAGACGCCCGGGTCGGTGCAGCCCCTAGAGGCCGCCCGGACCGCACTCGGTGCGCAGGTAGCCTTCAACGGCCGTCAGCACCTCGCCGCCCTGGCCGGGCATCCAGGTCGCATAGCTGTGACCCATCTGCGGCAGCTCCAGGTACTTCACCGGTTTGCCGGCTTTCTGGAGGGCGTTGCGGAAGCGGTGCGACTGCTCGACCGGGACGGTGTTGTCGTAGTCCCCGTGGTAGAGGAACACGGGGATGGAGGCCCGGTCGGCGACGGACAGCGGGTCCAGACCGTTGATGGTCGGGCGCTGGTATTCCCGCTGCAGGCGGTTGAACAGGGCGCCGGTCCGGAAGCTCTCGAGCTCGGCAACGCCCGCGCCGGCGACGGCGCACTGGTAGACGCCGTTGTTACGCACGGCGGCCGCCATGGCCGAATAGCCGCCGAAGGAGTAGCCGTGCATGGCGATGCGGTCCGGGGCGGTGAGCTTCTGCTCGACCATCCACTTGGCGCCGTCGTCCATGTCGTCCTGCATCTTCTGACCCCATTCGGAGTCGCCGGCGCGCCAGAGCTTCTGGCCCCAGCCCTCGGATCCGCGGAACTGCGGCTGGAGGACGACGTAGCCGCGGGCGGCGAAGTACTGGGTCCAGCCGCTGCCGTCCCAGCTGAGGCTGTCACGCGACCAGGGACCGCCGTGCGGCAGGACGATGGCCGGGTAGGGACCGGGGCCCCAGATCGAGGCCTTGGGCTTGGTGACGAAGGCCGGGATCATCAGGCCGTCGCGGGCGGCGTACTGCACCAGCTCGGTGTCGCCCAGCACGTCCGGATTGATGTAGGGGCGCGACTTGCCGAGCAGGACGACCTGGCCGTTCCGCATCAGGTAGAATTCCGGCGGCTGGCTCGGGCCCGACTTGACCAGCAGGAAGACGGTCATGTCGTCCGACCAGTCGGCGATGTTGATGTCGGCGCCGTCCGGAACCCGGAAGCGGGTCTTCTCGCCGGTGGCGACGTCGGTCCAGCTGACCATCTTGGTCTTGATGCCGAAGGCCTTGCGGAGGTCCTTGGCGATGGCGTCGATCTTGCCGTCGAGCCAGTACTGCTCGCCGTCGGCGGCCAGGAAGGAGAAGCCGAGCAGGCGGCCATAGTCCTTGGCCCCGCCCGACTGGATCGTGCCGCTGGCCTCGAACATCGGGTGCTGGAAGGCCGGCTCGATGATCTTCTTGGCGGCGATGTCGTAGAGGAAGATGCCGGCCTTGTCCCGGCCCTCGTTGGTCAGGACATAGATGACATTGGGGTCTTCGCTGAAGCCGACGATCTCGCGGGTCTGGCGCTCGGCGGCGAAGTTGCGCCAGTGCTCTTCCCAGTTGCCGTTCGCCGGGTTGCGGATCCACTGGGCGATGTAGACCTTGCCGCCCTCGTAATCGACGGACACGCGCGCCCGGACCTCGCCCTTGAGGTCGAGTTGCTCCTGCCCGAACTTGTCGGACTGGGTGTAGAACTTGCTCATCTGGCCGGTGTAGAGGTTCAGCTTCGAGAGCGCCCCGCCGCCCGACACCACGACGTTCTTGTCGTCGTAGGGCATGGTGGAGACCATGCCGCCGCGGACGATGTTCGTCTGGTCGAACTTGCCTTCCATGTTCATGATCTTCGACCCGGACAGGTCGCTGAAGAACGAGCGGAACAGGTGGCCCTTGTACTCGCCGCTGATCACGGTCTGGCGGACGGTAAAGTAGATGCGGTCATTCTTGACGAAGGAGACCGACCAGCAGTCCTGGCGTTCGCCGCAGCCCAGAGTGGACGGCGGCTTGTCCATGGCGTCGGTCTTCCAGATGGCGATCACCCGGGTCTTGCCGTCCGGAGAGACGACCGCCGCGAGGTGCTTGCCGTCCGGCGACAGCGACACGCTGGTGATGTTCGGCTCGCGGCCGAAGGCTTCGGCGGGCGGCGGACCGGCCGGCGCTGCGGTCTGGCCGACGGCGGCCGACCCCAGGATTCCGGCCGCCGCGACGGCCAGGCAGATGTTGCGGACTATGGCTTTCACTTGTCAGACCCCGAGGTTGATTCCGGTGCTCGCGCGGCGGGAGAAGTTTCGCGGGACGATGTTCCCTCAAGATGCGAAACTTGGCCGAACGCCCCTTCCGCCGCACAATCTAGCTGGAAAACGCCCGACGCCAAGCTGTTCCTGCCCGGGGCGGGAGCCCGAAACATGGGCGCCTCGGAGGCGACTGTGGCGAGATTGTAACGCCCCCATGACGAATGGCCCCAATGGCGTCATGATTGTTGTCGGGTGGGGTGAAGCCGCTTAGGGTCACGTCCACCGCGCGGAACCTGCGTTTCGCGAGCGGTCGCCAGTGCGGCCGCAGGGGATCATTCGGGCTACTGGGGAAAGTGCTCAAAATGCTGGATCGCAAGTTCTTGCTTGGAACGACCTTCATCGCCGGCTTCGCGGCGACTCTGCTGGTCGGTCCTACCGTCGCCATCGCGCAGACGCAGCAACCCGCTGCCGCTGCTGCGGAAGAGGATGAAGAGGAAGAAGAAGACGGCTCCGTCTCGGCGCTGGTCATCACCGGTTCGCGGATCAAGCGTTCCGAGTTCAACAGCTCCTCGCCGGTCCAGGTGATCACCTCCGAGCAGTCCACGCTCGAAGGCCTGGTCGACACGGCCGAAATCCTGCAGCAGTCCTCGGTCGCCTCCGGTTCGTTCCAGGTGAACAACCAGCTGACCGGCTTCGTCACCGACGGCGGCCCGGGCGCCAACACCATCTCGCTCCGCGGCCTGGGCGCCACCCGCACCCTGGTCCTGCTGAACGGCAAGCGCGTCGGTCCGGCCGGTACGCGCGGCACCGTCGGCCCGGTCGACCTGAACGTCATCCCGAACTCGATCGTCGACCGCATCGAGATCCTGAAGGACGGCGCTTCGTCGATCTACGGTTCGGACGCCGTCGCCGGCGTCGTGAACATCATCACCAAGACCAACCTCGACGGCTTCGAAGTCAGCGCTTTCGCCAGCGTTCCCTTCGAGGAAGGCGGCGAGCAGTACCGCATCAACGGTTCGTGGGGTAAGACCTTCGACCGCGGCTACATCAACGCCTCGCTCGACTATCGCGAAACCAAGGTCCTGCGTCGCGGCGACCGCGACGACACCGCCTGCGCCGCCGACTACCTGTTCAATGCGCGCACCGGCCAGAAGGGCGCCCGGATCGACTATCCGAACACCGACCCCGGCCAGCCCTACGCCAACGACCAGTTCAAGTGCTACGGCCTGTTCTCGCGGATCGTCCGCACCACGGCCTTCGGCGACCTGATCTACCCGGACGCCGGCGTCGTCTATCCGACCGCCGCCCAGGGCAACAACGCCCCGCTGCTGCCGGGCGGCGTCCAGCTCGCCCGCCAGGGTCGCGCCGGTTACCCCGCGACCTTCCCCTACGGCCACTATGACGCCGAGCCCTACGCTCGCGCCTCGGTGATCAGCCCGGTGAAGGTGACCAGCTTCTACACCAGCGGCGGCTTCGACATCCTGCCGAACATGGAGCTGTACGGCGAGTTCCTCTTCAACAAGCGTGAATCCGTCCAGTACGGCTCGCGCCAGTTCTTCCCGAACGTGGCCGCCAACAACGCCAACGTTCCGGCCGGCTGGTCCGCCATCCTGCAGCCGACGGGCCTGCCCTACCTGCCGATCCTGCCGCTGAAGTCGGATCGTGACCAGGAAGTCAACTACTGGCGCGGCGTCGTCGGCCTGCGCGGCGATATCGGTCGCTTCAGCTGGGACGTCTTCTACCAGCACAGCGACTCGGACGCGAAGTACGGCACCGACATCATCTATAACGACCGCGTCCTGGCCGTGACCGGCGCCGCCGCCTGTAACCAGGCCCTGATCACCATCTCGGGCGGCCAGTGCGCCGACCTGCCGGGTGGCATTCCGTGGCTTTCGGAGCGCGTCCTGTCGGGCAACCTGAACGACGCTGAGAAGGCGTTCCTGTTCGCCCGCGAGTACGGCGAAACCACCTATACCCAGGACCTGATCGAAGCGACCTTCTCGGGCGAGCTGTTCAACCTGCCGGCCGGTCCGGTCGGCGCGGCTGTCGGCGTCACCTACCGTGAAGACTCGATCGACGACATCCCGGGCTTCAACGAGCGCAACGCCAACATCTGGGGCTCCACGGCCGCCGGCCGCACCAAGGGTTCGGACCAGGTGTTCGAAGTGTTCGCCGAAACCGAGATTCCGATCTTCAAGGGTCTCCCGGGCATCGAGAGCCTGGATGTCCAGGTTTCCGGCCGCTACACCGAGTACGACTCCTACGGCTCGGGCTCGACCTACAAGCTGGGCCTGAACTGGCAGATCACGCCGGCCTGGCGCATCCGCGCCACCAAGGGCACCTCGTTCCGCGCTCCGGCGCTGTACGAGCTGTACCTGGCCAACCAGACCAGCTTCGCCAACCAGGGCGCGGTCGACCCCTGCATCACCTGGGAAACCGATCCCAACCCGCTGATCCAGGCCAACTGCGCGGCCGCTGGCGTGCCCATGGGCTACACCGGCGCCGGCACCTCGTCGGTCCTGGTGACCACGGGCGGCGGTCTCGGCATCCTCGACGCCGAAACCTCTGAAGCCTACACGGTCGGCCTGATCTGGACCCCGAGCTTCATCAACCTGTCGGTCGCGGTCGAATACTTCGACTTCCTGGTTGAGGACGAAATCCGTCAGTTCGGCGCGTTCAACATCGTCAACCAGTGCTACAGCTCGGCCAGCTACCCGACCGACCCGTTCTGCACCCTGTTCACGCGTAATCCTTCGACCTCGGCCCTGCGTCCGAACGAAATCATCACGCTGAACAACAGCTACGTGAACGTCGCCGAGCAGGTGAACCGCGGTATCGACCTGACGATCCGCTACCAGCACGAGTTCGACTTCGGCCGCCTGACCTTCGACAGCCAGTTCACCTGGCAGACCAAGGACACCATCACCCTGCTGGGCGGCGCCGCCACCCAGGACGACAATGGTGAGACGACCGAGCCGGACTTCACGGGCAACATGTCGCTCCGCTTCGACCGCGGCGACTGGACCCTGTTCTGGAACGTCGACATGATCGGCAAGCAGTCGGATACCGAAGAGTTCGGCACCGACATCTTCGCCAACTCGCGTTACGCTGACCTGCCGAACGGCATCTCGTCGAACAACTGCGCCGCCGCGAACAACTACTGCGTCTACTACAAGCAGTATAACGAGTTCACCGCGTACCATAACTTCTCGGTGCGCAAGCGGATGGACGACTGGACGTTCCAGGCCGGCATCAACAACATCTTCGACGAGCGTCCGCCGGCCCAGTCGGCTGCTCAGTTCCGGATCGGCACCGCCGCTCTGAACCTGTACGACATGCGTGGCCGCCGCGCCTTCGTGAGCATCACGAAGCGCTGGTAAGCCAGAGCAGTCTCCGGGAAACCGGAAAGGGCGGCAGGGAAACCTGCCGCCCTTTTTCTTTGGGCTTAGGCGCGGCGGGCCCCGATGCTCGTCATCCTGAGCAGGCCGTGTCGAAGGACGCAGGGTGGAAGAGCTCCCTCAGTCGGCTTCGCCGACAGCTCCCCCAGTTCGGCGCTTCGCGCCGGGGGAGCATCTTGCACCTGTGTGGCTGCGAACTCTGAAGATCCTCCCCCGCCCGCTTCAGCGGGCAAACAGGGGGAGGGGGACCGCGGCGCCATCGGCGACGGGGTGGAGGGGGACTGCGCCGGTGGTTCGCGTCAGCGCCCCTTTCGGTCTTTCCGGAGACAGCGGGGATACACCCCCATCCCTGCCCTTCCCCCATTGAGGGGGAAGGGTGGTGGGTGCTTC
Organism: Caulobacter sp.; assembly: GCA_046295055.1. Lineage (GTDB taxonomy): Bacteria > Pseudomonadota > Alphaproteobacteria > Caulobacterales > Caulobacteraceae > Caulobacter. Next base: position 402,006 of record JBKBOD010000001.1, on the reverse strand, counting down.
GACACGCGGCCGTTGGCCGCTGCTCCGCATGACGGGGAGGGGTGGGTTCGCGCCAATGCTCGTCTTCCTGAGCAGCGCGCAGCGCGTGTCGAAGGACGCAGGGTAGCCCCCTCAGTCGGCTTCGCCGACAGCTCCCCCAATTCGACGCTTCGCGCCGGGGGAGCATCTTCCACTGGTGTTGCGGCTAGAGCTGAAGGTCCACCCCCGGCCGCTTTGAGGGCGAACAGCGAGGGAGGGGGACCCCGGCGCCATCGGCGACGGGGTGGAGGGGGTTTGTACCGGGGGTGGCGACAGTGCCCGCTTCGGTCTCTCCGGTCACACCGGGGATACACCCCCAACCCTGCCCTTTCCCCATTGAGGGGGAAGGGTGGTGGGTGCTTCGACACACGGCCGTTGGCCGCTGCTCAGCATGACGTAGGGGGAGGGGGGCGCGCCAAGGCTCGTCATCCTGAGCAGCGCGGAGCGCGTGTCGAAGGACGCAGGGTGGAAGAGCGCCCTCAGTCGGCTTCGCCGACAGCTCCCCCGGTTCGCTGCTTCGCAGCGGGAGAGCATCTTCGACTGGTGCGGCTGCCAACTCTGAAGATCCTCCCCCGCCCGCTTTGCGGGCGACCAGGGGGAGGGGGACCGCGGCGCCATCGGCGACGGGGTGGAGGGGGATTGCGCCGGGGGGTGGCGACTGCGCCCTGTTTCACTTCTCCGACCGCACCGGGGATACACCCCCATCCCCGGCCCTTCCCCATTTAGGGAGAAGGGTGGTGGGTGCTTCGGCACGCGGCCGCGGGCCGATGCCCGGCAGGACGTGGAGGGGGCGCCAGGCTCCTCCATTCCGCTCCCGTTCCGCCGCTCCCGGAGAGGCGGCGAGCTACCAGCCCAGCGCCGGGCTTGGGGCCATGACGTTGGCGCCGCGTTCGCGCAGGCGGGCTTCGGCCATACGGTCCATGGCGGCCTCGGCGCGCGGGTCGCCGAAGAGCCAGGCGGCGGCGGCCAACGTGCGGACAGAGGCGGAGCTGATGCCCAGCATCTTTTCCAGCGCCTCGAAGGGCGAGCTGGGCAGGCCGAAGGTCTTCAGGCGAACCTCGCCCTTGATGTTGGCCAGGCGCTTGGCTTCCTCGACCGCGACGGTGAAGCCGCCGAGCTTGTCGACCAGGCCCAACTGCACCGCCTGGGCGCCGGTCCAGACGCGCCCCTTGGCCAGCTCGCGCACCTTGTCGGGCGACATCTTGCGGCCCTCCGAGACGCGGCGGATGAAGCCCTCGTAGATGCGGTCCATCCAGCCGCCGAAGGCGGCGCGCTGGGTCGGGGTGAAGCTCTGGTCCATGCCGAAGGCGCCGGAGTACTCGCCGCCAACGCGGGTCTCGCTGATGTCGACGCCCAGTTTGGAGAGCGCGTCGCCCAGGGCGAACTTGCCCCCGTAGACGCCGATCGAACCGGTCAGGGTGGTGGGCTGGGCGACGATGTAGTCAGCCTGGGACGAGATCCAGTAGCCACCCGAGGCGGCGTAGGTCCCCATGCTGACGACAACCGGCTTGCCCGCCTTGCGCGCCGCCTGGACGGCCGCGAGGATCTGTTCGGAGGCCGTGTCGGAGCCGCCCGGCGAGGAGACGCGGAAGACGATGGCCTTCACCGACTTGTCGTCGATGGCGTCGTAGATGGCCTTGGCGACGTTGTCGGACCAGACGGTCTGGTCGCCGCCGAACGGGCCGGCGCTATCGCCGTTGCCGGTCATGATCGGGCCTTCGGCGCCGACGACGGCGATGACGGGCTTGCCGGCGCCCTTGGCGCCTTCGGACTTGGACGCATAGTCCGAGAATTCGACCAGCTTGGCGCCCTTGCCGGCCTTGGCGAGCAGGGCGTCGGAGGCTTCCTTGACCTGGCCGACACGGTCGATCAGGCCCTTGGCGCGAGCGTCCTCGGCCGACCAGGGCCCGCCCTCGACGACGGCGATCAGCGCGGCCGGCTCCATCTTGCGGTGGCCGGCGGCGACCACGAGCGCGGTGCGGTAGATCGAGCCCATCCAGCTCAGTTGAGCCTCGCGGTGGGCGGGAGTGTAGTCGGTCTGGAGGTAGGGATTGACGGCGTTCTTGTACTCGTAGCGCTGCTCGAACTCGGCCTTGACGCCGTACTTGTCGAAGGCGCGCTTGAAGAACATGTCCTCGACGGCCAGGCCCGTGGCCTGGAAGGAGCTGTCGGGCTGCATCCAGACCTCGCCGGCGGCCGTGGCCAGGGCGTAGGTCGAGGTCACCGCGCCGCCGGGGTAGAGGCCCTGGCTGTGGGCGATCATCGGCTTTCCGCTGGCGCGGAAGCGGACGAAGGCCTGGCCCAGCTCGTCGGCCGCGGCCGGGGGCATGCCGCCCTCGGGCAGGCGCACGAACACGCCCTTGACCTTGCTGTCCTTGGCCGCCCGGTCGAGCGTCTGGACGACCGACATGACCGACCCGCCGCCGCCGCCGAAGAGGGCGAAGGGATTCTGGGGGTCCTGGTCGGTCAGGCCGGTGCGCAGGTCGAGCTCCAGCACCGCCGCGGCCGGGAGCGCCGAGCCCTCGGCCGCCTTGGTCGCCGAGCCGATGGCGGCGACGATCAGGAAGAAGGGGATGATGACGAGGAACAGCACCAGGCCGGTGAAGACCCCGGCGACGGTGAGCAGAAACTGTTTCATGGCGATTCCCGGCGGCTTCCTGGCGACTGGCCGCACCCTGGGCCATTCAGGTTCGAACCTAGCGGTTGAGCCGTTGCGGTCAAATGAAGACGCGGCAAGATTCGCCGGCGCGACCCGTCGTGACCTGGATGGATTTTCGGGAGAAGGGTGAAATGGTCGGAGTGGCAGGATTTGAACCTGCGACCCCCGCGTCCCGAACGCGGTGCTCTACCAGACTGAGCCACACTCCGACGTGAGGAGCGGGCTTATAGAGGAGGGCGCCGTGCGCCGCAACGGGTGAAATACAGCCGTTGCATACTCCGGTCGGCTGCGCTATTTCCCCCCACCTCGCGGGGCCGAATGGCCCTTCGCCGTTCCTGCTGGGGAATGGTGTAATGGTAACACTGCGGTTTTTGGTACCGTCATTCTAGGTTCGAGTCCTAGTTCCCCAGCCATCGGCCCTCGGCCTTTCCCCAACCCCTCGAAGAGCGGTCCAGCAGGCCCTCAGGATTCGCTGAGGATCAGGCCCCCCGCGTCCGGCGATGTGGCGGCGCCGGCGTTCAGGGCGCGCTGCATGAAGACGATGTCGACCCAGCGGCCGTGCTTGAAGCCGACGGCCTCGAAGGCGCCGGCGGGGCGGAAGCCCATGGCCGCATGAAGGCCGATCGAGCCATGGTTTTCGCTGTCGCCGATGACGGCCACCATCTGGCGCATGCCTAGCGCCTCGCAGGCGGGAATCAGGGCTGACAGCAGCGCCTTGCCAACACCCGAGCCCTTGGCGGCGGGAGCGATGTAGACGCTGTCCTCTACCGTGAAGCGGTAGGCCGAACGGGGACGAAAGGGCTTGGCGTAGCTCAGGCCCACAACCGCGCCGGCCTGCTCGGCCACCAGATACGGCAGGCCATAGGCCTGGACCTCGGCAAGACGCCGCGCCATCTCGTCGGGGGATGGCGCGGCCTCCTCGAAGGTGCCGAAACCGTGCAGGCAGGCGTCGCCGTAGATGGCCGCCAACGCCGGAGCATCGGCGGCCGTCGCGGGGCGAACCGTGATCACGCCTTGGTCCAGCCCTTTTCCACGGCCCAGACGGCGAAGGCGTAGTCGAAGGCGATCTCCTTGAGGAAGTCGAACCGGCCCGACGAGCCGGCGTGGCCCGCCTCCATGTTGATCTTCAGGAGGACCGGCTTGCCGCTGGTGGAGTGCTCGCGCAGCTTCACCGCCCACTTCTCCGGCTCCCAGTAGGTGACGCGGGGATCGGACAGGCCGCCGGTCGCCAGGACGGCCGGGTAAGGCTTCTTCTCGATGTTGTCGTAGGGGCTGTAGCTGGCGATGTAGTCGTAGGCTTCGGGGTCCTCGATGGGGTTGCCCCATTCGGGCCATTCGGGCGGGGTGAGCGGCAGGGAGGTGTCGCTCATGGTGTTGATGACATCGACGAACGGCACCGCGGCGATGATGCCCGACCAGAGGTCCGGCCGCATGTTGGTGACCGCGCCCATCAGCAGGCCGCCGGCCGAGCCGCCATAGGCGACGGTGCGCTCCGGCTTGCCGTAGCCCTTGGCGTGCAGGTGCTCGGCGCAGGCGATGAAGTCGGTGAAGGTGTTGCGCTTCTTGAACTTGCGGCCGTCCTGGAACCAGCCCCAGCCCTTTTCCGAGCCGCCGCGGATGTGGGCGGTGGCCCAGATCCAGCCGCGATCAACCAGGCTGAAGTTGCGGATCGAGAAGTTGGGCTCCATCGGGATGCCGTAGGAGCCGTAGCCGTAGAGCATCAGCGGCGCGCTGCCGTCGAGCCTGGTTCCCTTCTTCATCAGCACGGTGATCGGCACTTCGACCCCGTCGGGCGCCTTGGCGTAGAGGCGCTGGGTCTCGTACCTGGCCGGATCGTGGCCGGAGGGGATTTCCTGGGTCTTGCGCAGCACGCGGGTGCGCTTTTCCATGTCGTAGTCGTACCACTGCCGGGGCGTGGTCGGTGACGTGTAGGTGTAGCGCATCACCGGGGTGTCGAACTCGTAGGTCCCGTCGAGCGCCAGGACGTAGGCGGCCTCGTCGACGGCGATCGGGTGTTCGGCCTTGCTGGCGCGGTCGGTGACGACGATCCGGTTGTTGGCGTTGACCCGCTCAAGCCGGACCAGATGGTTCTTGAAGGCGCCGATGCCGACGATGAACTGGCCCGGACGATGGGCGATCCAGTCCTTCCAGTCCTTGGGATCGGTCTTGCCCTCGGCGGCGGTGCAGAGCTTGAAGTCGACGGCGCCGCCGTCGTTGGTGCGGATCACCCAGCCGCCGTCCCAGTGTTCGGCGTCGTAGAGCACGCCGGTGCGGCGGGCGGCGAAGACGGTGGGGACGGCGGTCGGGTCGGAGGCGGGGATGAGGCGAGCCTCGCTGGTCTCCTGGTTGCCGATGCCGATGACGATGTAGGCGTCCGAGCGGGTCGTGCCGACGCCCATGAAGAAGCCTTCGTCCTCCTCCTCATAGACCAGCACATCGCTGCCGGCGCCGCCGCGGGCGGGGCGGCGGAAGATCTTGTCGGGACGGCCGTTGTCGTCGCGGTGGGTCCAGAAGAGCCACTGGCTGTCGGGCGAGAAGGTGAAGTCGGCGAAGGCGCTCTCGACCGGGCCTTCCAGCACCTTGCCGGTCTCGAGGTCCTTCACATAGATCTTGTAGACCTCCGAGCCTTGGGCGTCCTCGGCGTAGGCGAAGAGCTTGTGGTCGGGGCTGTGGCTGGCGGCGTTGACGGCCGAATAGGCCTTGCCCTTGGCCAGCGCCTCGGAGTCGAGCAGGACCTGCTCGCCGTCGGTTTTGCCGCGCGGGCGGCGGCAGTAGAGCGGATGCTGCGCGCCCTTCTCGAAGCGGGTGTAGTACTCCCAGGGGCCGTCGGGGGCGGGGACGGAGGAGTCGTCTTCCTTGATGCGGCCCTTCATCTCCTCGAACATCTTGTCCTGCAGGGCCGTCGTCGGCTCCAGCATGGCCTTGGTGTAGGCGTTCTCTTCCGTGAGGTGCGCCTTGACGTCGGCCTTGATCAGGCTGGGGTCGCGCAGGACGGCCTGCCAGTTGTCGTCCTTCATCCAGGCGTAGTCGTCGGTGCGGACCCGGCCGAGCTGTTCGATGCGCTTGGGCTCCTTCTTCACCACGGGCGGCTTGGGAAGGGACTTGGTTTGAGACATGGCCTGACCTGGGATGAGGGCGGCGGCCGCCGTGGCCGCCAGGACTTCGCGCCGGTTCATTGACGATCCTGTGATGGGCGCGCCGGATGGCGCGACGATGCGCCAACTTGTGCGGTGGCCGCCATTTGGTCAAATGAAGGTGCATTCATCGAGACCGGGATCCGAGTTGTGGGCCCCGATCAGGGACAATCGCGCAACGCCCAGGCGTTCACAGAAGGGGCGCGCATGGCTTGGGACCTGTCCGTCGACCTGATCAAGGCGACGGTCCAGCTTGAACAGCCGCAGGCCGACGGGTCGCGGACGGTCGGCACCGGCTTTCTGGTCCAGGCCCCGACGCCGGACGGCAAGCCGCGCGTCGTGCTGGTCACCGCCGCCCACGTCTTCGAGCGTATGAGCGGCCCGACCGCCACGGTGGGCTACCGGGTGCAGATGAAGACGGGCGAGTGGCGCTTCGATCCCAAGCCCGTGACGATCCGCATCGAAGGCGCGCCGGCCTGGGCCAGACATCCGGCGCGGGACGTGGCGGCCATCATCGTCGAGGCGCCGCCGGAGTTCGCCAAGGCGGCCATTCCGCTGTCCTGGCTGGCCAGCGACGAGACCTTCGGCCGCTACGCGCTCGGTCCGGGCGACGAGATGATGGCGCTGGGCTTCCCGCGCGGGCTGTCGGCGAACAAGGCCGGGTTTCCGATCCTGCGTTCGGGACGGGTGGCGTCCTACCCGCTGATCCCGGCGAGCGTCTTCCCGACCTTCCTGCTGGACTTCACGGTCTTCCCGGGCAACTCGGGCGGGCCGGTCTTCATGGCCCAGGGCGCGCGGCGACGACCGGGCGGATCGGAGTCCGAAGAGGTCCAGTTCGTCGCCGGCATCCTGACCCAGCAGGTCGAGCTGAACGACGAGCGGCTCAACATCGGCATCGTCACCCACGCCCGCTATGTGCGTGAGACCATCTTCATGCTCGATGGCGTCAGGCCGCTGGACCTGGGCCCCGTGGCGCGGGAGCCGACGCTGACGGGGGCCGAGGCGGTGTCTGTCGAGGCGGCGCTTTCGGAACCCTAACGCCGCTTGGCCGCTCTTCTCCTGCAACCCCGCCCGGAGCGATCCGGCGTTTCAGTAAAGGAGAGCCACCATGTGGGACCGCATCGAAGGATCCTGGAAACAGATGTCCGGCAAGGCCAAGGAGCAGTGGGGCAAGCTGACCGACGATGATCTGACCATCATCGCCGGCAAGCGCGACCAGCTCGCCGGCAAGATCCAGGAGCGCTACGGCTACGCGAAGGACAAGGCCGAGGACGAGATCCGCGCTTTCGAGCGCCGGATGTCGGACGACGGCAAGCTGCGTCACTGACCGACGCCGACCGAAGACCGAGGGGCCCCGCGGCGACGCGGGGCCCTTTCGCGTTTACGTTATCATAGGTCGAGGCATGGTTTCTGCACAACTTACGAGAGTGTTTTCGTGAGTCCCAGAGTGGAACATGCCGGACATCGACCTTCGCCCCTTCCACCTGACAGATACGGGCGCCGTGACCGACCTGTGCGACTGGGCCTGGTGGCCCGGCCGATCCGCCGAAGGGTGGCGCTGGCTGATGACGGGGCCGTCCGGCAGCGCCCTGCAGGGACCAGCCGGGTGGGTCATCGAGCGCGAAGGCGAAGTGGTCGCATTTGTCGGCAATTTCATCCAGCATCTGTGGTGGCGCGGCGCGCGCTTCGACATCGCTACGGGCCACAGTCTGCTGGTGCGGCCGGATGCGCGGGGCCTGAGCCGTCATCTCCTGAAGACCTTCGTCGAGCAGCAGGCGCTGGCGCGATACACCTTCAACTGCAACGCCCTGTCGGCGCCGCTCTATGGTCGCTACGGTATGGAGCCCTGGCCCGGCGAGCTGGCCGGTGTGAAGTTCGTCTGGCGGGTCGACCCGGTGAGAGTCCTGACCGAGCGGGTCGTCTGGGGGCTTGAGCAGCGGCGAGGGTTCGCCGGGGCGCGGGCCGGCGAGCGCTTCTGTCCGGCCAGATTGTGGGATCCGAGACCGACCGGCTGGGGACCAGGGGTGCGGCAGCTGGAGGCAGGCGACATCGGCGATGCCTTCGACCGCTTCTGGGCGTCGCTTGTCGAGGAAGACCGGCCAGTGGCCACGCGCGATGCGGCTGCTCTGCGCTGGCGCTTCGCCGATCCGGACCTGACCCGTGCGCCGCTGCTGCTGGGCTATGAGGCGGACGGCGAACTGGCCGGCTACCTGCTGGCCTTCTTCTCGAAGATGACGCAGATCGAATTTCCGACGCTGGAGATCGTCGACCTCGTCGCCCTGCGCGGCCATGAGGGGCGGGCGATCCCGGCTCTCGTGACGAGTCTAGTGCGGGGCGCCCGCAGCCTTGGCGCGGCCAGGGTCCGGCTGTCGATGGTCAATCCGAGGCTTGAGCCCCTCGTGTCCGGCGTCGCGGGCGCACGCAGGATCAGGGCGCACGACCATGCACATGTGCGCTTCGCCGAGACAGCGCCGGCCGAACTTCAGGCGGACTGGTACGCAACGCCCTTCGACGGCGACCACAGCTTCTGCGTCCGGCCGCCGCCGGCTCCGATTTCCCACTCGATCTCCGCAAGGCCGCCCAGGCTGGGGCGATACCGGCATGACCGTTGCGAACCGGGGGGTAACACTGCCGCCCGGCGTACCGAAACGGACCATGCTGAACCTGTCGCTGAGACCCTTCGCCCTTGAGGACGCCCCGGCGGTCAACGCCCTGTGCCGAAGCGTCTGGTGGCCGGAGCGGAGCCTTGCCGGCTGGAAATGGCTGGCGGAGGGGCCTCCTGGCGCGCGGGCGGACGGAGATTCCGGACCGCCGGGCTGGGTCTGCGAACGCGACGGACAGGTGCTGGGCTTTCTCGGTAACTTCGTCCAGCGGTTCCAGCGAGGCGACAGGGACTATCGGGGGGCGACGGGCCATACCTTCGTGGTCGATCCCTCCGCGCGCGGCGCGGGCCGACTGCTGCTGAGAGCCCTGGCCGAGCAGCAAGGCCGGTTCGCCGTCTACCTCTTCAACGCCAACGCCCTGTCAGCGAGCCACTACCGCCACTATGGCCTCGATCCCTGGCCCGTGCCCTACGACCGGGTGAAGTATGTCTGGCGGATGGACCTGCCGGCGGTGATCAGCGAGCGGCTGAACTGGCGGCTGGCCGGTCTGCGACAGTTTGAAGGGGTTCGCGAGGGCGGCGAGCGGTTCCTCGATCCCCGGCTGGTGACGGGCCGCATGGGGCCGCTGGCGCAGGGCGTTCAACTTGTGGCTCGCGAGGCCGTGGACGGGCGCTTCGATGCGTTGTGGCGGCGCCTCATCGCCTCCGGCCGGTTCCTGGCCGCCCGGGATGCGGCGAGCCTGGCCTGGCGCATGGACGATCCCGACCTCACGCGGGCGCCGGTGCTTCTCGGCTATGAGGCGCAGGGACGTCTGAGCGGCTATCTGCTGGCCTACTTCGCCAAGCAGACCGAGATCGAGCGCACGTCGCTGGACATCGTCGATCTCGTAGCCGAGTCCGGTCACGAGGCGGACGCCATCCCCGCCCTGGTCAACAGCCTGACCAGCAATGCGCGCAGGCTGGGGGCGGTGCGGGTGCGGCTGCAGACCGTCGCGCCGCGCCTGGATGGATTGCTCAGGGGATTGCCGGGCGCGCGACGGGTGATGACCCATGGCCACTGCCATGCTCGCTTCGCCGAAGGCCTGGATGGCGGCATCGCCGCGGCCTGGGAGGCGACGCCCTACGACGGGGACTACAGCTTCTGCCTGCGGCCCCCGCCGCTGGACGCCCTCAAAGTCGCCTGATCAGCCGTAGACGACCGAGATGGTCTCGGCGACGCAGGCCGGGCGTTCCTCGCCCTCGATCTCGATGGTGCATTCGTTCTTCATCTGCAGGCCGCCCGACTTGGCTTCGACGGCCAGCAGCTTCTGGCGCATGCGAACGCGCTTGCCGACGCGAACCATGTTGGTGAAGCGGACCTTGTCCGAGCCGTAGTTGATGCCGCGTGTCACGCCCTTCACGCGCAGCAGGCCGGCGCCAAGGAAGGGGATCAGAGACAGCGTCAGGTAGCCGTGGGCGATCGGGCCGCCGATTTCCTTGGTGGCGCGCTCCACGTCGACGTGGATCCACTGATGGTCGCCGGTCGCCTCGGCGAACTGGTTGACCCGCTCCTGGGTGATTTCGACCCAGTCGCTGACGCCGATTTCCTGGCCGGCCAGGCTGGGCAGGTCCTTGTAGTCGACTTCCTTCATGACGATCGTCCCTCTATGTCGCGAACAGTTGTTTGAGGTCATGCCACGGCCGGGTGGCGGCCTCAAGCGGCGCCGTCGGCTTACCTGCGAGGTCATGGAGCGGCGACGCGCGGCCCGCTAGGGTCGCGTCATGACCCAGCCCATGACCTTCGGCGATCTGGTTCGCGACTGGCGCAACCGGCGGCGCATGACCCAGATGGACCTGGCCCTCGAGGCCGAGCTGTCGTCCCGGCACATGAGTTTTCTCGAGACGGGCCGGTCACGTCCCAGCCGCGAGATGGTGCTTCGGCTTTCCGAGCGCCTCGAGCTTCCGCTGCGCGACCGCAACCAGCTGCTCGCCGCCGCCGGCTTCGCCCCGGTCTATCCCGAGCGCCGGCTGGATGACCCGGCGCTGGCGGCCGGCAGGCGGGCGGTGGAACTGATCCTGACCGGACACGAGCCCCATCCGGCGCTGGCGGTCGATCGTCGCTGGACCCTGCTGAGCGCCAACGCCGCGGCCATGGAGCTGATGGGCGGGGTGGACCCCGTCCTGCTGGCCGGACCGGTGAACGTGCTGCGGCTGAGCCTTCATCCAGGCGGGCTCGCGCCTCGCATCCTCAACTTGGCGGAATGGCGCGCGCACGTGCTGGAGCGGCTGCGTCAGGATCTGGCGGCCAGCGCCGACCCGGCCCTTGCGGAGCTCCTGGCGGAGATCAGCGCCCTGCCGGCGCCGCCGACCGCTGTCGGACGGCCGCACGGGGCGGACTATGGCGGCGTCGCCATTCCGTTGCGCCTCGCCAGCGAGGCGGGGCCGCTGAGCTTTATCAGCACCACGACGGTCTTCGGCACGGCGATCGACGTGACCTTGTCCGAACTGATGCTGGAGACCTTCTTCGCCGCCGACGAACACACCGCGCGTGTCATGAGCGACCTTGCCGCCGCCCGGGCCAGGCGCTCCCGCGCGGCCTGAACAGGCAAACCCTCTCGCCAGCCGTGGCTCGCTATGCCACTTGTGCGGTCATGACCGATACCGCAACCGCGCCCGCCCCGACCCAGGAATCCTTTGTCCTGTCGACGTCCCGGGGTTTCCCCGACTGGCTGGCCCGTTCAGGCGGCTCCATCGCCTTCACCACCTACCAGGCAGGAAAGGTCTTCTTCCTCGGCAGCAAGGAGCCGGGGCGGATCGGCATCTTCGAGCGCACCTTCGCCCGCTGCATGGGCCTCGCCGTCAGCCCGGATGCGCGAAAGCTGGCGCTGGCGACGCATTTCCAGATGTACCGCTTCGACAATGTGATCCCGCCGGGCGGCGCCACCAACGGCCACGACGCCGTCTACACCCCGCGCGTCGCCTGGATGACGGGGGACGTGGACGCCCACGACGTGGCGTTCGACGAGAACGGCCGCATCGTCTTCGTCAACACGCTGTTCTCCTGCCTGGCCGAGATCAGCGACGGCTACAGCTTCAAGCCGATCTGGAAGCCGCCCTTCATCAGCAAGCTGGCGCCGGAGGACCGGTGCCACATGAACGGCCTGGCGATGGAGAACGGGCGCCCGCGCTATGTGACAATGGTGTCCGCGTCGGACGTGGCCGACGGCTGGCGCGATCGCCGGAGCGACGGCGGCATGGTGATCGACGTGACCACGAACGAGCGGGTGCTCGAAGGGCTGTCGATGCCGCATTCGCCGCGGGTTCACGACGACAAGCTGTGGCTGCTGAACTCGGGCAAGGGCGAGCTGGGATACTATGATCCGGGCAGCCGCGCCTTCACGCCGGTCGCCTTCTGTCCGGGCTATGCCCGCGGGCTCGCCTTCATGGGACGCTATGCGCTGGTCGGGCTGTCGCTCGCGCGGGAGAACCGCACCTTCTCGGGCCTGCCCCTGGACGAGGCGCTGGCCAGCCGCGACGCCACGGCGCGTTGCGGAATCCTGGTGATCGACACCGAGACCGGCGACACGGTCGAGTGGGTGCGGATCGAGGGGGTGGTGCGGGAGCTGTTCGACGTCGTCGCCCTGCCGGGCGTTCGCAATCCGTCGGTCATCGGCATGATCAACGACGAAATCCGCCGGATCATCTCCATCGACGAGGGCTGAGGCCGGGGGAACCCCCGCCAGGCGGCGGATCCCCCGTGAGCCTTCAGACGATCTTGGCGTCCGTCTTGCCCCAGTAGGCGTCGCGGATGAGACGCTTGTAGAGCTTGCCGGTCGGGTGGCGCGGAAGCTCCTCCATGAAGTCGAGGACGCGCGGCGTCTTCACATGGCTGAGGTTGGCGCGGCAGAAGGCCAGAAGCTCGGCGGCCAGGGCCTCGTCGCCCTTGCCCTCTGCCGGCTGGACGACGGCGATCACCTGTTCGCCCATCTCCTCGTGCGGGCCCCCGACGACCGCGACGTCGGCCACCTTGGGGTGGGTCACCAGCAGGTTCTCGATCTCCTGCGGATATATGTTCACGCCGCCGGAGATGATCATGAAGCTCTTGCGGTCGGTCAGGTAGAGGAAGCCCTCCTCGTCCATCCAGCCCACGTCGCCCAGGCTGGTCCAGCCGTGCTTGTTGTAGCTCTCGGCCGTCTTGGCCGGGTCGTTGTGGTAGTTGATGGGCGGTCCGTTCTCGAAATAGACCTGCCCCTCCTGGCGGGGCGGCAGGGCGTCGCCGTCCTCGTTGCAGATGCGCAGCTCGCCGAGCACGGCGCGGCCGACCGAGCCCTTGTGCGCCAGCCAGTCGGTCGAGTTGATGTAGCAGAAGCCATTGCCCTCGGTGCCGGCGTAGTACTCATGGATCACCGGGCCCCACCAGGCGATCATCTGCTCCTTGACCGGGATCGGGCAGGGGGCGGCGGCGTGCACGGCCGAGCCCATGGACGAGATGTCGTATTTGGACCGGACGTCCTCGGGCAGCTTGAGCATGCGCACGAAGTGGGTCGGCACGAACTGGCCGCAGTCGACCTTGTACTTCTCGATCAGGGCCAGGCAGGTCTCCGGATCGAACTTCTCCATGACGATGACTGTGCCGCCCAGCTTGTGCACGCTCATGCACCAGCGCAGCGGCGCGGCGTGATAGAGCGGGGCCGGGGAGATGTAGGTGCAGTCGTTTTTGAAGCCGAACAGCCCCTGCGTCATCATCTGCAGGGGATTGGGGGCGTCGATGGGATTGCCCGTCAGCTCAGGCTTCACCCCCTTGGGGCGACCGGTCGTGCCCGAGGAATAGAGCATGTCCGAGCCGGCCGTCTCATCGGCGATCGCGGTGGTCGGCATGGCGGCGCGGGCCGCCTCGAAGCTCTCGTAGGGGGCCTTGGGCTCGCCGACCATGTAGAGCCGGAGGCCCGGCAGGAGCGCCGGCAGTTCATCGACGACCGGGGCCAGGGCGGCGGTGGTGATGAGCACCTTCGCCGCGCAGTCCTTGACGATGTACTCGACCTCGCTGGCCGTCAGCTTGGAGGAGATGCAGGTGTAGTAGAGGCCCGAGCGCTGGGCGGCCCAGGCGATCTCGAAGTAGCGCGGGCTGTTGTCGAGGAAGATGGCGATGACGTCGCCGGTCTTCAGGCCGAGGGACCGGAACAGCTGGGCGCCCTGGTTGGAGCGCTCGTCGAGGTCCTTGTAGGTCACCGTCTCGCCGGTGCCGGCCATGATGTAGGCGGCGCGATCGGGATGGGTCTTGGCGTGATGCGTCGGGTGCATTCCGGTTCCCTCGAGGACCCGGTCTGTCGCCGGGTTATCGGTGTTCAGTTGTCGGGCGAATAGAACCGCGTTGCGCCGCCCGGCTCAAGGGTCACGTTGCGGCAGCGGATCGGGCTTTCTGCTTCTGGCAAGGCGGGGCTTCCGATACACCGGGACGATCCAATGCTCGGGGGAACACGGCCATGGCCGGCAGTCAGGACTTCGCCGCCGATCCGCGCAACGAGACGGCCCTGTGCTGGCTGAACGGGGCGCTGATTCCCAAGCGCGAGGCGAAGGTGTCGGTCTTCGACGCCGGGTTCGTGGTCGGCGATGGGGTCTGGGAGGGGCTGCGGCTGCACCGGGGCGCCCTGATGTTCCTGGATGCGCACCTCGACCGGCTGTACGGCGGAGCGGCCGCCATCGGCCTGGATATCGGCATGGACCGGGCGGCCATGGTGGCTGCGCTGGAGAGCTTGCTCGAAGCCAACGGCATGGTGGACGGGGTCCACCTGCGGCTGATGGTGACGCGCGGCGAGAAGTCGGCGGCGAACCAGGATCCGCGCAATGCCCTCGGTCGGCCGACAGTGGTGATCCTGGCCGAATGGAAGGTTCCGAGCCCGGCCATCGTGACCCAGGGGCTGAAGCTGGCGACCGTCTCGATCCGCTGCAGCCCGGCCGAGATGTTCGATATGCGGCTGAACTCCCACAGCCGGCTGAACCTGATCATCGCGCTGAACGAGGCCATCGCCCTGGGCGCCGACGAGGGGGTGATGCTGGACCCGCATGGCTTTGTCTCGAGCTGCAACGCCACCAACCTGTTCTGGGTGCGGGAGGGACAGGTGCGGACCTCGCGCGGCGACTACTGCTTCAACGGGGTGACGCGGGCCAACGTCATGCGGCTGTGCCGCGAGCGCGGCCTGGACCTGGCGCCCGGCGACTATCCGGTCGACGACCTGCGGGCGGCGGACGAGGCTTTCGTGACGGGGACGTTCGGGGGGCTGACGCCGGTGCGGGAGATCGACGGGCGGGTGCTCCGCGAAACATTGCCGGGGCCGGTGACCGCGCGCCTGAGGTCGCTGTACGAGGCGCTGAAGGATGCGGAGGCGGGGCTGTGACCCTGCGCATCGCCATGTGGTCGGGGCCGCGGAACATCTCCACGGCCATGATGCGGTCGTTCGAGAACCGCGCGGACACGGCGGTGGTCGACGAGCCCTTCTACGCCGCCTATCTGGCGGCGACGGGACTGGACCATCCAATGCGGGACGAGGTGCTGGCATCGCAGCCAACCGACTGGCGGCGGGTGGCGGCGGACATGGCCGGCGCGGCGCCGGGCGGGGCGGGGGTCTTCTACCAGAAGCACATGACCCACCACATGCTGCCCGGTATGGCGCTCGACTGGACCGAGGGATGTGTCAACGCCTTCCTGATCCGCGATCCGGCCCGGGTGCTGGCCAGCTATGTGCGCAAGCGCGGCGAGGTGACCCTGGCCGAGATCGGGGTGGAGCGGCAGGCCGAGCTTTTCGATCGCGAGGCCGACCGGCTGGGCCGCGCGCCGCCGGTGGTCGAGGGACGGGACGTGCTGGCTGATCCCGCCGGGACGCTGGCGGCGCTGTGCGCGGCGCTGGGGATCGGCTTCGATCCAGCCATGCTGGCCTGGCCGGCGGGGCGGCGCGACAGCGACGGGGTCTGGGCGCCGGCCTGGTACGACGCGGTCGAGCGGTCGACCGGTTTTGGCCCGCCGCCGGACGAGACGGCCGCCCCGGCGCTTGAGGGCGAGCTGGCGCGGATCGCCGAGACGGCCCGCCCGTTCTACGAGCGGCTGGCGGCGCACCGGATCACCGCCTGATCCGCATGGGCGCTTGGCGCCGCGCCAGACTCCGCTACAGTCGCAACTAACCAACGATAATATATCTGGGAGGAGAGTGCGGTGGAGTTGCTCAGCCAGACTGTGACCGAGGCGCGCCCGGGGCCGGGCGGGCCGCTGGCCTATCCGACGCTGGACGGCGTCAACCTGACCGACATCCGCCGCTTCACGCGTGGCCAGCCGTGGGACGATTTCGCCAGGATGCGGGCGCTGGCGCCGGTGATGTGGCATCCCGAGCCGATGGACGGCCCCGGATTCTGGGCCGTGACGCGCCATGCCGACGTGATGCGGGTGAATGGCGATCCCGAGACCTTCTCGTCCCAGCGGGGCGGCATCCTGATGGCGGTCGGCAAGCCCGAAGCGCGCCACGCCCTGCTGTTCCGCGCCAGCATGGACGCCATGATCAACATGGACGCGCCGCATCATCTGCAGCTGCGCCGCGAGCACATGCCCTACTTCACGCCGGCCTATCTGCGCGAGCTGACGGTCAAGGTGAAGGCCGAGATCACCCGGCTGCTGGACGAGATGGCGGGCCGGGGCGAGCTGGACTTCGTCGATGCCTTTTCCTCGCGCCTGCCGCTGTTCACGCTGTGCGAGATCCTCGGCGTGCCGGCGGAGGACCGGCCGAAGTTCCTGAAGTGGATGCACTATCTGGAGATGGCCCAGAACATGGCGGCCGAGCAGGCCGGCCTGCCTGCCGAGCCGACGCTGGAGCTGATGCAGTTCGTCCAGGACTTCAATTCGAACGTCGAGGAGATGTTCGAGTATGGCCGCGCTATGCTGCTCAAGCGCCGGCAGGACCCGCAGAACGACCTGATGAGCGCCATCGCCCGGGCCCAGCTGGAGGGCGAATTCCTGGCCGACGAGTATCTGGACGGTTCGTGGCTGTTGATCGTCTTCGCCGGCAACGACACGACGCGCAACACGCTCTCGGGTTCGGTGAAGCTGATCACCGAACATCCGTCGGAACGGGCGCGGCTGCTGGCGGACGAGGGGCTGCTGCCGGGGGCGGTGAACGAGTTCATCCGGATGGTCAGCCCGGTGATCTACATGCGCCGCACCGCCACCCGCGACACCGAGGTCGCGGGACAGGCGATCCTCGAGGGGCAGAAGGTCATCATGTACTACGGCGCCGCCAACCGGGACGAGGCGGTGTTCGATAATCCCGACGTGCTGGATGTCGGCCGGGCCAATGCGGACAAGCACATCGCCTTCGGCTACGGGCCGCACGTCTGCATCGGCAAGCGGGTGGCGCAGCTGCAGCTGGAGGAGACCTGGCGGCAGATCCTGGCCCGCTTCCCCAGGATCCGCTGGACCGGCGACCTCGACATCGCCCCCAACAACTTCGTCCACGCCATCCGACGGCTGGGCGTGGCGCTGGACTAGCCGAGACGGGCGCCGGGCGGTGCTTGCCTTCCCCGGCGTCCGGTCCTTTTGATGCCGGCAAGTTCGAGAATCCGGAGGAAGCCGCGAATGTCCGCCTATGAAACCATCCAGTACGCCGTCGAGGACGGCGTCGCGATCCTGACGCTGCATCGTCCGGACCGGATGAACGCCTTTACCGCCCAGATGATGCTGGAGATGATCGACTGCTTCGATCAGATCGACGCGGACGACGCGGTCAAGGCGGTGATCGTGACCGGTTCGGGCCGGGCGTTCTGCGCCGGGGCGGACCTGGGCAGCGGCGGCTCGACCTTCGACTACGCCAAGCAGGGCAACGACACCCGCGAGAGCGGCAAGGTCAACGGCGTCTATCGCGACGGCGGCGGGCGGCTGACCCTGCGCATCTACGAGTGCAAGAAGCCGGTGATCGCGGCGGTCAACGGCGCGGCGGTCGGCATCGGCGTGACCATGCAGCTGCCCATGGACATCCGGCTGGCCTCGACCGACGCCAAGTTCGGCTTCGTCTTCGCCCGGCGCGGCATCACGCCCGAGGCGGCCTCGTCCTGGTTCCTGCCGCGGCTGGTGGGCATGCAGCAGGCCCTGGAGTGGTGCTTCACCGGCCGCGTCTTCGGCGCAAAGGAAGCCCTGGACGGCGGGCTGGTCCGCTCGCTGCACGCGCCTGAAGACCTGTTGCCGGCCGCCAAGGCGCTGGCTCGCGAGATCGCCGACAACACCGCCCCGGTCTCAATCGCCCTGACCCGCCAGCTGCTGTGGCGCAACGTCGGCGCCAGCCACCCGATGGAAGCCCACATGTCCGACAGCCGGGCGATCATGGCGCGCGGCGCGCAGGGCGACGCCAAGGAGGGCGTGACCTCCTTCCTCGAAAAGCGCGCGCCCAGCTATCCCGACAAGGTGTCGACCGACATGCCGGACATCTGGCCGTACCGCGAAGAGCCGCAGTTCAAGTAGGCGGCGGGGATCCGCCCCGGAGGCGCCGGGGCGGATCGCGTTCAGGCCAGTCGGAAGTTACGGGCGTGGTTTCCGTCGCGGAACCGTGACTGGCCCCCAATCGGCGACAGGCGCATGCTGGTCCCCGCAAGACCTTCAAGAGTCTTCCGGGAGAATACGCCATGATGGACCGTGTCCTGAGTTGGTCGTTTGCTCTAGGGCTGGCGGCCTTTCTGCTTTTCATGAGCTTCCAGAAATTCTTCGGGCTGGACCCCAATCCGGTGTTCGGCCTGATCGAGGCCCGCTCGGGGATCGCATTGGTCGATCCCTGGCTGCGATGGTTGACCGGCCTGCTGGAACTGGTCGCCGCCGGGCTGGTGATCTGGCCGGCGACGCGGATTCGCGGGGCCATGCTGGGCGCCCTGGTGGCGCTGGGCGCCATCGCCTTCCACCTGTCGCCATGGCTGGGCTGGCGTGTGCCGCTGCCCGAGCAGGCCTCGGCCGCCCTGGCCGCCGGCGCGACGCCCGAGCAGATGGCCAACCTGCCCACCGACCAGGGTGCGCTGTTCCTGCTGGCGCTGGTGATCGGGGCTTTGGCGGTGGCGAGCTACGTCACCGAACGGAACCTCGTCCGCCAGAAGTCACGCAAGGATCACAGTCCCGCGATGGGCGCCCTGGCCTGAGGCCGGAGCCGGCCCGGGAGCCGATTTCGTCACCGGGAGTTAACGGGGCTCTGATCTAACCGGAGTTCCGCGCCGGAGACGTCATGACCGAGCCAGCCCTGTCGCGCCCCGACGAGCCCTCGCAGGAGGGAGCGCAAACGCCGTCGCCCCCGCCGGTGCGCTCGCGCTCGACGCTGCTCAAGCGGCTGGCCGACGTCGTCTGCCTGCCAGGCAGCCGGGTGAACGCCTTCGAGCGGTCGATGACGGCCGACCTGCTGATCGAGATGCTGCGCGAGGCGGCTGTCGAGGAGCGGGCGCGCGTCGCCCGCCGGCTGGCGAACCTCGCCGACATCCCCTCGTCGCTGGTGCGACTGCTGCTGCGCGACGACATGGCCGTGGCTTCGGCTCTGCTTGAGCATGGCGCCCACCTGGGCGAGGCCGACCTGATCGACTGCGCCCAGTCGGCCGGGCCGGACCACAGGCGCGCAATCGCCCTTCGCCGCGGCCTGAGCGAGGCGGTGGTCGACGCGGTCGCCGAACGGCTGGAGCCGGCGGTGATCGAGGCCCTCCTGCGCAACGACATGGCCCGGCTGAGCCATGGTTCGCTGGAGCGGGTCGTCGCGGCCTCGCGCGAGCAGCCGCGCCTGATCGGCCTGCTGCTGCGACGGCCGGAGCTGCGACCCAGCCACGCCTATGTGATGTTCTGGTGGGCGGATTCCGACTGCCGGCGGCTGATCCTCCAGCGCTTCGCGGTATCGCGGGAAGTGCTGCAGGACGCGGTCAGCGACGTGTTCTCCATGGCGGCCGAAGAGGGCTGGCAGGACCCGCTGACCCGCAAGGCCCTGCAGTTCATCGAGCGGCGCCAGCGCAACCGGGCGGCGATCGACAAGAGCCCGTTCAACAGCCTGGACGAGGCGGTAGCTGCCGCCCAGACCGGGATGACCCGGGAACTGGCCGAGGAGATCAGCTACCTGTCGGGGCTAAAGCCCATGACCGGGGCCAAGATCATGACCGACGTTGGCGGCGAGCCGCTGGCCATCCTGTGCAAGGCGACAGGCTTGCCCCGCAACGCGGTACGGGCTCTCTGGCGGGGGCTGCGACGGCCGGAGGTCGACGCGGCCGGCAACATCGCGCCGGCGCTCGAGCGGGTGCTGACGACGTTCGACTCGCTGGCGGTGGATCGGGCGCAGACCGTGCTGCGCTACTGGAACTGGGCGCTGTCCTCGGCCCTGACGCCGAGTCTGGTGCGGGCGATCCGCGAGGGCGACGAGGAGGCGGTGGACGAGTTCTCCGCGCCGCAGAAGGCCGCGATGCTGGCCTTGGGACGCGACTTCGCCCGCTAGCCCGACCCGCCGTGAAAGCCGCCGCGCTGGCCGCTGCCGGCTTGCCGCCGCCGCAATCGTCGATGGCAGGCGCCTGGAGTGCCGCTGACTACGGTGCATCAGGATCAAAAGTGACGGGGCGTCGCCGCATGGTTTGAACATGCGTCGGCAAGAGGACGCGCTGTCAGGTCAGTTCGATCCACTATCGGGCGAAGCGCGTTAATCCGACTACCGCATGACTTGCAGTCTTGGCTTTATTGCAGGGCGCAGCATCTTCCGCGGGCTTGTCTTCGCCAGCGACACACTCTATGCAGCGCCCATCAGATCAAGACAGTTGATCCGTCCCCCCGCCAGCAAATCCGAGATGGAACGATCCGAAATGGAAGATAAATCCGCGATCATCGAGATGACGACCGACATCGTTTCGGCCTATGTCGGCAACAATTCCGTTTCGGCCAATGATATTCCCGGCCTGATCCAGTCGGTCCACAAGGCCCTGAGCGGCATCGCCGGCGGCGTCGAGACCGTTGAAGCTCCGCCCAAGGAACCGGCGGTTCCCGTGAAGCGCTCGATCACGCCCGATTACCTGATCTGTCTGGAAGACGGCCGCAAGTTCAAGTCGCTGAAGCGCCACCTGCGCACCAAGTACGACATGAGCCCCGAGGAATACCGGGCCAAGTGGGGCCTGGCCAAGGACTACCCGATGGTGGCTCCCAACTACGCCAAGGCCCGCTCGGACCTGGCCAAGCAGATGGGCCTGGGCCAGGGCGGTCGTCAGGCCAAGAAGCGCCGCTAGAAGCTTCGCCTCAGTCTCATGCAATGACGCCCGCCGGCACGCGCCGGCGGGCGTTTTCTTTTGGACCCAGAAGCGATCAGCTGTTGCGAACCTGGTAGTAGACATCGACCGTGCAGGTCCAGGTCGTGCGCTTCGTCACCGTGCTGTACTCGCTGGAGCACATGCAGGAGCCATAGCCCGTGAAGGTCAGGCGGCTGTGCCCCTCCTGACCCTCGGCATTGGCCCGCGCTGCACGCTTGGCTGCTTCGCATGCGGCGGCTTCGGTGCCGCCGGTCATGCCGCCGGTGGCGACGGCGGCGGAAGCCGAGCCGGGGGCGGTGAGGGCGAGGCCCGCGATCACCGCGGCGACGAGGCTTTTTCGGATAGTCATGATCCACTCCGTTGGTTGCGGCGCGGGACAGCGCCTTTGCCTGCATCGCGTGGAGTGGAATGGGCCGGTATCCCCATCTGTGGGGTGGTGAGGCTGAAAGAACGCCGGTCGCGAATCTGTTGACTCGAATCGAGAATCTTCACCTGTGCGGCGATTTTCCGCTTGCCCCCGATTCGCCGGTTAAGCGATAGTGAATCACGGGTGATTCCAACGGGTTGTTAAGGATTCTGTAGATGGTCGCGCAACTGGGCGCATCGGCGGCAGCCGCCCGCGCTCATGAGGAGTTGTTCAGCTACTGGGCCGCGCAGCGCCGGTCCGGACGGCTGCCCAGCCGCGCCGACATCAGCCCGGAAGGCTTCAAGCGCCTGCTTCCCACGGTCAGCCTGATCGATGTGATCCATGCCGACGACGGGACGATCGACTATCGCCTGAGGCTGGCTGGTACGGGCCTGTACTCGGTGTTCGGCCGCGAGATCACCGGCCAGCGGCTGTCCGACGTCTACGGCCAGACCGCCTGTGACTACTGGCGCCGGGAACTGGATGGGGTGGTCGCCAGCGGCCGGCCCGCCGTCGGCTCGCACAGCATGGCCTGGCGCGGGGCCTCGCACCTGACGACCCTCTGGCTGCGGCTTCCGCTGGCCTCCGACGGCGAGCGGGTCGACATGATCCTGGGCTACGACGCGGTCCTGGGCCTGCAGGGCGAGCGCGCGATCAGCGGCATCCGCGCGGCCTGACCTTCCGATCGAGGTTGCTACCGCAGAACGGCGTCTCAGGCGGCGGCCTGGGCGTCGCGGCGAATGCGCTCGACCATCGAAGCCAGGCCATTCGAGCGCTGGGTGGATAGCGTTCCGTCGAGACCCAGCCGCCGGAAGGCCGCCCGCGCATCGAACGCCAGGATATCGGCGGGTGTCCGCCCGGAGTAGAGCCGCAGCAGGATGGCGACCAGGCCGCGGACGATGTGCGCGTCGGAGTCGCCGCGAAAATGCAGCAAGCCGTCGCGCGCCTCGGTCACCAGCCAGACCTGGCTGGCGCAGCCACGCACCTTGTTGGTGTCGGAATGCTCGTCATCGCTCAGGGGCGCCAGCTCACGACCCAGGTCGATGACGTACTGAATCTGCTCTTCCCAGTCGCCGATGAGGTCGAAGTCCTCGGCGAGGGCGGCGAGTTCGGCGTCGATGGGGGAAGTCATGGCGAGGGCTGTAGACTTTGACGCCGGGCGCGAGAACACCCCGCGGCGATTTTTTCAGACAGCCGGCAGGACGAGCGTTGCTGTGAGGCCCTGGCCCGGAGCGCTGGCGATGCGCAACTGGCCGCCACCGGCGCGGGCGAGCAGCTGAACGATCGGCAGACCGAGACCCGCGCCGCTGCCGGTGCGGGTCAGGGCGTTTTCGCCCTGTTCGAAGGGACGAAGGAGGCGAGGGATGTCGTCCGGATCGACGCCCGGCCCCTGATCGGCGATTGCGATCTCGACGACACTGTCGCGCCGCGTGGCCGAGACGGTCACAACGCCGCCATCCGGTGACCAGTCGACTGCATTCTGCAGCAGGTTGCCAAGCATTGTGCGCAACCCTCGCGCATCGGCCAGCACGCGGGGCAAGCCGGCCTCGTCCTCGATAGCCACGGCGAGCGATCTGCGCTCAAGGTCGGCGGCCAACGGCGTCAGCACGTCCTCCAGCGCATGGTCGAGCGGTTCAGGCCTCAGATCGAGGTCCAGCTGGTCACCCTCGAGCCTGGCGATCTCGAGGATCTGGTTCACCAGCGAGAGCAGCTTGAGACCGCTCTGACGGATGTGCTCGGCGTACTGCTTGTATTGTGGCGCGCCGAGCGGGCCATAGAGCTCGCAGGACAGAATCTCGGAGAAGCCGATCACGGCGTTGAGCGGTGTGCGCAGCTCATGGCTGACCATCCGCAGGAAGGATTTCTTGTGGGCGTCCGCGAGGTCCTGGCGACGGCGATCGCGCCGGGCGCGCGGGGTCGCCTCGGGTTCGGGAATCGCTTGGGGCTGGCGCGCCGCCGGGGTCATTCTGGCCTTTCACGGACCGTCCGGTCCGGGCTTGTTCCGTGCCGTTATGAGGCAATGCGCTTACCATTCCGTTGCCTGTCCACAGGCCGTCCACGGAAGGGCCTCTCGCGACGATTGAGCGGTCTTCTAGCCAAGGTCGACGGGGACTAGTGTGACGCGGCTCTGAAACGGGGCGCAGGGGACGACAAGGCTGGCCTTGGCCGAACACCGAACCGATCCGGCCGACACGGCCCAGGCGACGCCGCGAGCCGGTGCGCCGGGCCTGTTGCTGCTCGCGACCGCCGCCCTGGCGGGTGCGGTCGGCTGCCTGATCGCAGGAGGCCCGGCCGGACCCCTGGGCGTGCTGTGCCTTGCGCCGCTGGCGGTGGCGCTGGTCACCGCCGCCGGCCGGAACGCGGCGGCCGGCGCGGCGCTGTCTGTGCTGGCGGCGGCGGTATCGGCGGTCGGCCAGTTGCTGGGCCTCTCGCTGCCGGCGCCGCAGCCTGAGGTCGGAGTGGGCATCGGCCTGCTTGGCCTTACGGTGATCGGGGGAACACTGGGCGCCGGGCTGGTGCTGAACCGTCGGCGCATGCTGGAGCGGCAGGGCCGCCACGACACCGAAACCACGCGGCTGGCGCGGCTCCTGTCCGGACAGCCGCATCTGGTGTTGGCGCTGTATCCTCACGGAAAGCCACGCGCCATCCACGGCCACGTTCCGGAAGGGATCGACGCGGACCTGATGCGCCGGCTGGGCCTGTCGGCTGTCGCGGCCGAGCCGGCGGTGGTCACCGAGGCTCTACGCCAGGCGCAGGCGACCGGGCGTGCGGAGACGGCCTTTGCGCCGGCCGCCGCTCAGGATCGCTGGGTTGCGCTCAGCCTGCGCCGCTCGGATGACAACCTCCTTCTCGGCGTGATGCGAGACGCCACCACCGACCGGGCCCGCGAGGCGGCGCTGGAGCAGGCGCGGCAGGACGCGGAAGCTCTGGCGACCGGCAAGTCGCGGTTCCTCGCCAACATGAGCCACGAGCTGCGCACCCCGCTCAACGCGATCATGGGCTTTTCCGACATCATGAAGGCGCGGCTGTTCGGACCGATGCCGGAAAAGTACGGCGAGTACGGCCAACTCATCCATGAGGCCGGCTCGCATCTGCTCGACCTGATCAATGACGTTCTGGACATGTCCAAGATCGAGGCCGACCGGTTCGAACTGTCGAGAGAACTGTTCGATGCGCGCGAGGCGGTGTCTGCGGCGCTGCGGCTGGTGCGACTGCAGGCGGACGCCGCCGGGGTTCAGCTTCGCGGCCTGTTGCCGGCAAGGGCGCTGGAGGTCGACGCCGACCGGCGGGCGATCAAGCAGATCGTGCTGAACCTGGTGTCCAACGCCCTGAAGTTCACGCCCCGCGGCGGCTCGGTGACAGTCACGCTGCAGGGTGTCGGACGGACGATGGAACTGATCGTCGCCGATACAGGGGTCGGGATCTCGCAAGAGGACCTCGACCGGCTGGGCAAGCCGTTCGAGCAGGCGGGTGACAGCGATCAGCGGGCCATGGGCACAGGGCTGGGGCTGTCGCTGGTGCGCTCGTTCGCCGAACTGCATGGCGGGGACATGGTGCTGGAGAGCGTGCTGGGCGAAGGCGCCAGCGTGACCGTGCGCCTGCCCGTGGTGCTGGAGCCGGCCGCACCGGGCCCGGCCGCGCCGACCGATGCGGACAATGTGGTGGCTTTCACACCGCCGATGTGAGGCGGGTGTCGCGCACCCCTTGAGCTGGCGGCGATGGCTGGCGAGAAGCCTTCAGCGGACGCCGGCGTCGAGGAAGGCCCGGCCGGCGGCGAAGTCGCCCACTTCGATGTAGGCGCGGCGGACGATGTCGCCGCGCGGCCCGGAGAAGACGAATTCCACGGCGACTGCCTCACGGGGGTCGAGACCGGCGAGGGCCTCGGCAGCGGCGGGTGAGAAGCGGTAGGTCCAGCCGGATTCGGCTCCCGGAGGCAGCAGGCCCTCGTCGGCGATGTCGCGGGCGTCGGCGCTGAACACCCGGCTGGCTGATCGCGGCGGCAGGCGAGAGGCGAGCGGCGGACGCGGACCTGCGCGACGGTCAAGGTAGGGGCCCTGCGTGCGTCCGACATCGCGCATGACCAGCCGAGCGGCATAAGGCCGGGCCTTGTCAGAAAAGGCCACGACGGCGGCCAGTGAGCCACGGCCCTCGAAACCGGCGAGGCCGAACCGCATGCGGTCCCATCCGAAGCGGCTGTCCTGGACGAGCTTCCAGCGGGCGGCGTTTCGCGAGACGGCGCGGTCGGCGCTCCAGCCGGCGATATCGCCCGGATAGGTCATGCGGGCGAGCTTGGAGTAGCCATCGAAGCCGGTACGGACCCGTCCGGCGGCAACCTTCAGATCGCTGGAGTCGCAGGCGATGGCGGCCGCCTTGCCGCGCGCCCTCTGCTCTGCGCCGGCGATGACGGCGGGGCTGGCGCCGGCGCGAAGGGCGGCGCCGCGCGCCTGGAGGCGGGATGCGTTCAGGGCCGAAGCGATGCGTGGGGTGAACAGCCGGCAGCGGCTGTCGGCCGCGGACATCACCGTCCGCTCGTAAAGCAGATCCAGGGCCCCGCCGCGCGCCTGGACGACGCCCGGTGCGACCAAGGTCGTCGCCAGCGCCGCCAGAACCCACCATCGCGAAGCCCGGTCCCGCGTCTTGCCGCGCAGGCTCGTCATGGGCTCGTCTTTTCCCGTATGCTCAGGATGTCGGGCGCAGTCCTAGCGCGCGGCGTCTTGCCAACCGGTTAGCGGAACACGGGTTTGCTGCTGTCCACGGACATCTGGGTCGGAGCCCTGATCCGCCGCGCCGAGCTGGGCGGCGCCTTCGCCGTGGTCGCGCGCAAGGGCGATCCCCGGGCGGGCGCCGTGCTGGTGAAGGTATTGAACCGGGGCGAAGGCACGGGGCGCCTCTACAGCGAGGCGACCCGGGGCGATGGCGAGCGGGTCTGGATGCAGCCCGTGGCAAGCCAGCAGGAGGCGGATCTGGATGCTTACGTCGAGCGCAGCCGCCGGATCGATCCCGACCTTTGGGTGGTGGAGATCGAGGACCGAGATGGGCGCCACTTCCTGACCGAGGCGGTTGAGGCGCGTTAACCCAACTCCTTGACGGTCCCGAAAGCCCGTTCGGCCCATGGTGGGGGTCGTTGTTATCCCCCGAAGCGTACCCCCATGCTCTTCCTCCTGAACGACGTCGTGCTGAACCTCGACGGCGGCGAGATGGCGCCCCCCGTGGCGTCGAACCGCTTCAAGGCGCTGTCGACGGCCTTTGTCGAGAAGCTCGGCCGCGAGCTGTTCGCCGAGGAGCCACTGCTGCATCGCTTCCACCCGGAGCGGGCTCGGCGCATCGCGTCCCTGATCCTGATGAAGCAGCCTTCGGTGAATGCAGCGCTGTTCGTGGCGACCGCGCGCGGCTGTCCCGAAAGCCAGGTGCAGGTGCGCTACGCGCAGATCAGCTTCGAGGTCATGGGCCTGCTCTATGAGCGACAGCAGCATGGCGCGCTGACCACGGTGGAGGCCGACCGTCAGGTGTGGCGGCGTCTGGCCGCCTGATCCACTGGACAGTCCGCGCGAGGCGCGATTAGCTCTCGATCAAGAGTTGTTCGGGGGCGTTCTTCATGTTTGCCAGAATCCTGTCGCTGCTGGCTGCGGCAGTCCTGCTGTGGGCCGGGCTAGGCGGCGTGGCGGAAGCCAGATGGCTGCGGGCCGAGAGCGCCAAGTTCATCGTCTATTCGAACGGCGACGAAGGCAGCCTGCGCGAGTTCGTCACCAACCTGGAGGACTATGACGTCATCCTGCGCGCCTTCACCAGCGTGCCGATCGGCGCGCCGGCGCCGCGCAAGCTGGAAATCTACCTGATCAGGGATTCCGACGAGCTGAAAGTCATCCGGCCCGAGTTTCCCAACACCGTCGGCGGGTACTACAGCGCCAGCATGAACGACATCTTCGCCGTCGCCATCCGGCCGAGGGCGCAGGAGTACTGGCGCGACGACATCATCTATCATGAGTACGCCCACCACTTCATGCTGCAGTACCTGCCCGGCAGTTATCCGGGGTGGCTGGTGGAGGGTTTCGCCGAGTATTTCGCCACGGTCGAGCTGCGCGACACCAGCTTCATCATCGGCAAGCCAAGCCCAGCGCGCGGCACCTCGTTGCTGAGCGGGCGGTGGATCCCGATGGAGGAGGTCTTCACCAAGCGGCCGCTCGAGCTGAAGGGCTCAGAGGAACGGTCAGCCTACTACGCCCAGGCCTGGCTGCTGACCCACTACATGATGTCCGATCCCGTGCGGCGGAAGCAGATCTTCGCCTATGTCAGCGCGCTGAGCCCCACGGTCGGACCGATCGAGGCCTGGAAGAAGGCGACCGGCCAGGACATGGAGACCCTGACCCGCGAACTGCAAAGCTATCGGCGCGGCACCATCGGGGCGACTGGCTTCAACCGGCCGTCGAAGCGGCAGCCGGCGGCGATGACCATCACGACGCTGGGTCCTTCGGCCGACGACCTGATGCTGCTGGGGCTGAATCTCAACGGCGGGGTCAGCAGCGAGGGCGAGGCCAAGGCGCTGGACACCATCCGCACGCGAGCGGCCAAGTATCCTAATGATCCGCTGGCGCAGACCATTCTGGCGCGGGCCGAGTTCGCCTTCGGCGACTTCGACAAGGGACGGGCCATCGTCGAGGCGATGATTGCGTCGCGGCCGGACGATGCGACCCCCTACCGGCTGCTGGGCATGGCTCTGGTCAACAAGGCCCGGGACGATGGCGACAACGAGGAAAAGCTGTTGGCCGAGGCCAGCCGGCAATTGGCCAAGGCCTATGAGCGGGACCCGACCGACTATCGCATCCTGATCTATTTCGCCCTGACCCAGCAGGCCAAGCCCGGCTATCCGGACGATGCGACGATGGAGGCTCTGGCCGAAGCCTTCCGGCTCGCGCCGCAGGTGGCCGAGACGCGAGTCTATCTGGCGCGGGGACTGATGCGCCAGAAGCGATGGGACGAGGCGATCCTGGTGCTGACGCCGCTGGCCAACAGCCCGCATGGCGGGGGTGGGGCGGAGACCGCGCGCAACATGCTGCGGCAGATCGAGGCCAACAGGGGGTAGGGGCGGGGTGACATTTGGCGCGCGCGCCGCTACTTGGCCCGCCATGTCCAAGACCCCCGCCGCAGAGGCCGCGCGCCGGCGCACCTTCGCTATCATCAGCCACCCTGACGCCGGCAAGACCACCCTGACCGAGAACCTGCTGCTGGCCGGCGGGGCGATCCGGGCGGCGGGACAGGTGCGGGCGCGCGGCGAGAACCGCCGAACAAGGTCTGACTGGATGAAGATCGAGCGCGAGCGCGGCATCTCGGTCAGCGCCAGCGTGATGACGTTCGACCACGACGGGCTGATGTTCAACCTGCTCGACACGCCGGGGCACGAGGACTTCTCGGAAGACACCTATCGCACCCTGACGGCCGCCGACGCGGCGGTGATGGTGCTGGACGCCGCCAAGGGCATCGAGCCCCAGACGCTGAAGCTGTTCGAGGTCTGCCGGCTGCGGGACATCCCGATCGTCACCTTCATCAACAAGATGGACCGGGAGGCGCAGGACCCCTTCGCCCTGCTGGACGAGATCGCCTCGAAGCTGGCGCTGGACCCGGCGCCGCTCTACTGGCCGGCAGGTTCGGGCGGGCGGTTCAAGGGCATGGTCGACCTGCGCGCCCAGAAGTTCATCCCCTACAATCGCAATCGCGAGGAGGGGCATGATCCGGCCGTGGCGCTGAAGTCCAACGCCATCGTCTCCTACCTCGAGCCCGATGAACTGGAGGAGGCCGAGGAGGGGGGCATGCTGGTGCAGGAGGCGTCCAAGCCCTTCGACCCGCAGGCCTTCCTGGAAGGACACATGACGCCGGTCATCTTCGGCTCGGCGCTGCGCAAGTTCGGCGTGGACGAGCTGTTGGCGGTGCTGGGCGCCTACGCGCCGCCGCCCAAGGCGGTGAAGGCCGAAAAGAGCGGGGCCGAAACCCATGTCGCGCCGGGCGATCCGGAAGTGTCCGGCTTCGTCTTCAAGGTCCAGGCGAACATGGACCCCAACCACCGCGACCGCATCGCCTTCTTCCGGCTGACGTCCGGCCGCTTCCAGCGCGGCATGAAGCTGAAGAGCGCCGGGACCGGCAAGCAGATGAGCGTCAACGCGCCGATCATGTTCTTCGCCTCGGACCGGGAGCTGGCCGAGGAAGCCTATGCGGGCGATGTCATCGGCATTCCGAACCATGGCGTGCTGCGGGTGGGCGACAGCCTGTCGGAGAGCGGGACGCTGCGGTTCGCCGGCCTGCCCAACTTCGCGCCGGAAATCCTGCGCCGGGTGCGGGTCAAGGACCCGCTGAAGGCCAAGCACCTGAAGAAGGCGCTGGAGGGCCTGGCCGAGGAGGGGGTGACCCAGCTGTTCCGGCCGACGATCGGCTCGGACTTCATCGTCGGCGCGGTGGGTCAGCTGCAGTTCGAGGTCATGGCCGACCGGCTGGGCAACGAGTACCAGCTGGACGTGGTCTTCGAGGCGGCGCCCTACGCCGAGGCGCGCTGGCTGGATGGCGAGCGTGCGGACATCGAGGACTTCGGCAGCAAGCACCGCACCGCCATGGCGGTCGACATCGACGACTCGCCGGTGTTCCTGGGCAAGTCGGCCTGGGAGATCAACTACGTCGCCGAGAAGTATCCGAAGGTGCGATTCCTGCGGACGCGCGAGCGGAGCTGACGGCTCCCGGCCACGGCGTCAGGGTTTGGCCCAGCTGACCTCGCCGACCATCTTCTCGAGGCGGCTGAACTCCGCGGGCGTGATGCAGCGCGGCGTGGACCAGGTCTCGCCGGCGGCGCGGCTGTCGACGACGTCCTGGGCGGAGACATAGCGCGCCTTGCCGTACTGTCGCTTGTAGGCCCGACGCGACGCCTCGTCGCGATTGCAGATCAACAGGGCCTGGCGGGCGGCAGGCGCCCCGGTTTCCGCGCGCACGACGCCAGGAGGCGCCTCGGCGGCGGTGGTCGACAGCAGAAGGGCTGCGAAGGTGGCTGCGAGCATGGTCGGTCCTCCATGAACTCTCATGTTGTCCGAGGGAGGCTACGCCGATTGCGATATTTGTGAAGGTTTTTTGTCGGCCTGTGGATAACTATGAGGGCGCGAACGCGCCAGCGCCCGGCTAGGCCGGGCGGCAGATGCTTTCGATATCGACTGGGCGCTAGAGCGAGGCGGGCGAGAGGGCCCAGCGGTGGGAGCCCGGGCCGAAGGGCAGGCGGAAGGGACGGGGGTCGTCCTCGCCCTGGCCCAGCCACTGATGGAAGGCCTCGATGATCGCGTCCGGGAAGTCCTCTGCGATGCGTTCGCCGGCCCTGCGATGGGCGGAGAGGATGTACTCGATGACCTCTCGGCGGTGGCAGACGCCCCGGAAGTAGCGGAGTGCGGCGACGATCTCCGACGCCAGAGGGTCGAGCATCGTCACGGCGGCGGCCTGTGGCTTGGTCATGGCTGGGCGCATCTCCCGTCCCCGGAGCAGCGATGAAGCCAGTCAAGCGCCGGGCGCGCGAAAATGCGAATCACATTTGCACCCAAAATGGTTGTTTCGATGGATCGCCCGCAAATGCGGCGCCGTCTGTTACCCGAGGGTCACAGGCCATTCCGCCGGCGAGCGAAAACGGCTAGTCACGCGCGCCATGCGTCCCCCGATCCTTGCTCTCAAAGACGTCCGCCTGCGCGACGGCGCCACCAGCCTGTTCGACGGCGTCGACCTGGCGCTGGAGCCCGGCGTGCGGGCCTGCCTGGTGGGGCGGAACGGGGCGGGCAAGTCGACGCTGATGCGGCTCTTGGCGGGGACGGTGCAGGCCGACTCCGGCGAGCGCGTGGTTTCGCCCGGCGCGAGGATCAGCGTTGTGACCCAGGAGCCTGTCATCACCGGCGAGACGCTGGGCGACTATGCGAGCGCGGGCGGCGCATTGCGGCACGAGGCAGAGGCGGCGCTGGAGGCGCTGGGTCTGGACCCGGCCAAGGGAACCGGCGGGTTGTCTGGCGGGGAGATCCGCCGCGCTGCGCTGGCGCGGGCCTTCGCCGAGGCGCCCGAGGTGCTGATGCTGGACGAGCCGACCAACCACCTCGACATCCTGGCCATCGAGACCCTGGAGGGCCTGCTGCGGTCCTACAGGGGCGCGGCGCTCATCGTCAGCCACGACCGGGCGTTTCTGGAGCGGGTGACGAGCCGCTGTTTCTGGCTGGAGGGGCGGCGGGTGCGCCGGCTGGACAAGGGGTTCGCCGCCTTCGATGACTGGGCCGAGCGGCAGATGGAAGCCGAGGCCGAGGAGTTCCGGCGGCTCAACGCGGCTCTGGTCAAGGAAGAGCACTGGCTTCAGCGCGGCGTGACCGGACGGCGCGCGCGGAACGAAGGCCGCCGCCGCCGCCTGATGGCCATGCGCGAGCAGAAGTCGACTGTGCTGCGCGAGCAGCGCGGCAGTCTCAACATGGAGATTTCCACCGGCTCGGCCTCCGGCAAGCGGGTGGCCGAGGCCAAGGGGCTGAGCAAGGCGTTCGGCGAGAAGGTGCTGGTCAAGGGCTTCTCGACGCGGATCCAGCGCGGCGACCGCATCGCCATCGTCGGCCCCAACGGCGCGGGCAAGACGACGCTGGTCAAGCTGCTGTTGGGCCAGATCCCTCCGGACGCTGGGACGGTGACGCTGGGGACCAATCTGCAGATCGCCTACATCGACCAGGCCCGGGCCGAGCTTGAGGACGGGGTCACCCTCTGGGAGGCGCTGACGCCCGGCGGCGGAGACCAGGTGATGGTCGGCGGCGCGCCCCGACATGTGGCGGGCTACGCCAAGGACTTCCTCTTCCGCGACAACCAGCTTCGGCAGCCGGTTTCCAGTCTGTCGGGTGGAGAGCGCGCGCGTCTGCTTCTGGCCCGCGCGCTGGCGACGCCGGCCAATCTGCTCATCCTCGACGAGCCGACCAACGACCTGGACATGGAGACCCTGGACTTGCTGGAAGACCTTCTGGCCGGGTTCGAGGGCACGCTGATCCTGGTCAGCCACGACCGTGACTTTATCGACCGGCTGGCGGGATCGACGATCGGGCTGAACGGTCGCGGCGAGGTGGTGGAGACGCCCGGCGGCTGGCAGGACTTCATCGGCCAGAACCCCGGCTTCTTCGGAGCGCCCGCAGCCGAGGCGAGGCCCCTGGATAAGGCGCCGTCCGTGGCGGCGGTCCCGAAGAAGGCGACCAAGCTCTCCTACAAGGATCAGCGGCGGCTCGAGGAACTGGAAGGGCTGGTCGCCTCGCTGCCGGAAGAGATTGCCGCACACGAGGCCGTTCTGGCCGATGCCGGGCTCTATAGCCGGGACCCTGTGCGGTTCCAGAAGGTCATGGACGCGCTTGGGAAGGCGCGGGAAGCGCTATCAGCGGCCGAGGACGAGTGGCTGGCGCTGGAGGAGAAGAGGGAAGGCCTGTCCGCCTGAAACCTGTGGACAATTCAGGCGTCTGAATTTTCGAGGCTTTTTCGAAAATATACCGGGTTATCCACAACTGTTCCACGGCGTGCGCGGACAGTATTCACAGCGCGGCTCTTCTGAGCGGTTGCCGTATAGCCGATCCGGCGGCACAGTCAACTCGTCGAACGGAACTGCGCCGCGGGCGAGACGGGAAACCGGAAGGCCAAGCGAGCGGGACGGCCCGGGAGAAAGGACCAGCGGGAGACCGCCGGACACCGATCCAGGGTCGGCTGAATGAAGACCGGAGCGATCCGGCCCCCCAGTCAGCCGCACCTTCGACCACCAGAGCCTTCACCGGTTCTGGGTGAGAGGGCGATGCCGCCGGGCGACCGGATGCATCGTCCTCTTGCTCATTGGGGCAGTCGCCCTGATGGCGGTGCATTTGCACCGATACCCGGTTCCCACCCAGCGGAACGCGCTCTACCTTTTGCTCACGACCGGCGACCCCGCGCAGGGGGGCTCGCATGGGGAAGGCAGGGGGAGAAAGCTACATGACGTCCCGTCGAATCGTTCTGGGCGCCGGCCTCGCCGCCCTGGCTGCGGCCTGCTCGCCGAGGGCCGAGAAGAGCGCGCCCGGCTCGGCCCGCATTCGCTTCGCCACCGACTGGCGGGCCCAGGCCGAGCATGGCGGTTTCTACCAGGCGCTGGCCACCGGCGAGTACCGGAAGCGCGGCCTGGACGTCAGCATCGTCCAGGGCGGCCCGGGCGTGAACGTGCCTCAGCTGCTGGCGACGGGCGCTGTCGAGATGGGCATGGGGTCCAACAGCTTCATCGTGCTGAACTTGGTGGCGGGTGATGAGCCTGTCCCGGTGAAGGCCGTGGCGGCATTCATGCAGAAGGATCCGCAGGTCCTGCTGGCGCACCCCGGCCAGGGCATCAAGTCGATCGCCGACATGAAGGATCGGCCGATCCTGCTGGCGGCAGCCTCGCGCGAGGCCTTCTGGGTCTGGTTGCGAGCCCGCTACGGATTCCAGGACAGCCAGATCCGCAGCTACAACTACAGCGCCGCACCCTTCCTGGCCGACAAGCGGGCGGTCCAGCAGGGCTATGTCTCCTCCGAGCCCTATACGATCGAGAAGGAGGCGGGCTTCAAGCCGGAAGTCTTCCTGCTGGCCGACGAGGGCTACCCCAGCTACGCCACCATGGCGCTGGCGTCGGACAAGCTGATCAGCCGGAACCCGGAGGCCGTCGAGAGCTTCATCGCCGCCAGCGCCGCCGGCTGGAAGAGCTATCTGAACGGTGATCCTTCGGCCGCCGACGCCCTGATCCTGAAGGACAACCCGGATATGACGCCGGACCTGCTGGCGAACGGCCGGGCCATGATGAAGCAGTACGGCATCGTCGAGAGCGGCGACGCCGAGACCTTGGGCATCGGCGCCATGACCGACCAGCGCTGGGCCGACTTCTTCAAGGTCGCGTCCGACCAGGGCGTCTATCCAAAGGACCTCGACTACCGGAAGGCCTACACCCTGCAGTTCGTGAAGCAGGCCTGACGCAAGCGCGATGGTCGCTGTCCTCAGCCAGGTCGAGGTGGACTACAACCGGGGCGCCGCGCTCGGACCCATCGACCTGTCCATCGCCGATGGCGAACTTATCGCGCTGGTCGGACCTTCGGGCTGTGGCAAGTCGACCGCCCTGCGCCTGCTCGCCGGGCTGGAATCGCCGACGCGGGGCGAGGTGAGGCTTGAGGCCGGCCGCGGCGAGACATCGTTGGTGTTCCAGGCCCCGACGCTGGCGCCCTGGCTGACGGCTGAAGCCAATGTGGCCCTGCCGCTTGAACTGTCAGGAATGGACAGGAGCGCCGCCCTGGCCCGGGCCCGCACGGCGCTGGCGCGCGTCGGCCTGGAAGCCGCGGCGCGGGCTCGACCGGCGCAGCTGTCGGGCGGCATGGCCATGCGGGTATCGCTGGCCCGGGCGCTGGTCTCCGATCCCCGGTTGATCCTGCTGGACGAGCCTTTCGCGGCGCTGGACGAGATGACGCGCCGGCGACTGGCCGATGATGTGCTGACGCTCTGGACCGGACGCGAGCCTGCCATCCTGTTCGTCACCCACAATGTCGAGGAAGCCGTCTACATGGCCTCCAGGGTCGTCGTGCTGACGCCGGGGCCCGGGCGCATCGCCGGCGAGGTGATGATCGAAGGGCGCTCGCCCCGCCCGGCCGGCTTCCGCACCAGCGCCGTGTTCCGTCAAGCGGTCGAGGAGGTGTCCCGGCTCCTGGCCCATGGCGCGGAGGCGCAGGCGTCATGAGTGCGCTCGGCAGGATCATTCCGCCAGCCCTGCTGATCGCCCTGCTGCTCGGCGCATGGGAGGCGGCCTGCCGGCTGCTGGATGTTCCGGTCTATCTGCTGCCGGCGCCCAGCGCCGTGGCCGGCGCGGTGGCGGCCGACGTGCCGGCGCTGTTGCAGGGCGCCGGGGCGACGCTGGCCATGGCCATGACAGCCTTGGTGCTGGCGTTGATCTGCGCGGCCTTGCTGGCTCTGGCGGGCGGCCTCAACCCCCTGATCGAGAACGCCGTGCAGCCCCTGGCGGTGACCATCCAGGTGACGCCGGTGGTCGCCATCGCCCCCTTGATCGTCATATGGACGGGCCTGGACCATCCGGACCGCGCCATTGTCATCCTGGCGGCCGTGGTGGCCTTTTTCCCGATCTATTCCGGCATGGCGGCTGGCCTGCGGTCGGCGGACCCGGACCTGGAGCGGCTCTTTGACCTCTATGGCGCCAGCGGCTGGCAGAAGCTGTGGCGCCTGCGCCTGCCGTCAGCCGCACCGTTCCTGTTCGAGAGCCTGAAGGTCGGCTCGGCCCTGGCGATGATCGGGGCGGTGGTGGCCGAGTTCGTGGCGGGGTCGGGCGCGGCGCAGGGCCTGGCCTGGCGGATCGTCGAGGCGGCCAATCGCCTGCAGACGTCGAAGATGTTCGCTGCGCTCCTGGTGCTGGCGGTGATGGCGGCGTTGCTCCATGGCGTCATGACGCTTGTCGAGCGCCGGGCGCTGGCCTGGTGGCGGGGTCGTTAGGGGCGGATTAAGCGAACAGGCCTATGGCCAAGGGTGAACCCCAGGTCGTTTCGCCATGCGCCTCGCCTTGCTCGTCCTGATCCTTGGTCTGCCGGGCGCCGCCCTGGCAGCGGAGGATCGCTATGGGCCGGCCCGGCGGACAGTCGGCGTCGAGGGGCAACAGTCGACAGCCGCCAGCCCAGCACGGTCGGGATACTCTGGCCCGATGCTTGGCTGGTCGGGCAAGTCCGGACCGGCGCCGGCGCCGAGGCAACCCGTCAACACCGCAGCCCCGGCCCGACAGGTCCAGAGCCCGCCGGTCCAGTCGCCGGAACGCCTGCCCGCCAGCCTCTATGACGACGCGGGTCCCGCCGTCGCCGCCCCGCAGGC
The DNA here is from genome assembly GCA_046295055.1 of Caulobacter sp. Taxonomy (GTDB): domain Bacteria; phylum Pseudomonadota; class Alphaproteobacteria; order Caulobacterales; family Caulobacteraceae; genus Caulobacter. Next base: position 366,064 of record JBKBOD010000001.1, on the reverse strand, counting down.
AGCGGCAAGGCTGCCTGAGCAACAACCGCCGCCCCCGCGCCCGCAACAGGCGGCGACCTGGACCGCGCCGCCTCCCGCCGCCCTGCCGCCCCCGCCGGCCCCGACCCAGCCCACCGGTGCGCCGGTGTATCGCGGAACCTACGGCGCCAACGCGCCGCGCGCCTATTCGGTGGTGCGCGAGTTCGGCGGACAACCCGACCGTATCCCGGCAGCCCGCGAGACGTTGGACGGCCGCAAGGAAATCACCCTCGACCCGGCGCTGACCATGGGCGGCGAATCCGGCGGCGAGGAGCCATCTCCGCCCGACGACGACGCCGAAATTCGCAAGCGTCGGGCCATGGAACAACCCAACGCTCAAGGCAGGACGCCATGATGGGGGCCGGCGCGCGACTGCGCGAACTGATCGACCTCGCTCACGAGGATTCCAGCGACCGGCGTCGCGACCTGCTGCGCGGGATCACCGACGCCTTCTTCAGCCGCGACCTGCACGGAGCGCCGGAGATGGCGCTGTTCGATGACGTGCTGAGCCAGCTTGCCAGTGAGATGGAGACGGCCGTCCGCGCTGATCTGGCCGCACGCATGGCTGACCGGCAGGATGCGCCGACCGGCCTGCTGAGGCGCCTGGCGCATGACGACATCACGGTGGCGGCGCCAGTCCTGCGCCGGTCCGCCAGCCTGTCCGAAGACGACCTGATGAGCGTCGCGCGCTCTCGGGGGCAGGGACACCTTCAGGCCATTTCAGGCCGTGCGCACGTGCCGCAAGCTGTGTCCGACGTCATCGTTGATCGCGGCGACGACGAGACCCTGACCGTTCTGGTGGGCAACGAAGGCGCCCAGCTGTCGCGGAGCGCGCACGAGAAGGTCGTTGACCGCGCCGCCGCCAGTCCGCGCCTGCAGGAGGCTGTGGTCAATCGCAGGGCCCTGCCTGTCGACCTGCTGAACGAGATGTACTTCGTGGTCGAGGCGAGGCTGCGCCAGCAGATTATGGCGCGCAACGCCCAGATCGACCCAAACGACCTTGAAGCGGCGCTGAAGCGCGGCCGACTGAATGTCGCGATCGCCGATGGCGCCCTGCCGGACGACTACAGCGAGGCCGAGCGGGCCGTTCGGGAAATGAAGTCGCGCGGCGAGCTGGGGCCGCGCGTCCTGGCCGGGATGCTGCGCGCGCGGCAGTCGACGCGCTTCCTCGTGGCGCTGGCCGAGCTGTCGGGCGTCGATTTCCATACCGCCCGGCGAATCGTCGAGCGGCGAGAGCTGGATGCGCTGGCCATCATCTGCAAGGCGGCCAGCTTCGAGCCCAGCCTGTTCCTGACCTTCGCGGTGCTGATCCTCGACCGCGACGAGGACGTGATGGGCAAGGCGCGGTCCTACGGCCAACTGTACGCAGAGCTGCCGGCCGAGGTGGCGCAGCGCACGCTTCGCTTTTGGCGCATGCGCCGCCAGACGGGCGATGTGGCGGCGGCCTGAGCCGTCAGCCGGCCGCGCGTTCCCGCAGACGTTCCAGACCCCGCGCGGCCAGGTCGCTGTAGGCCCGCAGGCCCCGCTCGGCGAAGACCGTCAGGGCTTCGTCATAGGCCATCGCCGCGTCCGGCAGCCGTTCCTGTCCCCGACCGGTAACCTCGACCCGCAATTCATAGAGCCGCGCCAGGCCAAGCTGGGTGACGGCCCAGGCCAGGGCATCGCGGCCGGTGAACCCTGCGGTCAGTTCGGTGCGCAGGGCGGCTTCGGCGGCGTCGAGAACCGCGATGTCGCCAGTCGCCTCGGCCAGGCGCCCAAGGCAGACCGACCGGGCGTTGGCTGCAAGGGCCCGCAGCGCCAGGGCGGGCTCGCGACGCAGAAGCAGTTCGGCGCGGTCGAAGCAGGCGAGCGCCTGGTCGAAGGCGCGTGGACTGTCGGTCGCTTCGCCCATGGCCTGCAGGGCCTGGCCGAGCGCGATCTGCGCGCGGGCCCAGTCGAGGGGGCTGTGGTCGCGGTCGATATCGCCGATGGCTTGCGTCAGTCGCTCGACCCCGTCAGCGATGGCTCCGGCATCGCCTGTCATTTCACCGCTGAGAGTCAGGATCTCGCCCCGACGCAGGCCGAGGCGCGCGGCGGCGAGCGGTTCGTGGTCGGGGCTGAGGTCGCGTCCGGCAGCCGCCAGTTCGGTCAGGGCGCAGGTGAGGAGGCGATCGTCCTTGAGACGGGCGCCGCAGGCGGCCAGCAGGTCGGCCAGCGCCATGCGATGCTCGACAGCGGCGAGCCGGGCGACGCCGTCCCGCCGGGCCAGGGGGCGGAGCGCAGCCAGGGGCGCCTCGAAGGCCGCGGCGGACGCGAGCGCGGCGTCGAGGTCGCCGTCGCCGAGCGCCCTGCGGCCGGCGAGGGCGGCGAGGCCCAGCTGGGCCAGAAGGGCGGGGCGGCCGGACGTCTCGGCGACCCGGCGCAGGATGAAGCCTATGGCGGGCTCCAGACCATCGTCGCCGAACAGCTCGACCCCGAGACCGGCGCATGCGGCCTGATCGAGCTCGGCTTCGTGCTGGAGTTCGCGGCGCCGCCCGCCCTCGGCCTTGGCGGCCGCGCTCTCGGCGAAGGCGGCGGCGCGACGCAGGGTCATGGGGTCGCCGGTTCGCCGGGCCAGTTCGCGCCAGACCCGGGCGGCGGCGAGGGCGGCGCGCGCCGGATCGGGTGCGCTTACGCGGCCAGCGGCGATGGCCGCGCCCCGCGCCTCGGCCTTGAGCATGCCAAGGTCGAGCAAATCGAGGAGGGTGACGTCGCCTCCCGTGAGGCCGTCTCGCAGCGGAACGCCGGCGCGGCCGGCGAAGGCGCGGCGCAGGTCCCGGCCGAAATCGAACATCCCGCTCATGGGCCTCCCGTGGGGCTCGTCCCGCGCCGGTACAGTCCAGCGTCAGTCCCAGGGTTCAGAGCAAACCCCGGTCCGACAGCGTTTACAACTCGTTAACCATAATTTCCTGAGTGGAACTCACAGGATTGTTCCCGCGACGCGTGACCAGGCGGCAGCGCGGCCCGGCGCGGAGACGCCCTGGCTGAACGCGCATGAGGTCGATGGAGCGCGTCGCGAGAGGGCGGCCCGTCAGAAGGGAATGGGCTCGTTGGGAAGCTGGTTCGGCGCGCTGGCGCCCGGCTGGGCCGTGGGCGGCGGAGGCTCGGGTTCGGGATCCGGCTCGCGCGTCAGGACCTCGAGCTCGGAGCCCATGCGGCCGAAGTCGTCGGCCAGACCGCCGTAGAAGCCGTTGCGCGGATCCGGTTCCATCTCGGGCTCGGGATCGGGCAGCAGCCAGTCGAAGTCCCGCGCCGGCAGGCCCTGGTGGGCGACAACCATGAACTGGCGCCAGATGGTCGCGGGCATGCCGCCGCCGGCGACCCGCTCCATCGGCGTGTCGTCGTCGTTGCCGACCCAGACGCCGGTGACATAGTCGGGGGTGAAGCCGATGAACCAGGCGTCGCGGAAGTTCTGGCTGGTGCCCGTCTTGCCGGCAGCGGGGCGGCCGAACGCTGCGCGTGTCCCGGTGCCGCGCTCGACCACGCCCTTCATCATGTTCACCATGATCGAGGCATAGGCGATGTCGTAGACCGGTGCGCCGGACCGGGCCGAGCGGCTGTAGATCGGCTGGCCGTCCTGGGTGACGATGCTCTCGATGATGTAGGGCTGCACCCGCTGGCCGGCCTGCTGGAATACCTGGAAGGCGCTGACCAGCTCCAGGAGGTTGACCTCGTAGGAGCCCAACGAGACGGACAGGTCCGGCCGGGGCGGAATGGTGGTGAAGCCGAACCGCCGCGAGATCTCGCCGATCCCCGGTCCGCCGACCTCCTTGCCGATCTGGACGGCGATGGTGTTGACCGAGCGGGCCAGCGCGTCCTTGACCGGCATCGCGCCGCGATAGCCGCCGCCGTAGTTTTCCGGCGCCCAGTCGCCGAGCTTGATGGGGGCGTCGACCCGAATGTCGGTCGGCAGCATGCCGCGTTCGACGGCGGCGGCGTAGACGAAGGGCTTGAAGGTCGATCCCGGCTGGCGTTTGGCCTGGACCGCGCGATTGAACGGCGCCTCGTCGAAGTCGAGACCGCCGACCATGGCCCGGATGGCGCCGTCGGGCGCCAGGGTCAGCAGCGAGGCCTGGGTCGCCTTGGCCTTGGCGCCGTCGGTCTGGATGACGCGCCGGACGATGTCGGCGCCGGCCTTCTGCAGGCCGCTGTCGATGGTCAGCCGCACGGTCAGGTCAGGGGCGTTGGCGCCGGCGATCTTCACCGCCTCGGTCGTGGCGTAGTCGAGAATGTAGCCGAGGTCGCCCTCGTCCTGGGCTGCGGTGGGCGCCAGTGTGGGGGTCTCGGCCCGGGCGGCCAGTTCCTGTTCGCGAGTGATCCAGCCTTCGCGGCGCATGCGATCAAGAACCAGCCACGAGCGCTCGCGGGCGGCGGCCATGTTCTTGGTCAGGGCCAGGCGTGAGGGAGCCTTGGGCAGCGAGGCCAGCAGCGCCGCCTCGGCGATGGTCAGTTGGGACGCCGGCTTGCCGAAGTAGCTGCGCGAGGCGCCGTCGATGCCGAACGTGTTGGCGCCGAAGTAGATGCGGTTGAGATAGAGCTCGAGGATCTCGTCGCGGCTGAGCACCTTGAACAGCTGCCGGGCCATGACCGCTTCGTGCAGCTTGCGCTTCAGCGTCTGCTCCGGGGTCAGGAAGAGACCCTTGGCCAGTTGCTGGGTGATCGTCGAACCGCCCTGCACGGTGCGGCCTGCGCGCCAGTTCACGTAGAGGGCCCGGGCGATGCCGTGCAGATCGAGGGCGCCGTGCTTGTAGAAGCGTCGGTCCTCGGCGGCCAGGAAGGCCTGGGGCACGTGCTCCGGCAACTGGGCCAGTGTGATGCGCTCGCCGTAGCGGGGGCCGCGCGTGGCGATGTGCTCGCCCTTGCGATCCAGGAAGCGGATGCCCGGCGCGCGGTTTACCGCGAACAGGGCCTCTCGGGCCGGCAGGTCCGGGACGTCGGTGAGGTACTTCTGCCAGATGTAGACCCCGCCGGCGGTCGCGGCGGTGACGCCGATGACCAAGAGGACGGCCAGGGTGATCCAGAGCCACTTGAACCGTCCCAGAATGCGACGGACCCGCTCCCAGTCCCATCCCTGGCCAGGTTCACGCGGCGGGCGAGGCGGTTTGGGGGGCTTGGGCGGCTTCTCGGCCTTCGGCGGCTTCGGAGGTTTGGGCGCCTTGGCAGGCTTTGGCGGCTTCTCGCGGCGGGCGAATGGGGCCGCCTCCTCGCGGGAGGGCGGCGCGGGCGGCGACGGCTGGGGCTCTTCCGGGCGCGAGGGCCGGGACTCCGGAAAGCGGTACGGTTCGATGGACCAGTCGTCGGACACGTCGATTGTTAACCTAGCGGCGAGGACACGAGCGGTTTAGGACGCAAGGACCATGCCGCGCAAACCCTTCTGGGAAACCAAGACCCTGGCGGAGATGTCGCCGCGCGAGTGGGAGAGCCTATGCGACGGCTGCGGCCTTTGCTGCCTGGTTCGCTTCGAGGACGAGGATACGGGCGAGGTGATCCCCACGCGGGTGCATTGCCGGCTGTTCGATCCGGACCAGTGCCGCTGCACCGACTACGAGAACCGCAAGGTGCACGTTCCCGACTGCATCAAGCTGACGCCGCACAATATCGAGGCGCTGGAGTGGATGCCGCCGTCCTGCGCCTATCGTCGGTTGCACGAGGGCAAGCCGCTGCCGGCCTGGCATCCGCTGCTGACGGGCGATCCCGAGAGCGTTCACAGGGCAGGGGTGTCGGTGCGCGGTCAGACGATCAACGAGGATACGCTCGAGGACGTGGAAGACGCGCTGGACTTCGCTGCGTGGGATTTGACGCGGGACAAGGGGGACGAGCCCTTCGAAGGCTGACGACGAAAGCGGCGCCCGGGCCGGGCGGCTGATCACCAGCGGGGCGGTTCGCCCACGATCCGGGGCGCTATCGGTCGTGATAAAAATGTCACATGGGCGGTTGCGCCAATCCTGACATAGCTTAGGTATCGGGCCTGAGTGAGATTCCACCTGAGAGGACGAGTTTGGCGCGCGACCCTTATCTTGAGCTGGGCGTGGCCCGCGGGGCGAGCGCGGACGACATCCGCAAGGCTTTCCGAAAGCTGGCCAAGCAACACCACCCTGACGCCAATCCGGGCGACGCGTCGGCCGAGGAGAAGTTCAAGCGCGCCTCCGCCGCCTTCGACATTCTTGGTGACGAGGCCAAGCGCAAGCGTTTCGACCGCGGCGAAATCGACGCCGAGGGGCGAGAGCGGCATGCCGGATTCTCCGGGCGGCCGGGCGGCGGCTTCGGCGCGGGCGGCACCGAGTACGGCGGCGGCTGGTCGCCGCGCGGCGGCCAGTTCGAAGGGGGCGTCGACCTGAACGACGTCCTGGGCGAGATGTTCGGCAACCGGGGGCCGGGCGCGGCGCGCGGCTTCGGCTCCTTTTCGGGCAAGGGCCAGGACCTGCGGGCGCGCCTGGACATCGACCTGGAAGACGCTATTCGCGGCGGCAAGAAGCGGATCGCCTTTTCGGACGGCCGCACCCTGGAAGTCGCTATCCCCAAGGGCGCCCAAGACGGCCAGACGCTGCGGCTGAAGGGCCAGGGCGCGCCGGGGCGGAGCGGGCCTGGAGACGCGCTGATCGAGCTGGGCATCAAGCCGCACCCGGTCTACCGGCGCGAAGGCGACACCCTGGTGATGGACGTGCCGATCTCGGTTCCGGACGCTGTTCTCGGCGGCAAGGTGGAAGCGCCGACGCCGGATGGCGCCGTATCGCTGACGGTGCCCAAGGGTTCGAACAGCGGCGCGCAGCTGCGGCTCAAGGGCAGGGGCTTCGTCGACGCAAAGGGCAAGCGCGGCGACCTGCTGGCGCGGCTGATTGTCACCCTGCCCGAGACGACCGATGCGGAGCTCGAGAAGTTCGCCCAGGATTGGCGGGCCAGGCGGCCCTACACGCCGCGCAAACGCTAGATTTTTCGAGGGTTCGGAGGCGGAAAGAGCCCGCCGCGGCGTTGAAGGGGTCGCCCCGGACGGGCGTGCTGATGACAGGGACGCCTCGCCGTCCCATAACGAGCGCATTCAGCCGCCATTCAGACCGCCGGGCCTAGAGGGAAAGGCATGAAACGGTTCCTTGTTCTCTTCGCCGCCGCCCTGATCAGCGCCGCCACCCCGGCGATCGCTGACGCGCAGCCGCGCGGCAAGCGGGGAGACCAGCAGTTCGAGGAGCCGCAGCGGGGCGACCGCAGCGGACGCGGGCGCAGCAATGACCGCGGACAATCCCAGGAGCGCGAGATTCCGCTGCCGACGCTTATCCGCATGGTCGAGCGGTCGACCGGCGGCGAGTATGTCAACGCCAACCCGCGCATGATGGGCGGGCGGAAGTTCTACTGGATGCGCCTCCGGTTTCCAGGCGGACGCTTCCAGGACTACATGGTCGACGCCACGACCGGCCAGTTCTGACCTATCTTTCTGATTTTCGAGGACGAACGATGCGTATCCTGCTCGTCGAAGACGATCCCGACCTGTCGCGGCAGCTGAAGCTGGCCCTCGGCGACGCCGGATATGCCGTGGACCACGCGCCCGATGGCGAGGAAGGCCATTTCCTGGGCGAGACAGAGCCCTACGACGCCATCGTCCTGGACCTGGGTCTGCCCAAGATGGACGGGGTCTCGGTGCTGGAGCGCTGGCGGCGCGAAAACGTCGTCACGCCGGTCATCATCCTGACGGCGCGCGACAATTGGAGCCAGAAGGTCGCCGGGTTCGATGCGGGGGCCGACGACTACCTGACCAAGCCGTTCCACACGGAAGAGCTCCTGGCGCGGCTGCGAGCGCTCGTGCGCCGCTCGGCTGGCCATGCCAGCCCGCAACTGTCCTGCGGCGCCCTGCGCCTTGATCCGCGCGCCGCGCGGGCCAGCGTGGATGGCGAACCCCTCCGACTGACATCGCTCGAATACCGGCTGCTGCACTACATGATGATGCACCAGGGCCGGGTTATCGGCCGCACCGAACTGGTCGAGCATCTGTATGATCAGGACTTCGACCGCGACTCCAACACCATCGAGGTGTTCATCGGCCGTCTGCGCAAGAAGATCGGGCCCGACAGGATCGAGACCGTTCGGGGGCTCGGCTATCGCATTGCGCCGCTGGCGGGCGAGGGAGAGGCCGAGGCGTGAGTTCGGCCGGCGCGCGGCGCTGGAGGCTGCGATCCTCCTCCCTGGTCCTGCGGCTGGTGCTGCTGGCGGGGGTCTGGAGCGTCGCCCTGCTGGTGCTGGCCGGATTCGGCCTGAACCACCTCTTTCGCGAAGCATCCGTCACCCGGTTCGAAGCCGGGCTGGAGGAATCGCTGCGCAGCCTCGCGGCCGAAACGACGATCGATAGCGGTCAGGTCTATGCGCCGCCCATGACCGACGTGCGGGCGTTTCGCCCCTACAGCGGCTTCTACTGGCAGATCGCTGAGTTCGACGCCAAGGGCGGCGTCAATCCGCTCGTGCGGTCGCGCTCGCTATGGGATGGCGCCCTGGCGACCCCGCCGCAGATCGCCGAGGAGATCCGGCGCAAGCCGGGTGTAAGCGTCTTCTTCAACGCCACGGACCAACTGGGCAAGCCCCTGCTGGTGGCGGCTCAGGTGGGCAGCATCCCGGGCCGTGAAGCGCCGGTGATCTTCATGTCGGCGGAAAACCGCGAGTCCATCGATGAGGCGTCCAACGCCTTCGCGGTCACCATGGTCGGAGCCCTCGTGCTGCTGGGAGCCGGCTTGATCGCGGCTGTCTATGTGCAGGTGCGGGTCGGCCTCCTGCCCCTGTTCCGCCTGCGGCGTGAGGTCTCGCAGGTTCGCAAGGGCAAGGCAGAGCGCCTGGTTGGAGACTATCCGGACGAACTGGCGCCGTTGGCAGGGGAGCTCAACGCCCTGGTCGAGCACAATCAGGACGTCGTCGAGCGCCAGCGCACCCATGTCGGCAATCTCGCCCATGCGCTGAAGACACCGATCTCGGTCATGCTGACCGAGGCGCGCCAGCAGCCGGGCCAGCTGTCGGAGGTTGTCGAGCGCCAGGCCGAAGCCATGCGCGGGCATGTCGAGCACCATCTGCGACGCGCCCGGGCGGCGGCGCGGTCGCAGACGATCGGCGAACGCACGGACGTCTCCGAAGTGCTGGATGAACTCGCCAGCGCGCTCGAGCGCATCTTTCAGGACAAGGGCGTCGAGATCGACTGGCGCGCGCCAGACGATCTGTGCTTCCGCGGCGAGCGCCAGGATTTGCAGGAACTGGCCGGCAACATCATCGAGAACGCCGGCAAGTGGTGCAAACGACGCGTGCGCGTCGACGCCCGACCCGATGGCGAGGACTGGATGGTGCTGAGCGTCGAGGATGACGGGCCCGGCCTGCCGGCCGACCGCCGGGGCGAGGTGCTCAAGCGCGGCGCCCGGCTGGACGAAAGCGCCCCGGGCTCAGGGCTCGGATTGGCTATCGTCGACGAGCTGGCGCGAGCCTACGGCGGCGACGTCAGCCTGGACGATGCGGCGATGGGCGGCCTGAAGGTCAGCGTCAGATTGCCGCGCGCCGAAACCTGAAATCCCCATTTCGGCCTTCGTTAACCCTCCTGTGGCGTCATCTGAACGAATTATCGCCAATGAAGGCGAGGCGTGGGCTGCGACATGAATGAGCTATCGCCGGCGAAGGCCGGGCTGCTCAAGACGATCATCGAAGCGTCGCCCGACCACGCGCTGGGTCGGCTGGAGCATCTGCTCGCCGATCCTTCGGTGCGGGACGGAGCGCTTGGCGCGGTATGGACTCTTGTCGCCTACGAGAGCCGGGATCGCCGCGATCGTGATGCGGTTCTGGCCCCGGTAGCAGGTCTCTTCGGAGTTGGTGTGCCGCGTCCCCTGCGCACGGCGCTGTGGAAACACCTCAAGCGCGCCTACCCAGACGAGATGCAGGAGGCGGTGCGCGCAACCTCCGCCTGGGACCCGTCCGAGATCGATACGGCGCCGTATGATCGGCTTTGCGCCCTCGCGGCCCAGGATCTGCGGGACGAGCCGCCGGCTGACCAGCTCGCGGCCTGGCCCTCGACCGATCGCCATGCGCTCGCCGAAGCGCTGGATCTGGCGGCGATTGTCAGGCGCTGCCAGCCGCACGTCGCCGACTGGCTCAACCGGATGGATCAGGAGCGGCGGGCCATGGCGCGCCTCGCCTACCGCGACTGTGTCGCCATCCGGCCCGACGCCGGGCCTCTGTTCTTCCGTCTGCTGTCGAGCGGCATGGCAGAGCCGTGGATGGTGATGCGCCTGATCTCGGCGGTCATGGATCGCCCCACCGAGCGCTATATCGCCTCATCGGAGCTGGCGGTCTTCGGCGAGGAAACGCTTGATGCCGCCGAAGCCTGTCTTGAGGCCGTACGGGCCTTCAATCCGGACGGCGGGGTCGAGGCGGCGCGCCAGGCCGGCGTGGCCGTGCGACGCGGCTGCGAAGCGTTGGCGGAACTTGAGGACGCCATCCAGCTCAGCAGAGACGCCGATTGGGGGCAGCGCGCGGCCAGGGCCAAGCGTGGTCTGGCTGACGCGGTGGAAGATCGATTGAAGGCCATCGAGAAGGCGCTGGGCCAAGCCCTGCCGATGCAGTCGATCCGCTACAGCGCCCGCCTGATCAAGGCCGCGCCGAAGCTTGTCGCTGATCCCGACCCCGCGGCTGTGAACCGCGTCACCAGTCTGCTGGTGTTCGCCGAGGCTGTGCGGTCGAACGCGGACTTCGGCGGCTTCGGCTCAACGCGCGCCCGCATCCTTGAAGCCGTCGACAAGGTCATCGATCCCTATGTCGAGGAAGTCCTCGATCACCTGCGGGCCGAAGAAACCTCCGAGGAAGAGGCGGCGCGGTCGCGCGCCTACCTGGAGATCGCCGCCGATCTGCTGGCTCTGGCCAAGGACGAGCGCAGCGGTCAGATCGTGCGCCGACGGCTGGCCGCGGCCTGATCCATCTCAATCTTGCTCCGGCGCCATTCTGTCGCCTCGCCTAGCGTCCGCTAATCCGCTAACAGCGCGGCATGCTTCTGTTCTGGACGCTCGCCGCGGCGCTGTCCGCCGCTGCCGCCGGTCTGATCCTGGCCCGCGCGAAGCGCGCGGAAGGTCGAGCCGTGGCCGAGGACCCGGCCCTGGCGGTCCACCGTCGCCAACTCGCCGAAATCGATGATCTGGTCGCACGAGGCCTGTTGGGTGAGAACGAGCGGGAGGCGGCGCGCGCCGAGGCGGGGCGGCGGCTCTTGCACGCTGCCGACGAGGCGCGTCCCTTGCCCACGAGCAGCGGTGGCCGCACGCTGGCTCTGGCCGCAGCAGCCGCGCTGCCGCTGGCGGCCGTGGGCGCCTATCTCTTTCTGGGGTCGCCAGGCGAGGCGGACGCGCCTGTGGCCGCAAGGGTCGAGGCTTGGCGGAAGAGTGATCTGAGGTCTCTGGAGCCCCTGCAACTGGTTGCCGTGCGCGAGGCCGAAGTCGGCGAGCGGCCGGACGATCCGGCGTCTCATGCCGCGCTGGGCGCGGCCAGACTGTGGGCGGGCGATGCGCTGGGGGCCTCCAAGGCGCTGCGCCAGGCGGTGGCCCTGGCGCCGGACGAGCCAGTGCTCTGGACGCTGCTCGGGGAAGTGTTCGTCAACCTGTCTGGCGGCGAGGTCGGCCCCGATGCGCGGCAGGCGTTCACCCAGGCCTACCGGCTGGATCCGCAAGCGATCAGCCCGCGCTATCACCTGGGGCTGGCTCTGATCGAGGATGGACGGGTCGGCGAGGGTCTCTCCGCCTGGCGCTCACTCCTGGCCGACACGCCGCCATCCGATCCCCGCCGCGCCGACCTGGCCCAGCGGATAGAGATGGTCGAGAAGGCCGGCGGCATTCCCCAGGCGCCGCCCGCCGGCGCCGAGCCTGACGCCGCGGCGATCGAGGGCATGGTGGCTGGTCTCGCCGCGCGCCTGGAAGAGCAGCCGGATGATCCCGAGGGCTGGGTGCGTCTGGTGCGCGCCTATGCGGTGCTCGGGCGCACGGCCGACAGGGACCGGGCCGTGTCCCGGGCGCGACGACTGTTCAAGGACCGGCCGGAAGTGCTGGAGGCGCTGGACGTGGCCATGGAGGTTCCGAAATGAGGTTCTGGCCTAAGTCGCGGACGGCGCGCCGGCGCCTGATGGTGGTCCTCGCGGTGGCGCCGGTGCTGGCGCTGGCGGTGGGGCTGACGCTGTTCGGCATGCGCGACAGCATCTCGCTGTTCCGCACCCCCGGCCAGTTGGTCGAGACTCCGATAGAGCCCGGCCGGCGTTTCCAGCTGGGCGGCCTGGTCGAGAATGGCAGCCTGCAGCCCGCGCCCGGCGGGGCGATGACCTTCCGGGTGACCGACAACGCCGCCTCGATGAAGGTGCTCTACAGCGGTGAAGTCACGGGGCTGTTCCGCGAGGGGCAGGGCGTGGTCGCCGAGGGGCAGTTGCGGGAAGACGGGGTCTTCGTCGCGCGCCGGGTTCTCGCCAAGCACGACGAGAAGTACATCCCGCGCGAGGTCGCCAAGGCCATCAAGGATCAGGGCGAGTGGCGCGGCGACGGCGCCGGGCGGCAGGCCGAGGCTGCCGGGCCGGGGAATGGCGGCCGATGATGATCGTCGAGACAGGCGCGTTTTGCCTGGCGCTGGCCTTTGTCCTGGCCGTCGGCCAGACCCTGCTTTCGGCCGCCGGCGGGCGCCGGCTGGTCCTGGCCGGAGCGGGTGAAGGGGCCGCGATCGCTGGCTTCGTGGCGGTCGGTCTGGCGTTCGCCGCCTTGGTGTGGGCGTTTGTCGGCAGCGACTTTTCGGTGGCCAACGTGGCCGCCAATTCCCACACCCACAAGCCGCTGATGTACAAGATCGCCGGCGCCTGGGGCAGCCACGAGGGCTCGATGCTCCTCTGGTGCCTTGCGCTGACCGGTTTCGGCGCGGCGGTGGCGCTCTGGGGGCGTGACCTGCCAGGCGACCTGCGGGCGATGACACTGGCGGCTCAGGGCCTGCTGGGCGTGCTGTTCCTGGGCTACACCCTGTTTGCCTCAAATCCGCTGGCGCGGCTGGCGGAGGCTCCGGTCGAGGGCCGGTCGCTCAATCCGTTGCTGCAGGACCCGGCGCTGGTGCTGCATCCGCCGTTCCTCTACCTCGGCTATGTCGGCTTCTCGGTGGTCTTCAGCCTGGCCGTCGCCGCCCTGATCACCGGCCGGGTCGACGCCGCCTGGGCGCGATGGGTGCGGCCGTGGACGCTGGCGGCCTGGAGCTTTCTGACCATCGGCATCACGCTCGGCTCCTTCTGGGCTTACTACGAGCTCGGCTGGGGCGGCTGGTGGTTCTGGGACCCGGTCGAGAACGCCTCGTTCATGCCCTGGCTGATCGGCGCGGCTCTGCTGCACTCGGCCGTCGTGACCGAGAAGCGCGGGGCGTTGCCCGGCTGGACCGTGTTCCTCGCGCTGGCGGCCTTCACCTTCTCCATGCTGGGCGCCTTCCTCGTGCGATCGGGTGTCCTGACCAGCGTGCACGCCTTCGCGGTTGATCCCACGCGCGGCATGTTGCTGCTCGGCATCCTCGGCCTGACGGCCGGCGCCGGGTTCGCCCTATTCGCCTGGCGCTTCCCCGCCCTCTCTTCCGGCGGCGGCTTCAAGCCGGTCAGCCGGGAGAGCGCGATCGTGGTCAACAACATCGTGCTGACGGTAGCCACCGCAGCGGTGCTGTTCGGCACCCTCTATCCGCTGATCCGCGAGGCCATGACCGGCGAGACAATCTCGGTGGGCCCGCCCTACTTCAATCTGGTCTTCACGCCGGTGATGGCCGTGGGCCTGCTGATCCTGCCTTTCGGGCCCATGCTGGCCTGGAAGCGCGGTGACGCCTACGGCGCGATGCAGAGGTTGTGGCTGGCGGCCGCCTTGGCGGTTGGCGCGGGACTTCTGGCTCTTGCCATCGTCAGCCCGCGCAAGGCGCTGGCCAGCGCGGGCCTGGCGCTCGGATTCTGGCTGATCTTCGGGGCGATCGCCGAACTGGCCGAGCGTGTGCGTCTGCTGAAGGCGCCGCTGGCCGAGGTCGCCCGCCGCACCGGAGGGCTGCCGCGCGGGGCCTGGGGCTCCACCCTGGCGCACGCCGGCCTTGGGATCTTCATCCTCGGCGCCTGCTTCGAGACCGCCTGGAAAGTGGAGGCGGCCCAGGTGATCTCGCCGGGCAGCACGCTGTCGCTGGGCGGCTACGAATTGTCGCTCGACAAGGTGTCGGTCGTCGACGGGCCAAACTTCCTGGCCGAGGAAGGCGTGCTGACCGTGCGCAAGGGCGGGGCGGCGGTCTGCGAGGCGAGGCCCCAGCGGCGGGTCTATCCGGCGGGCGGCCAGACGACGCAGGAAGTGGCCATCTGCTATCGCGGCCTTGATCAGGTCTATGTGACGCTCGGCGACCGCCGCGCGACCACGGAAGGCAAGCCAGGTTGGCTGGTGCGGGCCTACTTCAATCCGTGGGTGCAGTTGATCTTCATCGGCCCGCTGCTGATGGCCATCGGCGGGGGAATTTCCCTGTCAGACCGGCGCCTTCGGCTCGGCGTCGGGCGCAAGGCCCGGGAGGCGGGAGCATGACCGGTCGCGGGATGTTCCGAATTCTCGCCGGCCTGCTTGCCGCTGTGCTGCTCACGGCCGCGGCTTCCGACCCGGCCGAACGGCTCCCCGATCCGGCGCAGGAAGCGCGGGCGCGGGCGCTGTTCACGGAGGTCCGGTGCCTGGTCTGCCAGAACGAGTCGATCGACGACTCCTCGGCCGAGCTGGCGCAGGACCTGCGCAAGGTCGTGCGCGAACAGGTCGTGGCCGGCCGGAGCGACCAGCAGATCCGCGAATTCCTCGTCGACCGCTATGGCGAGTTCGTGCTGCTCAAGCCGTCGTTCTCGATGGCCAACCTGGCGCTGTGGCTGACGCCGTTGCTGGTCGGACTGATCGGGGTCGGGCTTCTGATCGCGCGGCTACGGGCCAGACCGGCAGATGCGCCGCTGAGCGCCGAAGAGGAATCCAGGCTGGCCAAACTTGCCGCCGAGGACGCGGACTGACGCCAAGCCGCCGCATTTGCGCCGCAACAAACACCCGCAGGATGACGGAAAGATAATCCTTGCGCCGTTGCGCAATGCTGCGGCGCGTCTAGGTTAGAGATCGAGATGTCCGGACGTATCCGGACCAGGGACCGACGCGATATGGCTTCGAAGAAGAGTGGATTTGTCGTGGGCGCCATCGCCGGCGTCAGCGTGGCGATCGCCGCTGCGGCGGGCGCCGGCATGCGGATGGCCCCGGCCATGGCCCAGCCGGTCGCCATGGCGCCCGGCGAGCAGGGCGCGGTCACCCGTGTCAACTTCGCGCCGCCCCCTGGCGCGCCGATGTCGTTCGCCGACATCTTCGAGAAGGTCTCGCCAGCCGTCGTATCGATCGATGTAAAGTCGAAAGTGGATGCGCGCAGCCTGCGCGGCATCCCCGGCCTGCCCTTCTTCAACAACCCCCAACCCGGACAGCCGGGACAGGAAGGCGAAGAGGGCGAGCAGGGTGAAGGCGGGGCGCTGCCCCGTCAGGCCTCGTCGGGCTCGGGCTTCTTCATCTCGGCTGACGGCTACCTCGTCACCAACAACCACGTCGTCGAGGATGCAGACGAGATCATCGTCACGCTCAAGGACGGTCGTGAACTGAAGGCCACGCTGGTCGGCCGCGACGACGATACCGATCTTGCCGTACTCAAGGTGCCGGGCTCTGGCTTCGCCTTCGTCAGCTTCGAGCAGTCGGCCAAGCCGCGCGTCGGCGACTGGGTCATCACGGTCGGCAACCCCTTCGGCCTCGGCGGCACGGCGACGGCCGGCATCGTCTCGGCGCTGCAACGCGACATCAATGACGGTCCCTTCGTCGACTACATCCAGGTCGACGCGGCGATCAACCGGGGCAACTCCGGCGGCCCGACGTTCGACGTCTATGGCCGCGTGATCGGCGTCAACACCGCCATCTTTTCCCCGACCGGCGGCTCGGTGGGCATCGGCTTCGCCATTCCGGCTGACCTGGCCGAGAACGTGGTCAAGCAGATCATGTCGAAGGGCAAGGTGACGCGCGGCTACATGGGCGCCACCATCCAGAATCTGGACGCCGATGGCTCCGAGGCTCTCGGCCTTGGCCCGATCAAGGCGGCGATTGTCAGCGACCTCACCCCCGGGGGGCCGGCCAGCAAGGGCGGGCTCAAGCGCGATGACGTGGTGGTCGCCATCAACGGCGTGAAGGTAACCTCGTCCACTGTCCTGACCCGCGAAGTGGCCAAGACCCAGCCGGGCGACGTGATGAAGCTCGAAGTCGTCAGGGACGGTCGGCGTCAGAATGTCCAGATCACCTCGGGCACCCGTCCGACGCGTCGCGAACTGGAGCTTGCGCAGCAGGAGGCGGCGCGTCCAACGCCCGCACCCAAGACCACCCCGCAGTCGACGCCGAAGTCGGACACGCCGGCCCAGCGACCGATCGTCCTGGGCATGGCCCTCGCCCCGCTCGACGCGGCCGGCAAGGAGCAGCATGGCGTGGCCGGGGGCGTGGTGGTCGAAAACATCCGCGCCGACTCCTATGCCGCAGAGCAGGGAATCCGTCGCGGCCAGGTGATCGTCAGCGTCAACACCCGCGAGGTGTCCAGCGCCACCGAGGTTTCCGCCGCTGTCGAGGCCGCCCGCAAGGCTGGCCGTCCGACGGTCCTGCTCGGCATCGCCATCGGCGGAGCCACCACCTTCGTGCCGATCAAACTCGGGTAGCATGCGCGGCGGCGGCCCTGAGTCGGCCGTCGCCGCCATGCGGGGGCAAGTGATGCGCATTCTGATCATCGAAGACGACCTTGAAGCGGCCGAGGCCATGCGCCGCGGCCTGGGCGAAGCCGGCTACGACTGCGAGCACGCGCCGGACGGCGAGCTGGGTCTGGCGGCCGCGCGAGGCGGCGGCTTCAACGTGCTGATCGTCGACCGGATGATGCCCAAGCGCGACGGCGTCAGCGTCGTCGAGACCCTGCGTCGCGAGGGCGACGACACTCCGGTGCTGTTTCTGTCGGCCCTGGGTGAGATCGACGACCGTGTGACGGGGCTCAAGGCGGGCGCCGACGACTATCTGGTCAAGCCCTACGCCTTTCCCGAGCTGATGGCGCGGGTGGAAGCCCTCGCCCGCCGCCGGGAGACCGGCGCGGTGTCGACGACGCTGAAGGTCGGCGATCTTGAGATGAACCTGCTCACGCGTGAGGTTCACAGGTCCGGCACGGAAGTGGACCTGCAGCCGCGAGAGTTCCAGCTGCTGGAGTTCCTGATGCGCCACGCCGGCCAGTCGGTGACCCGCACGATGCTGCTGGAGAAGGTCTGGGAATATCACTTCGACCCGCAGACCAACGTCATCGACGTGCATATCTCGCGACTGCGCTCGAAGATCGACAAGGGGTTCGACCGGCAGATGCTGCAGACGGTTCGTGGGGCCGGCTACCGGCTCGACCCGTAGGAGAGCGCCGTGGCGGCGCTGCGCCTGCCCAGCCTGATCCGGACAACAACCTTCCGGCTGACGCTGCTGTTCCTGGCGCTGTTCGCGGCGGCGGCGGCGGCGTTCCTGGGCTATATCTACGTCGCCACCGCGGGCGAGGTCAGTCGGCGGGTCGAACGCGAGATCGTCCGCGAGATGAACTCGCTGGAGGCGGCCTATCGCCAGGGCGGCGCCGATGCTGTGAACACCGCGATCATCGAGCGGACCGCCAGCGAGCGCCCCTACATCTACATCCTGATGGACAGCACGGGTCGCAAGATCAGCGGCACGATCCCGGTCTCGCCGATCGATCCTGAAGGGTCGGGCGAGGCGTGGGATGGCTTCACCCTGACCGATACCGACGCCGATGGCGGACAGGTGCGGCGGCAGGCGCGGGGGCTGCAGCGACGCCTGCCCGGCGGGCAGTATCTGTTCGTCGGCGCCGATGTCAGCGAAAGCGACGCCTTCGTGGTCGGGATCGCCCGCTCGCTGTGGGGCGCCGGCGCTTTGATCATCATCCTCGGGTTGCTGGGCGGGGTGCTGGTCAGCCGCAACGTCGCCCGTCACATGCAGGGGCTGACAGACGCGGTCGAGGCGGTTCGCGCCGGCGACCTGAAGGCCCGCGCCAAGGTTCGTGGCGTGCGGGACGAGTACGACGAACTGGCGGAAGGCCTGAACGAGATGCTCGACAGGCTGGAGCGATCGATGGGCGGTCTGCGCCACGCCGGCGACGCTATCGCCCACGACCTGCGCTCGCCGCTGACCCGGCTGCGGGCGCGGCTCGAGGCGTCGCTGATCGAGGTCGAGGCCGGGAAAGGCGATGCGAACCAGGCGCTGGTCCAGGCGCTGGAGGATGCCGACAACGTCCTGAACACCTTCAACGCCGTGCTGGCCATCGCCAGGCTGGAAGCCGCCGGCCGCGTGCCCAACCCCCAGCCGTTCGACCCTGGCGCCCTGGCCGGCGACATGGCCGAACTCTACGAGGTGGTCTGCGAGGACAAGTCGATCGACTTCAAGGCCGAGATCACGCCGAGGCTGACGGTCGTTGGCGCCCGCGAGATCGTCGCCCAGGCCCTGGCCAACATCATCGACAACGCCATCAAGTACACGCCGAAAGGCGGGGCGGTGATGCTTCGGGTTCGTCGCCGGTCGTCCGGCGAGATCGAGTTCAGCGTCACCGACACGGGCCCCGGCATCCCGGAAGAGGACCGGCAGCGGGTCATCCAGCGGTTCGTGCGGCTGGAGAACAGCCGCAGCGAGCCGGGGACCGGGCTTGGCCTGTCGCTGGTGGCGGCGGTCGCCGAGGCGCATGGCGGGCGGCTGGAGCTCAGCGAAGGTCCCGGCGCCATCGACAACTATGGTCCAGGCCTCCGGGTGGCGCTGGTCCTGCCGCGCCCCGACTAGGACCGGCCTCCTTTCCAAGCGGTCGCTGTCTGCTAGACCTTGGGTATGTCTCTCGCCTCGCGCCTTGTTCCCTGCGGTCCCATCCTCGATGCGGCCTACGCCGAGCGGACGCGTGAACTGGTCGAGGAAACGATCGGGGCCGGAGCGCTGGATGCAGTCTGGCCCGCGCTTGCGCCGGTGTTCGGGGCGGCGCCCTATCTTGCCGGCCTGGCCCGGCGCCGTCCGGGGGCGCTGGCGGAAACGCTGAACAGCGAGCCGGAGGCGCGGCTGGATGGCCTGTTGGCGGCGGCGCTGGCGCAGGCCGATGAAGCCGAGGCGGATGTCGCGGGGCGCGAACTCAGGCGCCTGAAGGCCGACCTGCATCTTCTTTGCGCCCTGGCGGATCTGGGCGGGGTCTGGGATCTCGACCAGGTGACCGGCGCTCTCTCGGGCTTCGCCGATGCATCGCTGGCCGCGGCCGTGGCCCAGGCGGCCCGGTCCGAGATCGATCGAGGCCGCCTGCTGGCTCCACCCGACAGCGCTGCGGGGCCGGTTCCGGGGTTCTTCTGCCTGGCCATGGGCAAGCACGGCGCGTTTGAACTGAACTACTCCAGCGACATCGACATATCCGTCTTCTACGAGCCCGACCGCATGCCGCTCGCGGATGGCGCCGAGGCGGAGGCGGTCGCCGTTCGTCTGACGCATGGCATTGCCAGGATGCTGCAGGACCGGACCGCCGACGGCTATGTCTTCCGGGTCGACCTGCGGCTCCGCCCTGATCCGGCTTCCACGCCGCCGGCCGTGCCGGTTCCGGCGGCCTTCGCCTACTACGAGAGCGTCGGCCAGAACTGGGAGCGGGCGGCCTTCATCAAGGCGCGGGCCGCCGCCGGCGACATCCCCGCCGGTCAGGCGTTTCTCGCTGAGCTCCAGCCGTTCATCTGGCGCAAGAACCTCGATTTCGCGGCCATCGCCGACATCCATTCGATCAAGCGGCAGATTCACGCGCACAAGGTGGATGACCGGGTCACGGCGGCGGGCGCGGATCTCAAGCTGGGGCGAGGCGGCATCCGCGAGGTGGAGTTCTACGCCCAGACCCAGCAATTGATCCTGGGCGGTCGACACCCCGCTCTGCGGTCGCCCCGGACGCTGGACGCGATCGCCGCCCTGACCGAGGCCGGGCATGTGACGGCCGAGACCCGCGATGCGCTGGCCGACGGCTACCGCGTCCTGCGTGCGCTTGAACACCGGGCCCAGATGATCGGCGATGACCAGACCCATCGCCTGCCGGAGGCGCCGGCCGAGCGCAAGCGGGTGGCCGCTCTGTGGGGGCAGGCGGACCTGAAGGCGTTCGACAAGGCCGTCGGGCTGATCCTCAAGGACGTGAATGCGCGCTATGGCGAGCTCTTCAAGGGCGAGGAGCCGCTGTCATCGCGGTTCGGCAGTCTCGTCTTCACCGGCGTCGAGGATGACCCGGAAACGCTGCGTACGCTGAAGAAGATGGGCTTTGACGACCCCCCGGCGGTGTCGGGGACGATCAGGGGGTGGCACCACGGACGGATCGCGGCCACCCGGACCGAGCGCGGCCGAGAGATGTTCACACGCCTGGCGCCGCGCCTGCTGGACGCGGCCAACGCCACCGGCGCGCCGAACGCCGCCTTCCGCCGATTTGGCGACTTCTTCGAGCGTCTTAGTTCCGGCGTGCAGGTTCAGTCGTTGTTCCTGGCGCAGCCGAAGCTGTTCGAACTGGTGGTGCAGGTGATGGCCTTCGCGCCGCAGCTTGCCCAGACGCTGGCCCGAAGGCCCGCTGCGCTCGATGCGCTGCTGGATCCCAGCTTCTTCGCCCCCTTCGGCGATGGTGAAGGGGCGGACGCTGTGCGCTTCGCGCTGAATCAGGCGGATGGCTTCGAGGCAGCGATGGACGCCGCACGGCGCGTTCATCGTGAGCAGGCCTTCCGCATCGGCGTCCAGGTGATCGGTGGAACGGCCAGCGCGGACGATGCCGGGGCGGGGTTCGCCGATCTTGCCGATCTGATCCTCGACGGGCTGGCTCGGGCGGCGCTGGCCGAGACCGAGCGGCAGGGTGGGGCGTTCCCCGGCCAGGCCGCCGTCATCGCGCTGGGCAAGTGCGGCGGGCGCGAGATGACCGCGCGGTCCGACCTCGACCTGATGACCCTGTACCGGGCCGACGACGGCGCGGCGATGTCGGCGATCAAGGGCTGGGGCGCAGAGACCTTCTATGGACGGTTCACCCAGCGGCTGATCGCAGCCCTGTCGGCGCCGACGGCTGAAGGCAGTCTCTATGAGGTCGACATGCAGCTGCGGCCGACGGGCAGCAAGGGGCCTGTTGCGGTCAGCATGGCGGCTCTGGACGCCTACTACGCCCGAGAGGCGGAGACATGGGAGTACATGGCCATGACCCGGGCCAGGGTTGTCTGGGCCACCAGCGAGGCGTTCGCGGCGGAGAGCGTCGCTGCGATCGAGGCGGTCCTGCGCTCGCCGCGCGATCGGCGCAAGACGGCCCGCGACGCCGTGGAAATGCGGGCCCTGATGGCGCGCGAGAGGCCGCCGTCGGGTGAGTGGGACGTCAAGCTTGCGCCGGGCGGCCTGGTCGACATCGAGTTCGCCGCCCAGTTCCTGCAACTGGCGCATGCTGCGGACGGCGGTCCCCTGCGCCAGAACACTGGCGAGGCTCTGGCCGCCATGTCGTCTGCAGGCCTGGCGGACGCCGACGCGATCTCGAACCTGGAAGAAGCCTGGCGCATGCAGCAGAACCTGTCCCAACTGCTCAAGGTCGCCCTGGACGACCGGGCGGACCCGGACGGCGAGCCCAGGGCATTGAAGGCTCTCCTGGCGCGCGCCGGCGGGGCGAAGGACTATGCCGCCCTCAAGAAGGCGCTGGCCGCGGCCCGCAAGTCAGCCCGCAGCGCCTTTCAGGCGCTCGTTCGATAGGCCGACGGAACCAGCCCGTCTCAACGTTGAAGGCTCCGAGGGGGACGAAAGCCCCAAGGAGATCCTATCGATGAAGACGCTTCTGACCGCTGTCGCCGGCCTCACCCTGTCGCTGGCTGCGCTTCAGCCCGCCATGGCCCAACAGGGGCCCGGCCGGCTCGACGCCAACGGCGACGGAAAGGTGACCAAGGCCGAGTTCCAGGCCGGCCGGGTAAGCCAGATGATGCGCATGGACGCCAACAAGGACGGCAAGGTCTCGCGCGAGGAGTTCGCCAGCATGGCCGCCCGCCGCGCGGAGCGCGCAGCCGAAAAGGGCGCCCAGCCGAAGGGCAAGGGCGACGGGTCGCGCCTGTTCGATCGCGTCGATGCCAATCGCGACGGCTTCCTCGACCGGGCCGAACTCGGCAAGATGGCCGAGCAGGGCTTCGCCCGGATGGACGAGAACGGCGACGGTGTGCTGTCCGGCGCCGAGCTGACGCCCCGGCGAGGGCCCGGCATGGCCGGTGGCGGCGGTCGCTGACGGCCTGATCCGGCGGGCGGCGGGACGGGCGCCGCCCAAGGGAGTTCATGTGAGCGTTGACGGTTCAGGGCGGCGATCCCGACGAGGCGCTGGTGGCGCGTGTGGGACGTGGCGATCAGGCCGCGATCCAGACGCTCGTCGCGCGAAAGCTGCCGCGCATGTTGCAACTGGCGCACCGCATGCTGGCGGACGCAGCCGAAGCCGAGGATGTGGCGCAGGAAGTCATGTTGCGGGCGTGGAAGCAGGCCCCTGTCTGGCGGCCAGGCGCGGCGCGCTTCGATACCTGGATGCACCGGGTCGCACTGAACCTCTGCTACGACCGACTGCGCAGGCGTCGCGAGCAGCCGATGGCCGACCCCCCCGACGTCGCCGACCCGGGACCCGCCCCGGATCGTGGTCTGCTGGCCATGGACACGGGAAAGCGGGTCGGCGAGGCGCTGGCGCATCTGCCCGATCGCCAGCGCGAGGCCGTGGTGCTTTGCCACTATCAGGAACTCGGCAATATCGAAGCGGCGGCGCTGATGGGGATCAGCGTCGAGGCGCTGGAGAGCCTGTTGTCGCGCGGGCGCCGGGCCCTGCGCGCGGCGCTGGCCGACCTTAGGGAGCGTTGAGGATGGATCTCGACCGATTCGAACATCTGGCCGGAGCCTGGGGTGGGCGCATCGCCCGTTGGCCCCAGGAAAGCCAGGATGCAGCCTTCGCCTTGCTGGCGCGCGAGGCGGCGGCCTGCGAGGCTATCCTCGCCGATGCCCTGATCACGGATGAATGGCTGGACGCTATGCCGGCGGCGCAGGTCGGCGCGGCCTTGCGGGATGCGGTTCTGGCGACGGCGCCGCGCGAACGCGTCAGGCCCTTGTCTCGCGTCCACCGCTGGCTGATCGGAACCGGGGTCGGCATCGGGCTTGCCACGGCCTGCGTGGCCGGGTTGCTGGTCGGCGCCCGGCTGGCGCCCGGCGAGACGCCCGGCGGCGCCGAGGCGATGCTGGCCAATCTCTATGCCGATGACGGCTGGGCCGAGCCGGATCCGGAGAGCCGCTCGTGAGGATGCGCTGGCTGATCATCGGACTTGTCGTTTCAGTCGGGCTGAACCTGTTTCTGGCCGGGCTGATCGTCGGCGGCGTGGGGGCGGCGCGGCGTTCGGCCGAATTCCGCCCCGCCGAATCCCAAGCCCGTTTTCCGCTCTGGCGCGCGGGCGATGACCTGCCGCCCGAGAAGCGCCGGGCGTTCCGGCGGATGATCCGCGAGGCGGTCCTGGACACCCAGGACGATATCCGTGGGTCGCGCGCATTGCGCCGCGAGGCGGTCGCGATGCTGGATGCCGAAACCTACGACGCCGAGGCTGCGGTCAAGGCGATGTCGGAAGCCAGAAGGCGGGAGCAGGCCGCGCGGTCGGCGGTCGAGACCGCCATTCTTCGCTTTGCGGGAGGGTTGGACCCAGCCGAGCGTCGGACGCTGGCCGGCGGGCTGTCTCGCTCGATGGCTGGCCAGCTTCGCGATCCGCGTCAGAGGCGAGGGCCGCCGCAGGGCGTGACGGACGGCCCGAACCCCGGCGGCGCCGGGCCGCCGTAGCAGGCTCATGCGCTGCGGCGGATCGCCTTGGAGACACGCCAGGCCATGAACATGGCCGGCAGGCAAAGCAGGCCTGCGACCACGAAAGGCGCTCCCGGACTGACCTTGGTGAACAGCGGGGCTGCCGCCAAGGGGCCGACGATCCGCGCCAGAGCGCCGGCCGCCGAATTGAGCCCCAGCATCTCGCCCTGACGGTCGGGCGAGACGGCGCGCGAGATGATCGCGCTGATGTTCGGGAAGGCGAGCGACTGGCCGAAGGCGACCGTGGCCATGCCGAACACGGCGATCGGCCAGATCTGGGCTGCGGGCTGCAGGGCGAAGCCGGCGGCGATCAACCCGAGGCCGGCGATGAGGGTGCGCGCCTCGCCGAAGCGGCGCGCGATACGACCTGTCAGAAGCCCCTGTGTGAAGGCCGCCGTCAGGGCGATGACGACGAAACAATAGCTGATCTCGCGCGGGCCCCAGTCGAACTTCCACTTGGCCCAGAGTCCGAACGTCGCCTCCATGCCGGCGAACCCGGCGATGGAGATGATGGTCACCAGCAGCACGCGCCAAAGCACCGGATGGGCCAGGGCGTCGCCCAGCCCTTCCAGGCGGCCACGCTGGGGCGCATCGGGGTGGACATGCCGGGTTTCGCGAACGAAGGCCGCGACGCCGCATCCCGCAAGCACCGCGAGGCCGGCCGCGGTAAGAAGCGGCGGCCGGAAACCGGCCAGGCCCGCGGCCTCGTTGGCCAGCAGTCCGCCCAGCGGCGGCCCCATGAGGAACCCCAGGCTGAAGGCCGCGCCCATCAGGCCCAGGCGACCGGCGCGCTTCTCGGGCGGGGTAACGTCGGCGATGTAGCCCTGGATCGTCGAGATGTTGCCGGTCAGCAGACCGCCGACCAAGCGGATCGCGCAGGCGATCCAGAGGTCTGGCGCGAAGGCCAGGGCCACATAGGTCGCCGCGTTACCGAAGATGGTGATGATCAGGACCGGCCGCCGCCCGATGCGATCGGACAGCCGGCCCCAAATGGGCTCGGCGAAGAAGTTGCCGACCGAATAGGCCGAAAACAGGATGAAGACCTGCCAGGCGGGCGAGCCGAAGCTGGCCGCATAGAAGGGCAGCAGGGGAATGATCACCCCGAACCCGGCGATGTTGATGAACACCACTGCCAGCAGGGTGTAGAGCGCCCGATCGTCCCCGGGAGACGCCGGGGATGCCGGCTGGGGACTGGATGACGCGTCGGACATGCTTCGGGATTAGGCCGTCGCGGCGCGGACTGCAATGCGGCCAATGAAAACGCCCCGGTCCTTGCGGGCCGGGGCGTTGTTGCTGATGGACGGCGTTGGCCTCAGCGCGGCGCCAGGATCATGATCATCTGGCGGCCTTCCATCTTGGGCTCGTGCTCGACCTTGGCCTGCTCCTCGAAGTCGGCCTTGACCTGGTTGAGCAGCTTGTAGCCGAGTTCGGGGTGAGCCATTTCGCGGCCGCGGAAGCGCAGCGTCACCTTGACCTTGTCGCCCTCCTCGAAGAACCGGTGCATGGCCTTGGCTTTGACGTCGTAGTCGTGCTTGTCGATGTTCGGCCGGAGCTTGATCTCCTTGAGCTCGACGACCTTCTGCCGCTTGCGCGCCTCGTTCTTCCGCTTCTGCTCCTGGAACTTGAACTTGCCGTAGTCCAGGATCTTGCAGACGGGCGGGTTGGCGTTGGGCACGATCTCGACGAGGTCCAGGCCAGCCTCTTCAGCCGCCTCCAGAGCCGCGGAAATCGGCATCTCGCCCTGCTTCTCGCCGTTCTGATCGATCAGAAGAACTCGGGGAACGCGGATGTCTTCGTTGGTGCGAGGGCCGTCCTTGACGGGCGGCGTGTTGTTGGGGCGGCGAATAGGCGGTGCTCCGGAGTCTGTTGATGGGCTCGTTTGGCCAAAATAACGCGCGGCCCGCGAGAGCGGTCCGTACTGGCCGTCAGTATATGACCGCGCGGCCGGTCCGGATCAAGGGCGGCCGGTTCCCTCAGGACCGATTGCTCACGTCCTCGCGAGCTTCTGCGATTGCCGTCGTTTCTCAGGAACATGTCGGGGCCCCGCACGCTTGGCCGAGATGGGAGCGCATGGGACGGGCGCGATCGGACGAGTGGAGTAAGTCATGGCGAATCGCTGGAACGAACGGGACTTTGAAATGCGCGGCGATCGGAGCCGACGCGCCAACGGCGGCCAGCCGTATGGTGCAGGCCGCTACGATCAGGAGCGCGTCGCCGGGTACAATCCGGCCGGCTCCGCCCAGAATGGAGGCGACTATCTGGGCGACTACGATCAGGGCGACGAGCGTCGCTTCGTGGACGACGACCGGCGCCGGGCCTACGGCCAGGGCGAGCGTGTCCGCTCGGGGCCGTACGGCGACTACGATCCCACCCGCTACGGCGATGGCGACCGCTGGGAAGGCGGACGGACGACCCGGACCGGATGGGACCGCGGAGACTATGGGTCGCGCAACGAGCAGCGCTATGGCGGCGCGCCCTATTCGGGACGAGAGCGCGGCCGCGAAGCCGAGCTCTACGGCTATGGCTACGGCGCCCGCGACAGGGATGGCGGATATCGCGGTCGCGACGGCGCCTATGGCTACGGGCGCAGCGACTATGACGACGCCTTCCCGGGGGACAATCCGAACGTCGAGGCGGTGACGGACGGCGAACGGCAGGGGGAGCACCACGGCCGGGGTCCCAAGGGTTATCGCAGGTCGGATGAACGCATCCGCGAGGACGTCAATGACCGGCTGACCTACGATCATCACCTCGACGCCAGCGACATCGAGGTCCAGGTCAAGGACGGCGATGTCACGCTGAGCGGAACCGTCGACAGCCGCAGGGCCAAGCGTCGGGCCGAGGACTGCGTCGAACGCGTCAGCGGCGTTGGCCATGTGCAGAACAATCTGCGGGTCCAGGACCGACAGGACGAGACGACGTCTTCCGGCCGGGGGCTCGGCGGCATCGTACGGGCGCCGTCAACGACCAACTGATGGCTGCGGCCCAGAGGTGAGGCAGGGGCGTCCTTCCTTGCGGAAAGGGCACCCTCTCTCCGGGCGGACAGCCTAGCGAGGCAGCAGGGAAAACGCGGCGTTGGCGACCGTGTCGACCGCGACCGAGGCGAGGTCCGGGGCGTGAATGACGGCGACATGCCCTCGCGGGCTGGATACCAGCGCTTCGGGACCTCCGGCGAACAGGCCGATGGTAGGCGCGCCGGCAGCTGCAATGAGATGGAGGGGTCCGGTGTCGTTGCCAACGGCCAGCGCGGCCTTGGCCCCGACAAGGGCGATCTGGGCGAAGTCGGTCCGACCCGTCAGATCGCGGGCGCGGCCGACGCGCTTCTGGATCGTCCGCGCCAGCGCGCTTTCCTGCGGGCC
Source organism: Caulobacter sp. (assembly GCA_046295055.1). Lineage (GTDB taxonomy): Bacteria > Pseudomonadota > Alphaproteobacteria > Caulobacterales > Caulobacteraceae > Caulobacter. The sequence continues at coordinate 338,765 of JBKBOD010000001.1, read as the reverse complement.
ACCGATGATGACGATGTCGTAGCCGCCAGCGAAGAGCCGGGCCGCCAGTTCGCTATACCCTTCGATGGGCCAGCGCTTCTCCGGGGCGTTGTCCTTGCCGCCCGGCACCAGCAGCACATAGGGCTTGGGCGCGACCGCCCCGGCGATCGGTCGCGGCGCTGGCGCGCGACGCAGGATCCACGACAGGTCAGGACCGGGTGCATCGCCCGGGGTGGTCGGCGCATCCGGCCAGATCCCGGCGACGCGCAGCTGTTCGGCGTGCCGCTCCAGCATGTGCATGCGATCGCGGTCGGGATTGCGGTGCCGAAGTTTCGCTCCCGACGCCGGCCCGGACCAGACCGGCGGAAAGGGCCGGAGCATCTGGAACAGGGTGTTGGTCGCTGCCGTGCCCTGAAGGTCGTAGATGCGGCCAAAGCGCGCCTGCTTGATGCGGCCGCGCAGGGCAAGCCAGCCGCCGCTCCGCAGGAGCTCGCCGCTGGTGTCGATGTCGTTGAAGTAGGGGCTCGACCTGGCGAGCGCCTCGAAGGCGGGAACGGTCAACAGGGTGATATGGGCGCGCGGATGGGCCTGGCGGATCTTGCGCATCGCCGCCAGCGAAAGCACGAATTCGGCGATGTTCCCGGCCTGAATGACCAGGATCTTCTCTGCAGCCGCCATCAGCCCCGTCCCTTGAGCAGGTCAACATAGACCGACAGGGTGGCTTCGCACATGGCCTCCACCGAATAGAGTCGTTGCGCCCGGGCGGCCCCGGCTTCGCCCATGGCGCGCCGCCGCTGCGCCGTGGCGCCCAGCGCCTCGGCGAGGCCTCGCGCCCATGCCTGAGCGTCCCCGGGCGGGAGCCGCCAGCCGGTCTCTCCCTCGACGACCGTCTCGCGCGCGCCGCCGTGATCAGACACCAGGACCGGACGTTCCATCGCCTGAGGTTCCACGGCGGCCCGGCCGAAGCTCTCGGGCTGGGTCGAGGGAAGAAGCGCGAAGTCCGCCAGCCGGTAGGCGGCAGGCATGTCGTCGCAATGGCCGACCAGGCGCACGTGGTCAGTCAGGCCGGCGGCGGAAATCGCGTCCTCGACCTCGCGCCGGTACTCGGCGCGGCCCTGATCGTCGCCGACGAACAGGATCAGGAAGTTCTCATGTCCGTCCGCGCGCAGGCGCGCGGCGGCCTCGACGACGGTCAGGTGGCCCTTCAGCCGGGTGATCCGGCCGCCCAGCACGAAGATCGTCCTGCCGCTGGTATCGCCCAGGTCCCAGATGTCGTGCAGGGCCTGGATCCTGGCGGGCGTGACCCGGCGGGGGTCAAAGCGGGTCAGGTCGACGCCTCGCGGGATGGCGACGATCTTTTCCGGCGGCACCTCGTGTTCGGCAAGGACGTGGTCGCGCGTGTACTCGCTGTTGGCGATGACCTTGTCGCCCCGGGTCATGACGGCGTTGTACCAACGCTTCAGCCCGCTCCTGGCGTTGTAGATGCCGTGGTAGGTGGCCACGAAGGGCGTGCCGGTCGAATGGGCGGCCCACAGGGCGCTGAACGCGGGGGCGCGGCTGCGGGCGTGGACGATGCTGATCCGCTCCTTGCGGATGAGGTCGACCAGGCGGGCGGCGTTTCCCAGCATGACCAGCGGGTTCTTCGACTGGACCGGCATCATCGCCAGTCGCGCCCCGTCAGCCTCGAGCCGGGCAGCCATGCGCCCGCCGCGGCTGGCCACGAAGGCGCGGCCGCCGCCGGCCACCACAGCATGAGCAATGTCGATCGCTGTCTGCTCCGCGCCGCCCGTCTCGAGCTCGGGCACCACCTGCAGCAAGGCGAAATCCGGGGGTAGGGTGATCAAGGCGGGCGAAGCTTCCTTGGCGGGCGTCGGGCGGCTATGGCTCGGAGGGAGCTTAAGTAGACAGTTTGCAAGGTGGGCGCCATGGCTGAGAACAGCGGTTTTCTGGATCGCGGCGATGGGGAGCGCATCGCCTGGCGCAAGATCGACGGGGCAGGTCCGACTGTTGTCTGGCTGGGCGGTTTCATGTCGGACATGGCGGGGACCAAGGCCCAGGCGCTGGCAGACTGGGCAGAGGCCAAGGGCCGGGCGTTCGTGCGCTTCGACTACCTCGGGCACGGCGAGTCCAGCGGTGCGTTCCGGTCGGGGACAATCAGCCGCTGGCGCGAAGACTGCCTGGCGGTGATCGACAGCCTGACCGAAGGGCCGCTGGTGCTGGTGGGGTCGTCGATGGGCGGATGGCTGAGTTGCCTCGTGGCGGCGGTGCGCGCCGAGCGGCTCGCCGGCATGGTCTTGATCGCGCCCGCCGCCGACTTTACCGAAAAGCTGATGGCGCCCCGGTTTCCGCCCGAAGCGCATGAGGCGCTGGCCGCGACCGGCGAATGGATCCGGCCCAGCCTCTATGACGAAGGCGGTTATCCGATTACCCGCGCGCTGCTGGAAGACGGCGACAGCTGGTCGATCCTTCCCGGTCCGGTTCCGGTCACGGCCCCGGTACGCGTTCTGCAGGGTATGGAGGACCCGGACGTGCCGTGGGCGCATGCCCTGGCGCTGGCGCAGGCGATCAAGAGCGAGAATCTCGTTTTCACCCTCATCAAGGATGGAGACCATCGCCTCTCACGGCCGCAGGATCTGGACAGGCTCGTGGCGGCGGTCGACGAACTGACAGGCTAGGCGCGTTCGGCGGCAAGGATCGCGGCCAAGCCCTCGCGATAGGAAGGATACCTTGGTCTCCAGCCAAGCTCCGCCTTGGCCAGGGCGTTCGATACCCGCTTGTTCTCGCTCCAGAACCGCAGCGCGGCCGGGGACAGCGTAGCGGCGTCGAAAGGCGTCTCGACCGGCGCGGGCAGGCCCAGCAGGGCGGCCGCGTAGGCGTTGACGACATGGCTGGGCGCGGGTTCGTCGTCGGTCAGGTTGTAGGCGGCTCCGGCGCGGGGGCGGGCGATTGAGGCGGCGAGGCCAGAGGCTATGTCGTCGACATGGATACGGCTGAAGACCTGGCCCGGCTTGATGACGCTGCGGGCCGTTCGGTCGCGGATACGGTCCAACGGCGAGCGGCCGGGACCATAGATGCCGGGGAGGCGGAAGGTCTGGACCGTCAGGCCCATGCCGCGCCCCACTTCCTGCCAGTCGCGCTCGGCGGCGGCGCGTCTGCCGCCCTCGACGCTGCGGGCCGAAAGGGGTGAGGACTCGAAAACCCACCGGCCCTGCCGGTCGCCGTAGACGCCGGTGGTCGACAGATAGCCGATCCAGTCGGGGAAGGCCCTTGCCGTCGCCATGGCGGGGACCAGGGCATTGAGGCCCGGGCATCCGTCCGGGCCCGGCGGCGCGGTGACGAGCACCGCCGTCGCGCCCGCCAAGGCGCGAACCAGATCGTGGCGGTCGCCGGGATCCAGCGGCGTGACCCCGGCGGCCAGGGCGGCCGCAGCCGCCTCGGTCGAGCGCACCGTGCCCGACACGCGCCAGCCCTCGGGGATCAGCCGACGCGCCAGTGCGGCGCCGGTAAAGCCGAATCCGAAGATCAGCAGATCGGGCAACGGGGTCTCCTCCTGTCGTCCAACGCGGACACACAGGAGGAGTGCCTCAAGCCGTCGTCCGGGCCAAGCCGTCAGGCAAGCGTCAGGGTGACGTCGATGTTGCCGCGCGTGGCGTTGGAATAGGGGCAAACCTGATGGGCGTTGTCGACGAGAGTCTGGGCCTTGTCGCGATCGATGCCGGGCAACGAGACGGTCAACGCCACGTCCAGCCCGAAGCCGCCCTTGTCGTTGGGGCCGATGCCGACGGCCGCCTCGACAGTGCTTTCACCGATGGTCACGCCCTGGCTGCGGGCGACGAAGCGAAGAGCGCTGTCGAAGCAGGCGGCGTATCCCGCAGCGAACAGTTGCTCGGGGTTGGTGGCGCCGGCCTTGCCCGGGCCGCCCAGGCCCTTGGGCGTGGACAGGGCGACATCGAGGACGCCGTCGTCGGTGCGGGCGGTCCCATCGCGACCGCCAGAGGCGACGGCGTGGGCGGTGTAGAGGGCGGTCATGTCGATCTCCATAAAGATTGTACACAATTTAATTGATCACAAATAACCGGTTTGCAAGGGGGATCGCGAAGATTATCTGGCGACCATGGCCGCATCCCCTCCAAGCCCCGCCGACTCCCTCAGGCTGTCGAACCAGCTCTGCTTTCCGGTCTACGCGGCGGCCAACGCCGTCCAGAAGGCCTATCGCCGTCTCCTTGCGCCGCTTGGCCTGACCTATCCGCAGTATCTGGTCATGCTGGTGCTGTGGGAGCGCGATGGCCTGTCGCTGGTCGAGATCGGGCGGAGCCTCAAGCTGGATTCCGGAACCCTGACTCCGTTGCTGAAGCGCATGCAGGCCGCTGGCCTGGTGCGGCGCGAGCGCTCGGATGCCGACGAGCGGGTGGTGCGCGTCCGCCTGACGGCCGCCGGCGAGGCCCTGCGCGAGCCGGCGGCGCGGGTTCCCCTGAGCATGGCGGGAACCTTCGGCCTCGAGTTGAACGAGGCCGTTGCGCTGAAGGCGGGGCTGGAGAAGCTGATCGCCGCGCTGGATCGCGCGACCTGAAGGGCGTCAGGCCCGGCCGATCAGATCGCGAACCGCCGCGCGCGCGGCCTCTCCCAGTTCGGGGTGCTGCAGGGCATAGGCCACGCTCGCCCGCAGAAGGCCGATCTTGTCGCCGCAGTCGTAGGTGGTCCCCTCGTACTCCAGCGCGTGGAACGGCTCGAGGGCCATCAGGCGGACCATCGCATCGGTGAGCTGGATCTCGCCGCCCGCGCCCTTCTGCTGGTCGGCCAGGAGGTTGAAGATCTCGGGCTGCAGGATGTACCGGCCCGAGATGAAGAGGTTCGAGGGCTCCGTCCCCTTCGGCGGTTTCTCCACCATTCCGGTCATGCGATTGAGCCGGCCGTCCTGGCCGTCGAGGGCGACGATGCCGTACTTGTGCGCCTCGCCCTCGGGGGCGGGCTCGACGATGACCACGTTGCCGCCGACCTGATTGTAGGCGTCGATGGCCTGGGCCAGGGCCGGCCGCTCGGCGTGCATCAGCATATCAGGCAGCATGACCGCGAACGGTTCGTCGCCGACGATGTCGCGGGCGCACCAGACCGCGTGGCCAAGGCCCAGCGGAGCCATCTGGCGCACAAAGCTCATCTCGCCCGGCTTGGGCAGGTCGGCGCGGACCGCCGCGAGGATGTCCGTCTTTCCCTTGGCCTCGAGCTGACCCTCCATCTCGGGATGATGGTCGAAGTAGGCCTCGATAGCTTCCTTGCCGCGCCCGGTGACGAAGATGAAGTGCTCGATCCCGGCCGCACGGCCCTCGGCCACGACATAGCTGAGGATGGGCCGATCGAAGATGTTCAGCATCTCCTTGGGCGTGGTCTTGGCCCCGGGCAGCACGCGCGTGCCAAGGCCGGCGACGGGGAGGACGGCTTTGCGGACAGGTTTCATGGGCCAAGGCCTAGCGGAGGGCGCGGGGCAAATCCAGTCGCACCGGGAACAGCGGGGCCGGGCGGCGATTGTTTAGGCAGCCCCCTCGAAAGGACGAGCCATGAAGCCGATCAAGCCTGCCGCCGCCTTGCCCATTGGTCTGCTGTTGGCGGGCGTGGTCACGCTGGGCGCCTGCACGGCGTCCGAACCCACGCCTGATCCGGATCCCGTTCCCGCGCCGACGCCGAGCAATCAGCCGCCACCGCCCGTCAGGCCTCCAGGCCAGGGCACGCCGCCGATCGACAGGCCGCCGCCCGACATCACCGATCCGACCAATCCGCCGGACCTGATCTCGCCGCCGCCGCCGGGCGAGGGCGAGCCGGGGTCGCCTACTCCACCGTGACGGACTTGGCCAGGTTGCGCGGCTGATCGACGTCGGCGCCCTTCTGGACCGCCACGTGATAGGCGAGAAGCTGGATCGGCGCGGCGAAGACCAGCGGCGCGATCAGCGGGTCGCAGGCCGGGGCGATGACGACATCGGCGCCGGCCGGCGCATGGGCGGCCCCCTGCTCGTCCGTGATCAGGACCACGGGCCCGCCGCGGGCCATGACCTCGCTCATGTTGGAGACAGTCTTCTCGAACAGGGCGTCGGTCGGGGCGATGATGATGATCGGAGTCGCCTCGTCAACGAGGGCGATCGGCCCGTGCTTCAGTTCGCCCGCGGCATAGCCCTCGGCATGGATGTAGCTGATTTCCTTGAGCTTCAAGGCCCCCTCATAGGCCAGTGGGCACATCGCGCCGCGACCAAGATAGAGCACGTCACGGGCGCGGGCGATCTGGGGCGCCAAGGCCGTCACCGCCTCCTCGACCTCGAGCGAGTCGCCGATCAGGCGCGGCGCTTCCAGCAGCACGCGGGCCAGGCGACGCTCCTCGGTCTCATCGATGCGCCCCCGCGCCGCCGCGGCGGCGACGGCCAGCGCCAACAGGGCGGTCACCTGACTGGTGAAGGCCTTGGTGGAGGCGACGCCGATTTCGGGACCGGCGTGGGTGGGCCAGAGGAGATCGGCCTCGCGGGCCATCGTGCTCTCGTGGCTGTTGACCACGGCGGCCGTCTTGAGGCCCTGGGCCTGGCACCAACGCAGCGCCGCGAGCGTGTCGGCGGTCTCGCCCGACTGGGATACGGCGATGGCCAGGGTTCCCGGCGTGACCGCCGGGTCGCGATAGCGGAATTCGGACGCGATCTCGACGTCGCACGGCAGTCCCGCCAGCCGCTCGAAGGTGTAGCGGGCGATCATGCCGGCGTAGAAGGCCGTGCCGCAGGCGATGATCTGCAGGCGCTCGACAGCCGCGAAATCGATGGACCCCGGGGCCTTAACGCGGCCGTTCACCGGGTCGAGATAGGCGGTCAGGGTGTGCTGGCAGGCGTCTGGCTGCTCGTAGATTTCCTTGACCATGAAGTGGCGGTGGTTGCCCTTCTCGACCAGGGCGGCCGAGGCCGACACGACCTTGACCGGACGCGTCACGGCCTGACCGTCGGCGTCGAAGATGCGGGCCGAGCTGGCGTCGATGGCGACGTAGTCGCCTTCCTCCAGATAGACCACGCGGTTGGTGAAGGGGCCGACCGCCAGCGCGTCGCTGCCAAGGAACATCTCCCCGTCGCCTTCGCCGACGACCAGCGGGCTGCCTCGCCGGGCGCCCAGGATGAGATTGTCCTCGCCCTCGATCAGGACGGCGAGGGCGTAGGCGCCGGTCAGCCGGTCGAGCGTCGTCTTGAAGGCCTCAAGGGGCGCGTCACCCGCGGCCAGGCGCGAATCCAGCAGCTGGGCGATGACCTCGGTGTCGGTATCGCTCTCGAAGGAGCGGCCGGCGGCCTTCAGGTCGGCCTTGAGCTCGGCGTAGTTCTCGATGATGCCGTTGTGGACCAGGGTCACGCGGCCGGCGACATGGGGGTGGGCGTTGCGCACCGAGGGCGCGCCGTGGGTGGCCCAGCGGGTGTGGCCGATGCCGACGGTGGCGTTCAGCGGGTCGGCGGCAAGGACTTCCTCGAGGGCCTTGATCTTGCCCTGGGCCCGGCGGCGCTCGACCTTGCCGCCAACCACGCCGGCGATCCCGGCGCTGTCGTAGCCGCGGTATTCCAGTCGTTTCAGGCTCTCGACCAGGCGGTCCGCGACGGGAGCCTTGCCGACGACGCCAATGATTCCGCACATGCTGGACCACCGTTCTCTACGCTGCGTTGGGGGGCGGCCTTAGCACCGCTCGCGGCGCATGGGGGCATGAAAATGCGTTGCAGACTGTTGCCGCCGGTTCCGGGAGGGGCTGATTGAAACGTTACATTTCAGGAGTTTATTTGTCGCTTTAATACAACGAGTGCACAACGCCGCGCGGCTGAACCGCGTCAGGAGACTTCATGCCCAAGCGATCCTACTTCGGCACCGACGGCATTCGGGGCCGCGCCAACAGCCACCCGATGACCGCAGAGGTCGCCCTGCGGGTGGGGCTGGCCGCGGGCAAGCTGTTCCGGACCGAAGACGACCGCCGCCACCTGGTGGTGATCGGCAAGGACACCCGCCTGTCCGGCTACATGATCGAGCCGGCGCTGGTCGCCGGCTTCACCAGCATGGGGATGGATGTCCGGCTGTTCGGCCCGCTGCCGACGCCGGGCGTTGCGATGATGACGCGGTCGATGCGGGCGGACCTGGGCGTGATGATCAGCGCCAGCCACAACGCCTACCACGACAACGGCATCAAGCTGTTCGGCCCGGACGGCTACAAGCTGTCGGACGCCCGCGAGGCCGAGATCGAGAAGCACATGGACGAGGGCCTGCAGGAAGGCCTGGTCGGGCCCGGAGAACTCGGCCGCGTGCGGCGGATCGACGATGCCCAGGCGCGCTACGTCGAGATCGCCAAGGCGACCTTCCCGCGCCACCTGAACCTGGCGGGCCTGCGGGTGGTGGTCGATTGCGCCAACGGCGCCGCCTACAAGGTCGCCCCGCTGGCGCTCTACGAGCTCGGCGCGGAAGTGATCCCGCTGGGCGTGTCGCCGGACGGCGTGAACATCAATGACGGCTGCGGCTCGACCCACCCGGGCAGCATGAGCAACGCCGTGCGCGAGTACCGCGCCGATATCGGCATCGCCCTGGACGGCGACGCCGACCGGGTGACGATCTGCGACGAGACGGGCCAGGTGGTGGACGGCGACCAGATCATGGCCATCGTGGCCGGCGCCTGGGCGGCCGAGCAGCGCCTGTCCGGCGGCGGCGTGGTGGCGACGGTGATGTCGAACCTGGGGCTGGAGCGGTTCCTGTCGGGCAAGGGCCTGACGCTGGAGCGCACGGCCGTCGGCGACCGCTATGTGATGGAGAAGATGCGGTCGGGCGGCTTCAACCTGGGCGGCGAGCAGTCGGGCCATGTGATCCTGTCGGACTTCTCGACTACCGGCGACGGGCTGATCGCCGCGCTGCAGGTGCTGGCGGTGATGGTGCAGTCGGGCAAGCCGATGAGCGCTCTGGCGCGGCAGTTCGAGCCGGTGCCGCAGCTTCTGCAGAACGTCCGGTTCAACAAGGGCGCCGAGCCGCTGAAGAGCGAGAGGGTTCAGTCGGCGATCCGCGATGCCGAGGCAAAGCTGAACGGTTCGGGCCGCGTCCTCGTCCGCGCCTCTGGCACCGAGCCGCTGATCCGCGTCATGGCGGAGGGCGACGACGAGGCGCTGGTCGCCCAGCTGGTCAAGGAAATCGCCGGGGCTGTCCAGACAGCCGCCTGATCCAGGCGCGCGGGTTCAGGCGCGAAGGGCCAGCAGCGCGAAGCTGGCGAGCCAGTGCTCGCCCATGTAGTCGCCGGCGACATGCGGCAGGCTGGCCTCCAGGTGCGCCTCCGCAGCGTCCCGCGCCACGGCGACGACCGGATGCCCGGCAGGCATGGCGGAAGCGATGGATCGCCAGCACCAGGCGCGGGACAGGTTCAGACCATCGAGATGGGCGATCTTGCCATCCGTGCGGTCGCTGACCGTGGCGGGACGGAACAGGGTGGCCGGCTGGCGCTCCGCCGCGCGGGGCAGGAAGCGGTCGAACCATTGCGGGAAGGCCTCGGGACCCAAGACCCGCCGCATCGCCTCGGCCTCCATCAGGGCCGGCGATAGGAAATCCTCGCCGGAGGGCTCCCAGGCCTGACAATCGGCGTCCGCGGCGTGCCAGCGCCCGGCGGTTTCAACCAGCAGCGCGGCCAGGCCATCGTCGCCCACGGTCTCGGCGTACTCCAGGGCCAGGGCCAAGGCGAAGGCCGTGCTGGAGTGGACGCCGGTCCGCACCGGATAGACGGCCAAGGGCAGGTAGTCGTGGAAGCGGCGGACGAAGCCCTCGGCCAGGGGGCGCAGGCGTTCGGCCCAGGGTGCGTCGTGGCGGAGCAGCTCGGCCTGCAGCATCAGGAGCCATCCCCAGCCGTACGGCCGCTCGAAGCCCCGGGCGCCCGGCCGATCGAGATAGGCGCGTTCGACAGCGACCTTGTCGCCGGTGAAGGCGTCGTCGAAGAGGTCGCGGACACGGCCCGCCGGCTCCATGTCCGGGAAGGTCCGCAGCAGGGTGGCCAGGGTCCAGTAGCCGTGGACGCAGCTGTGCCAGTCGAAACTGCCGAAGAAGATGGGGTGGAATTCCTCGTGCGGCCGCACGTCCTCTGGCCCCGAGAAAACGTGGTCCGCCTTGTGCGGCCAGGCACGCGCCACATGGCCCAGTGCGATCTCGGCGAAGCGGGCGGCGGTCTCGCGGGTCAGTCGGGGATCAGTAGACAAAGGCATACATCAGCGCCGTGTTGGCCAGCAGGAGCAGGATGGCGGTCGGGACCTGGGCCTTGATGACGCCGTAGCGGTCCTTGAGCTCCAGCAGCACCGCCGGGACGATGTTGAAGTTCGCCGCCATGGGGGTCATCAGGGTCCCGCAGAAGCCCGACAACATGCCGACAGCGCCCATGATCACCGGGTCGCCGCCGAACTGGCCGACGATCAGTGGGAGGCCGATGCCCGCGGTCATGACCGGGAAGGCGGCGAAGGCGTTGCCCATGATGATGGTGAACAGGGCCATGCCGAAGGTGTAGGCGCAGACCGCCAGCAGCGGCCCGCCGCCGGCGATGCCCTGGCCGGCGAGATCGCCGATGATCCGACCGACGCCGGCGGCGGCGAAGACAGCGCCGAGCGCCGCCAGCGTCTGGGGCAGCAGCGCGGCCCAGCCGACCGCATCGAGCAGCCTGCGGCCCTCCTGGAACGGCACGGCGGGGCGCGGACGGATCATCGCCACCGCCGCGATGAGACCGACGAGGATGCCGAGGATGAGCGACACCAGGGTCGCCTGCTTGGGATCGACGACATGGACGCCGCCGACGGTCCAGGCCTTGAAGATGAAGGTTCCGGCCAGGGTGACGGCGGGAATGATCAGGGCCGGAACGAACAGCCGTGCGCCTAGGCGGGCCGCGCCCTCGCGCCGGGCCTCTGGCGTGGTGGTGCGCGGCTCGCCCTGGCCCATCAGGCCAAGCCCCGCGATGCCCGCCAGGGCCAGCACGATCAGGCCGTTGATGAAGTCGCCCAAGTGCGAGCCGAGGAGGAAACTGGCCGCCAGCAGGCCCCAGAACGCGGCGTTGCCCCAGCGCTTGGGATTTGTGCGGTCTGCGCCGCTGAGGCCGGCCATGACGGCGAAGAAGGCGCCGCCGATCAGGTAGAGAAGGTCGAGGCCGATCATGCCGCGTCCTCCGTCGCCGCGTTGCGACGGGCCAGGGCCGCGTCGAGCCGCCAGAGCCTAAGGCCGTGGATAATGAAGGCGATGATGGCGGTCGGTATGGCCCAGACAGACAGGGCCAGCGGCTCGACGATGATGCCGTTCTCCTCGAGGAAGCCCTTGATGAGCAGGATCGAGGCGATGGCGATGAAGATGTCCTCGCCGAAGAAGAGGCCGATGTTGTCGGTGGCGGCGGAATGGGCGCGGATCCGCTGGCGCGTCTCGTCGGACAGCGGGCCAAGCCGCGCTTCAGCGGCGCCCTCGGCCATCGGCGCGATCAGCGGCCGGACCATCTGCGGATGGCCGCCGAGCGAGGTCAGCCCCAGCGCCGAGGTGGCCTGGCGGACGAAGAGATAGATGAGCAGGAGCCGCCCCGTCGTGGCGCCCCGCACCGCCGCGATGAGGCCGCGCGCCTTTTCCTGGAGGCCGGCCCGCTCAAGCAGGCCAATGACCGGCAGGATCATCCAGGTCAGGGTGATGTAGCGGTTGTTGTTGAACGCCTCGCCCAGCGTCTCGATGACGCCGGTCAGGCTGGTTGGAAGGGGCTGGCCGGTGGACAGCCCCGCGGCGAGGCCGGTCGTCAGCGCCGCGCCGGCCACGACCATCAGCGGGTTGATGCGGGCGGCGAAGCCCAGCACCACCACGGCGATCCCCAGCAGGGGCCAGAGGTTCATCGGCAGTCTCCCCGCGACCTGATCGCGGGAAGGTTCAGGGAGTCTCGCCCCGCGTCTACGGGGCGTCTTCGCTGAGCCCGGGCAGCGGCGTCAGGATGGCGACCAGCGTCACCACCGTCAGCATTAGCCCGCCGGGGATCAGGATGGCCAGGCGAGGCCCCATCATGCTGGCCAGGTAGCCATAGGTCACCGCGCCCAGCGGGCCGCCGCCCATCAGGCCGAGCGTGAAGATCGACAGGATGCGGCCCCGGCTCTCGGCGGGAGCGTGCTGCTGGACGATGCCGCGGCCGAGCGTCATGGCCACCCCGCCGCCAAGGCCCCAGATGAAGTTGAGACCGCAGAACACCGGGAAGGGGGCCGGGATCGAGCAGGCGATCAGCACGCTGCCGCCGCAGGCGAGGGCGCAGAGGTAGACAATCCCCTTGCGCCTCAGGTGGCCGATCCTGACCAGCACCAGGGCGGAGATCATCGAACCCGCCCAGAAGCAGAGGCTGAAGATCGCGAGCGCCGAGGCGATCCGGGCCGGATCCTCTGTGCCGCCGGCGGGGAAGTAGCTCTGAACGATCAGCGGGAGCAGCACGAAGAAGCTGCCCATGAAGCAGACCCCGACGAAGATGGCGCACAGCACGACCGGGGCGATGATCGGCGAGGCCAGAACCGCCTTGAGCCCGCCGCCGATGTCGGCGGCCATGCGGCCGAGCAGCCGCGCGTGGTCCGATCCGGTCTGCGGCCGCATTGGGCGCGGCCGGAGCATCACGGCCGCTCCCGTGGCGACAGCCATCAGCACGGCGAGGGAGAGCAGCAGGGGGCCAACGCCCACCAGCGGGGCGGCGATGGCGCAGGCCATGCCGACGATCTGCGCGCCGAACTGGGCCAGGGAGGCGAAGTTCACCGCCCGATGGACCGACCCGCCGTCGCCGCCGGGGGCGACCAGGCTGAGCAGGCTGTCGCGGGCGGGAATGGCGAAGGCGCCGATGGTCCCCACCGACAGCGCATAGAAGATGATCAGCCCATAGGAGAGGGCGCCGCTGATGACCAGGAGGCCAAGGGCGCTGAACGTCACGACCGACAGGGCATACGTGGCGACGACGATGCGCTGGGGATTGGTCCGGTCGGCCGCGAAGCCGCCGATCAGGATGAACAGGGTGGTCGGCAACTGAAGGCACATCTGGGCGATGCCGAAGCGGACCTCGTTCTCCTCGAGGATCACCCGCACCAGATAGGGAAACAGCACCATCTGCACCCCGAACGCCAGAAACCAGGCGCCGTGGGCGAAGAGATAGGCGGGAAAGCGGGTTTCCCGGATGGTCGCGCCTGGGGTCAAGGCTGTCTCCGAAGCGGCAAGGTTTGCGGCGAGACTCTTCGTCCAACCCGGCCGGCCCCCATCCTATCCGCAGGGCCGGGCGTATTGATACCGGGCGTGAACGCCATCAGGCTGGACGCCCTCGCAGGATTTCTGGCGCCGCCTTGTGCGAAACGGGCGTTAGGCGTCAGGGTTTGCGCGGTCGCGCCGTCTCCGGAGTCGCTCATGTCCCAATCCTCGTCCCTGCGCCTGCCGGGCTTCGGCGTCCAGGTCCTGATCGCCATGATCCTCGGGCTGGGCCTTGGGCTGCTGGCGCGCCACCTGGGACCGGCCGAAGGGCAGGCGGGCTTCGCCCTGGCCGAGACCCTGCGGCAGATCGGGTCGATCTTCATCCAGCTTCTCCGGGTCCTCGTCCCGCCGCTGGTGTTCACGGCCATCGTCGCCAGCGTCGTCAGCCTGCGGGAGTTGCAGAACGCCGCCGGCCTGGTCTGGCGCACGCTGCTCTGGTTTGCGGTCACCGCCCTGATCGCGGTCGGCATCGGCATCGCGCTCGGCCTGTTGCTGCAGCCGGGGCTGAACACCCAGGTCGCCGCCGATCTGGCCGCGCCGCCGAAGTCGCAGGGCTCGTGGCTGGACTTCATCCGTGGCCTCGTTCCGGTGAACATCCTGGGGCTCTCGGCCGCGACCACCCTGGCCGACGGCGCGGCCAAGACGACGCTGTCGTTCAACGTTCTGCAGATCGTGGTGGTCGCCCTGGTCGCCGGAGTGGCGGCGCTGAAGGTCGGGGAGGCGGGCCGCAGCTTCATCGCCTTCAACGCCTCGGCGCTGGCCATCGTGCGCAAGGTCCTGGCCTGGCTGATCAGGCTGACGCCGATCGGCGCGCTGGGCCTGTTCGGGGACGCGGTCGCCCGCTACGGCTGGGAGACGCTGGGCCAGCTGGGCAGCTTCGCATTCGCCGTCTACCTGGGCCTGGCGCTGGTGCTGTTCGGCGTCTACCCGCTGCTGCTGGCCATGCACGGCCTGAATCCGCTGCGCTATTTCGCCGGCGCCTGGCCAGCGATCCAGCTGGCCTTTGTCAGCCGTTCGTCCATCGGCACGCTGCCGGTCACCGAGGAGGTGACGCGCGAGCGGCTGGGCGTGCCGGCGCCATACGCCGCCTTCGCCGTGCCGCTGGGCGCGACGACCAAGATGGACGGTTGCGCGGCGGTCTATCCGGCGCTGGCCGCCATCTTCATCGCCCAGTTCTACGGCCTGCCGCTGGGCCTGACCGACTATCTGCTGATCGTCATGGTGTCGGTGCTGGGCTCGGCGGCGACGGCCGGGCTGACCGGGGCGCTGGTCATGCTGACCCTGACGCTGTCGACGCTGGGCCTGCCGCTGGAAGGCGCGGGGCTCCTGCTGGCCATCGACCCGATCCTGGACATGGGCCGCACGGCGGTGAACGTCGCCGGACAGGCTCTGATCCCGACGATCGTCGCCCGCCGCCAAGGCGTTCTGGACGAGGGAGTCTACAACGGGCGGGCGGCGCCCGCCGAGCCGGTCGTCCCGGCGCAGCAGCCCTGATCGCCCGTCAGGCGCGGCCGACGCTGGAGTAGCGGAAGCCGCGCGTGCGCATGTCGTCGGGGCGGTAGATGTTGCGCAGGTCGACGACGACCGGCTGGCGCATCAGGAGCTTCATGCGGTCGAGATCCAGAGCCCGGAACTGGTCCCACTCGGTGATGATCACCACCGCGTCGGCGCCCTCTACGGCATCGTAGGGGCCGTCCTTGAAGTCGACATCGCGGAACATCTGCCGCGCCTCGTGACCCTCGGGGTCATAGGCCTGGATTGTCGCGCCCATGGCCTGGAGCGCCGGAATGATGTCGAGGCTGGGCGCGTCACGCATGTCGTCGGTGTTTGGCTTGAAGGTCAGGCCCAGGACGCCGATGGTCTTGCCGGCCAGCTCACGGCTGTCCAGGGCGTCGGCCACCTTGCCGGCCATGGCCTTCTTGCGGCGGTCGTTGACCCGGACGGTCGCCTCGACCAGTTCGATCGGCGCGCCCGCGTCGCTGGCGGTGCGGACCAGGGCAAGCGTGTCCTTGGGAAAGCAGCTGCCGCCATAGCCGGGGCCGGCGTTCAGGAATTTGCCGCCGATGCGGTTGTCCAGACCAATGCCCTTGGCCACCTGCTGCACGTCGGCGCCGACCGCCTCGCAGAGGTCGGCGATCTCGTTGATGAAGGTGATCTTCATCGCCAGGAACGCGTTGGCGGCGTACTTGATCAGCTCGCTGGTCCGGCGGCCGGTGAAGACCATCGGCGTCTCGTTGAGGAACAGCGGGCGGTAGAGCTCGCGCATCACCTCGCGCGCCTTCTCGTTGTCGGTGCCGACGACGACCCGGTCGGGCCGCTTGAAGTCGTCGATGGCGGCGCCTTCCCGCAGGAATTCCGGATTGGAGACGACGGCGAACTCGGCGTCCGGGCGCTTCTCGCGAATGATCCGCTCGATCTCGTCGCCGGTGCCGACAGGAACCGTGGACTTGGTGACCACGACCGTGAAGCCGTCCATCAGGCCGGCGATCTCCTCGGCGGCGGCGTAGACATAGGTCAGGTCGGCGTGACCGTCGCCCCGGCGCGACGGGGTGCCCACCGCGATGAACACCGCATCGGCGGCCCGCACGGCCTCGGCCGCCTCGGTGGCGAAGCTCAGCCGGCCGGCCTTGACGTTGCGCGCCACCAGGTCGTCGAGCCCCGGCTCGTAGATCGGCATGATGTTCTGGTGCAGGCGGTCGATCTTGCCCGCGTCCTTGTCGATGCAGCAGACCGTGTGGCCGAAGTCGGCGAAACAGGCTCCGGACACCAGGCCAACATAGCCGGTGCCGATCATCGCGACGCGCATGGGGTGTCTCTGTGCTGGGGCGCCGGTGCGCCGCTCTTATGGGGTGGCTTTGAGCATGACGTGGGGGCGCGAGGCAACCTGAGCAATGCGGGCGCCGGCGTAAGGCGGTGCGGGTGGCATTCCTGCACCGCCTCTGTCGCGGTCAGGCGGGGCTGATCGGAGGCCGGGCCGGAAGGAAGCGCGGGTTCCTGAGCAGCGCGGCGCTGACAAGGCTGATGACCAGGCCGACCGGGAAGATCTCGGCGAAGGTGATCGGCACGCGGATCAGGGGGTTGGCGTACTGGACGCGCATCGTCTCGGTCTCGGCGACCGCCCGGGCCCAGGCCTCTCCGCTGACGCCGGCCGCGCGCTTTGCCTCCAGGGTCTGGGCTATGTACTGGTCCATGAAGGCGTAGTTGGTCGCCGCCAGATAGACTTCCCAGATCAGGATGTAGGCGAGGGCGGCCAGCGCCGCGATGCCGAGGCCGATGCCCAGCGCGGTGCGGAAGCGGATGACGCCGCCGAGGTTGCGATCGCGGTGCTGCCTGACGCCCACGAAGATCGAGGACAGCGCCACCAGCATGATCAGGTAGCCGATGAAGGCGTTGGAATGGGGTGGATCGCCCTGGAACATCACCAGCGTTCCGAGAATGGCGAAGATGATTACGAGGCCCGAGATCAGGCCGTAGACGAGAATGATGCGGGTCATGACCGCGCTCCCTGTTGTCGAAGCCGCCATGGGGCGCGGGCCCGAGCGGCGGCGCCATCGCCCGAAAGGGTGAGATCGACCCTCAGGGGATGAGCCGCAGGTCGCGCGCCTTGCCGATCGCCTGGGTGCGGCGGGCGACCTCCAGCTTGGCGAACAGATTGGCGATGTGGGTCTTCACGGTGTTGGGCGACAGGCCGAGCGTGCGGGCGATCTCCTTGTTCGATTGCCCGGCCGCCAGTCGCTCCAGCACCCGCATTTCCTGGCCGGTGAGACCCAGCGAGCGACGGGCGGCGAGGTTGGGGCTGAACGCCGAGGGCGCGTGGCGCGTCGACAGCTTCCATCCGACCCAGACGCCCCCGGCCGCGAAGGCCGTACCGACGAGGGCGATGTAGATGTCCCGCGAGAAGGCGCGCGTGAGGTACTGCACCTCCAGCCACTGCAGCGCGAAGGCGCAGCAGGCCAGGACCAGAGACCAGACGAGGACCGTGCGGATCATCGTTCGATGATGCGGTCTGGCCGGGTGCTGTCAATCGGGGCGCACTCTAGCGGACGCCGGCCTACTCCCAGCCTAGCAGGAAGAGCCCGGCTCGTGCTGCGGCGTCCTCTAGTTCGGGCACAGTGTCAGGGTCCGTCAGAAAGACGAGAAACTCCATGTCGTGTCCGGCAACGAACCGGGCCCTGTGATGCGGAAAGAAGACGTCGAACTGGCCAACCTCCCGGAGACCCCGCTGGAAGTATCGTCGGGTTCGCGACGACCCGGGATGCATGGGCCGGTCATGGTTGGGGCTAGTTATGCGTCGAACGCCCCTCTCTCCGATCTCGTCGAAGAAAGCCAAGAACCGGCCTTCCAATTCGAGGAAGTCCGACAGCAGCCCTTTTTCCTTTGCCTCGCGATAGAACAGGAAGGGGACAGCGACGAACTCTTCCTCATTCAGGAAATGGCTGTGCCGGGATAGCAGGCGCACGATGTAGCCTGCTTCGGCCGCGCCGTCGTAGCCGTGCCCACCAAACTGCGGAAAGGTCGGCATCGATCGCCTAGATTTCCTGGTTGTACTTGCCGACCTGCGGGTGGGCGGCCAGGCGCGGTTTGACTTCCTTGTGGAACAGCTCGCGCATGTCGTCGGCGCTGCGGGTGCTTTCGACGACGACGACGATCTCGGGCTTGTTGGAACTGGCGCGGACCAGCACCCAGCTGCCGTCGTCGAGGGCCACGCGGACGCCGTTGACGGTGATGACGTCCCTGATCGCCCGGCCCAGGATCGAGCCGCCGGAGCCGGCGAGCGCCTGGTATTCCTCGACCACCTTCTGGACGACGCCGTACTTTTCCTCGTCGGCGCAGTGGGGGCTCATGGTCAGCGAGGTGTAGGCGACCGGCAGGGCCTCCTTCAGCTCGCTGAGCTTCCTGTCCGGATTTCGGTCCAGCATCGCCAGGATGGCGGCGGCGGCGGTCAGGCCGCAGTCGTAGCCCCGGCCCAGCGGCTCGTTGAGGAAGAAGTGGCCGCTCTTCTCGAAGCCGGCCAGGGCCTGGAGCTCGGCCGACTTGCGCTTGATGTAGCTGTGGCCGGTCTTCCAGTAGACGGTGGCGCAGCCGTTGGCCTCGAGGATCGGGTCGGTGGCGTAGAGGCCGGTCGACTTCACATCGACAACAAAGGTGGCGCCGGGGTTCAGCGGGGCGAGGTCGCGGGCCAGCATCAGGCCGATCTTGTCGGCGAAGATCTCCTCGCCGGTGTCGTCCACCACGCCGCAGCGGTCGCCGTCGCCATCGAAGCCCAGGGCCAGGTCGGCGCCGTATTCCTTCACCGCCTGGCTCATGGCGTGAAGCATCTCGTGGTCTTCGGGGTTGGGATTGTACTTGGGGAAGGTCCAGTCGAGCTCGCAGTCCATTTCGTAGACCACGGCCACGCCCATGCGGCGCAGGGCCTCTGGGGCGAAGGCGCCGGCGGTGCCGTTGCCGCAGGCGGCGATGACCTTGAGCGGGCGCGTCAGCGAGACGCGGCGCGAGACGTCGGCGATGAACCTTTCGGCCATGCCCTCGACGCGGGTCAGCTTGCCGCCGGCCCGCGGCTTGAACCGCGCGCCAAGGACGATGTCCTTCAGCGCGGTCATCTCGTCCGGGCCGAAGGTCAGGGGCCGGGCGGCGCCCATCTTCACGCCGGTCCAGCCGTTCTCGTTGTGGCTGGCGGTGACCATGGCCACGCAGGGGGCGTCGAGATCGAACTGGGCGAAATAGGCGGTCGGCGACAGGGCCAGGCCGATGTCCAGGACCTCGCAGCCGGCCTCGATCAGGCCCAAGGTCAGCGCCTGCTTGATGCTGAGCGAGTAGGAGCGGAAGTCATGGCCGACGACGATGCGGCTGTGGCCCAGCTCATGGATGTAGGTCCCCAGGCCCAGGCCCAGCGCCTGGATGCCCAGCAGGTTGATCTCCGGCCCGAACAGCCAGCGGGCGTCGTACTCGCGAAAGCCGGTCGCCTTGACGAGCGGCTCGGTCTCGAAGGCGACCGTGTTGGACAGGATGTCGGCGCGGGGCGTGAAGGGCATGTCGCTTCCTTGGACGGGCGTTCGGCCGGGTACAATCAACAGGCGTCGGCGTCAGACGACACCGGCGCTCAGCACGTCGTGAACATGGAGAACGCCTACGGGGCGCCCATCGTCGACGACGAAAAGCACAGTGATGCGGCTTTCGTTCATGATGCGGGCGGCGTCGGCGGCCAGGGTCTGGGCGGTGACGGACTTGGGGTTGCGAGTCATCACCGCGCCGGCGGTCTTGCCGCTCAGGCCGTCGATGTTGCGGCGCAGGTCGCCGTCGGTGACGACGCCGACCAGCCGGCCCTCGCCATCGACGACGCCGACGACGCCCAGGCGGCGCTCGGTCATCACGGCGATGGCCTGGCCCATGGGGGTGGTCTCGGGCGTCAGCGGCGCCTCTTCCAGCTTGTGCATCAGGTCGCCCACCGTGCGCAGCATGGCGCCGAGCTTGCCGCCGGGGTGGAAGACGTGGAAGTCGCGAGGGGTGAAGCCCTTGCGCTCCAGCAGCGCCACGGCGAGCGCATCGCCCAGCGCGATCTGCAGGGTGGTGGAGGTGGTCGGAGCGTTCAGTTCGCCGGTCGCCTCGGGCGCGTCCGACAGCTTGAGCACCACGGTCGAGGCCTTGCCCAGCGCGCTCTGCGGGTTGGCGGTCATGCCCAGCAGCGGGATGCCGAAGCGGTGGGTGTAGGCGATGATGTCCGACAGCTCGCGCACCTCGCCCGACTTGGACAGGGCCAGCACGACGTCGCCGCCGCCGACCATGCCAAGGTCGCCATGGCTGGCCTCGGCGGCATGGACGAACATGGCGGGCGTGCCGGTCGAGGCCAGGGTGGCGGCGATCTTGCGCGCCACATGGCCGGACTTGCCGATGCCGGTGCAGACCACGCGGCCCTTGGCGGCGAAGACGATCTCGACGGCCCGGGCGAAGTCGGCGCCCAGTTCGGAGGCCATAAGGCGAAGCGCGTCGGCCTCGGCCTCCAGCACGCGGCGGCCGGCGGAAATGGATTCGGATTCGCTCATTGGGCCTGTCGCAGTCCTGCCGCCTTGCTGGGGGTTTCCAGCGGTTTGCCGAACGGGGCGGGCGACGGCGCGCCCTGGCCCTGCGGCCATACCAGCGCCAGGAGGATCATCCCCACGGCCAGGGCCGCCGCCAGCGGATAGAAGAAGCGGTCTCGCATGGCGGCTGCTAATAGCCGATTTTCGAGGCGGGGGGAGGGGCCAAGGCGGCCCGGCGCGCCGGCGGCGTCGCCGCCCTTGACCCTCGCCCCTTCGCGCCTTAGCCCACCAGTCATGTCCAAGCTCATTCTCCTCCGCCACGGCCAGAGCCAGTGGAACCTCGAAAACCGCTTCACCGGCTGGGTGGATGTCGACCTCACGCAAGAGGGCCAGCAGCAGGCCGTGCGGGCCGGCGAACTGATCCGGGATGCGGGGCTGCACGTCGATATCGCCTTTTCCTCGGTCCTGCGCCGGGCGGTGATCACCGGCGCCATCGCCATGAAGGTCGCCGGCCAGGGCGACCTGATGTTCCTGATGGACTGGCGGCTGAACGAGCGGCACTACGGCGGCCTGACCGGGCTGAACAAGGCCGAGACCGCCGAGAAGCACGGCGAGGATCAGGTCAGGATCTGGCGTCGCTCCTACGACATTCCGCCGCCGCCGCTGGCGCCGGGCGGGGAGTATGATTTCTCGGCCGACCCGCGCTACGCCGGCAAGCCGATCCCGGACACCGAGAGCCTCAAGACCACGCTCGACCGGGTCGAACCCTACTGGAACGCCGAGATCGCGCCGCGCCTGAAGGCCGGCGAGACGGTGCTGGTCGCGGCCCACGGCAATTCGCTGCGCGCCATCGTCAAGCTGCTGTTCAACGTGCCCGACAGCGAGATCGTCGAAGTCGAGATTCCGACCGGCAATCCGCTGCTGATCGATCTCGACGAGACGCTGAAGCCGACGGCCGCGCGCTATCTCGACACCGGGCGCGCCACCCCTCTGCCGGCGGTCGGGTGAACCCGGCGGACGACGAGCGGTTCATGCGGGCGGCCATCGACGCCGCCCGCGCCAACCTGGGCCTGACGCACCCCAACCCGGTGGTCGGCTGCGTGCTGGTCAGCAACGGGACGATCCTGGCCAGCGCCGCCACCGCGCCCGGCGGGCGGCCCCACGCCGAGGAGCAGGCGCTGGACGCGGTCGGCGAGGCCGCGCGAGGCGGCACGGCCTATGTCACGCTCGAGCCCTGCGGGGCGCGCTCGGCCGGCGGGCGGTCCTGTTCGCAGCGGCTGGTCGAGGCCGGCATCGCCCGGGTGGTGGTCGCCTGCGAGGACCCCTCGACCTTCGCCTCGGGCCTGGGTTCGGAGCGGCTGGCGGCGGCGGGAGTCGTCGTCGAGACAGGCCTGTTGGCCGCCGAGGCCTTCGCCGCGCTGGCCTATGGCGACTGGTTGTCGCAGGCCCCCGGGGCCTGACCCTGTAAGGTTAGCCTTAAGCCAATTGGCTTACAGCGCTCCGTGAGGAGTTCCGTATGCCCACGGCAGACGCATCAGCCCCGCGCCGGTTGACGCAACAGGATGTGGATCTGATCTGCGCCCGTCACGACCGCCTGTGGTCTGGCCGGGGCGGCGGCGCGCGGGCTGTGTTCAGCTTCGCCGATCTCAGCGGCCTGCGCCTGACGGGGCGAAACCTCTGCGACGCCGATTTCACCGGCGCCATCCTGGCCGAGGCGGACCTGACCGGCGCGCGGCTCGATAACGCCAGCTTCTTCGGGGCCGACCTCCAGGGCGCGGACCTGTCGGAGGCTTCCCTGCGCCGTGCCGACCTGCGGGGCTCCTGCCTGCGCGGCGCCAACCTGTCGGGGGCGGACCTGTTCGAGGCCGACCTTCGCGAGGGGGCCATCGCCGCGCCCGATCGCGACAAGGGCCTGCGCATCATGGAGCACGCCGTCCGCGCCGGGGATGCGCGGGGCGCCATCCTGTCGGGCGCCAACCTGGAGCGATCGCGCCTGTCGGGCGTGGTCGCGGTCAAGGCCGACTTCACCGACGCCATCCTCAAGGACGCCAAGCTGGTCCGGGCCAACCTCAAGCAGGCCTCGATGAGTGGGGCCAACCTGTCGGGGGCCGACCTGTCGGGCGCGGACCTGTCGGGCGCGGACCTGCAGGACGCGGTGCTGGTCGGCGCCAAGACCTTCGCCTGGAACGTCAGCGAGGCGAACATGAAGGGCGCCCTGACCGACAAGCCGGCCGGCGTCGACGTCCATGACCTGCCCTACGAACAGATGATCCGCGACCATGCCCGCTGGTGCGAGACGGGCGGGGCGGAAGGAAAGCCGTCCAGCTTCGACGGCGCCGACCTGCGGAGCCTGGGCAGCCTGAAGGGCCTGAACCTGACCGCTCTCTCGGCCAAGGGCGCGGTCTTCTATGGCCTTGATCTGGACGGGGTCCAGTTGCAGGGCGCCCATCTGGAAGGCGCTGATCTGCGGGCCTGCCGCCTGCGGCGGGCCGACCTGCGGGGCGCGCGCCTGGCCGGCGCGCGGCTGTCGGGCTCGGACCTGCGCGAGGCGCAGCTTGGGCCCCTTATGATCACCGCCGAGCGCGTTCTGCCGGCGGACCTTGCGGGAGCGGCGCTGAAGGGGGCCGACCTCGCCCGCGCGGACCTGCGGCGGGCGAGCCTGAAGGGCGCCGACCTGTCCCGCGCCAATCTGACCGACGCCCAGGTGCGCGGCGCCGACCTTACCGAGGCGGTGACCATCGGGACCCGGGGCCTGGACTGGCCCGGACCGGCTTAACCATCTGGCGCCACTCCTCGTCTAACATCGGTCGCTCGAATCACAGGGACTTCGCACTTGGTCACCGTCACCGCCCCCATGACCGGACGCCGCCGCCTCACCCAAGGCGAGCTGGATCTCATGGTCGCGGCGCATGAGCGGTTCCTGGCCGGCAAGCCGGGCGGCAAGCGCGCGTCGCTGCGCTTCATGAACCTCTCGGGGCTGGATCTCTCCGGCCGCAACCTCTCCGACGCCGACCTGTCGGCTTCGGTGCTCGACGGGACCCGGCTGATCCGCGCGCGGCTGGACCGCGCCAATCTGTTCGGCTGCGATCTGCGCAAGGCGGACCTGCGGCAGGCCAGCCTGGTGCGGGCCGACCTGCGGGGCGTCTGCCTGCGCGGCGCCAATCTGACCCAGGCGGACCTGACCCAGGCCGACTTCCGCGAAGGCCAGGTCGCCATCCCGCATCCCCGCAAGGGCCTCGACGCGCTGACCCACCAGGCCCGGGCGGGCGAGGCGGACGGCGCGCTGTTCGTCGGCGCGACGCTGGATGGATCGAACTTCAACGGCGTCTCGGCCTTCGCGGCGGACTTCAGTGATTGTTCCCTGCGCGGGGCGACCCTGACCGGGGCCAACATGAAGGACGCCAACCTTTCGGGTGCGATCTTGGAAGGCGCCAACGTGGCCGGCTGCAATCTGGAAGGGGCCAACCTCGTCGGCGCGGTGGTCGCCGGGGTCGATGTCGCCTCGGCCAAGACCAGCGGGGCCCGGATGAGCGGCATGCTGGCCTCGCCCACAGCGGACGCCCAGCGCGCGGCCGAAGCCGCCTTCCAACTGGCGCAGGGAAACCAGGCCTGGTGCGAGAGCGGCGGGCAGCGCGGCGCTCCCGCACGGCTGGACGGCCAGGATCTCCGCCCGCTGGGGGCGCGGCTGCGGGGCATGCGGCTGACGGCGATGAGCGCCAAGGGCGCGTGCCTGGTCGGCATGGACCTGGGCGGCGCGCAACTGCAGGGGGCGAACCTGGAGGGCGCAGACCTTCGGGCGGTGAACCTTCAGGGGGCCGACATGCGCGGGGCCAAGCTGGCCGGCGCGAACCTGTCGAAGGCCGACCTGCGCGGAGCGATGGTCGGGGTCTTGCCGCTGGCGCCCGGGCGATCCAATCCCGCGACGCTGAACCAGGCTACCATGCGCTATACGCGGGCCCAGGCGGCGGACCTGACCTCGGCCATTCTCGACGGCGCTGACCTGAGGGGCGCGGACCTGACCGGCGCCAAGCTGGTGTCCGCCAGCCTGCGTGACTGCGACACCCATTCGGCCGTCGGGCTGGAAGTCTCCCAATAGAAAAGGGCGGCGCCCGGCGGCGCCGCCCCCGACCGGGGTGCTGGGGATCACCCCGTCAACGGAACCGCCGGATCAGGCGGCCTTGGACTTGCCCTTGCCTTCGATCAGGGTCGAGGACGGGGCCGTGCCGATCTGGATGGTCCGGGGCTTGAGAGCCTCGGGCAGCTCACGCTTGAGGCTGATCGACAGCAGGCCGTCCGACAGGTTGGCGTCGGTGACGATCACATAGTCGGCCAGCTGGAAGCGGCGCTCGAAGTTGCGCTCGGCGAGACCGCGATGGAGGAACTTGCGGCTGTCGTCGTTGGCCGCCTTGCGACCCTGGACGGTGAGGAGGTTCTCCTTCACCTCGACGGCCAGTTCTTCCGGGCGGAAGCCGGCGACGGCGATCTCGATGCGGTAGGCGTCATCGCCGGTCCGCTCGATATTGTAGGGGGGATAGCCCGCAGCGCTGTCCTGGGCGGCGGCCGAGTCGAGCAGGGCGGCCAGACGGTCGAAACCGACGACGGAGCGGTACAGGGGCGAGAAGTCGATCGTACGCATGGTGGTTCACATCCTTCTTCATCAAGCAAGGTTGCTATGTGTCAGGTCCCTGCGCCGAGCCGGTGTGGCCTCGTCTTCGGAACCCGGAAGACCCGTCAGCGGCGTCTTCAGCCGATGAGGTAGGAGCGCCCCTGGCAGGCCGCAAGGGGCGCCGGCGACAGATCGGCGAACAGGGTTGCGCGGGCGATTTACGCGGGTAGGGTGACCCCTCCTCAACGCCCGGAGTCTCGCCATGATCAGCCGCCGCACCTCGCTTGTCCTTGGTCTCGCCGCCGGCGCGAGCGCCATGGTCCCGGGCCTGGCCTTCGCCGACGACGCCCTGAAGGCGGCTGTCGCCGGCGCCTGGCGGGGCGAGGCCAACCGCGCCCGCGACGTTCACCGGCATCCCTACGAAACGCTGCTGTTCTGGGGCCTGAAGCCCGGGATGACGGTGGTCGAGATCAGCCCCGGCGGCGGCTACTGGACCGAGATCCTGGCGCCCTACCTGAAGGCGACGGGCGGAACCTACATCGCCACCGCCGCAGACCTGGACAATCCCGAACTGTCCGAGGCGGCGAAGAAGGGGCGCGAGAGCTTCGCGGCCAAGTACGGCGACGAGGCGATCTACGGCAAGGTGAACCTGGCCAACTTCGGTCCCAAGTCCAAGGCCCTGGGCCCGGCCGGCTCTGCGGACCTGGTGATGACCGCTCGCAACCTGCACAACTGGATGCGGCCCGAGGGCCTGATGGCCAAGGTGCTGGGCGACTGCCACGCGGTGCTCAAGAGCGGCGGCCTGCTGGGGGTCGAGGAGCACCGCTCCGATCCCAAGCCGCAGGCGCCCGGCGCCTCGACCGGCTACATGGAAACCGCCTTCGTCGTCGCCGAGGTTGAGAAGGCCGGCTTCAAGCTGGCCGCCAAGAGCGAGATCAACGCCAATCCCAAGGACACCAAGGATCATCCGTTCGGCGTCTGGACCCTGCCGCCGAGCGGCCGCACCTCCGATTTCGGCCAGCCGGCCAACCCCGCCTTCGACCGCGCGCCCTATGACGCCATCGGCGAGAGCGACCGCATGACGCTGCGCTTCACCAAGGCCTGACTTTGACGAACCGCGCCGGGCGGGCTATCCCCCCGGCGACCGTGGCCGCGGGGGCGACCTGGGTGAGCGTATTGACTGCCAAGACCGAGCTTTCGACCTCGCGCCGGCTTCTGCTGGTCGGCGGCGCCTCGCTGGGCCTGCTGGCGGCCTGCGGCGACAAGGACAAGCCGAAAGCCGATCTTGGCGGCGAGCCGGACGGAAAGCCGGCCCAGGCCAAGGGCATCCAGACCATCGCCGAGGCGGTCGCCGGCTCCTGGCGCAGTCCCGAGGACCGGGCGCGGGACACCTTCCGCCATCCGCTCGAAAGCCTGACCTTCTGGGGCCTGGAGCCCGGCATGACGGTGGTGGAGTTCTGGCCGGGAGCAGGCTGGTACACCGATATCGTCGCGCCCTTCCTGGCCGGCACCAAGGGCCGCCTGTTCGCCGCCAACCTCCAGCCGCTGGATCCGGCGACGACCGAGGTAGTCGAGGCCTACAAGCGCAAGATCGCCGCCAATCCCAAGCTCTATGGCGAGGTCAACGTCACCGAGTTCGGCCCCACCAGCGGCCCCGCGGCGCCGGCCGGGTCGGCCGATATGGTCCTGTTCCTGCGCAATCTGCACAACTGGATGGCCGCCGGCATCGCCGACAAGGCGTTCCGCGACGCCTTCGCCGCGCTGAAGCCCGGCGGCGTTCTCGGCATCGAGGAGCATCGCGGCACGCCCGGCGCGGTGCAGGACCCGCTGGCCGCCGACGGCTATGTGCAGCAGGACTATGCGGTGCAGTTGGCCAAGGAGGCAGGTTTCTTGCTTTCCGCCTCCAGTGAGATCAACGCCAACCCAAAAGACGACAAAAAGCACCCGTTTGGTGTATGGACCCTACCACCGACGCGCCTTACCGCGGCCCGAGGCAGTCCTCCGGACCCCACCTTCGACCGCGCCAGTTACGACGCTATCGGAGAGAGTGATCGTATGACCCTGAAGTTCGTGAAGCCGAAATGACCGTCAATCGCCGCCTCCTCTTCAGCGCGCCCCTGCTGGCCGTTCCCCTGATCGCCAGCCCGGCGCTCGCCGCCCGCCGCGAGATGGACTGCTCGCGGGTCTTCGTGTTCCTCGACAACTTCCTGCGCCTGTCGCCCGCCGAGCGGGCCCGGCTGAAGGTTTCGTTCTACCTGACCCAGAAGGGGCGCGCGCCCAAGGGCGTGAAGGCCTGGCTGGTCGACAAGGACGGCACGATCACCCAGCTGCCGATCGGCGCCGACGGGCGCTTCCAGCGTCTGCCGACCCTCAAGCAACTGGTCGACAAATCCACCATCGTCTTCGAAGGCGAGGAGACCTCGGGCTACTCGGTCCGCATTGGTCTGGTGTGGGGGGAACGGCCCGAGGAAGAAATGTCCGCAGCCGAACTGACGCGGATTCTCGCCGACACCAACGCCATCGTCAAGAAGGCCGCCGGCGTGTTCAGCGTCGCCGCGCCCAAGATGGTCCAGGTGGCCTTCCCCGGCGGGGCCGGCGAGGTGGTGATGGCCAGCGGCCAGACCCAGCCCCTGCCGATGTTCAGGGGCTCGCCCGCCTTCAATCCCTCGACCCTGGCCGGCGCCAAGCTGGTGCGGTTCAGCAAGCTGCCGCGGCACATGGAATTCGCCGGTCCCAAGCACTCGGGCGTGGTCTTCACCTGAGGCGGCTGACGCTTCCGCAGCGGTCGGCGCGCAAAAGTGTCGCCGGCGTCACTTTTTTCGCGCCGTGAACCGGTGTTCGCTTGCGGGGCGATGCGGGCCAAGCTATCCGGTTGGGCCGCGCAACCAAGGGAGAGGCGCCAATGGCTACGTTGCAAGAAATTACTGATCGCGTGAAGGCGGCCGTCGGCGACGACTCCGGCCTGGGCAAGAGCCTGAAGTTCGACCTGAAGGGCGACGGTTTCATCCACATCGACGGTGGCGAAGTCACCAACGAGGACAAGCCGGCCGACCTGACCATGACCATCTCGATGGCCGACCTGCTGGAAATGGGCGCGGGCAAGCTGGACGCCACCATGGCGTTCATGAGCGGCCGCCTGAAGCTGTCGGACATGGGCCTGGCGATGTCGCTGCAGCCGAAGATGGGCGCCCTGTTCGCCCGCATGCAGTAAGCGTTTCGAGCCTTCGGGCTTGCGGACGGCGCGTCGGGGGTGACCCCGGCGCGCCGTTCTGCTTTTCTGGGCGCGGAGGTGTCGGGGGCGGCGTCTCTGAAGGGGTCAGACGACCATGACGACCATGAACAGACGGGCTGTCGGCGGGGGTCTTGCCCTGGCCATGCTGGGCGGCGGCGCCCTGGCGCAAACAGGCGACACCAAGCTGGTCGAGGCCAGCAAGATTTTCCCGTACCTGGACCTCTACCTGGGCATCGATCCGGCCAAGCGGAGCCGGTTCGTGATGGCCTATTACCTCAAGATCAACGGCAAGCCGGCGGCCAACTATCCGGCCATGCTGGTCAGCGCCGACGGCCGTCGCCGCTCGCTTTCGGTGGGGGCTGACGGGCGGGTGCAGCACCTGCCGTCGCTGGCCGACCTGAAGGGCAAGGCGAAGGTCGAGCTGTCGGCGCCCAAGGGGACCAAGCTTCAGCTGAGCATGGAGCTCCACGCCAACATCCGGCCGGGCGCCGTGATGCCGGCGTCCGGGCTGGCCGAAGCCATCGCCCAGTGCGACGCGGCCATCCGCTCCAAGGCCGGGGTCATGGGCTTCGCCGCGCCGAAGATCCGGCGGGTCGTGCTGCGCGGGGCGGGTTCCGGCAAGGCCGTAGGCCCGCAGGGCGAGCGCGCCCTGCCGATGCAGATCGGACACCCGGCGTTCGACCCCGAGCAGATGCCGGGGATGGTCACGGTGCAGCTGGCGCGGGCGCCGTCGGCGATCCTCTTGAGCGGTCGTCCCAAGTGAGCCTGGCCGCGCCCCTGATCGACACGCCCGCTGCGCCGGTCCCGCCGGACGGTGCGGCGGAGTGGTTCCGGGGCGGGGATGGCGCGCGGCTGCGGGCGGCGCTGTTCCGGCCGGCGGGCAAGCCGCGCGGCTCGGTGGTCGTCAGTCCCGGGCGGACCGAGGCGATCGAGAAGTATTTCGAGGTCGTGCGGGACCTGCAGCAGCGGGGCTTCGTGGTCCTGGTCCACGACTGGCGGGGGCAGGGGCTGTCGCACCGGGCGCTGCCGGACCGGCTGAAGGGCCATGCGGTCGGGTTCGCCCCGTTCGTGGCAGACTACGGGGCGCTGCTGGACCATTTCGAGGCGCGGCTGCCGCGTCCCTGGGTGGCGCTGGGCCATTCCATGGGCGGCTGCCTGACCACCCTGGCGCTGGCGCACGGCCAGCACCGACGGTTCGCCTGCGCCTTCCTGTCGGCGCCGATGCTGGGGCTGCAGACGCCGGGCCATCCCAAGGCTGTGGCCCGGGCGCTGGCCTGGACCATGGCCCGGCTGCGGGGCTCCGACTACATCCTGGGCAATCCGGGCGACCCGCACGGCGGGCCGTTCGAGGGCAACATCCTGACCCATGATCCGGCCCGCTACGCCCGCAACATGGCGCAGCCGACGGCCTGTCCGGACCTGTGCCTGGGAGCCGGGACCTGGTCCTGGCTGGACTTCGCCTTCAGCGCCTCGGCCTGGCTGAAGCGCTCGCCGGCGGTGCCAGGCATCGCCATTCCGGTGCTGGCGCTGGGGGCCGGGGCGGAGGCCCTGGTCGACAATGGCGACCAGCGGATCGTCATCGGCCGCATCCCGGGCGGCGAGTGGCGCGAGGTGGCCGGCGCCTATCACGAGCTGCTGCAGGAGACCGACGCGATCCGCGCCCAGGTCTGGGCGGCGTTCGACGGCCTGGTCGATCCGCTGGTCCCCTGAACGGCTGTAGTCATCCCTCCCCCACGGGAAAAGAAAAGCGCCGTCAGGGGTTTGCGCCGATTCAGCCCGGATTCCGGGAGAAACGTGGCGATACAGCCGTGGGCCGGAAGTGGGCGAAACGTAGGTAGCGGGTGGGTAACGGCATGACAGCCGCGGGGCCTTGTTGGGGGCGAATTCCCCACGCCGCTGTAGTCGTTTTGTAGCGACTGTAGCGGGCATGGCGTGCGGCGGCGGGCGACGCACCCGCTCAGTTGTCGATTATTGACGATGATCTTCTAGAGGGCCGAGCGGCGCAGGGTGACCAGGGCCTCGTCGAGGACGCGCTGGTCTCCGGCGAAGGCGAACTGGCCGCCGTCGGTGCGGGCGGGGCGGCCATCCCACTGGGCGCAGACGCCGCCGGCGCCCTGGATCACCGGGATCACCGCCTCGACGTCCCAGACCTTGAGGCCGGTGTCGAGCGCCAGATCGATCTTGCCCATGGCGACCATGGCGTAGCCGTAGGCGTCGAGGCCCAGCCGCGCCAGCCGGGCGGCGGCGCGCACCTGGGTCCAGCTGCCGAGCTCTGGACCGGTCAGGATGGCCGGATCGGTGGTGCAGATGACCGCCTCGGTCAGCAGGGGGCACTGGCGCACCTTCAGGGGCTGCTCGCCGGCGCGGCTGATGAGCCGCGATGCGCCGGCGTGGCCCATGAAGATTTCCTGCAGATAGGGCTGGCCGATCGAGCCCAGCACGGGGCGGCCCTGGTGGCGCAGGCCGATCAGGGTGGTCCACAGCGGCAGGCCGGCGACGAAGGCGCGGGTGCCATCGACGGGATCCAGCACCCAGACGAATTCGGCGTCGGGGCGATCCTCGCCGTACTCCTCGCCGATCACGCCATGGTCGGGATAGCGCTCGGCGATCAGGGCGCGGATGACGCGCTCGGCGCCCTTGTCGGCCTCGGTGACGGGATCGAAGCCGGCGCCCTCGAGCTTGTTCTCCAGGCCGTGGTCGGCGCGGAACAGCGGCAGGATGGCCTCGCCCGACGCGCGGTTCAGCGCGATCAGGAAGGTCTCGAACTCGGCGATGCGATCAGGGGAGAGGCTCATGGCGCAGGCCTAGCGCGGGTCCCGGCGGGTGGAAACCCGCTTTCGGGCGGCGGCGGCGACCATGGCGAGCGGGGTCCGGACCGGAGGCTCCGGTCCGGACCCCTGCGGGCCCTACTTGCCCAGCAGTTCCTTCACCAGCGCGTCGCGGCCGTAGACCTTGGTCAGCGCTTCGGTGATGGAGGCGGTCGAGACGACGACGGTGCGGTTGATCGAACCGTCGTAGCCGTAGGCGCCGCCCAGGCTGTGGATGTTGCCGTCGAACGCGGCGCCGATGACGCGGCCGCGGGCGTCGATCACCGGCGAGCCGGAGTTGCCGCCGATGATGTCGTTGGTCGTGACGAAGTTGAACACGACCTTGCCGTTCAGCCTGTCCTTGGCCTTGATCCAGCTTTCCGGCAGGGCGTAGGGCGCCTGGCCGGTCGCCCGATCATAGGTGCCGGCGATGTCGGTCGTGGCCGGGATGGTCTGGCCACGATAGCTCCAGCCCTCGACCTTGCCGTAGCTCAGGCGCAGCGAGAAGGTGGCGTCCGGATAGACCTTGTCGCCGTAGACCGCGAAGCGGGCGCGGGCGATGCGTTCGGCGGCCGCGTCGGTCGGACCGGAAACCTCGGCCTTCCACTTGCGGTCGGCCTCGGCGCCCAGACCCTCGGTGCGCAGGACGAACCGGATCATCGGGTCGTCCGACTTCTCGACCGCTTCCAGGCCGCCGTCCCAGAGGGCGGCGCGGACGGCCGGGTCGCCCAGCTTGCTGCCGGAGACCAGCTGCGAGGCCAGGCCTTCGGGGCTGTCCTTGCCCAGCAGCGCCTTGACGCCCGGATGGTCGGGGCTGAGGTATTCGCGGCTCTTGAGCAGCCAGTGCTCGATGCGCAGCGTCTCCATCGGCGCCTCGATCGGCCGGGGCGCCATCAGGGCGCGGCGGGTGCTGGCCACGCGGGCGTCGCTGAAGTCGCCGTCACGCTCGGCCTCGGGCTTGGCCCGCTCCCTGGCGCCGCGAACGATGGTGCGCGCCCAGCCGTAGAGGCGCGAACCGCCGCCGGCTTCGGTCTCGAGCTGACGGTAGACGAGGTACTGGTCGGCGGCGGCCTTCTGGGCCTTCTCGATCTCGCTCCAGGGATCGCCGATCTCGGCCGACAGCTTGGGATCGGCGGCGACCTTGGCGCGCAACTCGGCCTCGGCGGCGCGCTTGGCGTCCATGAAGGCCTTGTCGTTGAGCGTCAGCTGGCGGCCGTAGAAGACCTTGAAGCCGTTCTCCAGGCCGAACAGCACGTCGTCGGAGATGCGCTTTTCCTCGACGCCCAGGCGACCGAACTGGATCAGGCGGCCGCGCATTTCGGACCGCTGCAGCTGGGCGACCGGGATGGTCACGTCGCGCTGGGTCTCAAGCTGGCTGACGGTCAGCAGGCGCTCGGTCGAGCCCGGGTTGCCGACGACGAATGTCAGGTCGCCTTCCTTCGGCGCGTCGGGGTTCCACTTGAGATAGTTCTTCACCTTGACCGGCTTGCCGTTGTCGTAGGCGCGCAGGAAGGCGGCATCCAGGTCGTAGCGGGGGAAGTTGAAGTTGTCCGGGTCGCCGCCGAAGAAGGCGATGTCGAACTCCGGCGCGAAGACCAGGCGCACGTCGGTGTAGCGCTGGAACTGATAGACCTTGTACTGGCCGCCCCGGTAGAAGCTGATGGTCTGGCAGCGCAGGTTGGCCTTGCCGCCGCAGACGGCCTTTTCGGCCGAGACCATGGCCGCGTCACGCGCCTTGACGAAGTCCTCGCCCGTCTTGCCGGCGCCGGCGGCGCGGACCTGGTCGGTGACGTCGGTGATGGTCAGCAGGACTTCCGCCGTCGCGCCCGGGCACTGCAGCTCGTCCTCGCGGCGGTCGGTCATGAAGCCGGCCTTCACATAGTCGACCTTGCCGCCCGAGGAGAGGGCGGAGGTGCAGCCGACGATGCAGTGGTTGTTGGTCAGGATCAGGCCGTCGGGCGACACGAACGAGGCCGAGCAGCCCTGCAGGCGCACGGCCGAGAGACGGACGTTGTCCAGCCACTTCTGGTCCAGGGTGACGCCGTAGTCCTGCTTGATCTTCTCGACCGGCAGGTTGTCGAAGGTCCACATGCCTTCATCGGCGGCGGCGGGGGTGGCGATGAGCGCGGAGGCCGACAGCGCGAGCGCGCAGGCGCCGGACAACAGGGCGAAACGGGTCATGAATGCTCTTTCGATCCGTGAAACAGGAGCAGGTTATGCCTAAGGCCTGCGGCCTTACCGCGCAGTCCGCCCTCTTGGCTAGGCTCACGGGCCGTCCTTACCCCGATTTAACTTGGTCGGGAGCGAAGCTTGCGTCCATACCCGAGACAGTTTCCGGGAGGGTTGCAGGCGCTCATGTCGCTCGCATTGGCCACACTGATCTACGAATGGCGGCGCTATATGGCGGCCGTCGTCGCGCTCGCCTTCTCGGGCCTTCTGGTCCTGGCGTTCGTCGGCATGTTCATGGGAATCGGCAAGGGCTTCACCGCCCAGATCGACCGCGCCCGCGCCGACATCATGGTGCTGGGACCGGGCGCGACGGCGCTGTTCAATGGCGGCCCGTCGGGTCTGCCGCGGCGCCTGATGCCGCTGGTGATCGGCCACCCCGAAGTGGTGCAGGTCGCGCCGATGGATGGCTCGGGCGGTCGCTTCCAGAACATCATCCCGCCGGAAGAGGCGCTGAACCAGGTTCCCGGCAAGGCCCCGACGCGGCGGCGGATGGAATTCGTCCAGGTGACGGTGATCGACGCGATCCCCGGATACGTCACGGTTCCGACCGACTATTCCGACGAACTGGTCGAGACCCTGCGCCAGCCCTACGCGGTGGCGATCGACGAAACCGCCAAGGGGCGTCTCGGCGTCGAGCTCGGCGACAAGGCCATCTACAATGGCAAGACCATCACCATCGCCGCCATCACGACCGGCTATCCGAACATGATGCAGGCGACGCTGGTGATGTCCCGCGACACCCTGCGGATGCTGGGCGAGGCCGACACCGGCCCGCGGGTTTCTCCCCTGATGGTCAAGATCGCCGATCCGGCGCGGGCCGAGATCGTCGCCGCCCAGTTGAACCAGCTCGGCGAAGGCAAGTTCAGGGCCTGGACCCGGTCCGAACTGTCCGCGGCCAACGAGAGCGCGATGTTCAAGGAACAGTTCATCGCCATCATCCTGGTCTTCGCCGTGATCATGGGCGCCATCATCGGCATCGCCATCACCTGGCAGACCTTGCGCGGGGCCATCATGGCCAACATCAAGGAGTTCGCCTCTCTGCGCGCCCTGGGCGTGTCGATGGGCAGCCTGCGGCTGATCGTCATGGAGCTCAGCTTCTGGGTCGGCGTCGTCGGCATCCTGGCCTCGGGCGTGCTGACCTGGCTGGTCTCGCTCCTCGCCGCCATGGGCGGACTACCCATGGCCTTCCCCCTTCCGATCGTTTCGGCGATCGCCGGCTTCCTCCTGTTCATCGCCATGCTCTCCGGGTTCATGTCGATGGGCGTCCTGAAGAACAGCCAGCCTGCGGACCTGCTGCGATGAGCCCCGCCAAGCGTAGTCACGGGGGCCAGCGCGTCGGCTCCGTCGCCATCGAGGCCAAGGGCCTGGTCAAGCGGTTCAAGACCGGACGGACCCATATCGAGGTGCTGAAGGGCATCGACTTCGACGCGCGCCACGGCGACCTGACCATGGTCATGGGTCCGTCGGGTTCGGGCAAGTCGACGCTGGTGGCGGCCCTGTCGGGCCTGCTGGAGCCGAACGAGGGCCGGGTCTCGGCGCTGGAGGCGCCGGACCTGTGGGCCATGTCCTCGGGCCGGATCGACAAGTTCCGCCTGGACCACTGCGGCTTCATCTTCCAGGGCTTCAACCTGTTCCCGGCGCTGACCGCCAAGCAGCAGGTGATGACCGCCCTGAAGTACCAGGGCGTCAGCGGCGCCGAGGCCGAGCGCCGCGCCGAGACGGCGCTGCAGGAAGTGGGCCTCGGCCCGCGCATGAACCAGCGGCCGTCCGAGCTTTCCGGCGGCGAGAAGCAGCGCGTCGCCATCGCCCGCGCCCTGGCCAAGAATCCCGACCTGATCTTCGCCGACGAGCCGACCTCGGCCCTCGACGGGGAGAACGGTCAGGTCGTCATCCGGCTGCTCCGCCGGGCGGCGACCGAGCACGGCGCGGCCGTGATCTGCGTGACGCACGACCCGCGTCTCGAAGCCTACGCCGACCGTGTCATCCACATCGAGGACGGGAAGATCCTGGACGATATCCGGCGGACGCCGGACGCCAACCCCGCGCCTCTCACCCACTAGCCCTCATCGAGGAACAGCCTTTCCATGCCCGGTTTCCTGCGCAGCAAATGGTTCTGGATCATCACCATCCTGATCGTGGTGGTGGTCGGCGGCGTCGTGGTCCTCCAGGGCCAGGCCGCCGAGAAGAAGAAGAAGACCGAGGCCGCCGCCAAGATGATGGCGCCCAGTCCCTTCGCGGCCATCGCCAACGGCAAGTCCGACGTCGAGGGCGGCATCATCCAGGTCGCCGCGCGCCGCGGCGGGGTGGTCAAGGAGGTCTATGTCGAGGAAGGCGAGGACGTGGTCGCCGGCCAGATCCTGGCCCGCCAGGAAGACGATGACCCGCGCCTGGCCGTCGAACGCGCCCGCGCCCAGGTCGTGCAGGCCGAGAGCCAGATCCGGGTGATGGACGTCAAGCTGGCCGCCGCCCGCCGTGAGTACCAGCGCCTGGCCACGCTGCAGGACAGCAACTTCGTCGCCAAGCAGCGCCTGGACCGCCAGCAGGACGAGATCCGCGACTGGGAAGCCCAGATCGCCGCCCAGCGCGCCAGCGTCGCCACCGCCCGCGCGGCCCTGCGCGAAGCCGAGTACGCCCTGGACCTGACGGTGATCCGCGCCCCGACGGCCGGCCGCATCGCCCGCCGCTACGCCAACCCCGGCGCCGGCGCCTCGACCCTGAACGTCTCGACCATGTTCGACCTCGAGCCGAACACTGCCCGCATCGTCCGCGCCGAGATCGTCGAGGCCGACATCCCGAACGTGACGATCGGCCAGGAAGTCGAGATCACGCCGGAGTCCGACCCGTCCAAGGTCTACACCGGCAAGGTCCTGCGCCGCGCCGGCGTGTTCGGCGCCCGCAAGCTGGCCTCGGACGATCCGACCCAGCGCAGCGATGAGCGGGTGGTCGAGGTGGTGGTCAGCGCCGACGGCGCGCCGCTGCTGGTCGGCCAGCGGGTCCTGGTCAAGTTCATGAAGCCCGGCCAGAAAGCCGGCGCCCCCCGCGCCCAACCCAAGCCGCCGGCGGGCGCGGCGAAGAAGAAGTAGGCCTTCATCGAGGGGGCGGGCGGGTGCGTGCTTCGACACGCGGTCGTCGGCCGCTGCCCAGCATGACGTAGAGGGGTAAGGGCGCCCAAAGCCCGTCATCCCGAGCAGCGCGCAGCGCGTGTCGAAGGACGCAGCGCAGCCCCCTCAGTCGGCTTCGCCGACAGCTCCCCCAGTCCGCTGCTTTGCAGCGGGGGAGCATCTTCCATTGGTTCAGCCGCCCACACTCAAGATCCTCCCCCGCCCGCCTCGCGGGCGAACAGCCAACGAGGGGGACCCCGGCGCCATCGGCGACGGGGTGGAGGGGGCAAGGCCCCTTCGCCATCCCTGACCACCACGTCATGGCTGGTGCTCCCCCCGGTCGGTGGTATGGCTCGCGGGTGCGCAAGCGGATCGACATTCTGCTGGTCGAGCGCGGACTGTTCGACAGCCGCGCCCGGGCGCGTGCGGCGATCGAGGCGGGGAAGGTTCGTGTCGGAGGAAGGCCGGTGGGGCGGCCTTCGGAGATGGTCGAGGCGGAGGCCGAGATCCTGGCGGAGGCGGCGCATCCCTGGGTGGGGCGGGCGGCGCTGAAGCTGGTGGCGGCGCTGGAGCGCTGGCCGGTGGTGGTCGAGGGGCGGCGGGTGCTCGACATCGGCGCCTCGACCGGCGGGTTTTCGGAAGTCTGCCTGCACAGGGGCGCGGCGCGGGTCCATGCGGTCGATGTCGGCCGGGGGCAGCTTCATCCCCGGGTGGCGCAGAATGATCGGCTGGTCGAGCTGTCGGGGCGGGACGCGCGCGGGCTGACCATAGAGGACCTGGACGCCGCGCCGGACCTGGTGGTCTGCGACGTCAGCTTCATCTCGGCCACCAAGGCCCTGCCGGCGGCGCTGGCGCTGGCGCGGCCGGGGGCGGACCTGATCCTGCTGGTCAAGCCGCAGTTCGAGGCCGGGCGCGAGGCGGTCGGCAAGGGGGGGCTGGTCACCGATCCGCAGGCGCGGGCGGACGCGCTCGCCGCCGTCTCGGCCTGGTTGGAGGCGTCAGGCTGGAGCGTCCGCGACACCGCCGACAGCCCGATCACGGGCGGCGACGGCAATCACGAGTACCTGCTGTGGGCGGTCCGGGAGACCGGGACCGAGCCTCGTCAGTCGACGACCTGATAGCGGCCTGAAGCGTCGCGGCAGACGCGGACGAACCGCTTCTGGACCGTGCCGTCCGGCAGATAGATCGGGCTTTCGGCGAGGGTGCACTCGTCGGGACCGGCCGAACGGACCGGAGCGACATAGACCGGCTCCTCGTCGTCGTAGCCGTAGTCGTCCTCATAGGCCGCGTAGCCCTCGCGATCGTCGTAATAATTGACGCGGGGCGGGGGCGGGGCCTCGCGGTACTCGCCCTCGACGCAGGCCGCCGAGGAGGCGCCGACATTGCCGCCCACCAGGGCGCCCAGCAGGCCGCCGATCACCGCGCCTTCGGTGCGGGCGCCGCTGCCGGCGATGTTGCCGCCGGCCAGGGCCCCGAGGCCGGCGCCGACCAGGGCGCCGCCGGTTCCCCGCTGGGTCCGCTCGCGGCGGCAGGGGTCATAGCGATAGCCGTCGTCATAGCGCTCGTAGCGGCGATCGCCATAGGACTGGGCCGAGGCGGGCGCGACGGCCAGGCCGCCGGCCAGGAGAGCGGCGAGCGCGGCGCCGGCGACGATGCGGGTGGGGGTCTTCATGCCTTGCTCTCCTTGAAGGGAAGGGCCCGGCAGCGCCGGACCCCCTGATTGAAGCGATCAGTAGCGACCGCTGGGGCGCCAGACGCCGTCACGGTAGCGGCAGACCTCGAAGCCCTGCCAGCGGCCGCCGCGGTACTCCTGGACCCAGCGGCAGTTCTGGCGGTTCGCCGCGCGATAGCGCCGGGGGTAGTTGGAGCAGCGGAACGAGCCTTCGGCCGCCTGGCGGCCGGCGAAGGCGCCGACGGTGCCGCCCAGCAGCGCGCCTTCGGCCTTGTTGCCGTCGCCCGCGACAGCCGCGCCGAGCACGCCGCCGATCACGGCGCCGGCGACGGTGCCCTTCTTCTTCTGGCGATCGCGCTCCCAGTTGCAGACGTCGCCATTGCCATAGCGGCTGTACATCTGGGCGGAGGCGTAGGTAGGAGCGATAAAGACCGGAGCGGCGATGGTTGCGGCCACGGCCATGGTCAGGAGGGTGCGCATCTGCTTGTCCTCTTTCGGCTTTGGCGGCTCGCCCGACGGGGCGCAGGCCGCCTCAGGGTTGGTGAAGATGGCGGGCTTTTCCTGAACGCAACTTGATCGATCCGTTCATCTTCGTTGATGGGCCTTTGCATTCACGGGGCGACTTGTCCGCTCCGCTGCGCCATTAACCGCCGGATGTTCCGGCAGGTTCCAGGGAGGGGCGATTGACCGCGCCACGCACCGTTGTCCTCGATCGCATGGGCGCCCAGGGCGACGGCGTGTCGGGCGAGGGCCTGTTCGTGCCCCTGTCGCTGCCCGGCGAGCGGGCCAGCGTCAGGGTCGAGGGCGGGCGAGGGGAGATCGTCGAGCTGCTGTCGGCGAGCGAGGACCGGGTGGCGCCGCCCTGTCCGCATTTCGGCGACTGCGGCGGCTGCGCCCTGCAGCACTGGCGGGCCGAGCCCTATCTCGACTGGAAGCGGCAGCGGATCATCGAGGCCCTGTCGCGCGAGGGTCTGGAGACCGAGGTGGCGGCGACCTGGGCGGCGGCGCCCGGCACGCGGCGGCGCGTGGCGCTGCACGCGCGGCCGGGCAAGGGCGGGGCGATCCTGGGCTTCAAGGCCAGGCGCAGCTGGCGGCTGGTTCCCATCGAGACCTGCGTGGTTGCCGATCCCCGACTGGTGGCGGCCCTGCCGGGTCTGCGGGCGCTGGCGGCGCCATTCCTGGAGCATCCCAAGTCGGCGCCCACGCTGCATGTGACGCTGACGCGCACGGGCCTGGATATCGACGTGACCGGGGTGGAGCGGCGCTCGGGCGGGCTGTCGGCCGATGCCCGGCTGCGCGCGGCCGAAGCGGCGCAGGCGGCCGACTTCGCCCGGGTGACCATGGCCGGGGAGATGGTCTACCTCGCCCGACAGCCGGTGGTGACGCTGGGCCCGGCCCATGTCGCCCTGCCGCCGGGCAGCTTCCTGCAGGCGGTTCCGGCCGCCGAGGCGGTGATGGCCGACTTCGCGGTGGAGGCGGCCCAGGGCGCGAGCCGCATCGCCGACCTGTTCTGCGGCGTCGGCACCTTCACCTTCCGGCTGGCGCAGGTGGGCGCGGTGCACGCCGCCGACTTCGCCGCCCCGGCCATCGCCGCGCTGAAGGCCGCAGCCGGCGCGGCGAGCGGGCTCAAGGGCGTCACCGCCGAGGCGCGCGACCTGGTCCGCCGGCCGGTGCTGGCGCGGGAGCTGGCCAGGGTGGATGTGGTGGTGTTCGACCCGCCGCGCGCCGGGGCGCTGGAGCAGGCGCGCGAGATCGCCCTTTCGGCCGCGCCGCGCGTGGTGGGCGTAAGCTGCAACCCGACCAGCTTCGCGCGGGATGCACGGGTGCTGTGCGACGCCGGATTCAGGCTCGAGCGCGTCCTGCCCGTCGACCAGTTCCTCTGGTCGCCCCATGTGGAGCTGGCGGCGGTGTTTTCCCGCTGACCGGTTCGGCGGCCGGCTCGCCCGTCCGCCACAGGGCATGGCCGCGATGCAGGCAGGGCTCCGTCCCGGTCTGGCCCGCCGTGTCCGAAGGCCCGTGAGCGGGATTGGCCGTGGCGCCGCGCAGGGCGCTCACGTCCGGCAGGTCGGCAACGCTCGCCGCCGGCTGGCCGAACAGGTCGAGCTGGTCGCCGGCCTTGGCCGGCACGCGGAAGGCGCCGAGGTCCAGCGGCGGCATCTCGCCGTCCAGGCCGTAGCGGCGGCGGGCGGCGGCGAAGCGGCTGGCGATCAGTTCGGCGATCGGGCCCTGGCCCTTCTGGCGCTCGCCGAAGGCGGCGACATAGTCGGCGCCGCCGCGCATCTGGCGCACCAGCGACATGACCCGCGAGGCCCGGTCGGGATGGTCGCTGGCCAGCCACTCCTGGAACAGGGCGGCGATCTCGCGCGGCAGGCGCAGCACGACATAGCCCGCCGTCATGGCCCCGGCCTCGGCCGACCGCTCCAGCACCGCTTCCAGCTCATGGTCGTTGAGGCCGGGAATCACCGGGGCGAACATCACCGCCGTCGGCACGCCGGCGGCCGACAGGGCGCGCACGGCCTCGATCCGCTTCTCGGGCGTAGCGGCGCGGGGCTCCATGCTGCGCGCCAGCCGGCGGTCCAGCGTGGTGATCGACACCGCCACCCGCGCCAGCCCGTCCCGCGCCGCCGGGGCCAGGATGTCGAGATCCTGGACGATCAGCGAGGACTTGGTGATCAGGGTGAAGGGGTGGCGGAAGCGGACCAGCGTCTCCAGCACCCGCCGGGTCACGCGCAGGCGCCGCTCGATCGGCTGATACGGGTCGGTATCGCCGCCGATGTGGATCACCTCAGGCCGGTAGCGCTTGCGCGACAGCTCGCGGGCCAGCAGTTCATGCGCGTGCGGCTTGAAGAACAGCCGGCTTTCGAAGTCGAGGCCGGGCGAGAGGCCGAGATAGGCGTGGGCGGGGCGGGCGTAGCAGTAGATGCAGCCGTGCTCGCAGCCGCGATAGGGATTGATCGACTTGTTGAAGCCGATGTCGGGGCTGTCGTTGCTGCAGATGATGGTGCGGGCGCTGTCGGTCTCGATGACCGTGCGCAGCGGGCGCGGCTGGGCGTCCTCGGGCGTCCAGCCATCGTCGAACGCCTCGCGCTTGAGCTCCAGGAAGCGGCTGGTGTCGTTGGTCCGCGCGCCGCGGCCCTTGGTGTTCGGAGGGATGGGCGACATGGCGCGAGGATAGGACCGGCGCGAAACAAAACAAGAACAAATCGGCTTTCGCCACGTCGTTCGTCGGCAATCGCGACGGTCGCGCGCGGCGGCGATTGACGGGGAGGGCCGGTCGCCTGTCAAACGGCGGCATGATCTCGGTCGTCATCCTGACCCGCAACGACGCCGCCGCCCTGGCCCAGACCCTGCCGCCGCTGGTGCCGGCGGCGGTGGAGGGGCTGGTCAAGGAACTGATCGTGCTGGATGACGGCTCGACCGACCCGACGGTCGAGATCGCCGCCGACGCCGGCGCGACCATCCTGGAGCGGGGCGAGGCGGCCGGGCTGTGGGCGCGGGTGCGGGCGGCGATGCGCGGCGACTGGATGCTGCTGCTGGAGCCCGGCGCCCGGCTGGAGGCGGACTGGATGACGGCTGCGGCGGCGCACATGGCGACCGGCATCGAGGCCGTCGGCTACTTCCGGGCAGGCGAGGGGCCGCTGCGTTCGGTCGGGATGGCCATGGGCGGAACGCCCTCGGCGCGGGCGGGACTGCTGGTCTCTGCCCGGCGGCTGGACCGGCTGAGCCTGCGGAACATCGGCGGCGACCATGCCTCGCTGGTGCGGGCGCTGGGCCGGCGCAGCCTCAGGCGGCTGGACGCCCGCATGCTCTAGCGATCCAAGCGGATGTCGATGATGCGCTCGTAGCGTACGGCGGCGTCCAGCGTCGGCGTCGGCTGGCCGAACATGCGCAGATAGGTCCAGTAGCCGAACGAGACCCGCTCGACATAGACCCGCGTCTGGCCGGCCGGCAGGCTTTCCATGATCAGCAGGGCGTCGGCTCCGGGCTCCATGCGGCGGCGGGTCTTGAGCACCGCGCCGGGGCCGGCGTTGTAGGCGCCGATGATCTGGAACAGGTCCCAGGACTCCTCGCCCCCGCCAAGGCCCCGCTCGATCAGCCAGGTGATGTAGTCCTGACCGATGCGCAGGTTCACCGGCGGGTCGAACAACGGCATGATGTTGATGGTCAGGTGGTCGTCGCCCGCCGCCCGCGCCGCCGATTCGGGCAGCACCTGCATCAGGCCGACCGCGCCGGCCGAGCTGTAGGCATAGGGATTGAAGCGGCTCTCCTGGCGCACCACGGCATAGACCAGCGCCCGGTTCAGGGTGAAGCCGCCCTCGGGATAGAGTTCCGGCGCTTCGTACACCTCCGGCCGCGAGGGGCGGGCCTTCGTGCGCGGCTTGCCCGCCGTCATCGGGGCCGAGGCCAGCTGGAGCGGGGTGCGCAGGGTCTCGATCAGCCCCTGCCACTCGCGCTCGGCGGTGGCGCTGGTGGCCAGGGCGAGGCCGACGCGCAGTTCGGCCGCCGCTTCGGCCTGGCGGCCGACCTGCACAAGGGCGGCGGCGCGGCGGGCCCGGGGATCCCGCTCGATCAGGTTGTCGGCGCGCCGCGCCTCGGGACCGCTAGAGGTCCTGACCAGACGCTCGGGCTCGGGCGGGGGAGGGGCGGGCCGGACGGGCGCGCCAGCCTGGATGACGCGCGGCTTGGCCGCATCCAGCTCCAGCTTTCGCGTCGCCAGCAGGCCATAGAAGGTGTGGGGCACGGCGGCGGCGTTGAGGAAATAGCGGCGAGCCTCGTCGTATTCGCCCAGACGCTCGGCGGTGCGCCCAGCCCAGAACCAGCCGCCCGTGCGGACCCAGTCGTCGTTGGTGTCGTCCTCGGCGACCATCAGAAAGAAGCGCCGCGCCTCGACCAGCTTGCCCAGCCGCCAGGCCGCCAGCCCGGCCACCCAGGGCTCTCCGGCGGCGGGGGCGAGGATGTAGGCCTTCTCGACCTCGCCCGAGTAGTAGGCGTCGCGGGCGCGGAATCCGGCGTCGCCGCTGGCCGCCTGTTCGCCCTGGGTCCACTGTCGCGAGGCGGCGAGGAAGGGCGGGGATTTCGGCAGCCGGGCGCTGGCGGGACGCCGCTTTAGGGCCAGGGCGTGGATCCGCTCGGCGCCGCCCAGCTCGGCGTACTCCTCCAGCCAGGCCGCCAGATCGTCGTAGCTGGCGGTGTAGGCGGTCGGATGCATCAGCTTGATGAAGCGCACATGGCCGACGAGCGAGCGGTCCTTGACCCCGGCCAGGGCGGC
This sequence comes from Caulobacter sp., assembly GCA_046295055.1. Taxonomy (GTDB): domain Bacteria; phylum Pseudomonadota; class Alphaproteobacteria; order Caulobacterales; family Caulobacteraceae; genus Caulobacter. The sequence goes on along the minus strand of JBKBOD010000001.1, from coordinate 295,621 downwards.
CTCGGCGGCCTTGAAGTCACCGCGCTCGGCGGCGTCGAAGGCGGTGCGATAGCGGGCTTCGTCGGCGGGGCTGAGCGGCAGCTCGCGCGCCTGGGCCGGCGCGGCGAAGACCCAGATCGCCGCCAGAAGGGCGACGAGAACGCCCCATGCCTTCGCCCTGTCCCAGCCCGCCGCCATCGGCCCCCCTTCCGGTGTCGTCTTCGGCCGGAGCCGGCGCCGATCCCGCCGGATCGGCCGCCCCAGGCTTCGCCCGTCGGTCCCGCCACGAGCCATCAGCCCGCTACAACGCGACCTACTGCAAGAAGCGGGCAGGAATAGGCCGACCCGTCGCCGGGGAAAACCCGTTTCAGGCGTCGGGTCGGGTCTGGCGGTCGAGGCGCTCGGTGAAGGTCAGCAGGTCCTGCCAGGCCTTCTTCTTGGCCGCCGGCTGGCGCAGCAGGAAGGCCGGATGCAGCGTCGGCATGGCCGGGATCTCCAGCGCGCCGTCGGAGGACTTCCACTCCATCCAGCGGCCGCGAAGCGTCAGGATGCCTTCCTCGCGGTTCAGCATCGACTTGGCGGACGGTCCGCCGATCAGCAGCAGAAGCCTTGGCCTGACCAGCTGAATGGCGCGTTCGAGAAAGGGCGCGCAGACCGCCTGCTCGGCCGGCGTCGGCGCCCGGTTGCCGGGCGGGCGCCAGAAGACGGTGTTGGTGATGAAGACGCGGTCGGTCAGCCCGGCGGCGGCGAACATCCGGTCCAGCAGCTTGCCGGCGCGACCGACGAACGGCTGGCCCTGGGCGTCCTCTTCCGCGCCTGGGCCCTCGCCGATGGCCAGCACCGGCCCCTGAGGATTGCCGCGGGCGAAGACCGACTGGCGGGCGCCCTGGTGGCGCAGCGGACAGCCCTCGAACCCTGCGATGGCCTCGGCCAGAGCCTCCAGCGTCTCTGCGCCGGCGGCCAGGGCGCGGGCCTGGTCCAGGGCCTGGCCGATATCTGGCGCGGCGGGGGCGCCGGGGCGCGCCGGCCGGATGGGCGTGGGCGGCGGTGCGGGCCGCGCCTTGGCCTGAAGGCGAAGCTGCCCCTCGGCCAGCCTGTCGAAGGGCGCATCGCCATACAGCGCATCGACTCCCGCGTCGGCCCAGAAGGCGAGCAGGCTCTCGGCGGCGCGCGAGTCGAGGGCGGCGGTCATCGCTGTCGACGATAGGGCGCCGACACGCCGTCGTCATCCGACTGTGGAAATGGACAGATGTAGTGAAAGTCACTATATTTCAGGAATGGCCCGGACGATTACAGCCACTGAAGCGAACCGGCGGTTCTCCGAACTGCTGAGACAGGTCGGCGCCGGCGAGAGCTTCATCGTCACCTCCCACGGTCGCCCGATCGCGCGGCTCGCGCCCGCCGCCGAGGATGATCGCGAGCGGCGAGCCGCCCGCGACGCCCTGCTGGAGCGCCTGGACAGGCAGCCCCGGACGGACGCCGGAACCTGGACCCGGGCCGAGCTCTACGAGGACTGACTCGTGAGGGTGGCCCTCGACACCAACGTGCTGGCCTATGCCGAGGGACTGAACGGCGACGGGATGTTCGCCAGGACCAGGGCGATCCTGGCCGCCCTGGAGCCGCGCAGTGTCGTCGCGCCATCCCAGGTTCTCGGTGAACTGTATGCGGTGCTGACCCGCAAGGGCGGCCGGACGCGCCAGGCCGCGCGCAGCGCGATCGAGGACTGGAGCGCCTTCGTCGAGGTCGTGTTTCCGGATCGGGACATCTTCGAAGACGCTCTCGACCTGGCCGCCGGTCATCATCTGCAGGTCTGGGACGGGCTGATCCTGGCGTCAGCCGCCCGGGCCGGTTGCGAGCTTCTGCTGTCGGAAGACATGCATCCCGGGTTCCGCTGGCGGGGGACAACGGTCGCCAATCCGTTCGCCGAAACCCTTGCGCCCGAACTGGCGGCGCTTTTGCGGGGTTCTTGAGCCCTTTGGCGCTTGACCGCCGTCGCGTCCGCTAACGATAAGCACCCCTGAGGATCGAACGAGGACGGACCATGAGCGACGAAACGGCCGCTGGCGAAGAACGCGAGTTCATGGAGTATGACGTGGTCATCGTCGGCGGGGGCCCCGCCGGCCTGGCCGCGGCCATCCGTCTGAAACAGCTTGCCGCCGAAGCCGGGACCGAGGTTTCTGTCGCCCTGCTGGAAAAGGGCTCCGAGGTCGGGGCGCACATCCTGTCGGGCGCGGTCATCGACCCCAAGGCGCTGAACGAGCTGATCCCCGACTGGAAGGAACAGGGCGCGCCGCTCGAGACCCCGGTCACCAAGGACCGCTTCCTGCTGCTGGGGCCGCAGGGCGAGCTGGACCTGCCGATGTTCGCCATGCCGCCGTTCATGCACAACGACGGCTGCTACATCGCTTCGCTGGCCAACGTCTGCCGCTGGCTGGCGACCCAGGCCGAGAACCTCGGCGTCGAGATCTATCCGGGCTTCGCCGCCTCTGACCTCGTCTACCGCGAGGACGGTTCGGTGAAGGGCGTCGTCGTCGGCGTCGTCGGCATCGGCAAGGACGGCGAGAAGAAGCCCGACTACCAGCCCGGCATGGAGCTGCACGGCAAGTATGTGTTCATCGCCGAGGGCGTGCGCGGCTCGCTGGCCAAGCAGCTGATCGCGCGCTTCGACCTGTCCAAGGGCAAGGAGCCGCAGAAGTACGGCATCGGCCTGAAGGAGCTGTGGCAGGTTCCGGCCGAGAACCACCGCCCCGGCCTGGCCCAGCACACGACGGGCTGGCCGCTGGATAACAACACCGGCGGCGGCAGCTTCATGTACCACTTCGGGGACAACTACGTGGCCATCGGCTACGTGGTGCACCTGTCCTACAAGAACCCCTTCCTGTCGCCCTTCGACGAGTTCCAGCGGTTCAAGCACCACCCCTCGGTCAAGCCCTACCTCGAGGGCGGCAAGCGCATCGCCTACGGCGCCCGCGCCATCACCGAGGGCGGCCTGCAGTCGGTGCCCAAGCTGACCTTCCCGGGCGGCGTGCTGGTCGGCTGCTCGGCCGGCTTCGTCAACGTGCCCCGCATCAAGGGCAGCCACAACGCCATGAAGACCGGCATGATGGCCGCCGAGGCCGCCTACGCGGCGCTGCAGGGCGGGCGCGAGGCGGACGAACTGGTCGAGTACCAGACCGCCTACGAAGGCAGTTGGGTCTACAAGGAGCTGAAGAAGGTCCGCAACGCCAAGCCGCTGCTGTCGAAGCTGGGCACGGGCCTGGGCGGCGCGGTCGGCATGTTCGACATGTGGTGCAACCAGCTCTTCGGCTTCTCTCTCCTAGGCACCCTCAAGCACGGCAAGACCGATGCGGAGTCCACGGGCCTGGCCAAGGACTACAAGCAGATCGTCTATCCCAAGCCCGACGGCGTGATCAGCTTCGACAAGCTGTCCTCGGTCTTCCTGTCGGCGACCAATCACGAGGAAGACCAGCCGGCGCACCTCAAGCTCAAGGACCCGTCGATCCCGATCGACGTCAACCTGCCGCGCTACGGCGAACCGGCCCGCCTCTACTGCCCGGCCGGCGTCTACGAGGTGCTGTACGACGAGCAGGGCGCCAATCCTAAGTTCCAGATCAACGCCCAGAACTGCGTCCACTGCAAAACCTGCGACATCAAGGACCCGTCGCAGAACATCGTCTGGACCACACCCGAAGGCGGCGGCGGCCCCAACTATCCGAACATGTAGACCTGTGCGGGAGCGGCGACTTTCGCCGCTCCCGACGGCGTGATAGCAAGGCCCATGGCCCGTCGGTCGTTCCGTTTCCACCTGCTCACCCTGCTGGCGTCGCTCGCCGCGATGCTGCTTGTGCTCGGCCAGGGAGTCGAAGCCGCCGCCTGCGCCTGGGAGCCGGCGCCCGCCGAGTCCGTCTCACAGCATGCCGATCATGGGCCCGGCGCCTGCCAGGGCGAGGATGCCGGGCATGCCGGGGACTGCACGCATGGCCATTGCCATCATGGCGCCAGCGGGACCCCGCCCCTGAGCGGCGAACAGGCCGACCCTGTCTTTCACCGCGCCGATCGGGCCTCGCCTGCCGAGGCGGCCCTGATGTCCCGCCACCCCGACCGACTGACCCGCCCGCCCCGGAGCTGACGTCCCGCCGCGCGTTCGCGCGCCCGACGTCTCTCAATCCGGAGCTGGAGCATGACCTCCCGACATTCGCCCGCGTCGACGCGGGCGCGGCGACCCGCGATCCGCGTCGCCCTGTCCGCCGCCGCCTTGGCGGCGGCGCTCGCCACGGGCTTCGCCCTTGCGCGCCTTTCACCTGTCGCCACCTCGCCGTCCTCGGAGGCGGCGCATGGCGATGAAGACGATCATCACGAAGACGCCGCCGGGATCACCCCGGCGAAGGCCATGGCGGCCGGCATCACCGTCGAGGGGCTAGCCCGGGACGGCCTTGGTCTTTCGCCCCTGTCCGGACGGGTCGAGGCCGCCATTGACGCCCGTGCGCCGGTCTCGGCCATCGTCGCCGGACGTGTCGAGCGACTGCTGGTCGCGCCGGGCCAGACGGTCCGCGCCGGTCAGGCCATCGCTATCCTCGTCAGCCCGGAGGCGGCGACGCTGCGCGCAGAGGCGGACGCGGCCCAGGCCCAGGCTCGCACCGCGCGCGCCGTCCATCAGCGGGACCTGAGCCTTCACCAACAGGGCTGGGCCGCCCGGCAGAAGGTGGACATTTCGGAGGCCGAAGCCTTGGGCGCCGAAGCGCGCGCGCGCGCCGCCAGCGCCCGGGTCGTCGCGGCGGGAGCGCCCGACGCGTCGGGCCGCATCCTGCTGCGGGCGCCGATCGGCGGGGTGGTCGTCAACCTGCCGGCCTCTCCAGGACGGGTGGTCGCCGATGGTGACATGGTCGCAGAAATCTCCGATCCCTCCAGGGTCGATCTGGTGTTCCGCACACCGCCGCAGACAGGCGAGGCGCTGGCGGCGGGCATGACGCTCCGCGTCAGCGCCCCGGGGCGCGAGCCCTTCTCCGCCCGCGTCATCGGGGTATCGCCGGACGCCGATCCGGCAAGCGGCGCCGCCGTGGTGCGCGCGAGGGCCATCGGCGCCGCGCCGCCGCCCGGCACGCCCGTCTCCGCCCTGGCGGAAGGGCCCGGATCGACCCGGGTGCTGACCGCGCCGGCCGATGCGGTCCAGACGGTCGAGGGGCGTTCGGTGGTCTTCGTCGCTGAATCGGACCGGTTCCGGATGGTCCCGGTCAGGACAGGACGCCGGGTCCGCGACCGAATTGAGATCCTCGAAGGCCTGAATGGCGACGAGCGCATCGCCGCCAGGGGCGCCTTCTTGCTGAAAGCCGAGCTCGCCAAGGGCGAAGCCGGCCACGGCCACTGAGGGGGAACCGCCGATGCTTTCCGCCCTCATCGACGCCTCGGTGCGTCATCGCTGGCTCGTCGCCGCGATGGTGGCCCTCCTCGCGACCTGGGGCCTGTTCCAGGCCACGCGGCTGCCGATCGACGCCGTTCCGGACATCACGAATGTCCAGGTGCAGGTCACGACCCTGATCCCGGCCCTGTCGCCCGACCAGGTCGAGCGGGAGGTCACCTATCCCGTCGAGACCGCCCTGGCGGGCATCCCCGGACTGGAGCGCACCCGTTCGCTGTCGCGCAACGGTTTCAGCCAGGTCACCGCCATCTTCCGCGACGGGACCGACATCTATTTCGCCCGCCAGCAGGTCGCCGAGCGCTTGGACGAGGCCGGCGAGCGCCTGCCCGAGGGTGCGCGGCCGGCCATGGCGCCGATCACCACCGGTCTGGGCGAGGTGCTGGTCTGGTCGCTTGGCTTCGAGCGCTTCGATCGCGCCCGCGCGGTGGCGGGGCGGCCGGGCTGGCAGCCCGACGGCGACTTCCTGACGCCAGAAGGCGAGCGGCTGCGGAGCGAGGCCGAGCGCCTCACCTACCTACGGACGGTGCAGGACTGGGTGGTGGCGCCCGGGATGCGCGGGGCGGCGGGCATCGCCGGGATCGACAGCATCGGCGGCCATGTGAAGGCCTATGTGGTTCAGCCCGACGTCGCGGCCCTGTCGGCGAGCGGCGTCTCGCTGGCCGATCTGGTGGCGGCGCTTCGCCGCGCCAATGACCAGACCGGCGCCGGCTTCATGGAGCGCGCCGGCGAGGCGGTGATCGTCCGGGGCGATGCGCGCGCGTCCGGCGTCGAGGATCTGCGCCGCGCGCCGGTGGTCAACCGCGGCGGCCGGGTCGTCACGGTCGGCGACCTCGCACGGGTGTCGATCGGCGCCGAGCCGCGACTGGGCGCGGCGACGCTGGGCGGCCGGGAGTCGGTGATCGGCGTGGCGCTGATGCTGGCCGGCGGCAACAGCCGCACCGCCGCCCACGCCGCCGGCGAGCGGCTGGAGACAGTTGGACGGAGCCTCCCGCCAGGACTGACGACCGAGGTGCTGCTCGATCGCGGCCGCCTGGTCGATGCGACGATCGCTACGGTGTCGCGCAACCTGGCCGAAGGGGCGTTGCTGGTGGTGGCGGTGCTGTTCGTGATGCTGGGAAATGTCCGTGCCGCGCTGATCGCCGCGTTGATGATCCCGCTGGCCTTCCTGTTCGCGGTGACCGGCATGAACCGCTTCGGCATCAGCGGAAACCTGATGAGCCTGGGCGCCCTCGATTTCGGCCTGCTGGTCGATGGCGCCATCGTGGTCATCGAGAACACCCTGCGGCGGATGTCGGCGCGACGGGGCGAACTGGATCGTCCGCTGCGGCGGGACGAGCGGCTGTCGCTGGCGGGTGAGGCGGCGCGGCAGATGGTGCGGCCGGCGGCGTTCGGCCAGCTCGTCATCCTGCTGGTCTTCGCCCCGCTGCTGCTGCTCGAAGGGGTCGAGGGCAAGACCTTCCAGCCGATGGCGGCGACGCTGATGCTGGCCCTGGTGGGGGCCTTCATCCTGTCGTTCACCTTCGTCCCGGCGATGACCGCCCTGCTGGTGCGAGAGCCTCCGGCCGGTCGGCCGGCGGAGCCGCCCGCTGCGCGATGGCTGCATCGCCGGCTGGAGCCCGTGATTGGCTGGGCCGTAGCGCGGCCGGCGCAGATGCTGGCGGCGGCCGGTGTCGCGCTGCTCGTCGGGCTGGTCGGCTTTGGCCTGCTGGGCCGGGAGTTCGCGCCGACGCTGGACGAGGGCGACATCGCCGTCCAGGCGATCCGGCCCGCCTCGACAGGGCTGGAACAGTCTCTGGCGATGCAGAAACGGCTCGAGACGGCGCTGATGCGGTTGCCGCAGGTCCGGGCCGTCTTCGCCCGCACCGGCACGGCCGAGGCGGCGGTCGATCCGATGCCGCCGAACATCTCCGACGGCGTCGTTCTGCTGAAGCCGCGCTCCGAATGGCCCGATCCCCGCCTCCCCAAGGCGGAACTGGTGGAACAGGTCGAGGCCGTTGCGGCGGCGGAACTGGGCTCGGCGATCGAGATCAGCCAGCCGATCGAGCTTCGCTTCAACGAACTGATCTCCGGCGTCCGCACCGACTTCGCGGTGGTCATCCAGGGCGAGGACATGGCGGTGCTCGAAGCGCTGGCGGCGGACGCGGCGGCGCGGCTGTCGCGCGTGCCGGGCGCGGCCGACGTGCGGGCCGAACAGGTGTCGGGGCTGCCGGTCCTGACCGTCTCGGTCGATCGCACGAGAGCCGCCGCCTATGGGCTCGGCGCGTCGGACATCAACGAGGCGGTGCGCATCGCGGTCGGCGGCGGCGAGGCCGGCGCCATCTTCGAGGGCGACCGGCGGTTCGACGTGCTGGTCCGCATGGGCGAGGACGGCCGCCGCGATCCCGCCGCGCTGGAGGCGTTGCCCCTGGTCGCGCCGGACGGCGTCGTCGTCCCGCTGTCCAGCGTCGCCAGCCTGTCGTTCAGCGAGGGGCCGAGCCAGATCAGCCGTGACAACGGCAGTCGGCGCATCGTCGTCCAGGCCAATGTGCGGGGACGCGACCTGGGCGGTTTCGCGGCCGAGGCGCAGGCGGCGCTGGTGCAGATGCCGCTGCCGCCGGGCGTGCGACTTGGCTGGAGCGGCCAGTTCGAAACCCTGGCCCGCGCGGAACAGAGGCTGGGCCTGGTCATCCCGCTGGTCGTGGTGCTCATCGGTGGGCTCCTGATGATGGCGCTGGGCTCCTGGCGCCAGGCGGCGATGGTTTTCGCCGGGGCGCCGCTGGCGGTGGTCGGCGGCGTCCTGGCGCTCCTGCTTCGGGGGATGCCGTTCTCCATTTCGGCCGCCGTAGGCTTTATCGCCGTGTCGGGCGTGGCGACCCTCAACGGGCTGGTGCTCATGCAGGCGATCAGAGCCCGGCTTGCCGAAGGGCTTCCCCCGGCGGAAGCGGCGTGGCGCGGGTCAGGCGATCGCCTGACGGCGGTGCTGACGACGGCTCTGGCCGCCATGCTCGGCTTCGTGCCGATGGCGCTCGGCCCCGGGGCGGGGGCCGAGGTGCAGAAGCCGCTCGCGACGGTGGTGATCGGCGGCCTGATCACCGCGACGGCCCTGACGCTATTGGCGTTGCCGGCCGCGGCGGGTCGGTTCCTGCGAGGGGAGGCGAAATCCACCGCCGGGTGAGCGCGACCCGCCTCCCGTCGCGCGAACCGCCTTGCTCCCGCCATCGATTGGGGCAAGTTAGGCGGCATGAAGCGCATTGCCCTTTCCGCCGCCGCCCTGTCCGTCCTGATGCTGGCCGCCTGCGCCACGACCGGGGCGCCATCGCCGGCGCAGGATGCGGGGCTGAGGACCAGCCAGGTTCCCGAGCCGGTCGAGGGCCGCTCGGGCTATGGGCTGTACCTGGCCGGCCGCGCGGCTCTGGCCGACGGGCGCAGCGACATGGCCGCCAAGTACTTCGAGCGGGCCGCCCTGGCCGGCGCGGAGTCGGCGACGCTGAAGGAGCGCACCTTCCAGTCGGCGCTGTTCGCCGGCGACATCCCGGCGGCGGCGGCGAACGCGCCGGCCGATGGCGAAGGCTCGATCATCCTGGTGCGGCTGGGCCAGCTGACGCGCGGCGTCGAGGCCATCGCCAGCGGCGACGGCGCGGCGGCCAAGGCGATCCTGGTCGATCAGGGCGTGGGCTTCCCCCATCGCCCGGCGGCGACCCTGCTGGCCCCCTGGGCGGCGGCGGCGGCCGGCGACATGGAGGCGGCGACGGTGCGGCCCGTGCTACGCGGCGACCGGCTGGTCGAGGTGTTCGGCCTGCACGGCCAGGCGCTGCTGCTCGAGCGCGCCAAGCGCTATGACGAGGCCGAGGCCAACTACAAGCAGCTGATGGCGCTCGGCGATGCGGCCATCATCTTCGCGCCCGACTACGGCGCCTTCCTCGAGCGCCGGCGGCGCGGCAAGGAGGCGGTCGAGGTCTATGACAAGGCCCTGGCGGTCGCCCCCAACGACGTCACCCTCAAACAGGCCCGCGAACGAGCGGCTTCGCGCCGCAAGGCGCCGGCCATGATGAGTGTGCGCGAGGGCTCGGCCCGCGCCCTGCTGATCCCGGCCGCCTCGCTGGCGGCGGAGAAGCAGTACGGCCTGGCGCTTGCCTACACTCGCCTGGCCCTGCGGCTGGATCCGGCGCGCGACGACAGCTGGGTGCTGCTGGGCGACATCTTCAGCGGCATGGAAGACAGCGAGAACGCGCGCGAGGCCTATGCCCGCATCAGGCCCGGCTCGGCCAGTTACGCCACCGCCCGCTCCAAGCTGGCCTGGACGCTGCAGACCTCGGGCGACACGGCGGCGGCGCTGACGATGGCCGAAGACGCGGTCAGGGCCTCGCCGGAGGATCGCGACGCGCTGGTCACCTATGCCGACATCCTGCGGGCCAACGAGCGCTACGCCGAGTCCGCCAAGGTGCTGGACAAGGTGGTCGCCGCCGACGGCGCGGGCGTCGACTGGCGCATCCTGTTCATGCGGGCCGTGGCCCGCGACCGGTCGGGCGACTGGCCGGGCGCCGAGGCGGACCTGCTGCTGGCCCTGCAGCGCCAGCCCGACGAGCCGGACCTGCTCAACTACCTGGGCTACAGCTGGATCGACCGGGGCGTGCGCCTGGGCGAGGCCCTGCCGATGGTCCAGAAGGCGGTCGCCGCCAACCCGCGCAACGGGGCGATGATCGACAGCCTGGGCTGGGCCTATTTCCGCATGGGCGACTATCGCAACGCGGTCGAGCATCTGGAGCGGGCGGTCCTGCTGGAGCCCGCCGATCCGGAGATCAACGACCACCTGGGCGACGCCTACTGGCAGGTCGGCCGGCAGATCGAGGCCCGCTTCCAGTGGACGCGCGTGCTGCAGCTCGACGCCCCGCAGGACATCCGCGTGCGGGCCGAGGACAAGCTGAAGAACGGCCTGACGGGCGTGAAGCCGGTCGTCGCCGAACGTCCCTGATCGCTGCGAGCGGAGGCGCGACATGTCGCTCAGCGCCTTCGCGCCGGCCAAGGTCAATCTTTACCTCCATGTCGGCGGCCCGACCGCGGACGGGTTCCATCCGGTCTCCAGCCTGATGGTCTTCGCCGATGTCGGCGACCAGGTCAGCATCCAGCCTGCCGACGCGCCGGAGTTCGAGGTCACCGGCCCCTTCGCCGAGCCGCTGGAGGACGAGGGCGACAACCTGGTCATGCGCGCCGCCCGCGCGCTGCTGGAGCAGGTGGGCGGGCCAACACCGCCGTTCCGCCTGATTCTCGACAAGCAGCTGCCGGTCGCCGCGGGGCTTGGCGGCGGGTCTTCCGACGCCGGGGCGACCCTGCGACTGCTGCGCGACGCCCTGGCCCTGCCGGTGCAGGACGAGATGCTGACCGCCATCGCCGCCCGGCTGGGCTCGGATGGCCCGGCCTGCCTCTGGGCGCGGCCGGTGATCGGCGAGGGCAGGGGCGACCGCCTGCACGCGGCCCCCGTCATTCCGCCGCTGGATGCGGTGCTGGTCAATCCGCGGCTGCCTTCGCACACCGGGGCGGTCTACCGCGCCTATGACGACGACGGCGCGCCCGGCGATGCGGCGCGGCCGCCGCTGCCCGAGGCGTTCGAGAGCGCCGTCGAGGCGGCGGCCATGCTCAGCTACTGCCGCAACGATCTGGAGGCGCCGGCGGTGCGGCTGCAGCCGGCCATCGGCCAGGTGCTGGAGACCCTGCGCGGCGAGCCCGAGACCCTGCTGGCGCGGATGAGCGGCTCGGGCGCCACCTGCTTCGCCCTCTGCGCCGGCGACATCGAGGCCGAGGGCCTCGCCGAGCGGCTGGAATCGATGCGGCCCGACTGGTGGGTTCGCCGCTGCCGGCTGGGCTGAACCCGACGTCTTCCCAGCAACGCCCCATCCCTGAAGCGCCGCGTCCCTGAAACGCCGAAGGGCGCGACGGTCTCCCGTCACGCCCCCCGCCGATCTTCCCGAAGAGAGGGAAGAGCGTGTCCTTACGGGTGGTAGGCCCGCTCGCCGTGCTCGGCGATGTCCAGTCCGTCCTCTTCCACTTCCTGGCTGACGCGCAGGCCGAAGATGAGCTTGATGACGAAGAAGACGATGGCGCTGGCCACGGCGGACCAGACGACGGCCAGGCCGACGGCCTTGACCTGCGACATGATCTGCACGCCCGCGTCGTAGGTGGCGGCCGAGGCGGTGGTGAAGTCCACCAGGCCGGCGCCGCCGAGAGCGGGGTTCACCACGATGCCGGTGCCGATGGCGCCGACGATGCCGCCGATGGCGTGGATGCCGAAGGCGTCCAGGCTGTCGTCATACTTCAGGGCGTTCTTGATCGCCGAGCAGAAGATCACGCAGATCGGGCTGACGACCAGGCCGAGGATGATGGCGCCCAGGGGGCCGGCGAAACCGGCCGCCGGGGTGATGGCCACCAGACCGGCGACCAGACCCGAGGCGAGACCCAGGGCGCTCGCCTTGCCGCGCGTCACCTTCTCGGTGATCAGCCAGGACACGCCGGCGGCGGCGGTGGCCACCAGGGTGTTGATCAGCGCCAGGCCGGCGTAGCCGTTGGCTTCCAGGTTGGAGCCGGCGTTGAAGCCGAACCAGCCAACCCACAGCAGGCCGGCGCCCGTCAGGGTGAGCACCAGCGAGTGGGGCGGCATCGGCTCCTTCTGGTAGCCCGTGCGCTTGCCGAGGATCAGGGCGCCGACCAGGGCGGCCACACCGGCGTTGATGTGGACCACGGTGCCGCCGGCGAAGTCGAGCGCGCCCCAGCCCCAGAGCAGGCCGGCGCCGCCGATCAGGTCGTCACCGGACATGCCGAAGGCGGAGGTCGCGCCGGCCCACCACCAGACCATGTGGGCCATGGGGTAGTAGGAGAGCAGCGGCCAGAGCACGGCGAACACGACGGCCGCCATGAACTTCATCCGCTCGGCCAGGCCGCCCAGCACCAGCGCCGCCGTGATGGCCGCGAAGGTCGCCTGGAAGGCCACGAAGATCAGCTCGGGGATCACCACGCCCTTCGAGAAGGTCTCGACATTGGTGAAGGCGCCCTCGTCGTTGAAGATCGCGCCGGTCAGGCCCACCTTCGACAGGCCGCCGACGAACTTGTTCAGTCCGCCGCCGTCGGTGAAGGCCAGGCTGTAGCCCCACAGCACCCAGCAGAGGATGCCGATACAGGCCACCGTGGTCACCTGGACCAGCATGGACAGCATGTTCTTGGTCCGCACCAGGCCGCCGTAGAACAGCGCCAGGCCGGGAATGATCATCATCAGCACCAGGATCATGGAGACCATCATCCAGGTGGTGTCGCCCTTGTCGGGCGTGGGCGGGGCCTCTTCGGCGGCGGCGGCGGGCGCCGCCTCGGCCGGGGCGGGAGCGGGCGCGGCCTCTGCGGGCGCGGCGGGGGCCTCGGCGGCGGGAGCCGCGGCCTCCTGGGCGAATGCCGGCGCGGCCGTCAGCGGCGCCCCGGCGATGGCGACGGCGAGCGCAAACCCGGCAAGCCGTCCTAGTCCGAGTGATTTCATTGTCTCTATCCCCTTTGAGCGATGCGTTGCCGTCAGAGCGCCGCGGCGCCGGACTCGCCGGTGCGGATGCGCACGGCGTCCTCGACGTTGAGGACGAAGATCTTGCCGTCCCCGATCTTGCCGGTGGCGGCGGCGGCCTTGATGGCTTCCACGGCCTTGCCGGCGGCGGCGTCGTCGACGGCCACCTCGACCTTCACCTTCGGCACGAAGTTCACCTGGTACTCGGCGCCGCGATAGATTTCGGTCTGGCCCTTCTGACGGCCGTAGCCCTTCACTTCCGAGACGGTCATGCCTTCGACGCCGGCCGCGACGAGCGCTTCGCGCACCTCGTCCAGCTTGAAGGGTTTGACCACCGCCATGATCAGTTTCATTCGCCTTGACCCGCCCGCCGTGAGGCCGGCGCCCCTCTGTTATTGTGCGTAAGCGACCGGGCGGACCTGGGCCCCACCGATCCGCAGCAGGCTAGGCGGCGGTTCCGCCTGCCCGGCGCCGCGAGTAAACAGTTGGCAAGAATTGGGGCGCCGCGCCGCGAAATCAGGCGCCGATCGCCTCCCGGCGCCTGATTATTGGGCGCCAATCACGGGTGCTGACGAAGCCGGCCGGACGGGCTATCGCTCCGTCACCGGAAGGGATCCCGCATGACCGCGACGCTCTGGGCCAAGACCGCCCCCATCCTGCTGCTGCTGGCGTCGAACGTATTCATGACCTTCGCCTGGTATGGCCATCTCAAGCACAAGGCGGTCGCCCTGTGGCTGGTCGTGGCGGTCAGCTGGCTCATTGCCCTGCCGGAATACATGCTGGCCGTGCCGGCCAATCGCATCGGCTCGGCGGTCTATTCGCCGGCCCAGCTCAAGACGATCCAGGAGGTCATCACCCTGCTGGTTTTTGTCGTCTTTTCCGCCACATACCTCGGCGAGGCGGTGCGCTGGACGACCCTGGTGGGCTTTGGCTTCATCGCCATCGGCGCAGCCTTCGTCTTTCTCGGACGATAGCCGCCTGGCGATCACGAACGCGTGATCTCGGCAACCCGACAAGCGTCGAGAACGCTGGTTCCTCGGTCGGGGGCGACGCCCAGTATGGGCACAACGCGAGGAACGCGATGCGAATGCGCACCCTTCTGGCGGCCGCCGCTATCGGCGCCATGGCCGCCTCGACCGCCGTCGCCGGCCCCCACAAGGACCACGACAAGAAAGACATGCCGCCGGCCGCCCAGCCGATGGACGCCCAGCCCATGGACGCCGGCGACCAGGGCCAGGATGCCTCCGGCAGCGAGATGTACGGCCAGCCGGTCGTGCTGCCCGCCGACTCCACCCCGCCCGACCAGGCCGCGCGCCTGACCCCGGCCGATCCGCAGGTCACGGCCAATCCTCCCGTGCCCGACACCGCCGAGAACCGCGCCCGCTTCGGCGGCCCCGATTCCAACGGCGGCAAGAAGACGCGCGCGTCCGGCAACTGATCGCCGCACGCCCAATCCAGTCATTCAGGAATCCAGTCCTCCCCGAACCCGATATTGCGAGATCAACCCATGCGTAAACTGAACTTCCTGTCCGCCGCCGCCGCCGTCGCCCTGATGGCCGGCGGCGCCCATGCCCAGGCCCAGGACCCGTCGATGCCGCCGGCGACGCCGCCGGGCACGACCACCCCGACGCAGGACGCCCCGGCCCCGGAGCCGACCACGCCCGCCACGCCGACGCCCGCGCCTGACGCGACGACCCCGGCTGCGCCGGCTCCCGCCACTCCGGCCGCCCCGATGGCCGCCACGCCCGCGCCGTCGGGCGACATCGTCGAGACCCTGGCCGCGTCCGGCCAGTTCACGACCCTGACCAAGGCGCTGGAGGTCACCAACCTGGCCCAGGTGCTGAAGACCAACCAGAACCTGACCCTGTTCGCCCCGACCGACGCGGCCTTCGCCGCCCTGCCGCCGGGCGAGCTTGACCGGCTGATGAAGAACCCGGCCGAGCTGCAGAAGGTGCTGACCTTCCACGTCGTCAACGCCGAGGTCGACTCGACCAAGCTGAAGGGCGCCAAGGGCCCCGTGCCCACTGTCGCCGGCCCGCCGATCATGGTCGACGGCAGCGGCGCCAGCGTGATGGCCGGCAACGCCACGGTCACCCAGGCCGACCTGCGCGCCAGCAACGGCGTCATCCACGTCGTCGACAAGGTGCTGATGCCGGGGGCCGCTCCGCCCGCCACGCCGGTCGCCGCCGCTCCGGCGGCCGCGACCGAGGCCGGCAGCGATGTCTCCGCCACCGTCCAGTCGCCGGCCGATCCGGCCCCGCCGACCGTCACCACGACGCCCAGCGGCCCGATCACCCAGCCGCAGAAGCGTTCGATCCCCGATCAGAACGACGAGATGCGCGCCGCCGAGCAGGAGGCCCAGCGCGAGGCGGCCCAGGAAGGCGCCGCGACTCCGGAAGCGGCCCCGACGCCTGAAACCACCGCCACGGATACGTCGGCCACCGTTGCCGCGCCTGCCGTGACGACCGCGCCGACCCCGGCGCCGGCCGGCGCTGCGGTGACGCCGCAGACGACCACCAATGGTCCGGTGCCCGACACCGCCGAGAACCGCGAGAAGTACCCGCCGCAGTCGGCCACCGGAAAGCGGACGGCCGCAAAGGGTAACTGAACCCGGCGGTAACATCTGTTGCGACCTGGACCGGCCCTCCCTATGGTGGGCCGGTCCTTTTACGTGAGTAGCTTTGCCGGCATGTGTTTGTGCAGCGTCCTAGACCCGACCGCCGCCGGCGCCATCTCCGCAACAATTCCGCCCTCTCGCCGCCATGACGGCCGGCTAGGCTTTCTCCTGAACCCGACCTTGCCCCGCCGCGCGCCAGCGTCGCGGCGATCCGCATCCGACGGATCGTTCGGGCCCCGGCCCTGACAGGCCGATCCTTTTCCTCCCCAACCCAAGAAGGTGCTCTTGATGCTGAAGAAGACCGTGATGCTGACCGCCGCCGTGGCCCTGATGGCCGGCGCCGCCCATGCCCAGACCACCCCGGCCCAGACCGCTCCCGCTCCGGCCCAGCCCGCCGAAGCCGCCGCCACCCCGGCGTCGGCCGCCACCCCGGCCTATCGCCCGGTCGCGCCGTCGGGCGACATCGTCGAGACCCTGCGCGCCTCCGGCCAGTTCACCATCCTGATCAAGGCGCTGGACGCCACCAACCTGACCGGAGTGCTGAAGGCCAATCCCAACCTGACCCTGTTCGCCCCGACCGACGCGGCCTTCGCCGCCCTGCCGCCGGGCGAGCTTGACCGGCTGCAGAAGAACCCGGGCGAGATGCAGACCCTGCTGACCCAGCACCTCATCAACGCCACCGTCGACTCGACCAAGATCAAGGGCTCGCGCGGCCCCGTGCCGACCGTCTCCGGCGTGGCGATCACGGTCGACGGCAACGGCGATGCCCTGCTGGCCGGCAACGCCACCATCCTCCAGGCCGACGTCAAGGCGACCAACGGCGTCGTCCATGTGGTCGACAAGGTGCTGGTCGCCGGCGCCATGCCGCCGGCCCCGGTCGTCCCGGCCGAGGAGGGCGCGACCGACGCCGCTCCGGCCGAGGCCGAAGCCGGCCGATAATCCCCTCCGCTTCGCTTGAAGCACAGGTCGGCGGGCCCTATGGTCCGCCGGCCTTTTTTTGCGCCTGCGAACACAAAAAACGAACCCGATGACCGCCGCTGCACCGACCTCCTTCCAGGGCCTGATCCTGACGCTTCACAACTACTGGAGCGAGCGCGGCTGCGTGATCCTCCAGCCGCATGACGTCGAGGTCGGCGCCGGCACCCTGCATCCGGCCACCGTGCTGCGCGCGCTGGGGCCCAAGGCCTGGAACGCCGCCTATGTGCAGCCCAGCCGCCGGCCGGGCGATGGCCGCTATGGCGAGAACCCCAACCGGCTCCAGCACTATTACCAGTACCAGGTGCTGCTGAAGCCCAACCCCATCGACATGCAGGACCAGTACCTGGGCAGCCTCGAGGCCATCGGCCTGGACCCGCGCAAGCACGACATTCGCTTCGTCGAGGACGACTGGGAAAACCCCACCGTCGGCGCCTGGGGCCTGGGCTGGGAAGTCTGGTGCGATGGCATGGAGGTGTCGCAGTACACCTACATGCAGCAGGTCGGCGGCCTGGACGTCTTCCCCGTCGCGGGCGAACTGACCTACGGGCTCGAGCGGCTGGCGATGTACGTCTTCGGCGTCGACAACGTCTACGACCTGCCGTTTAACGATCGCGGCACGTCCTACGGCGAGGTCTTCCTCGAGAACGAGCGCCAGATGAGCGCCTACAATTTCGAGATCGCCGACGTCGACACGCTGCGTCGCCAGTTCGAGGACATGGAGCGCCAGGTCAAACGCATCCTCGAGGAAGGCGTCGGTCCGCAGGGCCAGAAGCTCGTCCTGCCGGCCTATGACCACGTCCTCAAGGCCAGCCACCTGTTCAACGTCATGAACGCCCGCGGCGCCATCGCCGTGGCCGAGCGGGCCAGCTACATCGGCCGTATCCGTGACCTCTGTAAACTCTGCGCCAGCGAATGGCTGAAGCAGCAGGAAGCCGACTGATCACCATGCCCCAGCTGCTTCTCGAACTCTTCTCCGAAGAAATCCCCGCGCGCATGCAGGCCCAGGCGGCCCGCGATCTGGAGCGGATGATGCGTGACGGCCTGGCCGAGGCCGGGCTGATCAGCGAGGGCCTCAAGGCCTTCGCCGGCCCGCGCCGGCTGGCGCTGGTGGTCGAGGGCCTGCCGCTCGCCCAAGCCGACCGTGACGAGGAGCTGAAGGGCCCCCGCGTCGGCGCGCCCGACCAGGCCATCGATGGCTTCCTGCGCAAGACGGGCCTGACCCGCGACCAGCTCAGCGAGCGCGACGGCGTCTGGTTCGGCCGCATCCAGACGGCGGGCCGGCCGACCCCGGACATCGTCGCCGAACTGGTCGAGCGGATCGTCCGCAACTTCCCCTGGCCCAAGTCGATGATCTGGGGCGAGAAGCGCCTGCGCTGGGTGCGTCCGCTGCAGCGCATCCTCTGCGTCTTCGACCGCGAGATCGTGCCGCTGGAGATCGAGGGCATCGCCGCCGCCGACCTCTCCGAGGGCCACCGGTTCATGGGCGCAGACAAGCCGTTCCGCGCCCGCGACTTCGACGAATACCGCGAGGCCCTGGCTGGCCATTTCGTCGTGCTCGACGTGGAGGAGCGCAAGGCGCGCATCCTGGCCGAGGCGCGCAACCTGTGCTTCGCCCGCAATCTGGAATTGGTCGAGGACGAGGGCCTTCTGGACGAGGTCGCGGGCCTGGCCGAATGGCCGACGCCGCTGCTGGGCGACATGGACCCGGCCTTCCTCGACCTGCCGCCCGAGGTGATCCGCACCTCGATGCGCACCCACCAGAAGTATTTCGCCGTCCGCGACCCGGCCACCGGCGGCCTCGCGCCCCACTTCGTCGTCGTCGCCAACATCAGGCCGCACGACGGCGGCGCCCTGATCGCCTCGGGCAACGCCAAGGTGCTGTCGGCGCGGCTGAGCGATGCGCGGTTCTTCTGGGACGAGGACAACAAGCCCGGCGCCTTCGAGGCCTGGCAGGAAAGGCTGAACGGCGTCACCTTCCACGCCAAGCTCGGAACCATGGCCGAGCGGGTCGACCGCATCGCCGCCCTGGCCCGCGAGATTGCGCCCCTGGTCGGGGCCGATCCCGACAAGGCCGAGAAGGCCGCCCGCCTGGCCAAGGCCGACCTCGCCAGCCAGATGGTCGGCGAGTTCCCCGAACTGCAGGGGCTGATGGGCCGCTACTACGCCGAGCGCCAGGGCCAGCCGGCCGAGATCGCCGAAGCCATCCGCGACCACTACCGCCCACAAGGCCCCGGCGACGCCGTCCCGACCGCCCCGCTCAGCGTGGCCGTGGCGCTGGCCGACAAGCTGGACACCCTGGTCGGGTTCTTCGCGATTGATGAGAAGCCGACCGGGTCGAAGGATCCCTATGCCTTGCGCCGGGCTGCGCTGGGTGTGATCCGCATCATTCTCGAAGGCGGGCGGCGCTTGCCGCTTTCTACGGTGCTGAGCATCGCCGGCGCCTCTGATGCAGCGGAACTCCTCGCCTTCTTCGCCGACCGCCTGAAGGTCACCCTCCGCGACCAGGGCAAGCGTTTCGACCTCGTCGACGCGGTGTTCGCGCTCAACGACGATGACCTCGTCCGCATCGTCGCCCGGGTCGAGGCCCTCGACGGTTTCCTGAAGACCGAGGACGGCGCCAACCTGCTGGCCGGCTATCGCCGCGCCGCCAACATCCTCAAGGCCGAGGAAAAGAAGGGACCGCTGCCCACCGGCGCGCCGTCCGCCGTCGCCGAACCGGCCGAGGAAGCCGCCCTGTTCGCCGCCCTGCAGGCGCTGGAGCCCAGGCTCGACGCCGCCCTGGCGGCCGAGGACTTCACCGGCGCCATGACCGCCCTGGCCGCCCTGCGCGCGCCGGTCGACGCCTTCTTCGAGAAGGTGCTGGTCAACAGCGAGGTCCCGGCCGAGCGCGAAAACCGCCTGCGCCTGCTGCAACAGGTCCAGGCCGCCATGGGCAAGGTCGCCGACTTCTCGCTGGTGACGGGGTAGACCCCCCTCTGCGGGCCTCCTCCCAAAAAAAGCCCTCCCCCTCGATGGGGGAGGGTTGGGTGGGGGTGTGCGCGGAGGAGGTTCGGGTGAATCATGAAGGGGCGACGTCACCCTCTTTCACCCCTCCGGCCACACCGGGGATACACCCCCATCCCCGCCCTTCCCCCATTGAGGGGGAAGGGAGACGGGGGGAGCTTCCCCCGCCCGAACGCGTTACAATGACCCCTGCCGCTTCGCTCGCGGCGGCGCTGGCGCCCGATGCGGACCGTCAGCCGACCGGATGGTCACCCGATGCTCACCGGAGCGTCACCCGATGGCGACCGTCTGCTCGCCCTGGAATCGAAGAGAACCGAACAAAATCAACCAGATGACCTGAAAATCGGTTGAATTGCGACAAAACCGGCGACCTTGGTCGCCCCTAACCCCCCTGCCGCGTATTCCCTGACAGGCCCGGCCCCTGTATCTGGACCCCCAATCCGAAAAGGGCCTTCGGAATCGCGACGCATATTGAGGACGGCTTTATGACGAACCGTTGGGTCTACAGCTTCGGCGGCGGCGGCGCGGACGGCGACGCTTCGATGAAGAACCTGCTGGGCGGCAAGGGCGCGAACCTGGCCGAGATGTCGTCGCTGGGCCTGCCGGTGCCTCCGGGCTTCACCATCACCACCGAGGCCTGCAACCGCTACTACGCCGACGGGCAGACCTATCCCGACAGCCTGGCCCCGCAGGTCGCCGAGGGCCTGGCCAAGGTCGAGGCCGTCACCGGCAAGCGCTTCGGCGACGCCGCCAACCCGCTGCTGGTGTCGGTGCGCTCGGGCGCCCGCGCCTCGATGCCGGGCATGATGGACACGGTGCTGAACCTCGGCCTCAACGACCAGACGGTCGAGGGGCTGGCCAAGCTGTCGGGCGACCGTCGCTTCGCCTTCGACAGCTATCGCCGCTTCATCCAGATGTACTCGAACGTCGTGCTGGGCCTGGACCACCACGCCTTCGAGGAGATCCTCGACGACCACAAGGACCGGCTGGGTCTCGACGTCGACACCGCCCTCAGCGCCGGCGACTGGGAAGCGGTCGTCGCCGACTACAAGCAGGCCGTGGCCCGCGCGCTTGGCCAGCCCTTCCCGCAGGACCCGCAGGAGCAGCTCTGGGGCGCGGTCGGCGCCGTGTTCAAGAGCTGGATGAACGACCGCGCCAAGTTCTACCGGCGCATGCACGACATCCCCGAAAGCTGGGGCACCGCCGTCAACGTCCAGTCGATGGTGTTCGGCAACCTCGGCGAGACCAGCGCGACCGGCGTCGCCTTCACCCGCAACCCCTCGACCGGGGACAACCGCCTCTACGGCGAGTTCCTGATCAACGCCCAGGGTGAGGACGTCGTCGCCGGGATCCGCACGCCCCAGTCCCTGACCCGCGCCGCCCGCGAGGAGATGGGCGATTCCAGCCCCTCGATGGAAGAAGCGCTGCCCGAGGTGTTCGCCCAGTTCCGCGATGTCGCCGCCCGGCTGGAAAAGCACTACCGCGACATGCAGGACGTCGAGTTCACGGTCGAGCAGGGCCGGCTCTGGATGCTGCAGACCCGCAACGGCAAGCGCACCGCCAAGGCCGCGCTCAAGGTCGCCGTCGACATGGCCGCCGAGGGGCTGATCACCGAGGCCGAGGCGGTCGCCCGCGTCGAACCCTCGGCCCTGGACCAGTTGCTGCACCCGACCATCGCCCCCGACGCCGAGCGCCGCCTGATCGCCAAGGGCCTGCCGGCCAGCCCCGGCGCCGCCGTCGGCGCCGTGGTCTTCAGCTCCGAAGACGCCGAGCGTCGCGGCGCGGCCGGCGAGGCGGTGATCCTGGTCCGCCACGAAACCTCGCCCGAGGACATCAAGGGCATGCATGCGGCGCGCGGCATCATCACCGCTCGCGGCGGCATGACCAGCCACGCGGCCGTCGTCGCCCGCGGCTGGGGCATCCCTTGCGTCTCCGGCGCCGGCGACGTCGCCATCGACCTGAAGAACCGCGCCTTCTCGGTGCGCGGCAAGGTGTTCAACGAAGGCGAGATGGTCACCATCGACGGCTCGACGGGCGAAATCCTCGCCGGCGCGGTCAAGATGATCGAGCCCGAACTGACCGGCGACTTCGCCACCCTGATGACCTGGGCCGACAAGGTCCGCCGTCTCAAGGTGCGGGCCAACGCCGAAACCCCGCTCGACGCCAACACTGCCCGCCAGTTCGGCGCCGAGGGCATCGGCCTCTGCCGCACCGAGCACATGTTCTTCGACGAGCACCGCATCGCCGCCGTGCGCGAGATGATCCTGGCCGACGACGAGGCCGGCCGCCGCGCCGCCCTGGCCAAGATCGCCCCCTTCCAGAAGGCCGACTTCGTCGAGCTGTTCACCATCATGGAAGGCCTACCGGTCACCATCCGCCTGCTCGACCCGCCCCTGCACGAGTTCCTGCCGCACTCGGAAGAGGACCTGGCCGCCGTCGCCGAGGCCACCGGCCTGGACGCCGCCAAGCTGATGCGCCGCGCCCGCGAGCTGCACGAGAGCAACCCCATGCTCGGCCATCGCGGCTGTCGCCTGGGGATCAGCTATCCCGAGATCTACGAGATGCAGGTGCGGGCGATCATGGAGGCGGCCTGCGACATCGCCGCGTCCGGCAAGCCGGCCCCGGTCCCCGAGATCATGCACCCGCTGGTCGGCGGCCGCGAGGAGATGAAGTTCCTGCGCGCCCTGACCGACCGCACCGCCCAGGCCGTGCTGGCCGAGACGGGCCGCAAGGTCGAATACATGGTCGGCACCATGATCGAGCTGCCGCGCGCCGCCCTGCGCGCGGGCGACCTCGCCGAGGCGGCGGAGTTCTTCAGCTTCGGCACCAACGACCTGACCCAGACCACCTTCGGCATCAGCCGCGATGACGCCGGCAAGTTCCTCGGCGACTACATCGACAAGGGCATCTACGAGAAGGACCCCTTCGTCAGCCTCGACCAGGACGGCGTCGGCGACCTGATCCGCATCGCCGCCGAACGCGGCCGGGCCCAGCGCCCGGACGTCAAGCTCGGCATCTGCGGCGAGCATGGCGGCGATCCGGCTTCCATCGCCTTCTGCGAACAGGTCGGTCTCGACTACGTCAGCTGCTCGCCCTTCCGCGTGCCCATCGCGCGCCTGGCGGCGGCCCAGGCGGCGCTGGCGAAGTAGGTTTCCCGCGGCCGGGCTGATCCGGCCGGTCTCTTACGGCGTAAGCTATCCTGTACACAGGGGCTATGCCATGACCGACGCTCTCCTTCGCGCCGCCTACGGGTTGAACATCCTGATCCTGGTCCCCGTGGTCTGGTGGACGCTTTCGGGGACGCAGGCCTTCGAAGGACGGGTGGACGACAGTCCGGGCCTTCGGCTGCTGGTCGCCAGCCTCTGGGCGGCCATCCTGGCCTGCTCGGCCATGGGGTTGCTCGCTCCCCGAGCCTTCGTCGGGGTGATGGTCCTGCAGGTGATCTACAAGAGCCTCTACCTGGCTCTGTTCGTCTGGCCGCTGATCCGGGCCGGGGGCTGGTCGGCGGCGCCGATGGGCATCACCAGCAGCTTTCTGCTGATCGTCGCCCTGTGGCCATTGCTGATCTGGGCGGCATGGCGGCCGGGTCAGGCCTTGGGCGGGTAGGGCCGACGTCGGCCGGCCGGGTCCTCGACCTGGCCGTCCTCCAGATACCCAGGACCGATCGGCACCTTGCCGTGGCCGTCCGGGATATCGAGCACATAAGTCGGCTGGGCCAGGCCCGACACCGCGCCGCGCAGCGCACGCATCACCGCCTGGCCGTCGGCGATGCTGGTCCGCAGGTGGGCCGTGCCGGGGGCCAGGTCGCCCTGGTGGAGGTAGTAGGGCTTGATCCGGGTCTCGACGAAGGCCCGCATCAGGGCGCCCAGCGTCTCGGGATCGTCGTTGACGCCCTTGAGCAGCACGGTCTGGCTGATCATCGGCAGGCCGGCGTCGATGATCCGGGCGCAGGCGGCGCGCGCCGCCGGGGTCATCTCGCGGGGGTGGTTGGCGTGCAGGGCGACCCAGACCGTCTGGCCGCCCGCCTTCAGCGCCTCGACCAGTTCGGGCGTGATCTGGTCGGGCGCCACGGCCGGCACGCGGGTGTGGATGCGGACGATCCGTACGTGGGGGATGTCGGCCAGCCGCCGCATGGCATCGGCCAGCCGGCGAGGGGACAGCACCAGCGGATCGCCGCCGGTCAGGATCACCTCCCAGATCGCCGGCCGTTCGGCGATGTAGGCCAGGGCGGCCTCGAACTGGTCAGGCGTCAGGTTGCCCTGTCCCTCGGGCCCGACCACCTCGCGCCGGAAGCAGAACCGGCAGTAGACGGCGCAGGTATGGGTGAGCTTGAGCAGCACCCGGTCGGGATAGCGGTGGACGACGCCGGGGACCGGGGAGTGGGCCTCGTCGCCGATGGGGTCGGCGTTCTCGCCCGGCTCCGGCTCCAGCTCGGCGCCCTGCGGCAGGAACTGCAGCGCGATCGGGTCGCTCGAGTCGGCCGGATCGATCAGGCTGGCGATGGCGGGCGTCACCGCCACCGCATATCGGGCCGCCACGGCCTCCAGCTCGTCCAGGCGCGAGGCCGGCGCCAGGCCCGCCTCGACCAGGCCGGCGGCGGTTCGCAGGGTCGTCTCGCCCCGGCTGCGGTGATCGTCGCGCACGGTCATGGTCCGGCGCATATGGCAAAGCCGGCCGGCGGCCGCAATCGATCTAGCCGGCCAAGGGTGTCCAGATCACCTGGTCGATGCGGCTGGCGCCGGTCGCCAGCATGACCAGTCGCTCGAATCCCAGCGCCGAACCGGAGGCCTGGGGCATCGCCGCCAGCGCGGCCAGGAAGTCTTCATCGATCGGATAGCGTTCGCCATGCACCCGTTCCTTCTCGGCCATCTCGGCCTCGAAACGCCGCCGCTGCTCGGCCGGGTCGGTCAGCTCGCCGAAGGCGTTGGCCAGCTCGACGCCGCAGGCGTAGAGCTCGAAGCGTTCGGCCACGCGCGGGTCCGCCGCCTTTGGCCGCGCCAGCGCCGCCTCGCTGACCGGGTACTCGCAGAGGATGGTCGCCCGCCCCAGGCCCAGGTTCGGCTCGACCTTCTCGACGAGGATGCGGCTGAAAATGTCGGCCCAGCCATCGTCGCCGGCGATGCGAACGCCCGCCTCTTGCGCCTGCTGCGCCAGGGCTTCGCGATCGGTCGCGCCGTCGTCCGCGATGCTGGCCAGCAGGTCGATGCCGGCGTACCGCCGGCAGGCGTCGGCCACTGTCAGCCGCTCGGGCTCTGCGAACGGATCGGCGCTGCGGCCCCGCCAGGTCAGGGCTTGCGTCCCCGCCGTCTCGGCCGCCAGCGCCAGCAGGGCCGCGCAGTCGTCCATCAGCGTCTCGTAGGGCTCGTCGGCGCGGTACCACTCCAGCATCGTGAATTCGGGACTGTGCAGCGCCCCTCGCTCGCGGTTCCGCCAGACCCGCGCCAGGTCGAAGATGCGGCGCTCGCCCGCCGCCAGCAGCTTCTTCAGCGCGAACTCCGGCGAGGTGTGCAGGTACAGCGGGGCGCGGGCGCCGTCATGGCCGATGATCTCGGTGGCGAAGGCGTGCAGGTGCGCCTCGTTGCCGGGCGAGACCTGCAGCGCCGCCGCCGGCGTCTCGACGAAGTCCCGCGCCTCGAACCATCCGCGCACGGCCGAGGCGATGCGGTTACGCGCCATCAGGAAGGGGCGGCGGTCCTCATGCCGGTGCGCCGACCACCAGGGCGAAGCGGCGGGAAGGGTCATTCTGCCTCACGAGACTGGCGATATGCCGCCTGACGCTATAGACAGCGCCAACTTCGATTTTGAGCGGAATCGTCGGGTCGACCCTACGCCTTCCGCCCCGCCAAGAGGAAACGCCACTTGAAGGTCGCCGCCAGCTCGCTTCGCAAGGGCGCCGTCGTCGATATCGACGGCCGTCTGTACGTTGTGCTCACCGCCGAGAACATCCACCCCGGCAAGGGCACCCCGGTCACCCAGCTCGACATGCGCCGTATCTCCGACGGTGTGAAGGTCACCGAGCGCTACCGCACGACCGAGCAGGTCGAGCGCGCCTTCGTCGACGAGCGCGAGCACACCTTCCTCTACCAGGACGGTGAGGGCTATCACTTCATGAACCCGGAAACCTTTGATCAGTATGTGGTTTCCGGCGAAATGATCGGCGACAAGGCCCAGTGGCTGAGCGACGGCATGACCGTCTTCCTGTCGATCCACGAAGGCACGCCGATCGCCATGGAACTGCCCGCCCGGGTGACGTTCGAGATCGTCGACACCGAGCCGGCGATGAAGGGCCAGACGGCCTCGTCCTCCTACAAGCCCGCGACCCTGTCGAACGGCGCGCGGGTGATGATCCCGCCGTACATCTCGGCCGGCACCCGCATCGTCATCCTGACCGAAGACGGCAGCTACTACGAGCGCGCCAAGGACTAGCGGCGCTTCAGGCGGCCAGTTCGCGCTGGCCGCGGCGTCGTCCGCCGCCGCTGGCGGCGCGGCCGGGGCCCTTGCCGTCGAGCCTCTCGGGCGGCGGCGCCTGGGGATCGTGCGTCCAGGCCTGGAAGGCCAGGCCGTCGCCCTGGTCGACCACCTGCCAGACGGACCGCTCGGCGCCGTGCAGTTCCAGCACCGTCAGCGGGCCGCCGCGATAGGCGCCGGTGTCGATGCCGATGCGGCGTCCGTCGATGTGGGGCGTGGTCGTCGGGGTGTGGCCGTGAACCACGACCTTGCCGTGGTTGGCGGTGTGCGACAGGAACGGCTCGCGGATCCACAGCAGGTCGCGCACCCGCTGTTCCTCCAGCGCCCGCTCGGGATCGATCCCGGCGTGCACGAACAGGTAGTCGCCGATGTCGACCTTGGCTTCCAGCCCGCGCAGGAAGCGGACGTGGGACTCCGGCATGGCCTCGCGCAGCGCGGCCTGGACGGCGCGCCACTCCTCCATGCTGTCGGGGTTGGCCGGCATCGAGACGCCGTAGGATTCCATCGTCGCCACCCCGCCGAACCGGGGCCAGGCCAGCCCGACCTCCAGGTCGTCGAGGAAGCGCAGCATGGCCTCCTCGTGGTTGCCCATAAGGAACCGGGCCGAAGGATCGGCGGCCCGGATCTGGCAGAGGAGTTCGATGATTTCGCGCGACTGCGGACCCCGGTCCACGTAGTCGCCGAGGAAGACTAGGATCGGGGTGCGCGTTTCGCCGGCCGACCGGGCGCGAACCCCGGCCATGGCGACGCTGAGCATGTCGAAGCGGCCGTGCAGGTCGCCGAAGGCGAAGATCTTGCGGTCCTCGATGGCGACGGGCCCGCCGCCCGATTGCCGGGCGGACCGGCGCAGGCCGGAAATCAGACGGGACAGCAAGCCAACCATTGCCCGGATGCCTAGACGCGCTTTTCGGCGCTCGCAAGGCGAGATTCTTGAAGGTTCGATGCAGACGCCGCCAGACCGGCGCCCGAAATCGCGATTCCGTTCAACCAGATTGGGGCGGCGAAAGCGCATCCCGGTCGTCGTGGAGGGAGGTTGGTTCGTTGGTCCCCGCGGCCCTGGCGGCGAGCATGGCCCAGCCCAGAGAGAACAGCGTCCCCAATACGACCGCGCCGCCAATGAGGGCCAGGCTGTCCGGTTCCCCCCTGGCCAGCCGGCCAAGCGTCATCAGCGGCAGGGCCGCCCAGGCTGCCCAGGGTGCAGGCGGGGGCGCGGCGGAACCGATGGGCGACGCCTCGAGCCCACCGATCACCAGCCCAAGCATCGCCGCCGCCAGCGGCGGAACGAGATAACGAGCACGCATGACCTGTTCCCGACAAACAGTGTGCAGAGCCTGCCCGGCAAGCGTCCGGCCCGCCAGCACGATGCGCCCGCACCGGGCAAGGAGGCCCGATCTGTGCGTCCGGACGGCGCCCTGGCCGGTGCGGCGCCCTCAGCCCTGCACTCGCGCCGGAATCGGGGCGTCGTCCTGGTCTGCGCCGCTGCCCGCACTGTGCTCTCGCGCCGCCTCGACGGCTGACAGGAGGTGGTAGAGCGAGCTGGCCGGGGAGGGCTCGTCCGCCATGGCGCCCGAAGCGTCCATGCGGTCGAGCCAGAGGCCGGGGCCGGGCTGGTCGAGGTAGCGGCGCAGGCTGCGCGCGGCTTCTGTCGCCGCCGCAAGGCAGGCCTGGCGGTCCTGGCCGGGCACGCCCGCCATGAACAGCGCCGCGCGAAGCCGCTCGGTCTGGGGCCAGAGCCGCGCCGTCGTCCGGACGGGCGTCAAGGTCGCGTCCGTCTCGTCGATGGCGACGCCGCGCACCGGATCGACCCCTGCCGCGCCGTGTCCATAGAGCGCGATGGCTGCGGCCAGCGCGTGGGGATCGTCGGTCAGCCGGGACCACTGGCCGAGCAGCCAGGCCCATTCGAACTGGTGGCCGGGCTCGACCGCCTGGCCCGCGGCGCCCGCCGCCGGCGCCCAGTCGGCGTCGAAGACTTCGTGCAGGGGGCCTCCGGGCCTCGCGATGAACCGCGTCAGCGCCAGGTCGACGATGTCCCGGCCGAGCTCGCGCCAGCAGGGATGCTCGTCGATCGCCATCCAGGCGAGGCAGGCCTCGAGCAGGTGCATATGGGCGTTGGACTGGAACGGAACGTCGCCCTCCTCGCGGAAGCCGCCGGCGGGGTGTGTGAAGGCCGCCCGGATCTGGCCCACCAGGGCGCGTCCCTCCGCCCGGCAGGAGGCCCACCGAACGCCCGCCTGGCAGGCCGAGGCCAGGGCAAGGAGCACGAATGCCTGATCATAGAGCCGCACGCTCACATCGACCGGCTGGCCCCGACTGGACACCAGGGTGCGGTACAGCCCGTCAGACCGCCGGTACTGGCCGAACAGGGCTTCAAGGCCCTGAACCACCGCCTGGCGCCAGGGGCCGGGCCAGCCGGCGCGGCCGGCCCGCGCGAAGACGTGGGTCTGGCGGGCCTGGACCCGCATCCGCCGATGGGGTCCGGCGCTGCGCCCGCCGGCGACGAGGCTCTCGTGATAGCCGCCGCCTTCGTGGTCCGCGCCCAGCGCCCACCAGACGGGCAGGGCAGAGCCTTCGAACCAGGCGACGAGGCCCGCCAGCGGATCGTCGCTGCTCGCCTCCGCCTCGGCCTTGCGCACCGGGGCGGGGGGCATGGCCTCGACCAGCCCCTTGATCCCCTCGACGGCGTCCAGCCGCGACACCAGGACCCCCTGGCCGTCCGCCACGATGGCCAGGTCGGAGACGCCCTTGACCGCGATGCCGATGCCGGGCTCGGCATAGACGAAACAGCCGCTGGCCTGGTCCAGACGCGCGTCGCCGATCACGACGTTGGCCGATGTGTCATCCGGCGCCAGCGCCTCGCGCACCGCGTTCCAGGCCCCAAGGTCCGACCAGGCGAAGCCCGCGGGCAGGACCAGCACCTCGTCGGAATGCTCCATGACCGCATAGTCGATCGAGATCTTCGGCGCGGTGCGGAACCGGGCGCCCAGGCGGATCTCGTCCCCCACGCGCGCCGCCTGATCGAGCGCCTCGGCGCACTGCGAGCCGACCAGGGCGGCATGGCGGCGAACCTCGGCCAGGAAGACATCGCAGCGAGCGATGAACATGCCGCTGTTCCAGAGGCAGCCTTCCTCGACGAGCGCCCGGGCCGTGGCGGCGTCGGGCTTCTCGATGAAGCGGTCCACCTTGAGGGCGCCATGGTCGCCGACTAGCGCGGCCGGCGCGATATAGCCGTAGGCGCTCGACGGCTCGCTGGGCCGCAGGCCCAGGGTGACGATGCCGCCCTCACGCGCCTGGGCGTATCCGGCGCGGATCGTCGCCGCGAAGGCCGCGACGTCGGGGATCAGGTGGTCGGCGGCGAGGAACAGGCAGACGCCATCCGGATCGATGCGCTCGACCAGCAGGGCGGCGGCGGTCATGGCCGGCGCGGAGTCTCGCCCCTCCGGCTCGACCAGCAGGGTCCCGCGCACGCCCAGCATCGAGAGCTCCTGGCGAATGAGGGCGGTATGCGTTGGGCCCGCCACGATGATCGGCGCAGCCGCGTCATCCAGCGCCAGGCCCCGGCGCACCGTCTCGGCGAACATCGACCGGCCGTCGAGGAGAGGAATGAACGGCTTTGGCCTTTCCGGGCGCGAAGCCGGCCAGAGCCGGCTGCCGGCGCCGCCGCAGAGAATGATCGGGTGAAGCATCTGCCAAGCCTCGTTCGGTTCGCAGCGCAGCATCGGCCTCGAGGGCGACGGGACGAACCGCAAGCGTCCCGTGGAACTCCGATTGGCCCGTCATGCCCAAGCTGAGGGCGCCGGCTGCGTCCGGGAGACCGTCCCGCGAGCGAACGCGTCGGAATTGGCGTTCCGACGCCGCAATCGTTGACGGCGCAAGGCTTTGGCCCGCCTTACTTGGTGGTCACCGGTGACGACGGAACGCTGGCTGGGCAGGCGACGGCCGACTGGCGAACAACGCGGCGTTCGGGTCCCTCACCCGCGGCCGGAGCTTCGGCTCCGGCCGCCGTTTTCCTCAGGATGATGTTGTGGAGCCGAGGCGGTCCGGCCCATGCGAAGGCGCGCTCGTCTGGCATTCGCCAGGGCGGTCAGCCCGGAAGGTATCGGATGGAGAAAGTCAGGCTGTTCCGCTGGTGCGAGCAGGATCATAGGAGCGCCAGAAGCGCTCAAAGGCAGCCGCCTGCTCGGCCGAGCTGAACTTGACCGACTTGAGAACGCCCCTGAGAACCGGCGTCGAGCACCAGATGGCCAGCGGTGCGTCGCCCTGCGTCTCGTTGTTCAGCGCACGCTCGAGGAACCGGTAGAGGGCGGCATTGAAGACTTCCGCCTCATTGCCCTCCGGCAGAACGAATTCGAGTGTCGTCATCGCTTGCCCCACTTTTCAACTGTCCCCCGACCAGCCAAGGCTGAAAGCCAGGGCGTCGAAGGGCAACCCAAACCACGCTCTCGCCGCTGATTTTCGAACGACGCTCGTTGAACAGGCACGGGGCGCCAGTCTGTGGTGCGTTGCAACATGCAAAGGCCGGCTCGCCACATTCGCGCCTGTTCCTGGGGCGCCGCGAACGCTGATCCGCCAACGGAACGGGCGCCGGTTCATTCTTCCCGGCGCAATTACAAATGAGTGTTGTGCGGCGCACCGGGCCGTGGCGTCTTGGCATCGACTAGACGAAACAGGCGTCAGCGGTTGGCGCCCTCAGCAGGAGACAGTCACATGAAGCGCACTCTGCTCGCCGGTCTCGCCGCTGGCCTCATGCTCTTCGGCGCGAGCTCGACCTACGCCGCCCCGCCGCCGGGCAACGTTTATTGGTGGACGCCGTTCACCGAAATGCCGACGCTGATCACCATCAGCGGGTTCATTGCCTCGACCATCATCATTCGCCAGTACGTCCACGACATCCGCGTGGGGCCGTACGGCGGACAATAGTATTGACTTGCTCCTGGAGGGGCGGTCTTTGAATAAAGGGGTGCTCGATCAGATTGGTCGCGCACCCCTTTTTCTTTTATTCATAACGCTAGCCGAATAAATGACTGCACCATAAGCCGCCACATGTTGCCTCGTCAGAGGGCGCCCGGCAGATCCGATATTCACTATCTGGATAATTTCTTTAGTCCGGTTTGATCCGTTGCTGTCGGCCTGCCAAGCAGGAGTGCGGATACGGAGCAGCCGATGACCCCGGCGGACGCCAAGCGAGAGAGAATGGACCGGATCGAACGCCCGGGCGTCGAGGCTTGGCTAGACCGGATCGTCAATGTCGGCGGCGCGGCGGTTCTGATTGTCCTGCTTTCCCCCCTGCTGCTGGTCCTGGCCGCCTGGGTGCGCCTGACCGACGGGGGACCAGCCATCTTCGCTCATCGCCGCCTTGGTCTTGGCGGGCGGCCCTTCTACTGCCTCAAGTTCCGCTCCATGGCGGTCGACGCCGACGTGCGGCTCAAGCGGCTGCTCGAGGAAGACGCCGAGGCTCGGGCCGAGTGGGCCAGGGACCAGAAGCTGCGCAACGATCCCCGCGTCACCGCCATTGGCGAGGTGCTTCGCAAGTCCAGCCTGGATGAGCTGCCCCAGCTGTTCAACGTCCTGCGCGGCGAGATGAACCTGGTCGGCCCCCGGCCGATCGTCACCGGCGAGATCGAGCGATACGGCCGCTATTTCCGCGCCTACGCCAGCGTGCGGCCCGGCATCACCGGCCTCTGGCAGATCAGCGGTCGCAACGATGTCAGCTATCGCCGCCGCGTCGCGCTGGACACTGTCTACAGCCGCCGCAGGTCGTTGGCCTTCGATATCGGCGTCCTTTTCCGCACGGTCCCCGTCGTGCTGCTGCGGCGCGGGTCCTACTAGATGTCGGCAGCGTCCGATCGGGGAGCCGTGATTGTCGCCGGTGGCGCCGGCTATATCGGCTCGCACGTCTGCAAGGCCTTGGCGGCCAGGGGCTTTCTTCCGGTCACCATCGACAATCTGTCGACCGGCTACGAGCAGGCGGTGCGGTGGGGACCGCTGCATCGCGGAGACATCGCCGACGGGACCCTGATCGCGCGACTGATCGCCGAGTACCCGGTTGTCGCCGCCATGCACTTCGCCGCTTTCAGTCAGGTCGGCGAAAGCGTCCGCGAGCCGCTGAAGTACTTTCAGAACAATACGATCGACGCCATCGCCTTCGCCACGGCGCTGACGGCGGGCGGCGTCGACGCCCTGGTCTTCTCCTCGACGGCGGCGGTCTATGGCGCGCCGGGCAGCGAGATCCTCGGCGAGAACCATCCGCTCAATCCGATCAATCCCTATGGCGCCTCCAAGCTGGCGTTCGAACTGTTCCTGCGCAGCTCGTCCGAAGCCACGGGGCTGCGCTACGCCATCCTGCGCTATTTCAACGCCGCCGGGGCCGACGAGCAGGGCGAGATCGGCGAGAGCCATGAGCCCGAGACGCATCTCATCCCGCTGATCTGCAAGGCGGCGCTGAAAGTCGGACCGGCGCTGACCCTGTTCGGCCAGGACTACGACACGCCCGACGGCACGGCAGTCCGCGACTATGTCCACGTCAGCGACCTTGCGGACGCCCATATCCTGGCCGTCGAGCGGCTGGTCGCGGGCGGCGACAGCGGGGTCTGGAACGTCGGCCTTGGCTCGGGCCATTCGGTGCGCCAGGTTGTCGATACCGCCGGCGAAGTGCTTCAACGACCTGTGCCCCACAGCCTGGGCGACCGGCGGCCTGGCGATCCTCCGCGCCTTGTCGCTGACGGCTCGGCCCTGCGGCGTGATCTTGGCTGGTCGCCGCGCCGGGATCTGGCGGACATGATCCGTACGGCTGCGGCCTGGCAGCGCGAGCGCGTGTTCTAGGACCCTAGCCGAACGTCCTGAAGAGCCAGACCGCCAGCGCGGCCCAGACCAGAAGGCAGAACAGCAGCCCGACCACCAGCGGGGTGTTCAGCCGGCGACGCCGCGGCTCGACGTCGTCGTCACGGCGCCTCGTTTTTTGGCGTTCGCGCAATCTGGTCGACATCTCTCGGAAATAGCTCCCCAGCGCTCCCGGGCCGTGATTGTCCTCACGAACTTTGGGCCAAGGTGACCCAATTCAGTGGGCGGGGAAAGCGGAGGCGGTGATGATGAGACAGTTGGGCGCAGTGGTCGTCGGGGTCGGGGTCTTGGTCACGATGGCGGCCTGCACGCCGGAAGCCGCCGACAGCGTCGAGAAAGCCGACGCGCCGGGCGTCGTCCTCGAACGCCGTCCGGGCCTGTGGAAGCATCGCATCATGGCCGGTCGAGGCGCCGGGGTCGAAAGCCTCGAGATCTGCCTCGACGCCGCGACGGACCGCCAGCTCTCCTGGTGGGACGCCGGGCTTGGCTGCCGCGAACACAGCATCAAGCGGGAGCGGGACGGCTCCTGGCGCTTCAAGACCGTCTGCGACCTGCGCGAGGGCGGCAAGGTCACCAATCTCGGGCATGTCGTCGGCGACCTGTCCAAGGCCTACCAGCTGGTGGGATCAACCTCGATCTCCGGCCATCCCCAGGCCCAGGCGAACCAGACCGTGGACATGACCATCGATGCGGAATGGGTGGGCGAATGCCCGGCCGAACTGAAGCCGGGCCAGGTGCGCCTGCCGTCCGGCGAGGTGGTGAGCGCGCCGGCGCCGAAGTCCTGAGCCCGGCTGGCCGCCGCTTGATCAGCGTCGTCGCGCGCACCCTGCGGGAGCGGCCTTGAGCCGCTGCCCGCCCGAAAAGTCGCCTTCCTGGGCAATTTTCGCGACGGCGCCTCCAATCCGCGCAGGCGATCGCCCTGATTGTGCACCGCAAGGGCGATGCGCGCCAACCGGGACCTTCCCGGCGCCGCCCGGTGGGGGGCGGCCTGACCCTCCGATAAGTTGGACGTGTTCGCTCGAATGGAGTCTTTCAGATGCGCCATATGACGCGCCGAACGTTGTCGGCCGTTGGATGCGTGATAGCGCTGCTCCTGGCGGCCTGCGCAACGTCCGGCTCAGACGGTTTCGGGACGACGGCCATGCCTGTCGCGGGATCGACCGGAGCCATGCCGGTGGCTATCGCGCCGACGCCCGAGGACTATCGCCTCGGTCCGCTCGACCGCATCAGCATGAGCGTCTTCCAGGTGCCGAGCCTGTCGGTCCAGAAGATCCAGATCGACGCCAGCGGCCATGTGAACCTGCCGCTGATCGGCCGGGTGAAGGCCGGCGGCAAGACCACGGCGGAACTCTCGCAGGAGGTCGCCACCTTGCTTGGCAAGGAGTACCTGGAATCGCCCCAGGTCACGATCTCGCTCGAGGAAGCCTACAGCCAGACGATCACGGTCGATGGCTCCGTCGTCCAGCCGGGGGTTTATCCCATCGTCGGCCAGGTCACCTTGATGCAGGCCGTCGCCCTCGCGCGAGGGCCGGACAATCGCTACGCCAATCTCAAGCGTGTGGCCGTCTTCCGGACCACCGAGGGCCAGCGGACAGTCGCTGTCTTCGACCTGCAGGCGATCCGCAAGGGTCAGGCCGCCGACCCGGTCATCCTCCCGCAGGACATCATCGTCGTCGACGGTTCCGACCTCAAGGGCGCCTGGCGCGAGGTCATGTCCATCCTGCCCAGCCTCGCCGTCTTCCGGTTCTTCTAGTGCGTCGCGTCCCCACAGTTGAGGTGCCAGCCCATGCGTAACGACAGCGACGCCGCCTCAGGCCGCCAGTACGACCGCGACGCCCTGCCGTCCGCCGAGCGCGGCCCAATCGTGATCCGGTCGCAGGCCGCGCCTCCGACCGAGTTCCGTGAGGTTCA
Organism: Caulobacter sp.; assembly: GCA_046295055.1. GTDB lineage: Bacteria > Pseudomonadota > Alphaproteobacteria > Caulobacterales > Caulobacteraceae > Caulobacter. The sequence continues at coordinate 260,899 of JBKBOD010000001.1, read as the reverse complement.
CGACCTTCCCGAAGAGCCCGGCTTCGACCTGCGCGAATACTGGCGCACGGTTCTGAAGCACCGCTGGATCGTCGCCGGCTGCATCGCCGCCTTCCTCGTCGCCGCTGTCGTGGCGACCCTGCTGATGACGCCGATCTTCAGCGCCCGCACCACCATCCAGATCGACCGCGAAGCCAGCAAGGTCGTCGACATGGAGGGCGTGGCGCCGGCCGAGCTGATGACCGGCGATGAGTTCTTCCGCACCCAGTACGGGCTTCTGAAGAGCGAGGCCCTGGCCACCCGCGTCGTCGAGCGCCTGCGCCTTGGCGAGGACAACGCGTTCGCCGAGGCGATGGGCGTCAATCCTCGCAACGATGCGACGCCGGCCCAGCGCAAGCAGAGCGCCATCAACCTCGTCATGCGGAACCTCGGCGTCTCGCCCGTGCAAGGCTCTCGCCTGGTCGTGCTGACCTTCGACAGTCCCAACCCCGCCCTGTCGGCGCGGGTCGCCAACGCGGTCGCCGACAGCTACGTGGAAACCAACCTGGAGCGGGCCTTCGAGGCCTCGTCCTACGCCCGAAAGTTCCTTGAGGGGCGCATCGCCGAGGTGAAGCAGCGGCTCGAGGAGTCCGAGAAGCAGCTCGTCGCCTACGCCGCCCAGCAGCAGATCGTGAACGTCGGCGTCCAGTCGACCACCGACGGCAACAGCACCGCGTCGCAGTCTCTGACCGCTTCCAGCCTTTCGGACCTCAACACGGCTCTGGCCGCCGCCAGCGGCGAGCGGATCCGGGCCGAGCAGCGCTGGCGCCAGGCCCAGGCCACGCCCGACACCGCGCTTCCCGAAGCCCTTGCCAACCCCACCGTGCAGCAACTCCAGCAGGAGCGGGCGAGGCTGAATTCGGTCTACACCGAGAAGCGCAAGGTGATGCAGCCCAACTTCCCCGAAATGCTGCAGCTTAAGGCACAGATCGACGAGATCGATCGGCAGCTCGCGGCCATCGTCGGCGGCATTCGCGGCTCGATCCGCGCCCAGTACGAGACCGCCCTGAAACAGGAGCAGTCGTTCGAGGGCCGCGTCGCCCAGCTGAAGGGCTCCTACCTCGACCTGCGCGAGCGGAGCATCCAGTACAACATCCTCCAGCGCGAGGTGGACACCAACCGCGTGCTCTATGACGGCCTGCTGCAGCGCTACAAGGAGGTCGGCATCGCCGGCGCGGTGGGGGCCAACAACGTCTCCATCGTCGACGTCGCCAAGCCGCCGCCCCGGCCGTCCAAGCCCAGCCTGCCGCTGAACCTGGCGGTGGCCCTCCTGCTCGGCGTGATCGTCGGCGTCTCCGCCGCCTTCCTGGCCGAACTGTTCGACGACGCCATCGCGGTGCCGGAAGACGTCGAGTCCAAGCTGGGTCTGTCGGTGCTGGGCGTCATCCCGGCGCTGGACAAGTCGACGACGCCTGACGCGGCGATGCAGGATCCCAGATCCGCCTTCTCCGAGTCCTACTACTCGCTGCGCACGGCCCTGCAGTTCTCCACCCATGGCGGCGTGCCCCGGAGTCTGCTGGTCACCAGCAGCAAGCCGGCCGAAGGCAAGTCGACGACCTCCCAGGCGATCGCCCGGTTCTTCGCCCGCAGCGGCCTGCAGGTCCTGCTGATCGACGCCGACCTGCGCAATCCCAGCCAGCATCGCACCATGCGCACGGACAACTCGATCGGCCTGTCCAACTACCTGGTCGGCGCCGACCTCAGCGATGTGATCCACAAGACCGAGCAACCCGGCCTCTGCTTCATCCCCAGCGGACCCCTGGCGCCCAATCCGGCCGAACTGCTGGTCGCCAGCCGCCTGCACGCCCTGCTGGCTCAGGCGGGCGAGCACTTCGATCTGGTGGTTCTCGACGGGCCCCCGGTGCTCGGGCTCTCGGACTCGCCGGCGCTGGCCTACGCCGCGGCGGCGACCATCATGGTCGTGGAGTCGGCCAAGACCCGGCGAGGCATGGCTCGCGCCGCGCTCGGCCGGCTGCGGCTGGGCCAGGCCCGTATGCTGGGCGTGGTGCTGACCAAGTTCAGGGCCAAGGTCGCAGGCTACGGCTACGGCTACGGCTACGACTACGCCTACACTTATGACTACGGAAAGCCCGAAGCCCTGGCCAAGGCCAGCTGACGAAGGCTTTCCGAACACCGATGAGCCGCTGGACAGCCCCCCTTGTCGCGGCCGGCCTGGTCGCCTTCGGGGCGCTGGCCGCTGCCGAGATCGCCTCGCGGATGGCGGCGGTGCATCTGGTCCGCGCCGGCGAGCTGGCGGCCGCCGTCCGCCTGCGTCCTCGCGATCAGGACATGCGCGAGGCCGCCTCCCTGGCCCAGCTTGAGCGGGGACGTCCGGACGCTGCGATCGCGTCGGCGCGATGGGCCATCCTCGCCGCGCCCCTCAGCCCTTACGGCTACCGCCAGTTCGGCCTGGCAGAAGAGGCCCGAGGGCGCCTTCCCGAGGCGGACGCGCTGCTCGGGGCCGCCCACAGTCTCAGCCGATGGGACAGTCGCACCGAGCTGTGGCGGATGCGCCGCGCCTTTGATCAGCGCCGGTTCGATGAGGCGAGCATCAGCGCCGCGGCGCTGATGCGGATCGACCACGACTATGCAACGCTGGTCGCCAGCCTGGTGCTAGGGGCCGGGCCCGCCGCAGAGCCGGCGATGGTCGATCGCATGATCGCGTCGCCGACCTGGCGTGGTGTCTTCTTCAGGCGCATCGCGGCCGCTGATCCGGGTCGGGCCATCGCCCTGGCCGAGCAGTTGCGCGAGCGGGGCGCTCAGCTGACGCTCGCCGAGCAACGCCTTGCCGTCCGCGATGTCTCGTCGCGGCGCGGGCCGATCGCGGCGCGACGCCTGCTCGCCGCCATGGACCCGGCGTCGAGGGCCGCTGTCTCCGATCCGGAAATGCGGGGTGTCGAGGGCGTGCCACCCTTCAGCTGGAAGCTGTCGTCCGCCGGCGGCGGCTCGGCCGCGTTCGGCGCGACGGGCGATCCGTCCGTTCCCCGGGCGCTGGTTCTGGAGGCGCGAGGCGTGGTGTCGCGCGACCGGCTGGCCGAGCAGGTAATCGTCCTGTCGCCAGGTCGCTATCGCCTGACCGGAGAGGTGCTCTCGCGCGACGGCGAACGGCTGCCCTTCCGCTGGGCGGTCGACTGTCGCGGCGGCCGCCGCCTCGTTGCTGTGGCTCCAGTGGCGGGACGCGGGTGGACAGACTTCTCGGCGCCGTTCGAGGTTCCCGCGACCTGCCGCGTCCAGGTGTTGGCGGCGTCCTCGCTGTCGCCCGACGGCGGCGGCGTTTCGGCTGCCTTTCGCAACCTGAACATCACGCCGGAGTCCGGCGAATGAGCGCGATCGCTCCGCCATCCCGCGTGCCGCTCTGGACCGAGATCGGCGCTGGCCTGCTGATCCTCGCGGCTGTCGTGTTCGGCGGGGCGAGTGGCGACAATCTGCTTCGTCAGGGCGCGGTGGAGCTCATCTCTGTCCCGGTATTCTGTGGCGCGGCGTGGACCCTGTGGCGCTCGGGGCGGCTGGCGCATCACAGACGAGCCTTGGCCTTGGTCGCCCTCATCCCGCTTGTTCCGCTTCTCCATCTGGCGCCTCTGCCGCCGGCGATCTGGCAGGCGCTGCCGGGCCGCGAACCGCTCGTCGAGGCGCTTGCGCTCGCCGGCATGGCCCACCGCTGGATGCCGATGACCGTGACCCCGGAGCAGACCTGGCTCAGCCTGCTCTTCCTGTTTCCGCCGTTCGCCATCCTGTTATCGGTCGCGGCGGCGTCCGAGACGCAGCGCTGGCGCTTGGCCGTGGTCGCCGTCGCGACGGCTCTGCTTGCGGCGGTCTGGGCCGCGGCCCAGGTCGCATCTGGCTCGGATCCGGCCCTGCTGGCGCACCAGACGATCCACGGGTACCTGCCTATCGGACCGTTCTCGAACCGCAACCATCAGGCCATCCTGATGGTCGTGGGGGCCGCTCTGGCCGGGGTCTGGCCCGCGACGATCGCCGCACGCAGCCGAGCCGCGGGGCCGGGCGAGCTGGTGGTGGGAACCGTGCTGCTGGCCATCTTCTGTGTCGCGGGTCTGGCGACACAGTCACGCGCCGGCGTCGCGGGCCTGGCCATTGTCGCCGCCGGCTGCGTGGCGATGGTCGCGCTCGCGGCTCCGCCGTCCCGCCGTCGTCGCGGCCCACTGATCGCCGTCGGTGGTGTTCTCGCGACCGGGCTTGGCGTCGCGGTGCTCGTCGGCATGCAGGCCCTGCAGTCGCGTTTCGCCATGCTGGCGGAGCGGGAGGGGCGCATGGAGTTCTGGCCCGACATCGTCACCGCCGGGCTGGCCTACCAGCCTTTCGGGGCAGGGATCGGCGCGTTCGAGACCGTCTTCATCCAGGCCGAGCCCCTGGACCGCATGAGGACCGTCTACATCGACCAGGCGCACAACGATTTTCTCGAGCTCTGGGTTGATGCCGGCTGGCCGGGAATCCTGGTCGCGGTGATCGTCCTGGCGTTCCTGGTGAGACGGATGGTCGGTGTCTGGGTTACGTCGGGGCGCGAGGCCGGCGGCGGCGCCGACAACCTGGCCCGGGCAGGCTCTCTGATCTGCCTCGTCCTGATCCTCCACTCGGCCGTGGACTATCCGCTGGGGGTCGAGGCCCTGGCGGTGATGTTCGCGCTGGGCGCGGGACTCGTCCTCTTTGGCGGCGCCGGCGAGGCCGCTTCACAGCCTTCGCGGTCGCGGCGCCGTCGTCGCAGGTCCCGCCCAGATTCTGAACAGGCGGCGCCCGAACCTGCGCCGGATGGCGCCAAGGCGGCCTCACCGGCGTCCTGATCGCGGCATCGCCACGACGCCTGTGGTCAACTGCCGCTAGAGGGCTGGCGCGGCGTTCACCGCCAGGAGTGGAGATCGGGAATGAAGACGGCTTTGGTTTGCGGCGCGGGCGGCTTCATCGGTGGCCATCTCGTCAAGCGCTTGAAGCGTGAAGGCTTTTGGGTCCGCGGCGTCGACCTCAAGTTCCACGAATATGCCGACACCGAGGCCGACGACTTCGTTGTCGGTGATCTTCGCGACCAGGACTTCTGCCGCTCGATGATCGATCGCCGCTTCGACGAGGTGTACCAACTGGCCGCCGACATGGGCGGGGCCGGCTACATCTTCACCGGCGAGAACGACGCCGACATCATGCACAATTCGGCGACGATCAATCTCAACGTCCTGGATGCACTGCACAAACGCAACATCCGCCGCGTCTTCTATTCGTCCTCGGCCTGCATGTACCCGGCCTATAACCAGGAAGATCCCGACAATCCCAACTGCGCCGAATCCTCGGCCTATCCCGCCGCGCCGGACAGCGAGTACGGCTGGGAAAAACTCTTCAGCGAACGTCTGTACCTGACCTATGGCCGCAACTACGGCATGCAGAACCGCGTCGCCCGCTATCACAACATCTTCGGCCCGGAAGGGACCTGGACCGGCGGCAAGGAAAAGGCCCCCGCCGCCGTCTGCCGCAAGATCGCCACCGCCCGCAGCGGCGACGCCATCGAGATCTGGGGCGACGGCAAGCAGACGCGCTCGTTCCTCTACGTCGACGAATGCGTCGAGGGAACCCTGCGCCTGACCCGGTCGGACTTCACCGGTCCGGTCAACATCGGCTCCGAGGAGATGGTCACGATCAACCAACTCGTCGACATCGTAGCCGACATCGCCGGCAAGAAGATCGAGAAGAACCACATTCCCGGCCCCACCGGCGTTCGCGGGCGCAACTCCGACAACCGCCTGATCCAGGAAAAGCTCGGCTGGTCGCCCAGCCAGCCGCTGATGAAGGGCCTGGAGGTCACCTATGACTGGATCGAGCGCCAGGTGATGCGGAACGCGGCCTGACCGCCGCCGCCATGATCCTGTCGTGACCCCGCTCATCCGCACCGCCACGCTGTTCGGCTATCTCGGCGGGCGCAATCTCGGCGACGACGCCATGCTCGAAGGGCTGCTGTCTGTCCTGCCTCGCGGCTGGCGGGTGATCGTCCTGGCGCGCGACCCGGCGGCGGTGGTCCTGCCGCACGGCGTCGAGGGCGAGGTGCTGTCTGCAGGGCCGCGTACGGCTCTCGCGGCGTTTCGGCGTTCGGACGCGGTCATTCGCGTCGGCGGCACATCCTTCCACGACGAATACGCCGGCGGGGACCGGCTGCGGATGGCCTTCAACTACGCCAAGCTGTCGGCGCTGTTCCTGGCGGCGCGGGCCATGGGCAAGGCGGTGGGCGCGTTCGGCGTCGGCGCCGGTCGCATGACCTCCGCCTGGACGCGCGCCTGCGCCAGCGCAGCCTACCGCGCCTGCTCGACCATCATCGCCCGCGACCCGGTCTCCGCCCGGGCGATCGCCGGCCTGGGCGTCAGCGGCGTTATCGAGGGCGTCGACCTGGCCTTCCTGTCGCCGGCGCCGCCGCCGGGCGAGGGGACGGACCTGGGTCTCTCCCTCCTCGACCTCGGCCCCTTCACCGGCGCCTCGCTCGATGGCCAGCTCGGCTTCTGGGCGAGGCTCGCGCGCGAGGCCCAGGCGCGCTCGGGCGCGCGCGCGCTTCGCCTGCTGGTCTTCAAGGACAACGAGACCGAGAGCGACCTGCCGATCGCTCGCCGCCTCGCGACAGAGGTCGCCGGCGACTTCGACGACATCGCCATCGTCGCCCACGGCGCGGGCCTCGGGGTGATGCGCGACACGCTGGCTGGGTGCGCTCTCATCGTCGCCACCCGCTACCATGCCGCAATCCTGGGCGCCGTCGCCGGCCGGCCGGTCGTGATCGTCCCCTACAACGACAAGCTCCGCAGCCTGGCCGATGACCTTGGTCTGGCCGAGACCGATCTCGTGGCGCCCGGCGGTCCGGTCGACACGCCGCTGCGGCCTGCTGTGCTCAACGTCGGCGCGCCGGCTTTCGCGGCGCGCAAGGCCGCTACCGGGCAGAGTATCGCCCGCTTCTTCGATCAGGTTGGAACCAGATGAAACGCGTCCTGTCGGTCATCCACGCGCCGCGCTGGGGCGGCATCCACACGATCATGGAGCGGGTCGGGCCGATCTGCGCCCAGTCCGGCTGGGAATGGATCGTCCTCCTGCCGACGACCAAGGGCGAGAACGGCCGCGCCCGTCTCGAAAAGGCGGGGCTCAAGGTCGTCGACATTCCGCTGCGCCGCATCCGCAAGACCCTCAACCCGCTTGTCCAGCTCGGCTTCTTCCTGTCGATCCCCCTCGACATCTGGCGGCTGACCCAGGTGATCCGCGACCAGAAGATCGACGTCGTGCAGGTCTGCGGCCTGATGCATTTTCACAGCGCGATCGCCGGGCGGCTGATGGGCAAGCCGGTGGTCTGGCAGATGCACAGCGACCAGCCGCCCGCCCTTCTCAAGCGCTTCTTCTCGCCCTGGGTGGTGCGGATCGCCGATGTCGCCATGACGGCCGGCCGCAAGATCATTCCCCGGCATCCGGGCCTGTCGGCGATGGGTGAGCGCCTGTTCGTCTTCTTCGCGCCGGTGGACATGGAGCGCTACCGACCCGATCCTGAGGTGCGCCAGAAGGCTCGCCAGGCGATGGGCGCGGGCCCAGGCGACATCATCGTCGGCACCGCCGGCGGACGCGGTCCGAACAAGAACCACGCCCTGCTGGTCGAAGTCGCCGACCAGCTTCGGACCAGTCATCCCGCCCTGAAGTACGCCATCCTGGGCCAGTGGCTGCCCCAGCACCGGGCCTACTACGAGAACGAGGTCATTGGGCCGGCCGAGGCCAAGGGGCTGGTCGCCGACGGGGTCGTGCAGTTCATCGATCCCGGGTCGGACGTCGACTTCTATCTCAACGGCTTCGACATCTTCGCCCTGCCGTCGCACGGCGAGGGCATATCGGTCGTGACGGGCGAGGCCATGGCCACCCGCCTGCCGGTGGTCGTCAATGATGTCGGCTCGATGTCGGACTTCGTCACCGACGGCGAGGTCGGCTTCCTCAACCGCTCGCGAACGTCCGAGGAAATGGCCGGCCACATCGCCACCCTGGCGGGCGACCCGGCGCTGCGCGAGCAGCAGGGCGAAGCCGCCCTGACCTACGCCCGAGCCCACCTCGACCAGATCGTCTGCGCCCGCACCCACATCGCCGCCTACGAGGCGGCGGAGCGGCGCAGGGCGGAATAGCCGGCGAGCAAGCGGGCTCCAATGACCTGCCAGTCCAGTTCGCGACGGGCGAAGTCGGCTGCCCGCGCCCCCATTCGGGCGATTTCGTCGGGGGCTCTCAGCAGGCCAATGACCGTCTCGGCGATAGCCTCTGCCTCGGGCTCGCACAGTCGGCCGGTCTGACCTTCGACGACGATGTCGGGCAAGTCGCCTGTCCGCGTAGCGACTACCGCCTGCCCGAACGGCAGGGCGATATTTGCGACGCCGCTTTGCGTGGCGTCGCGATAGGGGATCAGACAGATGCCTGCTCTCCTGAACAGGCGCTCCACGTCCTCGTCCGGAACAAACTCGATCCTGAGCTCCACGTTCGGCATTGCGCGCAGGTCTTCGAGATGCGACCGCAGTTCATCGGCCCAGGGCGTTCGCGCAAAGCCTGCGCGCTCAGACAGCGCGCCCGCGACCACGAGACGAGACGACGGCGCCGCCGTGGCCATCCGCCGGGCCAGAAGCGGCAGGAACTCGACGCCCTTGTTGGGGCGAAGGGAGCCAAAGAAGAGCACTTCGGACCAGTCCCTGTCCTGTTTGCTCCATCGGTCGAGGTTGTAGGCGCCGTAGTGGCCATGCCGCGCAACGATGATGCGGTCCTCGCGTACGCCAAGGGTCTGCAGGGCGCTGGCGCAGGCCGGGCCGTGTGCGTGAATGCCTCTCGCCCACCGCCGAACCAGACGCCGGCTGATTGTGCCCGCTCGGGTGGCCTCGCCGGTGTGCGGCTCGGGGTCATGCTCTGTCACCACGAGCTTGCCCATGAGCGCTGTCGCTGCCCGCAGGGGAAGGAATGAGGGCAATGTGCTTCCGCTGGCGTCATGAATCACGTCGAACCGCCCCGAGAGCAGCCTGGCAATCAGGGTAACATTCGCGGCTGCGGCGCGCCGGCGCGTCGAGGCGTCGACCCAGATCACATCCAGCCTGGTCAGGGCTTCCTTCAGGAAGACCAGGGACTTCAGACGTGAGTTTGCGAACACGACCGTCCGGCCCGGGTTTGCCGCTGCTAAACCCGATGCCAGGAGCACGCCGTAGGCGCCAATCAGCCCAGGGTGAAGGGCAAGAACACATAAGCGGAGAGACGGCACGCAAAGCCCCACGAAATGGAGTGCAAGGCACACCATGTCCGGGTCCGCGAGAGTCGCCTCGCCTAGTGCGGCACCTTCCCCTCGACCGATTCTGCCCAACTTTCGGGCGGCGCGCGCGCTTTGTGGGCATTGCCGCGGCGAGCGTCGGTGCGTCAGCGGTATGGATCGAAGCCGCCGCGAAACCGGTGTTTGAAGGCATCATGCGACGGCCCCTGGCACCGATGTACGGCTACTATTGGCGATCGGGAGAGGTTGTTCAGAACCTGGGCGACACGCTGGCCGCCTTTTTCGCACGCTACTTCGGCTATCGGCTGCTCACGGACCAGCCGCCTTGGAACCCCTTCACACCCTCAAGCCTGCTTGTTGGCTCAATCATCACGCGAGGACGGATCCTGCGGCAGAGTTTGGGGTACCGTCCGGTGGAGGTCTGGGGCTGTGGATCCCGAGGAGTCGGGATCGGGCGTGTCGCGCGCGCCTTGGCAAGGTTCCGGGCTGTCAGGGGACCGCTTACTCGCGAGATCCTCGGACTGCCAGAAACCGTACCGCTTGGTGATCCAGGGCTGCTCTGCGCCCGCATCTTCGCGCGCCCCGCCATTGAGCATGACCGCGCGATCCTGATCCCACACTTCCTGCGCGAGGCGGACGCCGCTGTCGCGGCGAGGGCGGCAGGGTGCTCCGACGTCATCTCAATGGGCGTCGCGCTCGACACTGCGGACCGAGACTATCTTGATCTTCCGCGAGCAGAGCACGACGCCGCTTCGGATCTGGGCGGCGTGATCAGCACTGTGGCGCAGATCGCATCGGCAGGATTTGTTCTGAGCTCAAGTCTCCACGGCGCGATCATTGCACAGGCCTATGGTCGGCCTTGGGCAATCTACGACAACGGTGCTCTGGATCTGCCCTTCAAGTGGCGCGACTACGGGGCCTCACTTGGTGTCGAGATCAGGCCTGTTTCTACGCTCGCTGAGGGGATGGCCTGGTACAGGTCAAACGCCAGCGTGCTGACGAGCTCGCCGATAGACCTTGATCGGCTGGAAGAGGCCTTTCCGACAGACTACGGCTGTCGCTCGACGGTTTCGGCTTTGGCCCAATGAGCCTAGCCCGAAAAGCCCTTCAAAGCGCTCTCTGGCTGGTCTTGCGCTTTGGTGGCCGCCAGGTCGCGAACATCGGAGCCTTCCTCTTTATTGCAGCCATGACGCCCCCCGCGGCATTTGGCGCGGCGGCTGTGGCCACCGGGCTGGCACTGCTCCTGCGTCCGCTCGTTTCCAGAGGATTCCGGGATGCTGTCATTCAGGCGGAGGCCCTGACGCCCGAAGTCTTTGACACCGCGTTCTGGGCCAATACGGCTTGGGGATTGATCCTCGCTCTGGGCCTTGCGCTCGCTTCTCCCGTTGCAGCGGTCATCTTTGGCGATCCGACCATTGCCGCCATGACCGCCGTCGGGTCCTTGATGGTGTTCGCCGCATCTGTAGGCTCAGTCTTTGAGGCCGCGATTGAAAGGGAGTTTCGGCACCGTCAGTTGACACTTGTTCAGGCGATCGCCTCGCTCTCCGCTGTCGCCGTCGCTGCCGCGCTGCTTTGGCGAGGGCACGGCGCTTGGGCGGCGGTGGCGTTGAGCGTGGTGGAGTCGGTCGCCCTGTGCGCGGCAGTCGCCTTTGTCGCGCGCCGATGGCCCGGGCGATCAGTATCCCTTCCGGAACTCAGGCGGCAGCTCGGCTTTGGCGGGCCTGTCATGATCAGCGCCTCGATCGCGGGCGCGAACATCCGGCTGGCGCAGTTAATTGTCGGCGCGTTTCTCGGGGCATCCGCGACGGGGTTTTTCAGGGTCGCGGCCCAGGTCAATCAGTTGCTGACGCAGCTTGTGGCGGGACCCATCAACCAGGTTCTCCTGCCGGCTTTCTCCCGGGTTCGCAGCGACCACGGCAGACAGCTGGCAAGGGCGGTAGCCGCAGCCTCAGCTGCCTGCGCTCCTGCCTTCATCGGTGCGGCGGCAGTGTCGCCGCTCCTCCTGACGCTCCTCCTGGGTGAAGAGTGGCGGGTAGCAGGAGTTGTCTCAGGCATACTGTGCTTCGAGATTTTTGCCGCTCTGCTAGGGCCGGTGATCAATCCAGCGCTCCTGGCACTCGGCCGGTCCAGGCAGGTCGCGGCGGTGAGTATTGTAGGGTTGACTGTCAGCGCAGCCATGGTGGCGCTGGGGGCGCAGTTCAGTCTCGAGCTCGCTGCCGTTCTCTACGTCGGCCGCGCCGTCTTCACGGTGCCGCTGACACTCTATTTTGCGAACCGCGCGCTTGGACTGCGTCCATTGGCGATGCTGGCGCCGGCCGCGCCATATCTGGTCGCATCGCTCATCATGTACGCTGTTGTCGCCTTTCTGGTGCTGCCCGCAGCTGGCCGGCTTGACCCTTTAGTCGCGGTCGGGTGCGGTGTGTTCGCGGGCGTGCTCGTCTACGGGGCCCTGGTGCGCTTCGGCGTCTCCCGGATCGCTCCAACGGCCTACGAGCCTCTTGTGACCCTTGCTCCCGGGCGAGTTCGCAAGTGGCTTGGGCCGATCAATCGTTAGGCGAGGAAAGCCGGTGCTGAGCATCAACACCAATGTGCGCGGTCTTCACCTGGGGTTGAGTGTCCTGTTCGCGTTGGCCGCCGCCGCGATGGCCATCGCCGGTCTCGCCCTCGGGTCCGACCAATGGATGCTCATGGCGATCGGCGCGGCGGCGCCAGCCGCTCTGCTCGGTCCGACGGCGACGATGAGGCGGAATATCTCGTTGCTGGATCCCATCAACGTGGTGTTGCTCTGGGTGCTGATCGGCTGCACCGCTGCCGCGTGGTTCGTGGCCTTTGGGGAAGGAACACGCCGGACGATCCTGATGAATCAGGAAGGCGTCGCATTCTTCGTCAGCGGGGGCATGTGGGTGCTCATGGGGCTGCTGCTCATTGGAATTGGCAATGGCGTCGCCAGTCTGAGGCTCCCGATCGAGCGATTCCCGCTGATCATGCGTCCCAGCTTCGACAGCCGCCGGGCTTGGGTAGCGCTGGTCATAGGCGCTTTGGTCACCATCGTGGCGACCTGGCTGCTCCTGAGGGCGACAGGCGGGTTCAGCCTGGACGACATGGCCAATCTGTCCCGCAAACGGTCCGTGACATTCCAGGACGAGATGGGGGCTGACGTGCGCGGCACGCCTTCCTACCTCCGCCTCCTCAGCGGGCTCGGCTATCTGGTGGTCATCCTCGTCGTCGCCGGCATGTTGCAGGCGCGGCGCAAGCTGCGACCGCTAGCAGCTGCGGTCCTGGCAGGCGCAGTGCTTTGCTCGCTGGCTGCGCCCTTCTTCGTCAGTTCCCGCGGCGCTGTCGTGCTCAACATCGCGCTGCTATTCCCGCTTGTAGCAATCTACCGGGGCGTAAAGGTCGTCCACGTTCTGGCGGTGGTCGCCACGCTGATGGTGGTCTTTTCCGGCATGACCACCTTGCGCATTCTATCCCAATCGGCGGAGGCGACGCGGCTCGAGCGCCGCGACTCGAATCCGCTGCAGGACCTAGCAGCCTCGGGCAATGGACTTTCTCTGGTCGGCACCTCGCTCATCGTGCAGCGAGTGCCACAGCGGCTGGACTACATGATGGGTCGCAGCCTCACGACCTGGGTCACCGCTCCCATTCCAAGATCGGTATGGCACGACAAACCGGATGTCGCGCTGGGCAAGATCGTCAACGAGCGGATCCTTGGCGCCTACGCCGGCCTGACGGCTCGCCCGCCAGGCTTCATGGGGGAGGGGCACATCAACTTCGGCATCCTCGGCTTCGGGGCCTTCGCATTCGTTTTCGGCTGTCTCCTTCGCACCTATTGGGAGTCCTTCCGGCCGCTTCTCGGTAAGAGCCCGATCGTCTCCGCGCTGTATGTTGTCGCTCTGCCTACCGTGACCGGACTTGTGGCGACCAATCTGTCTCAGGCGATTGTGTTGCTGGCCAGCGACCTGATCCCGTTCGTTCTGATTGCAGGGGCGCTGACGTTGGGCGCCCGCCGATTTCGTGCAGCGCCCAGACCTTTCAATGGGGGCTCGCTGCGGGGAGGCGTTGCGCGTTGAAGAAATTTGACTCGATTGAGAGCCTGCGCGGCTGGATGGCCTGGTGGGTCGTTATTGGCCACGCGTTTCATATTTCAGGCACGACGCCGCGGTTCCCCAACCCGTTCGTCATCCTCAACTATGGCGGATGGGCCGTCGCGGTCTTCATGATCATCAGCGGCTTCGTAATCGCCCACATGCTGTCGGTGCGTGAGGAGCCCTACGGCCGTTACATGGTTCGCCGGGCGTTTAGACTCTATCCAATCTATCTGTTCTGTCTGGTGATCGCGCTGCTGATAACTCAGTACTATCTGGCTGCGTACTTCGATAACGCCTGGGCAAAGCTCGGGGACATGCGCGCGGAAAAGGTCGAGTCCGAAGCCGCGCACTTCTGGACTCATATTGCCGCCCATTTGGCCATGGCGCACGGTCTGGTCCCGGAAGAGGTTCTTCCGTTTGCCGCGATTTCGTTCCTCGGTCCGGCCTGGAGCCTGTCGCTGGAATGGCAGTTCTATGTGCTGGCCCCGCTTCTTGTCTGGGCCGTGACGGCGCGCGGGATGGTGTCCTATGCGGTACTGGTCGTTGCGGCGGCCGTCGCCATTCCAGCACGCTTCGGACTATTTGGAACTTGGGTTGAGCCCGCATTCCTGCCTCTGGCGCTGGAGTTCTTCCTCGCCGGCATTATCAGCCGCATCGCTCTCGACCCGGGCGGGCTGCGCAGGGCCGTCCCCGGCATCCTGCTCCTCCTCACGGTCTGCGCCGCTGCTGTGATTGCGAAACCCGCGACGTTGATCACCTACACATTCGTGGGGGCGATATGGGTGTTCGCGCTGTGCGCGGTGAACGTTGAGAGCGGCAAGCACCCGGAGCGTTGGCCGGCGGCTCTCCGCTGGCTGTTTCGAACAACCCTGGACAACCCGGTGGCCGCCTGGCTTGGGCGAATCTCGTTCTCAACCTATCTGATCCACATCCCCATTCTGACCCTGACGGTCGGCGTCGGCGTACGTCACTTCGGCGTAGAGAGTCATGCACAGGTTATCGCACTGACCGTGCTGGCCTTCCCGATCATCGTCGCTGCGTCGCATGTGCTGTATGTGACGATCGAGCAGCCAGGCGTTCGTGCGGGGCAGGCTACGCTGAAGTGGATGGCCCGTGGCAAGGCGACGCCAGCCACCAGTCCGACCCCCGAGCCAGGCGATCTGAAGTCTCCAGGCCAAGCCAGATAGCCGGACGAGCGCAGGCGGCCGTCGGCCGCGGGTCCTGCGTCTAGCCGACCACATCCTTCACCCAGGCGACCTCCTTGGCGCGCTCCTCCTCCAGCCAGTCGCCGTCGACGGTGACCGGTCGGTTGCGGATCTCGCCGGCGCCGACGCGGGCGAAGAGGGCCTGGCGGGGGGAGGGGGTGAAGAGCATGGCCGGGCGGCCGTAGGCCAGGGCGGCGACGCAGGCGTGCACGCGGTCCGCCAGGACCAGCTCGGCGTTGGCGTAGATGTTGAAATAGGTCCAGGGTTCGTCCGAGGCGACGGCGTTGGGGTGCTGGTAGATCTTGTAGGTCATGTGCGGATTGAAGCGGTGCTCGGGCCTCAGCACCGTCCGCCCGGCCAGTTCGGCCGGGAGCTTGCGGTTGTCCAGCAGGTGGCCGAGATAGGCCTGCACCTTGCTGCGGTGCGCCAGCTTCGAGACCAGTTTCGGCGTCTCGAGGCTCCACCACTGACCTTGCCATTCGAAGGCGGTGTCGGCGGTCGCCGTCTTGGTCGAGCCGATGGTGACGGTCGGTTCGGGATAGCGGTCGAAGTTGAAGGCGAAGTACGGCGGTCCCGCGAGCGCGAAGGGGGTGTAGGCCTTGGGCGCGAAGAAGGCGCTGTCCATGCCGTCGAACAGCGGGATGTCCAGGCCCCAGGACTTGATCTCCTCGTAGCTGCGGCTGTCGCGGGTGCTGATGAGCGCCGGCTTGAACTCCTCGATGAAGGCCCGCGCGGCGGCGAACTCCTCGGGGCGGAACTTGAAGAAGGCCGCGCCGAGCAGGATGATCTTCGTGCCCCGGGCTGTCAGCTCGGCGAAGGTCCGCCGCCACAGCTTCTCGTAGCCCAGCGTCAGCAGCGGCCCCTGCAGCACGACATACTCGCAGTCGAGCAGCCGCAGGAACTCGATGTCGTTCGCCGGGTTGCCCTTGGACTGGTCATGGAAGGTCCGATAGCCGGGCTGGTCCTGGATGAAGGCCACGGACCCCTCACCGAACACCTGCTCCAGGATCCACTTGCCGCCGATGTTGAAGAAGGCGTTGCCGATGTTCTGGCCCCAGAAGCCGGACACCAGGGCCACGGTCGGCCGCTTCGGCGAGGGCGCCAGGGCGATGGGGGTGACGGCAGGGGAAAGCTTGGCGGCGGCCGGCATCTATAGACCCTCGGAACAACGTGCGGCTTCACTTCCCACGCCAGCGCCGCGCCCGGCCACGCCAAGCCGGCATCGCCCCGCCGTTTCGTCACGGGCGCCCAAAATTTCCGCGTTTGCGAACAGGGCGCCGACCGGCTGAACCACGGCGCCGGTTCTGGTCCCGATCATGGCCGGGAGCCTTGCCCGGCGCCGGGGCGGCGGCCAGTGGACGAGCCCATGCGCATCGCTGTCCATGATTACGCCGGCCACGCCTTCCAGTTCGAGCTGTCGCGGCAACTGGCCCGGCAGGGCCATGAGGTGTGTCACTTCTTCTTCGCCGGAGACGCCGGGCCCAAGGGCGATGCGCGTCGGCTGGAGACCGACTCCGAGACCTTCAGCGTCCAGCCGATCGAGACGCCGGGGGAGTATCGCAAGGACCGCTTCTTCCAGCGCCGGGCCAACGACATCGTCTATGGCCGCATCGCCGGCGCGCGCATCGCGGCCTTCCGTCCGGATGTCGTGATTTCGGGCAACACCCCGCTCGACGCCCAGGCGCCGCTGATGGCCGCGCTGCGGGCCAGGACGCGGGCCGCCTTTGTCTTCTGGATGCAGGACTTCTACAGCCTGGCCATCACCCGCATCATCGGCGGCAAGTGGCGCGGCCTGGGCGCGGTGATCGCGGCCTGGTATCGCCGGATGGAGCGTCGCCAGCTGGCCCACAGCGATGGGGTCGTCCTGATCAGCGAAGGGTTCCGCGCCGAACTGGGCGCGTTCGGTGTTCCTGATGAGAAGGTGCACGTCATCCCCAACTGGGGGGCGATCGACGCCATTCCGGTTCGGCCCAGGGACAACGACTGGACCCGGCGCATGGGTGTCGGCCGCTCGGCGGTCGCGCTCTACTCCGGCACGCTGGGGCTCAAGCATGACCCCAACCTGCTGCTCGCCCTGGCCGACGATCTGAAGACGAGGCCGGACGCGGTCGTCATCGTGGCCTCGGAAGGCGCCGGGGCCCAAGTCCTTCGCGCCGCCCAGGAGGCGCAGCCCCGCCAGACCCTCCGGCTCGAACCTCTGCAGCCGATGGCCGACTTCCCCGACATGCTGGGCGCCGCGGACATCTTCCTCGCCGTGCTTGAGGCCGACGCCGGCCGCTTTTCCGTGCCGTCAAAGGTGCTGAGCTACCTCTGCGCCGGCCGGCCCATTGTCCTTTCCGCGCCCTCGGAAAACCTCGCCTCCGATGTGCTGCGAGAGTCCGGCGCCGGCATCCTCACCCCGCCGGGGGACGAGCGCGCGTTCGTCGCTGCCGCTCGTCGCCTGCTGGATGATGCCGGCCTGCGCCAGACCATGGGCGAGGCGGGCCGCGCCTATGCCGAGGCCCACTTCCGCATCCCGGCGGTCGCCGCCGCGTTCGAGAAGGTGTTCGAGGCTGCGATCGCGCGCCGCGCCGCAGGATGACCGCCGAAGTCCGTCGGCTGGCGCTGCTGGGCTCTGGCGGTCTGCTTGGCCCGGCGCTTGTCGCTCACTTCGAGGGCGCCGGCTGGCGGGTGGACGCGCCCGGGCGCGAAGAAGTCGATGCGGGGCGCGAGGACGCGGTCCTGGACTGGCTGGCCCGGATATCCCCGGACGCCCTGATCATCGCCGCCGCCGAAACAGGTGGTGTCGCCGACAATCTGGCGCGGCCTGCGGACCTCTTCGGGTCCAACCTCGCCATCGCTGCATCGGCTCTCTCCGCGGCGCGCAAGGCCGCCGTGCCCCGCGTCCTCTATTGCGGTTCCTCCACCGCCTACGGCGACAACGCCCCGACGCCGTTGCGGGAGGAGTGGCTCGGGCTCTGGCCGGCCGAAAGCAGTCACCCGGGCTATGGCACCGCCAAGCTGGCCGGGGCCCTCTACGCCAGGGCGATCCGCCAGCAGGACGGCCAGGATGTCTGCGCTGTCCTTCTGGGCAACCTCTATGGTCCCGACGCCCGCCGGCGCGGCGCTCGCGCCAATGTCATACCGGCGCTGATCGACCGGATGCTCGAGGCGGTCGCCAGCGGAGCTCGGCAAGTCGAGATCTGGGGTTCGGGCCGGCCCCGGCGCAGCTTTCTGCACGTCGCCGACGCCGCCCTGGCGTTCGAGCGGCTGCTCGCCGGCCCCACGCCCGACGACGGCGCCATCAACCTGGGCTCCGTACGAGAGGTCACGATCGCCGAGCTGGCCGGACTGATCGCTTCGGCCACCGGCTTTGCCGGGGAGCTGATCTTCGACGCTAGCCGGCCGGAAGGTCGCGACGCCAGATCGCTCGACGTGTCCCGCTTGGGCGCGCTGGGATTTGCCGAGCGCATCTCGCTGGAAGAGGGCTTGAGAGGCTGCGTCGCCGCGCGCGACTGATCCGCCGGCCGGCTTGCTTCAGTCTCCCTCAGCGTAAATTTCATCAATTAGATTGACGATCGTGCGGCCCCGCACCAGACTGGACCCAGACCGCCGGAAAGGCGGCGAGGCGATAGCCTTATCGGGGAGGAGCAGGTGATCGATTTCCATTTCGTGGCGACTCCCAATGGCCACAAGGTCTCGATCATGCTTGCCGAGACCGGGCTGGAGCACCGGGTGATCCCCTACAACCTGCTGAAGGGCGAGCATCTGTCGGCCGCCGTCGGCGCCATCAACCCGAACCGCCGCCTGCCCGTGATCGTCGACCACGACCCGCCCGGCGGTGGTGAGCCGCTGGCCGTCTTCGAGTCGGGGGCCATCCTCGTCTACCTCTCGGAAAAGACCGGCCGGTTCCTGCCCGCCGAGCCTCGCGCCCGCTCGACCGCCATACAGTGGCTGATGTGGCAGATGTCGGGGCTCGGGCCCCAGCATGGCCAGGCGCACCACTTCCTGCGCTACGCTCCGGACCCGCCCCGATACGCGGTCGACCGCTACGCCAGCGAGGCGCGGCGGCTGTTCGACGTGCTCGACCTGCGCCTGTCACAGGCGGACTACCTGGCGGGCGACTACTCCATCGCCGACATGGCCTGCTGGCCTTGGGTCCGCGCCTGTCGCGCCATCGACATGGACGTTCGCGACTGGCCGGCGATCCTGGATTGGTACTGCCGCATCGGCGACCGCCCGGCCGTGCGAGCCGGCGCCGCCGTTCCCGAAAACGACCCCGCCGCCGGCCGGCACATGAAACTCGATGCGGAGCAGTGGTCGGCCCTGTTCGGCGAGAAGATGCTGAACGCGGTGCGCGCCCAATGACCGAAATCCTCGATCAACAACCCGCGGCCCCTGCCGCCGAGCCCGTCCAGTCGGCTCCGCCGACAGCCGCTGACCGCCGCTGGGCCCTGATCCTCCTGGTGGCCATATCGACCGTCGCCTTCATCGACCGCTCGATCCTCAATACCGTGGGCCAGGCGATCAAGGACGACCTGAGGATCAGCGACCTTCAGCTCGGCCTGCTGGGCGGTCTGGCCTTCGCTCTGCTGTACGGCGTGCTGGGCATTCCGGTCGCCCGCCTCGCAGAGCGCAAGAGCCGCGTCGCCATCATCTCGATCGCCCTGGCGGTCTGGTCGGCCATGACCGCGCTCAGCGGTTTCGCCAACTCCTTCCTGCATCTGCTCATCGCCCGGATCGGCGTGGGCGTCGGCGAGGCCGGGGCCGGTCCTCCGTCCCAGTCGCTGCTGTCCGACTACTATCCCCCGGAAAAGCGCGCCTCTGCCTTCAGCATCCTTGGCCTGGCGACGCCCTTCGGCATCGTCCTGGGCGGATTGGGCGGCGCGATCGTCGCCCAGCATTTCGGCTGGCGCGCGGCCTTCTTCGTCGTCGGGCTTCCGGGCCTGCTTCTCGCCGCCGTGGCCTGGCTGACCCTCAAGGAGCCGCCGCGCGGCTTCTCCGAAGGACGCAACGACAAGAGCGAAGCTCCCCCCTTCAAGGACGTGCTGCGCCGCCTGTTCTCCAGTCCGACCTTCCGGCACATCTTGATGGCTGCGGTGGTCGTCAACTTTGTCGGCTTCAGCGGCATGAGCTTCCTGCACCCCTTCATGGTGCGGACGTTCAATGTCGACTACACCACCGCCGCTTTCGCCTTTG
Organism: Caulobacter sp.; assembly: GCA_046295055.1. Lineage (GTDB taxonomy): Bacteria > Pseudomonadota > Alphaproteobacteria > Caulobacterales > Caulobacteraceae > Caulobacter. Next base: position 241,166 of record JBKBOD010000001.1, on the reverse strand, counting down.
TCGTGGTCAACTCCATCTCGCTGGCCGGGGGCTACCTGGCGGGTGGGTTCGTCACCGACCGGCTCGTGAAGAAGGATGTCCGCTGGTACGGCTGGGCGCCAGGCATCGCCATGCTGCTGGCCGGGCCGGCCTATATCCTGGGCTTCTCCCAGACCGAGTGGACCTTGGCCATCCTGGTTCTGATCCTGCCCGGCCTGTTCTCGGGCATGTACTTTGGTCCCACCTTCGCGGTGACGCACAACCTGGTCGAGCCCCGGATGCGCGCTTCGGCCACCGCGCTGCTGTCGCTGATCATGAGCATGGTCGGCATGACGACGGGGCCGGTCATCACCGGCTGGCTCAGCGACCATTTCGCCTCGGCCGCCTTCAACGCCGGCGAGTTCGCCGCCGTCTGTCCGGGCATCGCGCCGGGCGAGGCGCTGGCTACGGCCTGCCGCGTGGCGTCCGCCGACGGCATCCGGACCGCCCTAATCATCATCGTCAGCCTGTTCTTCTGGGCGGCGCTGCACTTCTTCCTCGCCGCTCGTTCGATGAAACGCGAGCTGGCCCCGAAGGACGCCTGAGACGCGCCATGACCGCTACTGACACGAAGCCCTCCAACACCGGCCCCCTCGCCGGACTGACCGTCATCGAGGCGGGACAGCTGATCGCCGGTCCCTTCTGCGGCCAGCTGCTGGGCGATCTCGGCGCCACCGTGATCAAGCTGGAGCCGCCGCGCGTCGGCGATCCCATGCGGGCCTGGGGACGCGGCGCGCCTGTGTGGTGGGAGGTGATCGCCCGCAACAAGAAGTCCGTCTCGCTGGACCTTCGCAAGCCTGAGGGCCAGGCGATCGCTCGCCAGCTGATCGATGGCGCCGACTTCCTGATCGAGAACTTCCGGCCGGGCACGCTGGAGGGATGGGGCCTCGCGCCGGCCACCCTCCACGAGACCAATCCGGGCCTGATTGTGGTGCGGATGTCGGGCTACGGACAGAGCGGCCCCTACAGCGACCGCGCCGGCTTCGGCGGCATCGGCGAGGCCATGGGTGGATGGCGCAATATCGTCGGCGAGCCCGACCGGCCGCCATCGCGAATGGGCGTCTCTATCGGCGACAGCCTGGCGGCGACCTACGGCTGCCTGGGCGCCCTCGCGGCGCTCGAGCACCGCCATCGCACCGGGCGGGGCCAGGTCGTCGACAGCGCCCTGTACGAGGCGGTGCTGCAGGTCATGGAGAGCCTGGTGCCGGAGTATGTCGCGACCGGCGAGGCGCGCGAGCGGTCGGGGGCCATCCTGCCCGGGATCGCGCCGTCCAACGTCTATCCGTGCAGCGACGGGGAGTACCTGATCGGCGGCAACGGCGATGGCGTGTTTCGCCGGCTGTGCGAGGCGATGGGTCGGCCCGAGCTGGCCGATGATCCTCGCTATGTCGATCACACCTCTCGCGGCCGGAACCAGACCGAGCTGGACCGGCTGATCGCCGACTGGACGCGGACGCTGAAAGTCGAGCAGCTGGAAGACCTGATGACGCGCCACGGCGTGCCCGCCGGCCGCATCTACAAGCCGGCCGACATGCTCGCGGACCCGCATTTCAAGGCGCGCGAAGCCATCGTCGAGATGGCCGACCATCCCCGATGGCCTGGCATCAAGATGCAGAACAGCTTTCCCCGACTCTCGGAAACGCCAGGCTCGGTCCGCACCATCGCACCGCAGACAGTCGGTCAGGACAATGCGGAGATCCTTGGCGGGCTCCTTGGCCTCGACGCGGACGCCCTGGACCGGCTGGAGGAAGCCGGCGTCATCTGAGAAGTCGGCCGATCAGCGAGGAGCAAGCGTCATGCGCCTGACCCAGACCCTTTGCCGCGCCGTACTGGTGCGGCCCGATGCAATCGCCACGATCGACGGCGATCGCGTGCGGACCTGGCGGCAGGTGCATGATCGCGTGCAGCGACTTTCGGGCGGCTTGCGTGACTTGGGCGTCAGTCCCGGCGACCGGGTCGCGGTCCTGGCCAACAACTGCGACGCTTATTTCGAGGCCTACTTCGCCATCCTCTGGAGCGGCGCCTGCATCGTCCCGTTGAACACGCGCCTGGCGCCGGCAGAGACCCTCTTCCAGCTTGAGGACGCGGGGGTGTCGGCCATCTTTTTCGGCGAGGAGTTTTCCGCCGTCGCCGCCGGATTGAAGCCCGCCTTGCCCGGCGTCGCCCAATGGATCGCCATGGACGGCCCGGACGCCACAGCGGACCACGCCTTCGAGACGCTGATCGCCTCGGCGCAGCCTGCACCGGAGATCGAACGCGACGCCGCGGATCTGGCCGGCATCTTCTACACCGGCGGCACCACCGGTCTGCCCAAGGGCGTCATGCTGCTGCATCGCTCATTGGCGGCCATGGCGGTGAACCTGACCATGTCGCTCAAAGTCGACGCCGACATCGTCAACCTGCACTCGGCGCCGATGTTTCATCTCGCGGACATCGGGACCTTCATGGCCACCATGGTGGGCGGGACCCACGTCTTCGTCCGGCGCCTGGACGAAACGGTGATGCTGGACCTGATCGAGCGCTGGGGCATCACCCACATCTTCACGGTTCCCGCAATCATCGACCGGCTGGCGCGCCATCCCCGATCGGAGGCGGCCAGGCGCCTGAAGGTGCTGGGCTACGGCGGCGCGCCGATGCCCCTGGGCACATACGATGTCGCCAGGACAGCCTTCCCGGACGTCGATTTCGTCCAGGGGTTCGGCATGACCGAGATGGGCGCCCACACCTTCCTCGAGGCCCGGCACCATCATCCCGGCGCAGACCCCGAGAAGATGAAGTCGGTCGGTCAGCCGGCCTATGGCTACGAGATCAAGGTCGTCGATCCTGACGGAAACGAGGTTCCCCGTCGCACCCTGGGCGAGATCATCGGCCGCGGCGACAACATGATGGCCGGGTACTGGAACCGTCCGGATGAAACGGCGCGAGCGCTGCGGAACGGCTGGATGTGGACGGGGGACGCCGGCTTCATGGACGAGGCGGGCTTCGTCTACATCACCGACCGCTTCAAGGACATGATCGTGACCGGCGGCGAGAACGTCTACTCGATCGAGGTCGAGAATGTCGTGTCCCGCCATCCCGCCGTCATGGAATGCGCCGTGATCGGCGTGCCGGATGACAAATGGGGTGAACGCGTCCACGCCATCGTCGTGCTGAAGCCCGGGCACGGCCTGGATTTCGATGACCTGGCCGCCCACTGCCGGGCCGATATCGCCGGCTACAAGACGCCGCGCAGCCTGCAGGTGATGGACGCCCCGTTGCCCCGTAGCGCCGCTGGCAAGGTCCTCAAGACCGAACTGCGCGCGCCTTGGTGGGCGGGGCGCGACAAGAAGGTCTAGGCGCGCAGCCTGGCTGCGACCTCGGCTGTGCGGCGGCCCTGATAGCGCGCGGCGGCCAACGCCTGTTCAGTGGGAGGGATCGCCGTTCCGCCCGAGGTCGACGAGGCGCCATATGGCGTGCCGGCGCCAAACAGCGACGGGTCGCCGTATCCGGTAGGCACGATGACCAATCCCAGATGCGCCAGCGCCGAATACAGTGACAGGATGGTGGTCTCCTGGCCGCCATGAGGATTGGCGGTCGAGGTGAAGGCGCCGCCGGCCTTGCCCATCAGCTTGCCAAAGAACCAGAGCGCGCCGAGCCCCTCCAGCCAGGCGCGGAGTTCTGACGCCGCGCCGCCGAAACGGGTAGGCGAGCCCAGGATGATGGCGTCCGCCCATTCGGCGTCTTCCGCGGTCGGAGCGGGATAGGCGGCGTTCATGCGTTTGGCGCGCTCGCTCCAGCCCTCGACCATGGCCATGACTTCCGGTCCGACAAGCTCGCGCACCCTGCGGATCCGCACCTCGGCGCCCGACGCACTGGCGCCCTCGGCAATGGCGCCGGCCAGCGTCTCGACCGATCCGTCGCGGGAATAGAAGACGATGAGAACCTTGGCGGTCATGCGGGGCGCTCCTGATCTGAAGGCGTGAGCCCGGCGGTCAGCCGAGCAGGGCAGCAGGCCGAAAGCGGCAGGCCGTAACGCACGCGCCGGCCCCAGTCGGGATCGGCCAGCATGCCTCGCCCCACCGCGATCAGGTCGAACTCACCCGCGGCCAGTCTCGCCGCGACGGGCTCCACCGATTGTGGCGCACCGCTCTGGCCCATGAAGGTCTGGATGAAGTCCCCGCTCATGCCGACGCCGCCAGCGAGGACGACGGGGACGCCAAGCAACGTGCGGGTCCAGCCTGCCAGCCCCATCGGCGAGCCTTCGAACTCGGCCGCGTCCCAGCGCAATTGCGAGGCGCTGACGATATCGACGCCGGCGTCGATGAACGGGCCAAGCCAGGCCTCCAATGCCTGCGGCGTCTCCACCAGCCGCGCGGACAGGTCTGCCGATTTCCATTGGGAAATGCGCAGCAGGATCGCGAAGTCAGGCCCGGCCGCCGCCCTGACGGCCCGCACGACGGCCAGCGGGAACCGCGATCTGTCGGCCAGCGTCGGGCCGCCCCAATGGTCGGTCCGACTGTTGGTCGCCGACCACATGAACTGGTCCAGCAGGTAGCCGTGCCCCGCATGCACCTCGACCCCGTCGAAGCCCAGCGCCTTGGCTGTTGCGGCCGCTTCCGCAAATGCGGCGATGGTTGCTTCGATGGCGGCCGTGTCCATGACCACGCCGCGCTCCATGCCCGGGGCCTGACGGCCGGACGGGCTCTCGAACGGCGCCGGCGGCGTCCAGGACTGGCCCGGCTTGGCGGTGGCGCCGCAGTGCCAGATCTGAGGCACGATCGCGCCGCCGGCCTCATGCACGGCCTCGATCACGCCCGGCCAGCTCTCGAGCGCCCGGCCGTGCAGTTTCAGCGAGCAAGGATCGTTGCCCGCCGCGTCCCGCGCGGGATTGGCCCCTTCGGTCAGGATCAGGCTCGCGCCGCCCTCGACCCGGCGGCGATAGAAGTCGGCCAGGGGCGCCGGGTCGCCGCCGGGCGTGGCCCAGCGCGCCATCGACGCCATGGCGATCCGGTTCGAGGTCCGCAGCGACTTGAGCGCGAACGGTTCGAACAGCGCGTCCAGCGCCACTAGTCGGCCTTGGGCTGATTGCCGGTGTCGAGAAAGTCGAGCGCGCCAAAGTCCTCGGGAGCGGCGACCTCGACGATCGGATCATCGCGATCGTCGAACTCCAGCTTCAGCGCTCGCGTCATCACAGCATGCATATCGTACAGGCAGGTGATGTAGGTCAGCTCGAGGATCTCCTCGTCCGAGAGGAAGCTCTTGAGCTTGTCGAACACAGGATCCGGCACGCGGCCGTTCTGCAGCGTCAGATAGTCGGTATAGGCCAGCACGGCCCGCTCCTGCTCGTTGAAGCAGGTCGCCACCTCCCAATGCGGCACCGCGGCGATCTTCTCTTCGCTGACCTTCAGCCCGCGCAGCGACTTGCAGTGCTGGGAGAAGACAAACTGGCTGGCCTTGTTGAACCCGGCGCGGGTCTGGCCGAGTTCGCGCAGCACCGGGTCGATCTTCCGGTCCGGGCTGCGATAGAAGCCAAAGCCTTGGCAGGCGTGGTGCAGGCAGTCTGGCACCAGGGCGAAGACGGTCCACCAGTTGCCGGGCGTGCCGGTGGCCGTGCCCGGATGCGTGACCGGGTCGCGGTCGCCGAACAGCAGATTGTACATGCGAAGGCCGGTGCCCTGGTCGACCTCGGCGCGCGGAACCTGACGGAGACGAGGCATCGGCTCAGACCTCCACGGTCGCGCCGGCCGGCGCGTGACGGATATCTTCCTCGGTGAACACCTTCGTGGTGGAGGCGAACTCCATCATGATCCCGTTGGGGTCGGTGAAGTAGACCGACTTGACGAACACGCCGGGGTGCATCTCGGCCGAGACGCCGCCCGGGCTGTCATCGTGGTTGACCACGGCGGGCACATGTTCGACGCCCGCCGCCTTCAGGCGCTCCAGGCAGGCGACCAGTTCGTCCTGATCGACGTCGAACGCCAGGTGGTTCAGCGATCCCACGGCCGTCTTGGAATCGCTGGGGAAGCTGCGGACCGAAGCGATCCCGGGCGCGGCGGCGGGCGTTTCGGGCCACCAGAAGAACGCCACCAGAGCATTGCCGCCGCAGTCGAAGAAGAAGTGCTGCCCGCCGTCGGGCAGGGCGACCGTCTTGACGAGGGGCATCTGCAGCACCTCGGTATAGAACTTCACCGTCTCCTGCATGTTGCGGCAGACGAGGGCCAGGTGGTTGATGCCCGCGGTACGCATTCGTTCTCTCCCCAAGCCGCGTTTCGCGGACGTTGAGCCAACCCTAGCGGTTGAGACATTTTCGTCAACTAAACTGATGAAATAGCCTGCGGTTGCGCTTCGCTGTCGCGTTGACGGGCGCGCATCGCCCCCTACTGTGCGCCCAAACAACGGAACGACGAAGCGAGTCATGATCGGCGCCGACACCCTCATTGTCCCGCTTCTGCAGGCCTTCTTCTGGTTCGACGATGGCCTGCAGAGCTATCTGCAGGCGCGCGGCTGGAATCAGGTCACCCGGCCGCAGTCCATGGTAATGGCCAATGTCGTCATGGGCGTGCACAAGCCGTCCGATATCGCCCGCAACCTCGGCATCAGCCGCCAGGCGGTCCACACCACCATCAACCAGATGGTCGAACTCGGCATGCTGGAGCTGCGCGAGGACGCCGAGGACGGCCGGGCCAAGACCGTCGCCCTCACTCCCCGCGGCCAGGACATGCGCCAGGATGCGGACAGGGTCATGTCCGACCTGCAGGCCGAGCTGCGCCGGCGTATCGGCGGCCGCAACGTCGACAACCTGATCAAGGCCTTCTCGGCCGACTGGGGCCCGCCCATCACCGACTGGCCGCGACCGAAGTCCGACGGTTGATCAGCGCGAAGGCGCCGTCCTATTGTCAACAAGGTTGATAAATGGGGGCGCCGTGGAAGTTCGCCTGCATGAAGAGTTCGATGTGCCTGCCCGGTCAGTGTGGGAGGTGATGGGAGCCTTCCACGGGTTGCATCGATGGTTCCCGGGCGTCACGGCTTGCGACAGGGATTACGCCGCCTGGGGCGAGGTACGTCGTGCCGCGCTTGGCGACCGCGTAACGGCCGAGCGGCTGGAACTCTACGACAACGCTGCGATGATGATGGCGTGGAGTCTGGTGGACGCACCGTTGCTCGGCGAGCACAGCTCGACCCTCAAGGTCACGCCGCTTGGTGATACTCGATGTGCGGTCGACTGGGTCTTTGTCGCGGACCTCCAGCCGCCCTTGTCGGCTGAAAGAATTGAGGAAAATACCAGGCGCATGTATGGGCAAGCCCTTGCCGAAGTGCGCAGGCGCGTTTCCTGATCGTCATTCAAACTGACGAAAAATCACCGAAAGATCGTCATATAGATTGACATAGATCGTCCATCGCGCATCCTCATGCCCAACAGCCACAAGGCTGACCGATAATATTCATGGGGAGGAGCAAGATGCGCCGTACGGTCGCAATCCGTCTGTTTTCGTCCGCTGCGGTGATCGCCATCGCCGCCGCCTCGGCAGTCCCGGCGCTCGCGCAGGACGCCGCCTCGCCGGGCGCCCAGGTCGAGGAAATCGTCGTCACCGCCCAGAAGCGGGAAGAGAACCTCCAGGACGTCCCGGCCGCCGTGTCGGCCTTCGGCGAGCGCCAGCTCGAGGCCCAGGCGGTCACCAACCTCACCGATCTCAGCGCCAAGGCGCCCAACGTCGTCCTGGCGCCGGTCGGGGCCTACCCCTACGCCAGCGCCTTCTACATTCGCGGCCTGGGCTTCGCCGACGTGGAGTCGACCTTCGAGCCTTCGGTGGGCGTCGAGATGAACGGCGTCTACCTCGCGCGCAACAGCGGCGCGCTGCAGGACTTCTTCGATATCGGTTCGGTCGAGATGCTGCGCGGCCCGCAGGGCACGCTGTACGGCCGAAACACCATCGGCGGCGTGGTCAGTGTCCGCACCAAGACCCCGACCCCAGGCGATCCGCTCAGCGCCGAGGTGCGCGGCACGGTCGGCGATCGTGGCCGGTTCGAGGCCCGGGGCGCCGTCAACGTTCCGCTCGGTGACATCGCCGCCCTGCGGGTGTCGGGCCTCTACAAGACCTATGACGGCTACTTCCGCAATGTGACGCGCGGCGTCGACGAGGGCGACAACGAAGTCTTCTCCGGTCGCGCCACCCTGGTGGTGAAGCCGAACGACGTGTTCGACCTGACGCTGGTCGGCGACTTCGACACCGAGCGCGGCTCCGGCGCCTCATTCCGGAACGCGGCGCTGCCCGGGCAGGTCTACTACAACTTCGGCCCCGATACCGGCTCGCCGGTATTCCCCGCCGCCGACCGCCAGAAGGCGAAGAACGTCTACAACGTCTACGGCAACACCCCGACCTTCGCGAAGATCGACACCTGGGGTCTCGCCCTGACGATGAACTGGGACCTCGGCTTCGGGGTGCTCACCTCGGTGACAGGCTATCGCGAGTTCGATGACAGGGTTCAGAGCGACTACGACGCCAGCCCGGTCAACTTCTTCTACGCCTACCGCGACCAGAGCCATAAGCAATTCAGCCAGGAAATCCGGCTGTCCGGCGAGGCGGGACCGGTCAAGTACGTCGGCGGCGTCTACTACCTCAACCAGAGCTACGACATCACCAACACCCAGGGCGGGCTCATCTACGGCGGCGCCGAGGTGCCCCAGATCGCAAGCCAGGAAAACACCGCCTGGGCCCTGTTCGGCCAACTGGACTGGAGCGTCACCGACCGCCTCAGCCTGACGTTCGGCGGCCGCTACAGCTACGAGGAGAAGGAGTTCACCAACCAGCCGCTCTTCTTCCCGGCGGCCATGACCTACAGCAATGACTGGGACAACTTCTCGCCCAAGCTGGGGGTCAACTACCGGTTCACCGACCTGGTGATGGGCTATGCGACCTGGTCGAAGGGCTTCCGCAGCGGGGGCTACAACGGCCGCGCCGCGTCCTACACCTCGGCCGGCCCGTATGACGCCGAGACCGTCGAGAGCATCGAGGTCGGCATCAAGAGCGAGCTGTTCGACCGCCGCGTTCGACTGAACGGCGCGGTCTTCTCCTCGACCTATTCGGACATGCAGACGGGCGTCCAGGGGCTGACCAGCGGCGGCATCTACGAGTCGATCGTCGTCAACGCGGCCGAGGCCAAGATCGAAGGCGCCGAGGCAGAGGTGCTGTGGATCGTCGGCGGCGGCTGGCGGATCAACGCCAACCTCGCCTATCTCGACGCCGGATTCGAGAAGAACGTCACCGACCTGACCAGCGATGGCATCGACAACCCGACCGACAACTCGGATCTGCCGATGATCTACGCGCCCGAATGGTCCGGCAGCTTCGGGATCACCTACTCGACCATGACCCCTGTCGGCGAGCTCACGCTGAACGCCAACGCCGTCTACACCGACGACATGTATACCAGTGGCGGCGTGATCAACCGCACCTCGGACGTTCAGGTCCGGCCGTCGAACACCCTGTACGACGCGACCGCCACGCTTGAGGGCGACTCCGGCTGGCGGGTCGCCATCTGGGGCAAGAACCTCACCGACGAGGTGGTCATCAACAACACCTTCGGTCTGGGCCCGCTCGGCCAGCTGCGCATCTACCAGGCGCCGCGAACCTTCGGCATCGAGTTCGGATACCGGTTCTAGCGATCCCTCCCTCGATCGCTTTCGGGAGCCCGTGACGCCTGGGCCGCGTCGCGGGCTCTCTTTTTGTCGGAAGGCAGGCCAGCGGCCGCGGAACGTGCATCGCCGCGCGTCATATTCGCACTTGCCGGATTGTTCCGCACAAGGCGCGATCAGCGCGCCGAAAACACTTGCGGAAGATGGTGGGTGTACAAGGATTCGAACCTTGGACCCGCTGATTAAGAGTCAGCTGCTCTACCAACTGAGCTATACACCCGTCTCGGCGTCCCGGGCTGGCCCGGCGGCGAGGGCGCGGAACATACTCGAAAAGGCGCGGGACGCAAGGCGGTAATCGTGGCCAGACGTGACATCACCGGTGCGGTCGATTTTCCCTACCTCGAAAGCTTCTGCGCGGGGGACGCCGGGGTCATCGAAGAGGTGCTGAACCTCTTCCGCGAGCAGGCTTCGCTGTGGGCGCGGGTGCTGGACGCCGACAACGCCGGCTGGCGTGATGCGGTCCATACCCTCAAGGGCGCGGCGCGGGGCATCGGGGCCTTCGAACTGGGCGAGGCGTGCGAGCGGGCCGAGCGCGATGGCGCGGGCGTGCTGCCCCATGTCCATGCGACCCTGGACGCCGCCCTGCTGGACGTCGCCGCCTACCAGCACGAACAGATGCTGCGCAGCCTCAAGGGCTGAGCGCCCGCCCTAGCTGCGGGTGCGATCCCAGACCGAGAACTCATAGGCGATGCACCTATCGACCAGGGTGCGCCAGACCGGCTCGGCGATGGCGTGCGACAGGCCGGCTTCGGTGGCCGCCGCCTTCACCCGGCTGACGACCTCCTCGATCCGGGCGACATCGCGGACGACGCCGCGGTGCGGCTTGATGCGCGCGGCCGCCTCCATGTAGCCCTGCCGTTCGACCAGCAGCGCCACCAGCGCCCGGTCCAGGGCGTCCACGCCCTGGCGGACTTCGGCCATGGTCGTGCAATCGGCCGGGGCGACGCGGGCGTCGACCAGTGCGGAAACGTCTTTTGCCATTTGAACTCTAGATGCCGGCGCCGTTGTCGAGGGTCTGGAGCGCCGCCTCGTGGGCGGCCGCCTCCTCCATGAGCCAGGAGACGAAGGCCTTCACCTGCGGCAGACGCCCCTTGGTCTTGGGATGGACGACGTAATAGGCGAAGTCGACCGCCGTGGCGATCTGAATTGGCGTCACAAGGCGACCCGCGTCGAGATCCGCCTGCGCCAGCGTGCGCTTGGCCAGGGCGACGCCGCGCCCGTTGACGGCCGCCTCGATCACCAGGCTCGATTGGTTGAAGCGCGGGCCGCGCGTGCCATCCACGCCCTTGATGCCGCGCGCCGCCAGCCACATGGCCCAGTCCGGACAGCTGTCGTCTGCGTCGGGCGAGCCGTCATGCAGCAGCACATGGTGCGCCAGATCGGAGGGATCGTTCAGCGGGTTGTCGGCGATCAGCGCCGGGCTGACGACGGGGATCACCGTCTCGGTCATCAGGGGGACGACCTCGAGGCCGGGATAGCGTCCGCCGCCGTAGCGGATGGCGAGGTCGATTTCGCCCGATGCGAAGTCCACCACCTCCATGCCGGCCGACAGCCAGACATCGACCTGCGGGTTCTTTTCCTCGAACTTGCCCAGCCGCGGCACAAGCCATTTGGCCGCGAAGGACGGCGCCGCGGTCAGCGTCAGGCGCCGCCCGTCGACGGCGGCGGTCAGCAGGCTGGCCGCCTCCGCCAGGCGATCAAAGGCTTCGCGCAGCGCGGGCAGGGCGGTCTGGGCGGCGTCCGTCAGCAACAGGCCCTTGGGCGTGCGCTTGAACAGGGCGGCGCCGACATAGTCCTCCAGATTCTGGATCTGCTGGCTGACGGCGCCGGGCGTCACCGACAGCTCGTCCGCCGCCCGGCTGAAGTTCAGGTGCCGCGCGGCCGCCTCGAACGCCCGAAGCGCGTTCAGCGGCGGCAGGCGGCGCCGGCTATGCCCATTGGTATCCATTCAAATTTCCTGAACGCCCCGGCAGAAGTCCTCGTTTGCGAAGTGGCGTCGCCAGCACCAGTTTGCAAGCGTCCGGAGGCGTAACGGCCCTTTTCGCCAACGGACGCAGGGGCGGGGCGGGCCATCTGGCCTGCCCCGCTCCAGTATCCAGGGCCTTATAGAGAAACTGAACCGCCATGTCCCGGCACGGTCGCCAACCTCCGCAGAAGCGTCGCCTCGTCGTCCTTGGCCGCGCCGACGGTGGCGCAAGGCCCGCCCCGGATGCGGGGCGCGTCTGGCTCGTGGGAGCGGGACCTGGGGATCCGGACCTGCTGACCATCAAGGCGGCGCGCGTGCTCGCGCAGGCGCAGGTCGTGGTGCATGACGGCCTTGTCTCTGACGATATTCTGGCGCTGGCTCCGGCCGAGGCGCGGCTGATCAATGTCGCCAAGCGCAAGAGCCGCCACACCCTGCCTCAGGACGATATCAACCGCCTGCTGGTCGCGCTGGCCCTGCAAGGGTTCAATGTCGTCCGCCTCAAGGGCGGCGATCCCTTCGTCTTCGGGCGTGGCGGCGAAGAGTTGCTGGCTTGCCGCGAAGCGGGCGTGGCCTGCGAAGTCGTTCCCGGCGTGACCGCGGCCCTGGCCGCCAGCGCCTCCAGCGGCGCCCCGCTCACGCACCGCACCGCCGCCCAGGCTGTTACCTTCGTGACCGGGCATGCGGCCCACGGCGAACCTGACCTGGACTGGGTCTCCCTGGCCCGGCCCAATCAGACGGTCGTCATCTACATGGGGCTGAGCACCGCGGGCCTGATCGCCGACCGGCTTCTGGCCGCCGGCCGCCCCGCCGTCACCCCGGCCTTGATCGTGGTCAACGCCAGTCGCTCCGACGAGCGGCGCATCGCCACCACCCTGGCCGGTCTCGCCGTCGCCGCGGAGGGACTGAAGGGGCCCGCGCTTCTGATGGTCGGTGAAGCCATGGCGCTGGCGCAGGCCGCGACGCCGGAAATCTCCGCTCAGGACCTCGAAAGGATCGCCCTGTGAAGGCCGTGACCGCCAATCGTCTGATCGACGGAGAGGTCGTCTTCTGGCGCGCCGGCCAGTGGGTCGAACGCTTCGCCGACGCCGATCTCTTCGAGGCCGCCGAGCCGGCCGACGAAGCCGTGGCTGCCGGCAAGGCCCAGCCCACCGTCGTGGTCGAGCCCTATGCGATCGATGTCGAGGAAGGCCCTGCCGGCCTTGCCCCGGTCAGCTATCGCGAACGGATCCGTGCGCTGGGACCCACGAACGAGCCTGACCACGGCAAGCAGGCCGAGGGCGGCGCTGCGATCGAAGCCCTGGTCGCCGCCACCGGCGCGGCCCGCTCCAAGGGTCGCGTCGACCTGATCAGGAGGAAGTAGCATGTACCGCTACGACGCCATCGACCGGGAGTTTCTCGCCGACCGCTCGGCGGAATTCCGCGGCCAGGTCGCCCGCCGCTTGGCCGGCGAGATGACCGAGGACCAGTTCAAGCCCCTGCGGCTGATGAACGGCCTCTACCTGCAGCTTCACGCCTACATGCTGCGGGTCGCCATCCCCTATGGCTCGCTCAACCCGCCACAGATGCGGGCGCTGGCCCACATCGCGCGCACCTGGGACAAGGGATACGGCCACTTCACCACCCGCCAGAACATCCAGTTCAACTGGGTCAGGCTGGGGGATGCGCCGGACATCCTGGATCATCTGGCGGGCGTGGACCTGCACGCCATCCAGACCAGCGGCAACTGCATCCGCAATGTCACCTCCGACCCCTACGCCGGCGCCACCGCCGAGGAGGTCGACGATCCGCGCGTCTGGTCCGAGGTCATTCGCCAGTGGTCGACCCTGCACCCCGAGTTCAGCTTCCTGCCGCGCAAGTTCAAGATCGCCGTCACCGCCGCCGATCGCGATCGGACGGCGGCCCGCGTCCACGACATCGGCCTGATCCTCAAGCGTGGCGACGACGGCGCGCTGGGCTTCGAGGTCATCGTCGGCGGCGGACAGGGGCGCACGCCCCACATCGGCCCGACCATCCGCCGGCACCTACCGGCGGGCCGCCTGATCAGCTATCTGGAAGCGATCCTGCGCGTCTACAATCGCCACGGCCGGCGGGACAACATCTACAAGGCCCGCATCAAGATCCTGGTCGCCGCGCTGGGCGCCGAGGAGTTCGCGCGTCAGGTCGAGGCTGAATGGGAAAAGGAAGGCCCCGCCGCCGACCTGCCGGATACCGAGCTGGCGCGCATTCGCGGCGCCTTCGCCCCGTTGCGCTTCGAGACCCTGCCCCCGGTGTCCGAAGCGTTTGAAGCCGAGCGTGTTGCTGACCGGGGTTTCGCCCGGTTTGTCCGCAACAATCTCAAGCCCCACAAGCAGCCCGGCTACACCGTGGTCGAGATTTCGCTGAAGACGCCCGGCGTGACGCCTGGCGACGCGACCGCCGAGCAGATGGACGTCGTCGCCGACCTGGCCGAACGCTACGGCCTCGGCGACATCCGCGTGACCCACGAGCAGAACCTGGTCCTGCCGCATGTGAAGCTGGACGACGCCTCGGCCGTCTATCGCGCGCTGGCGGCGGCGGGCCTGGCCAGCGCCAACATCAACCTGATCAGCGACATCATCGCCTGCCCGGGCCTCGACTACTGCGCCCTGGCCAACGCGCGGGCCATCCCGGTCGCCCAGTCGATCGCCGAGCGTTTCGCCGACCAGGACCGGGCCGAGGAGATCGGCGAGCTGAAGATCAAGATCAGCGGCTGCATCAATGCCTGCGGGCACCACCATGTCGGCCACATCGGCATCCTCGGCGTCGACAAGAAGGGCGAGGAATTCTACCAGCTCAGCCTGGGCGGCTCCGGCGCCGAAGACGCCAGTCTGGCCCAGATCCTGGGCCCCGCCGTGCCGGCTGATCGCGTCGCCGACTCCATAGACCGCCTGGTCGAGACCTACCTGGGCCTGCGCCAGGACGGCGAGCGCTTCCTCGACACCCTGCGCCGCACCGGCATGTCCCCGTTCAAGGAGGCCGTCTATGCCGACGCTCATTAGGCGCGACGCTTCCGGGTTCCACGCCGCCGAGGACGTCTTCACCGACGTCGCCGACGAGGATGCGATCCCGGACGGCGCGGTCATCCTGTCCCTCACCCGCTTCCAGGCGGAGGGCGACGCCCTGGTCACCTCCGGCCGCAGTGTCGGGGTCCGGCTGCAGCCGGACGAGGCGGTCGAGGACCTGGCCTACGACCTGCCGCGCCTGGCGCTGGTGGCGCCGGTGTTCCCGAAATTCCGCGACGGCCGCGCCTTCACCACGGCCCGCCTGCTTCGCGACCGGTTCGGCTTTACCGGCGAGGTGAGGGCGGTCGGCGAGGTGCTGCGCGAGCTGGCCGGCTTCATGGTGCGCACGGGCTTCGACGCCTTCGTTCCCGCGGACGGGTCAACCCCGGACGAATGGGCGGCGGCGGCGGGCCGCTTCCGGCATGTCTACCAGCGCTCGTCCGACGGCAGGTCGCCGGCTCACGAGGAGCGCGCGTGATGGCCTTCGATCAGCTGGAGCGCCCTTCGCTCGCCGCACGGCTGAACGCCGAGCTGCGCGACGCTCATCCGACCACCATCATCCGTACCGCATTCGAGACCTTCGGCGAGCGGCTGGCCCTGGTCTCTTCCTTCGGCGCAGAGTCGGCGGTGCTTCTGCACCTGGCCGCCCAGGTCAGCCCGGACATCCCGGTTCTCTTCCTCGATACCGGCATGCTGTTTGGCCAGACGCTGGACTACCGCAAGTCGCTGGCCGCCTCGCTCGGGCTCACCGATGTGCGCGATCTGCGTCCCAGGTTTGGCGACCTGGCCGTCGGCGACCCCAATGCGGACCTTTGGAAGACCGACACGGACGCCTGCTGCAACATTCGCAAGGTGCTGCCGCTGGACCGCGCGCTCGAGGGCTTCGACGGCTGGCTGACTGGCCGCAAGCGGTTCCATGGCGGCGACAGGCTGCGCCTGCCGGTCGTTGAGGAAGCGGACCACCAGATCAAGTTCAATCCGCTGGCCAACTGGTCGAAGACCGAGCTCGACGCCTATGTCGCCGAGCACGCCCTGCCGGCGCACCCGCTGGTCGCCCAGGGTTATCCCTCGATCGGCTGCTGGCCCTGCACCAGCCCGGTGGAAGAAGGTCAGGATGTCCGCGCCGGCCGCTGGGCCGGGCAGGACAAGACCGAATGCGGCATCCACGTCGCGCGGGCCAAGGTGACCCCGCCCAACGTCGGCGGCGATATCTGAGGCCTCAGCGCGAGGCGACCCGGCTTCCGGCCTTGGGGCACCCGGTAAAGGTGCCTGCCTTGAAGACCTTTACGGTACGCGTGTTGATCTTCATCAGCGGCTTCATCGTGCCGCGGCCATGCCCCGTATAGAGGTCGATCTTCGATCCCTTCACGGCGCCGCCGATATCGGAGGCGTACCAGTAGCCGTCGTGCAGGCTGCCGTCCGGCATCTCCAGGCCGACTGTTTCGGGAATGAACAGGATCGAGCGACGGGGGGCCACGCGCGGATCGGTCGCCGCCGTGCGCATGGCCACCACCGGACACCCCAGCGAGTCGCGCACGCCCACGCCGCCGGCGCCGGAATGATAGAGGGTCACCCGCATGGCCCAGTCGGCCTCGTCGCCGGTTTCCGGCGCGTCGAGGATGTCGGTCTCATGGTCGGGGATCGGCGCCATCGTGCCGAAGCCGCGCGCCTCGCCCGAAGGGGCCGCGCGAGTCATGATCGATCCCTCGATCAGGTCGCCGATCGGGTCGGCGGACACGGCGGGGGTAAAGGCGGGCGATTCCGCGTAGGCCAGGGCCGGAGCCTGAGCGGCCGAAGCCCCCAGGACCAGCGCGGCGAGGCATGCCGAGGCGCGCTTCATCAGCCGTCCCTCTGTTGTTTCTCGTCAGCGTGGCGGGCTGTCTATACAGGCTTGGGCGGGCTGGCAACCCGTCACGGAGTCGCGGGAGAATAGACGATGAGCATCACTGTTTACGGCGACAGCATTTCGGGCAATTGCCTCAAGGTTAAATGGGTCGCCGAAAAGCTTGGCATTCCATATCGTTGGGTCGAGGTCAGCGTGCTTTCGGGCGAGACGCGGACGCCTGATTTCCTTGCTCGCAACCCTGCGGGCCAGGTCCCAGCAATTGTGTTCGAAGATGGGCGAACACTGGCGCAATCCAACGCGATCATTCTCCACCTGGCCGAGGATTCGGAGCTGATTCCCGCTGACCGCTACGAGCGCGCACGCATGCTCGAATGGATGTTCTGGGAACAGTACAGCCACGAGCCCTACATCGCTGTCGCCCGCTTCCAGATGGCCTACCTCGGCAAGGCGCGGGATCAGCTCGAGGCCAGGCTGTACGAGCGCGGCGCCGCAGCTCTGGACCGGATGGAGCAGGCGCTCGGGAGCGGCCGGTTCCTGGTAGGCGATCGCCCGACACTGGCGGACGTCGCCCTGGTCGCCTACACCCGCGTCGCGCACGAGGGCGGCTTCGACCTGTCGCGCTGGCCGGCCATACAGGCCTGGATCAGCCGGGTGGAGGCGGCGCTCGACATCGATGCAGCGCCCGGAGCCTGAACCATGCGTCCAGTTCGCCTTTTCGCAATCGCGATCGCAGCCGCCTCGTTGGCGCTAGCCGCGGGCGGCGTCGCCATAGCCTGGGGAAGTTCCGGGCACCGGATGATCGGTCAGGCGGCGGTCGAGGCCTTGCCCGACGAGGTCCCTGCCTTCCTGCGCGGCAGGAAGGCGGCGGCGGCCATCGGCGAACTGGCCCGCGAGCCGGACCGCTGGAAGGGATCTGGTCGCACGCACGATCACGACCGCGACGCCGCCCACTATCTCAATCTCGGCGATAGCGGCGAGATCACCCCGGCAATGCGTCTGGCGGACATGCCGGCGACGCGCGCCGAATACGAAAAGGCCTTGCAGGCGGCTGGCGCGGACAGCTGGAAGCTTGGCTATCTCCAGTACTCCATCGTCGACAGCTATCAGCAGCTCGTTAAGGACTTCGGCTATTGGCGCGTCCTGCTGGCGGCCGAGAAACGGGCCCGGGGCGAGCGCAAGGCCTGGTACCGCGCCGACCGCATCCGCCGCGAACAACTTATCTTCCGTGACGCCGGCGTCCTGGCTCACTACGTCGGCGACGGCTCCCAACCGCTGCACGTGACGATCCACTACAATGGCTGGGGTGATCACCCCAATCCGAAGGGCTACACGACGGACCGGATCCACGGCCCCTTCGAGGGGGCCTTCGTCAACGCCAACATCCGCATCGCCGGCGTGCGCGGAGCGCTCCCTGACTTCCAGGATTGCCGTTGCCCGATCGACCGCCGTGTCGTCGCCTACCTCCAGAAGACCCAGACCTACGTCGACCCCCTCTACGGGCTCTGGGCTCAGGGCGGGTTCCAGGGCGCCGATCCGCGCGGCGTCGCATTCGCCACTGAGCGCCTGGGCGCCGGAGCCGGGGAACTGCGGGACCTGATCGTCATGGCCTGGCGGGACAGCGCTTCGATCAAGGTGGGTTGGCCGGCCGTCAGCGTCGCCGACGTGGAGGCCGGGCGTGTCGATCCCTGGATCGCCATGATCGGTGAGGATTGATGCTGGCCTTCGGCGACCGCCGTCCGGACCTGGCCTATCGACATCGGCCGGCGGCCTTCGGGCTGCTGGTCGATGACGGCAGGATCGCGCTCGTCCGCGTCGAGCGGGATCAGGGGCGCACCTATCACGACCTGCCGGGCGGCGCCGTCGACGGCGACGAGACCGAGGCTCAGGCGCTGGTTCGCGAATTCGGTGAGGAGACCGGCCTGCTCGTAGAAGCCGGGGCCGAGATCGTCCGCGCCAGGCAGACCTTCCTCAAGAGTGACGGCGAGCCGGTGGAAAACAGCGGCGGGATTTACCTCGCTACCCTGGTCGCGCCTCGACCCGCGCTCAAGATCGAGGACGACCATACCCTGGTCTGGATGCCCATGCGCGAGGCCATCACGGCGCTGCGCCACGACAGCCATGCCTGGGCCGTTGCGAAATGGTTGCGGCTGGCGCGCTGAGCGGGCAGCCTTGGCCTCATGACCAGTTTCTACGATCGCCACATCATGCCGCGCCTGATCGGCTGCGCCTGCGGCTCGCGGCCGATCATGAAGCAGCGGGAGAAGGTCGTTCCCAAGGCGCAGGGCAGGGTGCTCGAGCTGGGTATCGGCGGCGGGCTGAACCTGGCCTACTACGATCCCGCCGCGGTCAGCGGCGTCTACGGCGTCGATCCCTCCGCAGAGCTCCGCCAGCGGGCAGAAGCGGCGCCGCGCCGCGACGGTCTCAAGGTCGAGGTGCGCGAGGGAACCGCGGAAGCGCTGCCCTTCGAGAACGCCAGCTTTGACTGTGTGGTCTGCACTTTCACCCTCTGCTCGGTGCAGTCGCCGGATCTGGCCCTTGCCGAGGCGCGCCGCGTCCTGAAGCCCGGCGGCAGGTTCCTGTTCTGCGAGCACGGTCTGGCCCCCGAGAAGAAGGTCGCCGACTGGCAGCGGACCATCGAGCCCCTTTGGAAACGCATTGCCGGCGGGTGCCATCTCACCCGGCCCGTGGGCGAGACGATCGCCGCCTCGGGCCTGACGATCGCCAGCCTTTCGACCATGTATCTGCCCAAGACGCCCCGCAGCCTCGGATGGAACGAGTGGGGCGAGGCGCTGGCCTGATCGCTTCGCGTTCCGCGTCCAAACGCCGCGCAACCTGCCGCAAATCCATCGAAACCGGGGCCGCCGCGCCGCGCTGCGCCCCGTCAGCTTCACTCCGGGTTGACGCTGGCGGGGGCGCCCCATCAAATGCCCGCAGACCCTTCACCACGGAGGGCGGGGCGGAAACGGCGGAATGGACGACACGGCGTTCGCGCAGACGGTCGAGGAGGCGCGCGCCGCCGTTGAGCGGCGGCTGGCCGAGCTCGTGCCCGCGACCTCGCCCGAAGCGCTGACCGGCGCCGCCCGTTATGCGCTGCTCGCGCCCGGCAAGCGCTTTCGCCCCCTGCTGACCCTGCTTGTCGCCAGCGACCTTGGCGCGGCCGATGGCGCGGCGCTGGATGTCGGCTGCGCGATGGAGATGGTCCACGCCGCCTCGCTGATTCTCGACGACCTGCCGTGCATGGACGACGCCGGCCTTCGCCGCGGCCGCACCACGACGCACAGGGCATTCGACGAGCCGACGGCGATCCTCGCGGCGGTCGGCCTGCTGAACCGCGCCTTCGGCGTCGTCGCCGAGGACGAGGGACTGACGCCGCCGCTCAGGGCCGTGCTGGCGGCGCGCCTGTCAGAGGCTGTCGGCTTTCAGGGGCTGACCGCCGGCCAGGCCAGGGACCTGGGACGGCGCGGCGCGCGGCTCAGCGACGACGAGATTGACCTGATCAATCACCAGAAGACCGGCGTGCTGATCGCTGCTTCCGCCGAGGCCGGCGCGCTCATCGCCGGCGCCGCTGCGCCCCGCGTCGCCGCCGTGGGCGAGTTCGCCCGCCGCATCGGACTGGCCTTCCAGATCCGCGACGACCTGATCGACGCCGAGGGCGCATCGGACGAAGGCAAGGACCTGGGCAAGGACGCCGGCATGCCCACGCTGGTCACGACACTCGGCGTCGCCGGCGCTCGCGCCGCGATGGAGGGCTACGTCGACGCCGCCGAGGCCGCCCTGATCGACGCCGGCGCCCACGGCATGGCGTGGCGGTTCGTCAGCGCCCTGTTCCGGGCGCGCAAGGTGGCCGCGTGATCGATCGGCGGCCGATCCTCAATGTCTGGAGCGCCGAGCACGCCTATGGCTCGCGCAAGGTCCTGCGCGGTGTCGACCTGACGCTGCATCCCGGCGAAATCTACGCGCTGCTGGGTCCGAACGGGGCGGGCAAGACCACGCTCGTCCACGCCATCTGCGGCCGGCTTCGCCTCGGCGGCGGCGAGGTCGCGCTCGACGGTCGAGACCCCTGGGAGACGCCGATCTGCAAGAAGGCGCTGGGCCTCGTGCCCCAGGAAATCGCCCTCTATCCCCATCTCACGGTGCGAGAGAACCTGCAGGTGTTCGGCCGTCTGTCCGGCGTGCGCGGCGGGGCGCTTGGCGAAGCGGTCGACCAGGCCATGCGACTGACCCGCACCGCCGATCGCGCCCATGTGCCGGTAAGGCACCTGTCCGGCGGCTATCAGCGGCGCGCCAACATCGCCGCCGCCATCCTGCACCAGCCCAAGCTCCTGATCCTCGACGAGCCGACGGTGGGCGTCGACCTGGACGCCCGCGAGGCGCTCGACGCGGTCGTGCGCGACCTGCGTGACACCGGCGTGTCCGTCCTCATCGTCACCCACGACCTTGATCAGGCCGGCGGCCTCGCCGACCGCGTCGGCTTCATGCGTGAAGGGCGCAAGGTTCTTGAGGGCGATCCGCGCGCCCTCATCCGGCAGGCCTTCGGCGAGGAGATGGAAATTCAGGTCCAGCTGGGCGAGGAGCCGGACAGCGGCGGCGAAATCGTCCTCGCGGGCCTGGGCCTCGAACGGCGCGGCGGGTCGGCCGTCTGGAGCCTGCTTGACGCCGGCGGCTACGCGGCGGCGGCGCGGCTCGACAAGGCGCTTCGCCGCTCGGGGCTGGAGCCCCGCGAGATCCGCGTGCGCCAGCCTTCGCTGCAGAACCTCTTCACCCTCGTCGCGGACTGGCGTCGCGCCGCATGACCTGGTCGATGTTCCGGGTAATGCTGCTGGGCGTGCTGCGCGATCGCGGCGCGCTGGCGATGACATTTCTGCTGCCGCCCCTGGTTTTCGTTATCTTCGCCACGGTGTTCTCGGGCTCCTCGGGCGAGGACCTGCGGCTCAAGCTCGTCATCGCCGACCAGGCCGCCACCACCGACTCCAGGCGCCTGGCTGACGCCCTGCTCGCTGATCCGCAGTTGCGGGCCGAGCGCCTCGCGACCGGCGGCGAGGCGGCGGCGCGCGACCTCGTCCGCTCGGGCAAGGCCGACGCCGGCCTGATCATCCGGGCTGATCCCGGCCAGACCGATCCCGCGCCCCTGCTGATCGTCAGCGACCCCACCCGCGCGATCGCCGGCCCCCTGACCCGCGCCAGGGTCGAAGCGGCGATGGGCAAGGCCCTGCCGGACCTTGTGCTCGGCCGCATGCTCGATCTCGTCGAGCCGGCCTACGCCCCGCTGACGCCCCGCCAGCAGATCCAGTCCAGGGCCGCCCGGACCCAGCTTCGCGACCAGGACGGCAAGGCGCCGCAACGCGCCGATCCCCTCTTCGCGACCGAAGAGATCGCCGGCGCGCGCAAGGGGCGCGGCACGGTCATCTACTATGCCGGCGCCGTCAGCATTCTCTTCGCCCTGTTCTCGGCGATGAATGCGGCCATGACCCTGATCGAGGAGCGCCGCGCGGGGGTCGCCGACCGGATCATGGCCGGCGCCGCCGGCATGGCGCCGGTCGTCAACGGAAAGTTCCTCTTCCTGATCCTCCAGGGGCTGATCCAGGCGGCGGCCATCTTCGCCGTGGCCGAGGTCTTCTACGATGCGCCGGTAAGGGCCCACTGGGCGCCGTGGCTGATAACCAGTCTTGCCGCCGCCGCCTGCGCCGGGGGCCTCGCCCTGGCCGTGGTAGCGGTCGCCCGGACCCGCGACCAGGCCCAGATGGTCTCGACCTTCCTGATCCTCGTGCTGGCCGCGGTCGGCGGCAGCATGGCGCCGCGCTTCCTGATGCCGCCCTGGCTGCAGACGCTCGGCTGGTTCACGCCCCACGCCTGGGCCATCGAGGCCTATCACGCGCTTCTGTGGCGCGAAGCGGAGCTTTCCGCATTATATCCCGCCTGGGGCGTGCTCGCCGCGATCGGCCTCGCCGGTCTCGGCCTCGCCCATTTCACCACCCGCTTCGTGCGGCGATAGGCTCATGTTCGACTGGCTGCTCTGGATCGCGATCTACCTGGCTACCGTGGCCTTCATGGAAGGCTTCGCCTGGGTCATGCATCGATATGTCATGCACGGCTTCCTCTGGGTGCTGCACAAGTCGCATCACGAGCCGCGCACGGGCGCGTGGGAACTGAATGACCTGTTCGCAGTCGTCTTCGCCCTGCCTGCCATCATCGCGATCTGGTTCGGCGTGCGCGGTCAGCCGGAAGTGCTGGCGTTCGGCCTGGGCGTGACGACCTACGGCGCAATTTACTTCCTCTTCCACGACGGGCTGGTGCATCGCCGCTTCGCCATGCCCAAGGCGCGCAGCGCCTACTGGAAGCGCCTGATCCAGGCCCATCGCTTCCATCACGCGGTCAACACCAAGCACGGCTGCGTTTCCTTCGGCTTCCTGATGGCCCCCGATGTCCGCAAGCTGAAGGCCCAGTTGGCGGCGCGCGGCGTTCAGGCCGACTGAGGCCGTGCCCGGCCGCTTGACCTGATCGGCCAATCCGCCCATTTCTCCGCCCGGATCAGATGGCCGGACGGTCGCGGCGCTTCGGCGTCGAGGAAAGTCCGGGCTCCACGGCGACAAGGCGGCGGGTAACGCCCGCCGGGGGTGACCCCAGGGATAGCGCCACAGAAAGCAAACCGCCCTCCGAGCCTCTGGCGAACGAGGGTAAGGGTGAAAGGGTGGGGTAAGAGCCCACCGCGGGCCTGGCGACAGGACCGGCATGGCAAGCCCCGCCTGGAGCAAGACCGAATAGGGGCGCTGGGTCTGACAAGTCCGTCTTCGGCCGGATACTTCAGACAGGACCGTCGCTGGTCCGAGGCGCCCGGGTTGGTCGCGAGAACCGTCCCGCAAGGGCCGGTCCAGAGGAATGATCGTCACCCGTCTCGGCGGGGACAGAACCCGGCTTACAGGCCATCTGATCCGCCTTCCATTCGCCCGTCGCCAGCGCCCGCGAAGCGCTCACTGTGCCGGAGCCCTGAAGAGGCTGCGACGAGTTGTCCCCGCAATACTTAACAAGTTCCATGTATGTTCTGTTGAGCGTTCAGTTTCGTTAACCAAAGCGCCCGCAAACTGCCTTGAAATCACGTCGAATCTGGCAAAGTGGGTTAGCATCCCATTGTATCCCATCTGGTCCCATGTTAACCCAATGATGCGCTCCGAAGCGGTCTTCGGCGGGCGCGTGGAGGGTGGTCTCCAGGGGCTGATCGGGCGGGGGCGCGGTGTTCTTCTCGACGTTCGAGAAACAGCTGGACGCCAAGCGGCGCATCGTCGTGCCGCAGGAATTCCGCGCCGCGCTGTCCGGCCTGTTCGACGGCGTCTTCTGCTTCCCCTCTATCGAGTTCGACTGCATCGAGGGTGGCGGCAAACCCCTTTTCGATCGTTACCAGGCGCTCATCGAGGAGCTGCCCTTCGGCGATCCGCTGCGTTCGGACCTGGAGCTGTCGATCCATGGCGGCCTGGCCCGCATGAGCTTCGACGACAACGGCCGCATCACCCTGCCGCCGGGGCTCTGCGATCAGTTCGGCCTGACGGACTGGGTGGTGCTTGTCGGTCTGGGCGAGCGTTTCCAGATCTGGCCGCGCGAAGCCTTCCAGGCACGCCGCGCCGCCGCGCGCGAGGGGGCCCGCACGGGCCTGGCGCAACTGCGGGCGTCGCAACGCGCCCAGTCTGCCACGACCCGGCCGGTCGGGGGTGGCGAATGAGCGAGCCCTCCGCGCCCCATCTTTCGGTGATGCTGCCCGAGGTGCTTGGCGCCCTTTCGGCCGCCCCGGGTGAGACGGTCGTCGACGGCACCTTCGGCGCCGGCGGCTACAGCCGCGCCATCCTCGACACGGGCGCAGCAGTCGTCGCCTTCGACCGCGATCCGACGGCCCGCAGGTTCGCCGCCCCGCTCGAGGCGTCGGGCCGGTTCCGCCTGGTCGAGGACCGGTTCTCCACGATGGCCGATCACCTGGGTCCGGCCAGCGTCGATGGCGTGGTGCTCGACCTCGGCGTTTCCTCGATGCAGCTCGATGAGGCCGACCGCGGCTTCTCCTTCATGCGCGATGGCCCGCTCGACATGCGCATGGGCGCCGACGGCCCCACCGCCGCCGATCTCGTCAACGACCTCGACCAGGCCGAACTTGCGCGCATCCTCTGGCTCTACGGCGAGGAGCGCGAGAGCCGTCGCGTGGCCAGCTTCATCGTCCGCCGCCGGGCGGAGCAGCCCTTTACCCGCACGCTGGATCTGGCCGAGGTGATCGAGCGGGCGCTGGGCGGGCGTCGCGGGGCCAAGGTGCATCCCGCCACCCGGTCGTTCCAGGGCCTGCGCATCGCGGTGAACGACGAGCTCGGCGAGCTGGAGGCTGGTCTGGCGGCGGCCGAGCGGGTGCTCAAGGCCGGGGCCCGGCTGGTCGTGGTGTCCTTCCACTCGCTGGAAGACCGCATCGTCAAGGCGTTCCTGACCGAGCGTTCGGGCCGCACGCCCGGCGGCTCGCGCCATGCCCCGCCGGTTCAAGCGGGCGCGGACCCGTCCTTCAGGCTGATCTTCAACGGCGCCCGCGCCGCCTCCGAGGGCGAGGCCACGATCAATCCGCGCGCCCGTTCGGCCAAGCTGCGCGCCGCCATCCGCACCGAGGCTCCGGTCTGGGAGGCGGCTGCGTGATCGCCCGGCTGTTCAACCATCGCTATCGCGGCTTCCGGACGATCAACATCGTCGGCTTCGTGCTGGTCATGAGCCTGGCGGTGACGGTCAACCTGGCCAAGACCTATGCCGGCCGCGAGGCGCGCGAGATTCAGCGCGCCGAGCGCAACATCGCCGAACAGAAGCGCCGCATTCGCCTGCTTGAGGCCGAGGTCGCCCACCTCGAACAGCCCGAGCGGCTTCAGACCCTGTCGAAGGCCTATCTGGGCATGACCCCGCTTTCGCCGACGCGCGAGGGTGACATGGACAGCCTCACCATCCTGGTTGCGGGCGGTACGCCGCCCCCGCCCGTCGCCACGCCGGCCGTCGTCGGCGCCGAAGCGGTCGAGGTGACCGGCGCCATGTCGGGCGATGCGGAGCCCGAGGCGCAGCCCGCGCCTGCCCCTGGCCCTGCGCCGACCGGCGAAACGGCCGAGGCCATCGCTTTGGCGGAGAGCGGACATTGAGCCTCGCCGACCTTTCCCCGCACCGCTATCCCCGGATCGCCCGCTGGGCCATCGACTGGCTCTGGCGCATCGAGCACGCCTTCGAACGCGCCCGCGCCTCCGGCCGGCCCGAGGACGACGCGCGGATCCGCATCCTGGTCGTGCTGGTCTTCTTCGCCATTCTGTTCGGACTGGTGTCGGGCGGCGCGATCTACGCGGCGGCCTTCTCCGACGCCGATGAACGGAGTGGTGCGCGCAACCTGCCTTTGACGGCCAAGGCTGACCTGGTCGACCGCAACGGCCGCCTGATGGCGGTGAACCTCACCCACTACAGCCTCTTCATCGATCCCCGCGACGTCTGGGACCGCAAGGCGACGCGCAAGGCGCTCCTGGCGCTGGTCCCCAAGGCCTCGGCCAAGCGCATCGACGAGATCCTCGGCGGCGACCGGCGCAAGCTGCTGATCGAGGGGCTGACGCCCCAGGTCCGCGATCGCGTGCATGAGCTCGGCATGCCGGGCGTCTCCTTCGAGCCGACCCCGCGCCGGCTCTATCCGATGGGGCCGCTGGCGGCGCACCTGATCGGCTACAGCGACACGGGCGGCCGGGGCCTTCAGGGCGCCGAGAAGGCGCTGCAGGACGAGTTGCGCGAAGCCTACGGGACGGGCGAACCGGTCACCCTGTCGATCGACACCCGCGTCCAGGCGGCGCTCGAGGAAGAGCTGGCCGCCGCCGTCTCCGAGTTCAATCCCGTCGGCGGCGCGGTCGGCCTGGTGACCAATGTCCAGACCGGCGAGATCATCGCCATGGCCAGCTGGCCGGAGTTCGATCCCAACAATCCCGGCAAGTCCGACGACAACGCGCGCAAGAACCGCGCGACGGCGGTCGTCTACGAGATGGGCTCGACCTTCAAGGCCTTCACCGTGGCCATCGGGCTCGACACCGGCGTCGCCCAGATGGACTCGACCTTCGACGCGCGCACGCCGCTCAAGATGGGCTACCGCACCATCCACGACTTCCACGGGACCAACCGCATCCTCACCCTGTCGGAGGTGTTCAACCACAGCTCCAACATCGGCACCGCCAAGCTGGCCATGGGCATCGGCGTGGACACGCTCAAGCGCTACTTCGACAGCCTCGGCCTGACCGCCAAGGCCGAAGTCGAACTGCTCGAGACCGCCCGTCCGCTGACGCCGGCCAAGTGGAACGACGATGCGCTCGCCAGCGTCTCCTTCGGCCACGGCATCAACGTCACGCCGCTGTCGCTCGCCCAGGCGATGGGCCCGATGCTCAACGGCGGCCGCTTCGTGCCCCTGACGATCATCAAGAAACCCGAGGGCTGGCGGCCCGAGGGCAAGCGGGTGATGAGCGAGGACACGACCGTGGCCATGCTGCGGATCATGCGCGGCAATGTGGTCGGCGGCACCGGCCGCCGCGCGGATGCGCTCGGCCTCTCCGTGGGCGGCAAGACCGGAACGGGCGAGAAGTACGATCCGGCCACCCGCCGTTACAGCCGGACTCGCCAGGTCGCTTCCTTCGCCGCCGTCTTCCCGACCGAGGGGCCGATCGGCGGCGACCGCTACTTCGTGCTGATCCTGCTGGACGAGCCCACGGGCGGCGCCCGCACCGGCGGCCTTGTCGCTGCCCCCGCCGCCGGCCGCGTCATCGACCGCTCCGCTCGCTTCCTCGGCGTGCCGCGCATGCTGCAGCGACCGGACTTCGACATCGCCCAGGTCAGCCGCGCGGGAGGCCGTCTGTGAGCGCGCGCCTCTCTGAACTCATCGCGCGCCCGATCTCGCCGGACCCGGTGATCACCGGCGTCACCGCCGACAGCCGCAAGGCCGGTCCGGGCATCCTGTTCGCCGCCCTGCCGGGTACGCGGGTCGATGGCCGCAGCTTCGTGCCGGCGGCCATCCAGGCGGGCGCGGCGGCCATCATCGGTCCGGCCGATCTTGGCGAGCTGTCGGTGCCCGTCGTCCACGCCGGCGACCTGCGACGCGCCTATGCCCTGGCGGCCATGCGCTTCTGGGGCGAACAGCCGCCCGTCTGCGTCGCCGTGACCGGCACCAACGGCAAGACTTCCGTCGCCGCCTTCTGCCGCCAGGTTTTCGCCGTCCTCGGCCACAAGGCCGCCAGCATGGGCACGCTTGGGGTCGTGGTCTCGGCGCCCGGCGAAGACGACGTCGCCATTACGCCGCCCGGCCTGACCACGCCCGACGCCGCTGATGTCGCCCGCCTGATGGCCGAGCTCGCCGCGATGGGCGTGACCCATGTGGCCCTTGAGGCATCCTCTCACGGGGTGGACCAGCGCCGCCTCGAGGGCGTCCGCCTCAAGGCCGCCGGCTTCACCAACTTCACGCAGGACCACCTCGACTATCACGGCACGATGGAGGCCTATCGCGCCGCCAAGCTCCGGCTTTTCGAGGACCTCCTGCCGCAGGGCTCGACCGCCGTCCTGAACGCCGACAGCGACGCCTACCCGGTCTTCGCCGGCGTCGCCGCCACCCACGGTCACGCCATTGTCGCCACCGGCCAGACCGGCGAGGGCATCCGTCTCATCCATCGCGAGCCGACCCCCCAGGGCCAGACGCTGAGCCTTCGGCATCGTGGTCGCGACCATACGGTTCGCCTTCCGCTGGCCGGCGCCTTCCAGGCCGAGAATGTGCTCATTGCCGCTGGTCTGTGCATCGCCGTCGGCGAAGCGCCGGAAGCGGTCTTCGCCGCTCTGGAACGCCTGCAGGGCGCGCCCGGCCGCTTGCAGCGCGTCGGCGCGGGGCCGCGCGGCGGCGAGGCCTATGTGGATTACGCCCACACGCCTGACGGACTGGAGACGGTGCTCGAGGCGCTGCGGCCCCACACCCGGGGCCGCCTGATCGCGGTCTTCGGTTGTGGCGGCGACCGTGACGCCGGCAAGCGTCCGATCATGGGCGAGATCGGCGCCAGGCTGGCCGACATCGCCATTGTCACCGACGACAATCCGCGCTCCGAGGACCCGGCCGCGATCCGCGCCGCCATCCTCGCCGCCGCGCCCGGCGCCCGCGAGATCGGCGACCGGCGCGAGGCGATCCAGGCCGCCTGCGCCCTGCTTGAGGATGGCGACGTCCTGGTCGTCGCCGGCAAGGGTCACGAACAGGGTCAGATCGTCGGCGCCGTCGTTCATCCGTTCGACGATGTCACCGAGACCGCCGCGGCGCTCGGCCTGGGAGGCGCCCATGGCTGAGCCCCTCTGGACCGCCGCCGAAATCGCCGCCGCCACAGGCGGCACCGCCTCCGCCGAATTCATCGCAACGGGCGTCTCCATCGACAGTCGCGCCATTGATCCCGGCGACCTGTTCGTCGCCCTCGCCGGCGTGCGCGATGGCCACGAGTTCGTTCCGGGGGCCATCTCGTCAGGTGCTGCAGGCGTGCTGGCCGCCCGCCCCGTCGCCGCCCCACATGTCCTGGTTCCCGAGACGCTGGCGGCGCTCGAAGCGCTCGGCATCGCCGCCCGCCAGCGTTCCGCCGCGCGCCGTTGCGCCGTCACCGGATCGGTCGGCAAGACCAGCGTCACCCAGGCCATCGCCGCCGGCCTGGCCCTGGCTGGGCCGAGCCACACCTCGGTCAAGAGCTACAACAACCACATCGGCGTGCCGCTCACCCTGGCCAGGATGCCGCGCGAGACCGTCCGCGCGGTGTTCGAGATCGGCATGAACCACGCCGGCGAGATCACACCCCTGTCGCGCATGGTCCGCCCGCATGCCGTGGCGATCACCACGGTCGGCCCCGTTCATATCGAGAACTTCCCCGACGGCGAGACCGGCGTCGCCGCCGCCAAGGCGGAAATCTTCGATGGTCTGGAGCCCGGCGGCCTCGCCGTCCTGAATGCCGACAACCGCTGGTTTGACATGCTGGCCGACCGCGCCCGCGCGGTCGGGGCCCGCGTCCTCGCCTTCGGATCAGGCGAAGATTGCGATGCCCGCCTGACCGGCTTCGACGTGGACGGCGGGCGCGCTCGGGTCTCGGCTGTCCTGCATGGCCAGCCTCTGACCTTCACCCTGCTTCAGACCGGCCATCACTGGGGGCTCAACAGTCTCTGCGCCCTGCTGATGCTGGAAGCGATGGATGTCGACCGCGCGACGGCGCTGACGGCCCTGTCGGAGTTCGCACCGCTGGCCGGCCGGGGCGCCGAGACCCTGATCCCGGTGGGCGAGGGCGCCTTCACCCTGATCGACGAGAGCTACAACGCCAATCCCATCTCGATGGCCGCCGCTTTCCGCACGCTGGGCGCGCGCAAGCTGTCTGGCCGGCGGCTCGTCGTGCTGACCGACATGCTGGAACTGGGGTCCGAGGGGCCGGCCATGCATGCGGCGCTGGCGGCGCCGATCGAGGCGGCGGACGTCGATTTCGTGTTCTGCGCGGGGCCGCAGATGAAATCCCTCTGGGAGGCCCTTCCGGCGACTCGCCGGGGCGGCTACGCCGAGACGGCGGCGCAGCTGGCGCCGCTCGTCACGGCTGCGGTCCAGCCGGGCGACACGGTCATGGTCAAGGGATCGAACGGCTCGCGTGCGGCGGAAGTGGCCGCGGCGCTGCGCGCGCTCGGCTCCGGGGGAGAAGGCTGAATGCTGTACCTGCTCTATCAGGCGCTGGCGGACTATCGCGACACGTTCCCGCTGCTCAATCTCTTCAAGTACCTGACCTTCCGGGCCGGCATGGCCTGGGCGACCGGCTTCATCGTCGCGGTCGCCATGGGCAGCCGCTTCATCGCCTGGATGCGCACCAAGCAGGGCAAGGGCCAGCCGATCCGCACCGACGGCATCCAGCGTCACGTGCTTGAGAAAGCCGGCACCCCGACCATGGGCGGGTTCATGATCCTCGCCGGCATGATGGTCGGCACGCTCCTGTGGGCCGACCTGTCGAACCTTCAGGTCTGGGTGGTGATCTTCGTCACCGGCTCCTACGGCCTGCTCGGCTTCCTGGACGACTACAAGAAGGTCACCAAGCAGACGACCGCCGGCGTGTCCGGTCGCATGAAGCTGGTGATCCAGACTCTGGTGGCGGTGATCGCGGTGTTCGTGCTGGTCCAGTTCGGCGCTCGTTCGCCCGAGGCGCCGGACCTGGCCACGTCTGTCACCTTCCCCGTGTTCAAGAACTTCCTTGTCGACCTGGGATGGTTCTACCTGGTGTTCGGGGCCTTCGTGATCGTCGGGGCCTCCAACGCCGTGAACCTCACCGATGGCCTGGACGGCCTTGCCATCGTGCCCGTCATGATCGCCGCCGCCGCCTTCGGCCTTATCGCCTACCTCGTCGGCAACTACGTCTTCGCCCAGTACCTCCAGGTCCACTTCGTGCCGGGCTCGGGCGAGCTGGCGGTGTTCTGCATGGCCATCATCGGCGCCGGGATGGGCTTCCTCTGGTACAACGCTCCACCGGCCAAGATATTCATGGGCGACACCGGTTCGCTGGCCCTGGGCGGCTCGATCAGCGCCGTTGCGGTCGCCGTGAAGCACGAGATCGTGCTGGCGATCATCGGCGGGCTCTTCGTCGCCGAGGCCCTCTCGGTGATGATCCAGGTCTTCTACTTCAAGCGGACCGGCAAGCGCATCTTCCTGATGGCGCCGATCCATCACCACTTCGAGAAGCTCGGCTGGGCCGAAAGCACCGTCGTCGTGCGCTTCTGGATCGTCGCCATCATCCTGGCCTTCATCGGCCTGGCCACGCTGAAGCTCAGGTAGGGGAGGCCGCTCGCCGTCATGATCCCCGCCGCCGGCTTCGAAGGACGCAAGGTCGCCGTGTTCGGCCTGGGCCGCACCGGGCTGACGGTGGCGCGCGCCCTGATGGCCGGCGGGGCCGAAGTCGCCCTCTGGGACGACGGCGAGAAGGGCCGGCGGTCGGCCATGGACGAGGGCCTGCCGCTCACCGACCTCAACGAGGCCGACTGGAGCCAGTTCGCCGCCCTGGTTCTGTCGCCGGGCGTGCCGCTGACCCATCCCAAGCCCCACTGGACGGTCGATCGCGCGCACGAGGCCGGCGTGGAGATCATCGGCGACATCGAGCTGTTCGCCCGCGCTGTCGCGGCCGCCCCGCTGCACAAGCGCCCGCGCATCGCCGTCATCACCGGCACCAACGGCAAGTCGACCACCACCGCCCTGCTGGGCCACATCCTGCGCAGCGCGGGACGCGACACGCGGATCGGCGGCAACATCGGCTTCGGCGTCATGGGTCTGCCAGACATGCACGGCGGCGCGGTCTATGTGCTTGAGCTGTCCAGCTATCAGCTCGACCTGACCTGGTCGCTGAAGCCTGATGCGGCCGTGCTGCTGAACATCTCGCCTGATCACCTCGACCGCCACGGCGGCATGGATGGCTATGTCGCGGCCAAGAAGCGCGTCCTGCTGAACCAGGGCAAGGGCGACACCGCCGTCATCGGCGTCGATGACCCCTGGTGCCAGCGCATCTGCACCGAGATCACCGCCGCCAACCGCCGCACCATCCGCCCGATCAGCGCCGGCAAGGCCATGGGCCGTGGCGTCTACGTCCTGTCGGGCATGCTCTATGACGCGACCGGCGAGCGCGCGATCGAGGTCGCGGACCTGACCCGCGCCCGCTCGCTGCCGGGCCGCCACAACTGGCAGAACGCCGCCGCCGCCTACGCCGCCGCCCTGGCGCTGGGCGTCAGCAGCGAGGACGCCGCCGAGGGCCTGATGACCTTCCCGGGGCTGGCGCACCGGATGGAGACCGTCGGCCGCATCGGCAAGGTGCGCTTCATAAACGACAGCAAGGCGACCAACGCCGACGCCGCGCGCCAGGCCCTGTCCAGCTATCCGGCCGTCTACTGGATCGCCGGCGGCCGGGCCAAGGAAGGCGGCATCGCCGAACTGGCCGACCTCTTCCCTCGCGTGACGCGGGCCTATCTCGTCGGCGAGGCCGCCGAGGACTTCGCCGCCAGCCTGGAAGGCCGCGCCGACTACAGCCAATGCGGAACCATCGAGGCCGCCGCCGCCGCGGCCTACGCCGATGCCGCCGCCACCGGCGAGGACGCCATCGTCCTCCTGTCGCCGGCCTGCGCCTCCTTCGATCAGTTCGCCGACTTCGAGGCGCGGGGCGAAGCCTTCCGCGCCGCCGTCCAGGCGCTTGAGCAA
This sequence comes from Caulobacter sp., assembly GCA_046295055.1. Lineage (GTDB taxonomy): Bacteria > Pseudomonadota > Alphaproteobacteria > Caulobacterales > Caulobacteraceae > Caulobacter. Next base: position 208,412 of record JBKBOD010000001.1, on the reverse strand, counting down.
CCCGCCGCCCGAGGAGCCAGGGCATGAGCGCCGGACAACACTTCGTCTCCCGCGCCAAGCGCACGCCGCTGGCCAACTGGTGGTGGACCGTCGATCACGGCCTGCTGGCGGCGACGGCCATCCTGATCGCGCTCGGCGTCCTGCTGTCCTTCACTTCCAGCCCGGCGGCCGCCATCCGGCTGCGCCTGGATGATCCGCTGCACTTTGCCATCCGCCAGATCGTCTTCGCCTTCGGAGCGGCGACCCTGGTCGTTGCGGTGTCGCTGCTGTCGCCGCGCGGCGTGCGAAGGCTGGCCTTCATCGTCTACCTGGCCGCCATCGCCTGCATGGTGGCGCTCCCATTCATCGGCCATGAGGCCAAGGGCGCCACCCGCTGGATCCACTTCGCCGGCTTCACCCTGCAGCCGTCCGAGTTCCTCAAGCCGGCCCTGATCGTGCTGGTCGCCTGGATGTTCGCCGAGGGACAGAAGGGCCAGGGCGTGCCGGGCGTGACCATCGCCTTCATCCTCTATTTCATCGCCGTCGCCCTGCTGATCATCCAGCCCGATGTCGGCCAGACGGTGCTGATCACCATCGCCTTCGGGGCCGCCTTCTGGATGGCCGGCGTGCCGATCAGCTGGATTCCCATCATGGGCGGCGCGGCCGCCGGCGGGCTGGGCGCCATCTATGTCCTCCTGCCCCACGCCCGCAGCCGGGTGGACCGCTTCCTGTCGCCCGAAGGCGCCGACACCCACCAGATCACCAAGGCCAGCGAGGCCATCGCCGGCGGCGGCCTCTGGGGGCGCGGCCCGGGCGAGGGGATCATGAAACAGGGCGTCCCCGACCTGCAGACCGACTTCATCTATTCGGTCGCCGCCGAGGAATACGGGCTGGTATTCTCTCTCGCCCTGATCGGGGTGTTCGCCTTCCTGATGATCCGGGGCCTCTATCGTTCGATGAGGCTGTCGGAGCCGTTCGAACAGGTCGCCGCCGCCGGGCTGTTCGTCCTCGTGGGCCAGCAGGCCATCATCAATATGGCGGTCAACCTCAACCTCGCCCCGACCAAGGGCATGACTCTGCCGTTCATCAGCTATGGCGGCTCCTCGATGCTAGCCATGGGGCTGACCATGGGCCTGGCGCTCGGCCTCACGCGCCGCCGCCCCGGCGCCTTCGATCCGGTCGAGGCGCCGCCGGGTTCGGCCGCCTTCGCCTGACCCCGTGACAGACGTCCGCGTGATCAAGCCGCCGCCTGCATCACTGGCCCACATCGAGCGGTCATGGCAAAAGGCCGCGTCAATCCGCACCGCTTCCAGTTCTCGAAGGGGATATTGAGATGGCCGCCCGACTGGCCGTGATCGCCGCTGGCGGCACCGGCGGACACATGTTCCCCGCCCAGGCCCTGGCCGAGGTGCTCAGCGCCCGCGGCTGGCGGATCGTCCTGGCCACCGACGAGCGCGGCGCCATGTACGCCGACAAGTTCCCCGCCGACGAGCGGATCGCCCTGTCGGCCGCCACGGCCAGGCCCGGTGATCCCATCGGCATGCTCAAGGCCGGTTGGGCGGTGCTGCGCGGCGTCCTGCAGGCGCGCGCCGCTTTCCGCCGCCTGGACCCGGCCGTCGTCGTCGGCTTCGGCGGCTATCCCAGCCTGCCCGCGCTGATGGCGGCGCTTGGCCAGAAGCGGCCAACCGTCATCCACGAACAGAACGCGGTGCTTGGCCGCGTCAACCGCTACCTCGCGCCCAAGGTCACCGAAGTGGCCTGCGCCTTCCCGACGCTCGAGATGGCCAGGCCGCCCGTGAAGGCCCGCGCCCATGTCGTCGGCAATCCCGTCCGCCCGGATATTCGCAGCCTCTTCGACCAGCCCTACGCCGCCCCCGCCGCCGAAGGTCCCATCCGCCTGCTCGTCACCGGCGGCAGCCAGGGCGCCCGCCTGCTCAGCGAGCTGACGCCCGAGGCGATCATGCGCCTGCCAGAGCCTGTCCGCCTGCGCCTCGAGATCCAGCAGCAGACCCGCAAGGAGTCCATGGACGGAGCCCGCCGCGTCTACGCCAACGCCATGGTCAAGGCCGAGGTCGCGCCCTTCTTCCGCGACATGGCCGGCCGCCTGGGCGCGGCCCATCTGGTCATCGGCCGGGCCGGGGCCTCGACCGTCTGCGAACTGGCCGTCGCCGGCCGGCCCAGCATCCTGGTGCCGCTCAGGATCGCCGCCGACGACCACCAGCGCTTCAACGCCAGGCTCCTGGAGGATGCCGGCGCCGCCGCCGTCTGCCTTGAGGAGGAACTCACGGTCGACAGCCTCGCCGGCGCGCTCAACGCCCTGCTCAAGGACCCCGAATGGTTAGCCCGGATGGCCGAGGGCGCCCGCTCGGTGGCCCGGCCTGACGCCGCCGAGGCCCTGGCAAATCTCGTCGAGCGAACGGCCTATAGCTGATCCGCCTCTCCGGTCGGAATCCACCGCCGGCCGGCCTCGACCGCCGCGTCCACGCCGGCCAGGTCGCCGGCGCCCAGCGGGCGCTCATCCTCGCACACGACCCGCGACGCCATGTCCGCCAGCCCGCCGGCGGCGACCGCCTCCGCCGGCCGGTCGATGCCGGTCAGCGGTCCCTCGACGCCATCGGCTCGCAGGCTGGAAAAGCCCGTCTCGCGCACCGTGCGCGCCGCGCAATCGATCTCGAAATGCCGCCAGCCGCCCACATAGGCCACGCCCGCCACCTCGAACCCCTCGCCGGTCACCTGCAGCAGGCGCACGCGCGCCGTCCGGCCGGTCCATTCGATGCTGTCGAGGTCGGTGAACAGGGCATAGGCGCCCAGGTCCGTAGGCCGCAACCGGGGCCCTTCGGCGGCGATCGCCGGCGCCGCCGCCGCCAGCACGCCGACCAGCAGCGCTGCCCCATTCCACCGCCGCCGCAAATCCTCTAATCCGCGCATCATGATCGCCCGTCGTCGCCCCGTGCCCTTCGAACTCGGCCCCGTCCACTTCATCGGCATCGGGGGCATCGGCATGAGCGGCATCGCCGAGATCATGCTGCGCATCGGCTACACCGTGCAGGGCTCGGACATGAAGGCCAGCGCCAATACCGAGCGGCTCGAGCAGCTCGGCGCGCGCATCTTCATCGGCCATGCGCCCGAACATGTCGAGAGCGCCTCGGCCATCGTCTACTCGACGGCGGTCAAGCCCGACAATCCGGAAGTGGTCGCCGCCCGCGAGCGCCGCCTGCCGCTGGTGCGCCGGGCCGAGATGCTGGCCGAACTGATGCGCCTGCAGTTCTCGATCGGCGTCGCCGGAACCCACGGCAAAACCACGACCACCTCCATGGTGGCGGCGCTGCTCGACGCCGGCGGCCTGGATCCGACCGTGGTCAACGGCGGCATCATCAACGCCTACGGCACCAACGCCAAGGTCGGCGAGGGCGAGTGGATCGTGGTGGAGGCCGACGAGAGCGACGGCACCTTCCTCAAGCTCAAGTCCACCTGCGCCATCGTCACCAACATCGACCCCGAGCATCTGGACCACTACGGCGACTTCGAGACCGCAAAGCGGGCCTTCCAGGACTTCGTCGAGAACATTCCCTTCTACGGCTTCGCCGCCGTCTGCCTCGACCATCCCGAGGTCCAGGCCCTCGCCGCCCGCGTCGAGAACCGCCGCCTCGTCACCTATGGCGTAAACCCCCAGGCCGAGGTCCGCGCCCTGAACGTGACGATGGGTCCGGAAGGGGCCCGCTTCGATGTGCAGTTCAGCCCCCAGGACGGCGAGCGCCGCCTGCTGGAGGGCCTGGCTCTGCCGATGGCGGGCGACCACAACGTCGCCAACGCCCTGGCCGCGATCGCCGTGGCGCGCGAGCTGGGCGTCGATGACGCGGCCATCCGCAAGGGCCTGGCCGGCTTTGGCGGGGTCAAGCGGCGCTTCACCACCACCGGCGTCGTCGGCGGCGTGCGCATCGTCGATGACTACGGCCACCATCCGGTCGAGATCGCCTCGGTGCTCAAGGCCGCCCGCGCGGTGACGCCCGAGGGCCGGGTCATCGCCGTGGTCCAGCCGCATCGCTACACCCGCCTTCGCGACCTGATGAGCGAGTTCTCGGCCTGCTTCAACGACGCCGACACCGTCATCGTCGCCGATGTCTACGCCGCCGGCGAGGCGCCGATCGAAGGCGTCAGCCGCGATGCCCTGATCGAGGGCCTGAAACGCTTCGGACACCGTCGCGCCCTGCCGCTGGATGCGCCCTCCGACCTTGCCGCCCTGGTCGCCGAGGAAGCCCGCTCCGGGGACCTTGTCGTCTTTCTCGGCGCCGGCGACATCACCAGCTGGGCCTACGCCCTTCCGGGCCAGCTGGAGGCCCGGGCTTGAGCCCCACCGCCTTCCTTCGGGCGCTCGAGGCCGAATGCCGCCGCCGGCGCATCCCGCTCAAGCACCTGCCGCAACTGGACAAGGGCCGTGGCCTGTCGCCGGGCTACTGGCTCGACGTTCACGAGCACCCCACCGTGCGGTTCGAGATGTTTCACTGGGACAAGACCGGCCGCACCCCGGTCTTCGAGACCTACGATCCCGCCGAGGCCGAGCGCCTGATCCTCTGGCACGCCGACACCGCCGCCCGTAAGGCCAACGCATGACCGATCTGCCCCCCGTGCGCGGCAAGCTGCTGCGCGACGAAGCCCTGGCGCCCTTCACCTGGTTCCGCGTCGGCGGCCCGGCAGAGGTGCTGTTTCTGCCGGCCGATCACCAGGACCTCGCCGACTTCCTGCGGGCGCTTCCCGCCGAGACGCCGGTCCTGCCGCTTGGGGTCGGGTCCAACGTCATTGTCCGCGACGGCGGCATGCCGGGCGTGGTCGTGCGGCTGGCCGGCAAGGCCTTCGCCGGCGTCTCCATCGAGGGCGACCTCATCACCGCCGGCGCCGGGGCGCTCGACGCCGCCGTCGCCCGCGCCGCCGCCAACGCCGGCCTCGCGGGCCTGGAGTTCTACGCCGGCATTCCGGGAACCATCGGCGGGGCCCTGACCATGAACGCCGGCTGCTACGGCAGCGAGACCCGCGACGTGCTGGTCAGCGCCTGGGGCTACGATCGCTCTGGCGAGAAGCGGACGCTGCGGCTTGAGGACTTCGGCTACACCTATCGTCACAGCAACGCGCCGGAAGACATCATCTGGGTCGAGGCGACCTATCGCGGCCGGCCCGACGATCCGGAGGCGGTCAAGGCGCGCATGGCCGAGATCACCGCCCGCCGCGAGACGACCCAGCCGATCCGCGAAAAGACGGGCGGCTCGACCTTCAAGAACCCGCCCGGCCATTCCTCCTGGAAGCTCGTCGACGAGGCCGGCTGGCGCGGCAGGCTGCATGGCGGCGCCAAGTTCTCCGAGCTCCACAGCAACTTCATGATCAACACCGGCGAGGCGACCGCAGCCGACCTCGAAGGCCTTGGCGAGGCGGTCCGCGCCGATGTCCTGGCCAAGGCGGGTGTTCAGCTCGAATGGGAAATCAAGCGGATCGGCCGGCCCGCCTGACCCGCCTGACCCGCCGGCCCGGGCGACAGGGGCGGGCGCTCCACCCTCCTGCACGCCACCTTCACTTGACTTGCGGGCGTGGCTGTCGCACCCGCGAACCATGCTCAGACCCCTCATCGCCTTCGCCGCCGGCCTTGCCCTCCTGGTCCAGCCGGCCCTCGCCCAGACCGCTCCGGACGCTCGCGCCCAGACCGCCGCAGAGCTGCGCGACCGTGCGCTCAAGGATCCGCTGGCCTGGGAAATCCTCGAAGACCTGACCACCGGCATTGGTCCGCGTCCGGCGGGCTCGCCGGCCATGGCCCGGGCAAAGGACTGGGCTGTCCGCGAGTTCGAACGACTGGGCTTCACCAATATCCGGGTGCACGAGTTCGCCAAGCCGACCTGGACCCGGGGCGAGGAAAGCGCCGCCATCGTCGCGCCCTACAGCTACCGCCTGTCGATCCTGGGCCTCGGCGGCACCGTCCCCACGCCCAAGGGCGGGATCGAGGCGGAAGTGGTCGTTTTCGGCTCGTTCGCCGAACTGCTCGCCGCGCCCGAAGGCTCGCTCAAGGGCAAGATCGCCGTGGTCAACCAGCCGATGACCAAGACGGTCGACGGCCAGGGCTACAGCGCCGCCGTCCGCGCCCGCAGCGCCGGCCCCATCGAGGCGGGGAAACGCGGCGCTGTCGCCTATCTCGTCCGGTCGATCTCCACCTCCGACCTGAACGCTCCCCATACCGGCATGACCCGCTACAGCGACGCCGCGCCGAAGATCCCGGCCGCCGCCCTGGGCGTCCCCGACGCCGACCTGCTGCAGAAGCTGTCGCGCCGCGGTCCGGTCAAGGTCCGCATCAACCTGGCCTCGACCACCCGCACCGACACGGTGGCCTGGAACATCTCCGGCGACATCGTCGGCAGCGAGAAGCCCGAGGAAGTTGTCGTCATCGGCGGTCACCTCGACAGCTGGGACGTCGGCACCGGGGCCCATGACGACGGCGCCGGCATCGCCATCACCACCGCCGCTGCAAAGCTGATCGGCGATCTGCCACGCCATCCCCGCCGCACCATCCGCGTCGTCATGTGGGGCTCGGAGGAGACCGGCGGCTCGGGCGAGGCCTTCCTGGCCGACAACAAGGACAACCTCGCCAATCTCGTTGTGGCCAGCGAGAGCGACCTGGGCGGCGACCGCATCTATGCCCTGCTGCTGCCCAAGGGCGCGGTCGACGCGCCCCAGCTTGCCGCCCTGCCGGCCCTATTCGCGCCGCTGAAGATCATCATCAGCCGCGATCCGGCGCCCTTCGGCGGCGCCGATGTGACCGAGATCCGCGACGCCGGGGTTCCGGTCTTCACCCTGCGCCAGGACGCCACCCGCTACTTCGACCTCCACCACTCGCCGGACGACACGATCGACAAGATCGATCCGGTCCAGCTGAACCAGAACGTTGCCGCCTGGGCCGTGCTGATCTACCTGATCGCCGACAGCGACATCGACTTCCGCGCGCTTCGCGAGGCCAAATGAGCGGCCGTCTCTCGGGCCACCATGTGGCCGTTCTGCTCGGCGGGCTGTCGTCCGAGCGGGAAGTCAGCCTGGTGTCCGGCGCGGCCTGCGCCGAGGCTCTGGAGCGTCTCGGCGCCACCGTGACCCGGGTCGACGCCGGCCGCGATCTGGCCCAGGTGCTGGCCAGCCTCAAGCCGGACGTCTGCTTCAACGCCCTGCACGGCGAATGGGGCGAGGACGGCTGCGTCCAGGGCATCCTGGAAACCCTCGCCATTCCCTACACCCACTGCGGCGTGCTGGCCTCGGCCCTGGCGATGGACAAGGCCAAGGCCAAGGCCGTGCTGGCGGCCGCCGGCGTGACGGTGCCGGGCGGCGGCCTGTTCAACCGCTTCGATGTCGCCCGCGATCACGTCCTGCCGCCGCCCTATGTGGTCAAGCCGAACGCCGAGGGCTCGTCGGTCGGCGTCTTCATCGTCACCGAAGGCGCCAATCGCCCGCCTCAGGAGGTCGTGGCGCCGGGCTGGACCTTCGGCGAGGAGGTCATGGTCGAGCCTTTCGTCGATGGCCTCGAACTGGCCGTGGCGGTGATGGACGGCAAGGCCCTGACCGTGACCGAGATCGTTCCAACCTCCGGCTTCTACGATTTCGAGGCCAAGTATGGCGACGGCGGCTCCCAGCACCTGATCCCCGCGCGCATGCCGGCCGAGGATTTTGACGCCGCCCTGCGCCTCGCCGAGCGGGCCCATGCCGCTCTTGGTTGCCGAGGCGTGACCAGAAGTGATCTTCGTTATGACCCTGTTAAGCGTCTTTTGGTCCTCTTGGAGGTCAACACACAGCCCGGCATGACGCCCACCTCCCTCGCACCGGAGCAGGCGGCTCACCAGGGCGTGTCGTTCGATGACCTGGTGTTCTGGATCGTGGAGGACGCGTATGGCCGCGGCGGTGCGGGGGGGAGGGCGCAAGGTCGCCAGCCCTCGGGCTAAAAGCCCCGTTGGTCCGAAGTCTCGCAGCGCCGCTCCGGCAAGGGGGCAGGCGGCCGGGAAACTGCGCGCCGCCCAGGGGCTCGGCCTGCCGCCGCGAGTCGCCATCATCGCCGCCTGCGCCGTGTTCGGGGTCGGGCTGGTCGTCGCCCTGGGCACGGGCGGTCGCGCGGGCCTGCTGGCCGGCGCCATGGGTCAGGCGGTCGCCGACCGCACCACGGGGCTGGGTTTTGAAGTCCGCAACATCCACGTCGCCGGCGCCTCTCCCGCCGCCGAACAGGCCATCCGCGCCGCCGTGGCGCCGGCCAATGGCCAGGCCATCCTCGGGCTCGACCTCGTCACCGTGCGCCAGGGCGTCGAATCCATCGGCTGGGTCGAGAAGGCCCGCGTTGTCCGCCTCCTGCCCGATACCCTGCTGATTGACGTAGAGGAGCGCGGCGCGCTCGCCGTCTGGCAGAAGGACGGCCAGCTTGTCGTCATCGACGCCGAGGGCCGTGTCATTCCCGAAGCCAGGGCGGGGGCATTTCCGGAACTTCCGCTGGTCGTGGGCCCCGGCGCTGACGCCTCCGCTGCCGGCATCCTCAAGTCCGTCGGATCGAGGCCGCGCCTGCGTGCGCGTGTCGAGGCCCTGGTGCGAGTCGATCAGCGTCGCTGGGACATCCGCCTGAAGGACGGGACCATCATCCTGCTGCCGGCGGTCGACGAGGAGTCGGCCCTGATCGAGCTCGACCTGCTCGATCGCCGCAATCGTATTCTTGAGGCCGGCCTGGAGCGCATCGACCTGCGCGAACCGGGCATGGCCGCCGTGCGTCGTCGTGAAGCCTCCCCGTCGGCCATGCCGACGGACGGGGTGTGAGTTAATGGCTGGGCTGTTTTCGAGGGTGATGGGGCCGTGCTGAAGGCAAAAGCGCGCAACGACGACAAGAGCCGTCAGGCCAAGGAGACGCTCAAGGCGGCGCTCTCGCGGCAGCCCCTGACCGCTGCGGTGGACCTGGGCGCCAGCAAGGTCGCCTGCTTCATCATGAAGCCGGACGGTGTCCGCCGCGCCGATCGCACCCTGACGACCGCCGGCGTCGGCTATGTCCAGTCTCGCGGCGTCAAGGGCGCCGCCATCGCCAGCATGGACGACGCGGCCGAGGCGATCGCCCTGGCGGTCGAGCGCGCCGAGGGACTGGCCGGGGCCAGCGTCCAGGCCGTCACCATCGCCACCGCCGGCGGCCAGTTGGCCAGCTGCCGCGTCTCTGCCCGGGTCTCCCTTGGCGCACGCCCGATCACCGACAACGATTGCTCGCGCGCCCTGGCCGCCGCCCTGGCCGAAATCCGCCTGCCGGGCCGAAAGCCGATCCACCTGCTGCCGATCGCCTGGTCGGTGGACGGCCAGAAGGGCATGCGGGATCCCCGCGCCATGTTCGGCAAGACCCTGGGTCTAGAACTGCTGGTCGTCTCGATTTCCGAGACCGTCTTCCAGACCATGGCTCACTGTGTCGAGCGGGCCCATCTGGAGTTTGACGGCGTGGTCGCCGCGCCCTTCGTCTCGGCGCTCGCCGCGCTTGAGGAAGACGAGATGGAGCTGGGCTGCATCTGTATCGACATGGGCGGCGGCACGACCTCGGCGGCCGTCTTCCACGGCGGCAGCCTGATCCACGTCGACAGCCTGCCGGTCGGCGGCGAGCACGTCACCCAGGATATCGCCCGTGGCCTCTCCACCAGCCGCGCCGGCGCCGAGCGCATCAAGACCCTGCACGGCAGCGCCATCGCCTCGGCCAACGAGGACCGCGAGATGATCGAGGCGCCGCCGCGCGGCGATGATCCCGGCGCCGGTCCGGTCATCGCCCCGCGCAGCCTGCTCAAGGGCGTCATCGCCCCGCGCGTCGAGGAAACCCTGGAACTGCTGCGCGATCGCCTCAAGGCCGCCGGCGTGCTGGTCGAGCCCGGCGCCGGCATCGTCCTGACCGGCGGGGCCAGCCAGTTGGCCGGGGTGCGGGAGGTCGCGGTCCGCGTTTTTGATCGTCCCGTGCGCCTTGGCCGGCCGCGCCGCGTGCCGCACCTGGCCGACGCCGTCACCGGGCCGGCCTTCTGCGCCGCCGCCGGCATCCTGCACCGCGCCGCCTTCGGCCCCCGCGAGGCGGTTTCGCTTCGCACCCTGGCCGGCTCGAAGAAGCCGCGCACGCCGGTCGATCCGAATGCCAGCGGCCTCGTCAAGGCGATGAACTGGCTGCGCGACAACCTCTGACCCTTCCAGGGCCGGCGAGCCAACCTGTCCGAAGCTTAACTTGCCGCCGCCGGCGCCGCCCCTCATCCATGCCTCGACAGTTCGCGGGGGCGAATGAGGCAGGGCGGCATGTTCGGGGAGGCGAAGGCGGGACTGAGGCTGGATCCGCACCTGCGGCCATCGGACTATGCGCCGGTCTTCAGGGCGTACGGTCGCCTCCACATCCCCGGCATTCTCATACCGGAGGACGCCGCCGCCCTGGCGCGGGATGTCGCCGGCAGCCGGGCGTGGCGCCGCAGCATCCGCCAGAGCGACGACGGCACGGACCTGGACGTTCCCCTGGACGAGTACATGGCGCTCGATCCCGCCGAGCGCGCCGCGCTTGAGGACCAGGCCCGCGCGACAGCCCGCGACGCCTTCCGCTACATGTTCGATACGGTCCGCATCGGTCAGGACCAGCAGGCCGGCCGCGCCGTCGAGCCAGCGCTCGCCGGCGTCCAGGCCTTCGTCAACAGCGCCGCCTTCCTGGACTTCCTGCGGGTGCTGACCGGCGATGACCGCATCGTCTACTGCGACGCCATGGCCACGCGATATCTGCCGGGTCATTTCCTGACGGCGCATGACGACGCCGCGCCCGGAAAGCACCGCCTCTACGCCTACGTCCTGAACCTCACCGCGCGCTGGCGGGCCGACTGGGGCGGCATCCTGATGTTCCTCGACGAGGAGGATCATGTCGCCGAGGGCTACACGCCGGCGTTCAACGCCCTGAACATCTTCCGCGTGCCTCAGCGCCACGCGGTGTCGATGGTTGCCCCGTTCGCGGGCGAGCCGCGCATTTCGATCACCGGCTGGATCCGTTCGGAGGCGCCGGCCTAGCCACGGCTCCGGCGCTGTTGTTAAACTCCCGTAATGTTCGAGCGGGGGCTCTCAGCGTGAACCAGTCCGGGCCGGCGAGGCGCGAGGGCTTTCTGGATGCTGGCGGAATCGTCGCGCTGTTGCGCGATCCCGACGGCTTCGACCCGGCTCTGGTGCGTGACCTGCATCCGGGCGCGCTCCGAACCCGCCTGATCGACCTTGGGCCGGGCGACATCTCTCCCGAGCTGTTGTCCCGGGACGCGACGAGCGGCTTCGTCCTTGACCTCGATCCCCCAGACTGGCGGTCGGAGTGGGGTGGGTTGTTGCTCCTGCGCGGCGACGGTGATCGCCTGCATGGCTACCGCCCTGTCCCTGGCGCGTTGACGCTGATTACCGCCGCCGAGCGCCCGCTGATTTCGCAGGTCGCGCCGCAGGGCGGCCGGCGCATTTCCATCCTTGGCTGGTGGAATTGAGTCGTTCCTGACTCACTTCGGACTCAACCGTCCCCGAAAACGCGGCGTCACCCACAACTGTTGATCGCTGCGACGAGGCGTCGCGATTCGCGCAAGCCCTTATGTTGCAACAAAAATCCTCAGTTCACGGCTGGCCGGCGCGCCGACTCAGGCTAATCGGATTAACTGCCGATTAACGATGCGGGCCGTCTAGTTAACGGGTCGTAAGGCATATCGGCGGGTGGGTCGCCGGTGGCGAAGCCAACGACTTCAAAAGGGACGCGGGGTCCAGAACATGAAGCTTTTCGCACCTCAAACCACCGAGCTGAAGCCGCGGATCGTGGTCTTCGGCGTCGGCGGCGCCGGCGGCAACGCCGTCAACAACATGATCGAGGCCGGTCTCGAGGGCGTTGAGTTCGTGGTCGCGAACACCGACGCCCAGCAGCTGGCGTTCTCGAAGACGCCGCTCCGCATCCAGCTCGGCGTGCAGGTGACCCAGGGCCTGGGCGCGGGCGCCCATCCTGAAGTCGGCATGAGCGCCGCCGAAGAGAGCACCGTCGAGATCGGCGAGCACCTCGACGGCGCCCACATGGTCTTCATCACCGCCGGCATGGGCGGCGGCACCGGCACCGGCGCCGCGCCGATCATCGCCAAATGCGCCCGCGAGCGCGGCATCCTGACCGTCGGCGTGGTGACCAAGCCCTTCCACTTCGAGGGCCGCCACCGCATGCGTCTGGCCGACGCCGGCATCGCCGAGCTGCAGCGCTACGTCGACACCCTGATCGTCATCCCGAACCAGAACCTGTTCCGGATCGCCAACGAGAAGACCACCTTCGCCGAAGCCTTCGGCATGGCCGACCAGGTCCTGCACTCGGGCGTCCGCTCGATCACCGACCTGATGGTCCTGCCCGGCCTGATCAACCTCGACTTCGCCGACGTCCGCACGGTCATGACCGAGATGGGCAAGGCGATGATGGGCACCGGCGAGGCGACCGGCGAGGATCGCGCCCTGATGGCCGCCCAGAACGCCATCGCCAATCCGCTGCTCGACGAGGTTTCGCTCAAGGGCGCCAAGGCGGTGCTGGTCAACGTCACTGGCGGCCTCGACATGACCCTGCTGGAAGTCGACGAGGCGGCCAACGCCATCACCGAACAGGTCGACCAGGAAGCCAACGTCATCTTCGGCGCCGCCTTCGATCCGGCGCTGGAAGGCACCATCCGCGTCTCCGTCGTCGCCACCGGCATGGACGGCGCCTCGATGGCCGCCATCGAGCCCCAGCGCACGCCCCGCGTGAACGCCACGGCCAAGCCGCTGATCGCCGGCGACATGCGCCCCGCCGCCCAGCCGGCCCCCGTCGCCGCGGCGCCGGAGCCGATCGCCCCGGCCGCCAGCTATGCGCCTGAACCGGTGCGCGAGCCGATCCGTCACGAGGCCTGGACCATGGCCGCCGAGACGCCTGACGCGCCCGCAGCGCCCGAGCCCCGCATCGAGGCCCGCGTGGAACAGGGCGACCTCAGCTTCTTCGGCCAGGCCGAGGCCCGCGTCGAAGCCGAGCCTGCCCGGATCGAAACGCCCCAGCCCCGCACTCTCATCGTCGATCCGCTCGTCGACGAGGTCGAGGCCGAGGATGCGCCGCTGTACGCCGAGCCGCCCTACGGCGAGCGCGAGGAGCGCAAGGGCGGCTGGCTCAGCCTGTTCGGCGGTCGTCGCCAGGCCGGCTACGACGCCCCTCAGCCCCAGCGCGCGGCCTTCGGCGGCGGCGCCCGCCCGGCGGCCCAGCCTGTCGAGGATGTCGCGCCCGAGCAGGAAGGCGAGGACCTGGAGATCCCCTCCTTCCTTCGCCGTCTGGCCAACTGATCGTCCTTACCGGACCCCTCAACGTCGAATCCCGGTCGCCTCGCGGCCGGGGTTCTTCGCATCTGGCGGAGCTGCGTCGTGGCTGAGCCGCGCATCGGCGTCGGGGCCGCCATCCTGCGCGACGGCCGGCTTCTCCTGGTCCGCCGCCTGCGCGCCCCCGAGATCGGCTGCTGGAGCTTTCCGGGCGGCAAGATCGACTGGATGGAGCCGGTCGAGACGGCCCTTCGCCGCGAAATCCGCGAGGAGATCGGCCTGGACGTCGGTTCGGTATCCCTGCTGTGCGTGACCGACCAGATCGACCCCGCCGCCGGAACGCACTGGGTTGCGCCGGTCTATCTGGCGATGCAGGCGAGGGGAGAGCCGGCCAATCTCGAGCCGGAGAAGCACGCCGCCGTCGCCTGGTGCGATCCCGCCGCCCTGCCGTGGCCGGTCAGTCTCGCGGTGCGCGAAGCTTTGCCGCACCTGCTTCGCGCGCTGGGCGAATGCTCGGGCGACTGATGTTTCGGCCGCTCTCGGCGTCTCCGGAAAGTGCAGCGAATTCAACGCTCTCCAAAGGTAACAATCCGAAACAGGACTTGGTTTGCTGCATTGCGGTGCGGGCCATAGAAAGCTGACGGGGCGTGATGCGGCCAGTCCGGTCGCCAGCAAGCGTTAGAAGGTCGGCCTTGTCCGTTTCGGCATACCATCAGCACACCGTCGCCGGCCCCGCCATCTTCGCGGGCATCGGCCTGCACACCGGCGAGCACGTGCGCGTTTCGATCCGCCCGGCCCAGGCCGATGCGGGCGTCGTCTTCGTGCGCACCGACGTCAAGGATCGCGACAACCAGGTGCGCGTGTCGCCCGAGGCCGTGGTCAAGACCCAGCTGGGCACCGTCATCGGCAACGCCGCTGGCGTCACCGTCTCGACCATTGAGCACCTGATGGCCGCCCTGGCTGCCCTGTCGATCGACAACGCCATCGTCGAGCTCGACGGTCCCGAGGCGCCGATCCTCGACGGCTCCTCGCAGCCCTTCATCGAAATCCTCGACCGTGTCGGCCGCCGTCGCCAGGAAGCGCCCCGCCGCTACATCGAAATCCTCGATCGCATCGACGTCGTCGACGGCGAGAAGCACGCCAGCCTGACCCCGTCGGACCAGTTCGAGATCGCCTTCGAGATCGCCTTCGACAGCGCCGCCATCGGCCGCCAGCGCATCGATCTGGTCGTCGACGAGCAGAGCTTCCGCGAAGAACTGGCCGACTGCCGCACCTTCGGCTTCGCCCGCGATGTCGAGGCCCTGCGCGCCATCGGCCTGGCCCGCGGCGGCTCGATGGAGAACGCGGTGGTCCTCGAGGGCGATCGCGTCCTCAACCCCGAAGGCCTGCGCCGCCCCGACGAGTTCGTGCGCCACAAGGCGCTGGACGCGGTGGGCGACCTCTATGTTCTCGGCATGCCGATTCTCGGTCGCTTCGAGGGTGTCTACGCCGGTCATGGCCTGAACAACCTGATGGTCCGCGCCCTGGCCGAGCATCCGCGCGCCTGGCGCGTGCGCACCCTGACGCCGGAACTGGCCCAGGCGGTCTGATCCCTTCGCGCATCGCCACATTTGCGCCCGCCCTCTCGTGGTGTAGATACCGGGCGTGGCGCCGGGGCGCGCGACAATGTTGCTGAGGTGAGGGTTCGTGCTGCCTGCTTCCTGGAGCCGCAAGGCTGTTATCTTCCTCGCCGTTGCGGCGGCGCTGACCGCGACCGGTTGCGCCCGTGAAAAGCCCAAGCCGCGCCTGGCCTATGTCGAGCGCCCGGTGGAGCTGCTCTACGCCACCGGCGCCCAGCGCCTGGACCAGCGTCGCTGGAGCGAGGCCATCGCCTACTTCGAGGAAGTCGAGCGCCAGCACCCCTATTCGGAATGGTCGCGCCGCGCGATCCTGATGATGGCCTACGCCAACTATCAGGCGAACAACTACGCCGAGGCGATCTCCAACGCCGACCGCTTCATCAACCTGTATCCGGGCAACCCCTCCACGCCCTACGCCTACTATCTGAAGGCCATCTGCTACTTCGAGCAGATCGTCGACGTGGGCCGGGACCAGGCGGCGACCGAACAGGCCCTCGCCGCCCTGCGCGAGGTCGAGCAGCGCTATCCCAACAGCGAATACGCCGTCGACGCCCGCGTGAAGCTGGACATGGTCTATGACCAGCTGGCCGGCAAGGAAATGGCCGTGGGCCGCTGGTATCTCCGCGAAGGCCAGACCATCGCCGCCATCGGCCGCTTCAAGACCGTCGTCGACCGCTACCAGACCACCAGCCACGCGCCCGAGGCCCTGTACCGCCTCGTCGAGGCCTACCTGACCGTCGGTCTGGCGGACGAGGCCCAGCGGGTCGGCGCCATGCTCGGCTACAACTATCCGGACGACATCTGGTACCGCGACGCCTACGCCCTGCTGACCGACAAGGGTCTGCAGCCGGCCGTCGCGCCCAAGACCCCCGGCGCCAAGCGCAACATCCTCCAGCGCATGCTGGGCCAGCGCGGAACGGCCCTGCCGCCGCCGGCCGAGACCCGCGGCCCGCCGCCCTCGCCGCTGGCCGATACCGCGCCGCGTCCGGTCGATCCGCAGCCGCCGGTCACCCCGCCGGGCGCCGAACAGCCCCCGCCGACTCCGGATCCCAACGCCGAAGCGCCCCCGCCGCCGACCCGCTAGGGCTCGTCGCGTCGTAGATTTCATACAGTCGCCGATTGACAGCGGCTGATTCCCGGCGAATCTGGCTCCCATGCTGATCGGCCTGTCCATTCGCGACGTCGTCCTGATCGAACAGCTCGAGCTGGCGTTCGGCCCGGGGCTGACCGTGCTGACGGGCGAGACCGGCGCCGGCAAGTCGATCATGCTGGACGCGCTCGGCCTGGCGACCGGCGCTCGCGCCGACGCCGGCCTGGTCCGCCGTGGCGCCGCCCAGGCGTCGGCCACCGCCATGTTCGCCCTCGCGCCGGATCATCCGGTCTGGGCCCTGCTGGACGAGCGCGGCCTCGACTACGCCCCGACCGAGGACCTGGTCCTGCGCCGCCAGCTCTCGGCCGATGGCCGCTCCCGCGCCTTCGTCAACGACCAGGCGACCAGCGTCGCCACCCTGCGCGAGATCGGCGCCCAGTTGCTCGAGGTCCACGGCCAGCACGAGACCGTCGGCCTCCTCGACGCCCGCACCCATGGCCGCCTGCTCGACGCCTATGGCCAGGTCTCGTCGGAGGCTGTCGCCGCCGCGTGGAGCGGCTGGCGTCAGGCCAGGCAGACGCTTGACGCCCTTCGCGAGAAGGCCGACCGCGCCGCCGCCGAGGTCGAGGAACTGACCCTCCGCCTGTCCGAGCTGGACCAGCTCGCCCCCCAGCCGGGCGAAGAGGCGGACCTGGCCGAGGAACGCGCCCTGCTGGGCGCCGCCGAGAAGGCCCTGGCCGACATCGCCGCCGCCCGAGAACAGATCGAGGCGGCCCAGCTCTCCTCACGCCTGGCCACGGCCTTCCGCGCCCTGGAGCGGGCTCGCGAGCGCGCCGTGCAGGCCGGAGCGGGCGAGGGCGGCCCGGCCCTGGTCCGGCTGACCGCCGCGCAGGAAATCATCGACCGCGCCCTCAACGAGGCCCAGGAAGCCGCCGCCGCCGTCGACGCCGCGGCCGAGGCCTTCGATCTCGATCCGGATCGGCTGGAGAAGGCCGAGGAGCGGCTGTTCGCCCTGCGCGCCATGGCCCGCAAGCTGTCGGTCGCCGTCGAGGACCTGCCCGACCTGCGTGTCCGCTTCGCGCGCGACCTCGCCGCCTTCGAATCGATGGACGCCGACATCCGCGCCGCCGCCGACGCCGAGGCCTGGGCGCGCGAGGGCTACTTCACCGCCGCCGGCCGGCTGAGCCAGGAGCGCCAGGCCGCGGGCGAGCGCCTCGCCGCCGCGGTGATGGACGAGCTCGGCCCGCTCAAGCTCGACAAGGCCCGCTTCCGCGTTGCGGTCGAAACCCTGCCGGAGGACCGCGCCGGCCCCTCGGGCCTCGACCGCGTCGCCTTCCAGATCGCCACCAACCCCGGCGCGCCCTTCGGTCCGCTGGAGGCCATCGCCTCGGGCGGCGAACTGGCCCGCTTCGCCCTGGCGCTGAAGGCCTCGCTCGCCGGCCGGGACGAGGGCGCCCAGCCGCTGATGATCTTCGACGAGGTGGACCAGGGCGTCGGCGGCGCCGTGGCCGACGCGGTGGGCCTGCGCCTGCGGCGCCTGGCCGCCGGCGCACAGGTGCTGGTCGTAACCCACAGCCCCCAGGTCGCCGCGCGCGGCGACGCCCACTGGCGCATCGCCAAGTCCGGCGCCGGCGGCGAGGTCCGCACCGGGGTCGAAACCCTCTCGCCCGACGCCCGCGAGGAGGAAATCGCCCGCATGCTCTCCGGCGCCGAAATCACCCAGGAGGCCCGGGCGGCCGCGCGGGCCCTGATCGCGACCTGACCAGGTCGTCTGGCCCCGATCACCTTCAGCGGCGCCCAACCTAGCCGTTGCCGCCCGCGCCCGCGCCGCTACAACTCCCTCATGAAGCCCGTCGCCGACCTCAGCGAATCCGAAGCCGTCGAGGAGCTGACGCGCCTCGCCGACGAGATCACCCACCACGACCTGGCCTATCACCAGAAGGACGCGCCGGAGATCAGCGACGCGGACTACGACGCCCTCAAGCGTCGCAACCTCGAGATCGAGGCGCGCTTCCCCCATCTGGTCCGTGAGAACTCGCCCTCGCTGCGGATTGGCGCGCCGCGCGCCGAACAGTTCTCGCCCGTGGTTCACGGGACGCCGATGCTCAGCCTCGACAACGCTTTCTCGGACGAGGACGCGCTGGAGTTCGATGCCCGTATCCGCCGCTTCCTGAAGCTCGACGACAGTCCCATCGCCTATACGGCCGAGCCAAAGATTGACGGCCTGTCCGCCTCCATCCGCTACGAGAACGGCGTCCTCGTCCAAGGCGCCACCCGGGGCGACGGGCGGGTCGGCGAGGATGTCACCGCCAATTTGCGCACCATCGCCGACATCCCGCACCGCCTGTCCGGCTCCGGCTGGCCCGAGGTGATCGAGGTGCGCGGCGAGGTCTATCTGGGCCATGCGGAGTTCGCCGCCCTCAACGCCGCCGCCGCCGAGGCGGGCGAGAAGACCTACGCCAACCCGCGCAACGCCGCTGCCGGCTCTCTCCGCCAGATCGACAGCGCCGTGACCGCCCGGCGTCCCTTGCGCTTCTTCGCCTACGCCTGGGGCCTGCTCAGCGAGAAGTTCGCCGACAGCCAGTGGGAGGCCCTTGGCAAGCTCAAGGCCTGGGGCTTCCAGACGACGCCGCAGTCGACCTGCGTCGAGGGGGCCGAGGGCCTGCTGGCGGCCTATGCGGCCATGGAGGCCGCCCGACCCAACCTCGGCTACGACATCGACGGCGTCGTCTACAAGGTCGACAACCTCGACTGGCAGCGCCGCCTGGGCTTCGTCTCCCGGGCGCCCCGCTGGGGCATCGCCCGCAAGTTTCCGGCCGAACAGGCCCGCACCGTGCTGGAGGATATCGACTTCCAGGTGGGGCGCACCGGCGCGGTCACCCCCGTCGCCCGCCTGCGCCCGGTCACGGTCGGCGGCGTCACCGTCACCAACGCCACCCTGCACAACGCCGACGAGATCGCCCGCAAGGATCTTCGCATCGGCGATACCGTCATCGTCCAGCGGGCCGGCGACGTCATCCCCCAGGTCGTCGCCGCCCTGCCCGAGGCGCGACCGGCCGACGCGGTCCCCTTCGAGTTTCCGACCCACTGCCCCTGTCCGCTCAAGACGCCCCTGGCCCGGGAAACGACGGCCGGCGGCGCCGAAACGGTGGTCCGTCGCTGCACGGGCGAGCTGGCCTGTCCCTTCCAGCGGATCGAGCACCTCAAGCACTTCGTCTCGCGCCGCGCCTTCGACATCGAGGGGCTGGGCGAAAAGCAGCTCCAGGCCTTCTATGACGATGGGCTGATCCGCGAGCCGGCCGACATCTTCACCCTCGAGGCGCGCGATCGTCAGTCGCTCAAGAAACTCAAGGACCGCGACCGCGCCGGCGAGACCAGCGTCGCCAACCTCTTCGCCGCCATCGAGAGCCGCCGCGACATCGCGTTGGACCGCTTCATCTATGGCCTGGGCATCCGCCACATTGGCGAGCAGACCGCTCTGGTCATGGCGCGCGGCTACGGCACGGCCGACGCCTTCCTCGAAGCCATGGACAAGGTCGCCGCCCGCGAAGAGGAAGCGGTCGCCGAACTCGACGCCCTGGACCAGATCGGCGATGCCGTCATCGACGCCGCGGCGGCCTTCTTCGCCGAAGACCACAATCGCGGCATGGTCCAGCGCCTCTACGAGCAGCTCCGCGTCCAGGAGGCCGAGAAGCCCAAGACCGACACCGCCGTCGCCGGCAAGACGGTGGTGTTCACCGGGGCCCTGGAGAAGATGACGCGCGACGAGGCCAAGGCGCAGGCCGAGAGCCTCGGGGCCAAAGTCTCGTCATCGGTGTCGAAGAAGACCGATCTCGTCGTCGCCGGCCCGGGCGCGGGCTCCAAGCTGAAGACCGCCACGGAGCTGGGCATCCAGGTCATGACCGAGGACGAGTGGCTGGCGATGGTCGCGGGCTGACGGCGTCGCTCAGGACGCCGCGCGCTTCTTCCCGCGCCAGTCCGCCAGCGCGCTCACCGCCACCACCACCAGATAGAGCACCAGGGCGGTGCGCCCGAAGGCGGCGACGGACCCGGCGGGCTCGGTGAACTGGCCCAGCATCTGGACCGCTAGCAGGAAGGCCATGAAGGCCAGCGCCGGCCACAGGCTCTCGCCCTGCCGGGCGCGTACCCAGGTCCAGGCCCCGCCGGCCAGCGCGATCAGGCCCATCTCCAGAGTCGCCTCGGGCACAGGATAGTTCCAGAAGCCCAGCCCCACCTTCTCCCCGCCCGGCCACAGCAGCAGATCCGGCCGGTGGACCAGCCAGTCCAGCACCCAGTGCGAGAAGACGACGGCTCCGATGGCGACGGCCGCGCCCCAGGGCAGGCGCAGCAGCAGCCGGGCCAGCAGCAGGGCCCCCAGCGCCCAGATGACCGCCGCCGGCAGGCTGTGGGTCCACGGCATGTGGTAGAGGTCCAGGGTGCTGCCGGGCAGCTCCGGGTCGAACCGCACCTTCTCGACGCCGGTCATGATCAGCGCGGCCCAGCCGATGTCGACCAGTTGCGCGCCCGCGACCAGCGTCCACAGCGGCGCGCGGGGCTCGATGGCCTTGGCCGCCAGGGCGGCGGCGTAGTGTCCCACGAACATGTCGTCCTCCCCCGAGGTTCGGGGAAGACTGCGCCCGCGAGCCTGCGTCTGGCAACCCTCAGAGGGGCGCGCAGGCTTCCTCGAGCCAGGCGCCGGCCTCGCCGTCCATGCGCGGTCCGATCTCTTCCAGCACCCGGGCGTGATAGCGATTGAGCTGCGCCCGCTCGACCTCGGACAGCAGGTCCAGGTCGATACAGCGCCTGTCGATGGGCGCCAGGGTCAGGGCGTCGAACCGGTGCATGGCCCGCTCGCCGCCCGGGACGGGCTCGGCCGGCATGACCACTTCCAGGTTCTCGATGCGGATGCCGTACTCGCCGTCCTTGTAGTAGCCCGGCTCGTTGGAGACGATCATCCCCGCCTGCAGCGCGATGGTGTTGGGCGCCTTGGCGATGCGCTGCGGGCCCTCGTGGACGCCCAGGTAGACGCCGACGCCGTGACCGGTGCCGTGGTCATAGTCCAGCCCCTCGGCCCACAGAGGCGCGCGGGCGAAGGCGTCGATGGCCGAGCCGGTGGTGCCGGGCGGGAACCGCAGGCGGGCGATGGCCAGGTGGCCCTTCAGCACCAGGGTGAAGCGCCGCTTCATCTCCGCGCTGGGCTCGCCGATGGCCACCGTGCGGGTCACGTCCGTCGTGCCGTCCAGGTACTGGCCGCCGCTGTCGACCAGCAGCAGGCTGCCCATGGCGGCCCGTTCGTTCGAGCTCTCGGTCGGGCGATAGTGGGGCAGGGCGCCGTGGCCGTTGACCGCGCCTATGGTGTCGAAGCTCAGGTCCTTCAGCGCGCCGGTCGCCTCGCGGAATCCTTCCAGCTTGGCCACCAGCTCCTTCTCGTCGGGCGGGTTCACCTGGCCCTCCGTGGCCAGCCAATGCAGGAAGCGGGTCAGGGCGACGCCGTCACGGCGGTGCGCCTCGCGCGTTCCCTCGATCTCGACGGCGTTCTTGCAGGCGCGGGGCAGGGTGGTGGGGTCCATGCCCCGGATCACCTGGGCGCCGGCGGCTTCCAGGCTGTCGAAGTACCAGGCCGAAGACTGGCCCGGATCGACCAGCACCTTGCGGCCGCCAAGGTCGGCCAGCGCGTCGGCCAGCGCCTCGGGCGGCTCCAGCGTGACCTGGTTGCCCAGCCAGGCGGGCAGGTCCTGGGTCACCTTGTCGGGGTCCATGAACAGCCGGGCGCTGCCATCGGCGTTCAGGATCGACTGGCTCAGCGGCAGGGGCGTGCGGATCACATCGCCGCCGCGCACATTGAACAGCCAGGCGATCGACGCCGGGGCGGTCAGCACCGCCGCGTCCGCCCCCATCGCCGCCAGCGACTGGCCCAGGCGCGCGCGCTTGGAAGCCGAATCCTCGCCGGTGTAGGCCAGCGGCTGGGGGACCACCGGGGCCTTGGGCTGGGCCGGCCGCTGCTCGCCCCAGGCGGTGTCCAGCGGATTGGGCTCGACGGCCTTGAGCGTGGCGCCGGATTTCTCCGCCGCCCGGCGCAGGCCGGCCAGGGCGTCTGGGCTGTGCAAGCGCGGGTCGTAGCCGATGACGGCGCCGGCCATCTGCGGCTGTTCGAGGTAGGCGGCGACGCCGCCATCGACCAGGTCGCGGATCTCGAAGATCCCCTGGTCCACCTGCTGGCGGACCTGCAGGGTATAGCGGCCATCGACGAAGACCGCCGCGCGGTCCTTCAGGATCACCGCCGCCCCGGCCGAGCCGGTGAAGCCCGTGGCCCAGGCCAGGCGGTCATTGGCCGCCGGCAGGTATTCGTTTTGGTGCTCGTCCTCATGCGGCACGAGCAGGCCGTCCAGGCCCTGCGCGGCCATGGCCTTGCGGATCAGCGGCACATGGCGGGGGCCGAAGGACGGATCGGTGCTTTCGTCGAAGGTCTGGCGCATGGCCCTGATTTAGGCCCCGATCCGTCCGCGCGCCACGGAATTTACCGCAGCGGCTCGTCGCTCGCGTCGGCCGGAGCCGGCGCGGCGTCGGGGGTGACGACTTCGACCGTTGCGGCGCGGGCTTCCTCGGCGGCGGCGCGGGCCTGGGCCGCGGCTTCGGCCGCTTCGGCGGTGGTGCGGTCGGCGGCCGCCTGGGCGCTGTTGGCGGCGGCCTGCGCCCCCTCCATCGCGCCCTGCATGCGGGCCTGTTCGGCGACGTTCACCAGATCCTGCTGGCTGATCGCCTGGTCGCGGCTGGCGACCATGAACACCACCGCCAGGATGGCGACCAGCGCCACCACCGCGGCGATGGCCCAGGCGGCGGCCGAGCCGCCGTCGCGCTCGCGGCGCTCGGGCGTGTGGACGGGGGCGGCATGGACCGGCTGGCGATACGGATCGCTGGGCTGATAGGTCATTAGAGCGGGCCTTGTTCTGTTGTGTCCCTCTGGTGAGGTGACAACGGCCGCCGCTTCCCCGGGTTCCTGCGACAGCAGGCCGCGCCATGCGGCAAGCTTGCGTTAAGCCCCGCCGCCTAGCCGTTGTCGCGGGCGTTCAGGGAGGGAAGACGCATGAACTGCGGGTGTGCGGGGCCGGGTCGCTGGCCGGTGATGTCGCGCCGGATGGCGCTGGCGGGGGCGCTTGGCGCGGGCTTGGCGGCCGCCGCCGCGCCCGGGATCAGCCGCGCGGGCGGTCACTGCGAGGCGCTGCTGCTGACCTGCATGGACTACCGCCTGGCCAACGAGGTGACCGGCTACATGGACGCGCGCGGGCTGCGCGACAAATACGACCACGTCATCCTCGCCGGCGCCTCGCTTGGCGCGCTGAACGACCGCTTCCCGCAGTGGAACGAGATCTTCATGGGCCACCTCGCCCTGGCGGTGCAACTCCACGAGGTCCATCGCGTGATCATCCTCGATCACCGCGACTGCGGCGCCTACAAGCTGATCCTTGGCGACGCGGCGGTGAAGGACGCGGAGACCGAGTTCCGCAGCCATGTGCGCCAGCTCTACGCCCTGCGCTCGGCGATCACGACAAAACATCCGCACATGGAGGTCGAGATCGGGCTGATGGATCTCGACGGCAAGGTCACCCAGATCGTCTGATCCGCGCCCGCGCCTCAGCGCTTCTCCAGCACCAGCGTCGCCCAGGCGTCGCGGTAGATGCGTCGCACGACCTTGAAGCCCCGGTTGAGGTAGGCCGCCTTGACCCGGCGCTCCTGGGTCCGCAGCAGTCCCGACAGGATCGCCACCCCGCCGGGTCGCAGGGCCCCGCCGATGTCGCCGGCCAGCGCCACCAGCGGCGGCGCCAGGATATTGGCGAACACCAGGTCATAGGGCTTGCCGCCCGCCACCGCCCTGTGACCCAGCCCGGAGGCCAGCACGAACCGGGCGCGGGCGTCGTTGACCGCCGCGTTCTCGGCCGCGATGCGAACCGAAGGCGCGTCGATGTCGGTGCCGACGGCCAGCCGGCTGCCAGTGCGCGCCGCGGCGATGGCCAGCACGCCGGTCCCCGCGCCGACGTCCAGCACCTTGGCGAACCGCCGCGCCTTCAACAGGTCGTCGAACGCCCGCAGGCAGCCCGAGGTGGTCCCGTGATGGCCCGTGCCGAAGGCCGCCCCGGCCTCGATCCGCAGGGTCACCGCATTGGGCGGCGCCAGGCCCTTGTCGTGCAGGCCGAACACGAAGAACCGCCCCTCGCGCACCGGCGGCAGGCCCGACAGCGACATCGCCAGCCAGTCGGCGTCCGCCAGCGGCTCGGTCGTCACGCCCAGCGCCGGATGCCCGGCCAGCGTCGCCCGGATCAGGTCGGCTTCCTCGGTCGTGGTCGGAAACGCGTCGATGCGCCAGACGCCCCGGTCCTCGTCCTCTTCCAGGATGGAGTAGGTCGCGCCCTCGAGCAGGGGGTGGGCGTCCATCGCCGCCCCGGCGGCCTCGGCGTCGGCGCGCGGGCCGCGGGCGATGATCTGAACGGCGTCGTCGGTCATGGCGACCGTTTAGAGCGCGTTCCGATAAGTGGGAACCGGTTATCGGATCAAACGCGCGACCAGCAGGGACTCTGCGTTCCGATAAGTGGGAACCGGTTATCGGATCAAACGCGCGACCAGCAGGGACTCTGCGTTCCGATAAGTGGGAACCGGTTATCGGAGCAAACGCGCGGCCAGCAGGGACTCTGCGTTCCGATAAGTGGGAACCGATTATCGGAGCAAACGCGCGACCCGCAAGTCGCTATCAGCCGGCGATCTCGGCATAACTCATCGGCTGGCGCGGGCCGGTCTCGGCGGCGACCGCATCGACCGTATCGCCGGTGAAGGCGCCCGGGGGCGCGTCGGCCGGCTCGATCAGCTCGCCGCTGTCGCCCATCGGATAGGCCGGCGAGGGATCGATCCCGGCCAGGATGCCGCCGCCCTCGCTGGGATAGCGCGGCCGCTCGCTGCGCGCCGGCTCGTAGGGCGCATAGCTGGCCGGCTCGATCAGCGGCAGGTCGTAGTCCACCCCGCGCACGGGGCGATAGGCGGCGTAGTCCTCATAGGCCTCGGCCGGGGCCTCGTAGACGGCCGGCCCGCGCAGGTGGTCGGTGCCGACGACATAGTCCGGGATGGCCCCGCGATAGGCGGTCTGCACCGCGTATTCTGGGCCGCCTCGCGCCTCGGCGGCGAAGCCGATCTCCTGGCGCGGCGCGCTCTCGCGCTCGACCAGTTCCCCGCCCGCCGGGCGCAGCGCCCCGCCAATCGCCAGTCCCGCCAGCGCCACCAGGCTGATGCCGTAGAAGATTGTCTTCATCGCCGTCTGGCCTCCTCGCCGCATCAAAGCGCGAAGCGGCCGTTTGGTTGCGCTCGGCGCCCGTCGCGGGGTCGTGATGCGCGTCACGGTAGACGCGGGCCCAATTCCCCTAATGATGGAACATCGATCTCCCAACCGGGGTAAGCGCCATGACCAAGACCCTCAAGCTGATGTGCGTCCACGGCCTGGGCGACCACCGCACCTCCCCCTGGCAGGCCCAGTGGGAGGCGGCCGTGCGCCAGGGCTTCGGCGACGCCGACGTCCAGCTCGTCTTCGAATTCGTCACCTACGACGACATCTTCGTCGACTACCGGCCCGAGCCCTTCGAGCTGGTCCGCGCGGTCTTCAAGCTCGGCTGGAGCGGCATCGCCGGCCCGCGCACCAGGGCCTTCGGCCTCGAGGACATCCCCGACAAGATCCGCTTCTCCGCCGGCTACGTCGTCGCCTGGACCGAGAACGACAACTTCCAGAAGCGCGCCCGCAAGCGCATCCTCGACGCCGTGCGCGAGCACAAGCCGGATGTGGTCCTGGCCCACAGCCTGGGCTCGCTGATCACCTACAACGCCTTCAGCCATGCCGAGGCCCAGGCCGACGCGGACCTCAAGGCGGCCCTGGCCAGGGTGCGCTACGTCACCCTGGGCTCGCAGATCGGCAACCGCTTCGTCATGCGCAACCTGACCAACGGCCGCATCCAGCCTCTGCCGGTCAAATTCTGGCACCACCTCTACAACCGCAACGACGACGTCTTCACCGCCCCGATCCGCCTGCCCGAGGCGACCAACTTCCGCCAGACCGCCACCCCGTTCGACGACCCGGACCTGATGGACCACGCGGCGGAGAGCTATTTCACCTACTGGACCACGGCCCAGGACGTCTGGCGCCCGATGGCCGCCCCTGGCGAGGACGCGCGGGCCTTCGGCGCGGCCGGCATGGCCAAGGCCCTGGCCTCGCCCCAGGTCCGCCAGCCCCGCCGCAAGGCCCTGCTGGTCGGCATCAATGACTACCCCGAGGCGGCCCAGCGGCTCGAAGGGTGCGTCAACGACGTCTTCACGATGAGCGCGGTGCTGCAGGAGAGCGGCTTCGCCCCCGAGACCATCCGCACCTGCCTCGACGACCGCGCCACCGCCGACGGCATCCTCGAGCGCCTGCACTGGCTGCTCGACGACGCCCACGCCGGCGACGAACTGGTCTTCTACTACAGCGGCCACGGCGCCCGCGTGCCGCAGTACGGCCCCGACCTCGAGCCCGACCACTATGTCGAGACCCTGGTCCCCTGGGACTTCGACTGGACGCCCGAGCGCTGGATCTCCGACGACCAGATCTACTGCCTCTACAGCCAGCTGCCCTACGACACCCGGCTGGCGATGATCTTCGACTGCTGCCACTCGGGCGGCATCCACCGCGACGGCGCCGCGCGCGCCCGGGGCATCACCCCGCCCGACGACATCCGCCACCGCGAGCTGAAGTGGGACGCCCGCACCCAGATGTGGGTCCAGCGCGACTTCGTCCGCCTGAACGAGGGCTTCACCAGCGATGCCCGCGACGCGGTGCGCTTCTTCGGCCGCGAGGGCGCCACCGAGCGGCTGGGCCGGGCCGGCATGCTGCGCGGCCTCAGCCAGCGCCAGTACGCGGCCCTCAAGCGCAACGACCCGGAGGCGGCGCGCGGCCCCTATCTGCCGCTGATCATCGAGGCCTGCGGCGAGGCGGAGCTCTCCTACGAATATCGCCACGGCGCCGCCAGCCACGGCGCCTTCACCTTCAGCCTCGCCAGCATCCTGCGCCGCGAGAGCGGCCTCAGCTTCAAGGCCCTGGTCGAGAAGACCCGCGATCAGCTCGCCGACCTGCGCTACGACCAGACGCCCCAGATCCTCGGCCCGACGGCCGTCATGGAGGCGAAGATCCCCTGGCTCGGCTGACCCCGTCCGGCGGCGCGGGCGGGGGGCCCCCCGCCCCCCCCCGCGCGCCCCCCCCCCGCACCCCCGGGTGGTGAAGAGCCCGGAGCGCCAGCCCACCCCCCCCCAAAT
>JBKBOD010000001.1:2500-181090 GCA_046295055.1 Caulobacter sp. | reverse complement strand
CGGCGCGGGCGTGGGGCCCCGCGCCGCCGCCGGCGCTCCGCCTACCGGAAGCCGATGGTGATGACGATCCGGAAGGGACAGCACTCGCCCTCGAACTTGATCTTGATCTTCAGCCCCTTTGCCGCCGGGCCCTCGCCCTTGCTGGCGATGGTCGACTGCGCCAGCAGCGCCTCGGGAAAGCCGTTGCGGACCAGCACGCGCCGGATCCCCTTCTCGTCCTTCTTGTAGACCGCGTCGGCCAGGGCCTGGCTCTCGGTCGGCGAGGCCTGGATGCGGCGCTCGGTGGCGCCCAGCGCCTGATTGAAGGCCTTCTGCGTCTTCGCGTCCGGCGTTCGCGGCGCGCCCGCGCTTCCTCCCGCCGGCGCGTCGGCGGCGGGCGGCCTTGCGGCGGCTGCGGACCCCATCGCCAGGGCGGCGGCGAGGGCGAGGCTCACGGTCGTTCGATGCAACATGGTCCGGTCTCCTTGGATGTGCAGCGGCCAGAGCCTCGCCCCATCCCGGGGCGCGGGCCACCCCGCGAACACGGGGGCGCCGCCCGCGAGCCCCAGCCCACGAACCCTCTCCCTGCAAAACCCCTCTGGAAATCCGCCGCCCGCTGGTTGATCCTTGCGGCCAACGATCAACAACGCCCGTCGGAGGGAATATCCATGCGTGAAGCCGTCATCGTCTCCTATGCCCGCACCGGTCTCGCCAAGGCGGGTCGTGGCGGCTTCAACATCACCCCGCCGATGACCCTGGCCGCCCACGCCATCAAGCATGCGGTGGCCAAGTCGGGCGTCGCCCCGGCCGACATCGAGGACTGCTACCTCGGCAACAACGCCCACGGCGCCGCCAACATCGGCCGCCTGGCCGCCCTGCTGGCGGGCCTGCCGGTCACCACCGGCGGGGTGACCATCAACCGCTTCTGCTCCTCGGGCCTGCAGTCGATCGCCATGGCCGCTAACCACATCCGCGGCGACGGCGCCGACATCGTCGTGGCCGGCGGCGTCGAGAGCATCTCCATCCCCGGCGGCGGGGCGGGCGGTTCGGCCGCCAACGATCCGGAACTGCTGAACATCGCCCCGGCCATCTACATGGCCATGATCGACACGGCCGACATCGTCGCCGAACGCTACGGCGTCTCCCGCGAGTACCAGGACGAGTACAGCCTCCAGTCCCAGCAGCGCATGGCCGCCGCCCAGGCCGCCGGCAAGTTCAAGGACGAGATCGTCCCCATGGCGACCAGGATGAAGGTCGTCGACAAGGCCACCAAGGAAGAGTCCATCGTCGACTACGTCGTCGACCGCGACGAGTGCAACCGCCCAGACACCACCCTCGAAGGCCTCGCCTCGCTCCAGCCGGTCAAGGGCCCCGGCAAGTACATCACCGCCGGCAACGCCAGCCAGCTCTCCGACGGCGCCGCCGCCGTGGTGGTGATGGAGGCCAAGGAGGCCGAGCGTCGCGGGCTCGAGCCGATGGGCCGCTTCGTCTCCTGGGCCGCGGCCGGCTGCGAGCCCGACGAGATGGGCATCGGCCCGGTCTTCGCCGTCCCCCGCCTGCTGGCCCGCCAGGGGCTCAAGGTCGACGACATCGATATCTGGGAGCTGAACGAGGCCTTCGCCTCCCAGTGCCTCTACAGCCGCGACCGCCTGGGCATCGACCCGGAGAAGTACAACGTCAACGGCGGCTCGATCGCCATCGGCCACCCTTTCGGCATGACCGGCGCCCGCTGCACCGGCCACCTGCTGCAGGAAGGCAAGCGCCGCGGCGCCAAATGGGGCGTCGTCACCATGTGCATCGGCGGCGGCCAGGGCGGCGCCGGCCTGTTCGAGATCTACTAGGCGACCACGGAGCCCCCTCAGTCGGCTCCGCCGACAGCTCCCCCAATTCGCTGCTCCGCAGCGGGGGAGCATCCCCCTCTCGTTCAGCCGCCCAAACCCAGGATCCTCCCCCGCCCGCGTCAGCGGGCGAACTGGGGGAGGGGGACCCCGGCGCCCCAGGCGACGGGGTGGAGGGGGCGACGGGGAGGAAGGGGCCCCGCCCAGCCCACCGTGCAAGCGTACCCGGAGTTCCCATGCCCAGCGTCCACAAACCCCTCCTCGCCGCCGTCCTGGCCCTCGCCGCCGCGGCCGCGCCCACCCTCGGCGGGGCCTCCATCCCGCCCAGCTACGCCGTCCTCGTCGTCGCCGAAAACCGCGAGGTCCAGGCCGCCAGCCGGGGCGCCGTCGAGACCATGAGCGCCCTCGACGCCTTCTTCCGCGCCGAGCCCAACCTCTACCGCGGCGAGGTCCTGCCCTGCCTGGCCAAGGGCCCGGCCGATGCGGTCGCCGCCTGCGTCCGCGCCGTCGCCGGCCCGCGCGCCGAGGAAGGCAAGCCGCCCCCGGTCGTCATCCTCGCCCGCGCCGAACCAGGCTCGGCCAGCCCCGGCCGCGTCTCCTGGCTCTGCGTCGGCTCCGGCCGCAACCCCGCCGCCCCCACGCCCGCCTGGGTCCAGCTCGACCTCGCCACCCTCATCACCGGCCCCGAGCCGGCCCGCACCGCCGAACGCCGCAAGGCCATGAACTGCATCTACGCCGCCACCGCCGAGTCCCGCACCGACTGACGGCCCATCGC
Source organism: Caulobacter sp. (assembly GCA_046295055.1). GTDB lineage: Bacteria > Pseudomonadota > Alphaproteobacteria > Caulobacterales > Caulobacteraceae > Caulobacter. Next base: position 178,498 of record JBKBOD010000001.1, on the reverse strand, counting down.
CACCGCCCGCCCCGCCTCCGCGAGGAGTCCCTTCTCCCCTTGCGGGAGAAGGTGGCGCGAAGCGCCGGATGAGGGGTTGAAGATTCGCGCAGCCGCGCAGAGGCGGTCGATACAGCCACCGCCCGCCACCGGCGTGTTCCACCGCACGCCCTCGCGAAGGCGGGGGCCCACACCCTGCCAGCCGCCCCGCAGTTCCGGCCGACCGCGCGCCGCCCCCAAACACCGGCCGCCGACGCCGCGCCCGTGGACCTTTCGACCCTCCCCGCCGTTGACCTCCGCAAAGGAGGCCCCATGGACAAGCACAGCGAAACCTCGCCGGGCACGACCGGCGGCATGGCCTATGCACGGTTCGCGGCGATGATCGCGGCCTCCACGGTCGTCATGTTCGGCCTGATGTACCTCAACACCTACGCGATCGAGCACGCCCTGTTCAGCCAGACCCGCATGTGGATGGCGCTGTTGATGGGGTCGGTGATGGCCATGGTCATGCTGGGCTTCATGTGGCGCATGTATCCCGACCGACGGCTCAACCTGGCGATCCTGCTGGGCGCCGCTGCGGTCTTCGCCGGCTCCCTCTGGCTGGTGCGCAGCCAGGAGACGGTCGACGATGTCGCCTACATGCGCGCCATGATCCCGCACCATTCGATCGCCGTCATGACCAGCCGCCGCGCCCACATCCGCGACCCCCGCGTCCGCCGCCTGGCCGACGAGATCATCGAGGCCCAGGTGCGCGAGATCGCCTTGATGAAGGCCCTGATCGCCGATCTCGACCGCAACCCGCCCCCGGCGAACGCCCCGGACCTGCCGCCGACGAAATAGCCGCCGCCCCTCAACGACCCACGAACGGCACATCGAAACGCACCTCCGCCCAGGGCAGCCACCGCCGGGCCAGCGGCGCGCTCTTCAGCCGCTCGACCATCCGGGCTGTGCGCCAGTTCAGGAACGCGACAATCATCGCCCGCCGGCGGTCGGTGTCGGCACAGGCGCCCGCGCCCCAGTCCGAGGTGATGGACCAGACAGCCAGCTCGTCATGCCCGGGCCACTCCCCCCGCTCCTGCGGCGTCAGCGACCGGCTCGACCAGTCATTGCCGTCAAACCGCGCGACCAGCTCCAGCCCCTCGTAGAGCCAGTGAACGGTCGCGTCCCGCGTGTAGAACACGCCGAAGGACAGACCCCGCTCCGCGTCCCACACGCTGCGCTCCTCGGGCGGCGGCCCGCCAGGATACCATTGCGACATCCCCCGGCCCTCACCCCGCCTCGACGCACCGCCGCGCCGCCAGCGCCAGCCGCTCGATCAGCGCCGCCGGAACCGGCCGGGCCGCGGTAAACGTCACCCCCGTCTTCGTCGCCTTCAGCCCGGCGGCGGCGATCTCGTCGGCGTGGGCGGCGATGGCCCCCGCCGGCAGGTACAGGCCGCACTGGCGGCTGAACGCCGCATAGCCGGCCACCCCCCCGCCCCCGACCCGAAAGCCCGGCATGTTGTACGCCATCACCTCCTCCGCCCCCGGCAACGCCCGCCCCAACGACGCCCGCACCTCGCCCAGCAACGGCCGGAACGCCTCCGGCGCGGCGGCGATATAGGCGTCATGGTCGGCGAATGCGGTCATGGGCGGGCTCCGTCGGCTGTCATCCAGGCAAGGGCGGGCAGGGCGTGTCCCCACCCTCTCACACCCCCCCGCCCCCGATCCACGCAAACCCGCCAGCCCCAGCCGCCGCCAGCCGTCCCTTCTCCGTTGGCGGCGGGAGAAGGTGGCGCGAAGCGCGGGATGAGGGGTCGAAGACTCGCAAAGCCGCGCAGAGGCGGTCGATACAGCCACCGTCCGACCCCGGCGTCATCCACCGCACGCCCTCGCGAAGGCGGGGGCCCACACCCCTGTCATCCTCCGGTCGCCCAGCGATCCGGAGGACCCATCCCCGGGCCGCGCTCCCAACCCGGCCGTCCGCGCGCCGCTCTCGAAGTCAGCGGCCCCAGCCCCACCCATGGGTCCTCCGGCCGGGCCTGCGGCCGTCCGAAGGATCATAGCGGAGCAGGAGTCAGAGAGGCGCCAGCGAAGGAATACGGACCCTAGTCCAAGAACCCCTTCGCCCAATAATACCGATGATCGCCACGCTGTAAGAGTCGGTGGAGGCGCGGATCATCGGCCAAAATATCCCGGAGAAGATATTCACGATCGATCTCCTTGTCGATTGGCCTCCACCCCTCAGCCATGGCGAAAATCGTCGGATTATACGACGAGGTTTCCAACAATATCTTCTGGTAGTCGAAGAGGGACAGGTCATTCATCCCATACTCGAACGTCGGGTAGCAAAGTTGAATCTGATCGTCAGTCCACCCGCAAACCTTGCACCTGTCCATGCTGCCAGGCGGCTCGAGGAATGACATCCTTCCACAGGCCGGACAGGGATAGGGCGTCTCGATACCTGTTCGCTTCATCTGCCCCCTTTCCTGAATACGCTCCAGCCGCCCGGCCCCGGGCCGCACTCGCCACTTCCGGAGCCCTTCATCGCAGATATTGGTGCGTTCCCTCCACCAATAGTTGCGGCATAGCCGGCCATTCAATGCGAACTCGCGCCGAGGCGCCCCTCACTCCGCCACGTTCCACCGCACGCCCTCGCGAAGGCGGGGGCCCACACACCCCTGTCATCCTTCGGTCGCGCAGCGATCCGGCGGACCCATCCATGGGCCGTCCTCCCACCCCAATCGTCCCAAGGATGACAGGCGAGCGCAGCGACGACCCCGCCACCAACCACCACCCCTGCAATCCCCCTCGCGGCCGTGTAGCCTCACCTCCATGCCAAGGCGCTCGTCCCCATCCTCCCGGATCGCCGTCCTCCTCGCGGCGACCCTGCTCGCCGCCTGCGCATCCATCGGCGCCGACGCATGGCGCCTGTCGGAACGCGATTGCGGCGCGGACTCGTCCTGCCGGAACCTCCTGCGCGACGCCGCCATAATGAGGGACGACTGGCCCCGGGGTCCCCAGGGCGACAGTCGCTGGATCATCTCCGTGCTGCTGGTCGAGCCCCACGACGCCGCCGTCGAGCAGTTCCTCGTCTATGAGTCCGGCGGCCAGGCGCTGATCGAACGCTGCCTCCAGCACGCCCCTTGCGCCCCGCCCGAAGTCCTTCCCGAGGAGACATCGCGCCAGCTGACAGGCGCCGTGTCCCCCCTGCACGACGACCCCGCCGCCCTGAGCCACACCGGACCGTCCGGGACCTACCACCCCTGGTGGGCGATCATCAGGCTCTGCAACGTCGGCCGCCCGGAATGCCGGACCTTCTCGGTCGGGCGGGCTGGCTGGAGGTTGTGGGATGCTGTTGAGCTGATGGGGCGATGACGGGAAGGGGGGAGTATGTGCACTGTCACCGTAATCCTGATGGCGCTTGGGAAAAATCGGACCTCACGAGAAGGGACTCCGTCAATCAGGCTGATGTTTAATTCCTTTCGAATGAGGCGAATGCAGCGGTATGAAGCCTTCACGCGAACAAAGCTCAGCAGGCGATCACAGGAATCTGGAATCGCCAGATATTAGATGATGCGAAATTTCATCGAAAATTTCGTCTACCCGCTCAGCAAGCTTGTTGGGGCCACTGGTATATTGCTGTTCTCACTGATTTTATCCATGGTGGCGTTATTTCCGCTCGCCTATGTTTTGATTGGCTGCGGGATCGCGCTGTTGTGGCTGGTGATGGATTCAGAGAGATTTCCGCCACGACGTGCTGTCGCGGCCAAAATATTACTGTCTACTATAGCCGCCATAACGACGGTTCCAGGGTTTACGTCCTGCTTGTGGTCGCCTTCGGTCTGTGTGGATAAGGGCGATGTATTATCCTATCTGAGTCCAGTACTGCAGTTCTGGGCTGTATTGATTGGACTAGCTTTGCTCCCTGATATTGTCAGGGCGATTGCGGCAACGATCTTCGTGCCGCGGCGGCGCGATTGACCCGCTCCACCAATGCTCCCTCCATCAATATGGGGGCTCAGCCGGTTGTGGTCCGCCCGCGATGCCGGGCCTTCTCGATCGGGCAGGGCGGCTGGGATGCTGTCGAGCCGATGGGGCGGCGACTTGAAGGTGCGGGCGCTGGAAGTGCAGGGCCGCCGATTTTCGTGGCATCGCGGGGCTGATCGGCGCGGTGAAGCCGCAGCGCTGTACCAAAGCCTTCGGCGCGACCTGACGATCGGGCGGCCTATTGGAGCTTTCTGGCGAGGCTGAGGGCCGAGGCGCGCAAAGTGCTTGCGTCCGCCACGCAGGGCGGGAGATCAAGATAGCTGCACGGCCACCGTGTTCTGCAAGATAGGAGTAGGAGGTGTGATCACCCGGGAGGAACTTCGGCACATTTGGAAGCGGACTGCCGAAAGCCATGGGTTTCGTGTTCCGAAAAGTGGTTTTTCGGCTTTAAGGCGCGATGGAGTGTGCGACACGAAGCTTAAGGGGACGCTGAGATATAACGGAAGCATGACCACAACTGGTTTAATATATGTGAAGCCAATTACGCGTTGTGTAAGGCTGTTGATGTCTGATTACCCGGCGATGGATAGTTCTGTATTGGCATTATCAACGGAATCGTGGGGGATTGAAGCTCAACACATAACTTCTGTTGAAGATCTTGGCTTCATGCTGGGCCGTGTCATCAGGGATCTGACCATTTTTGAGCTCGCTGCACAGAGCCCGCAGAGCCTAATGGCGCACTGTCTCGAGACTCGCTGTGTGAAGGGCACAGCAAGGGACATACTGCTATCGATCATTGCCTACGCGTGCGGCTTTCGGGAATCGTGCCTAGCTGCTTTCGCTGGAAGAAGTCATAGCCCAATAGAATCAGCGTTCCAGAGATCAATGAACGATGCCGAGACATTGCGGGCGCTGGATCGGATCATTGATGATTGGACAAGCTAGCGCGCCTCAATCAGCACGCAGCGAAGAAAACTCGCATCGGCGTCAGCCTCACCAATACGCTGCAATTGCGGTGACAGTTCACTTATCTTCGGCTTCGGCGATTACGGTGGCAGTGCACTAATAACCGGCTTTCGAAGTCGGTCGTCAATTGAGTGCACTGTCACCGTAATTCATACCTCTGAGGCATGATCACCGAACAAAGAACCTGCTGCTGAGAAATCCTTCCTTGCCCTTCAGGTGGTAAGTATCGAGTTCTTTTTCTGGCACCGGACCCGGAATCGCCATGGAAAGGAGGCCGCGACGGTGGTCATACGTATATGTATATGATCTGGTCCTATACGTTGCCGACACCACATAGCCAATTCCGTCAGGCGATTTGCCGATAACGTTAAATTGCGCGCCGCCGATATCCCACTTACTAGGAGGAACTGGCATCTGCGGAACGGTATAAACCAGATCAAAGAGCTTTGCGCAGATATATATACTCTCATCACACCGCTGTACACCACTACCAACGACGCTTTCCACGGGGGGATTGAAAAGCGGATCCACATAGTACGCGAAGCGGGAGTTCACAACGAGACCAACTTCTCCGTCGTCTCTCAAATATTTGGCGCTCCACCTAACTTCGCATTGGGCGATCGCCACAATCGTTGCAACGACAGCATACGATACTATAGTGTTCATCGATCTCCCCCATGGATGTCTCGTAATTGCATCACGGTACGCGCCCGTGAGGCCCCATGATCCGATCCCATTGTCTGGACCACCTGAGGTTGGAGTTTTCCGGGGAGCGGCTCATGCTCAAGTCTCAGGGCGACCCAACACCCTCACCCCCGCTCCACAAAACTATCGATCACCTTCTTCTCCCCCGCCTGCTCGAACGCCACCGTCAGCTTGTTCCCCTCCACGGCCACGACCTTGCCGTAGCCGAACTTGATGTGGAACACGCGGTCCCCCCTGGCATAGGCGCTTGAGACCTCCGGCGCCGAGACGGCCACCAGCCGGCCTTCGCCCTCGATGACCTGTTGGCGCCCGGGGTGGCTGCCGCGGTAGTTGCGCTCCTGCGCCCGCTTCCAGCCCGGGCTGGTGTAGCCCTGGCCGAAGGTGTGGTCGGAGTCCCAGCGGCTGGTGGTGGGCTGGCTCATGCCGGGGCCGCCGCCGTAGTAGCCCGTCTCCGACGCCGCATCGACGGTCTCGGGCGGCAGTTCGTCGACGAAGCGGCTGGGCAGCTGGCTGGTCCAGCGGCCGTAGACCTGGCGGTTGGCGGCGAAGCTGATGCGGGCCTGTTCGCGGGCGCGGGTGATGCCCACGTAGGCCAGGCGCCGCTCCTCCTCCAGGCCCTTCTCGCCCTTCTCGTCCATGCTCCGCTGGCTGGGGAAGACGCCTTCCTCCCAGCCGGGCAGGAAGACCAGCGGGAATTCCAGCCCCTTGGCGCTGTGCAGGGTCATGATCTGGACGCTGTCGTCGGCGCCGCCCCGGTCGAGGTCCATGACCAGCGAGACGTGCTCCAGATAGTCGCCGAGACTGTCGAACTGGCCCATCGACTGGACCAGCTCCTTGAGGTTCTCCAGCCGGGTCTGGCTGGTCGGCCCCTTGTCGAGGCGCAGGGCGTCGGTATAGCCGCTCTCCTCCAGGATGGTCTCGGTCAGGCGGACATGGTCGGTCTGGCCCGACTGGAGCTGGGCGGTCCAGCGGTCGATGTCGCGCACGAAGGTCGCCAGGGCGGTGCGGGTCTTGCCGACCAGCTCGTCGGTGTTGACCAGCCCGCGCGAGGCGTCGATGGCGCTGATCCCGTGGTGGCGGGCCAGGGTCAGGATCTTCTGGACGCTGGTGTCGCCGATGCCGCGCTTGGGCACGTTGACGATCCGCTCGAAGGCCAAGTCATCGTCGGGGGACTGGATCAGCCGCAGGTAGGCGTGCGCGTCGCGGATCTCGGCCCGCTCGAAGAAGCGCGGCCCGCCGATCACCTTGTAGGGGATCTGCAGCATGACGAACCGTTCCTCGAAGGCCCGCATCTGGAAGCTGGCCCGCACCAGGATGGCCACGTCCCTGTAGCGGCGACCCTGGCGGCGCCAGCGCTCGATCTCCTCGCCGATCAGCCGGCTCTCGGCCTCGCCGTCCCAGACGCCGCGCACCATGACCTTGTCGCCGCCGTCGGCCTCGGTCCACAGCGTCTTGCCCAGGCGCCCCTTGTTGGCGGCGATCAGCCCGCTGGCGGCGGCCAGGATGTGGCTGGTCGAGCGGTAGTTCCGCTCCAGCCGGATGACCTGCGCGCCCGGGAAGTCGCGCTCGAAGCGCAGGATGTTGTCCACCTCGGCCCCGCGCCAGCCGTAGATCGACTGGTCGTCGTCGCCGACGCAGCAGACGTTGCGCCGCGCCTGGCCCAGCAGCCGCAGCCACAGGTACTGGGCGACGTTGGTGTCCTGGTACTCGTCGACCAGGATGTAGCGGAACCGGTCGTGGAAGGACGCCAGCACGTCCGGGTGCTTCTGGAAGATGGTGATGTTGTGCAGCAGCAAATCGCCGAAGTCGCAGGCGTTCAGCGTGCGCAGCCGGTCCTGGTAGAGGCGGTAGAGCGCGTCGCCGCGGCCGTTGGCGAAATGGGCCGCCTCGGCCGGCGGCACCTTGTCCGGCGTCCAGCCGCGGTTCTTCCAGTGGTCGATCAGCCCGGCCAGGTGCTTGGGCGTCCAGCGCTTGGGGTCGATGTTCTCGGCCTCGATGACCTGCTTGATCAGCCGCTCCTGGTCGTCGGTGTCGAGGATGGTGTAGCTCGACTTGAGGCCGACCAGCTCGGCGTGCCGGCGCAGGATCTGGGCCGCCACACTGTGGAAGGTGCCGAGCCAGCGCAGGCCCTCGGCGCTGGGGCCGATGATGGCGGCGATCCGCTCGCGCATCTCCCGCGCCGCCTTGTTGGTGAAGGTCACCGCCAGCAGCTCCCAGGGCCGCGCCTTGCCGGTGGCCAGGATGTGGGCCAGCCGGGTGGTCAGCACCCGGGTCTTGCCGGTGCCCGCGCCGGCCAGCACCAGCACCGGCCCCTCGGTGGCCTCGACCGCCGCCCGCTGCTCGGGGTTCAGGCCTTCCAGATAGTCGGCCGGCCGCGCGTCGGCGCGCGCCAGGTCCGAGATACGCGGGGCGGGGGAGGGATGGGCGCCAGAGTCGGTCATCAGGGGAACGTATGTAGCACAAACCCCGCCCCGGCCACCTCCCCGGCGCCGCCGGCAAAGATCGTCCCGCGCCCGGAACATCCCCTCCGTTGACCCGTTCTGGGTCAATAGGGGCCCAAGGAGTGGAAAACCATGGCCGAACAACCGCGCCGCAGCGGCGGCTCCAACACCGCGCTCGCCTTCGTCGTCGGCGGGTTGCTGATCCTGGTGGCGATCATCGGCTGGGTGGTGCTGACCGGCCAGGGTCCGACCGTGGCGCCGCCCGACAGTGTCGATGTCGACGTCGAGCTGCCCAGGGCGCCGACGCCGCCGCCGATGCCCGATCCCCAGCCCCTCCCGGCGCCGGTCCCGACCAAGCCCGGCTGACGCAGGTCAATAATCGACAAGGATTCGGGCGCCGCCCCCCCCGCTGCGCCCACGACCCTGTCGGCGAACACATAAAGCTGTCAAAAAACTACAGCGAGGACGACAGTCTGGCGGCCCTCTCCAGGGCATAGACCCGGCAGGCCGATGCCAGCGCCCGCTCGCCCCGTCCCGCGTCGATCCGCCCGATCAGCCGGGCTACCGTCAGCCCTTCGGCCGCCGCCGCCGCCTCCAGCGCCGCCCAGAACTCCGGCTCGAGCGCCAGCGAGGTCTGGTGCCCGGACAGCGAGACCGATCGCTTGACCAGCGCCAGCGGCTCAGTCCTCCCCGAACCCGGCCGCCGCGAAGTCCACCATCCGCCGCTGCAGCCCGGCGATATCGTCCTCGCGGGTCAGCCCCTCCGAGAGGACGTGCAGCCGGTCCATCTCCATGAACCGGTTCTGGTGGATCATCCCCAGCGCGAAGTGCAGCCGCCAGTAGATGTCCTCGGGCGGCAGGTCGGGCCTGGCCTTGAGCAGGGCGTCGGAGAACCGGCGCAGGTGCGAAACGTCGCTGGACAGCACCTCGCGGATCGCCGCCGTGCCTTCGCTGCGGGCCCGGATCAGGAACTGCAGCGAGATGCGCCGCTCGTTGGCCGGGTCCAGCCAGCGCAGGGGCGGGGCGATCAGGGCGGTCAGGATCTCCCGCACCGGCGGGGCGCCGCCGTGCCGGTCCGCCGCCTCGTGCAGCATCCGCGCCCGCTCGCGATTGAGCTCGGCCGTGCGCCGCCGGAAGATCTCGAACAGCAGCGCGTCCTTGGACCCGAAGTGGTAGTTGACGCTGGCCAGGTTGACGCCCGCCTCGGCGGTGATGTCCCGCACCGACACGTTCTGGAACCCGTTCAGCGCGAACAGCCGCTCGGCGGCGTTGAACACCAACTGCTTGGTGGCGGCCTCGGCCTCCGCCCCTTCGGGCGAATTTTCCTCGTTCAGACTCAACGGCCCAACCCTTCCGTTCCGGAAACGGAGCATTACCCCCGCCGCCGCCGAGGGCAAGCGGCGATGAACGCATGTTTCAAACGGCCTGTCCTCGCGCCGCCCCTGGCGCGGAAAGAGCAGACGCGAAGGCCGATTCAGAAAAACTGTTTAAAGCCCATCGGAAAGATAGGAATAATGGCGATGCAGGTCGACGCGGCCGCCACGGGGGCGGAGAGGAGCGTCCGGCCGGGAGATCGTCCATGTCGCCTCGCGTCCTTGCGTCCCGCAAACTGCTGCTGCTGGCCGGGGCGACAGCCCTGATGGCCGGCCCCGCCGTGGCCCAGGAGGCCGCCGCCAGCGCCGAAGCCCTGGGCCGCCCGGCGTCCGCCGACGCCGCCCCGGTTCAGTCCTCGACGGTCGGCGAGATCATCGTCACGGCCCGGCGGCGCGACGAGGAGGCCCAGGCCGTGCCCATCGCCCTGCAGGTCACCTCGCCGGAAAAGCTGTCGCAGAACGGCGTCAACAGCGTCACCGGCCTCACCCAGGTCGTGCCGACGCTGCAGGTCCTGTCGCCCAACGCCCGCAACACCGCCCTGACGATCCGGGGCCTCGGCGCCTCCTACGGCTTGGCCAACGACGGGCTGGAGCAGGGCGTCGGCGTCTATGTCGACCAGGTCTATGTCTCGCGTCCCGCCGTCGCCACGCTGGACTTCAACGACATCCAGCAGATCGAGGTGTTGCGCGGCCCGCAGGGCACGCTGTTCGGCAAGAACACCACCGCGGGGGTGCTGAACATCACCAGCCGCGACGCCTCCACCGACGGCTGGGAAGGCGCTGTCGAGGGCAGCTATGGCAGCTACAACTTCCGCCAGCTCAAGGCGACAGTGTCGGGACCGATCATCGACGGCGTGCTGGCCGTCCGCCTCTCGGCGGTCGGGTCCTGGCGCGATGGCGACCTCTACAACACCGTGCAGCGCAAGGACCAGAACGCCCGCGCCAGCCAGGGCTATCGGGCCCAGATCCTGTTCCGGCCGACCGAGAAGCTGCTGCTGCGCTTCAACGCCGACTATTCGGTGCAGCAGCCGGAATGCTGCACCCAGGTCTTCTACCGCGTGGGCACGACCCTGAAGCCCGCCGCCCAGCAGTACCCCGCCCTGGCGGCCGGCCTCGGCTACGCGCCGCCCAGCACCAACATCTTCGACCGCAAGGCCGACGTCGACAGCGAAATCCAGGCCGATCAGTGGCTTAGCGGCCTTTCCCTGATCGGGGACTACGACCTTGGCTTCGCGACCCTGACGACCGTGATCGCTCACCGCGAGTGGGACTGGGAACCGCGAAACGACCGCGACTACACCGCCCTGGACATCACCCGCCAGTCGGCGAACCCGTCGCACCAGAAGCAGGACAGCGTTGAGGTCCGGCTATCGTCCAACGGCTCGGGCCTTATCGACTGGACCGTCGGCCTCTACTACTTCGACCAGAACGTCACCACCGGCGGCGTCACCGAGTACGGGGCGAACGCCGCCTACTGGCTGCTGCCCGGCACGGGAACGCCGGCGGCGCTGCTCGACGGCTACACCGTCTTCAACGACTCCAGCATCGACACCACCAGCTATGCCGCCTTCGGCCAGCTGACCTGGAACATCACCGATCGCCTGCGGATCACGCCGGGGCTGCGGTACACCCAAGAGGAAAAGGAAGGGACCTATGTCGCCACCACCAGCGGCGGGCTGGTGACGGCCGATCCTGTCCTGATCAATCGCCGCCTGGGCATCGCCCGACCCCAGGCCTACGCGGCCAAAACCAGCGACGGCTCCTGGTCGGGCCAGATCGCCGTGTCCTATGATATCGCTGACGATATCCACCTGTACGGGCTCTATTCGCAGGGGTTCAAGTCGGGCGGCATCAACATGGCCGGCATCCCGAACACCGCTTCCGGCGCGCCGTCCCTGATCAACGCTGTGGTCAAGCCGGAGGAGGTGACGACCTACGAGGCCGGCCTCAAGACGCAGCTGTTCGACCGGATCCTGACCGCCAACGTCGCCGTCTTCGCCACCGATGTCTCCAACTTCCAGGCCAATGTGGTCGACACCGGGCCGGGCGCGCTGCGCGGCTATCTCGCCAATGTCGAGAAGGTCACGGTGCGGGGTCTCGAACTGGACCTGTTCACCAGGCCCATCGGCGGCTTCAGCTTCTACGCCAACCTTGCCTATACCGATGGTCGCTACGACAGCTTCCCGAACGGGCCTTGCCCGCTTGAGCGGATCGGGACCTCGACCGCCGCCTGCGACCTGTCGGGCAAGGAGCTGCCAGGGGTGTCGAAATGGGCGGGGTCGTTCGGCGGCGAGTACCGCCAGACGGTGAACCTCGGCCGGTATGCGGTCGAAGCCTACGCTGGCGTCGACGCCAGCTTCCGCTCCGCCTACTTCGCCGACGCGGCAGATTCCCGCTACACGCGGCTGCCGGCGTACGAGATCGTCAACCTGCGCGCCGGCTTCCGATCGGACGATGGCTGGGAGGCCTTCGTGCTGGTCAAGAACGTCTTCGATGAGGAATACGTCCAGAACGTCACCGTGGTCTCCGGCAACTCGGGCCTGGTCGTCGGCACCCCGGGCGAGGACAGGACGGTCAGCGTCACCCTGCGCGCCCGCTTCTGAGCGCCGGTGAACCTGCGGCGGACCTCCGCGTTCGATCCGGGAACCCGGAGGTCCGTTCATGGCCGCGCGCCCGACCTGGCAGGGGCATCTGCGCCTGTCGCTCGTCACCTGTCCGGTGGCGCTCTACACCGCCACCCAGTCCAGCGCCGACGTGCGCTTCAACCTGCTGCACAAGGATACGCACAACCGTATCCGCATGATCCCGACCGATCCGGAAATCGGCCCGGTCGAGCGGTCCGATCTGGTGAAGGGCTACGAGTACGAGAAGGACAGCTACATCGTCCTGACCCAGGACGAGATCGATGCAGTGCGGTTGGAGAGCACCCGCACCATCGATATCGAGCGCTTCGTCGACGCCTCCGAGATCGACCGGCTCTACTGGGACAATCCCTACTACCTGGTCCCCGACGGCAAGCTGGCGCTGGATGCCTTCAGCGTCATCCGGGACGCGATGGGCAAGACGAAGAAGGTCGCCCTGGCCCGGCTGGTCATGCACCAGCGCGAGCGCCTTCTGGGGATCGAGCCTCGCGACCGGGGCCTGATCGCCTGGTCGCTGCGCAGCCACGACGAGGTGCGCGACAGTGACGACTTCTTCGAGGATATCCCGGCCGCCAAGGGCGACAAGGAGATGGTCGCCATCGCCGAGAAGATCATCGAGCAGAAGGCCGGCGCGTTCGACCCCAGCCAGTTCACCGATCGCTACGAGGACGCCCTGCGCGATCTCATCGCTGAGAAGAAGAAGGGCAAGGGGCGGAAGGTGAAGGCCGCCGAGCCTGAGGACACCAACGTCATCGACCTGATGGCCGCCCTCAAGCAGAGCCTTGGCGGCAAGGCCTCCGGGCGAAAGGCGCCCGCGAAGAAGGCGGCGGCCAGGAAGCCCGCCGCCAGGAAGCGGGCCTAGCGGCCGCCCTTGGCCAGGCGCTTGATCGCCGGGCCAAGGGGACGCTCGGCGTCACACCAGTCGGCCCAGGCATCCATGTCCTTCACCAGGGCCGGAACCGATCGGACGTGGAAGCGGGCCGGGTCCAGGCCCTTGCGGACTTGGGTCCAGGTCAGCGGCATGGAGACCGGGGCGCCGGGTCTGGCGCGCGGCGACAGCGGGGCGACCGCCGTGCTCATGCGGTCGTTGCGCAGGTAGTCCAGGAAGATGCGGCCCTCGCGCAGGCTCTTGGTCATCTTGATGAGAAACCGGTCCGGGCTGTCGGACGCCATGCGGTCGCAGACCTCGCGGGCGAAGGCCTTGGCGGCGTCCCAGTCGGGTGGCGATTTCTCGCGGGCCAGCGGGGTGACGACGTGCAGGCCCTTGCCGCCCGTGGTCTTGCAGAAGCTGACCAGGCCGAGGTCGTCGAGCCGGTCGCGGATATCCCGCGCGGCTTCGACCACTGCGTCGAACGGGACGCCGGGGCCGGGATCGAGGTCGAAGACCAGGCGTCCGGGGACCTCGGGCAGGCCAGGCTGGCAGTTCCAGGGATGCAGTTCCGTCGCCGCCGTCTGGGCGACGGCGATCAGCGCCTCAAGGCGGTCGATCTGCAGATAGGGCTTGCGGTCGCCGCTGATGGTCACTTCGCTGAGCAGGCTTGAGGCGCCCTTCATCAGGTGGCGCTGGAAGAACCGCTGGCCGTCCAGGCCGTCCGGCGTCCGGACCAGCGAGCAGGACCGCCCCCGGATGTGCTCGATCATCCAGGGACCGACGGCCTCGAAGTAGCGCGCCAGGTCGAGCTTGGTCACCGGTCGGCCGTCCTCGCCCGCCTGCGGCCATAGCGGCTTGTCCGGGCTGGAGATGCGCACGCCCATGACCTCGGCGGGGCCCGAGGCCTTGCGGGCCTTGGGAGCAGGGCTGGCGAGACTTACGGACTCGGCGGGAGCCGGAGCGTCGGCCTCGACCTCGCGGGCCGGCTTGTCCTCGCGCAGACCCTTGAACGCGGCCTGGCGGATGGCGCCGCCGGCGGTGAAGCCGGCGTACTCGATCTCGGCCACCAGCTCCGGCTTGACCCAATGGGTCTCGCCGCCCTTGCGGCCGCCGCTGCGGCTGGCCGGCTCGCGGTCGGAGAAGGGCGAGCGGCTGACCTCCAGCGCCTTCAGGCGCGGCAGCAGCCCGGCCACCACCTCGCGCCCGAAGCCTGTGCCGATCCGGCCGACGTGGACCAGCTTGCCGTCCCGATAGACGCCCGCCACCAGCGAGCGGAAGGCGCTGCCGGTCGTCGTCCAGCCGCCGATGACCACCTCATGCCCGGCGCGGCACTTGGCCTTTGTCCAGCTTGTTGATCGGCCCGAGCTGTAGGGGGCGGACAGGTCCTTGGAGATGATGCCTTCCAGCGACATCCGGCAGGCCGAGCTGAGCACCGCCTCGCCCGCCTGCTGGAAGTGCTCGACGTAGCGGATATGCGGCCGGGCGTCGGCGAGCAGGGCCGCCAGCCGGGCCTTGCGCTCGGCCAGAGGCGTAGGGCGCAGGTCTTCGCCCTCGACCATCAGGAGGTCGAAGGCGAAGAAGATCAGCTCGCCCGTATCGTTGCCCGACAGCGCGGCCTGCAGGCCGGCGAAGCTGGGCGAGCCGTCGTCGTCCAGGGCGACGACCTCGCCGTCGATGATGGCGTCGGGCAGCTCGCCGGCATCCTTTGCCAGGGTCGCGAAACGGTCGGTCCAGTCCAGACCCTTGCGGGTGCGCAGCCGGGCGCGGCCACCCTCGATGCGCAGCTGCATGCGGTAGCCGTCGAACTTGATCTCGTGGCCCCAGCCGGCGCCCGCCGGAGGACGATCGACCAGCTTGCAGAGCTGCGGTGCGATGAAGGCGGGCATGCGGCCCTTGACGGCCTTGGGCGCGGCGGCCTTTGTTCGTTTGGCCTTGCGGGCCGGCGCGGCCACCTTCTCGGCGCTGGCTTCGGGGTCGCCACGGCTCTGCCAGGTGGCGTCGGCGCGCGGGGCCTCGCGGGTCATGAAGGGCTTGGGGCGGCGGCCCTTGCCGGCGGCGATCTCGTCCATGGTGCGGCCCGAGGCGATCGAGGTCTCATTCTCCGTCAGAAGGGCGTCGCCGTCATCCTCCACGGCGTGGTCGTCGCGGTGCTTGATCAGCAGCCAGTTGGCGCGCTTGCCGCCGTTGCGGTCCTTGCGAAGTCGCACAAGGACATAGCCGCCTTCCATGCGCTCGCCGGCGAAGACCAGCTTGAGCTCGCCCTTCTTCAGGGCCTTGGCGACGTCCTGGCCAGGTTCGGGGGCCCAATAGCCGCGGTCCCAGAGCATGACCGACCCGCCGCCATACTGGCCCTTGGGGATGGTCCCCTCGAAGTCGCCGTAGTCGAGGGGGTGGTCCTCGACCTCGACCGCCAGCCGCTTGTCGGCCGGATCCCGCGAGGGGCCGCGCGTCACCGCCCAGGACAGGAAGACGCCGTCGTGCTCGAGGCGGAGGTCGTAGTGCAGGCGGGTGGCGGCGTGCTTCTGGATGACGAAGCGGCGCTGGTCCGAGGGCGCGACGCGGTCCTTTCCGCTGGGCTCGGCGGTGACGCCGAAGTCGCGCATGGACTGGTATTTCGACAGATCGCGCCTGGCCATGTCGGCCTAACGCGCGGGAAGGCTGTCGGGCGCCATTCGCCCGACAGCCGGTGGCCGGACTAAAGGCCCTGGCGGATGTTGAGGCGGTAGACCATCGCCGCCTTGTCCTTGGGCAGCTTGAGGGTCTCGTCGATCTGGGCGATGCCATAGCGGCACATCAGGCTCTGCTTGGCGGTGTCGCCCTGCAGGCTGACGCTGCGCGAGGCCAGCATCTGGATGGTCTTCTGCTCGTCGGGCGTGAAGCGCGCCCGGGCCTTGGCGGCGACTGCGTCGCGCACCTCGACCTGGTAGTAGAGCTCGACCCGGGTCTCGATCTTCTCGTCGTCCTTGACCGCGCCGGCGGCGTTCAGGACCGGCGCCGTGGCGGTCTGCTTGAGGACTTCGGCGGTGATGGCGCGCTCGCGCTCGACCATTTCCGGCCCGACGATGGTGTCGGGATCGAAGCTGAGACGGCGGCCGCCGACGAACTCGAAGCAGTAGGCCGGCGACTTCTCGGCGATGGCCACGGCCTTGTCGCGGCGCAGGGTCATCAGGGCGACGAGATTGTCGTCATTGCCCTTGCGCGCCTCGCGCAGCAGGACGGCATTGGCCTGGGCGCGGACGTACTGGGCGACGCCGGTTGTGCCCTTGCGCTCGTTCTTGATGACCTCGAGATTGCGCTGAAGCTCGGCGTAGTCGTTGGGATAGTACTGCTTGATGGCCTGGACATCGGGCAGCTGGTCCATGGCCGCGCGGGCCTTGTCGAACTCCTGCTTGGGGATGACGTCCTGCATGGCCAGGAAGTAGCCGACGCCGCCGCCGCCCACGGCGAACAGGCCGATCATGGCGTAGCCGGCCGCCTTGGGCAGCGGCAGCACCTTGCTGAGAACCAGGCCGACGACGGCCCCGACGACCGCGGCGATGGCGGCCATGGTGAGAATGGTGGTCATGACGCTCTACGCCCCCCTGGAATGCACCTGGGGAGAGCGTTGCCCGGTTTCGGGCCTATCGGCAAGGGCGGGTCAGTGACCCCGCACGAGCTCGCGCATCGCCTTGTCGAGGCCGTCAAGCGTCAGCGGATACATGCGGTCGTTCACCAATTGCTTCATGACGCCGATCGACTGGGTGTAGTCCCAGTGGCGCTCGGCGGTCGGGTTGAGCCAGACGACGTTCGGGTAGATCTGCGCCACGCGGTCAAGCCAGACCGCGCCCGGCTCCTCGTTCCAGTGCTCGACGCTGCCGCCCGGATAGGTGATCTCGTAGGGGCTCATGGTGGCGTCGCCGACGAAGATGACCTTGTAGTCGGCCGGGAACTTGTGAAGCACGTCCCAGGTATTGATGCGCTCGGTCTGGCGGCGACGATTGTCCTTCCACACGAATTCATAAAGACAATTGTGGAAGTAGTAGAATTCAAGGTTCTTGAATTCCGTGCGCGCCGCGCTGAACAGTTCTTCGCAGAGCTTGATGTGGCTGTCCATCGAGCCGCCGATATCGAAGAAGATCAGAACCTTGATCTTGTTGCGGCGCTCGGGCCGCATGACGATGTCGAGATAGCCCTTCTGGCTGGTGCCCTTGATGGTGCCGTCCAGGTCCAGCTCGTCCGGCGAGCCCTCGCGCGCGAACTTGCGCAGCCGGCGCAGCGCCACCTTGATGTTGCGGGTGCCCAGCTCGACCGAGTCGTCTAGGTTCTTGTACTCGCGCTTGTCCCAGACCTTCACGGCGCGGCCGTGACGGCCCTTGTCCTGGCCGATGCGCACGCCCTCGGGATTGTAGCCGTTGGCGCCGAAGGGCGAGGTGCCGCCGGTGCCGATCATCTTGTTGCCGCCCTCGTGGCGCTTCTTCTGCTCGGCCAGACGCTCCTGCAGCGTCTTCATCAGCTCCTCGAAGCCGCCCATCGCCTCGATGGCGGCCTTTTCCTCCTCGGTGAGGAACTTCTCGGTCAGGGCCTTGAGCCACTCGGCGGGAATCTCGGAGGTGACGCCCTCGCCGACCGTTTCCAGCCCCTTGAAGACATGGCCGAACACGCGGTCGAACTTGTCGAGGTTCTTCTCGTCCTTCACCAGCGCGGCCCGGGACAGGAAGTAGAAGTCCTCGACCGACTGGTCGATGACCTGCTTGTCGAGCGCCTCCATCAGGACGAGGTACTCCTTGAGCGTCACCGGGACCTTGGCCTGACGAAGCTCGGAGAAGAAGCGCATGAACATGGGCGGCATCCGAACGGGTGTTTGAAGTGTGAGGATGGGGGTTCAGGCGCGCGGTGTCCAGACTCACGCAAGGTCGCCCCGTGGCGGCCGGTGCGCTCGCCCCTTTGTCAGCCGCCGGATTCCGGATAGTCGTGGCCCAGCACGGGAGTGACGAATGATCGGTATGGCGAGACTTGCAGGCCTGACGGCGGCGGCCTTTCTTTTCGCGGGCGGGGCCGCGGCCCAGACAGGCCATACGCTCGCGGATGGCCGCACGCTGAGCCTGCCGGCGTCCTTCGAGGGCTGTTCCGGGGACTGGGCGCAATCGACCGACGACGCCCGGATCTACAATGCCGCCTGCGGCCCTACGGCCGCGATGGCGATCGCCATACTTGGGCCGGGCGGCTGGGCCACGCCGCAGGAGTTGGTGAAGCTGGCGGCGGAGGAACTTGGCGCCAACGGAGACCTCTATCAGGTGGTCCCGATGCAGATGAAGGGTGGCAAGGTCATGTTCGTCTGTCGCCTGGACGACGACTCCTCGACCCAAGAAGGGCTGGCGATCTGCACCGCGCAGGAGCCCGTGGCCCGCTTCAGCATCATGGCGACCGGCGACACCAACGCCCAGGCGCTCGAGCGTGTCAGGGATCTCCTGTTGCAGGTCACGGTCCGCTGACGCGTTGCCAGCGGCGGCGCATGGGGGTAGGGGCACGCCAACGCCGGAGGGCCCCATGAGCGAAGCGACGATCATCGACGGCAAGGCTTTCGCCGCCGGCCTGCGTGAGCGGGTGGCGGCCGAGGTCGCGGCTCTGAAGGCCAGCCATGGACTGACGCCGGGTCTGGCCGTCGTGCTGGTCGGCGAGGATCCGGCCAGCCAGGTGTATGTGCGCAACAAGGGCGAGCAGACCACCGCCGCCGGCATGCATTCGGAGACCCATCGGCTGGCGGCCGACACGCCGGAGGCCGAGCTGTTCGCCCTGATCGACCGGCTGAACGCCGATCCGGCGATCCACGGCATCCTGGTGCAGTTCCCTGTCCCCCCACATCTCAGCCAGGATCGCATCGTCGCGCGGATTTCTCCCGACAAGGACGTCGATGGCCTGACGGTGACCAACGCCGGACGGCTGGCCAGCGGGCTGCCGGCGCTGAGCAGCTGCACGCCGGTGGGCTGCATGATGCTGCTGAAGGACGCGCTGGGCGATCTGACGGGCAAGCATGCGGTGGTCATCGGTCGGTCCAACCTTATGGGCAAGCCGATGGCGCAGCTGCTGCTGGCCGCCGACTGCACGGTGACGATCGCCCACAGCCGCAGCGTCGACCTGCCGGCGATCTGCCGCACGGCCGATATCCTGGTCGCGGCCGTCGGGCGGGCGGAGATGGTGCGCGGCGACTGGATCAAGCCGGGCGCGGCGGTCATCGATGTCGGCATCACCCGGCTGCCGTCGCGCGATCCGGAGCGGGCGGCGCAGGGCAAGACCCGGCTGGTCGGCGACGTCGCTTTCGACGAGGCCAAGGCCGTGGCGGGATGGATCACCCCGGTCCCGGGCGGGGTTGGGCCGATGACCATCGCCTGCCTGCTGCAGAACACCCTGACGGCCGCGCGGCGGCTGGCCGGGATCGACTGAGCCGGTTCCGCCGCCAGCCCTCCTGGCGAAGCGCTACAGCAGTATACCCCCCGCCCCCCACAGGCGAAAACGCCGCCGGCCGGCGTTTGGGACGATTTGGCCCGGATTTCCCGGGGATTGTGGCGATACAGAGTGGGTCCGAGCCGGGGTACAGAGAGGGGCTGAGGAGGGGTACAGAGTGGGCCAGAGTGGGCCAGTTTTCTGATACAATCTGGACGGCCGGAGGGGTCGGAGAGCCGGCATTGTTGTCAAATTTCTACAGACGCCCGGGCCCCGCATCCCGATCAGGTAAATAATTGACAATTGAGACCTTGCCTCAAGGCGCCTGCTGCTGGAGGCCCGGCCGGGGCGGCGAGGGGTTGCCAAGAACGGTGACGCTGGTGTCACCTTCGGCCAAGGGCGGACTCACGCGCCCATGGGGACGGGCATGATGAGACTGCTGGGAGTGTTGGCGGCGGGGGCGATGCTGGCCGCATGCGGGGCCAAGCCGGCGCCGATGACGGCGGAGCGGTCGGCGACGCTGTCGCCGCAGGACGCCCGCCTGGCCGGGCTCTACGAGACAAGCTGCAAGACCTGCCACACCATCGAGGGCTCGGGAGCGCCGCTGACCGGCGACGAGGCGGCCTGGGCGCCGCGCGGCAAGCAGGGCATGGCGACCCTGGTCGCCCATACGGTGCAGGGCTTCAAGGCGATGCCGGCGGGCGGCCAGTGCGCGGCCTGCTCGGCCGCCGACCTGGAGGCGCTGATCGTCTTCATGTCGACGGCGCCGGAATAGGTTCAGGGAAGGGGGGCGATCATGGTCACCAGACGCAAGGCGCTGGCCATCGGCGCGGCGGGCGCGGGCGGCGCGGTCCTGGCCGCGGGCGGGGCGGCGGTCATCGCCAACCGGGACAAGCCCGAGCCGCCGTCGCCGGCGGCGGTGGATGGCCAGGGCCGGATGCTGTGGCGCAACTGGTCGGGCATCCAGAACGCCTATCCGGCAAGCCGGCTGGCGCCCCGCGACGAGGCCGAACTGGCGGCGGCGCTGCCCGGCGCGGCGGCGCCGATCCGGGCGGTCGGCTCGGGCCACAGCTTCACGGCGCTGGCCTCCACCAGCGGCGCGCTGGTGTCCATCGACGCGCTGGCCGGCGTGATCCGGTGGGAGGGTGACGAGCCCGTGGTCCGGGCCGGGACGCGACTGGGCGCGCTGGGGCCGGCGCTGGCCGAGAAGGGGCGGGCAATGCCCAACCTGCCCGACATCAACAAGCAGTCGCTGGCCGGCGCGATCGCCACCGGCACGCATGGCACGGGCCAGGGCCTGCAGGCCCTGCATGGCGACGTGAAGGCGCTGGCGCTGATCACGGCGGACGGCCGGCGGGTCGACTGCGACGCCGCAACCCGGCCCGACGTCTACCAGGCGGCGCGCGTGTCGCTGGGCGCCTTGGGGATCGTCACCGAGGCGCGGCTGGCGACCAGCCCCAACCGGCGTCTGCGGCGGCGCGTCTGGGTCGAGCCTCTGGAAGAGACGCTGGCCAGGGCGGAGGACCGCTGGAAGCAGCACCGGAACTACGAGTTCTACGCCGTGCCGTTCACCGACCTGGCGGCCAACATCACCCATGACGAGACGGACGATGCGCCGGTCGCGCCGCCACCGAGCCAGGACGACGCCTTCCTCGAGGCGCTGAAGATGCTGCGCAACACCTTCGGCTGGTCGAACGGCGTAAGGAAGCGGGCGGCGCGGATGATCCTGGCCGGCGCCGAGGAGGAGACGGCTGTCGATGAGGGCTGGAAGCTGCTGTCGACCGAGCGGCCGGTGCGGTTCAACGAGATGGAGTACCACCTGCCGCCCGAGACGCACCTGGACGCGCTGAAGCAGGTGATGGCGGTGATCGAGAAGGAGCGTCCCGACGTCTTCTTCCCGATCGAGGTGCGGCGCGTGGCGGGCGACGAGGCCTGGCTGTCGCCGTTCCACGGCGGGGTGCGCGGGTCGGTGGCGGTGCACGCCTGGTACAAGGACGACTATGCGTTCTTCTACGACCTGATCGAGCCGATCTTCCAGCGCGCCGGCGGCCGGCCGCACTGGGGCAAGCTGCACTCGCTGCGCGGCCAGCGGCTGGGCGCGCTGTACCCCAACTGGAAGGACTTCCTGGAGGTGCGGCGGGAACTGGACCCGCAGGGCCGGATGCTGAACCCGTACCTGCGGGGGCTGTTCGACCTGGGCTAGCGCCTGGCGGCTAGGGGCCGGCGCCCACGGTGCTGACCCAGCCGACCAGATCGCTCAGCGTCTTGCCCAGCGCCTGTTCGTAGGCGGCGACGATAGCGCCGACATTGTTCGAGCCAGCGGGCGCCTCGGCGCGGAAGATCTCTTCCGAGGTCTGTCCGTCGCGGGTGTTGCGGGTCAGGATGGCCTTGATCTCGACGACCACGACAGGCGCGCCGGCGCGGTAGTCCACCTCGAACTGCGTCACGTCGAGCCGCAGCAGCCACTTGGCCTGGCCGACGGCGCCGCGCGGGTTCAAGCGAGCGGGGCCGGCGCGGAAGGCGATGTGGACCTGCTCCTCGAACATCTGGCGCGCCGGAACGACCCAGCGGGCGCCGTCGATGTAGGAAGCCTGGCCGTTCTCGACCGTCAGGATGCCGTCGCCGGCGCCGGCGCGGGTGAAGGCGATCGGGCCGCGCGCGACGTCAAAGGCCTTGTCGGCCAGCTCCGGCGCGGGCAGGTCCAGCACATACTGCCGGGCCGGTTCGGACTCCGGGAACAGGGTGATGCAGCCGGAGAGCATCACGGCGCCGGCCAGGACGGCCGCGAGGCGGATCATCAGAGGTCTCACGGCTTCACCTTCCTCTTCTCGGCCGGCGGCTTGCCGACCAGGCCCTGGGGATTGGACTGCACCTCGCCGACGAGGCCTTCGAGCGCGCCCACCGCCTCTTCGAGCGTGGTGATGGCGCCAGTCAGCTGCGGCAGGCCGGTGTTGGCGAAATCGGTCACCGGGCCGTCGAGCTTGGCCAGCAGGTTGCTGAGGTCGGCGGCGGCGACGTCGACCTTGCGGGCGGCCTCGTCGATGCGCGCGGCGGCCTGCTTGGCGTCGGTGTCGACAAAGCCGCGCGCCGAGCGGGCCAGTTCGGCGTACTCGTCGGCGGCGGCCCGCAGGGTGGCCAGGGTCTGGCGCGCCTCGGCGATGATTTCCTTCTGCCGCTCCATCTCGGCGGTGATGTCCTCGATGTTGTTCAGCGCGTTGCTGAACACCCCGATGTTCTCGTCGCTGAGCACCCGGTTGATCCGGTCCAGCGCCTCGATTGTTCGGGTCAGCACGGTGCCGCCGCCGGCCAGCAGGTCGGACAGGGTGCTGCGCTGGGTGCGGATCACCGGCACCTCGCCGGGCTCCACCGTCTCCTTGAGCAGGCGCTTGGCGGGGGTGCCGGCGGTGATCTGGATGTAGTTGACGCCGGTGATCCCCTGGGGCTCCAGCGTGGCGAAGCTGTCCTCGCGGATCGGCACGTCGCTGGTCACGCGGATGCGGGCGATGACGCGGTTGGGGTCGCGGCTGTCGAGGGCGATGCGCGACACGTCGCCGACCTTGATGCCGTTGAAGTGGACTTCGCCGCCTTCGGTCAGGCCGCGCACCGGGCCGACGAACAGCACGTCGTAGTCGTCGTAGGAGCGGTTGAAGCTCAGCCGCGCCAGCCAGAAGGCGAAGACGATCATGGCGATGAAGAGGAGCAGCGAGGCGGCCCCTACCAGCGCGTAGTTGGCGTTTCTTTCCATCGGAATCAGACCCTCTGTCCGCCGCGGACCTGGGCGGTCTGGGCGGCGCGTCCCCTGGGCCCCAGGAAGTATTCCCGGATCCAGGGATGTTCGGAATTCTCGAGCTCCCGCACCGGGGCGCAGGCGACGACCTTCTTGTCGGCCAGCACCGCGACGCGGGTGGTGATGGTGTAGAGGCTGTCCAGATCGTGGGTGATCATGAACACGGTCAGCCCCAGGCTGTGCGACAGGTCGGCGATCAGCTCGTCGAAGGCGGCGGCGCCGATGGGATCGAGGCCCGCCGTGGGCTCGTCCAGGAACAGCAGCTCCGGATCAAAGGCCAGGGCCCGCGCCAGGCCCGCCCGCTTGCGCATGCCGCCCGACAGCTCGGCCGGCTTGAGGGCGCCGGCGCGGGGCGGAAGGCCGACCAGGGCGATCTTCAGCTCGGCCAGCTCGTCGATCTCGCGGCGGGACAGGTCGGTGTGCTCGTGCAGGGGGGCGGCGACGTTTTCCTTGACCGTCAGCGAGGAGAACAGGGCGCCCTGCTGGAACAGCACGCCCCAGCGGCGCTCGATGGCCGACCATTTGCGGCGGGTCGCGTGCTGGATGTCCTGGCCGAAGATGCGGACGCTGCCGCCCTCGGGCGCCTTGAGGCCAATGATGGTGTTGAGCAGCACCGACTTGCCCGAACCCGAGCCGCCGACGACGCCAAGCACCTCGCCCCGCTCGACCACGAGGTCCAGATCCTTGTGGATGACATTCGAGCCGAACGCCGAGACCAGGCCCCGCACCTCGATGGGCGGCGCCTCGGCGTCGAGGCCGTCCTCGGCCAGGCCGGTGTCGCGTCCGTCGCTCATATGTCCAGCTCCATGTAGAGCATGGCGAAAAGGGCATCGAGCAGGATGATGGCGAAGATGGCCTGCACGACCGCCGAAGTGACGCGGCGGCCCAGGGACTCGACGTCGCCCTCGACCTCCATGCCCTGTCGGCAGCCGATGCCGGCGATGACGATGGCCATGACGGGCGCCTTGGAGATGCCGACCCAGAAATGGGTGGCGCCGACGTTGTCGACGATGCGCTGCCAGAAGAAGGTCGGGGACAGGTCGAGAATGGCCCAGGTCACCATCACGCCGCCGACCAGTCCGGCCAAGTCGGCGATGAAGGTCAGCAATGGCAGGGTCACCAGCAGGGCCAGGAAGCGCGGCAGGACAAGGGCGTCGAACGGATCGACGCCGATGACGCGCATGGCGTCGATCTCCTGGTTCATCTTCATCGAGCCGATCTCGGCGGCGAAGGCCGAGCTGGACCGACCGGCCAGGAGGACGGCGGTGATGACGATGCCGAACTCGCGCAGGATCGAGATGCCGGTCGCCTCGACCACCAGCACCTCGGCGGCGAAGGCGCGCAGGCTGTTGATGCCCAGCAGGGCGACGACCGCGCCGATGAAGAAGGTGGTGGTGGCCACGATCGGGATGGCGTCGAGGCCGGCCCGTTCGCAGAGCGAGACGAAGGGCGCCCAGCGGAACTTCTGCGGCCGGACGATCGCCCGGCCGGCCGAGGTTAGCAGGTGGCCGATGAAGATCAGCGTCTCGTAGAGATCGATGCCGAGGTTGACGACGCCGCGGCCGATGCGGACCAGCAGGTCGTAGAAGCCGCGGTGCTGGCGCACGGGGCTGGGTTCGGCCTGCACCGCCTCGCCGACCAGGTCGAGCAGGCGCTCGGTCTCTGGCCGGGCCATGAGCAGGCCGGCCGAATCCCGGCCGTCGGCGGCGCGGATGATGGCGTAGGCGCCGGCGGTGTCGCAGCGACCGATCTGGCGCAGGTCGAGATTGACGGCCTTGGAGCCGTCCAGGGTGTCGCCCAGCCGCTTGCCGGCGTCCTCGAGGGTTTCAGCGGTCCAGTCGCCGACCAGCACGGCGGTCGCGCCGTGTTCTCCCTGCTGCAGGGTGAAGTTTGCTGGCCTTGCCATGTGGTTGTGGCGTCCCCTCTACCGCCGCGAAACTGCCACGGCGGGCCCAAGGCGGAAAGGGGTTGAACCGCGATCGGGTTCCCGTCGCGAGGCGGTGCGCCATTTTGGCGTCAGGGGGCGGCGCCCCGCCGTATCAGCCGAAGCGGCCGTCCATCAGCGGCGGCAGGCTGGCCGGCAGGCCCAGTAGCGGGCCGGAGGACAGAAGCAGGACCACCTCCTCGCCCGTCAGGTCCGACAGCAGGGCCTCGCACTCGCTGGGCGTGGCGGCGCCGGCGGCCGGAATGCCGGTCGCGGCGATGCGGGCGAGGATCTCGTCATGGCCAAGCTGGCTGTGGCTGGCGGCGCCATGGACAGGCGGCGGCAGGACGATGACGCGCGCGGCCCCGGCGAAGACGGTGTCGTACCAGGCCAGCCCCTCGCGGTTGCGCCAGGAGAAGGTGTGCGGCTCGAAGATCACCACCAGCGGCCGGACGGGATAGTGCAGCTTGACCGCCTCGATGGCGGACCGGGCCTTCTCGTACGACGACCCGAAGCCCTCGATGACCGGGACTTTCGAGACGGTCGTCAGGCGGTCGAGCCGGCGGCGGATGCCCTGGAAGCTGGCGACGCCCGCGGCCAGTTCCTCGGGGGTGACGAGGTCGCGCGACAGCAGGAAGGCGGAGACGCCGACAATGTTCTCGATGTTGTGCTCGCCGAGCAGACCGGTCTCCAGCCGCAGGGCCAGGTCGTCCGGCCCCGTGAGGGTGAAGGCCGAGGTCTCGCCGAACACCACGTCGCGGCTGCGCCAGCCTTCGCCGCGGCCGGTCCCGTACCAGACGATGGGTGCGGCGCACTCGGCCGCGACGGCGCGCAGGGCCGGGCTGTCGCGCATGACCACGGTGGCGCCGGGGGCCACGCGGGCGAGGAGTTGGCGGAACGGCGCCTCGTACTCGGCGAAGGTGGGAAAGACGTTCAGGTGATCGTGGACCAGCGAGGTCAGCAGCAGGTGGTCGACGTCGTAGAGCATGAACTTCGAGCGGCGGTCCGACTGGCTGACGATGTACTCGTCGCCCTCCAGGATGACCGGGCCGCTGCCCCAGGCGCCGGTCGGCGCGCCGCCGGCGGGGATAGCGCCGATCATGTAGCCGGGATCCTTGCCGGCCTCGCGCAGGATATGGGCGAGCAGGGCGGTGCAGCTCGACTTGCCGAAGCTGCCGGCCACGACGGTGACGTCGCGGTCGCGGGTCTGCTCGGCGACGAGCTGGGGAAAGCCGGTGACCTCAAGGCCGCGACGGCGGGTCTCGGCGAATTCGGCGTTGTCGTCGCCGTGCAGCTTGGCGCTGCCGCCGAGCACCACGAGATCGACTTCGGGGCCGATGTTCTCGGCGGCGAAGGTGCGGCGGAAGGGGACGCCGAGGGTCTCCAGATAGGTGCTGATCGGCGGGAAGGCTTCCTCGTCCGAGCCGCCGATGACATGGCCGGCGTCGCGCATCATCAGCGCGGTGGCGCTCATCCCGGCGCCGGCGATGCCGATGAAGTGGATGTGGCGGGGGCGGGCCTGCGGTTCGCTCATGCGTCGGCATGTCGAACGCGCCGGTTGCGTTGTCAAATGGGTTCTCTGGACGCGCCGGGCAGGGGGATCGGCCGTTTCCGACGGCGGCCGATCCCGCGCCGGTCAGACGCTCGAGGTGTCGCTGACGTAGATGGTCATGGTGATGTTCGACCCCTTCGGGTTGGCGGTGATCGGCGTGCTCGACCAGTGGGTTCCGTCGAACGAGACGAGGAAGCCGTTCGGCGTGGCCGTGACGCTGGTCTGGCCCGTGCCGGAGGGGTGGTCGTAGTGGCAGGAGACGCCCAGGTTGGGGTTGTCGACGGACGCCCAGGTGTAGTTGCCGACGGGGCCGGGACCGAGGTTCTGGCTCTGGTCGACGAACACGGTGCTGTTGCCGCCGCCGATCAGCTTCTCGGGCGTGAAGGTGGGGTCGGTGCCGTGGGTGTGGCTGACGTTGGCGGGGGTGAAGACGGTCGTGCCGCGGGCAGACCAGTTCATCGTGAGCGAATGCATGGCATTTCTCCGGAGTTGGGCCAATGGATTGCTCCCCAGCCACGGAGCCCGCGCAGGCTCGCACACCGGTGTTCGATTTACAATCGAGAATCGTGTGAATGCATCATTCGCCTCAGAATGGTTTTGCCCCGCCTCCTTCCGACAACTCCGCCAGCAGGGCGGCGCGAACGGTGGTTGACCGGCCGGGGTCGCCGACCTCACATCGGCCCATGACCGCGACGACCGATCCCCGCGCCCTGACGCAATCCGGAGCCCAGGCGCTGGGCCGGGGGGACTTCGCCGGCGCGCGCGGGCTGTTCGAACAGATCCTCGCGGGCGGCGGCGAGGACGGGCCGGTGCTGCTGGGGCTGGCGGTGGCCTGTCGCGGACTGGGCGACGGGGCTGCGATGCTGGCGGCGCTGGACCGCCTGCTGGAACGGGAGCCGCGCCATCTGCGCGGGCTGTTGATGAAGGCCGATCATTTCGCCGCCGCGGGCGATGGCCGGGCCGCCGCCGGCTTCTATCGCGCGGCCCTGCGCGCCGCCCCGCCGCCCGAGCAGTTGCCGCCGCCCGTCGCGGCCGACGTGCGCCGGGCGCAGGCGGCCGTCGAGGCCTATGCCCGCGACTACGAGCGCCACCTGGAGGCGGCCCTGGCGGCCGGCGGGGTCGACCCGGCGAGCCCGGAGGCGGCGCGGTTCGGCCAGTCGCTGGACCTGATGCTGGGCCGCCGGCAGCTCTTCCTGCAGCAGCCCCGCCACTACTATTTCCCGGGTCTACCGCAGATTCAGTTCTATCCGCGCGAGCCGTTCGGCTGGCTGGGCGAGTTGGAGGCGGCGGCGGCGGATATCCGCGCCGAACTGGATGGCCTGCTGGCGGACGGCGGCGGTTTCGCGCCCTATCTGGAAACCAGGTCCGACCGGCCCTTCGCCGAGGGGCACGGCATGCGCGACAACCCCGACTGGGGCGCGATCTACCTGTGGCGGGACGGCGAGCGGGTGGATGCGGTGGCGGACAGGTGCCCGCGCACGCTGGAGGCCATCGCCGGGGCGCCGCTGTGCCGGATCGAGGGACGGACGCCGTCGATCCTGTTCTCGCGGCTGGCAGCCGGCGCCCGGATCCCGCCGCACAACGGCTTCATCAATACCCGGCTGATCTGTCACCTGCCGCTGATCCTGCCTGGACAATGCGGTTTCAGGGTCGGCAACGAGACGCGCGAGTGGCGCGAGGGCGAGGCCTGGCTGTTCGATGACACGATCCAGCACGAGGCCTGGAACGAGAGCGGCGAGGACCGGGTGATCCTGATCTTCGACATCTGGCGGCCGGAACTGACCGAGGCCGAGCGCGAGATGGTGGGGGCGCTGTTCGCGGCGGTGGACAGCTATGGCGGCGCCGGCCAGGCGTGGGGCGTTTGAGCCCGCCGCGATGTCGAACGACCTGATCGCCGAAATCCAGGCGCGGACCTTCGAGGGGATGCGGGCGGCCACCGACCCGCAGAGCGGGCTGACCGCCGACCGCTGGCCGACGCCGTCGGCCTGTTCGATCGCCGCCGTCGGGTTCGCCCTGACCCTGTGGCCGATCGGGGTCGAGCGGGGCTGGATGACGCGGGGCGAGGCGGCGGCGCTGACCCGGCGAACGCTGACCACCCTGGCGGAGGCGCCGCAGGGGTCGCAGGGCGGCGGCGTCTCGGGCTGGAACGGATTCTTCTATCATTTCATCGACATGCGCACGGCGCTTCGCGCAGGAGGTTGCGAGCTGTCGACGATCGACACCGCCCTGCTGCTGGCCGGCGCCCTGGCGGCGGGGCGGTACTTCGATGGCGATGCAGCCGACGAGGCGGCGGTCAGGGACCTGGCCGGCGGGCTGTTTCGCCGGGTGGACTGGCGCTGGGCGCAGGCGGCGTCGGGACGCTTCTGGCTGGGATGGACGCCGGAGGGCGGTTTCATCCCGCACGAATGGCGCGGCTACAACGAGGCGATGATCCTCTACATCCTGGCGCTGGGGGCGGGGGACCGCGCTGTGGAGCCTGGCGCCTGGACGGCCTGGTGCGCAGACTATGGCCGAAGCTGGCGACGCGATCCCGAGCCGCACCTGGGGTTCGGGCCGATGTTCGGCCATCAGTACAGCCACCTGTGGATCGACTTCCGCGGCATCCGTGACGACTTCATGCGCCGCCGGGGCCTCGACTATTTCGAGAACAGCCGCCGCGCGGTGGCGGCCCAGCAGGCCTACGCGGCGGCCAACGCGGGCCAGTGGCGCGGCTATGCCGAGGGACTGTGGGGGCTGACGGCCTGTGACGGGCCGGGCATCTTCAATCACATCGTCGACGGGCGGCTGCGTAGCTTCCGGGCCTATTCGGCGCGAGGGGCGGACGACTTCGACGACGGCACCCTGGCGCCGACGGCGGTGGCGGCCTCGCTGCCGTTCGCGCCGGAGGCGGTGACGGCGACGCTGGAGCGGATGACGGCCGTCCACGGCGCGGCGATCTACGGCCCGCAGGGGTTCCAGGACGCCTTCAACCCGACGGTCGGCGAGCCGATCCGCTCAGCCTTCGGCGATATTCGCGGCGCGGCCGGCTGGGTGGGCCGCGACATGCTTGGCATCGACCAGGGGCCGATCGTGGCGATGATCGAGAACCACCGCAGCGGGCTGGTCTGGCGGCTGATGCGGGACGAGCCGGTGATCCGTCACGGGCTGGTCCGGGCGGGGTTCGCCGGCGGCTGGCTGGCGGGGGCCTGACTTTAGCGGTCCGCGGCCGGGGGCGTCGCTGCCTTGCCCGCCTGGCGTTCGCGTTCCCGGTCAGCCCAAGCGGCGGAATCCCGCCTCGCCTGATCGCCCTCGCTGAGGGCCGGTTCGGGCTCGGGCAGCGACCCCTTGGGCTCTGGCCGGCTGAGGACGAGCCCAAGGAGGACGAGGATCAGCAGGCAGGCCCCGACGAGCATGGCCAGACCAAGCATAGGATTGGATGTGCGCGGCCGGGAGACGATCATGCGTCCGCGCCTTCGGCGGCCAGGACCGCCAGGGCGCTGACCGGGGTCAGGCCGACGGTCGACATCACCCCCATGACCCTCATGCCATCCGGTTCGAAACGGATTTCGTCCGGCGCGAAGCTTTCGCTCCGGTGGATGAGCACCGCATCGCGACGGGTCAGGTTGAGCACCAGCCCGGCCGGGTCATGGCCCTGGCCGAGGGCGGTCTCGAGGGCGGATCTCAGGGCCGCGACGATCTGGGCGCCGGTAGGCTGTGGGGGAGGCGCTTTGGCCATGATCAATCCTGCTGTGACAGAGTTGTCGGAGGTGGGTTGCGGTATCGCCGGCGCCCCGATGTCCGCCGCGCGGATCGCCTGTCGGGCAGGACGACGCCGGGTCGTCAGGGTTCCTGTCGGAACGTGCGCCTTGATAGCACGGCGCCGTCCCGGACCGGCGCCAAATCGTCGGCGTCAGACCGTGACCTCGATCAGCTCGATCGGTCCGCCGGGCCTGTCGGCCTCGAACACACCCACCACGAGCACGCCGGTCGCGAAGGCGCCGGTGTCGAGATTGGTGCGGTGCGCGAGGCGCTCGGGAAGCTCGGGGTCCGGCTTGTCGGCGTGGTGGGGCGTGTGGCCGTGCACGACGTGGCCGGGCAGGTCGGCGGCGGGGGCCCGCAGGAACCGCTCGCGGATCCACAGGCAGCTGTCCTCGTCCTGCTCGGCCAGCGGGCGGCCCGGACGCAGGCCGGCGTGGACATAGATGCGGTCGGCCTCGACCAGCGTCACGGGCAGGGTCTCCAGCCAGTCGAGATGCGCCCGGGGCACCTCGCCGCTGTAGGAGGCCAGGGTCTCCTCGCCGCCGTTGCGCAGCCAGAAGGCCATCTGCTGTCCGCGCAGGGCCTCCAGCATCATGGCCTCATGATTGCCCTTGAGGCAGATGCAGCGACCGGCCGCCGTCTCGCGCATGAGGAATTCGATGACGCCCCGGCTGTCGGGACCACGATCGACATAGTCGCCCAGGCAGACGATGCGGTGCGCCCGCCCGGCGGCGTGTGCGGCGACCTTCAGCGCCGCCTGTCGCAGCAGGTCGAGGCGGCCGTGGATGTCGCCGATGGCATAAGTCAGTCCGGCCATGTCCGCCGTTCAATAGCGCCGCCGCGCGCCGGGCGCGAGGGAGGTTGCGGTATCGGGGGACTGGCGAATGGTGGATGCGACAGGGATTGAACCTGTGACCCCCTCGGTGTGAACGAGGTGCTCTCCCGCTGAGCTACGCATCCCTCTTCGGAAGGGCCGGGTCTATAGCGGCGCGGTCGCTTCGGGGCAAGAGGCGAGCTTTGCGATGACGTCCGGCAGGGCGTCGAAGGTCTCGATGACCGCGGCGGCGGGCAGGTCGGCCACCGGCGACTGGCTGTAGCCGAAGGCGACGAGGACGCAGGGGACGCCGGCGGCGCGGGCGGCTTCGGCGTCGAAGACGGTGTCGCCGACCATGATGGCGCGGGCGGGGTCGCCTCCGGCCGCCTCGATGGCGGTCTGCAGGTGGCGCGGGTCAGGCTTTGGGGCCGGCGCGGCGTCTCCGCCGACATTGGCCGCGAACCGCCCGTCCATCGCCAGATCTCGCAGGAGGGCCCGGGAGAAGTCGGTGCGCTTGTTGGTGCAGACCACCAGCACGGCGCCGCGCGCCGCCAGCAGGTCGAGCGCCTCGAGGCAGCCGGGGTAGGGGCGGGTCTCAAGCGCGATGCGGCCGGCGTACAGCGTCAGGAATCGGGCGGTCAGGGTGTCGAGCGCGGCCTGATCGGGGGCGGCGCCCTGTGTCTCGAACCCCTGGGCGACCAGGGCGCGCGCGCCGCGCCCGACCATCAGCCGTCCCTGGCCGAGCGGAAGCGGCTCGTGGCCTTCCTCGACCAGCAGCGCGTTCAGGGCGCCGACGAGGTCGGGCGCGGAGTCCACCAGGCAGCCGTCCAGGTCGAAGACGATGGTCCAGCCCGCCAGCGGGCGTAGTTGAAGGTCATGCATCGGGCCGGGCTTTCGGCTAAACCGCATGCGAACGCAAGCTGCGGAGACGGGGATTCGATGAGCAGACGCGCCGCCGTGATCATGGCCGCCGGCCAGGGCACCCGCATGAAGTCGCCGCTGCCGAAGGTGCTGCACAAGGTTGGCGGGCGGACAATGCTGGACCGGGCGATCGACGCGGTCGAGGCGGCCGGCTGCGAGCGGGTCGTGGTCATCTGCGGGACGCACAGCCCGGCGGTGGCCGAGCACGTCCGGCGCCGGCTGGGCGAGAGCGCCGTCGCGATCCAGGACCCGCCGATGGGCACCGCGCATGCCGTGCTCTGCGCCCGGCAGGCGCTGGAGGGGTTCGAGGGCGAGGTGGTGGTCACCAACGCCGACTGTCCGTTGCTGACAGCCGAGGACCTGGCGCCGCTGTTCGAGACGCGCGCGGCGGGCGCCGACCTGGTCATGCTGGGATTCGAGGCGGCCGATCCGGCGCTGTACGGCCGGCTGATCCAGGACGGGGACGGGCGGCTCCTGCGCATCGTCGAGGCCCGGGACGCCAACGCCGAGGAGCGGGCGGTGCGCGCCTGCTACAGCGGCATTCTCTGTGCGCCCTGGGCGCGTCTGCTGGGCTGGCTCGAGCGGGTCGACAACAACAACGTCAAGTCCGAGTACTACATCACCAGCATCGTCGGCCTGGCCAACGGCGACGGCGCCCATGTGGGGGTGGCGTTCGCGCCGGAGCTGTCGGTGATGGGCGCGGACGACCAGGCGGGGCTGGCTCGGGCCGAATGGTACTGGCAGCAGCGGCGCCGCAACGCTCTGATGGCCGACGGCGTCTCGATGGTGGCGCCAGCCACGGTCTGGCTGTCGCACGACACCCGGATCGCCGGCGGCGCACTGGTCGAGCCCAACGTCGTCTTCGGACCGGGGGTGACGGTCGAGGCGGGCGCGGTGATCCGGGCGTTCAGCCATCTTGAAGGGGCGGTCGTGCGGGCCGGCGCCATCGTCGGGCCCTACGCGCGGCTGCGGCCCGGCGCCGACATCGGCGAGGAGGCCCATATCGGCAACTTCGTCGAGGTGAAGAAGGTGAAGGTCGGGCCGGGCGCCAAGGCCAATCACCTGGCCTACCTGGGCGACGGCACGGTCGGGGCAAAGGCGAATATCGGCGCCGGCACGATCTTCTGCAACTACGATGGCTTCGACAAGTTCGAGACCCATGTGGGCGAGGGGGCGTTCGTCGGTTCGAACTCCAGCCTGGTCGCCCCGGTGAGCATCGGCGCGGGGGCGTACACGGGCTCCGGATCGGTCATCACGCGCGACGTCGCGGCCGACGCGCTGGGCCTGGAACGGAGCCAGCAGGTCGAAAAACCGGGGTGGGCGGCCCGCTTCCGGGCAGCCAAGGCGAAGTTGAAGGGCAAGTCATGAGCCGGAAAATCGCAGGCCTCTTCGTGGCGACCGTCTTGGCGGCGGGATGGGGTGGAAGCGCCGCCGGCCAGTCGGCCGAGCCGACGCTGGTGGCGGAGATGCGGACGATCTGCATCGCCAGCCAGGCCGATTTCGAAGGGCTCGCGCCGGCGCGGGCGCAGGCTCTGGGCTACAAGCCGCTGGAAGGCGTGCCCCTCACCCGCGAGGGCGACGTGCAGACGGCGTACGCCAAGGACGTCGCCGGACAGCGCTGGATGGTCGTGGTCAACCGCCGTGTGACCCCCGCGACGACGGTGACGCCGTCACAAGTGATGGTGGGCTGCATGGTCGCCGGGCCCGATCCGGACGACGCCTCGGCCAAGGCGCTCCGCGCCTGGGTGGGCGTTCCGTCCAGCGGGAGGTCCGCGGACCAGACCCAGCATCTTTATGTCGTCCGTGACGGCAAGCGCCTGCCCCTCGATCCAAACGACAACACAGCGGGCCTGGCGGCGCTGGAGCAGGGCGGCTTCTGGATCATGGCCATCCATTCGGAGGGCGACCAGACCCGCGTCGTGCTGGCCCTGGCCCAGAAGGCCCGCTAGGGCCAATTGCAGGCGGCGGTCGCCGCTGGATGAGTTTGGCGGTTTGGAGACCTCCCATGCGCGTGATGCCTTTCCTGGCCGGTTTCGGCCTCGTCGCTGCCCTGGCCGCCCCGGCCTCGGCGGCGCAGTACCGGCTGGCGGAGCTGTACGATCGTGTCTGCGTCAGGACGGACGTGAAGACCGACGCCATCGTCGCCGCTGCGCTGAAGGAAGGCTTCACCGAACAGCCGGCCCAACCCGAACCGGAAATGGAGACGGTGAGGCTCTTCATGGCCACCGCCGACGACGGCGGGCGCTGGTTGATAATGACCTCGACCGGCTCGGCGCTGTCGCACAGCCGCAAGATCGTCCAGGGCATGGTCGCCTGCAACGTCATCGGGCCGGACCCCGGCGACGCCGGCCTGGCCACGATCCGGCGGCAGATCGGCAAGGCGGACTTCGGCGACGAGCAGACCTTTGCCTTCACGCGGGAGGGCGGTTCGGTCAGGCCGTTCGACCAGAGTGACGTCGAGGCCGAGACGAGGGCGCTGAAGGGGGCGGGCTACTATACGCTGAGCAGCTACACCATCGGCGGCGGGCGGCTGTTCACCCTGATCCATGTGATCGAGCGCAAGTAGCGGCGGCCAGGCGGCGGCCTTGGCCTTTCGCCTTTCCCCGGCAATCGCTATCAGTCCTCCCAGACATCGCCGGAGGCTCTGATGCGTCGTTTCATTCTTCCCGTCGCGGCCTTCGCCGCGCTCGCCATCCTGCCGGCCCAGGCGGCCGCCCAGGAACTGGCCGCACGGTTCGAGGAGGTCTGCCTGAAGACCAACGCCGATCCGGCCAAGGTCGTCGCCAAGGCCGAGGCGATGGGCTTTGAACCGTTCCAAGCGCCGCCGGTGGCGAATCTCCAGGAGGTTCGCGGCTTCAACAAGGTGATCGACGGCAAGGGCTGGGCCATCGTTTCCGCCTCGGGCGTCGCGCCGGCCGGCGGCGGGGCGCCCGCCCAGCGGATGAAGGCCTGCAACGTCTCCAGCGACGATCCCCAGGAGATCAGCGTCCGCGCCGTCGGCCAGATGCTGGGCAACCCCGAACTCGGCCAGAGCGGCAAGGAGATGTACTTCTTCACCGAGGAGAACGGTCGCCGGACTGTCCTGAACCCCGCCGACAACGCCGCCGTGATGGCCGCCCTGAACGGTCGTGGCTTCTGGATCGCGCTGATCATGAAGGAAGGCGACACGCGGTCGATCAGCATCATCCATTCGGTCGCCGCGAAGTAGAACGTGAGCGCTGACGAACAGAAGCGCCTGGTCGGGGAAGCCGCGGCCGAGCTCATCGAGGACGGCATGACCGTCGGGCTGGGCACCGGCTCGACCGCGGCCTGGTTCGTCAAGGCCCTTGCCGCCCGCAGACCTGATGTCCGGGGCGTGCCGACGTCGGACGCCACCGCCGATCTGGCGCGCGAGCTCGGCATCGCCCTGGTGGCGCTCGACGACGTGCGCAGCATCGACCTGACCGTCGACGGCGCCGACGAAGTCGGCCCGGGCCTGTCGCTGATCAAGGGCGGCGGGGCGGCCCTGCTGCGGGAAAAGCTGGTCTGGGAGGCCTCGCGCCGCTGCGTCGTCATCGCCGATGCGGCCAAGCAGGTGAAGGCCCTGGGCAAGTTTCCCCTGCCGATCGAGGTGGTCCGCTTCGGCCATGTCCATACCGGCCAGCGCCTGGCCGACATCGCCGCCGAGTTCGACCTGCCGCCGCCGCGTCTGCGTCGGTCCGAGCGGGGGCTGGTCATCACCGACGGCGGCAACCTGATCTACGACATGGCTTCGGGCGTGATCGACCAGCCGGCGGCGCTTGGCGAGGCGCTGAAATCGGTGACAGGCGTCGTCGACCACGGGCTGTTCCTGGACCTCGCCGACGAGGCCCTGATCGGAACAGACGCGGGCGTGGTGCGGCTGACGCCCTGACGCCCTACATAGCCTGCCACCAGAAAGATCCTCGCAAGGCGGACCCTATCCATGGCCAAGTACGACTACGACCTCTTCGTCATCGGCGCGGGCAGCGGCGGGGTGAGGGCGGCGCGGCTGACGGCCATGAGCGGCGCACGCGTCGCGGTGGCCGAGGAGCATCGGGTCGGCGGAACCTGCGTCATCCGCGGCTGCGTGCCCAAGAAGTTCATGGTCTACGCCAGCGAGGTCTCCAACCAGATCAAGACCGCCAAGGGTTTCGGCTGGACGATTCCGGAAGCGACCTTTGACTGGAAGACCTTCCTGGAGGCCAAGGACGTCGAGATCGCGCGCCTGTCTGGGATCTATGTGGCCAATTTGACCAAGGCCGGGGCCGAGATGGTCCATGCGCGCGCGGTGCTGAAGGACGCACACACCGTCGAGCTGGTCGGCAAGGACATGACGGTCACGGCCGACAAGATCCTGATCGCCACCGGCGGCCGGCCCAGCGTGCCCAAGGACCTGCCGGGGATCGAGCATGTGCTGACCTCAGACGAGGCCTTCCATCTCGATCGCCTGCCCGAGAGCATCATGGTCGTCGGCGGCGGCTATATCGCCGTGGAGTTCGCCGGCATCTTCGCCGGGCTGGGTGTCAAGACGACCCTGGTCTATCGCGGGCCGAACATCCTTCGCGGCTTCGACGACGACGTGCGCACCCACCTGACCCGCGAGATGGAGCGGCGCGGCATCCGGGTGGTGCTGGGATGCCAGCACGACAAGATCGAGAAGACGGACGAGGGCCTGGTCAGCCACCTGACCAGCGGCCTGAAGCTGACGACCGAACAAGTCCTGTTCGCGACCGGCCGCAGTCCCTATGTCGAGGGTCTGGGCCTGGAGGCGGCGGGGGTCGCGCTGAACGAACGGGGCGCCATCAAGGTCGACGACGACTATCGCACCAGCGTTCCCAACATCTTCGCGGTCGGCGACGTCACCGACCGGATCAACCTGACGCCGGTGGCGATCCGCGAAGGGGCCGCCTTCGCCGAGACCCAGTTCCGCAACAACCCGACGCAGTTCGACCACGAGATGATCGCCACGGCCGTCTTCTCGCAGCCGCCGATCGGCACCGTCGGCATGAGCGAGGCCGAGGCCCGGCAGGCGTTCGGCGAGGTCGATGTCTACCGCGCCGTGTTCCGGCCGATGAAGGTGACCTTCTATCACGGCGAGGAGCAGACGCTGATGAAGGTGCTGGTCAATCCGAAGGACCAGAAGGTCGTCGGGGTGCATATCGTCGGGCCGGACTCGCCCGAGATGATCCAGATGGCCGCCATCGCCGTGAAGATGGGCGTCACCAAGCAGCAGTGGGACTCCACCTGCGCCGTGCACCCGACCGCGGCGGAGGAACTGGTGACCATGAAGGAGAAATATGTGCCGCCGAACCTGGGCGGAGCGGCCTGATCGGCGCGGTTATCGCGCCACACCTGCCGATTGACGCAAGTTCCTGCCCCAGAAAAGCTTGATGCCGCCGATGGTGCGCATCATTTTGCCTTCCTGGCCCGTATCCTGTATGAGCCCCGATCCCGTTTCCCGAGTTGAGCCATGACCGAACGTTGGACCCCGCAGTCCTGGAGAGAAAAGCCGGCCAAGCACGTGCCGACCGACTATCCGGACGCCGCCGCCCTTTCGAGGGTCGAGGATGAACTGCGCCGGATGCCGCCGCTGGTCTTCGCCGGCGAGGCGCGCCGGCTGAAGGAACTGCTGGGCAACGTGGCCCAGGGCAAGGCCTTTCTGCTGCAGGGCGGCGACTGCGCAGAGAGCTTCAAGGAATTCCACGCGGACAACATCCGCGACACCTTCCGCCTGATCCTGCAGATGGCGGTGGTGCTGACCTTCGCCGGCGGCAAGCCGGTGGTGAAGGTCGGCCGGATCGCCGGTCAGTTCGCCAAGCCGCGCTCGGAAGCCATCGAGACGCAGGGCGATGTCACCCTGCCGTCGTACCGCGGCGACATCATCAACGGCATGGCCTTCGAGAGCGGCGAACGCGCGCCCGATCCCGAGCGCCTGCTGAAGGCCTACGGCCAATCGTCCTCGACGCTAAACCTGCTGCGCGCCTTCGCCGGCGGCGGCTATGCCGACCTGTACAACATCCACCGCTGGACGCTGGGCTTCGTCGCCGACAGCCCGCAGGGCGCGCGCTACCGCGAACTGGCCGAGAAGATCAGCGAGAGCCTGATGTTCATGGCCGCCATCGGCGTGACCCCCGACACCCATCCGGAGATGCACCGGGTCGAGTTCTTCACCAGCCACGAGGCCCTGCTGCTGGGCTTCGAGGAGGCGATGACGCGGATCGATAGCACCTCGGGCGACTGGTACGACACCTCGGCCCACATGCTGTGGATCGGCGAGCGCACCCGGCAGCTGGACGGCGCGCATGTCCACTTCCTGAAGGGCGTGAAGAACCCCATCGGCCTGAAGTGCGGGCCGACGCTGGAGCCGGACGACCTGCTGCGGCTGATCGACGTGCTGAACCCGGCCAATGAGCCGGGTCGCCTGACCCTGATCGGCCGCTTCGGCTCGGACAAGATCGCCGACCGCCTGCCGCGCCTGATGGCGGCGACGAAGAAGTCGGGCCGCAGCGTGATCTGGTCGACCGACCCGATGCACGGCAACACCCTGAAGGCCGGCAACGGCTACAAGACCCGTCCGTTCGACCGCATCCTTTCGGAGGTGAAGACCTTCGTCGAGGTGGCCGGCGCCGAGGGCGTCCACCCGGGCGGCGTGCACCTGGAGATGACCGGCCAGAACGTCACCGAGTGCCTGGGCGGGGCGCGGGCAGTCTCCGAGGGCGACCTGGCCGATCGCTACCACACCCATTGCGACCCCCGTCTCAACGGCGAGCAGGCGCTGGAGCTGGCGTTCCTGGTTGCCGAGAAGCTGCGGGCGCTGCGCGGCGAGGACCTGCGGGCGGCGAGCTAGCCGACCCGGGTGAAGCGCAGGTCGCGGACGCGGCCGCTGCCGAGGCTCAAGGTGATGACCCGGCCGGCGCTGTCGCGCCGGAAGCGGGCGAGATTGCCCGACAGGTTGAAGGCGTCGCGGTAGATCGGGCTCATGCGTATCTGCTGGCGCGGGCGCGACTCGAGGCGCAGGACGAGTTGGCCGCCTTCCTTGAGCACGCGGTAGCTGACGCCGATCTCCTCGCTGCGATAGACGCCGACGAAGGCGTCGAGCTCGGTGGTCGCCGGAAACCAGGCCGGCGTGCGCCGCCACATGTAGCGATCGCCCTCGAAGGTCTGCTGGACGAAGGCGTTGCGGCCCTGGAAGGTCAGCTCGTCGGCGCCGTGGCGGGCGCTGTCGCCGCTGAGCGGCCAGAGGGTCTCGCCGCCGGCGACCTTCAGGCCGCCATCCGTCGCCACCAGCAGCATCGGCCGGCCGGTCCGGTCGTTGACGTACAGCCCGGCGCGGCCCTGGGCGTCGGCCAGGGTGGTTGTCTGGCCGTCTGAACGGGGCGGCGGCAGGTAGAGGTTGGCGACCGAGCGGCCAAGCCAGAGCGGCTGGGCGTCGCCGCGATTGCAGAGCACCGCCACCGACAGGTTCGCCGCCGGATAGCGACCCAGCCAGGCGCGATAGCCGCCTGTCGAGCCGGTATGGGACATCTCCTCGCGACCCAGCCATTCGTGGACCACGAGGCCCCGGCCATAGGTGATGCGAACGCCGCTGGAGAGCACGGCGCGGCGCGGCAGTTCGGCGCTGAGGTAGCCGCCCAGCCGGCGGTCGGCCAGGGCCTGGTTCCAGATCTGCAGGTCGCCGACGGTGGTCAGGAGGCCGCCGTTGCCGTAGCCGTCCTCGAACGGCATCGCCTGTTCGAAGCCGCCTGCCGCGCGCCCGTAGGCGATGGCGCGGTTCTTGACGATGCGCCGGTAGTCGTCGCGCCAGCCGGTGGATTTCATGCCTAGAGGCACGAAGATGCGGGCGCGGGTGAAGTCGGCCAGGCTCTGGCCGCTGGCCCGTCGGACGATCTCGGTCAGCAGGTTGTAGCCGCTGTTGGTGTAGAGGTACTCGGCTCCCGGAGTGTAGTTCAGGCTGCGCTGGCGGACGATCAGGTCGACGACGTCGTCCTGGGTGAAGGCCCGGCTGCCGCGCGGCCAGCCCTGGAACGCGGCCAGCTCGCCCCAGTCGCGCAGGCCGCTGGTGTGGGTCAGCAGGTGCTCGATGGTGATCGGCCGGCCGTAGTCGGGCAGCTCCGGCAGCCAGCGACGGACGTCCTCGCCAAGCCTCAGCTTGCCGTCCTGGACCAGCAGCAGGATAGCCGCGGCGGTGAACTGCTTGGAGACCGATCCGGCCTCGAACACCGTCGCGGGGGTGATGGGCACGTCATGCTCGAGGTCGGCCGAGCCGAAGCCGCCTTCGAAGACCGGCTTGCCGTCCTGCCAGGCGGACACGGCGCAGCCGGGCGCGGACATCGACCGATAGGCGGCGAAGACCTCAGCCGCCTGGCCGGCGCGGGGGTCCACGGCGGGGGAGGACGGGGCGTGCGCTGCGGCGGCGTCGGCCGGAGCCTGGCCGCGCGCCGAGGCCCCGCCGGCCGTCGCGATCACGACAGCGGCGGCCGTCACCAGCAGCGCGGCGCGAGACATCCCCATGGCCCGATTGGTAGCCCGGCCCGGCCGTGCCCGGCTAGGGGGCGCAAGCGTCGGGCGAGGGGGCGATCACGGCCTTTTCAGCATCGGTTGCGGCTTCCAGCGGACCAGGGAGCGCCAGGCCCACTCGAAGGGGCCGTAGTGGAAGCGCTTCATCCAGGGCTCGCTCCACATCAGGATGGCCAGCCAAATGGCGGCCACGACGTAGTAGAGCTCGAACCGCTGCAGATGGCCGTAGAGGCCGAGGCCGAACCCGCAGAACACCAGGGCGGTGATGATCGAGGTCCCCAGATAGTTGCTGAGCGCCATCCGGCCGGCCGCGGCCAGCCGCCGGACGAGCCAGCCCATGGCGCCTGACCGGACCAGCAGCATCAGGGCGGCCGCATGGCCCAGCGCCACGAAGGGCCGGGGCGCGGCGCTCCAGTAGGTCATGAACTGGCGGGTGATCGGGTCGAAGCCGGAGGCGGCGATCTGCCAGGCCATCCAGGCCGTGACCGGGGCCGCGATCAGCCAGCCGAGGACGACCACGGCGGCGTAAGCCCGGCCGGACCAGCCGAGGGTGAAGAACCCCAGCCGATACAGCCCGACGCCGATCATCATCTGGGCGACCGCCTCGGGCAGGCTCTCGGTCACGAGGTACCAGGTCTGCAGCATCAGGGCCATGAAGGCGCGGGCCTCCACCGCGTCCCAGAAGCCGCCGCGGTAGCCGGCGATCTCCCGCTCGCCAAAGCTGGCCGGCGGGCTGAGCATGAACGAGGCCTCGGCCCAAGCCTTGCGGGCGGCTTCGCCGGCGCCGGGCGCCTGGGCGGCGTCGCGCAGCGCCTGCATGTGCTGGGTGTCGAGCAGGCCCTTGGCGATCAGGCCCGAGAGGATCAGGACGCCCAGCGGGATCAGCACCGCCGGCGACCAGCGCCGCACCAGGAAGACGATGGCGCCGGCCACGGCATAGGTCACCAGGATGTCGCCGAAGAACAGCAGGTAGGCGTGCAGCATGCCGAACAGGAACAGCCAGCCGATACGACGGTAGTGGACGCCGGCCGGCCCCGGCCTCTGGCCTTCGGCGCGGTCGGTGATGAGGATCAGGCTGGCCCCGAACAGCATGGTGAAGAGGCCGCGCATCTTGCCGTCGGAGACGACGAAGTTGATCGCCCAGGCCCAGAAGTTCGCGCCCTCATGGCCGCCGTAATAGGTCGGGTCGATGTAGGCGAAGCTGGGCATGCCCATGCCGACGATGTTCATCAGCAGGATGCCGAGCACGGCGAAGCCGCGCACCGCGTCGATCGAAATGTGGCGGTCAGTCTGGCTCATGCGCTCCTCCCCGAGCCTGCCGAGTGGTCACCCGAACGGCTGCCGCGTCAAGCTTGCCTTCGGCGCCGGCGCCGATACTTTCCCGCTCCCGCCCGGGAGGCGCGGGCCGGATGAGCGACAGCGCACGCTTGAAAGACCAGACAGGCCCT
Source organism: Caulobacter sp. (assembly GCA_046295055.1). Taxonomy (GTDB): domain Bacteria; phylum Pseudomonadota; class Alphaproteobacteria; order Caulobacterales; family Caulobacteraceae; genus Caulobacter. Next base: position 136,432 of record JBKBOD010000001.1, on the reverse strand, counting down.
TCCCCCGTGCGGCGGGAGACGGTCGAGCTGCTGCGGCTGGCCGGGCCGGTGGTCATGGCGCGGCTGGGCATCATGACCATGGGGCTGGTGGACGCCATCGTCGTCGGCCGGTTCTCGTCGGAACAACTGGCCTTCCACGCCCTCGCCTGGGCGCCGACGTCCGTGGTGCTGACCACGGCGGTCGGCCTGCTGATCGGCGTGCAGGTGATGACCGCGCGGCTGCTGGGCGAGGGGCGGGCGGGCGAGACCGGGGCGGTGTTCCGGCGGGGCGTGGTCTACGCCTTCTGGATCGGCGTCGTCTCGACGGCGGCGATGATCGTCCTCGGGCCCCTGTTCATCGGCGCCGTGGGCCTGGAGCCGGCCTTGGCCAGGGGCGCAGGCGAGGCGCTGCTGGTCTTCGCCCTGTCGCTGACGCCCTACCTCGTCTCGGTTGCGGCCACCTTCTATCTCGAGGCGCTGTCACGGCCGGGGCCGGGCATGTGGATCATGTGGATCGCCAATATCGCCAACCTGGGGCTGAACCTCCTGCTGGTGCCCGGGACTTTCGGCCTGCCGGCGCTGGGCGCGGTGGGGTCGGCCTGGTCGACCTTCGGGGCGCGAATCCTGCTGATGGCGATGATGCTGGCCTATATCTGGCGGATGAGCGACGCCCGGGCGCTGGGCGTGTTCAACAAGCCTGTCGGAGGACGCGCCGAGGCGGTGGAGCAGCGGCGCGTCGGCTATGGCGCCGGCGCCAGCTACTTCGTCGAGGTCGCCGCCTTCGCCGGCATGACCTTTGTCACCGGGCTGCTGGGCGCCTCGGTGCTGGCGGCGTGGACGGTGGTGCTGAACATCTCGGCCGTCATCTTCATGGTCCCGCTGGGCCTGTCGGCGGCGACCGGCGTGCTGGTCGGGCGGGCCTTCGGCGCGCGAGATGCGGCCGGGGTCAGGCGCGGCGGGTGGATCGGCGTCGGCGTCGCCCTGGTGTTCGGCCTGATCGTGTCGCTGCTGGTCTGGCCCCTGGCGCCGATGCTGGCGGGCGCCTACACCCGGGAGCCGGACCTGATCGCGCTGGCGGCGCCGGCGCTCGTGCTGGCCTGTCTGTTCTTCGCCGCCGACAGCATCCAGGTGGTGGCGGCCCAGGCGCTGAGGGCGCGGGGCGACATCTGGCCGCCGACCATCACCCATGTGATCTCCTACGCCATCGTCATGGGGCCCCTGGCCTGGTGGCTGTCGCACACGCTCGGCATGGGCCTGACCGGCGTGATGTGGGCGGTGATCCTGGCCAGCCTGATGGCGGCCGGCTTCCTGACCGGGCGGTTCTGGCAGCTCGGGCGGCGCCGGCTGTAGAGCCCGCCGCCGGGTCAGGCGACGGGCTCCCAAAGCCCTTCAGAAGGCATCGTCGAAGGCCTCTTCGAGCGGGACCATCTTGAAGGTCACTTCATGCGCGTTCCGCAGGAGGTCGCGCATATCGTACTGGCTGCGGCCGACGTGCACGCCGATGGCCCGCAGGTCATCGGCCAGCACCCGGCGCAGCGGCTTGGGCACCGCGTCGTTGCCGGCGATCGCCGCCTCGCTCAGCCGCCAGCCGTAGATGGCGTCCCGCGTCACTTCGATGATGGCGCCGGGGTTGGTCGTCCATTCGAAGTATGCGTACTCGCCGCTGGCCGCGAACTCGATGCGGTGCGAGGCCAGGCAGTTGCGATACCTGGCCGCCGCCTTGCGCATGTCCGACTTGCTGCGCAGCGGCCTGAGGACGGCGCTCCCCGCGAAGGGATGCGGAGGCAGGTCCCGGACCAGGTCCGAGCCCACCCGCTCGAACAGCGCCTTGACCGACGCCGCCCGCCCCCAGGCCTCGACCGCCCTGGCCGCCGCGTCCGGTCCGGAGCGGGTCAGGATGAGGTTGTAGGCCTCGCTCAGCAGCGCCACCTGGGCGTCGCTCAGCGAAAGGCGCACCATTCCGGCCCGCACGAGCGGATCGGGGATGGCCAGGAGGCGGTCGATGTCAGCCCGGGTGATCAGGCTGGCATGACGCAGCGCCTTGGCCCGGGCCGGATCGGCCAGGGCCTTGAGCAGCAGGCCGTAGCTGTCGCCGTCCCAGGCGGTTTCGCCCAGGTGCTCCAGCGCCCGCAGGAGGCCCTGCGGCGCGTCGGGAACGAGGCGGCGCAGGGCGCCCTTGAAGGACGCCGTGAGCGCATCCTCGATACCGACAGGCAGGCCGTCGGCGCGGCTCATCGCCAGGCAGACAAGCTGGCGCCGACCGGCCGGGGCGGCCAGGAAGTCGGTGTGAGGCGCGGGCCACAGCACATTGATGCGGCTGGCGAAGTCGCCAGCCAGATGCCTCAGCAGAGGCGTGGGGTCGCGGACACGAGTCCACGGACCAGTCCAGACGTACATTTGGATTTCGCTCCGGGCGTCGTTGCTCACGACGCCGGGGGCGTCGCGCTCAGATGGTTCCGAGTGTGTTGGTGAGCGCCCAGGGAGGGATCCCGACAGGCGCACTCGTCCGGTCGCCGCTCAGGCTCCGGTCAAGATGTTCTGCGCCATGGTTCATGCGGGAGTCCGCCTTTCGTTGGTTAACGGCGGCGCGTCTCTCATGGATACCGCCGGTCGGTCAAGCGGCCTTGGTCAGGCGCCGAGGATCCAGCCTTCTTCCCGTTGCACGAGGGCAACGGTGGGCTCGTCAGCGGCCGCCGGTGGGGCGAAGGCCTCGCCCAGCTTGCCGGCCTCGTCCAGGCGCAGGAAGTGCTCGCACAGGGCGCGGACCTGGGCCCGGTCGATGATCTCGCCGGTTTCGGGGCGCACGTCGCCCAGCGCCGGGTAGACCTCGGCAAAGACCGCCTCGACGCCGTCGAGGTCAGAAGGCTTCAGCGCCGACCAGCCGGTCTCGAACGGCCAGACGCGGGCCTTGTCGCCAAGTTCCGCCTTGAGCGCCGCGACGGCCGGAATGCCGACGATGGCCTGGCTGCCGACCGTGCCGTTGCCGAAGATCTGCCAGACGCTCTTGGCCCCCGACTTGCCCTTGCCCTGGGTGGCGAGTTCAGCGCGGCGGAAGACCGGCGGCAGGTCCGGGCCATGCTCTGGCTTGGTCGAGCTGAGCCAGGTCTGGGCGTCCTTGGCCGGGCAGCCCCAGAAGGGACGGGCGGCGTCGGTCATCAGCCGGTTCATCTTGTTGGCGACGGCAAAGCGGTTGTTCAGGTTGGTGGGCTTGTCGACGACGTTGTCGGACAGGAACTTCCACATGCCCTGCCAGCCATCGACGCCCAGGCGCGCGGCCGTACCCTCCGGGTAGCCCAGCGGGAAGTCGAAGCCGACGAGGACGCGTTCGCCGCGGCGACGCAGGTCGGCCAGGATTTCGCGCAGGGCGGTCATGGCCGCCGTGCGGGTGGCCGGGTTCTGGGCCTCGAAGGTCGGGCGGAAGCGTGCGTCGCGCTTGTTGACCCCGATCCAGATGGAATCCTTGCCCGTCTTCGGCGTGGAAGACGCGCTCCAGTCAACCATCACGAAGGCGTCGAACAGCCGCGCCACTTGAACCTCTCCATTATCTTGCCGGCGGGCGTCACGGTCCGTCGCCCGGCGAAGCGCGCTTTTAGGCCAAGAGCCGGCGGCGTGGAAGCGGCCAGCGAGCTTGCCGCGACCTTGCCCCTGACCTTGGTTGATCCGTCACACGGGCGTGCTAGTCAGCCGGCGGAACACCCCGGACGCCCGAAGGACGCCGCCATGAGGCTTGCCGCCGCCGCCCTGATCGCCTGTCTCGCCGCCGCCGGCTGCGGCCCCGGGCCAGACAAGATCAACAAGGTCGTGACGACCCCGCCACTGAGCGGTCCGGTCTTCGAGACCACAGGTTCGCTGTCGGCGACGACGCTGGACAGCGCCACCATCGATCATGAGGCCGTGCCGGCGGCGAATCTGGCCGCCGGGCGCACGACGTTCAAGGCCTTCGCCGACGTCATGGCCGCCGCGCCCTCGGAGCCCGGCGCCCGCGTCACCTTGAAATTTCGCAAGCAGGGCGAACATTGGGCCCTCACCGAACTTGCGACGCGCGAGTAACGTGGTGTTCGCCCCCCTTTTTCGGGTGCGTTGCTGACGAAAATGTCGCCTATAGTGGCGCCTGGACATTCCGTCCCGGATAAACACTGATGAAAAAGCTCTTCGCCGCCCTGGGCTCCGCCGCCCTCATCGCCGCTTCGGTCGGCGTCATGCCGACCCAGGCCGCCAGCATCAAGCCGACCGCTACGGCCACCGACGCCGGTCGTTGCCTGGCCAACGCGGTGTTCTTCTCGGCCATGATCGAGACGATCAACGATCCCGAGATGAACAAGTCCAAGCCCCAGATCGACGCCATGGGCGAAAGCTGGATGACCTACATCAAGGGCAAGGGCGGCTCGTTCTCGGACGCGGCCATGGCCGAGATGGACGCCACGGCCAATCGCTACGGCGAGCAGCTCAAGGCCAGCGACAACATGGAAGGCCTGGTCAACACGGTCATCACCGACCTGTCGAACTGCATGAACTTCATTCAGGCCTGAGCCTGAACAACCAGTGTCCAGCCGGGCCCGGGCCCGGCGGCGGCGTCGGACGGGGATGCCGCCCTGGTCAGATCATCGCCAGGCTCCGCGAGGAGCCTGGCGATTTTCGTTTCAGGATCGAGCCAGCCTCAGAGTTTCACCAGCATCTTGCCCATGTTCTCGCCCTTGAAGAGCTTGATGAAGGCGCCGGCGGCGTTATCGATGCCCTCGTCGACCGTGTCCTTCCACTTCAGCTGACCCGAGCCGATCCAGCTCGACATGTCGCGCAGGAAGTCCGGCAGCATGTCGTAGTGGTTGGAGACGATGAAGCCTTCCAGCTTCAGGCTCTTGCCGACGGCCATGATGATGTTAGACGGGCCCTTGGGCTCGCCGGTCTCGTTGTACTGGCTGATCATGCCGCAGAGCGCGAAGCGGGCGAACGGGCGGGCGCTGTCGATGGCCGCTTCGAGATGCTCGCCGCCGACGTTCTCGAAGTAGACGTCGATGCCCTTGGGGGCCGCCTCGCGCAGGGCGGCCTTGAGGTCGGGCGTGGCCTTGTAGTCGATGACGTGGTCCACGCCGATCGACTTGAGGAAGGCGGCCTTTTCGGGCCCGCCGGCCGAGCCGATGACCGTGTGGCCCTTGATCTTGGCGATCTGGCAGACGACCGAGCCGACCGCGCCGGCGGCGGCGGAGACGAAGACGACGTCGCCGTCCTTGAGCGCGGCCACCCGCAGCAGGCCGGCGTAGGCGGTCATGCCGGGCATGCCGGCGACGCCCAGGAAGGCCTGGATGGGCAGGCCGTGGGTGTCGAGCTTCTGGACCGTCGAGGCGGGGGCGTTGAACGCCTCGCGCCAGCCGAACATGGACTGCACCTTGTCGCCGACCTGGAAGCCCGGATCGTTGGAGGCGATGACTTCGCCGACGGCGCCGCCCTGCAGAGCCTCGCCGATCTGGAACGGCGGCACATAGGAGGGGCGGTCGTACATGCGGCCGCGCATGTAGGGATCGACCGACATGAAGGCGTTGCGCACCTGGACCTCGCCCGGGCCGGGCGGGGGCAGCTCGACGGTGGCGACCTCGAAGTTGGCGGCGGTCGGCAGGCCCTCGGGGCGGCTCTTGAGCCGGACTTCACGCGAAGTGGTCATGACAGGTCTCCTCCGTTTTACGGTGTATATTCAAACGGCTGTTTAGCTTCTTTGGCCCGTTCGCGAAAGCCGCGAACTGCGCTACATGGCGCGCCATGACGCAAATTCTCAAGGCAGGCGTGGTCGGGTCCGGCGTCTTCGGCGGATACCATGCGCGCAAGTACCACGAACTGGCCGACACCCGGCTGGTGGGCATTTTCGACATCCATCCCGAACGCTGCTTCGAGATGGCCAACCAGTACGGGGCCGAGGCCTATGGCGAGCTGGCCGACCTGCTGGCCGAGTGCGACGTGGTCACGATCGCATCGCCCGCCACGACCCACGCCGCCGCCGCCCTGCAGGCGCTGAGCGCCGGCAAGTCGGTCTATGTGGAGAAGCCGCTGGCGACGACGCTGGACGACGCCGACCGGCTGATCGCGGCGGCGACCAGGGGCGGGCTGGTGCTGGCCTGCGGCCATCAGGAACGGGTCGTCTCGCAAGCCATGGGCCTGCTGGACATTCCCGAACAGCCCCTGCGGCTGGAGGCGGTGCGCAAGGGCACGCCCTCGATCCGCAGCAAGGACGTCTCGGTGGTGCTGGACCTGATGATCCACGACATCGACCTGGCGCTGGCCCTGACAACCGGCGAGCCGATGGCGGTGGAGGCCGACGGCGCGCCGGACGACATCCGGGCCGAGGTGACCTTCGACAACGGCTTCACCGCCGTGTTCGAGAGCGCCCGCAACGCCGAGGCGCGGGAGCGGACCATGCGCATCGTCTATCCCTCCGGCGTGCTGGAGATCGACTTCATCACCCGCGCCTTTTCCAACGGCACGCCCTTCGCCCTGAACGAGGCCTTCACCGAGACGCCGGCCGGGCGCGACCCGCTGGGGACCAGCGTGCAGGGCTTCGTCGACGCGGTGCTGGGCCGCTCGCCCCGGCCGGTGGTGACCGGCGAGGAAGCCGCCCGGGCGCTGGACGTCGGCCTGGGCGTCGAGCAGGCGGCGGGGTTCTGAGGCGGGGTCAGGCTTTCTGAGGCGGGGGTTCGGCGCCATGGTGCGGGAACTTCGGGAGACGCGATGATGAGCAAAGCCTGGGATTTCGAGTTCACGGCCATCGATGGCCAGCCGCTGCCGATGGCCGGTTTCCGGGACCATCCGGTGCTGGTGGTCAATGTGGCCAGCAAGTGCGGGCTGACGCCGCAGTATGACGGCCTGGAGAAGCTGTACGCCGAATACCGGGACCAGGGGCTAGTGGTGCTGGGCGTGCCCTGCAACCAGTTCATGGGTCAGGAGCCGGGGACCGAGGCGGAGATCAGCGAGTTCTGCCGGACCAACTTCGGCGTCGAGTTTCCGATGACCAGCAAAGTCGAGGTCAAGGGCGACGGGGCGCATCCCTTCTATCGCTGGGCGGTGGACCAGGTCGGCGAACCGGCCGAGCCGGTTTGGAACTTCCACAAGCTGCTGGTCGGCAAGGACGGCAGCTTGATCAACGTCTTCGGTCCGCGTACCGACCCGCTCGATCCCGAGATCAAGGCGGCGGTCGAGGCGGCGCTGTAGCCGGCCCGTGGGCTGGCCGATCGATCCGCAGGTGCTGCCGGGCTTCCTGGCGGCGATGGTGCTGGTCGAACTGACGCCCGGACCGAACATGACCTATCTGGCGGCCCTGTCGGCGCAGCGCGGGCGGCTGGCGGGGCTGGCGGCGGTGGCCGGGGTGACGGCGGGGCTGGCGGTCTATCTGGCCGCCTCGCTGCTGGGGATCACCGAACTCCTGCTGGTCTGGCCGGCCGCCTACGAGATCCTGAGGTGGGCCGGTGTGCTGCTGATGCTGTGGCTGGCGGTCGAGGCCTGGCGCGGGGCCGAGGCGGCGCCGGGGACGGTGCGGGATGGCGCCGCTGGGCTGGGCGGGCTGGTCTGGCGCGGCTTCCTGGCCAACATCCTGAACCCCAAGGCGGCGCTGTTCTATGTTGCGCTGCTGCCGGGGTTCGTGCGCGAGGGCTTCGCGCCGGCCGCGGTGCAGATCCTGATCTTCGGGCTCGGCCATCTGGCGATCGCCCTCGGCGTCCATGGCCTGATCGTGCTGGGCGCGGCCAGGGCCGGGGCGCTGATGGGCGCCTTCGAGCCGGGCGAGCGGTTCAGCCTGGTGCGCCGGGGCCTGGCCGTGGCCATCGCCCTGGTGGCGGTCTGGCTGGCCTGGGAGACGCGGAGGGTGTGAGGCGGAGCCCCACATCCCCACGCTGGAAAAAATCAGTCGTTCTTTTTTTGCTCGGCCTTGCGGGCCTGGGCGTCCTGGGCCTCCTCGAACCCGCTGGCTTTCACCGCGCGCTTGTCCAGTTCGCTCTCGGGCTCGGTCAGCTTGAAGGTGACGCTGTCGCCGTTGGCCTTGGGCGCGGCGACGCCGATGGCCGGGCCCTTGCCGGCGCCCCGGGCCAGGTAGTCGGCCTCTTCCTCGGGCGTGACCTTGCCGTCCTTGTTGGCGTCGGCGGGCTTGTAGAGCTTGGGCGCGGTCTGGGCGAGGGCCGGGCCGGCGGCGAGGGCGAGAACGGCGGCGGCGAGGCCGGCCGTGCGAAGTCTGGTCATGTCGAAAGCTCCCCTTACTCGGACGCGGTCAGGTTTAACCCCGGGCCGCGCGAACCCGCAAGGCGAAGCGGGGCCCAGTATAGCGCGGATCGGGCGGCGGGAGCGGGGCGCAGGAGGGATACAGAGTGGGTCCGAACCGGGCCACAGGGCGGGGCTGAGCCGGGGCACAGGACGGGGCGATGTGGGGGCGCAAAGTTGGGCCGAATCCCCACCGGGCTGTTAAATTTTGACAGGGCTGTTGTCGCCGTCGGAGACGCGTCCGGCCCGCGGTCCGGAAAAGTTGTCGATTATCGACATCGGCTCGTGTCAGGGCAGGGCGGGGACGCCGAAGACCAGGCCGTGGCCCCATAGGAGGGCGGCCCAGACGGCGAGACCAAGCGCGATGCGCCACCAGCCGATCTCGCCCAGCCGCAGCGACTGGCGACCGGCCAGGATGGCGGCGAAGGGAATGTTCGAGGTCTGGGCGGCGAAGGGCGTCCAGGCATCGCCCATGGCGCGGCGGCGCTTGGCGTCGATGCTCCAGGTCCCGCCGGCGGCGAGGATGGCCATGCCGCCGAACAGGACCAGGCCCGGCCCGTCGCCGTTGACCAGCAGGTGGCCCAGCGCCCAGAGGGCGACGCCCCAGAGGAAGGGGTGGCGGGTGACCCGGAGCATGCCTGTGGCCGGCTTCGCGGCGAAGGCCTCTTGCTTGACGCTGGTCGGGTTGGGGGTGGTGACGCCGATGACGACCATAAGCAGGGCGACCAGCTGGATCGCCGCCTGGGCCCATGCGCCCCAGGCCGGGGCGGTCCAGTAGAGCTCGCCGGTCCCGCGGGCGGCGCCGTAGGCCATCGACAGCCAGACGATGGCGGCGAGCGAGGCCAGCGAGAAGAGGCCCATGTAGGCGCCTTCGCCCACGACGCCGACGAGGACGCCGCGCAGCCGGGTGCCCGAGATGAGGAAGTGCATCAACACGAAGACGGCGACGGCGGCGATCAGCATGGTCATGGCGGGTCCTCCGATGGGCGGAAGGTGCGCCTTATAATTTACGCTGTCAATTACGCTGTTCGGGGTGGTCGTGCAGGCCGTCGAACAGGTCGCCGTCGTCCTCGTCCCAGGGCGGGTCGTCGTCATCGGCCGTGGCGAGGTCGAGTTCGGGTTGGTCGCCCGGCAGGGGTGGGTGCGGGGGCGCGGGCCGGGCCGGCGGGCGAGCGCGGGTGACCGGCGGCGGGGCGGCGGTGACCTGGGGCCGCGGCGGGCGGGGCCGGCGAACGACCGCCTCGATGCGGGCCAGCCACTGATTGGCGGTCTGGGCAGCGCCGGTGGCGGTCGGCGCCTCGCGCCGCGTCTCGTCGCCCTGGGCCCAGAGCTCCATCTCGAAATCGGGATAGCGGGCGTCGTCGAACACCAGGCGCAGCATGACCTGCCGGGCCTGGGCGGGGATGCGGTCGAGCGGGCGGCGGGTCTCGCCCCGGAAGGCGCGGCCGACCACCTCGCCATCGACCAGCAGCTCGGCGCCCTCGACCTCGTCCAGGCGGTAGACCAGGCACCAGGCGCCCTTGTCCCAGGCGGTGGCCAGCAGGCCCGACTGGGTCGACAGGCCGGCGCCGCGTCCGCGACCCGGCGCGATGATCAGCGCTTCGGCCGGCGCGCCCAGCACCCGGCGCATGGCGCGGCGGATACGCCGCTCCTCATGCGTCAGCCAGATGGCCGCGCTGCCCAGAAAGGTGAAGGCCGCGCCCGCGAGGGCCAGGGTCACCAGAAGCCGCGCCAGATCGTCCATGCGCCGGACGCTAGCGGGATTCTGGCGAAGGCGCGATTTGGCGGGTGGAGGGCGTGCTCACGGCCAGTCGAGCGACAGCAACTGCCGGTCCGGGGCGAGAGCGGCGACGGGGCCGGGGAGGCGGCCGCCGGCCATCATGTGCCGGGTGACGCGCTCGAAATGGCCGATGAAGCGGGCAAGTTCGGCGCGGCGGGCGGGCGATGGCGGATAGCCGAGGAGCCCGGCTTCCTGTTCCTCGCGCCAGCCCTGGACGACGGCGAAGTCGGGCGCCTGGAGGTGGAGCATGCCGTCGAAGCGGCGCCAGAGGGCGGCGTAGTCGCCGGCGAGGCGGTCATTGACCCAGCGCCGCCAGGCGCCGTCCGGGTCACCGTCACGCTCGATGGCGTTGATCGGCGCGGCCAGGGCCTGCGGCGGCTGGGACAGGGCGCCGAGGCACCAGCCCTCGATGAGGATGAAGGCGGGCTGGCCCTCGAACCGGGGCCAGAGGCCGGGCGCCAGCCGATCGTCGGCCAGCTTGTCGAAGGCCGGCAGGGGCGTGGCCTGGCCCGGCCCGGCGGCGGCCAGGGCCGCGAGGGTGCGCTCCAGCAGCGGCAGGTCATGGGTCCCGGGCGGGCCGCGGGTGGCCAGCAGGGGGTGGACCCGGGCGGCGAGGTCGCGGCGCGCGGCGGCGGTCAGATAGACGTCATCGAGCGACAGGACCGCGGCGCCCAGATCGCGGGCCGCCGCCGCCAGGGTCGACTTGCCCGAGCCCTGGGCGCCCGAGAGCCCGATCAGGGGTGGCCGACCCGACGCGGCGTCCGCGAGGCGGACGAGGGCGTCGAGGAGGCGGGGGTCGGGGCGGGGCATCGCGGGAGGATAGGGCGGGGCGGCGGCGGGCGCACCTGTGCGGAGGGACGGCGATTGCAGCCTAACTCCCGCTCATCCCGGCGAAGGCGGATTGGGCGGAGGGGGTGATCGACGGGGGTGGCCCCCTCCACCGCGCGCGTATCCGCGCGCGGTCCCCCTCCCCCTGTTCGCCCGCAAGCGGGCGGGGGAGGATCTTCGGAGGCAACCGCAGCACAGCTGCAAGATGCTCCCCCGCTGCGAAGCAGCGAATTGGGGGAGCTGTCGGCGAAGCCGACTGAGGGGGCTGCCCTGCGTCCTTCGACACGCGCTGCGCGCTGCTCAGGATGACGGGGAGGGGTGAGCGGGCGGGGGGGCGTCAGTCGGGGGTGAGGCGTTCGCCCTTGGCGGCCTTGCGGAACAGCAGCTTGTCGATGCGGCGGGAATCCATGTCGACGACCTCGATCATGTAGCCGCCGCAGGCAACGACATCGCCCTCCTCGGGGATGCGGCCCATGCGCTGGAGCACCAGGCCGGCGGCGGTGTGGTAGCCGCCCTCGTCCTCGACATGCAGGCCCAGTTCGCGGGCGAGGTCGTCGAGGTCGGCGCGGCCGTCGACCAGGAAGCTGCCGTCCTCGCGGGCAATGATGGGGGCGGGGCCGCCCTCGTCGTGGGCCTCGGGGAAGTCGCCGGCGATCATCTCCAGAAGGTCGATGGGGGTGATGACCCCTTCGAGGGCGCCGAACTCGTTGACCACCACGGCCATGTGGTTGGGCGTCTTCTTGAGCTGTTCCAGCGCCTTGAGGACGCTGGTCGTCTCGGGAATGTAGATCGGCTCGACCACCAGCGAGGCGAGGTCGAGCGGGCCGCCGTCGAGGATGCGGTCAAGCACGGCCTTCTTGTGGATCACCCCGGCGGGCTCGTCGATGTCCATGCCGCGCGCGACGATGATGCGCGAATAGGGGCAGGCGCGGATTTCCTCGCGCTGGACCGCCTCGGGATCTTCCAGTGAGATCCAGTAGACGTCCTTGCGCGGGGTCATGGCGACGCGGACGGGCCGGTCGCCCAGGCGCATCACCTCGCCGATGATGAGCTGTTCCTCAGGCTCGATGAGGCCGGCGCTGGTGCCCTCGGCGAGGACGGTCTCGACCTCCTCGTGGGTGATCGCCTCGCCCTTTTCGTCCTTGATGCCGAGCAGGCGCAGGACCCCGGCCGTGGAGACGGTGAGCAGGCTGACAAAGGGGTGCAGGACCAGGGCCAGGATCGACAGGGGGCGGGCCACCAGGCTGGCGATGGACTCCGGATAGATCAGGGCGAACCGCTTGGGCACCAGCTCGCCGACGATCAGCGACAGGTAGGTCAGCAGGACGACGACCACGGCGGTGGCGATGATCTCGGAATAGGCGGCCAGCCAGGGCACGGTCTCGAGGATGGTGTCGAGCTCGCCGGCAATGGTCGCCTGGCCGTAGGCGCCGGCGAGGATGCCGATGAGGGTGATGCCGACCTGGACCGCCGACAGGAAGCGGGTGGGGTCTTCGGAAAGCTTGAGGGCGGCGGCGGCGCCGGCGTCGCCGCGCTCGGCGCGGGTCTGGAGGCGGGCGCGACGGGAGGACACCACGGCGAGTTCCGACATGGCGAACACGCCGTTGAGGACCACCAGCAGGAGGACCACGGCGCAGGCAAGGAGAAGCATTGTCTCTGGGTCAGGCAACGAGGCGATCAGCGGCCTCGGATTTACAATAGGGGCAATCGGGGGTTTGGGCGAGATGGGGGATTGGGAGCGCCCCCTCCACCCCGTGCGTATCCGCACGCGGTCCCCCTCCCCCTGTTCGCCCGCAAGGCGGGCGGGGGAGGATAATTGAGTGTGGGCGGCTGAACCCGTCGAAGATGCTCCCCCGCTGCGAAGCAGCGAACTGGGGGAGCTGTCGGCGAAGCCGACTGAGGGGGCTTCGGGGGATCGCGAGGGAGAAGTAAAGGGGCGTTAACCATAAGGGGCGAGGGTGGCGGTCTTGGTCCGCCGGGTGGCGGGCGTGTGTGATTCTCCAGTTTCCGAGGGTTTCCATGAACGGCGCTGAGGTTCTCGATGTCGGCCGGGACGCGATCTGGCTGACGATCCAGCTTTCGGCGCCGGTGCTGATCGTGGGGCTGATCGTCGGGGTCGGCATCGGCCTGATGCAGGCGCTGACGCAGATCCAGGAGGCGACGCTGGTCTATGCCCCCAAGATCGTCGCCATCTTCATCTCGCTGCTCGTCTTCCTGCCGCTGATGGGCGCGCTGATGGGCGGGTTCATGCGCGGCATCGCCGCCCGCATCGCCGGGATGTGAGGCGGGCGTGGAGGCGTACGCCGCCGCAGCGCAGGTCTATGGCGGCGGGCTGATCCTGGCCCGCATCGGCGCCCTGGTCATGCTGATGCCCGGCATCGGCGAGCAGACCGTGCCGCCGCGCATCCGGCTGTCGTTCGCCTTCCTGATGGCGCTGATCCTAGCCCCGTTGGCGGCGCAGAACGTCACCGTGCCGGCGACGATGGGCGATGTCGGGGCGCAGGTGATCCGCGAGGTGCTGATCGGGCTGACCATCGGCATGGTGCTGCGACTGTTCCTGTCGGCGCTGGCGACCGCCGGCGAGGTGGTGGCGATCCAGACGACGCTGGGTTTCGCCCAGACGACCAACCCGATGCAGGCCCAGCCCAGTCCGACGCTGTCGACCTTCCTGACGCTGCTGGGGGTGGTGCTGATCGTCACCACCGACCTGCACCACCTGTTCCTGGGGGCGATGGCCAACAGCTACAACCTGTTCCCGCTCGACCGGGCCAGCGTGCCGGTCGGCGACGCGGCGACCCTGGCGGTGCGCACGGTCGGGCAGAGCTTCGCCCTGGGCATCCAGCTGTCGGCGCCGGTGATCGTGTTCTCGCTGATCTTCAACCTGGCGGCGGGGCTGGTCGGGCGGATCATGCCGCAGTTCCAGATCTATTTCGTCTCCTCGCCCCTGGCGGTCATCTTCGGCCTGTCGATCTTCGCCCTCAGCCTGGGCGTCATCGGCATGGTCTGGGTCGGGGCCTATCGCGAGATGCTCTCGGTGTTCGCCGGCGGGGGGAACTGACCCTTGGCCGAAGACAACGAAGCCGCATCGAAGACAGAAGAGCCGACACCCCGGAAGCTCGAGGAAGCCCGCAAGAAGGGCGACGTCGCCAAGACCCAGGACCTGCCGCAGATGGCCAGCCTGGCCGGCACCTTCGCGGTGCTGGCGATCGGCGGCGGCTGGCTCGCGCAGGACATGGCGGGGCGGCTGTTGCCGTTCATCTCCCATCCCCAGGCCATCGACCTGTCGGGCAATGGCGGCGTCAGCGTGGCCCGCGAGGCGATGATGGCCTGCCTGCCGGCGCTGGCGGCGGTGATGGTGGCGGCGACTGTGGCCGGGGTGGCGGGCAACGTCTTCCAGCACGGCCTGTTGTTCACGGCCGAGAAGATCAAGCCGGACCTGAAGAAGGTCAGCCCTCTGGAGGGCTTCAAGCGCATCTTCGGGCCGGACGGCTGGGTGCAGTTCATCAAGAGCGTGCTGAAGATCCTGGTGACCGGCGGGGTGGCCTGGCTGGTGCTGGAGCCGCACGCCGAAGAGCTTCAGGCGCTGGCGGCGGCGGAGCCGGCAGCGATGCTGCCGATGGCGGCGGCGCTGATGAAGGCGCTGTTCTACGCGGTGCTGGCCTTCCTGCTGGTCACGTCCGGGGCCGATTTCCTGTGGCAGCGCATGCGCTTCATGAAGCGGATGCGGATGAGCCGCGAGGAGCTGAAGGACGAGTTCAAGCAGACCGACGGCGACCCGCACATCAAGGCCAAGCAGAAGCAGATGCGGGCCGAGAAGTCGCGCCAGCGGATGATGCAGGCGGTGCCGAACGCCACGGTGGTGGTGATGAACCCGACCCACTACGCCGTCGCCCTACGCTACGAGGCCGGCGAGACGGCGGCGCCCGAATGCGTGGCCAAGGGGCTGGACGAACTGGCCCTGCGCATCCGCGCCGTGGCCGAGGAGGCCGGCGTGCCGGTGATCGAGGACCCGCCGCTGGCCCGCGCGCTGTACGCCACGACCGAGGTCGACCGGCAGATTCCCGAAGCCCACTACGAGGCGGTGGCCAAGGTCATCGGCTTTGTCATGAACCGCGGCCGGCGGCGCGCGGGCGGCGGGACGGCGCGTCCGATGCGATAGGCGCGATGCCCGTGGATAACCCCGCCTGAACCCTTGATCCGGCGCGACTCAGCGCAAGGTCCATTCCCGAGTATTCTTCGATGCGTGATTCGCAAGTTCGTACGGTCCAGGATCCCATGGCCAAGCCCGCCCTGACGGAGAAACGCCGGTTCCGCTTCGACCCGCTGGTGGCGTCGGCGGCGGTCTTCTTCGTGCTGGCCGCGGGGCTGGCGGCCTGGCCGGCGTTCGAGGCGGGGCCGGAGACGCTGGCCAGCCTGCTGCTGCTGATCGGCCTGGCCGGCGTGGTCGGACTGGGCTTCATCGCCTTCAAGGCCTCGGGCGCGACGCCGGGCGAGGACGACGGCGGCCTGATGGAGGCGGTGGTCGCCGCCCTGGACGAGCCGGCGGCCGTGGCCGGGCTGGACGGCCGCATCCTGGTGTCCAACGCCGCCTGGAAGGGCCTGCTGGGCGCGGGCGGGCGACTGCCGCGCAACGGCCATGCGCCGGGGCTGTACGGCGCCTTCAACCATGCCCGTCGCGGCGGCCTCGCGCGGGCGACGCTGAAGCTGAAGGACGGCGAGCGCGACCTGGCGGTGGCGCCGCTGGCGGCGGGCCGGTTCATGCTGCGCATCACGCGCCCGGCCGGCGAGGTCGAGGCGCAGCCGGACCAGGGCCGCGCCCTGGCCATTCCCGACAGCGGTCCGGCGTCGCTGGACGCCATGGCGGCGGCGGCGCCCTTCGGGGCGGCGATGCTGGACGGGGCGGACGTGTTCAAGGCGGTGATCGTCGAGGTCAACCCGGCCCTGGGGGCGATGACCGGCGGCCAGGCGGCGCCGGGGGTGGTGTTCGGTGAGCTGGTCGCCGAGGGCTCGCGCATCGACGCGGGGCTGGGCGCGGCCGAGGGCCAGGCCGGACCGATCGAGGTGCGGCTGGCGCACGACCAGGCGCGGATCGCGCACCTATACCTGTCGCGCAGCGGGGCGCGGCTCACGGCCTACCTGGTCGATGTCTCCGAGCAGAAGCAGATCGAGCTGCAGCTGGCGCAGGCGCAGAAGATGCAGGCCATCGGCCAGCTGGCCGGCGGGGTGGCGCACGACTTCAACAACCTGCTCACCGCGATCCAGCTGCGGCTGGACGAGCTGTTGCAGCGGCACCCGCTGGGCGATCCCAGCTACGAGGGCCTGAACGAGATCCGCCAGACCGGCGTGCGGGCGGCCGACCTGGTGCGCAAGCTGCTGGCCTTCAGCCGCAAGCAGACGGTGCAGCGCGAGGTGCTGGAGCTGGGCGAGCTGATCAGCGAGTTCGAGGTGCTGCTGCGCCGGCTGCTGCGCGAGGACGTCAAGCTGGTCACCGACTACGGCCGCAACCTGCCGCTGGTGCGGGCCGACAAGAGCCAGCTGGAGACGGCGGTCATGAACCTGGCCGTCAACGCCCGCGATGCAGTGCGGGCGGCGGGCAGCGGCGGGGTGGTGCGCATCCGCACGGCACGGCTGGCGCACGCCGAGGCGGCGGCGCTGGGCTACGCCGGCCAGCCGATGGGCGAGATGGCGCTGATCGAGGTCAGCGACGATGGCCCAGGAATTCCGCCCGAGGTGGTCGGCAAGATCTTCGATCCCTTCTTCACCACCAAGCCGGTGGGCGAGGGCACGGGCCTGGGGCTGGCGACGGTGTACGGCATCGTCAAGCAGTCGGACGGCTGGATCCATGTCGAGAGCGAACCGGGCCAGGGCGCCTGTTTCCGCATCTTCCTGCCGATCCATGTGCCTGCGGTGACGGCGGCCCCGCCGGTCGAGCCGGTCAAGCCGGTGCGGGCGCCGGCGCGCGACCTCTCCGGCGTCGGGCGGATCCTGTTCGTCGAAGACGAGGATGCGGTGCGCGGGGTGGCCGCCCGACTGCTGCGGGCGCGCGGCTACGAGGTGATCGAGGCCTCGGACGGCGAGGAGGCGCTGGAGCTGGCCATCGAGCACGCCGGCACCATCGACCTGTTGATCAGCGACGTGATCATGCCCGGCATGGACGGGCCGACGCTGCTGAAGAAGGCGCGGGGCTATCTGGGGGACGCGCCGGTGATGTTCATCAGCGGCTATGCCGAGGCCGAGTTCAGCGACCTGCTGGAAGGCGAGGAGGGCGTGTCCTTCCTGCCCAAGCCGATCGACATCAAGACCCTGGCCGAGCGGGTCAAGCAGCAGATGGCGGCCTGATTTCGACTGCGAAGGCGGGGTGAGCGGCATCAACTTTCCTTCTCCCCTCTCGGGAGAAGGTGGCGGCCGGAGGCCGTCGGATGTGGGGCCGCGCCGGGGTCGGACGATGGCGACCTCAGCCGCCGCTACGCAGCTTCGAGAGTCTTCAACCCCTCATCCGGCGCTTCGCGCCACCTTCTCCCGCAGGGGGAGAAGGAACGGCTCGCGGCGGCTGAGGCAATATTGGTCAGGTTGCGACGGTCAGGGCGCGAGCGGATGGGACCGATGCGCATTACGGCGATTTAACGCCGGAGGCGTTGCCGGTGCTCGCGGCGGGGCATAACCCTTCCGCCCAGGAACATTCAGCGCGGTCCGCGCCGAAGCCGGACCTGACTGGACTGGGGAGCCCACCGATGATGAACCGCCGCGATCTTCTCGCCTCCGCCACCGCCCTGGCCGCCCTGGCGGGCGCGCCCCGGCTGGCCGCCGCCCAGGGCGCGGCCGCGCCGACCGGCGAAGCGGCGAAGATGTACGCCCTGTTCGACAAGGCGATGGACGAGGCGTTCCGGCGGGCGCCGGAGCTGACCACCTATCTGGGCATCGACAAGGGCGCGCTGGCCTGGACCAAGAGCCAGCTGAGCGACTACTCCGCCACCGCCCAGGCCGAGAACCGCGCCAACGGCAAGCGGGACTACGCGGCGCTGAAGGCCATCGACCGCAGCCAGCTGAAGGGCATGGACGCGGTCAACTACGACACCGTCGAGTTCGTGCTGGGCATCCAGGTCGAGAGCGCGGCCAAGTTCGACTACGCCGGCGGCGGCTCCGGCGCGCCCTATGTGTTGAGCCAGCTGACCGGCAGCTATCAGCAGGTGCCGGACTTCCTGGACACCGCCCACTCGATCGAAACGGCCGATGACGCCGACGCCTATCTGTCGCGGATGGAGGCGTTCGGCCGGATGCTGGACAACGAGGCCGAGGCCTGCCGCAGCGACGCGGCCAAGGGGGTGCTGGCCCCCGACTTCGCCCTGGACAAGGCGCTGACCCAGATGCGGGCCTTCCTGGCCACCCCGACGGCGGAGACGACGCTGGTCGCGTCGATCGTGCGGCGCACGGCCGAGAAGAAGATCGAGGGCGACTACGCCCGCCAGTCGGCGGCGCTGTACGACGAGAAGATCAAGCCGGCCCTGGCCCGGCAGGTGGCGCTGCTGGAAGGGCTGCTGCCCAAGGCCTCGCACGACGCCGGCTGCTGGCGGCTGCCCAAGGGGGACGAGTACTACGACGTCTCGCTGCGCAACTACACGACCGCCGAGATCGGGCCGGAGGAGATCCACAGGACGGGCCTGGAGCTCTGCAAGAGCCTGGGGGCGCGGGCCGACGTGCTGATGAAGAAGGCCGGCTACACCAAGGGCACGGTCGGCGAGCGCTATCGCGCCATGTACGACGATCCCAAGCAGCACTGGCCGAACACCGACGAGGGCAAGGAAGCGCTGATCGAGAGCCTGAACCAGCAGGTGCGGGACATCGAGCCGCTGCTGCCCAAGTGGTTCGGCCAGCTGCCCAAGGCCAAGTGCGAGATCCGCCGGGTGCCCAAGGCCATCGAGGCCGGCGCGCCGGGCGGCTACTACAATTCGCCGTCGCTGGATGGCTCGCGGCCGGGGATCTACTGGATCAACCTGCGCGACACCAAGGAGCAGCCGAAGTTCGTGCTGCCGACCCTGACCTATCACGAGGCGATTCCGGGCCACCACCTGCAGCTGGCGCTGAACAACGAGGCGGGCGACCTGCCGCTGATCCGCAAGGTGATCGGCTTCTCGGGCTACAGCGAGGGCTGGGCGCTGTACGCCGAGGAACTGGCGGTCGAGATGGGCATGTACCGCAACGATGTGCTGGGCGAGATCGGCATGCTGCACGATGCGATGTTCCGCGCGGTGCGGCTGGTCGTCGACAGCGGCATGCACGCCAAGAAGTGGAGCCGCGAGCAGGCGATCAAGTTCTACGTCGACACCATCGGCGACCAGGAGGCGAGCGCCATCACCGAGATCGAACGCTACAGCGTCTGGCCCGGCCAGGCCTGCAGCTATATGGTCGGCAAGCTGGTGTTCCTGGAAGAACGGGCCAAGGCGCGCAAGGCGCTGGGCCGCCGGTTCGACATCCGCAAATTCCACGACGCGGCCCTGCTGTCGGGCGGCACGCCGCTGAAGGTGCTGGGCAACGTGGTGGACAACTACATCGCCTCGGCCAAAGCCTGAGGAAAGGGCCTGAGGAAGGGGCCTGAGGAAAGGGGCGGCGTCCGCGCCGCCCTACCGCCAGTCGTTGGTGGTCCCGGTCCGTCTTGAGGCGGTGATGCGGGCCAGCGGCGGCTCGGGCTGGTCGGCGGGGCGCCCATAGAGCCAGCCCTGGGCCAGATCGACGCCGGCGGCGAGAATGACCTCCTCGACCTGCGGCGTCTCGACCATCTCGGCCACCGTGCGGACCTGCAGGTCCTTGCACAGCTTGACCAGGTGGCGGACCAGGGCCGCGTCGCGCCCGCCCGCGGCCAGGTCGCGGACGTAGCGGCCGTCGATCTTCACGACATCGACCGTCAGCGCCTGCAGATAGCTGAGCGAGGCGGCGCCGGAGCCGAAGTCGTCCAGGCAGACCAGGGCGCCGGCGCGGCGCAGGGCCTGGATGTGGCGGTTGGCCAGCTCGAGGTCGTCGATGGCGGCGCTCTCGGTGATCTCGAAGATGATGCGGGATGGCAGGCGCGCGTCCTTGAGCAACAGCCGCTCGAGCGATTCGACGAACGGCGTCGAGACGATGCTGCGGCCCGAGACATTGACGGCCAAGCGCAGCTTGCCGGTGCGGTCGCCCTTGAGGCGGCGGACAGCCTGTTCGATCACGGCCCGGTCGAGCTCCTCGATCAGGTCGAACTCCTCGGCCATGCGGACCATGGCGAAGGGGCTGGCGCCTTCCTCGAAGCGGACGAGCGCCTCGTGGTGGTGCAGCACGCCGTCGGCCAGGCGCACGACCGGCTGGAAGGCGAGGGTGAAGCGGCGCTGGCTGACGGCCAGGCCAAGCTCGCCGGCGCGGTTGAGGGTGCGGCGGACCGAACGGTTCATGGCCTCGGCCATCGAGGTCGGAGGCACGTCCTTGAGGCCCTCGGTCAGGAAGTCGTCGAGGGCGTAGCGGAGGGCCCGGGCCAGCCGGCCCGGCGAGGCGGCCTCGAGCGGGAGGGCCTGGGCGGCGCAGCGGACCAGTTCGCCGCCGGCGATGCTGTTCACGGCGCGGGCGAGGCGGCGGGTGACGACCTCGGCGGGCTCGCCCTTCTGGCGGAGCACGGCGAAGCGCTCTTCGGCGAGGCGGGTGGCGGCGCCCAGGGGTCCGGCCTCGGCGCGCAGAGCGCCGGCGACCCTGGCGTCCAGCGCGGAGGGGCCGTCGGCGGCGACGCCGGCGCGGGCCTCGGCAAGGCCGGCCAGTTCGACCATGGCCAGTTCCAGCTCGACCCCGGTGGCGCGGGCGGCCTCGGTCAGGCTGCGGGCGAGGGATTCGAAGTCGGCGCGCTCATAGAGGCCGTCGGCGGCGCGCCCCTGGCGGACGGCGGGAGCGGCGCTGAGGGCGCAGGAGATGCGGTCGCCGTTGCCCGGCAGGCGGCGGGCGGAGATCATGGCGCAGCGATCGGCATCGGCCAGCCGGACCGGGGCAGGGCCGCGCCGCTGGCCGTCGTCGAGGCAGGCGAACAGGGCTTCGATCAGCGGCTGGTCGGCTTCGGCCACCAGTTCGCGCCAGCTGCGGCCAACCAGCGCGCCGTCGGCCTGGCCGAGCACCGTCTGGCCGGCGCCAAGGGCCTCGCGGATGATGTCGGCGTCGTCGATCTCTAGCAGCAGGTCAGCGGCGGCGAAGGCGAAGCCGAGCAGGGTGCGGGGGTTGGCGGCCAAGGGAGGTCTCCGATTGGACACACTCCATAGCGGGGCCAGGCTTAATCCTTGGTTGGCAGGCGAATGCGGCCGCCTGTCGCACCAAGGCGTGGCTATCTACAAGCGGCAGCCGGCGCGCATCCAAGCTTTGGCGGCCATGCCGTCGCGACGCTCGATCGGCAACGTAACCAGGGGGGCCGCCGTGCGCGCGGGCCGGAGGCTGACGGGCAGCATGGTGGTGATGGCTTCCAGTCCCTTGTCGTCGTTCGGCGCGAGCAGATAGACCCCGCCCACCCTGCGGGCCTCGACGGTCCAGATCCGGCGGCCTTCCTTGAGGACGTCGACCTCGATGGCCTCTCCGTCCGGAACCGTCGGCCATCCCTCGACGATCACGGCCAGACCCGTGACGCTGGTCGAGTAGCCGCCCCAGAAGGCTGGCGTCTGGCCGAACTTCATGATGGCGACGTAGGCGCCGGGGACCTCGCGGCCGAGGCCGCAGTAGGTGGGTTCACGGATCAGGTCCCAGCCTGGCGGCGGCGCGGGCTGGGCATGCGCCGGGGGTGATCCGACCAGGAGCAGCAGGACGGTCGCGGCGAGGGCAAGGCGTGACGAGGACATGCGGCGGGCTCCCGGTGGGCGCGGCTGACCCTAGGCGACGTCGCGACCGTGCGAAACCTCGGTCCGGGGGTCTCGGCGCCCGGGGGGCTCAGTCGCCGCACTCGAGCGGCAGCCAGCGGAAGGCGGCTTCGGCCTCGCCGCGGGCCAGCGGGACCTCGACGGCCGGCAGGCGGCCGCCGGCGGGGCGGAACGCCACCGGCATAAGGCTGGCGGCGAGCGCCAGCGAAAGGTGACGTCTGGGCATGACGGCATCTCCGACAGTCAGAGGCGGCAGTTGCGCTCGATCCAGGCGTAGGCGGCCATGGCGTCGCGCCGGTCGACCGGCGCCTCGATGGTGGTTCCGCCCTTCGAGGGCCGGAAGCTGACCGGCATCATGTCGTTGATGGCCTGGATGCCTTTGCGGTCGTTGGGGGCCAGGATGTAGAGGCTCCCGGCGCGTAAGGCCTTGACCGTCCAGATCTTGCGGCCGCCCTTGAGGAAATCGACGTCGAGCGTCTCGCCCGGACCCGCGGCGGGCCATGAGGGCGCCGAGACGGCGATGCCTGACAGCGTGGTTGCATAGCCGCCGCCAAACACGGCCTTGGCCTGACCGATCTTGACCATGGCGACATAGCCGCCGGGATGGTCACGGCCGAGCGCGCAGAAGCCGGCCTCCCTGATCAGGTTCCAGCCGGCCGGCGGGGCGGGCTGGGCGGCGACGCCCCGGCCGAGCAGCAGGAGGGCGGCCATGGCCATGCAGGAAAGGGCAAGACGGGAAGGGGCGAGGCGAGAGAGGGGCATGACGCGGTCCTACGGCGGGGGACCGTCAGCCTAGACGCAGGGGCGGGAGGCGCGTCCCTCAGATTGGGGGGCATTCCGGCGATTTCGCCGGGCGCCCCGCCCCATCCGCCGGGGTGTCAGCGGCGGTTGTTCCAGAAGTCCACCGCCCGGCCGTTCGAGCGCCATTCGTCGAGGCCCTCCGGCGCCGCGGACCAGCAGCGGCCCTCGCTGACATCGGTGCGGGCCGGCCAGTAGGCGATGCCCCAGCCGAAGCGGGCGTCGCTGCCGCGCGACCAGCCATCGGCGCTGAACAGCACGGTGTAGCTGTAGGGCTCGACGATCTGGGCGGTGTTGGCCATGCCTTTGACGCGGGAGGGCAGGGAGTAGGTCAGGATCGGGACGATGCAGTAGGGCTTGGACGTCGTGTTGCGCAGGGTGGCCATGTGCAGGGCCACGCCGCCGCCGGACGCGCCGACGATGGAGATGTTGAGGCCGTTGAAGCCATCGCCCGAGACCGGATGGAGATAGGTCTGCCAGTCGATCTGGTTGTGGATCTGGTAGCCGGTGATGCCCTGTTTGACCAGGGCCTCGACGACGAGGTCCTTGGCCATCGGCTGGGCCTGGGCGGCGGCCGGAAGGCAGGCCAGGAGGGTTGCAGCGCCGAGCGCGGCGGCGAGCGACTTGAGCATGATGGTTTCCCCACGAGATGACGCGGGGAGGCTATCGACGACGAACCCGCTGTCAGTCCCCATTTGTGGGGTAGGTCAAGCGCCGGTCGGGGACCGGCCGTAGGCGATGCGGTGGATCGCGAAGGCGCACAGGACGCCGGCGAGCGCGGGAACCAGGACGGTCAGGACCAGCAGCAGGAGATCAATCCGTTCAGGGCGAAAGGCCCCTGGCGCGGCGAAGATCAGGCCAAGCCCGGCGCCGACCAGCCCGCCGACGATCATGAAGCCGCGCCGCCGCACGCCGCGCCTGTGCAGCAGGAACCAGGCCGGCGAGACGACGACCAGCATCAGAACGAGGCTGTAGGGGATCCCGATGATCAGCCCGTAGAACAGCATTTTGAGCACAGGATCGAGCAGGGTCTCGCCGGGGCGCGGATCACCCAGGCCCGTCGCAAGGCCGATGCCGATCGACACCAGCAGCGGCGCCATGATCCAGGCCGCCACGAACGCCAGCAGCACCCGCCAGAAGTTGGTTTTCATCGCGATGTCCCCCGGTGCGCAGGATGCCCGGTCGGGGAAGGCTGTCAATCGCGACGCGGGGACTTGGCGACCCCAGGGGACGGGCGCCACTGTCGGTGCGGGAAACAGCAGGAGCTTCGAGATGACCCAGGACCCCGTGCGCGGCCTCGCCATGCGATCGCTTGTCACCGAGGACGGTCAGTTGAGGGTCTATCTCGAGGAGACGGCGTTCCGGGCGCCGGAGGAGGGCGAACTGCTGGTCCGGGTCGAGGCCAGTCCGGTCAACCCCTCCGACCTCGGCATGATGCTGGGCCCGGCGCATACGGCGCGGTTCGAGACGGTGGCGG
This sequence comes from Caulobacter sp., assembly GCA_046295055.1. Taxonomy (GTDB): domain Bacteria; phylum Pseudomonadota; class Alphaproteobacteria; order Caulobacterales; family Caulobacteraceae; genus Caulobacter. Next base: position 112,491 of record JBKBOD010000001.1, on the reverse strand, counting down.
ACGCCGGCCGGCCCGAGGTCGCGGCGCAGATTCCCGCGACCCATATGGCCGGCGTGGCCAGCCGCATCGGCCAGCCCCTGCCGGTCGGCAACGAGGGCGCAGGGACGGTGGTCGCGGCGGGGGCCGGCGCGGAAGCCTATCTCGGCAAGACCGTGGCCATGCTCGGCGGGTCGATGTACGCCCAGTACCGGCTGATCAAGGCGCGGGAGGTGATGGTCCTGCCCGAGGGCGCCAGCGCCGCGGACGGCGCCTCGTGCTTCGTCAATCCTCTGACGGCGCTGGGCATGGTGGAGACGATGCGGGCGGAGGGGCACACGGCGCTGGTCCACACCGCCGCGGCCTCGAACCTGGGCCAGATGCTGAACCGGATCTGCCTCAAGGACGGGGTGTCGCTGGTCAATGTGGTGCGCAGCCCGGCGCAGGCGGCGATCCTGAAGGGCGAGGGGGCCCGCTGGGTCGTCGACAGCAGCGCGCCGGACTTCCAGGCGGCGCTGACCGACGCCATCGCCGAGGCCGGCGCCACCATCGCCTTCGACGCCATCGGCGGCGGCGAGATGGCGGGGGCGATCCTGAAGGCGATGGAGGCGGCGCTGATGCGGGGGGCGGGGGAATACGCCCGGTACGGCTCGCCGGTGCACAAGCAGGTCTATCTGTACGGCGGGCTGGACACCCGGCCGACGGTGATCGACCGCACCTTCGGTATGTCATGGGGCGTCGGCGGCTGGCTGCTGACCTGGTTCATGCAGAAGGCCGGCGCGCAGACGGCCCAGCGGCTGCGCCAGCGGGTGATGGACGAGCTGAAGACCACCTTCGCCAGCCACTATACGGCCGAGCTGTCGCTGAGCGAGATGGTGACGCCGGACGCCATCGCCGGGTTCGTGCGCAAGGCGACAGGGGAAAAGTACCTGATCAATCCCGCCAGGGGGTAGGACCCCACAAAAGGGGATGGTCTGCCGGCCATGGCGCGCCAAGGATCGGCGCGTCATCGGACGGGCGGAGTGAGGTCATGGTCGGGAAAAGGGCGGTCGGGCTGGCGCTGAGTGCGGCTGTTGTCGCCGGATGGGTGATCGAGGACGCCGGACCGGCGAACGCCCAGGCGACGGCGAGTCCCAAGGCCAAGTCGCAGGCGAAGAGCGCACAGATCCTGCGGCGGCCAACGGGGGACAGCTTCGTCTATCCGATGCGGGCGCAGAACCTGGAAATCGAGGGCGTCACCACCGTGACGCTGGCCATAGACGAGACCGGAAAAGTGAGCGGCTGTACGCCCGTGAGCAATCTCGGCGGCGGGCTGGAGGAGGAGACCTGCAAGGTCTGGATGCGCTATGGGCGCTTCACACCGGCGCAGAACGCGGCCGGCGCGCCGGTGGCCTCGACCATGCGCACGACCGTGAAGTGGGTCATGCCCGAGCCTGCTCCGCAACCGGCGCCGGCGCCGGCCTATGCCGCCTCGGCCCCCGCGCCGGACCGCCAGCCCGGCAGCCTGCAGACGGTTCAGTGCGACACGGGAAGCGGCTTCAGCATCTGGCGGGTTGATCTGAACAGCGACCTGATCGTCGAGCAGGTCTCGGGGCAGCGGCTGATCATCAACAACATCACGGGGACGAAGATCCTGGCCAACAGCGATCCGGACTTCGTCGATTCCTACACCGAGCTGGATCTCACCTATCACGAGGACGCGGGCGGGGCGGTGGTGATCACCTACCAAAGCGTCTTCCGCACCAGCGGCTGGGGCGCGGCGACCCGCACGCGCCGGTTCGGCGGAGCCTGTCGCCGGCGGTATGGGTGAGGGCAAAAAAGAACATATTGCGAACAGGAACAAAGCGTGCACATACTCATCTTCTGACGACGTCGGACGGGCCGGCAGAATCGTGGAAGAAGGGTGGCTTTCGATGAGCCAATCAGCGTTGAGACTCGTGACCAAGGACGACGGCGACAAGCAACGGGCGCTCGAAGCGGCGCTGAGCCAGATCGATCGGGCCTTCGGCAAGGGCTCGGTGATGAAGCTGGGCGACAAGGGCAAGGTCGTCGAGATCGAGGCGGTCTCGACCGGCTCGCTCGGCCTGGACATGGCGCTCGGCATCGGCGGCCTGCCCAAGGGGCGGATCGTCGAGATCTACGGGCCGGAAAGCTCGGGCAAGACCACCCTGGCGCTGCACGTCGTGGCCGAGGTGCAGAAGGCCGGCGGCACCGCCGCCTTCGTCGACGCCGAGCACGCGCTCGATCCGTCCTACGCCCACAAGCTGGGCGTCAACCTGGACGATCTGCTGGTGGCCCAGCCGGACACCGGCGAGCAGGCGCTCGAGATCACCGACACCCTGGTCCGCTCGAACGCGGTGGACGTCATCGTCATCGACTCGGTGGCGGCCCTGACGCCGCGCGCCGAGATCGAGGGCGAGATGGGCGACAGCCTGCCGGGCCTGCAGGCGCGGCTGATGAGCCAGGCGCTGCGCAAGCTGACCGCCTCGATCAACAAGGCCAAGACCCTGGTCATCTTCATCAACCAGATCCGCATGAAGATCGGGGTGATGTACGGCAGCCCGGAAACGACCACCGGCGGCAACGCGCTGAAGTTCTACGCCTCGGTCCGCCTCGACATCCGCCGGACCGGCTCGGTCAAGGTCCGCGACGAGATCATCGGCAACAACGTCCGGGTCAAGGTGGTGAAGAACAAGGTGGCCCCGCCGTTCCGCGAGGTCGAGTTCGACATCATGTACGGCCAGGGCATCTCCAAGCTGGGCGAGGTGATCGACCTGGGCGTCAAGGCCGGGGTGATCGACAAGTCGGGCAGCTGGTTCTCCTGGAACAGCCAGCGGATCGGCCAGGGTCGCGACAATGCGCGGGAGTTCCTCAAGAACAATCCCGACATCGCCGCCGAGATCGAGGCCCAGGTGCGCGGCAAGTCGGCCGACATCGAGGAAGAACTGCTGGTCGGCCCGTCCGAGGGCGACGAGGACTGATCCTTCCACCGGGACAGCCTCGGCCACGCTCGATATCGAAGCGTCCGATCCCACCCTTCGCGTCCGCTTCGCCCCGCACGGGCGTAGCCGAGGCTAAAGGACGTCCGCCGGCCCTGGCGGGCGTCCTTTTCGTTTGGGCGTAGGGCGACGAGGGAGAGGCGAGGGACGACTGGCCGTCGGCGGCCAGAGACCCCATCTGAGCAGGCAGGGCCGCAGGAGCTGGACCGGCCGATCCCCGCTGGTCCCGCCCGCCGGTCCGCCGCAGACCCTTTGAAGCGGCGCGTTCAATCCAATATGCGGTTTCCACGCATCCGAACGCGCTTTAGAGAACCGCGCATGAAAAGCCTGAACGACATCCGCGCCACCTTCCTCGACTACTTCGGCAAGAACGGCCATGCGGTCACGGCCTCGGCCCCGCTGGTGCCGCAGGACGACCCGACCCTGCTGTTCGTCAACGCCGGCATGGTGCCGTTCAAGAACGTCTTCACCGGCGCCGAGACGCCGGCCAGCCCGCGCGCGGCCAGCTCGCAGAAGTGCGTCCGCGCCGGCGGCAAGCACAACGACCTGGATAACGTCGGCTACACGGCCCGCCACCACACCTTCTTCGAGATGCTCGGCAACTTCTCGTTCGGCGACTACTTCAAGGAAGAGGCGATCCACCACGCCTGGACCCTGCTGACGCGCGACTTCGCCCTGCCCAAGGACAAGCTGACCGTCACCGTCTACCACACCGACGACGAGGCGGCGGAGCTGTGGAAGAAGATCGCCGGGCTGGACGACGGGCGGATCATCCGCATCCCGACCAGCGACAACTTCTGGTCCATGGGCGACACCGGCCCCTGCGGCCCCTGCTCGGAAATCTTCTACGACCACGGCGATCACATCTTCGGCGGCCCTCCCGGCAGCCCGGACGAGGACGGCGACCGCTTCGTCGAGATCTGGAATCTCGTCTTCATGCAGTTCGAGCAGCATGCTGACGGCACGCGCACCAACCTGCCCAAGCCCTCGATCGACACCGGCATGGGGCTGGAGCGGATCGGGGCGGTGCTGCAGGGCGTGCACGACAACTACGACACCGACCTGTTCAAGACCCTGATCGCCGACAGCGTCGACCTGACCGGCGTCAAGGCCGAGGGCGACCGGGCGCCGAGCCACCGGGTGATCGCCGACCACCTGCGCTGCAGCGCCTTCCTGATCGCCGATGGCGTCACGCCGTCGAACGAGGGGCGCGGCTATGTCCTGCGCCGCATCATGCGCCGGGCGATGCGCCACGCCCACCTGCTGGGCGCCGAACAGCCGCTGATGCACCGGCTCGTGCCGACCCTGGTCGGCGAGATGGGCGGCGCCTATGGCGAGCTGCGGCGGGCCGAGGCGGCCATCGCCGAGACCCTGCGCCAGGAGGAGGAGCGGTTCCGCCGCACGCTGGGGCGCGGGATGATCCTGCTGGACGAGGCGACCGGCGGCCTGGCCGATGGCGGGGTGCTGCCCGGCGCGGTGGCGTTCAAGCTGTACGACACCTACGGCTTCCCGCTCGACCTGACCCAGGACGCGGTGCGGGCGAAGGGGCTGACGGTCGATCTCGAGGGCTTCGACGCCGAGATGGCGCGCCAGCGGGAAAACAGCCGCGAAAACTGGAAGGGCTCCGGCCAGAAGGCGGCGGCGGCCCTGTGGTTCGCGGTGCGCGACGAGGTCGGCGCGTCGGTCTTCACCGGCTATGACGGCGTGGACGGGACGGGCGCGGTCAAGGCGATGGTCTTCGACGGCGAGCGCGTCGACAGCGCCGGCGAGGGCCAGGTGGTGCAGGTCGTCTTCGACCGCAGCCCCTTCTATGCCGAGAGCGGCGGCCAGGCCGGCGATCGCGGCGTGGTGGAATGGAAGGGCGGTTCGGCGCGGGTGCTGGATGTCCAGAAGCAGGCGGGCGACCTGCATGTGCACGACATCGAGATCCTGTCGGGCGATCTTGCCGTAGGGACGGAAGTGTCGCTGCACGTCGATCCGCCGGCCCGCCAGACGACGCGCGCCAACCACTCGGCCACCCACCTGCTGCACGCGGCGCTGCGCCATGTGCTGGGACCGCACGTCAGCCAGAAGGGCCAGATGGTCGATGGCGAGCGGATCCGCTTCGACTTCAGCCACGGCGGCCCGGTGACGGCCGAGGAGATCGCGCGGATCGAGGACGAGGTGAACGCGGTCGTCCTGCAGAACCTGCCCGCCGAGACGAAGATGATGGCGCCGCAGGCGGCCATCGAGGCCGGCGCCATGGCGCTGTTCGGCGAGAAGTACGGCGATGAGGTCCGGGTGCTGACGCTGGGCCGTGCGCTGGACGGCGAGGGGCCCTATTCGGTCGAGCTGTGCGGCGGCACTCATGTGGCGCGCACCGGCGACATCGGCCTGTTCAAGGTCGTGGCCGAGCAGGGCGTCGCGGCGGGCATCCGCCGTATCGAGGCGCTGACCGGCGAGGCGGCGCGGCGCTGGCTGCAGGACCAGGCTGGCGTCGCCCGGGAACTGGCCGAACGCTTCAAGACCCCGGTCGCCGAGGTTCTCGGCCGGGTGGATGCGCTGGAAGCCCAGCGCCGCTCGCTGGAGAAGGCCCTGTCCGACGCCAAGAAGCAGCTGGCGCTCGGCGGCGGCTCGGGCGGGGCGGCCGCGCCGGAAGAGGTCGGCGGGGTCAAGTTCATCGGCCGGGTGCTGGACGGCGTCGGCGGCAAGGACCTGCGCGGCCTTGTCGAGGACTTCCGCAAGCAGGTCGGCTCGGGCGTCGTCGCCCTGGTCGGCACGGCCGACGGCAAGGCGGCAGTTGCGGTGGCGGTGACGCCAGACCTGGTCGGCCGCTTCAACGCCGCCGAGCTCGCCAAGGCCGCGGTGATCGCCATGGGCGGCGCCGGCGCCGGCGGCAAGCCCGACTTCGCCCAGGGCGGCGCGCCGGATGCGACCAAGGCGGCCGACGGCGTGGCGGCGGTCAAGGCGGGACTGGCCTGACGCCAGCCCCGCGCCGGCCGGCTCAGGCCTGGGCGAAGATGCAGATCTTGTTGCCGGTCGGGTCGCGCAGATAGGCGCCGTAGAAGCCCGGGGTTCCGGGCGGCCGGTGGCCGGGCGCCCCTTCGTCGGAGCCCCCGTTGGCGAGGCCGGCGGCATGGGCGGCGTCCACCGCGGCGGCGGAGTCGGCGACATAGGCGACCATGATGCCATTGCCGGGGCGCGCCGCCTGGCCGTCGAACGGCGGGCAGATGGCGGTGTGGCAGTCCTGGATGCTGTCGCCGCCGGACACCGGACCGTAGCCGATCCAGCCGCCGCCCTCGGTCTTGCGGTTGGAGCCGATGGCGGCGAACACCGCGTCGTAGAAGCGGCCTGACGCCTCGCTGTCGAGCGCGCCGATAGTGACATATCCGATCATGGCGAGAGCCTCCCTTGAGTGGACGGGAACGCTAGCATCGAACCGGAACAAAGCAAGAACAATTGCGTGTCAGCGCTCGGATTCGGGCAGCTGGACGTGGACCAGTTTCCAGGTGAACAGGTCGCGGCGCTCGAAGGTCAGGACCGTGACGGTGGCCGGCTCCCCGGGCCGGCGAACGGCCAGCCGGACGCGGTCGAAGCCGAAGTAGGCGACGCCGGGCCAGGGACCGCCGACGAAGGCGCCGATGGCGCCGCCGACACCGCCGCCCGGCTTTTCAGGCGGGGGCGCCGCGCCCGGCCGGTAGCCGCGCACGAGCGCCGAGAGGCCATCCAGCGTCAGATAGGCCTCGGCGCGGGGCTCCGACGGGGCGACATCCTTCCAGGCGCGACGAAGGGCGCCGATGGGGTCCTGCCAGATGGTCGGAGGCTCGGCGGACCCGGACATCTCCGGATCGAGCTGTTGGGCCAGGCTCTTTCGCACGGCGTGGAAGTCGACCAGCTCGGAAACCGCCTGGACGTCCTCGGCGGCGGTGGCGGCGTTCAGCGCCCGATAGGCGGCGAAGGGCGCGCCCATGAAGGCGAGGGCGAAGAGGGCGGCGGCCAGCACCACCAGCCGGAAGAGGGCGTTGTTCATGGCCCCATCAGAACATCAGGCGAGGGGCGATGCGCAAGCGCTTCGCGCGACAAGCGAGTCAGGGCGTCGCCAACGCCTCGACGACGAGGCCGGGATGGCTGAAGACGATGAAGCGGGCGGCGTCCTCGATCATGTCGAAGCGGGCCCCTGGCAGCACGCTCCGCCAGTAGGCCAGGGTGGTGGCCGGATCGTGCAGCGGATCATGCGCGCCCAGCAGAACGCGCCAGTGGCCGGCGCCCTGGAGCGGCGGCGTGGTCCAGCGGATCAGGCCGATCTGCTCGGCGACGTAGCCGGCCACCCGGCCCGTCGAGAAGGTGCGGAACCCGCGCTGGTAGTCGGCGTAGTTGCGCGGCTCCTCCATGACGGCGAGGTCGCGGGGGCTGTTGTCGAGCGTGCGCACCAGGACGCGGCGCGCCGCCTCGGGCGTGAGGTGGGCGGCGAACAGGCGGGCCAGGCCCTCGATCATCTGCGGGTGACGGAAGAAGGCCTCCTTGACGGCGGCGAGCACGCCCTGGCGGCTGGCTTCCGGCACGGTGGGCGGATCGGGATTGACCAGTACGACACGGCCCATCAGGTCGGGACGGCGGTGGTGGAGCTCGACCGCCACCTGGGCGCCGCCGCGGGCGATGACATCGACGCGCGGCAGCTTAAGCGCTTCCAGCATCAGCACGATGTCGTCGACGGCCGAGGCGAACGCGTTCTCGCGCCAGTCGGGGTCGGGCATGGGATCGGTCAGGCCAAAACCGGGGCGATCCAGCGCCAGGGGGCGATAGCCGGCGGCCTGCAGCGTCTCGACCAGGATGGTGGGGGCGGGGCGCGAGGCGGAGCTGGAGTGCAGGACCAGCACGGGCCGGCCGCCGCGCGGGCCGTAGTCGCTGAAGGCGACCTGTCCGCCGGTCGGGCGGGTGATCAGGCGCAGGGGCTCGATCCCGGCGCCGCCCGTCTGGGCCTCGCCGAGCGTCGCCTCGGTCAGCAGGGACAGCGCCTGGGCGCCGGCCACGCGGGCGGCCAGGGCTGCGGCTGTCCGCACGCCCAGGGCCAGATAGATGATCTCCAGCTCCTTCTTGGCCGTGGCGTCGGACATGCCGGAGGCGCGGGCGGCCTCGGCGCGGGTCTGGCCTTCCGCCAGCCGCAGGGCGAGGGCGGCCTGGCGCGGCGACAGGCCCCAGGTATCCCGCAGGATGTCGGCGCCCTCGCGTCCCTCCGGCCAGACGCCGAACGACAGCCGCACGAGCCGCTCGATGAAGGCGGTGGTCTTGGGCGCGCCGACGCGCCGCATGGCCTCGCCGATGACCGTGCGGGCGGTCTCGTAGCTGACGCCGGCGCGGGCGGCGGCGTCGCGGGCGTTGCCGGTCTCGATCAGGGCGCGCGAGACACGCGTCTGGAGCTCCGTAAGGCCGAAGGCGGCGCAGGCGTCGGCAAGGGCGTCGTCCAGGCTGGCCCGGGGCGTCGCGAGCACCACGACCGAGGCACGGGGAAGGTCGAGGCCGGGCGCGATGGCCGCCGGCAGCGTCCACTCGCGGGCCCGCGCCAGCGAGCCATAGGCCGCTGCGGTCCAGCGGGCGTCATCATCCTCGGCGAACACAAGGCGCCGGCGCCCGCCCAGGGCGTCGGCGAGGGCGTCGGGATCGAGGCTGTCGCCATCGAGAAAGCCTTCGAAGCCGGGCGTGGCCAGGAGGACCGCGCCGTCGCGGGTCAGGACCGCGCCGGCGAGACGTTCGGTGCGCAACAGGGCGTAGGCGGCGAGGGGCTCATCCAGGCCCTCGGCGAAGCCGGTCGAGCCGGCGCGGATCGCCGCCTGCAGCGCCACGGCGTCGTTCAGCCACGGCTCGATCGAGGCGCCGGCCAGACCGGGATGCGAGGTGAAGGGCGTACGCCGATCCATGAAGCCAAACACTTGAGACGCGAATTCTGTCGGAGACAATCAGCGCGAGCCGCCAAGTCCCTGAATTCCTGAACAATCCCGCGAAACTACGTTCGTCGATGTGAGGCAGATCACAGGGCCTTGTCCAGTCTTGCCGGAAGCCACGAAAAAAGGGCGGAGGTTGCCCTCCGCCCCTCTATCGGTCCTGTTGGGGACGATCAGGCCTTGGCCATGGCCGCCTTGAGGTTTTCGTCGATCTTGTCGAGGAAGCCCTCGGTGGTCAGCCAGCCCTGCTTGTCGCCGACCAGCAGCGCCAGGTCCTTGGTCATGAAGCCGCTCTCGACGGTGTCAACGCAGACCTTCTCCAGGGTGCTGGCGAAGTTGGCCAGGTCCTGGTTGTTGTCGAGCTTGGCGCGGTGGGCCAGGCCACGGGTCCAGGCGAAGATCGAGGCGATCGAGTTGGTCGAGGTCGACTCGCCCTTCTGGTGCTGGCGGTAGTGGCGGGTGACGGTGCCGTGGGCGGCCTCGGCCTCGACGGTCTGGCCGTCCGGGGTCATCAGCACGCTGGTCATCAGGCCCAGCGAGCCGAAGCCCTGGGCGACGATGTCCGACTGCACGTCGCCATCGTAGTTCTTGCAGGCCCAGACGTAGCCGCCCGACCACTTCAGGGCGGCGGCGACCATGTCGTCGATCAGGCGATGTTCGTAGGTCAGGCCGCGCTTGTCGAACTCGGCCTTGTACTCGGCGTCGAAGATCTCCTGAAAGATGTCCTTGAAGCGGCCGTCGTAGGCCTTGAGGATCGTGTTCTTCGTCGACAGGTAGACCGGGTAGTTGCGCGCCAGGCCGTAGGCGAAGCTGGCGTGGGCGAAGTCGCGGATCGAGTCGTCGAGGTTGTACATGGCCAGCGACACGCCGGCGCCCGGGGCGTCGAACACTTCATGCTCGATGACCTTGCCGTCGTCGCCGACGAACTTGATCGACAGCTTGCCCTTGCCCGGGAAGAGGAAGTCGGTGGCGCGGTACTGGTCGCCGAAGGCGTGGCGGCCGACGATGATCGGCTGGGTCCAGCCCGGCACCAGGCGCGGCACGTTCTGGCAGATGATCGGCTCGCGGAAGATCACGCCGCCCAGGATGTTGCGGATGGTGCCGTTGGGGCTCTTCCACATCTTCTTGAGGCCGAACTCCTCGACGCGGGCTTCATCCGGCGTGATGGTGGCGCACTTGACGGCCACGCCGTGACGCTTGGTGGCGTTGGCCGCGTCGATGGTCACCTGGTCGTCGGTGGCGTCGCGGTGCTCGACCGACAGGTCATAGTAGTCCAGCTCGAGGTCCAGGTAGGGGAAGATCAGCTTGTCCTTGATGAGCTTCCAGATGATGCGGGTCATCTCGTCGCCGTCCATGTCGACGACCGGATTGGCGACCTTGATCTTGGCCATGTGCGGGGTCTCTCTCCCGAAAAGGTTGGCGCGCCGGAGGCGGGGGGACACAGGCCCTCTCCGCCCCGCGCTGGGCGGGGGAGGCTATAGACCCTAAGGACGCGCCTGCGAAGCCCCCGAGGGCCGGGCGGCGCCGGATCGAACCGTCAACCGGCTTGCATGCGCCACGTCCAACGCTAGCCTGCGGGCATGTACGCAGAGCCGGCCTCTCCAGCCCCGAGCGATGTCGCGCCGCCGGATGACGCCGCCGTGCTGGACGCCGCGCGGCGCGTCTTCACCGACCAAGGTTTTCACGGGGCGACCTTCGAGGACCTGGCGCGGGCGTGCGGCCTGACGCCCGAGGCGCTGCAGGCGCGCTATGCCGACAAGCTGGCCCTGTTCACCGCGGTGCTGATCGGCCTGGAGAAGGCGCTCGACAGCCACTGCCGCGCGGCGTCGGCGGCCGCGCTCGGGCGGCCGATGGACATGTTCATGGCCGGGTCGCGGGCGGCGCTGGAGTTCGCCGGCCGGCGGGACTTCGCCCGCATCGTCATGATCGAGGGACCTGTGGTGCTGGGCGAGGACGCCTGGATCGACATCGACCACGGGCTGGGCCTGCCGACCCTGCGCAACGGCCTTCGCGCCCTGGCGCCACAGGCCAGCGAAGCGGCGTTGAGGCCCATGGCGCTGATGATCATGGGCGCCATGAACGAGGTCATCCTCGGCCTGGCGCGCGGCGACGAGGGGGTCGAGATCGAGCCCAGCCTGGCGGTGCTGCGCAAGCTGATCACGGCCTGGATCGAGCGACCCTGAGGCCCTCAGCCGCCGAACGGGGAGGGCAGAAGCCGCTCGTAGTGATCCCGCACAGCGCCGTAGCACTCGCAGGCGGCGGCCTCGAGGCCCTGGCGGTCGAGGATGTCGACGACGCCGCGACGGTAGCGGATCAGACCCTTGGCCTGCAGGGCGCCGGCCACGGCTGTGACGGTGGTGCGCTGTACGCCCAGCATGTCGGCAAGGAATTCCTGGGTCAGGGCGACCGTGTCGGTGTCGATCCGGTCACGGCAGGAAAGCAGCCAGCGGCAGAAGCGCGCCTCGACCGAGTGCAGCGCGTTACAGGCCACCGAATGGATGGCATGACCGAACAGGGCGTCGTTATGACGGTCGATCAGGCCCAGGAGTTCGGGGCTGCGCTGGGCAGCCTCGGCCAGGCGCGAGGCGGGCAGCCTGGAGGCCCAGCCGGCGACCTGTATGATGGCGCGCGACATTGACTGGCGCGGGGCGATGGCCGTCATCAGGCCGAACGCGCCCTCGCGGCCGATGGTGACGGACTCGATGGCGGCCCCGCTCTCCATCAGCGTCATCAGGGAGATGACGCAGTCGTGGGGGAAGTATACCGTTTCGATCGGGTCGCCGGGCTCATAGAGCAGGCGTCCCTTTTCCAGCTCGACCGTGGTCATCGCCGTGGAAAGGCGCGCGAAGTCCTCGGTGGACAGGCTGGCCAGCAGTCGGTTTTTCAAGCGCGGCGTACTCTTCATGGCGAATCGAACGCCGTTTCGCGGCGCGGGTTGCAAGCTACAGGCGCGGATCGCCAAGAACTGTCGAGTGGTCGACATTGGACGGACCGGTATCCACAGGAGGAAGCAGCTGTCGCAATTCGGCCCAGCTTGGGGCGGCGACCTGACCAGTTCTGTATCTGTCGGACAGTCGACATACCGGCGGTTCGCGAGAACCTTGTTCCTTTTCAGTGCTCAGGGAGAATGACCATGAAGTATCGTCGTTTGGGCCGGACGGGCCTGTATGTGTCCGAAATGTGTCTGGGCGCGATGACCTTCGCCGAGCAGGCGGCCGGCATGTGGGGCGCCATCGGCGCGGTGGACCAGAAGGGCGTCGACGAGATGGTCGGGCGCGCCCTGGCGGCGGGTGTGAACTTCATCGACACCGCCGACGTCTATTCGTTCGGCCAATCGGAGCGGATGGTCGGCCAGGCGCTGCGAAACCTGGGGGTCAAGCGCAGCGACGTCGTCGTGGCGACCAAGGTCTATGGCGAGATGGGGCGTGGTCCCAACGATCGCGGCGCCTCGCGCGGGCATATCATGGACGGGGTCAAGGCCAGTCTGGAGCGCATGGGCCTGGACCACATCGACCTGTTCCAGATCCACGCCAATGACCCGATCACGCCCGTGGAGGAAACCATGCGGGCGCTGGACGATCTCGTGAGCCAGGGGCTGGTCCGGTACATCGGCTGCTCCAACTGGCAGGCCTGGAAGATGATGAAGGCCCATGGGATCAGCGACAGGATGGGTTACGCCCGGTTCGAGACGGTGCAGGCCTACTATTCCATCGCCGGACGGGACCTGGAACGCGACATAACGCCGATGCTGGAGGACCAGCAGATGGGGCTGATGGTCTGGTCGCCGCTGGCGGGCGGGCTGCTGTCGGGCAAGTTCGGGCCGGGGAGCAACGGGCCGGAAGGCGCGCGGCGGGCCAGTTTCGACTTCCCGCCCGTCAATCGCGAGAGGGCGTGGGCCTGTGTCGACGCCATGCGTGGCATCGCCGACGCGCGCGGGGTCTCGGTGGCGCGGATTGCGCTGGCCTGGGTGCTCTCGCGGCCGTTCGTGACGACGGTGATCATCGGGGCCAAGACCAGCGAGCAGTTGGAAGACAATCTGGCCGCCGCAGAGATCGAGCTGACGCCGGAAGAGCTGACGGTGCTGGACGAGGTCTCGGCCCTGCCGCCGGAGTATCCGGGCTGGATGCTGGCGAGGCAGGGCGGCGCCCGGGTTCCCGGGCCGTTCAAGCCGAAGGGCTAGGATGGATCGCCGCCCGCCATGCGGCGGGCGGCGTCCGGACTCCTCTAGTTCAGGCGTACATCGGTGCGGCCGCCGAGGTCCGGCTGGCGGCCGGTCAGGTTGGCGCGGGTGACTTCCCAGGCGTACTTGATCGGCCCGGCGTCGCTGAGCCAGACGCGCGCGTCCTGGCACTTCATGCGGATGAGGCGCAGATCCGGGTCGTCCTTGCCTTCGGGATACCAGGCGGCGACCATCGGCGACCACCACTGGTCGATGCGGGCGCGGTCCATCTCGACGGTCAGTTCGCCGCCGACGCAGGCCTGGGCCTCGCGATCCTTGGACTGGATGACCAGCATCGCCTTGCGGGCGCCGGCGCTGACGTCGCGCGCCAGATCGGTCTCGGCCCGGGTGAAGAACCAGATCTCGCCCGCTTCCGGCTCGCAGAAGCAGGTCATGGGCTGGAAATGTTGCGGCGGCCCGTCAACGATGCCCAGCATGCCGATGTGGGCCTTCTCGATCTCGGCCCACAGGCGCTTTTCGACTTCGGCGGGATTGTTCGTGTCGGTGGACATGGCGTTCTCCTCTGGCGGGTTGCTGGGAGAACAGGTTGAACCGCCGCCGGTTCCTCTAACGCTGGTCGGCGGCCGGCTCGGGCAGGGTGACCTGATGGTCGACCAGGATGCGCCAGCCCATCAGCCCGCGCCGCCAGACGCGGACGTACTGGCCCTTCACCGGCCTGCCGTCGCGCTGCCATTCCGACAGGCCGTAGGTCCACAGGAAGTCGCCGCCCCGGGAGACGCCGCCGCCCAGAGGCTTGATGGTCATGCGCTCGGGATCATCGGCGATGCGGGCGCTGGCGGCGCGGCCGGTCTCTGCGCCATGGCCCGAGCGGACGATCCAGGCCTCGGGATCGAGCCGGCGCAGAAGGCCGCCCCGCGCATCCTCGGCCAGGGCGCGGCCCAGCTCGATTTCCAGCGCTTCCGGCGTCGCGGGCGGGCCGCCGCCCGTCACCGGATCGACCACGGTCACGGGCTCGGCGGGGCGGGAATAGTAGTCCGGCGCACCGGGCGTGCCCCGGTCGAGCACGAAACGCCAGGCGCCGTCGGCCTGGCGCGACCAGATCGACAGGTAGTAGCCGGGATCCTTGCGGTCCTCGACGGTCCAGAGCGACGGGCCCAGGCTGACGGCCATGTCGCCCGACGGAGCGACCGAGACCATGCGCGGACGCCAGACGATGACGCCCGGCCAGTCGGCCTGTTCCAGGTACGGCCCCGCCGGCATCGGGCCGGGCAGGAACATGATGGCGTCCGGGGCTGCGTACTGGCGGAAGGCGGGAACAAGGCCGATCTCGGCCGCGCGGGTCTCGAACGCCTTTTCGAGGGCGATGATCTCGTCGGCCGCGGTCCGGTCCTGGGCCGCCGCCCCGCTGGCCAGCAGGAGGCAGGCGGAAGCGAGGCCCAGGGTACGCTGGAACAGGGTCACCGGCGGCCTCAGCGCGGGGTCGCGTAGGCCGAGGAAATCCAGCCCCGGTTGCCGTTCTCGTCGTCGACTTCCATCCAGACCCCGTTCCGGCCGCCGGTCGGATAGACCATGGTTCCGGCCGGCAGGGTGCGGATCACCGCCGCGTTCGGCGAGGGACCGGCGCGGAACTGGACCTGCTGAGTGGTGACCTGGGCGGCCGGGCCGGCGTTGGCCTTGGCTTCCTCGCCGGTCATGGCCTGGCCCGACTGGAGGTAGTTCACCAGGTCGAGGAAGGCGTTGAAGTAGGCGGCCGAGATGATCTTGCCGATGTCGGTGTCGCTGTAGCCGCCGCCGACCGCGCCCAGCAGGGCGCCCAGGCCGACGCCGCCGCCGCCGACGCGGAAGCTGATGTCCTTCTTCTGGGCGGTGCCTTCGGCGACGTAGAGCTGTTCGGTGGTGCGGGCGTCGACCAGGGTGATCAGCGCCTGGGCTTCGAGGTTGCGGCTGCGCATGCCGCCGACCACGCCGCCGACCGTGCCGCCGATCAGCCCGCCGACCACGCCGGCCACCTCGCCGCCGCCGGTATTGTCATCGGCGTTGGCGAGATCGGGGATGATGAAGAAGTCGGCGGCGGCCACCTGGCCCCGGCCGATCTGGCTGTCGCGGCGCAGGTCGCCCGATTCCGACAGGCCGCGCTCCTGGTTGCGCATCTCCAGGCCCGCCCCGCGATCGACGATGATCAGGCAGTTTGAGCGCGAGGCGAACAGCTTGAGCAGCTTCTCGGGGCTGGAGAGACCATAGCGGTTCCACCACTGGCTCGACGGCTCGCGGATGGCGGCGCGGCCAAGCGGCCGGGCGCAGCGCGGCAGCTCGGGCGTGGCGGCCTTGGCCGAGGGCTTGGCGCCGTACTGGGCGTAGGCCGGGGCCGAAAGGCCGGCGGTCATGCCGATGGCGACCAGGACAGCAAGCAGTTTGCGCATTGGGGTCTTCCCGACGAGGCTTGTTTGGCGAGAGCCTAGACCCTCGCCGAACAGCGATCAATCAGGAGCCGGCGCAGGCGGCGCCTAGTAGCCCTGGACGCTGGCGTAGCGGTTCTTGTGATAGCCGGCGCCGCCGAAGAGGGCCTCGGTGACGCGGGCGCGCTTGAGATAGAGGCCGGCGTCGTGGGCATCGGTCATGCCGATGCCGCCGTGCATCTGGACCATCTCGTTGCTGACCAGATGGGCCAGTTCGCTGGCCTTGGCCTTGGCGAGGGAGGCGGCGGCGCGAATGTCGGCCTGGCCGTCGTCGATGGCCTGCAGGGCGGCCTCGACGCAGGAGCGGGTCATCTCCAGGTCGGTGAACATCTTGGCGGCGCGGTGCTGCAGGGCCTGGAAGCTGCCGATCAGCTGGCCGAACTGGGTGCGGGTCTTGAGGTAGTCGAGGGTGATCTCGAAGGCCTGCAGGGCCTGGCCCAGCATCTCGGCGGCGAGGCCGGCGCGGGCGCGGTCGAGCAGGGGATCAAGGACGTCCCAGCCGGCGTCGACCTGGCCCAGCACCGCATCGGCGCCGACCTTGACGCCGGCGAAGGTGACTTCGGCGGCGCCGCGGCTGTCGGCCAGGGCCAGATGGGCGCGCGACAGGCCGGCCGCGTCGGCCGGGACCAGGAAGAGGGTGATGCCCGCCGTCTCGCCCGGCTTGCCCGAGGTGCGGGCGGCGACGATGAACAGGTCGGCGGCGTCGCCGTCGACGACGAAGGTCTTGGCGCCGGTCAGGGTGAAGCCGTCGGCGGACTTTTCGGCCTTCAGGGCGGTCTTCTCGGGGGCGTGGTGCGGGCCCTCGTCGACGGCCAGGGCGGTGACGATCTCGCCGCCGGCGATCCTGGGCAGCCACTCGGCCTTCTGCGCCTCGCTGCCGCCCAGCAGCAGGGCCGAGGCGCCGATCAGGGCGGTGGAGACCAGAGGCGAGGCGGTGAGGGTGCGGCCGGTCTCTTCCAGGATCAGGCCGAGGCTGAGGTAGCCGAAGGCCGAGCCGCCGTGTTCTTCCGGAACGATGACGCCGGCCCAGCCCATCTGGCCCATCTCGGCCCAGGCGGCGGCGTCGAACGGCTGGCCCGAGCCGCTGTCGCGCAGGGCGCGCAGCTTGCCCACGGGCGAGGCGTCCTGCGCCCAGCCCTTGGCGGCGTCACGCAGCATGGTCTGTTCTTCGGTCAGCACGGCCATGGTCTTTGAGTATCCCGATGTTCTGTTCTGTCGTGGCGGGCGCCCGGCCCGCCGGTCGAAAGCCGCGCCCGCGCGGGGCGCCAGCGCCGGTTACTGGTGGTCCAGCAGGCCCAGCACCCGCTTGGCGATGACGTTGAGGTTCACCTCGCTGGTGCCGCCCTCGATCGAGTTGGCCTTGGCGCGGAGCATCGAGCGCATGGCGCCGACTTCCTCGGGCTTGAACTGCTCGCCTTCCCAGCCCAGGCCCTGGAGGCCCAGCGCCTCGACCAGCAGCTCGGTGCGCTCCTGGTTCAGCTTGGCGGCGGCGTACTTGATGATCGAGGTGGCGGCGCTGGGGCCGGCGCCCAGTTTGCTCTCGGCCTCGGCCCGGCGGATGGTCAGGGCGAAGGCCTGCTGGTCCATCTTGTGGCTGGCGATGCGGCCGCGAAGGTCGGCGTCCTCGATGCGGCCCTTCTCGTCGACGCCGACGTAGGTCCTGGCCGCGTCCACGACATCCAGCCCGCCCGCGCCGCCGAAGCCGCCGGCCGAGATGTTCTGGCGCTCGTACTGCAGCAGGCGCTTGGCGATCTCCCAGCCGCCGTTGAGCTTGCCGACCAGCTGTTCCTTGGGAACCTTCACGTCGGTGAAGAACGTCTCGCAGAAGGGCGAGGAGCCGCTGATCAGCTTGATCGGGCGGGTCTCGACGCCCGGGCTGGTCATGTCGAACAACACGAACGAGATGCCCTCGTGCTTGCGGGTGGTGTCGGTGCGCACCAGGCAGAAGATCCAGTCGGCCTGGTCGGCGTAGGAGGTCCAGACCTTCTGGCCGTTGATCAGATAGTGGTCGCCCTTGTCCTCGCAGCGGGTCTGCAGGCCGGCGAGGTCGGACCCGGCGCCGGGCTCCGAATAGCCCTGGCACCAGCGGATTTTGCCCTTGACGATGTCGGGCAGGAACCGCTGCTTCTGCTCCTCGGTGGCGTACTCCAGCAGCACGGGGCCCAGCATCCAGATGCCGAAGCTGGCCAGGGCCGGGCGCGCCTTGATGCGGCGCAGCTCCTGCTCCAGCACCCGGTTCTGCTCCTTGGTCAGGCCGCCGCCGCCGTAGGCCTTCGGCCACATCGGCGCGGTCCAGCCCTTCTCGCCCATGCGGTCCATCCACAGCTGGATGTCGGGGTTGGAATAGCTGGCCTTGCGGCCGCCCCAGGGCGTGTCGTCCTCACCGCCCGGCCCGTGCAGCGACGGCGGGTAGTTGGCCTCCAGCCAGGCCCGGGTCTCGGTGCGGAACGCGTCGAGGTCGGTGGCGCCGAAGTCGGCCATGGTGGGTCTCCCGCTGTGGTGTCTTGGCGCTGCCCGCAGCGCGGGCGGCACTCTAGGACCGACGACGGGAGAGGGGAAGGGGATTCAAACGGGCGTTTGGCTTGTGTGGTCTCGGTGGCCCCGCTCTACGCCGGAGGTGGGCCCAACGGCGTCCCGCCCGGGCCCACCGGGATCATGTTCTCGTACGGCGTCGTCGGTTCCTGGCCCGGCGGCACGTTCGCGGGGGTGGGGTCGCCGGGGGCGCCGAGGGACTTGATGTAGTCGTAGACGGCGGCCTTGTTGGCGCGGCTGAGGTGGCGGACGTTCTGCCAGGGCATGGGCGGCAGGGTCTCGCGGGTGTCCAGCATGGCGATGAACTCGTCCTTCGACATGCTGGCGACGGTCAGGCGCAGGTTGCTGGCGTAGGTCGTGCCCCAGGGGCCGCGATAGCCGACCGGGTTGCCCTTGAGCCATTCGGACTCGGGAGGGGCCTTGCCGCCTGACTGGGCGTAGCCGGGGGTGTGGCAGTCGTTGCAGCCGCCGACGATGACGATGTAGCGGCCGACGGCCAGGGCGTCGGGGCCGGTGACCTCGGTCTGGGCCGGCGCCTTGGCGGGCGTCGAGACGGCGGCGCTGCAGCCGGCCGTGACGACAAGGCCCACGGCGGCCAGCAGGCCGGTGACGATTCGAGATTGCATGATGATCCTCCACCCCTGCGCGAAGTGGGGCCAAAGGCGCTGGCGTCGTCAAGGCCCGGCATATCGGCGTGCGCCGAAATCGGGGGTTCTTGCCGGGGGGATGGCGCCGGAGGCGGCCCCTCGCCTAGGCTGGCGTCCGCATGACCCGCCACGACCGCCGCACGCGCCTGCTCGCCTTCGCCCTGGCCGGGGTGGCAGGATTTGTCGATGCGGTGGGCTTCATCGCCTCCGGCGGCTTCTTCGTCTCGTTCATGAGCGGCAACACCACGCGAGCCGGCGTCGGCCTGGCCGAGGGCAGCCTGGCGACCGCCGGGGCGGCGGGGCTGATCGGGCTGTTCGTCGTCGGGGTGATGGCGGGCACGGCGCTGGGCCGCCGAACCGAGGCGGCCGGGCGGCGGGTGACGGCTGTGCTGTGCCTGGTCACGGTGCTGCTGATGGCGGCCGGAGGGTTCTGGATCGCGGGGATGACGCCCGGCGCGCTGGCCATGCTGGCCCTGGCCATGGGGGCCGAGAACGCCGCCTTCGAGCGCGAGGGCGAGGTCAGCATCGGGGTGACCTACATGACCGGCGCCCTGGTCAAGATGGGCCAGCACATGACCACGGCCCTGACCGGCGGGCCGCGCTGGGGATGGGTTCCCTACGGCCTGTTGTGGGCGGCGCTGGCCACCGGCGCGGCCGCTGGAGCGGCGGCGTTCCTGCAGGTCGGCCCGGCGGCGTTGGGCGTGGCGGTGGCCGCCGCGGCTGGCCTGACCGCGCTGGCGGCCGTCTGGCGGCGGTGACGGGGCCCCCGAGACTCTCATTTCGCCGATGACGCTCGCGCAGGCGGGCGCTCGCCACCGCCTGGGCCCCCGCCTTCGCGAGGGCCGACGGTGATTTGGGCGAGAGGCTAGCGGCGGGCCTTGCGGGCGGCGTACTTGGCGTCGCGGGCGGCCTTGGCTTCGGCCTTGGTGAGGGCCTTGCGATCCTTGCGCTCTCCGCGCCTGGCGTCCAGGGCGGCGGCTTCCTCGGCCTCGCGCCCGGCGACGGCGGCGGCCTCGGCGTCGAGTGCCGCCTGCTTGCGGGCCTCCCGTTCGGCGGCGCGCGCCTGGCGGACAGCCTTCAATTCCTCGGCCCGCCTCTCGGAGCGCGGCTTGAGGTCGGGATCGGTAACGGTCGGCTTGGGTTTGAAGGCCTCCAGCAAAGCCTTCCTGGCGTCGGCTGCGGTCTTCTGGCGGTCGGCGAAGCTGTCGCCCAGGCTGGGTTTCATAGGCATCCTTGTTGGGGGAAAAGCGCGCCGTGTGCGGCCTTGTGCACCAGTATATCCACATTAGCGGCAAATAGCCCGCGATTATCCGGCCCACGGTTTGACTTGTCGGATCGGGCGTGGTGCGATGGGAAATGCTTCGCGCGACTTTTCAGCGATTTCGACATCACGGCGGCAGTCTCCTCGCAGCCTTCTGACCCCGGACCAATTGCGCCCGCGCGCGGTGTCCGGGGCGATCCACTTCATCCGCAATTCTTTCGCAGTTCTTCCGCCCGGCGCCAGCATGCGCGCGGGTCGGACAACCATTCCGGAATCTCCCATGTCCACCACCCACACCCCCAAGACCCGCGCCTCGATGCGACCGCCGATCCAGCTGGCCGCCAGCGACGCCGAGCGCCTGTCGGCCCTTGCCCTGCGCTGCGAGACCGGCGCGCCACAGGTCGCCGAGCTTCTGTTCACCGAACTGGAGCGGGCGCGCATCCGGCCCGACGCGGCCCTGCCGGCGGATGTCGTGCGGCCGGGCTCGCGCGTCGCGTTCGTCGATGAGAGCCATGGCGAGCGGCGGACGGTCACCCTGGTCTATCCTGCGGAGGCGGACATCGCCGCTGGCCGCGTCTCGGTGTTGACGCCCATCGGCGTCGGCCTGCTGGGCCTGTCGCCCGGCCAGACGATCCTGTGGCCCGACCGCGAGGGCGCACGGCGGACGCTGCGCATCCTTTCGGTTTCGCCGCCGGAGGCGATTTCGCCCGGAGGCGGCGCAGGCTAGAGCGGGGGGATGATCCCCTGGATACATCTCGACACCGCGACCATGCCCGGCGGAGGCGGCAGCCTGCGGCTGATGCGGCGCGGGGACGAGTTCTCGATCATGGCCGATGGCGGCATCGAGCTGATGAACAGCCGGCTCTACGGCTCGGAGGAGGCCCTGGCCGCGCTGTCGGCCGAGGTGATCGCCGGCCGTCCCGCGCCGGCGGTGCTGATCGGCGGCCTGGGCATGGGCTTCACCCTGCGCGCGGCCCAGGCTGTGCTGCCGCCCGGGGCGCGGATTGTCGTGGCGGAGCTTGTGCCCGAGGTCGTCGACTGGGCGCGCGGGCCGATGTCGGCCGTGCATGGCGTGAGCCTCGATGCGCCCGGCACGGAGGTGCGGCTGGGCGATGTGGCGCGGGCGATCGCGGAGGGACCGGCGCCGGGCAGGCGGTGGGACGCCATCCTGCTGGACGTCGACAACGGGCCGGAGGGCCTGACGCGCCGGGCCAATGACGGGCTCTACAGCGAGGCGGGGCTGGCGGCGGCGAGGGCGGCGCTGACGCCGGGCGGCGTGCTGGCGGTCTGGTCCTCGGCCCAGCATCCTCCCTTCACGGCCAGGCTCCGGCGGGCCGGGTTCGAGGCCGTGGAGCATCGGGTGCGGCCGCGGGCGGGCCGGCGCAAGGCCAGCCATGTGGTCTGGGTCGCCAGGCGGCCGGGCTAGGCGGCCCGCCGCACCGCCTCGCCCGTCCCCAACTGGAAGTGGTCGGTCAGGCGGGCGAGCTCCCCGGCCTGTTCGACCAGGGCGTGGCCGGCGGCGGTGGACTGGTCGACCATGGCCGCGTTCTGCTGGGTCAGCCGGTCCATCTCGTTGATGCTGATGTTGACCTCCGACAGGCCCAGCGACTGCTCGCCGGCGCTGGCGGCTATCTCGCCGACCAGGCGGGTGATGTCGCCCACTTCCTCGACGATCTGTCTCAGGGCCTCGCCGGTGCGCCCCACCAGGGCGACGCCGTCGCCGACCTCGCGGCTGGACTCGGCGATCAGGGTGCGGATCTCGCGGGCGGCCTCGGCGGAACGCTGGGCCAGGGCGCGGACTTCCTGGGCGACGACGGCGAAGCCCCGGCCGGCGTCGCCGGCGCGGGCGGCTTCGACACCCGCGTTAAGGGCGAGGAGGTTGGTCTGGAAGGCGATCTCGTCGATGACGCCGACGATCTGGCCGATCTGGCGGGCTGAGGCCTCGATCCGCTGCATGGCGGCGATGGCTTCATCGACCACTTCGCCGGAGCTTCGGGCGTTCCCGCAGGCGCGCTCGACCACGCCTTGAGCCTCGCGAGAGCCGTCGGCCGTGCGGCGGACCGTGGCGGTGATCTGGTTGAGGGCGGCGGCGGTTTCCTCGAGGCTGGCGGCCTGGCGTTCGGAGCGCTGCGACAGCTCGTCGGCGGCATGGCTGATGTGCTGGGCCTGGCCGCCGATGGCCTGGCCCGCCTCGACGATGGCCCCGACCACCCGTTCCAGTTCGGCGACCGCGCTGTCGAAGTCGTGGTGAAGCTGGCGATAGTCGGACGGGAAGTCGGCCGGAAGCCGGCTGGAGAGATCGCCCGCAGCCAGCCGCGAGAGGGCCGCGCCCAGCGCCTGGACCACGCGGCCCTGCACCTCACGGGCGGCGCCTCGCTCGGCCTCGGCGGCGAGCTCGGCCTGCTGGGCGGCGGTGATGTCGGAGGCGAACTTGACGACCTTCACCAGGCGGCCGTCCTCGTCGAAGACCGGATTGTAGGTCGCCTGCAGCCAGATCTCACGGCCGCCCTTGCCCAGGCGGTGGAAGCGGTCGGCCAGGAACTGTCCGCTGTTCAGCGTGCGCCAGAAGGCGGCGTACTCGGCGCTGGCGCCATAGTCCGGGTCGACAAACATGCGGTGGTGGGCGCCTTCGACCTCGTGCGGCGCATAGCCCATGGCCGCGTAGAAGTTGTCGTTGGCGCGGATGATGGTTCCGTCAGGATGGAACTCGATCATCGCCTGCGAGCGCGACAGGGCGGCGATGATGGCGTCGGCGTCCGACAGGGTGCGCTTTTGGCTGGCGCGCTTGAACATCGGGCTCTCCCCAGGGCCGCGTATGGTGAATGCAACTTTTGAGAGCATTGATGAATAAAGCACTACCATACTGGGCGGACTGGCCCATTGCGGGGTATTGCCCGCCGCAGCGGAAGGGCGCCAAGTCTGGATGACGCCGACAGAGCGCCCGACGGAGGAAGCCATGAACGACCGCGTGACCATCGACATCCAGGACGGCGTCGCTGACGTGCGGCTGGTGCGGACGGACAAGATGAACGCCCTGGACGACGCCATGTTCTCCGCCCTGATCGAGGCGGGCGAGCGGTTGAAGACCGAGGCGGGGCTGCGGGCCGTGGTGCTGTCGGGCGAGGGTCGCGCCTTCTGCGCCGGCCTGGACATGGGCAACTTCGGCAAGATGGCGTCGGGCGAGCGGAAGGGCGGCTCTGGGCTGGTCGACACCGACCGCACGGCCGGCGGTTCGAACCGCGCCCAGCATGCGGTGATGGTGTGGCGTGAGATCCCCGTGCCGGTGATCGCGGCGGTGCACGGCGTGGCCTTCGGCGGCGGCTTCCAGCTGGCGCTGGGCGCCGACATCCGCATCGTGGCCCCCGACACCCGGATGGCGGTGCTCGAGATAAAATGGGGCCTGGTGCCGGACATGGCCGGCATCGCCCTGCTGCGCGGACTGGTGCGCGATGACCAGGCCCGCGAACTGACCTTCACAGGCCGCATCTTCAGTGGCGAGGAAGCCGCCAGCCTCGGCATCGCCACCCGCGTCTCGGCCGATCCGCATGCCGACGCCATGGCCATGGCGCGCGAGATCGCCGCGAAGAACCCGGACGCCATTCGCGCCGGCAAGCGCCTGCTGGACCTGATGGCTGACAGCGACCAGAAGGCGATCCTGCTGGAGGAGAGCCGCGAGCAGGCGGCGCTGATCGGCTCGCCCAACCAGGTTGAGGCGGTCATGGCGTCGATGCAGAAGCGCGAGGCGGTCTTCCGCTAGCGGGCCTGGCGGGAACATCACGGGGCCGCCGGCGACTTGCGGCGGGCTGGCGCGTTTGGGGCGATAGGCGGTTTCCAGTTGCGGGAACGCGCTCTAAACCATGTGCGCCCCCCGCCCGGATCCCCCATGCAGACGCAAGAGCTACGCACCGCCGCCCTGGCCGCCGCGCCGACGGTATCGGCCGGCGCCGCGCTGATCGCGGGCGGGATGCTGCTGGCGTCCGGCGCGACGCCCACCCATCCCGAACGCCTTCGCATCCTGCTGGACCTGACCTCGCCGGCTCTGATCGACGGGGCGCACTTTGTCTCCTCGCTGCTGGGGCTGGTGCTGGTGCTGCTGGCCTTCGGCCTGCGGGCGCGGCTGGGCGCGGCCTGGGCGGGAACGGTCGCCTGCCTGACGCTG
Source organism: Caulobacter sp. (assembly GCA_046295055.1). Classification (GTDB taxonomy): domain Bacteria; phylum Pseudomonadota; class Alphaproteobacteria; order Caulobacterales; family Caulobacteraceae; genus Caulobacter. The sequence goes on along the minus strand of JBKBOD010000001.1, from coordinate 88,363 downwards.
GCGGCGCTGCTGGCTCCGCTCAAGGGGATCAACTGGGAAGAGGCGGTCGTCCTGCTGCTGCTGCTGGCGCTGGTGGCCCCCTTCGGCAAGGCGTTTCCGCGCACCGCCCGGCTGAGCCGCATGGAGATCACGCCCGGCTGGCTGCTGTCGGCGGCGGCGCTGATGGCAGGCGCGGGACTGCTGGGCTGGTGGAGCTTCCAGAACGTCGGCCATGACGACCGGCCTCTGCTGGCGATGGTCATGGACGCCGACATCGAGCGGGCCATCCGCTCGTCCCTCGGCGCGGCCCTGCTGCTGCTGGCGGTCGGGGTCTGGCGGCTGTTCGCCACGCCGGCGACGCCCGCGGTGGCCGGCGAGGATGACCCCGATTTCGCCCGCGTGCGCGCCATCCTGGCTACGGCCGAGAGCGCCGAGCCGGAGTCGAACCTGGCGCTGCTCGGCGACAAGCGGTTCATCTTCTCCGAAAGCGGCGAAAGCTTCCTGATGTTCGGCGTGCGGGGGCGGTCCTGGATCGCCATGGGCGCGCCCGTCGGCCGCCGGTCGGAGCATCTGGAGCTGTTCTGGCGCTTTCGCGAGATGGCGGATTCGCACGCCGCCCGGCCGGGCCTCTATGCGCTCGATCCCGAAGACCTGCCGGACGTCGTCGAGCTGGGCTTCGTGATCCAGAAGACCGGGGAGTCGGCCCAGGTTCCGCTGGAGACCTTCTCGCTGGTCGGGCGGCGTCGCGAAGTGCTGAGGCGCAACTGGCGCAAGGCCGGCGAGGGCGGGGCGACGTTCGAGGTGGCCGCGCCCGGCAATGCGCCCATGGCCGAGCTCAAACGCATTTCCGACCAGTGGCTGGCGGACCATTCCGGCGGCGAGAAGGGCTTTTCGCTGGGGGGGTTCGTGCCGCGCTATGTGGCCGAGTTCCCGGTCGCGCTGGTTCGGGTCGAGGGCCGGATCGTCGCCTTCGCGACGCTGTGGACCACCGCATCGAGAGACCGCTTCTCGATGGACCTGATGCGCTACAGCGACGATGCGCCCAAGAACATCATGGACTTCCTGTTCGTCGAACTGCTGACCTGGGGGCGGAGCGAGGGCTACCAGGCGTTCGACTTCGGCGTCGCGCCGCTGGCAGGGCTGCAGGACAGGCCGCTGGCGCCGATCCTCAGCCGGGTGGGCCGGCTTCTCTTCGAGCGCGGCGAGGACATCTACAATTTCAGGGGCGTGCGCCGGTACAAGGACAAGTACGACCCGGTCTGGCGGCCTCGCTACATCGCCGCGCCGTACAAGTGGCAGATTCCCTTGCTGATGGCCGATATCGGCCTGCTGACCTCGGGCGGCGTGGCGGGTCTGACGCGGCGGCCCAAGGCCAGGGCGTCCGAAGCCTGACGGCGCCGCGTCTAACGTCCGGTCTGGAAGCCGGCGAGGTTGACCAGGTGCACGAGGAACAGCAGCAGGAAGGCGCCGCTGCCCAGCATGATCGCTCGCCAGGGCACCATGCGCGGACCCTTGACCAGGTTCGGCGGCTGGGCCCCCCGCCATCCGGCGAACACCGCCAGGCTGGCGAAGAAGAGGGTGAAGGCGAGGGTTATCGGCAGCGTCATGGCGGCGATGTGCGGTCGCCGGGGCCGCCATGCAAGACCTGCGACATCATGGCTTCCCGGCCTGTGTCGTTAAGGCCTCATTAACCCTGTTCGGCCGGAAATGGGGCATCCGGGGACGGATCGGCCATCCGTCCACAGGATATCGCGCCGAACGCTATATCTAGCGTTAACGGCTCGTTTACACACAAGGACTCGGTGGTCTAGCGTCCCCGGACTGGGGCCTGGGAGATTTCGATTCGTATGACCGCGGGGACTCCCTGGAGCGTGAAGGGCATTGACCCGAAAGCGCGGGAGATCGCCAAGGATCTGGCGAAGCGATCCGGCATGACTCTCGGCGAGTGGCTGAACCACATGATCGTCGAGGGCGAGGCGCCCGATGGCGGCCCGTCCCCTGGCGCTTCTGACGACGAACCTCTGTACCTCGATGTCGCCGAGCGTCCGGTGATCGAGACCCCGCGCGCCGGCGCGCCGGCGCGCTACGAGGCTGTGCACCACCCGGCCGACGAGGTGGGCAAGGTGGCCGAGGCCATCGAGCGTCTTACCGCCCGTATCGAGGCCGCGGAGCAACGCTCGACGCTGGCCATCACGGGCATCGACCAGTCGGTGCGCGGGGCTCTTGGCCGGCTGGAGAACGCCGAGCGTGACCACATCGCCGTGGCCGCCCGCTTCGAGGGCGCGGTCGATGACCTGAAGACCGAGCAGACCCGCTTCGCCGAGCGCATGCGCCGGCTCGAGGCCGAGGCGGTCGGGCCGCGGTCGGCCGAGGCGCTGCGGGCGCTGGAAGGCTCGCTCGGCAAGGTGGCGGGCCAGGTCTACGAAGGCGATGCGCGGACCCGCGAGGCCCTGACCGCGATGGAAGCCAAGCTGGCCGGTCTCGAGGCGGCGGGCGCGCGGGGCGAGACGCCGGACGCGGGAGCCCTGGCCGATGAAGTCGCCGCCCGGGTGCTGTCGCGCCTGGAAGCGGCCGAGACGCGCACCAACGAGGCGATCCGCGACCTGGGCGCCAGCTTCGTCAAGCTCGACGGGCGGCTGCGCAAGGTCGAGGGGGCCGGCGGCGGGGCGGCGCAACTGCAGACGCTCGCGGCCAGCCTGACCAACCGGATCGAGGCGGCCCGCCGCGAGATGGCCGAAAGCCTGCGCCAGACGTCTGAAGGCCGCTTTGACCGGATGGAGCGCCAGCTGGCCCAGATGGCCGGCCACGTACAGGCGGCCGAGCAGCGCTCGGCGCTGGCGATCGAGCGTATGGGCCGGGAGGTGGTCGGCATGGCGGACAATCTGAGCCGCCGCGTTCAGGCGGTGGAGGGCCGCAGCGCCCAGGCTGTGGAGCAGGTGGGCAGCGAGGTTTCCCGGATCGCCGGCCTGGTCGAGAAGCGGCTGGCGCATACCGACGGCGCCCAGGCCCAGGCGCTGGAGCGCCTCGGCGCGGAGATCGCCCGTATCACCGAGCGGCTGAGCGAGCGGATCGCCAACTCCGAGCGTCGTGGCGCCCAGGCCATCGACGACGTTGGCGAGCAGCTGGCGCGGGTCACAGAGCGCATCAGTCAGCGGCAGGAGCGGGTCTCGACCGATCTGGCCGAGCGCATCCGCCAGAGCGAGGAGCGGACCGCGCGGCTGCTCGAGGAGGCGCGCGAGAAGATCGACGCCAGCATGACCAGCGCCACGCGCCGGTTGGCCGACACGGTGGCGCTGGCGCCACAGCCCGCCGCCGCGCCCGCCCCGGCGCCGCGCGCGCCGGATCCGTTCCTGTCCGATCCCTTCCCGACGCGCGGCCAGGCGATCCCGGACGAAGCATTCGAGCCGCCGGCCTTCGCTGCTCCGGCGCGGTTCGATCCGCCGCCGGCCTCGCCCGTGGTCGAGGATTTTCCCGCGCGCGGGGACGAAGCGGCGGCCTTCTCGGCCGAGGATTTCGACGCCGCCGACGGCTTCGCCAACCTGGAGCCCGAAAGCGCGCACGACGACTACGAGGCGATGCCCGAGCCGGTGTTCGAGGCGGAGCCGCAGCGTCCGCTGAGCACTCGCGAGGTGATCGAGCAGGCGCGCGCCGCGGCCAGGGTCACCGGACCCGCCGGCGAGCCCAAGCCCGCCAAGGCGCCCCGCGGCGGCCTGTTCGGCAAGAGCAAGGCCGACAAGCGCCGGGCCGGCTCGACGCTGCAGACCGCCCTGGCCATCACCGGGGTGGCGGCCTTCCTCGGCGTGGGCGCCGTGGGCGTGGTCTGGCTGAACGCAGAGAACGGCGGCGGCGCGACCGTGGACCGGATCGCCCAGTCCCTGACCGTCCAGAAGCAGGACGAGGGCGAGATCCAGACGGCCGAGGCCGACACCGCGCCTTCAGCCGAGCCTCGCGTGTCCATGGCCCTGACGACTGACGGCGTCGCCGACCCGGCCGCGAGCGAAACCGCGACGGCGCAGACGGCGCCGGCGGCCACGCCTTCCGCCCCAGGTGCGCCGACGGCGGTGCAGCTCTACGAGCAGGGCGTGGCCCGCATCGAGGCCAAGGATTCCTCCGGCCTGGAGATGCTGCGCAAGGCCGCGAACCTCGGCCACCCGGCGGCGCAGTTCTATCTGGCCAAGCTGTACGAGAACGGCGAAGGCGGGGTGGCCAAGGATCTGGCCCAGGCCCGGCGCTGGACCGAGCGCGCCGCCCAGAGCGGCGATCGCAAGGCGATGCACAATCTCGGCCTCTACTATTTCGAAGGCACGGGCGGCCAGCGCAACCTGACGACCGCCGCCCAATGGTTCCGCCGCGCCGCCGACCAGGGGTTGACCGACAGCCAATACAATCTGGGCAAGCTCTATGAGGAGGGTCTGGGCGTCACCCAGAACGGCGCCGAGGCCTACAAGTGGTACCTGATCGCAGGCCGCAACGGCGACGCCGAAGCGCGCGCCAGCGCCGAGCGGCTCAAGCCCGGCCTGAGCGCCGACGCCCGCGCCGGCGCAGAACGCTCGGCGTCCAGCTATCGCGCGGCGGCGCCCAAGGCGCAGACCCAGGCCCAGCTTGCCGGCGCGCCCGGTCTGAACGTCAGCGCCCAGAAGGCGCTGTTCCGGCTGGGCTACTATCAGGGCCCGCAGGACGGAACCGCCAGCCCGGCGCTGACTGGCGCCATCCGGGCGTTCCAACGCGACCAGGGACTGCCGGCCACGGGCCAGCTGGACCGCGCCACCCAGGCCAAGCTTGCGCCGCACGCGCAGTAGCGGGTGAGCGTAACCCGCGTTGACGGTCCGGCCTTGGTCCTGTCCCCGGTTCGGGTTTAGGAAGCCATAGTGGACCTCTACCTCCCCATCGCAGAGGTGTCTGTGAACGCGCCGCTCCTGGTGGCGTTGGGGGCGGCTGTCGGCTTCATCTCGGGCCTGTTCGGCATCGGCGGCGGCTTCCTGATGACGCCGGTGCTGGTTTTCATGGGCATTCCGCCGGCGATCGCCGTGGCCAGCGAGGCCAACCATGTCGCCGCCTCGTCAGCGTCCAGCGTCATCACATACAGCCGGCGGCGCGCGGTCGACTTCCGCATGGGATCGGTGCTTGCCGGCGGCGGCGTGGTCGGCGCGATCATCGGCGTCGAGGCCTTTCGCCTGCTGCTCTTGCTGGGTCAGGCGGACCTGGTGGTTTCGGTGTCCTACCTGCTGTTCCTCGGGGTAATCGGCGCGCTGATGCTGTCAGAGAGCCTGGGCGCCATCATTCGCCGCCACAAGGGCGAGCCGCCGCGCACGGTCCGGGACCGGCGACCCATGTGGCTGTACGCCCTGCCGCTCAAGGTCCGGTTTCCGCGCTCGCGGCTGTACATCAGCGTGATCCCGCCGATCACGCTGGGCGTCTTCGTCGGCATCCTGTCGGCCATCATGGGCGTCGGGGGCGGTTTCATCCTGGTTCCGGCGATGGTCTACCTGCTGCGCATGCCGGCGGGCGTGGTGGTCGGCACCAGCCTGTTCCAGATCATCATCACCACCAGCCTGGCCAGCTTCCTGCAGGCGGGGCGGAACCAGACCGTCGACATCGTCCTGGCCACCCTGCTGCTGATCGGCGGCGTGCTGGGCGCCCAACTTGGCGCCCGGGCTTCGGGCCGGTTCCGGGCAGAGGAGCTTCGGGCGCTGCTGGCGCTGATCGTGCTTCTGGTCGGGGTGTGGATGGGCCTTGGCCTGTTCATCACGCCGGACGATCCCTTCGTCATCATGGCGGGGTCGGGCGAATGATGGCCGCGCTTCCGCCGCCCCAGCCCGCCGTGCCCGAGCCCGCCGCCCAGGTCTCGGCCGCCCTGACGCAGGCAGAGGTCAAGGTCACCTCCGGCTATCGCGGCACGACGATCTCGGTATTCGGGGCGGTGTTCGATCCGGACGGCGATCCTGCCGACGTGGTGGTCACGTTGCGGGGACCGGAGCAGCCGGTGCGGATCGCGCGCAAGATCCGGGTCGCCGGGCTGTGGCTGAACGGGCGGCCGGTGGTGTTCCACGGCGCCCCCGGCTTCTATCATGTCGCCTCGACCCGGCCGCTGGCCGAGGTGGGCCGGTTCGCCGCCTTGCGCCAGTACGGGCTGGGCCTCGATCACCTGGCCATTGCCGCCCCCGCAGAGCGCCGCGTCGAGACCCGGTTCGGCATCCGCGACATGGTCGTCAGCCGGCTGGGCGCCGACTACCACGATTGGCGCAGCGCGGTGATCCGGCTGAAGTCGGGCGCGGGCCTATACAGCGCCGACAGCACCGGCGTGCGCTATGTCGACGAAGGGCTGTTCCGAACCGACATCGCCCTGCCGGCCAGCGCGCCGACCGGCCGATATGTGGCGCGGATCGTCATCTTTCAGGATGGCAAGCCGATCTCCGTGCGCGAGCGCCCGATGACGGTGGAAAAGGCGGGGCTGGAGCGCTGGCTGTATCTGATGGCGCATCAGCGGCCGTGGCTATACGGCTTCCTGTCGGTGCTGATCGCCCTGGGCGCCGGCTGGCTCGCCTCGCGGGTGTTCCGGCGGACCTAGCCTAGGTGAGGCTCAGGCAAGCCACCAAGCCCGATGGATCGACCCAAGGCGCGTCGTCAAAATCGACGTCAAGCTGGCTAATGGGAATTCGCGCCAGGTTTGGTGGTAGGGCATGGAGCAGCACCGGCTCGGCAGGACGACAAAGGCGCTCGTAGCCCAAGCCGATTGCGGCAGTACGATGGATATCGCTCCAGTCGTATACGTAGAGGCCTTTGGCGGCGAATGACCGAGCCTCTTCGTAGACCATCTCGCTATCGACAGAATACTCTTGGTCCGAGCGAACATCGAGCCACGCGAACAGGTCGTCCCAGTCGTCAAACCCCTCAATCTGCGACTTCGGAACCGGCCCTCGTCCTGCGGATGCGAACGACGCAAGCCTTCCCTTCCGGTCGGCTGCGAGCCAGAGCACATCCAGGCCCTGTGGATATAAAAGGGGGTCGCTCTCCATCAATCCGGTCCCAGTTCGTGCCAAGCTAAGGGCAGCGCGCGGTCGCGCCCGAGCGCGACGGCGAGCGGCGGGCGGTCGAACAGGGCGGTGAAGGCCGCGTCCCTGACGTTCAGGCCGCCGGCGTAGGCGCCGAAGGCCGGCATGACCAGCCGCTCGCCATCGGTGACGAAGCATCGCCGCCGCACCGACCGGCCGCGTCCAACCAGCCGGGCGCAAGGGTGCAGGTGTCCTGCGGCCTCGCCCTTCACGGCGCCCACGGTCGGCTCATGACGCAGCATCAGGCGGCCGAAGGCGAGCTCATCGGCCTGCTGGCCAGGAAGGTCGCGCGGGCCTTCCTCGTCGTGGTTGCCGGTGATCCAGACCAGGCGGGTCTGCTCGCAGATGCGGCGCAGGCGGGCGGCGTAGATCGAGGCCAGGCGATCCTCGGCGCCGCCATCATGGAAGCTGTCGCCCATCAGGACGACCGAGGCGGGCCGCAGGGCTGCGATCTCCGCCTCAAGCCGGGCGATGGTCTCGCCCGTGTCATAGGGCGGCAGAAGCTGGCCGCGAACGGCGTAGGCGCTGCCTTTCTCAAAGTGCAGATCGGCAACGGCCAGCACGCCGCGCGCCTCCAGCCAGAGGGCGCCGGAGGGACGCAGCACGACCGCTTCCCCCGCCAACGTCATGGCCAGTCCGCCGCAGGGCCGCGCGTCCGAACCCGTGGATCGCAGGAGGGCGGCGCTCATGCCGTGGCCTCGCGCGGCAGGTCCTCGAAGGTCAGGGCCTCTGCGATCAGGTCGTCGGCAGCGCTTTCCAGCATCATCTCGGCGGCGTCGCCCGGCGCCCGTTCCTTGCCGATCTCGAGCAGGATCGGCACCGCGAAGGGCGAGACATGGTCCAGCGGCGAGTGGACGATGCGGTCCTTCACCCGCGCCAGCAACTGGCCGACCCGCGCCACGTCGATCATGCCGACCGCCGCATCGGCGCGGGCGCATCGCAACAGCAGATGGTCCGGCTGGTGCCGGCGCAGGACGTCGTAGATCAGGTCGGTCGAGAAGGTCACCTGCCGTCCGGTCTTCTCGGCGCCGGGCATGCGCCGTTCGATAAGGCCCGAGATCAGGGCGCAGTCCTTGAACGCCCGCTTCATCATGAAGGATTCGTCCAGCCACGCTTCGAGATCATCGCCCAGCATGTCCTGATCGAACAGGGCGTCGAAATCGAGGCCGTCCATCGGCTTCAAAGACCAGATGGCGAGGGCATAGTCATTGGCGACAAAGCCCAGGGGGCCGACCCGCAACCGGTCGAGACGTCGCGTCAGCAGCATGGCCAGGGTGGTGTGCGCCAGGCGGCCATCGAACGGATAGCAGACGAGGAAGTGGCGCTTGCCCCGCGAGAAGGTCTCCAGAAGCATCTCGCCGGGGCCGGGTATTCTCGACCGATCGCGCTGGACCTCGAGCCATTCGCGCACGTCGCCGGGCAGACCCGCCCAGGCGTCGGGGTCCGACATCATCCGCCGCACCTTCTCGGCCAGAAAGGTCGAGATGGCGAACTTGGACCCGCCCCAGCTGGGCAGCTTGGGGTCCTTGTCGAATGCGGGGGTGACGAGCGCGTCGGTGGCGGTGATGTCGACCAGCTTCCAGGTGCCGCCGGCGAAGATGAAGGTGTCGCCCGGCTCCAGCATCTCCAGGTAACCCTCCTCGACCTCGCCGATCTTGCGTCCGGCGCGGCCGCCGCGCCCGGCGAGTCGGATCGCCAGCAGGGCGGGAGAGACGATGGCTCCTACGTTCATCCGGTGGCGCTGGGCGGTCTGGGGGTTGCGCACGCGCCAAAGGCCGTCCTGGCCCTGGACGATGCGGCGGAAGCGGTCGTAGGTCTTGAGGGCGTAGCCGCCCGTCGAGACGAAATCGACGACAGCCTCGAAGTCTTCCCAGATCAGATCGGCATAGGGTCCGGCCCGGCGAACCTCGTCATATAAGGCCAGCAGGTCGACGGGTTCTGAACAGGCGCAGCCCATGACGTGCTGTGCGAGGACATCCAGTGCGCCGACGCGGCGCTTTTCCGGATCGAACGCATTCTCGGCGATGGCCTCGCGGGCGGCCTGGCATTCCAGCATCTCGAACCGGTTGGCCGGCACGAACAGGGCGCGAGACGGCTCGTCGAGCCGGTGGTTGGCGCGCCCGATGCGCTGGACCATGCGCGCGGCCCCCTTGGGCGCGGCCAGCTGGATGACCAGGTCGACATCACCCCAGTCGATGCCGAGATCGAGGGTCGAGGTGCAGACCACCGCGCGAAGCTCGCCGCGCGCCATAGCCGCCTCTACCTTGCGGCGTTGCTCCGCCGCCAGGCTGCCGTGGTGCAGGGCGATGGGAAGGCCGTCCTCGTTGAGACGCCAGAGCTCCTGCAGGGCGAACTCGGCCTGGAAGCGGGTGTTGACGAACACCAGCGTTGTCCGGTGACGGCGGATGACGTCGTAGACCTCGGCCATGGCGTGCTGGGCGGTATGGCCGGCCCACGGCACGCGTCCATCGGAAACGAGCACCTCGACCTCCGGCAACGGTCCGGGCGGGCCGCGCACCAGGTCGACATCCTCGGCCCGGGCAGTGGGCGACAGCCAGGCGCGGATCAGGTCCGGGTCATCGACGGTCGCCGACAGACCGACGCGGCGCAGGTTCGGCGCGAACGACTGCAGCCGGGCCAGACCCAGCGACAGCAGATCGCCGCGCTTGGACGGCCAGATGGCGTGAACCTCGTCGAGGATCACGCAGCGCAGGTCCTCGAAGAACCGCCGCGCCCCTTCCCAGGCGCAGAGCAGGGCGAGCTGCTCGGGGGTGGTCAGCAGGATATCGGGCGGGCGGACCTTCTGGCGCTGCTTGCGCGACACGCCGGTGTCGCCGGTGCGGGACTCGGCGACAACGGGCAGGCCGATCTCGCTGATCGGCGCCAGCAGATTGCGCTCGACATCGACGGCCAGAGCCTTGAGCGGCGAGATGTAGAGGGTGTGCACGCCGCGCGGACTGTTGGCCGGCGGCCGTTCGGCAAGTTCCACGAGGCTGGGCAGGAACCCGGCCAGCGTCTTGCCGCCGCCGGTGGGGGCGATCAGCAGGGCGTTGCGACCCGCGCGTCCGGCGGCGACCATCTCGAGCTGATGGGCGCGCGGCGCCCAGCCGCGTCCGGCGAACCAGTCGGTGAAGCCCTGCGGCAGGGAAGCGGGCGGCGCGGCGGCGTCCATTCTGGCCGATATAGCATGTTCCCGTTCTGTTTCGAGGCGACATCGCCTATGTTTCGACGAAAGGAGGCGGCGATGACGACAGAGGTCTGGGGCGGGGCGCGGGTGATGGTCGCTGCGGTTGATGGCCCGCCGGTGGCGACGGGCGATGACGCCCTGACGCTGATCGGCGATGCGCTGGGCGCCGGCGCGGATCTCGTGGCCATCCCGACGGCCCGGCTGCACCCCGGCTTCCTGAACCTCTCGACACGGATGGCCGGCGAGGTGATCCAGAAGTTCACCAACTATCGGGTCAGGCTGGCGATCGTCGGCGACATCTCGGGCGCGACAGGGTCCAGCGAAGCGCTGAAGGCATTTGTCATCGAGTCCAATCGCGGCGATGGCGTCTGGTTCGTCGACAGCCTGGCGGCCTTGCGCGATCGGCTGGAGGCGGCTTGACCTGATCGCCTGGCTCCGCTGACATCCGGGAGTTGCGGGGGGGCAGGCATGATCCGGAAGCTCATGGCGATTGCTGGGGTGTTGCTGCTGGTCGCCGCCGCGCCCGTCGGCGCCCGGTCGCAGACCGATACGCCCGCCAATTGCTGGTGGATGCAGTCGAGCCAGCCCGGCGCGGCCTATGCGGAACTGTGGTGCCGGGGCCCCGAAGGGCGCGCCTTCAAGACGGACCGCCGCCGCGACCAGGGACGGGACGATTTCACTCACGGCTGTCCGGCCGGCATGAAGTATGACGGCATGCGATGCGTGCCGAATGAAGCGGGCCTGTCGCGGCCGGCGCCTGCCCCCGCTCCCGCTGCAGCTCCCGTCACCGCCGCGCGTCCGGCGCCCGCATCCTCGCCGAGCGGCGCTGTGCGGGGCAGCCTGCCCGCCGTGGACTGGCGCAGCCGCAAGGTCGGCAGCATTTCGGTCCGGATGGACAAGGTCGACGACATCGGGCTCGTCGTCGTGCTTCCCGCATCCGGGGGCAGGGGCGACCTGATCTCGGCGGAGTGGAGCGCCAGCGCTCCGGGTTCGGCGCACGGCGCGCTGAGCGGCTTCGGGCCCGGCCGCAACTACGTCCTCGTCCTGGTGCACAACAAGGCGTTCCCCTTCGGTCAGGGCAAGTGGGGCATGAGCATCAGCCTCGCCGGGGACGGACGGCCCCTGTGGAGCCGCTCGACCATGCAGCGCGGAGGCGGCGTAGGCGTCCAGTACTGGACAGCCTTTGCGGTTGATCGGGCCCGGGACGGCACATTGACCGTCCGGCCGGCCTCGGATGGCGACCTCGCCGCGCTTCAGCCCGTTGTGGACCGTGTCGACGCCCTGCTGGTCAGTCAGGCCGGAACGGAGACCAGCGTCCTCGGCGGCATGGCCGGCGCCTTGCTGGATGGCGCCCTGCGCGAGACTGGCCGGGGTATGGTGCGCAGCCTCTCCCAATAGGTCGTTCTCCTTTCGTTTCAGGCCGCGCGGGAGTATGGAAGGGTGTGACCGCCACCCCCGTGACTCTCGATCTTGCGCCGAGCCTCATCGTCCTGCCCGGGCCCCGTTGCGCGGCGGCGGACGGGGAGGGGGCGCGCGATCTGCGGGCGCCATCCGCCCGGGATCTCTTCGAATCGGGTCCGGTGCTGGTGGTACATGCCGGCATGACGGCCCGGCGGCTTGGCCTGCAGGCGCCGACCCGCTCGCGTGGACTCTTCGATGCGCTGGAACTGTTCGCCTTCGTCCGCCCTGGACGGTTTTCGGCGCCGTCCGCCGTCGGACTGGCCCAGGCGCTCGAGCTCGAAGAGCCCAAGGGCGCCGCTGCTCAGGCAGCGAGCCTGCGCAGGGCCTGCGGCCTGCTCCTGGCCGAACTGGAGGCCCTGCCCTGGCCTTCGCGCGAAGAGGCCCTGAACCTTGCCGAGACGCTGGATCGCGCAGGTTGGGCGTGGGGGCCGGCGGTGGTCGCCGCCCTGCGCGCGCATCCCGTGCAGGATGCCGGCCGGCGTGGGTCGGGGCTCGATGTCTGGGCCAGGCTGGCCGAATGGGAGGACCAGGCGCCGCTCGGCGAGCCTGGAAGCAAGCCGGTCACCCCGGAAGCGGCGCAGGAGCGCCTGGGCGAACTTCTGGGGCGGGCAGGGCTGTCGGAGGCGAGGCCGATGCAGGCGGTCTTCGCCGCCGAGACCGCCGAGGCCTTCATGCCCCGGGAACGCGAGGGCGAACCGCGAATGGTCCTCGCCGAGGCGGGCACGGGCGTTGGCAAGACCATGGGCTACCTGGCGCCGGCCTCGCTGTGGGCCGAAGCGAACGGTCCGAGCGTCTGGGTCAGCACCTACACGCGCGCCCTGCAGCGGCAGATCGAGCGCGAGAGCGGGTCGGTCTATCCCGATCCCGCCGTGCGGGCCCGCAAGGCGGTCGTGCGCAAGGGGCGCGAGAACTACCTCTGCCTGCTGAACCTGCAGGAGCTGGCGCAGACGGCCCAACTGGGCAACGGCGACCTGATCGGCGTCGGCCTGACGGCCCGATGGGTTCGCGCGAGCCGGGACGGCGACATGACCGGGGGAGACTTCCCTGCCTGGCTGCCGACGCTGTTCGCCGTCGCCCCCAGCGTTCAGGCCAGCGCGGCCAATCTGGTCGATCGTCGGGGCGAATGCGTCCACGCGGCCTGCCAGCATTACCGCGCCTGCTTCGTCGAGAAGGCCATTCGGGGCAGTCGCCGGGCGGATATCGTCATCGCCAACCATGCCCTGGTGCTCAGCCAGGCCGCCTTCGACGGCGCCCGTCGGGCCCGGGGCTCGAAGGCCGATCTGGAGACCGCAGCGCTCAAGCGGATTGTCTTCGACGAGGGGCACCACCTGTTCGAGGCGGCCGACAGCGCGTTTTCCGCCGCGCTGTCCGGCGCCGAGGCGGCGGAGATGCGTCGCTGGATCCGCGGGCCGGAGGCGCGGGGGCGTCGGGGCCGGGGGCTGGAACAGCGGCTCTCTGATCTGATCGGCGACCGCGAGGACCTGCGGCGGGCCTTGCATGACGCCCTTCGCGCTGCAGCGGCCCTGCCGGGCGAGGGCTGGTCCGGCCGCATCGCGCCGCCGAATGGCGAGATCAGCCCGATGGGACCGGTCGAGACCTTCCTGGCTGCCGTGATCGACCAGCTCCGCGCGCGCACCAGCGAGCGGGGCGGCGGGCAGGGGGAACTGGGCATGGAATGCGCCGCCCGCCCGGCCACCGACCGGGTGCGCGAGACGGCCGCCGACGCCGCCTCGGCCCTGGCGGCTGTCGAGGCGCCCCTGCTGGCCCTGGCGCGCCACCTGGAGGACCTGCTGGACGAGGAGAGCGACGAGCTTGGTCCCGGCGAGCGGGCGCGCATCGAGGGCGCCCTGCGCGGGCTGGAGCGGCGGGCACGCATGACGCTGCCGGCCTGGCGATCGATGCTGAAGGCCATCGACGAGGACGCCGAGGATGACCCGGATTTCGTCGACTGGTTCGATGCGACCTTCCTCTATGGCCGGGTGGTCGACGCCGCCTGCCGCCGCCATTGGGTCGACCCGACCGAACCGCTCACCGCTGCCGTGATCGCGCCGGCGCACGGGGTCCTGGTGACCAGCGCCACCCTGACCGATCCCTCGTCCGACGATCCCTTCGCGCTGGCCGAGATGCGCACCGGGGCTGCGCGGCTGCCCGACCGCCCCAAGACACTGAAGGTCGCCTCGCCGTTCGACTATGCGCGCCAGGCCCGCGCCCTGGTGGTCACCGATGTGGCCAAGGACGATCCGCGCCAGGTGGCTGCTGCGATGCGCGAGCTGTTCCTGGCGGCGGGGGGCGGCGGGCTTGGGCTGTTCACGGCCATTCGGCGGCTGAGGGCGGTGCATGAGCGGATCGCCGCGCCGTTGGCCGACAAGGGCCTGGCGCTCTATGCCCAGCATGTCGATCCGCTGGAGGTCGGGGCGCTGGTCGATATCTTCCGGGCCGAGCGCGACGCCTGCCTGCTGGGTACTGACGCGGTGCGGGACGGGGTCGATGTCCCGGGGCGGTCGCTGCGGCTGCTGGTCTTCGATCGCGCGCCTTGGCCAAGGCCTGATATCCTGCACAAGGCGCGGAGGGCCAGGTTCGGCGGCAAGGGCTATGACGATGCCGTGGCCCGCTCGCGCATCGCCCAGGCCTTTGGCCGCCTCATCCGCCGCGAGGACGACAAGGGCGTGTTCGTCATGCTGGACGCGGCCTCGCCGACCCGCCTCTTCGCCGCCCTTCCCGAGGGCGTGGAGATACAGCGCGTGGGTCTGGTCGAAGCCATCGAGGCGACGGCCGAATTTCTGGGAGAGGACCAATGAGTCAGCCGTTGTGGTCGGAAATCGACGGGTACTTCAACGGCGTCCTGGGGGGCGACGATGCGGCGCTCCTCCATGCGCTCGAGGCCAGCCGGGTCGCCGGCCTGCCTTCGATCGCCGTGGCGCCGAACCAGGGCAAGCTTCTCAACCTCCTGGCCAAATCGCTTGGCGCCAAACGCATCCTCGAGATCGGCACTTTGGGCGGCTACAGCACGATCTGGCTGGCGCGGGGGCTCGCCGAAGGCGGCCGCCTGCTGACGCTGGAGCTTGAGCCCAATCACGCCAGGGTGGCCCGCGAGAACCTGGCGAACGCCGGATTGGCCGATGTCGTCGAGGTGCGGCAGGGCGTTGCGCTGGAGCTGTTGCCCGAGGTCGAACAGGCATGGGCGCCGGCCTTCGACCTGGTGTTCATCGATGCGGACAAGCCCTCGAACCCCGACTACTTCGCCTGGGCGCTTCGCCTGACGCGGCCCGGCGGCCTGATCATCGTCGACAACGTCGTGCGGTCGGGCCAGGTCGTCGACCCGGCGGGCGACGACAGCGTGCAGGGGGTGCGCCGGCTGGCCGAGAGGATTGCGGCCGAACCGCGGGTCAGCGCCACGGTCGTGCAGACGGTCGGCGACAAGGGCCATGACGGGCTGATGGTCATTCTTGTCGAGAGTTGATCGTCCGCATCAGGACAACCGGCCAAGCCTTTGACTCAATGCGGTCGTCATGCCGCAACATGCCTCGCTCAGGGTGGCGCCTCTGACAGCCCGGAGGCTCCGATGACCCTGTCGCTCGACCATCCCGACTTGCCCATGCGCCATGAAGCGCCGCCGCGCGAGGCCTTCTGCGCCCGCGCGATCGTGCAGCGGGTGCGCTGGGGAACAGGCCTCAGCCAGGCTCACTTCGCCGCCACCTTCGGCATCGACCTGGAGGCGCTGGAAGCGCTGGAGGCTGGTCGCGCCGTCCCTGACGCGGCGCTGCTCTCCTATCTGGCGGTCATCGAATGGTCGCCCAACGCGGTCCTGGAGGCTCTGGACCGGGCGGGACGCATGCCGGATTGACTCGCAACCAAATGGTTGCCTATTGTTCGCCTCGATGGATACGGACGCGGTCTTCCGCGCCCTTGCCGATCGCAGCCGCCGGGACCTTCTGGACCGGCTGTTCGAACGGAACGGGCAAACGCTGCTGGAACTGACGGCCGGACTGGCGATGACTCGCCAGGCGGTCAGCAAGCACCTCGGCGTGCTGGAGGAGGCGGATCTGGTGGTCGCGGTTAAGCGCGGCCGCGAGAAGCTGCACTACCTGAACCCGGTGCCCATCGCCCTGATCGCCGATCGCTGGATCGGCAAGTTCGAGCGCGCGCGGGTCGACGGCCTGCTCGCGCTCAAGCGGGACCTGGAGAACCGGTCCCAGGAGAGCGAAGAATGAGCGACCCGGCCTTTGTCTATGTCATCTACATCCGCACCACGCCCGAGGCGCTCTGGCATGCGCTGACGGACCCGGATCTGCGCGAGAAGTACTGGTTCGGCCGGCGCTCGCACAGCGACTGGAAGACCGGCTCGCGGCATGAGCTCCGCGCCCCGGACGGCAGCCTGGACTTCCAGGGCGAGGTTCTCGAGAGCGATCCGCCGCGTCGCCTGAGGTACAGTTTCGAGACCGCCTCGCCGACGACGACGGTGACCTATGAGCTGGAGCCGGTCGAGGGCAGTGTCCGGCTGACGGTCATCCACGACGGCTTCCCGGACAACAGCGAACAGCGCAAGGGCGTCAGCAAGGGCTGGCCGTCGATCCTGTCGGCGCTGAAGAGCCTGCTGGAGACCGGCGAAGCGACGCCCCAGGTTTCCGGCTGAGGGCCCGGCCATGAGCGGTCAGCAGTCCTCCCCGGTGGTGACGGCCCAAACGATGATCCGGGCCCCTGTGGCGAAGGTCTTCGAGGCCTTCGTCGATCCGGCTGTCACGACGCGCTTCTGGTTCACCCGGTCGAGCGGCCGGCTGGAGCCCGGCGCGACGGTCCGCTGGGACTGGGAGATGTACGGCGTGGGCGACGACATCCATGTTCGCCAGGTGGAGGCAGACCGCACCATCGTCTTCGACTGGGGCGGGGAGGGCGGCCTCACGCGGGTGGTCTGGACCTTCTCGGCCCTGGCCGATGATCGGACGTTCGTCGAGGTGGCCAATAGCGGCTTCCAAGGCGAACCCCACTCCTTGATGGAGCAGGCGCTGGACAGTCTCGGGGGCTTCACCACGGTGCTCTGCGCGGCCAAGGCCTGGCTGGAGCTGGGCGTGAACCTGCGCCTGATCGAGGACAAGTTCCCGCAGGCGCTGCAGGCGGACTGGGCGGGACGGGACTGATGGCGGCGCGGCAATAGAGGGCAGGGGGTCGGCGGATTGACCGACCCCCGGCCGTCGCTCTCGCTCCGGCGTTCGGCCCTTGGATCAGTCCACTGGACTTATCCATCGCCCTGGCGGGCGACCGGGCCTCACCCCTTCACGCAGACGACCTGGCGGAGGGTGTGGACGATGTCGACCAGGTCGGCCTGGGCCGCCATGACCGCGTCGATGTCCTTGTAGGCCATCGGCGTCTCATCGATCACTTCCGCATCCTTCCGGCACTCGACCCCGGCGGTAGCCTGGATGTGGTCGTCCAGGGTGAACCGCCGCTTGGCCTCGGCCCGGCTCATCGCCCGCCCTGCGCCGTGGGAGCAGGTGCAGAAGCTGTCCGCATTGCCCTTGCCCCGCACGATGAACGACCGGGCGCCCATCGAACCGGGGATGATCCCCAGTTCGCCGTCCCCGGCCCGCACCGCACCCTTCCGGGTGACAAACACATCCTTGCCGAAGTGCCGCTCCTTGCTGACGTAGTTGTGGTGACAGTTCACCGCCTCCTGCGTCACGGACAGATCGGGGAAGTCGACCCGCAGGGCGTCCAGGACCAGCTCCATCATCACCTCGCGGTTGGCGCGAGCGTACGTCTGCGCCCAGCCGACCGCCTTGATGTAGTCGATGAAGCCTTCGCTCCCTTCCGGAAAGTAGGCCAGGTCCTGGTCGGGCAGGTTGATGAACCAACGGCGCATCTCCCGCTTCGCCCGCTCGATGAAGTAGGTCCCGAACCGGTTGCCCACGCCTCGCGATCCGGAGTGCAGCATCACCCAGACATCGCCGGCTTCGTCGAGACAAAGCTCGATGAAGTGGTTGCCGGTCCCCAGGGTGCCGACGTGGCCAAGGCCCCGCGCATGGGCGGCCTTGGGGTGCTTGTCGACCACGGCCTGGTAGCCGGCCTCCAGCTCTGCCCAGCGCGACAGCGCCGCCGCCGGCGGCTCGTTCTGCCAGGCGCCCTTGTCGTTTCGCCCGCCGTTGTCGGTACGGCCGTGCGGCACGGCCGCCTCGATCCGGCTCCGGATGGCCAGCAGGCTGTCGGGCAGATGCTCGGCCCGGATCGACGTCCGCACCGCCATCATGCCGCAGCCGATATCCACCCCGACAGCCGCCGGGATGATCGCCCCGACGGTGGGAATCACGGAACCGACCGTCGCGCCCATGCCCCAGTGGACATCCGGCATCACCGCCAGATGGCTGTGGATGAACGGCAGGCTGGCGACGTTGCGCAGCTGGCGCAGCGCGGCCTCTTCGAGCGGTACGCCCCGGGTCCAGCCCTTGATCAGGCCGGTTTCACTCTCGATGACTTCGAACCCGCCCATCGGGTTCTCCTTTCCTGTCCATCCCCTCCCGGCGTCACGGACTGGTCAGGCCTCCAGAAACGAAGAACCCCTCCAGGCCGGGCCGGGAGGGGCTTCTTCGTACAATCCCAAGGGGCGCGCCCCTAGGCCGAAGTCCTCTCCCACGCATACGCCTTCCACCGCTGCGGCAGATTGCCGAGCGAGAGATTGGCGACGGTCATGGGCAGGGCTTTGCGGGCCACGGTGCTCTCCTTGAGGGCGCGGCGGATAACACCGGTCGGGAATCGGCCGCAACCAGAAATCGACCAGCCGGACCAATCCGACCGCGTCGTGACTTCGTAGTCACAGGGTCGGCGGGAACCGGGAGAAGCAGATGATGCTCAGAGCGATAGCCCTTTCCCTCGCCCTTTGGGGCCTTGTTCCAATGGCGGCGACGGCCGCCGTGCTGCCTGAAGCGGCAGTCGCCCAGGTGGGGCGCGGCGAGGTCTGGGTGCGGGTCGTCCAGGCCGGCAAGGCCGCTCGCATCACCGCCGCGATCGAGATCGATGCGCCGCCGCAGCGTGTCTGGGCGGTCATGACCGACTGCGCCCAGGCCAAGCGGATCATCGCCAACCTGACCGTCTGTCGCACCGTAGAGCGCGGTGCGGGCTGGGACGTGCGCGAGCAGGTGACGAGGGGCAATCTCTTTGTACCCACCCTGCGCAATCTGGTTCGCTCGGACTATCAGCCCCACCGGATGATCCGGTTTCGCAGCGTGGGCGGGGACGTCCAGGTGATGGAAGGATTCTGGCGACTTGAGCCGATCCGGGGCGGCCAAGGGACGCGCGTAATCTACGAGAGCAAGGTCCAGGCCCCGATCGCGGCGCCGGCTTCGGTCGTGCGCGCGGGCCTCAGGGCCGATTGCGCCAAGGTGCTGGGCAACCTGCGCCGCATCTCCGAGGCCGGGTGACGCCTCAGGCCTGCGCCGACTTGGAGAACAGGTTGATGACCAGCACGCCGGCCACGATCAGCCCCATGCCCAGCAGGGCAGGCAGATCGAGCGTCTGGCGGAAGGCGACCCAGGCGATCGCGGTGATCAGCACGATCCCGACGCCTGACCAGATGGCGTAGGCCAGGCCGAGCGGCACCGTGCGGATGCAGATCGACAGCGCCCAGAAGGCCAGTCCGTAGCCGGCGATGGTGACAAGCGAGGGGCCGAGCCTGGAAAAGCCGTCCGACGCCTTCAGCGCCGAAGTAGCGACGATTTCGCCGAGGATGGCGATCGCCAGCCAGCCGTAGCCGTTCAATGCTTGCCCCTGTCGCGGCCGAAGTTTGGCTCGGGACTTTCCTGGCCGGCGGCGATGACGCCTCGGCGGATCTCGCGGGTGCGACTGAACAGCTCGTGCAGCTTCTCGCCCTCGCCCCAGCGGATGGCGCGGGACAGGGCCTGCAGGTCCTCGGTGAAGCGGCCGAGGATCTCCAGCACCGCTTCGCGGTTGGCGACGAAGATGTCGCGCCACATCGTCGGATCGGAGGCGGCGATACGCGTGAAGTCGCGGAAACCGCCGGCCGAGTACTTCATCACCTCGGCGCGGGTGACCTCTTCGAGGTCTGCGGCGGTGCCGACGATGTTGTAGGCGATCAGGTGGGGCAGGTGGCTGGTCACGGCCAGCACCAGGTCGTGGTGCTTCTCGTCCATCAACTCGACCTGGGCGCCCATGGCTCGCCAGAAACTGGCCAGCCGGGCCACGGCCTCGGCGTAGGGTGCATCGTCCGTGATCTGCGGCGTCAGGATCACCCAGCGATTGTCGAACAGTTCGGCGAAGCCGGCATCAGGCCCCGACTGTTCGGTCCCGGCGATGGGGTGGCCGGGAATGACGAACACGCCATCGGGCGCGCTGGCCTTGAGCGCCTCGGCGACCGATCCCTTGACCGAACCGACGTCGGACACGGTCGCACCCGCCTTCAGGTGTGGCGCGGCCTGGGCCATGGCGTCGGCGATGGCCAGCACGGGGGTGGCAAACACCACAAGGTCGGCGCCGGAAACGGCCTGTCCGAGGTCGCCGGTGACGGTGTCGGCCAGCCCCAGAGCCTGGACCCGCTCGCGGACCGTGCTGCTGGCGTCGGCGACGGTGATGTGGCCTGCGGCGCCGGACTGGCGCACCGCCCGGGCCAGCGACGAGCCGATCAGGCCGCAGCCAACAATGGTCAGCCGTTCGTAGACGGGCAGCGGCGTCATCGGCTCATGAACTCTGCCAGGCCCTCGACTACCGCCCGGTTGTGCTCTTCGAGGCCGATGGTGATCCGCAGGTGATCGGGCAGGCCGTAGTTGCCGACACCGCGCGTCAGCAAGCCCTTGCTTGCCAGGAAGGTCTCGGCCTCGACCGCCGTCTTGCCGGGCGTGGTCGGGAAGGCGACGAGCACGAAGTTGGCCGCGGAAGGCGTGACCTCCAGCCCGAGCCCGCCGATCTGCTGGGCCAGCCAGGGGCGCCACTGCTCGACCAGGGCGACCGAGCGAGCGGCGAAGTCGTCGTCCTCGAGCGCCGCCACGGCAGCCAGCTGGGCGGGGATGTTGACGTTGAAGGGCAGGCGGATGCGGTCGACCGCCGAGGCCATGTCCTCGGGCATGTAGCTCCAGCCGACGCGCAGGGCGGCCAGGCCATGGATCTTGGAGAAGGTGCGGGTGACGACGATGTTTCCGGCGTCGCGGGCCAGCCCCAGGCCATCCTCATAAGCGGGATCGGTCTGGAATTCGGCGTAGGCGCCGTCGAGAACCAGCACGACCGAGGGCGGCAGCGCCTGATGCAGCCGGCGAACCTCGGCGCTGTCGATCCAGGTGCCGGTAGGGTTGGCGGGGTTGGCGACGAACACCAGCCGGGTCCGGGCGTCGACCTGCTCCAGCAGGGCGTCGACGTCGATGCGAAGGTTCTTCTCGGGCGCATAGCGCACCTCGCCTTGGCAGGCGCGGGCGCCGATGGCGTAGGCGGCGAAGCCGTGCGCGCCCTGGACCATATTGTCCCCCGGTTCGAGGAAGGTCTGGTTCAGCAGCTGAAAGATCTCGTCGGAGCCACAGCCGAACAGCAGCCGCTCGGGCTCCAGCCCGTACTTGGCGGCGATGGCGTCGCGCAGGATGTTGGAGCGCCCGTCGGGGTAGAGGTTCAGGCGACCGGCGGCCTCGGCGTAGGCGGCGCGCGCCTTGTCCGAGCAGCCCAGGATGTTCTCGTTGGCCGACAGCTTGACCGGATCCGCCACGCCGTCCGCCTTGGCCTTGCCGGGCTTGTAGGGGGCGATGTCGGTGATGCCGGGCTTGGGAACGGGACGCGGCGCGGCGAAGCGATCGAAGGTCATGACGGTCTGGGCGGCTCCGTGGGGGAGGGCCCGCTCTTACACGTCGAACGGCTCGGGTGCAGCCCCGATGACGCCCGAAAGTCGTCCCGGCGCCCGCGCCAGCCGCGCATCCTCGCGCTGGTAGAAGCCCGCCAGGGTGAACAGCTTCAGCCCGCCGGCCTGGACGACGGGCGAGGCGGCGACGCCGTCGCGGCTCAGCGTCTCGACGATCGCGGCGGCGGACTCCGCAGCGTCCGTAACCCACAGGGTCTGGTCCGCGCCGGTCGGCTCCACGCTCACCGCGCCCACGGCCAGGGCGCTGGTCGGGCCCCAGGCGGTCAGGCAGGGCAGGGTGGCGAAAACGTTCAGGCCGGGCTCGGCCAGCAGCCGGCCCCACCAGGCGCTGTCAGGCGCCAGCGCCAGTATGGCCACGCCGCCCGGCCGCCTGGCGCCGGCGAGGGCATCCTCCGGCTTGGCGGTCAATGTCAGCGGCGGGGTATCGCCAAAACGGCGGCGCGCCATCTCGAGTACGCGGGCCTCGGCCTTGCCGCCCCAGACGCTGAGCTCGAAGGGGCCCTGCCGCGACAGGCTGTCGCCGATCAACTCGCGCCAGACGCGGACGATCAGGGCGGGCGTGGCGGCGGCGCGCTCGCGGCCCAGCAGGCGGCGCATCACCTGGGCCTCGCGGCCTGGCCGGAGGCCGAACTTGCCGCCATCCCCCGCAGCCCGCTTGGCCTGCGCCACCGCGGCGGCCAGCGACGCCCGCTCGTCGATCAGACGCAGCAGCTCGGCGTCGACCTGATCGATGCGCGCCCGGACTGCATCCAGGGACGGCGGCGGTTCGGCGGTGTCGCGACCCATTTCCTACCTCGAAACTCCCTCGCGCACCTAAAGCCTTGCGGGGGAGCGTGCAATAGTCCGCGCCGGACGCAAGAATTTTGCGTCAGAACAGGCGGGGCGCCGGGCCTATGACCAGCGGGCCCAGGCGCGCCTCGCCGCCCGTCAGGGTCACACGGCCGCGCAGGGGCTGCCCCTGGCCGGCGATGTCGCCAAGCTCGGCGTCGAGATCGCCCTGCAGCCGCCCGTCGGGGCCGACGGTCAGCGTGCCGCCTTCGGCCTTCAGCACGGCCGCCCCGCCGCTGACAGAGGCCTTGCGCACGAGGATGACGCCGCCGGATCCGGTCCAAGACCGTGCCGCATCGGCCCAACTGCGCCCCTGGAAGCCGCTGACCCGGCTGAGGGTCAGGTCCAGTTCGAAGTCGACGAGGCCGCCTTCTGTCGCCCGCGCCGCGAGACCCTCCAGCGCCATCCGTGTCCCGCCCAGCAGCAGAAGCACGCCGCCCTGGTCGTCCGGGCCCGGGATGATGCGGGCATTGAGCGTGCGGGCCGCCGAAAGAAAGTAGGGCTTGGCCCCCGCTTCCGGCGTGAAGGCGAGGTCGACGCCTTCAACCGCGATGCGAGGCGGCTTCTGGTCAAAGTCCGTCAGGCTGGCGCGGAGAGCCCTGGCGGTCACGATCACCGCGCCGCCGTCGGGGCGCGTGAAGGTCAGCCCCTCAGGGATGAGGACAACCCAGTGGTGGATGGCATAGGCGAAGGCTTCGCCCTTGAGCCGCGGGATCGTCACGGCCCAACCCGACGGCTCGGTGGCGGCGACATCCGTCAGCTCGACATTCATGCGGAACGGAAAGCCCGACACCTTGCGGCTGGCCCAGCGCAGCCCGTAGCCGTCGCCGGCGGCCTGGGCGACGGCCGCGTCCATGCGCTGCTCCACCTGCGCCTTCAGCCAGAACCAGCCGCCGCACCAGATCGCGGCGGCGGCGATGATGAGGAAGAACAGAGGCCCCGGTCCGCGGCGTCGGGCTTTACGGCCGTGTCCTTGATCGGGCAGGGTCATGGAAAGGGCGCTCTTTTCGGTTGGTGAAGCTGGGGATGGACGGGTCAGGCGGCGGCGACCGCTGGGTGTTCGGGTATGGATCGCTTATGTGGCGTCCCGGGTTCCCGTTTGTAGACCGGAAGCGGGCGCGGCTCCACGGGCGGCGGCGGGCCTTCTGTATCTATTCGGTGCATCATCGAGGGACTTACCAGCGGCCCGGGCTGGTGCTGGGCCTGGCGCCCGGCGGCTCGACCCTGGGGGCCGCGTACCGCGTCGCCGCAGCCGACTGGCCGGAGGTGTACGCCTATCTTCGCGAGCGTGAACAGCCGACCGAAACCTATGTCGAAGCCTGGCGCGAGGTGCGGCTGGCGGACGGGCCGGCGGCGGACGCCCTGGTGTTCCTCTCCGACAAGGGCCACCCCCAATGGGCCGGGGATCTCACCCTGGAGCGCCAGGCCGAACTGATCCGGGGCGCCGTGGGCCTTTCTGGTCGCAATGAGGACTACCTGGCCGACCTGGTCCGCCATCTGCGCGAGGAAGGCATCCGCGATGAAGGCATGGAGCGGTTGCTGGCGCTGGTTGGCTGCGAGGTCTGAGGCCCGGACTCAGAGGCCCTCGTCGAGCAGTCGCTGGCAGGCCGGCTCGATGGCGCCTTCCAGCTCTCGCATGAACTCCGCCCGCTTCAGGCCGGCGGCGATCGGCGGCAGGAACTCGAAGACGATGGTTCCCGGCTGCATCAGGATGCCCCTCGGCGCCCAGTGCACGCCGGTGTTCAGCGCCAGCGGGACGACCGGCATCTCCAGTTCGCGATACAGGGCGGCGATGCCGGGCTTATAGTCGGTGGCTTCGCCCGGGTGCCGTCGCGTGCCTTCGGGGAAGATGACGAGCTGGCGGGCCTCGGTCATGCGGTCGCGGGAATCGGCGACCAGCTTGCGCAACGCCGCCGAGTGGCCCTCGCGGTCGACGACGATCATCCGCGACCGCAGCGCCCACCAGCCGAAGAAGGGGATGTTCACCAGCTCCTTCTTCAGGACGTAGCAGCCGTCCGGCAGGAAGGCGAGCGAGCCGAAGATATCGAACATGCACTGGTGCTTGGCCGCGATGAGGGCGGCGCCGGCGGGCAGGTGCTCGCGTCCCCTCACCTCGACTTTCACGCCGCAGATGACGCGAAGCAGCCAGGTGACGCCCTTGCCCCAGGTGGTCATCACCGCCATCGCCCACGACCGGGGGCCCAGCAAGAGCGGCGACAGGCCGATCGCCAGCACCGCGGAGAAGCCATAGAACAGGGCGGCGAAGAGGAGGGAGCGCGTCCAGATCAAGCGGGCTATTCCTTGGCGGCCGGCGCCGGATCGGCGGCGGGCTTGTCGCGGAAGAGGCCCATGACCGATTCCCGGATCAGGATCGCCAGGTACTTGCTGTACTCGATGGCCAGGCGGCGCGCCTGGACGCCGTCCCGCCACCAGTGCGCGGCGTCGAGCGCTTCGGTCCGCACCGGATAGGCGATCAGGGTCGCGCCGGGCATCTCGCTCCGCAACTCCAGCATCGAGCGCGGCATGTGGTAGTCGGCGGTTACGACGATCACCTTCCGGAAGCCGTGCTTCTCGGCCCAGGCGGCGATCTCCTGGGCGTTGCCCTTGGTGTCGGCGGCCTCGAAGCCGAGGTCGACGCAGCACTGGTAGATCGGCTTCCAGGCCCCGGTGACCTCCAGGATGTCGTCCCGGGTGGCCTTCTCGTTGACGCCCGACACCAGCAGCCGGCGGCCCTTGCCCTCTTCCAGCAGTCGCACGGCGGTCTTCAGGCGCAGGGTCGAGGCGCCGGTGAGCACGGCGACCGCATCGGCAACCTCGGGCTCGCCAGCCGGAGCCAGCCGCTCGATGCGTCCGGCGAAGGCCAGCAGGCCGACGCCCCAGATGAGGGCCAGGATGAGCAGCAACGCCAGCAGCTTGCGCATAACCACTCCTAACCCATGCGGCCCAGCAGGGCCGTCGCCGAAAGCCTGGCCGCGACCGCGGCGATCAACGCCGCCATCAGCGGCGCCGGCGCCACCGCCAGCAGATCCGTCCAGGCCAGCGGCAGCACCGGGGTCAACCCGCGTCCGCCGCCGGCCAGCCGGGCCAACGCAGCGATGATGGCCGCCCCGCCCGCACCGAACAAGCCCGCCAATCCGGCCGCCAGGGCAAATCGGCTCTGGAACAGCCGGGCTACAAATCCCGTCTCCGCGCCGGACAGATGCAACACCTCGATGACCTCGCGGTGGGCGGCCAGACCGGCCCGCGTGGCGAAGGCGATGACGGCCGCTGCGGCGGCGACGATCAACAGGCAGACGCCCAGCGCGGCCCAGCGGGCGAGCCCCGCCGCCCGGCGGATATCGGCGATCCAGACGCCGTGGTCGTCGACGGTGGCCTCGATCCCGGCGGCCTTCAGCGCACGGTCGAGATCGGCGGCGGCGGCCGGGCTCTCGCGGTTCAGCTCCACCGCGACCAGGCGGGGCATCGGCAGGTCGTCGAGAAGCGCTTCGCGGCCAAGCCAGGGCTCAAGCAGGGCCTCGGCCTTCTCCTTCTCCAGCGCGCGCGCCTCGACGACGCCCTTGACCCCGGCTAGCACCTCGGCGGCGCGGGCGGCGGTAGCATCGGGCGTGTCCGCGCCGCGGGGCTGGACGACCACGGTGGCCGATCCGGTGAGCTGGCTGGTCCATCCGCGCGCGGCGCGATCTGCGGCCAGCACGCCCATGGCGGTCAGGCAGGCCAGGAAGACCAGGACCGCGACAATGAAGATCAGCGCGCCGTCGCGGGCGTCCCGGCGCGGCAGCAGGGCGGCAGGACGCCAGCGGCCGGGGTCGAACATCTCGCTCATCGGCCGCTCCCCGCCATGTTGCGACCGTAGGCGGTCAGTCGTCCACCTTCGAGGTGCAGCACCGGCTGTCCGCTGCGGGCGACCATGTCCTCGTCATGGGTGGCGATCAGTACGGTCGTGCCCAGCCGGTTCAGCTCGACGAACAGGCGCAGGATGCGCAGCGCATGGCCTTGGTCGACGTTTCCCGTCGGCTCGTCCGCCAGCAGGATGTCGGGCCGCCCGACCACGGCGCGGGCGATGGCCAGACGCTGCTTTTCGCCGCCGGACAGGGTCGGCGGCTGGGCGTGCATGCGAGCCTTCAGCCCGACCCAGGTCAGGAGCTCGGCGACATCTGTGCGATAGGCGTCCGGCTTGCCGCCGGCGATGCGCAGCGGCAGGGCGGTGTTGTCGAAGGCCGACAGGTGGTCCAGCAGCCGGAATTCCTGGAACACCACGCCGATCCGCCGCCGCAGGTAGGGACGATCGGCCGCCGAGACATGATCGACATCCCGGCCGAACATCTCGATCCGCCCGCGCGACGGTCGCTCGGCCAGATAGATCAGCTTCAGCAGGCTGGACTTGCCGGCCCCCGAGGCGCCGGTCAGGAAATGGAACGAGCCGGGCGCCAGTTCGAACGAGACATCCTTCAGCACCTCGGGCGAGCGTCCGTACCGCATGCCCACGCCATCGAAGCGCAAGATCGGTCCGGCGGTCGTTTCGACCGAATTGGCGTCGGGGTTTCTGGACATGGAGGCTGAAATCGGCGACCTCGGTGGGGGACTGCGGGAGGGTCCGATTCGGCGGCCATGATACTGACCTGTCCTGAGTGCGCCACCCGCTACTTCGTCGGCGACGATCAGGTCGGCTCCAGCGGGCGCGCTGTCAAGTGTGCGGCATGCGGAACGCGGTGGACAGCCCATCGCGAAGAGGCGCTCGAACTGTCGACAAGCGGTGAGGAAGGGGCCCTGGCGCGCGCGCCGGAGACCCTGAAACCCGAACCCGCGCCGCTGGACCGGCTGCCCGGCGAAGAACTCCCCAAGGTTTTCCGCGCCAAGGCCCAGACCGAAAGGCGCGTGCGCGAGGCGGCGACCATCGGCGTCGTCTGGGCCGGCATGACCGCCGCCCTGGTGGCGATGATCGGCGGGGCCTTCATCCTGCGCGAGGATGTCGTCAGGGTCTGGCCGCGCTCGGCCGCCGCCTTCGCCGCCGTCGGCTTCCCGGTCAATCGGGTCGGGTTGCAGATCGAGGATGTCCGCGCCGAGCCGGCGCTGAAGGACGGCCATGCCGCCCTGGCCGTCGTCGGAGTCCTGCGCAATGTGCGCGGCGAGCCGGTCACCGCGCCGCCACTGCAGATCAGCCTGGTCAACAAGGAGCGCAAGCGCGTGATGGCCAAGGTCGTCCAGGCGGCCGATCCGACCATTCCCGCCGGCGAGACGCGTCATTTCTCGGTCATGCTGATCGATCCGCCCCGCACCGCCGCCGAGGTCGAGGTGGCCTTCGTCCTGGACAAGGGCGCCGAGCCCCAGAAGCCGGTCACAAAGGCCAAGGGTGAAACCGCCTCTGTCGGCCTGCGCGGCCGGGCCGAGGCCAGCGCGCCGGCGGCGGCGGCAGGCCCGGTCGAGGCCGCCCCGCTGCCGGCCGATCACCCCGAGGCGCTGGAGACCACCCATTGAGCGACCAGGCCCAGCCGCAGGTCCTTTTGAGCGAGGCGCAGATCGCCGAGCACGTCGAGGCGCTGGCCGGGCGGATCGCCCCGCGCATCGATGACGACACCGTCGCTGTCTGCCTGCTGACCGGCGGCATCTGGTTCGCCGCCGACCTGACTCGGGCGCTGGCGCGCAAGGGCCGGATGGTGAAGTTCGACGGCCTGTGGCTGTCTTCCTACCGCGACGAACGCCAGAGCTATGGCCGATGCGAGGTCCGCGCCGACCTGCAGCGGCCGGTCCTGGGTCGCAAGGCCTTGATCCTGGACGACGTGTTCGACACCGGCCTGTCCCTCAGCGAAGCGGCCCGGCTCGTGCGCGACGCCGGCGCCGCCGAGGTCCTGACCACCGTCTTCGCCCGCAAGCCCTGGCCGGAACAACGGGCCATCGAGCCAGACTTCGTCGCCTGGGAGGCGCCGGCGCGGTTCCTGTGCGGCTATGGCATGGATGTGGCGGGGGGCTTGCGCGGGCTGCCGTACATCGGGGCGATGGATTGATCTGAAGAGCTATGCAGGACCGCTACGCCGGGGACATTGGCGACTATGCGAAACTGGCTCTACTGAGGGCGCTGGCCTCTGACTTGAAGGTCGGCGTGGCCTGGTATCGTTACCCAGATGAGTTCCACAATTCAGACGGTCGGCATACGGGCTACCTGAATGCCCCTGAGACTTGGCGTGGTCTCGATGAGCCCTTGTTCGACGCGTTGCGCGCGATTGCAGCTGGCGAGCGGAGCGTGCGCGCACTCGAAGCTGCAGCTCTCCTTCCTCGCTGCCGCTATGCTTCAACTCCCCTTGAACTCGCTAGTCCCTCATTCGCCGAACGCTCTAGGTGGCGGTCGCGGTGGTTTGAGGATCTGCTCAACCTAATGGCGGACCGGGAGCTGGTTTTTGCCGACCCGGACAACGGCCTGTGTGAGGATCATCGCTTTTCGGCCGGCACGAAGAGCGCTTGGAAACGGCTCCCATTGTCTGAAGCATTGAAGCTCAGTTCTGGTCGTTGTGGCGTGGTCTATCATCACAACACGCGCCGGGTCGGCGGGCATTTGGAAGAGATTCGTTATTGGCTATCTCGGCTAGGCGAAGGCGCAATGGCTGTCCGCTGGAAGCGGTTTAGCGTCCGCACGTTCTTCATTGTCAATGCGACCGACGCGATCCGCGACAGAGCAAAACTCTTCACCCACCGCTGGTCCCAGCACGCCGACTTGCATGAGAATTCCTGACGCTCGCTAACTCGCATGGTTGCAGGACCGTGCGTCGCGATCGCAGATCGGACCTTGCCCCCACGTCATACTTGCCGCGCGCGTCGGGCGCCGACAGGCTGACATGGCGGCCCGTCAGAGGCCGGTGGAGGACGCCATGGCCTACGAAACCCTGCTGACCGAGCTGCAGGACGGGGTGCTGACCCTGACGCTGAATCGCCCCGACCAGATGAACGCCTACACCGCCCGCATGGGCGAGGAGATCGCCGATGCCTTCGTCGCGGCCGACCAGGACGATGCTGTCCGGGTGATCATCGTCACCGGGGCCGGGCGCGCCTTCTGCGCCGGCGCCGACATGGGCGCCGGCTCCGACAGCTTCGGCGGCGATGGAGCCAGGCTCTTTGGCGAGCGGCGCGCGGAACAGCCGCGCGGCGGCTTTGTCGGCGCCATCTACGCCTGCCGCAAACCCTCGATCGCCGCGATCAACGGCGGGGCCGTCGGCGTGGGCATCACCATGACCCTTCCGATGGACATCCGCATCGCCTCGGACAAGGCCAAGATCGGCTTTGTCTTCGCGCGGCGAGGACTGACCCCAGAAGCGGGCGCGGCCTGGTTCCTGCCGCGCCTGGTGGGTCTGCCGCAGGCCTTGCGCTGGTGCTACTCGGGCCGGGTCATGCCCGCCGCCGAGGTCATGGCCGGCGGCCTCGTCAGCGAGGTGGTCGCGCCGGACGACTTGCTGCCCCGCGCCCGCGAGATCGCCCGCGAGATCGTCGAGGAAACCTCGGCCATCTCGATCGCCCTGACGCGCCAGTTGCTCTGGCGCGCCGCCGGCGATCCCGACCCGTTCAACGTGCTGGCCGTCGACGGGCCGCTGAACATGGACCTTGGCAAGTCGCCGGACGTGCAAGAGGGCGTGGCGGCCTTTCTGGAGAAGCGCAAGCCGACCTTCCCCGGCAAGGTTTCGACCGACATGCCGGCGCGCTACCCCTGGTGGGAATGAGCAGCCCCCCCAAGAGGGGTCAGGCGGCCCAGGACCGGGCGACTGCAAGGTGGCGCCGGCCGTCCTCCTCAAGACCGAGAGCCAGCAGCGCCAGGCCCGAGGTAACGCTTTCGATCAGTCCCCAATCCCAAATGGCGCCGGCATCGACCCCGGTACGTGCGGCCAGCCAGCGGCAACGGGCGCGACCCAGCGCCAACGGATCGCCGGCCAGATAGGCTTCCGGCCATTCGCGCAGGCAGACGCCAAGATCGTACGCGGGCTCGATAAGGTAGCCTTCGGGGTCGATCAGGCGGTAGCCGCCGAGCCCTTTCAGCGCATTCCAGGCATGTGCGTCGCCATGACCAAGGACGGCGGTCGTCGGATCGAATGCGCTGGCGCGGCGGCCGGCGGCGGCCAGAGCAGCCTGCAAGGTCTCGTCGGGGACCGGACGGCCCTGCCGGGACCCATTGTCCTCAATGAGGCTGATCAATTGACGGGCCTTGTCGGCGCCGGTCGGCAGGCCCGGCGGCGGCGGACGCTTCCAGAGTTTGGCCAGAAGGTCGCAGAGGACGCCAAGCTGTGTGTTGATCGGTTCGCCTGATGCGGCCAATGCATCACCGAGGGCTTCGAGCAGCACAGTCCCCGAGGCCGCCTCATGCGCCAGAACCGCCGGACAGCATTCGGCGCTGGCGGCGATCAGGACGGACAATTGGCGTTGGAACGCTTCGCCCGGCGGCGCGATCTTGAGAATGGCGGGCTGGTTCGCCGCGGTCTTGACGGAGAGCACCAGGGCCTCGGTGCCGCCGTCCATCACCCTGTCCGGACGAAGGTTCCATTCCTCGGTGAGACGGACCACCAGCGCCGGCAAGGCGTCCAGCCAGATTTCGCCTTCTGCGCCGCGTAAGGCTGCCCGGCGCGCGACCACGTCCGGGATCGCGAACTCTAGAGCCACCCCGCCTGGCTCTCGTCGGCCAGCATTTCTTCATAGCTGGGCCGGCGGCGGATGACGGCGAAGCGATCGCCGAACACCAGCACCTCGGGAACCAGCGGCCGGCTGTTGTATTCGCTGGCCATCGCCGCGCCATAGGCGCCGGCGGACATGAAGGCCACAAGCTCGCCCGGCTCCAGCGGCGGCAGGTTGCGGTCGCGGGTGAAGGTGTCGCCAGTCTCGCACACGGGGCCGACGACATCGAACGGCTCGGGCGGTCGGTTGTTGGTCCGCACCGGACGAATGTCGTGGAAGGCCTCGTACATGGCCGGCCGGATCAGGTCGTTCATCGCCGCGTCCAGGACAAGGAACTTGCGCCCCTCCGGCCGCTCGTGGCGGTGCATCACCTGCGCCAGCAGCACGCCGGCGTTGGCCGCGATCACCCGGCCGGGCTCGAACGCCAGCTGCACATCCAGGCCGCCTATGACCCGCGCCACCATGGCGGCGTACTCGGACGGAGCCGGGGGTTCGGGCTGGTTGAAGTAGGGGACGCCCAGGCCGCCGCCCAGGTCCAGCCGCTCGACCGTGAAGCCGTCGGCGCGCAGGTCCTCGACCAGGCCGCGCATGCGGGTGAATGCGGCCTCGAAGGGCGCAAGATCGGTGATCTGGCTGCCGATATGGCATGCCACGCCCAGCGGCTTGAGATGCGGATGGGCCGCCGCCCGCGCATAGAGCCGGCGCGCCTCCGTGAAGGAGACGCCGAACTTGTTCTCTGCCTTGCCGGTGGCGATCTTGGCGTGGCCGCCGGCCTCGACATCCGGATTGACGCGGAAGACGACCGGGGCGGCCATGTCCAGGCCCTCGGCGATCTGGGCGATCAGGTCCAGCTCCGGCTCGGACTCGACGTTGATCTCGGCCACGCCCTGCCGCAGGGCGAAGGTGATCTCGCGGTGGCTCTTGCCGACCCCCGAGAAGACGATGCGCGAGGCCGGGATGCCGGCCGCGAGAGCCCGGCGGATCTCGCCTTCCGACACGGTGTCGGCGCCGGCGCCCAGCGCCGCCAGGACCCGCAGGACGGAGATGTTGCTGTTGCACTTGACCGCGAAGGCGACCAGCGGCTCGCCCAGTTTCGGATGGGCGCGCAACGCCTCGCGGAACACAGTGAAGTGCCGCTCCAGCGTAGCCTGGCTGTAGACGTAGACAGGCGTGCCCACGGCCTCGGCGATCCGGGCCAGGGGCACTTCCTCACAGTAGAGCTCGCCCGACTGGGCCTCGAAGTGGTTCACGGCCGGCGGTTACTGCGGGCCGGAATTGGGCATGCCGGGGCTGGACGGGCCGCCGAACGGATCGGGATTGCTGCCCCGGATCGGCTGCTGGCGGATGGTGGCGTTGCTGCGCGCCGGGTCGCGGACCTCGGCGGTGGTGTTGGCGCGGGCCGGGCGGTTGGCTTCCGACGAGCCTTCGCGGCGGGCGGTCTCCTCGGCGGCCTTGCGGTTGGGCTCGCCCATGGGGCCGGGGCGTTCGAGGTCGCCCAGCCGGCCGCAGCCGGACAGCGCGCCGGCGGCGCCGATGCAGAGCGCGATGATGGCGAGACGCGACTTCATGACAGCACTTCCTTCCAGCGGGCCACCTGGGCGCGCACCTGATCCGGCGCTGTCCCGCCGTGGCTCCGGCGGCTGGCGACGGAGGCGGCGGGGGTCAGCACGCTATAAACGCCTTCCGTGATGCGCGGGTCCAGAGCCTTGAGCTCGTCCAGCGACAAATCGGCCAGATCAACGCCCCGCGTCTCGGCCGCCTTGACCGCTGCGCCGGTCAGGTGATGCGCCTGGCGGAAGGGCAGGCCAAGTTCGCGGACCAGCCAGTCGGCGAAATCGGTCGCGGTCGAGAAGCCGGCGCCGGCCGCCGCCGCCATCTTCTCGCGGTTGGGCTCCAGGTCCGCGACCATGCCGGTCATGGCCAGCAGGGCCAGTTCCAGCGAGTCGAAGGCCTCGAATGTCGGGACCTTGTCCTCCTGCATGTCCTTGGAATAGGCCAGCGGCAGGCCCTTCATGACCACTGTCAGGCTCGTCAGCGCGCCGA
Organism: Caulobacter sp.; assembly: GCA_046295055.1. Lineage (GTDB taxonomy): Bacteria > Pseudomonadota > Alphaproteobacteria > Caulobacterales > Caulobacteraceae > Caulobacter. The sequence continues at coordinate 55,326 of JBKBOD010000001.1, read as the reverse complement.
GAATCCGGCCCACCTTGGCGCGGATCAGCTCGGCCGCGTCGGGGTTCTTCTTCTGCGGCATGATCGAACTGCCGGTGGTGAAGGCGTCCGACAGGCGGATGAAGCCGAACTGCGGCGTCATCCAGACGACGATCTCCTCGGCCAGCCGCGAGAGGTGGGTGGCGCAGATGCTGGCCGCCGAAAGGGCTTCCAGCGCGAAGTCGCGCGACGACACGCTGTCCAGGCTGTTGGCGGTCGGCCGCTCGAAGCCCAGGGCCGTGGCGGTCATCTGACGGTCGATCGGGAACGGCGAGCCGGCCAGGGCGGCCGCGCCCAGAGGGCACTCGTTCATCCGTGCGCGGGCGTCGGCGAAGCGCGAGGCGTCGCGGCCGAACATCTCGACATAGGCCATCAGGTGATGGCCGAACGTCACCGGCTGGGCCGGCTGCAGATGGGTGAACCCCGGCATCACCGCGTCGGCGTGGGCCTCGGCCTTGGCCAGCAGGGCGCGCTGCAGGTCGCGCAGTTGCGCCGCCGTGCGGTCACAGGCGTCGCGAACCCATAGGCGGAAGTCGAGCGCCACCTGGTCGTTGCGCGAGCGGGCGGTGTGGAGCCTGCCCGACGGCTCGCCGATCAGCTCCGACAGCCGGGCCTCGACATTCATGTGGATGTCTTCGTACTCGTCGCGGAACGGGAAGGCGCCGGCGGCGATCTCGCCCTCGATGGCCGACAGTCCCTGCTGGATTTGCGCCTCGTCCTCGCTAGATATGACCCCCGTGCGCGCCAGCATGGCGGCATGGGCCTTCGATCCCGCGAGGTCCTGCGCCGCCAGGCGGCGGTCGAACCCGATGGAGACGTTGATCGCCTGCATCAGTTCGGCCGGCTTGGCGCTGAACCGCCCGCCCCACATGGCCTGTCCGGCCGGATTGGAGGGGCTCGTCTTGGAGGAGTCGTCAGTCATATGAGCGAGGGTTCCGGGGCCGGGCGGCGGCCAGATGTGTTGCGTTGGGCGTTGGCGGCGGCCGTGATCGTCGGCGTCGCGGCGGTCCTATATGTCATTGTCGGCGCCAGCTTCAAACCCGCCGGACCGGCCGATGTCGCCAGCTTCCGCAAGGGGGCGCTGGCCAAGCTCACGATTCCGGCCGACCCCCAGCCGGCGCCGGCCAACAGCTTCCAGGGGCCGGATGGCAAGCCCGTCACGCTGGCCGACTTCAAGGGCAAGGTGGTGGTGGTCAATCTCTGGGCGACCTGGTGCGGGCCCTGCAAGGTCGAGATGCCTACGTTGTCGCGTCTCGCAGCCACTTACCAGGGCCAGCCTGTCGAGGTGATGGCGATCAGCATCGACAAGGAGGACAAGGGTCTGGAGGCCCGGGCCTTCATCGCCCGCAACAAGCCCCTGACCTTCTATTGGGACCCGGCCATGGCGATGCCGTTCGCCTTCAATCCGCGCGCCGAGGGCTTTCCGACGACCATCGTCTATGACCGTCGCGGGGTGGAGCGGGCGCGGCTGGCGGGCGACGCCGACTGGGGCAGTCCCGAGGCGATCGCCCTGATCGCGGCCCTGCTGGCCGAGCCGGCGTGACGCCGGAGCAGATCGAGGCGCTCGAGCGCATTGCCGATCGGGGCTGGCCGGCGCGGGAGCGCGCCTCGCTGGGCCGCTGGATCCTCAACGCGGCCGACGGATGGTCGGGCCGCCTAAACGCTTGTTGGCCGCTGGGGCCCGAGCCCGAGGACCTCCCCGCCGCCATTGACGCGGTGGAGGCCTGGTACGCCGATCGCGGCCTGCCGCCGCTGTTCAAGCCCGCCATCGAGACGCCCGGCCTGATGGCTCAGTGGATCTCGCGCGGCTATGCGCCCCGGACCGAGACCCTGATGATGACCGCGGACATCCCCCTGGTCGTCGCCCCGGCCCGTGTCACGGTCCTGGACGAGGCCGACGCCGCCTTCGAGACCGTCTTTGTCGGAACCCAGGCCGAGCCGGCCGACGCGGCCGAGCGCATCGAGGCCTTCCGTCGCCTGCCGTCGCCCCGCCTGTTCGCCCGCATCATGGGGTCGGAGGGGCCGGCGGCCATTGGCGCGGCCGTGGTCGAGGGCGACTGGGTCGGCATCTTCGGCATGCGCACCCTGGCCGGCCAACGTCGCCAAGGTCTGGCACGCGACATCGTCGCGGCGCTGCTGTCCGGAGCCCGCGCGCACGGCGCCAGGCGCGCCTACCTCCAGGTCGAGGCGGGCAATGGACCCGCCATCGCCCTCTACGAGAGCTTCGGCTTCAGCGTGGCCTACGCCTACCGCTACTGGGCCAGGGGCGCTTCGGCCGCCTGATCGCTTCGGCGCTGGTCGCGGGCGGAGGCCCACTGGGCGACCGCCACGCCCGCCAGGGCCACGAGTGCGCCCAGGCCCTGCAGCGGCGTCATCACCTCGGCGAAGATCATCCAGCCCAGCACCGCCGCCACCGCCGGCTGGACCAGCACCACGACCGACGCCGTCGCCGTCGGCAGCCGCCCCAGCGCCCAGGCGATGGCGCCCTGGCCGCCGACATGCACGAAGGCCAGACCCACGCAGGCGGCCCAGCCGCGCCAGCCGGACGGGATCACCTGCTCGCCCAGCAGCAACATGGCGACCCCCAGGCAGGCGGCGCTGACCAGGCTGGACCAGAACATCACCGCCGAGGCGCTGAACCGTCCACGGGCGCTGCGCACGCAGAGGAAGTAGCCGGCGTACCAGAGGGCCGTGCAGACCGAGAGGAAATCGCCGAGCGGCGGGTTCGAGCCCGGCGCCGAAGGGCCGCGTCCCTCGGCCATGGTCACCGCGCCGGCGATGGCCAGCATCATCCCCACCAGAAAGATCCGGCCGACCTTCTCGCGCAGGACGAACCAGCCCACCGCGGTGACGACGATCGGCGTCAGGTTGGTCAGCACCGTGGCGTTGGCCACCGAGGTCATCCTCAGGGCATAGTGCCAGAACCCCAGGTCTGCGGCGAAGAACAGCCCGGCCAGCAGCACCGCCTTGTCGGCGAACGGCGCCAGCCTGGCGCCCTCGGCCCGCGCCGCCATCAGCATCATCGGAGCCAGCAGAGGCAGCGCCAGCGTCAGGCGCCAGAAGCCGGCGGCCGCGGGTCCGGTCTCGGTCAGCCGCGCGAAGATCGGGGCGAAGCCGATCGCGCAGGCGCCGAACACCAGGGCGAGCATCGGCAGGGCGCGGCGGTTCATGACTGAAATCCCAGCTCGGCCCGCAATTGCGCCGGGCTCACGCCGGCGGCGCGAATCCCGGCCAGTGTCTCGGCCCGATCCCGCTTGGCGTAGCGCCGTCCGTCCGGTCCGACCAGCAGGGGATGATGATGATATCCAGGCTCCGGCAGCCCGAGCAGCACCTGCAGCAGGCGCTGGACCGGCGTGGCCTCACGAAGATCCTCGCCCCGGATGACATGGGTCACGCCCTGCAGCGCGTCATCGACGACGACCGCCAGGTGATAGGCGACGCCGACATCCTTGCGCGCCAGCACGATGTCGCCCGCGCCGCCCGGGTCGGCGGCATGGACCACGCCGTCCTCGCTGAATGTCAGATCAAAGCCGCCGAGCAGGCTGCGCGCGGCGGCCAGCGACAGACGCCAGGCGAAGGGCTGGCCGGCCGCCAGCCGATCAGCCTCCTCGCCAGCGGGCAGCGGCGATCCCGTGTAGGGCAGGGGCATGCCGTGCGGCGCGGACTGGGCGTCCTGGGCGATCTCGCGCCGGGTCTTGAAGCAGCGATAGGCAAGGCCCTGGTCGCGCAGCCGGCCGAGCGCCGCTTCGTAGTCGGCCAGATGATCGGACTGGCGCCGGACAGGCGTCTCCCAGGCCATGCCAAGCCAGGCCAGGTCCTCGAGCAAGGCGGTCTCGAACTCGGGACGACAGCGCGTGGCGTCAATGTCCTCGATCCGCAGCAGGAACCGTCCGCCAGCGCGCCGCGCGGCCTCATGGGCTGTCAGCGCCGAGAAGGCGTGACCCCGGTGCAGCAGACCGGTAGGCGAGGGCGCGAAGCGGGTGACGAATGTCGACACCCGCCCTCTGTAGCGGCCTTGTCCCGCTCCTCGCCAGTGTGCCGGGACCTAGTTGTTGGCCGGGGCCTCGGAGATTTCCTCCAGCACGGCGCCGGCCTTGCGGGCCGAGGCCTCCTGGGCGACGTCGCCCAGCGAGACAATGCCGGTCAGGTTCTCCTTGTCGTCGACGATCAGGATGCGGCGGACCTGCTTGTCCTGCATCTGGTAGATCACATCGGCGATGCTGGCGTCTTGGCGACAGGTCTGCACCTCGGTGGTCATCACCTCGGACACCTTGGTGTCGAAGCCGCGCTGTTCTCCAACGACGCGCAGGACGATGTCGCGGTCGGTGATGATGCCCCGGATCTGGCCGTCTTCCACCACCGGCATGGCCCCGGTGTCGATGTCGTTCATGCGGCGGGCGACCTCGGCGACCGTGTCGCTCGGTTTGGCGGCCTGCGGGTTGGCGGTCATCACTTCGGAAATCTGCATGGCGATTGCGCCTCGTCAGCGGCTGTTGGGAGCCTGCCTAACGGGCGGAACGGTCACCGTGTTCCGCGAGGAGAGGGGTAAGCCTCAGGACTCCGCGGCGGGCGCCGGCGCGAACATGCCAAGATGGCTGAGCACCGCGCGCAGGAAGCCTTCGTCGCCGCCAAAGGCTTCCTTCAGGGGCGCGAACTGCTTGAACATGCTCATCTCGGCCAGGCCGTGAGCGGCGCACCAGGCGGCGATGGTCGCCAGCTCGATATCGACCTCCGGCACCTCGCCGCCGGCCACCGTGCGGAAGGTGTTGCGCACCAGGCAGTAAGCGCTGTCTTCCTTGTCCTGGATGCCTTCGGGCAGCGAGTCCTTGTCACGGGAGCAGTCGTACATCACCCGGTACAGCGCCGGGTGGCTCTGGGAGAACTGGACGTAGGACACGCCGATCTCGGTGATCAGCGAGGGCAGGTCCCGCGCCTTTTCCTTGGCCTCGGTCATGGCCACGCCAAGCGCTTCCCAGCCGACATGGGCCACCGCGTCCAGCAGTTCGCCTTTGTCCTTGAAGTGATGGTACGGGGCGGCCGGGCTGACGCCGGCCTCGCGCGCCACCGCCCGCAGCGACAGCGCCCCGGGACCCTCGCGCTCGAGAATCCGTGTGGCGGCGTCGACCAGCGCACGGCGCAGGTCGCCGTGGTGGTAGGGGCGGGATTCAGCAACAGCGGCAGTGCTCATTGGGGCCACCATACGCCTCTATCCGAACGGCGTAAAGATCATCTTGACACCGCTAAGATCAGCGTTATCTTAGCACTGTCCAGATCGGACGGCCCCGCTCCCCCGGGGTTCAACAACGACAGGGGTCTCGATCAGGAGGCCCAAACTCAAAAAGGTGTGTGTCATGTCTGCCAAGATCACTGCTTTCGAGCGCTTCTTCGACCGTTCCGTCGCCGTCTACCTGGTCAGCCTGGGTCTGGTCCTGGCCGGGGCCACGGCGTTCATCGGAGCCTGATTGAATTTTCGATCCAAGCTTCCCCGCCGATCCTCACTGGCGGGACAGAGGGACTTGATAGGGGCGCCTCGGCGCCCCTTTTTCTTTGCCTGCAAGGCTTTTCCGCCGATGAGGCGGCATCCTTGTCTTTGACCTGTCGCCAAAATCCGACATCCTTCAGGGGCTCTCGGGGATGAATGGCGATTCTCGACCACGAGCGGAAAGGCGGCGGGTCTTCAGTCCGACGAACTTGACCGATACGCGGGGGGCGCGGCGATGCAGGTGATCACCCATCCGCCGTCCGGCTGGCCCGCCCTGGTGCTGAACGCCGATTACCGGCCGCTCAGCTATTATCCCCTGTCCGTCTGGCCGTGGCAGGAAGTGGTCAAGGCGGTGTTCCTCGACCGGGTCGATGTCGTGTCGACCTATGACCAGATGATCCGCAGCCCCTCGTTCGAGATGCGGCTGCCCAGCGTCGTCTCGCTCAAGAGCTATGTCACCCAGGACCGGCCGCCGGCCTTCACCCGCTTCAACCTGTTCCTGCGCGACGCCTTCCTCTGCCAGTACTGCGGTTCGGGCGACGACCTGACCTTCGACCATGTCCTGCCCCGCTCTCGTGGCGGCCGCACGACCTGGGAAAACATCGTCACCGCCTGCGCGCCCTGCAACCTGGCCAAGGGCGGCCGTACGCCGCGGGAGGCGCAGATGCTCCCCCGCCGCGCGCCGCGCCGCCCCAGCATGCACGAGCTCCAGGACCGGGGCCGCCGGTTTCCGCCCGGCTACCTGCACCAGAGCTGGCTCGACTATCTCTACTGGGACATCGAACTGGAGGCGTAGGGCGGTTCAGCACGCCTTTGCCGACGCCCGCCGGTTCAGGCAGTAGCCGAGGGTGACCGCGATGCCCGCCGCCACCGCGCCGCAACCGCCGATCAGCGCCAGACCCGGCGAAGCGAAGGCCCAGAGCCCGGCATAGACCAGCCCGCTGATGGCCATCGACCAGCCGGCGACGCGGTTCACCTGTCGCGCGCAGGTGTCGGGCGCGAACACCTTGGGCAGCCGGTTGCCGTACCAGGCGACCATCAGGCCGATCGACCCCATGACGATGCGGTTGACCATCTCGGCATCGATCCAGCCGTTCTGCCGCAGGGCGGTCGCTGCCAGCGCCAGTCCGATCACGCCGCCGGCCCAGACGAGGCTTTGCGAAATCTGCTTCTTCATCCGGGTTCCTCCGACGTTCGCGCGGCCTCGTCCCGGCCATCGCTGAATGAATTGACAAAGCCCAGCAGCGCCTCTTCGAGCACCGACAGCTTCAGGTGATAGATGACCGACTTGCCGGCCTTCTCTGCATGGACCAGATCCGCCTCCTTCAGCACGGCGAAGTGCGCCGACATGGTCGGCTTGGAGACGTCGAACCGGTCGCTGATCTCCCCCGCACTCATCGGCCCGCCCTGCAGAAGCTGCAGCACGCGCCGGCGGGTCGGATCGGAGAGGGCCTTGAAGACCTGGGTCATATTGTGATAATTAGCTAATTATCGAAATGAGTCAAGCGATGATTCTCGCCGGTCGGATTCTGCGCCCGACGCGTGGCGAGCGATCATTAAGCCTAGAGATGCGCGCCGTTCCTAACTAAGTTCGATGAACGCGGTGTGGGGTGGGTGATGAGCGGTGCGGGCGGTGCGCTCCCGGCGGGCGCCAAATTGGCCGATTATCAGATCGAGGGGGTCCTGGGGGAGCCTGGCGGCTTCGGCGTGACCTACCGGGCGCGAGACATTCGGCTCGAACGTGAAGTCGCCATCAAGGAGTACTTCCCGCAGGCATTCGCCAAGCGGAAGCGCGGCGGTGGCGTACAGGCCCGCGACGCCGCATCCGAGCAGGTATTCGGCTGGGGACTGGAGCGCTTCGTCGAGGAAGCGCAGAGCCTCGCCCGCTTCAGCCATCCCAATATTGTCAGGGTGCTGCGCCTCATCGAAGGCGAGAATGGCACTGCCTACATCATAATGGAGATGGTCCGTGGCGAGACGCTCGAAGCGCTCGTCGAGCGCGATGGACCCCTGAGCGAGGCGCAGTTCTGGCCACTGTTTGATCAACTGCTGGCCGGCTGCGACGCCATCCATGGCATTGGCATCATCCACCGCGACATCAAGCCCTCCAACATCATCGTCCGCGACAATGGTGAGGCGGTGCTGATCGACTTCGGGGCGGCGCGCGACCTCGCTCTCGAGCGGCGCAAGGGCTTTACCGCGGCGATTGTCGCGGACGGCTACTCTCCGCCAGAGCAGTACTCGATGAAGGCCCAGCAGGATGCGCGGTCGGACATCTACGCCCTCGCGGCCACCGCCTATTTCGCGCACACCGGGGAAGGCCCGGTGCCAGCCAGCGCTCGCGCCGGCGGAGACGAGATGGAGCCTGCGGCGAGCGTGGCGGCAACCCTGGCTCGTCCGGCCTATCTGAAGGCGCTCGATCACGCTCTCTCCCTGAGGGCTGATGATCGGCCCAGGTCGATCGCCGAGTGGCGGCAGGCGCTCGCGCCGCCGGCAGTGGTCGCTGAGGGCGGCCGCCGCACTCTGGACCGGAGAGGCGTGCTGGCCATTGCTGGAGGCGCGACCATTCTCGCGGGCGTTGCGGCCGTGCTGGCAGTGGGGCGGGGGGGGACCGAGAAGGCGGCGATTGAGTCGAAGGCGCGTCCGCTCAAGGTATCCTGGGTGGCTGACATCGGCGCTGTAGCAGGCATGCCGTTCTCCGCCATCGCGGCGGCCGAGCAGGGCGCCGTGCTGGCGGGCCAGCAAGTCGGCTCCGGCGAGCAGATCGAGATGATGGCCATCAAGTTGGGCGACGATGGCCGTGTGGCGGCGCGCTGGTCGTCGGGAGAAGCCGGCTCGGCCGGCAAGGCGATATGGCCGATGCCGGATGGCGGGGCCCTTGTCGGGGGTGACTTCGGTGGCGGTGCGGAAGCGGCGCTGATCCGACTCGACGGCGCCTGGTCCATGGTGTCCCGCCAGGCGCTGGGCGCTGGCTCGGTATCCTGCTTCCTGAGGGGGCCCTCCGGGCTGGCGCTGGGCCTTGAGGGTGGCGACGGTTCGGGCATGGCTAAACTCGTCTTCCTCGACGAATCGGGCGCGCCGGCATCCGAGATAAGGCTGATCGACCAGCAAACCGACTCTGTACAGAAGGCCGCATTCATGGATGGCGGGGATATCGCGGTCCTGGGGCGCCGACTGCGCGGCGACGGCAAGGCGGGCAGCCAGCTATGGGTCGCGCGCATCCGCCCGGACGGCGAAGGCGTCTGGCGCAAACAGGTCAGCGGGCTGGGAATCACCGCCGGCTGGGCGTTGGCGACAGCCGGTGAAGACATCTATGTGGCCGGCACCACGCGGGCCGAGACGGATCAGGACAATCCCAAGCGCATCCTTGTCCGCTTCAGCGGCGATGGTCGCGAGATCTGGAGCCGCATTGACGGCGGCGCCCACGCCAGTTCGGGGCGGGCGCTTGCGGTGGCGGCAGGGCGCGGTCGCCCGTCGCTCTATGTGGGAGGATCGGACGATGGCCCCGCCTACCTTGGGCAGCTCAATGGAGACGGTGGCCTGGCTTGGCGCTCGAGACCGGGACGCCTCCTCGCCGGCGAGGAACTGGTGACAGTGGAAAGCCTCTCGTTCCGCAATGCCTCGTTGGGATTCGCGTCCGCTTACGTTCAGGGCTCCGGCGGGATGAAAAGGCTCGTTGCTATCGGCCTGATTGAATAGCTGTCACCGATTTCGGCTTGTATACCCGCGTTGGGCGATTAAGGTTCTCTCAACAAAATCGGCTGGGTGCGTGGGGTAATGAGGGCGCGGTTTCTGCCTGTCCTGATCGTTGGCGCGATCGCGTTCGCGCCCGTGCAGGGGGTCGTCGCCAAGGAGCGGCGCTCGGTCGGATCGGTTTTCTGTGAAATCTCGGGCGACGTCATCGACGGAACGCGCAACTGGATCAGGGATCGCGTGGGCGCCAAGCGCGCCACCACCGGAAAGGTCGGCAAGGGCTGCTACATCGCCTGGAACGCTGTGGCCGATACCTTCTCCGAACGCGACCGGAAGGGGCTGTCTGACACGACTGAAGACGCCCTCGAAGCCGATGGCAAGACGCGCCGCCAGTATGTCGCCAGGGACTCAAGGGCGACGGTGACCATCGAGACGTCCGACCCGACCGATGAATCCAAGAAGGTCGAGTTCATTCTGCTGCAGTCGGTCAGCGCTCCGCCCAAGGGCGTGCGCGTGGTGGGCAAGCCGTATCGCACCACCGCTGGTCTGAACCTGCGCTCCTCGCCGGACCAGAAGCAGAAGGAAAACATCGTCGGGACCTTCGCGCCTGGCGAGACGGTAGCGGTGATGGCCGTAACGCCGGATGGCTGGGCTCTCATCGGCTCGCAAGGCTTCGTGGAAGACGATCCGGACGAGTACGCCGGGGTGGGCTATGCCTCCATGCGCTATCTCGCCGACCCGACCGTCAAGTCGGCCAGTCTGCGCAAGACCCGGACGGCGCGGCCGAAGGCGGCCGCATCGTCGGGACAGGTTTCAGCCTCTGGCGGCGTCAAGGCGGGCGTCAAGCGCCAGAACGTGCAGGCGTCGACCCAGTGCAAGACGGTCAGTGCGACGACGGGCAAGGCGTCGGACAGCAAGCGCGGCTGCGCCTCGCCGTCCGGCCGGTACGAGATTGTGTAGTTATTTCAGACGTATAACGGGAGCGGCTGTGACGCCGCCGGGGGGCTAGAATGCGGAAACTGGTGGGCGCGGCCGTGATGTCGGTCGTCATGTCGCTGGGCGGCGTATCGGGCGGTGTGGCCCAGGGCTCGGCCGGAGCGGCCGCAGGCTGCCGGCCTAATCTCGCAGAAGTCCAGCGCAGCGTGGTGCGCGTCGTCGCCACCAATGCCAAGGGCGGCGTGCTCGGATGGGGCACCGGCTTCGTCATCGAAGGCAGGAACAGCGAACGGGCGGACAACGCCGTGGTCGTGACTAGCTATCACGTGCTGGCGAGGGCGACCTATGTCGACATCATCCGGTCGGGCGAATCCGAGCGAATCCGGGTGCGCATGCTGACCAGCCAGCGCGAGACCAGTCTCGATCACGATGTCGCCTTCATCGAGGTCGACGGGTTCGAGGCGCCGCCCCTGAAGCTGAACCGCAAGCCTCCGGTTCTTTCAGAGCCCGTCTTCGCGCTCGGCTACACGGCTGCCGCCGACAATCGCACCACCGGCGACCTGGCGACCACGGCCTCGGCGCCCAGCGGCACCGTCACACGCCTCTTCGACGGCCCCATGTTCAAGGGGCTGTCACAGACGCCAGTCAGCCAGGTGCAGCACAACGCCGACCTCGAGCCCGGCTTTTCGGGCGGCCCGCTCGTCGATTGTGCCGGAGCCGTGGTCGGTCTGAATGTGGCCGATGGCGGCCACGTGCCGCTTCCGGGCGGCTACGGCATCGACCTCAGCCGCGGAACTGGCTTCGCCCTCGCCACCGAGGAACTCGTGGCCGAAGCCAACCGGCATGGCGTCAAGTTTGTAACCCAGGTTTCGCAAACCTCCGGGCCTGTGGCCGTTTCGGGCGCTGGTACAGGCAGCGAAGCCGCCAAGCCGCCAGAGGCCCCGGAGGGGGGGCTCATCGAATCCCTGCGGGCTAATCCTGTGCTCCTGATCGCGCTGGTCCTCGCCGCCCTGGCCCTGGTCGGCGCCGGGGTCTGGATCCTCCGGCCCCAGGCGTCGGGATCGGGGGAAACGCGGATCAAGGGCGAGACCCAGGTGCTGCCGTCCGCCGCCGCCCCGCCTCCGCCGCCCCCCGCGCCAGTCTTGCAGCCCATTCTCGTGCTCACCGGGCGCGGCCCCACCGGTGAGGCTTTGCAGTTCACCTTCACGGTCGATGACGTGCAGGGAGGCGCCGCCATCGGGTCCGATCGGTCCAAGGTCCGCGCCGCCATCGACGATCGCAAGGACTACGCCGTCTCGCGGGTCCACGCGTTGATCGACTTCGACGGCCAGGGCTTCACCATCGAGGACAACAAGTCGGCCAATGGCACCAAGGTCGGCGGGGCGAAGATCGAGGCCCACAAGCCTCAGCGCCTGGTCGACGGCGACGAACTGGAACTGGCCGACGTGCGCCTGCGCGTGTCGGTCCAGGGCTGATCGACGTCCAACAACAACGATTGCGAGAAAGTAGTCATGGCCACGCGCATCATTCAGGACGGCAAGCAGCCTAAGAGCCCCAAGACGCGGGTCCTTGGCGGTCGTCCCTCGTCAGCCACCCGCATCGTCGCGCCGCACAGCGAGGATGAGGACGAAGGCGACGCGCCCATCGATCCGGTCGTCGGCTGGCTGGTCGTCATCGGCGGGCCCGGCCGGGGGGCGGCCGCGGCCATCGGCTACGGCATGAACTCGGTCGGCAGGGCCGCCTCGAACCGGATCCAGCTGGACTTTGGCGACGACGGCATATCGGGGGACAACCACTTTCGCGTCGCCTACGACGCCAAGAGCCGCCAGTTCCATCTGGCTCCCGGCGATGGCGCCAACCTGGTCTATGTGGGCGGCGCCACCCTGCTGGCTCCAATGCCGCTTGCGGCCGGCGCCGAGCTGAGGGTCAGCGACACCGAGCTGCGCTTCGTGCCGTTCTGCGGTCCCGACTGGGACTGGGCTGATCGCGGGTCGTGACGCGGGCCGCATCGAGGTAGGCGGTCGATGTCCGGCAACTCAGCCCAGCTGGAGCCCCTCGCCCCCGGCGTGAGGGTCAATGGCTACCAGATACAGGGCGTCATAAACTCTGGCGGCTTCGGAAAGGTGTACCGCGCCCTCGACACCGATGTGGCGCGCCTTGGCCGGCGCACCCAGGAGGCCGAGCGTCGGCGCGGGCTCTGGTCCCGGTCAGGCTACGCCGGTCGCGGCGCTTCGCCGGGACCGCGCGTCGCCATCAAGGAGTGTGCGCCTGCCAGCTTTGTGCGCAGAGCCGGCGGCCAGACCCAGCTCTCGGTGATCTCGGCCTCGCGCAAGTCTTCCTTCGACTGGAGCCTCGCGCGTTTCGACAACGAGGCCGCATTCCTGACGAGCCATGTCCATCCGGCCGTAATCTCCGCCTGGGAAACCTTCAGCGCCAACGGTACACGCTATCTGGTGATGGAGGAGGTCGCCGGGCCCACTCTGGAACGCCTAGTCGAGGATGGCGGCGCACAGGACGAAGCGGCCGTAAGGGCCTGGCTCAGACCCCTGCTGCAGGCGCTGCGCAGCGCCGAGGCCGTTCGCGTCAATCACCTCGACATTTCGCCGACCAACATCCTGTTCCGCAACGCCGACAGCGATCCCGTCCTCATCGACTTCGGCGCCTCGCGCTTTGGCGCGCTGCCGCCTCGCGCGACGACCTACTTCATCGTCAACGACGGCTACTCGGCCCCGGAGAAGGGCAGGCACACCAGCCGTCTGCTCGACGGGCGCTGTGACGTCTACAGCCTGGCTGCGGCTGCCCTGTTCGCCCTGACCGGACAGGCGCCGCCTTCGGCCGTCGAGCGGGAAGGCGGGCAGACCCTCGACGGCGTCCTGCGTCGCGCCGAGCATCGCGCGAGCCCGGGATTTCTGCAGGCGCTCGAGATCTGCATGGCGATGAGCGCCACAAGGCGTCCTGCTTCCATCGCCGCCATGGAACAGCGGCTCTTCGGCGATCTCGGCGCGCTGCCCGCCGATCCGATCGCCCCCCGACCCGTCCGGATGGGCCCCGTACGTCTGCCGCCGATCGAGCGGGGCAGCCGTCGCAACGCCATGGGGGTCGCGCTGATCGCCGCGGGCCTCATCGTCCTCATTCTCTTGACCGCGAGCCTTGGAGTCCCCGGATGACGACCGGCATCGCCCAGGCGCAACCCGCATCCGCCGAGATCATCGGCGCGCGGGAGGAACAGCAGGACCACCATTGGATCGGCCCCGTGCGCCAGGACGGCGAGGAGGGCTACCTTGTCGTCGTCTGCGACGGCATGGGCGGCCACGCCGGCGGACAGGTCGCCAGCAGGCTGGCCGTCGAGACCTTCCGTGACGCCTTCCAGGCCAACGGCGCCGCGCACGCCGGCGACCGGCTGCGACAGGCGCTTGAGACGGCGAATGCGGCCCTGGCGGCCACCGCGAAGGCGCGACCGGAGCTGACAGGCATGGGCTGCACGCTCATCGGCGCGCTCTGCCTGGAGCGTCGGCTGGTCTGGATCAGCGTCGGCGACAGCCTGCTCATGGTTGCGCAGCCGGGGGGTGCGGTGCAGCGGGTCAACGCCGATCATTCCATGGCGCCACTGCTGGACCGTCAGGCGCGGGACGGCGAGATAACTGCCGCCGAAGCGCTCGCCAGCGATGACCGGCACGTCCTTCGCTCCGCCCTGATCGGCCGCAAGATTCCCTTGATTGACCAGGGCGAGGTCGCGCTGCCGGCAGGCGCCCTGGTCATCGCCGCCACCGATGGCCTGCTGTCGCTTCCGCAGGCCGCATTCACCCGTCATGTCCATGAGACCGCCGAACCCGCCGCATTGGTCCGGCGCGTCATTGGCGCGATCGAGACCGACATGGCGCCCGACCAGGACAATACCACCATGGCCGTAGTGAAGAACTGGGCGGCGCCGCCCGCCAGGCAGGCTGGCCCTGGGCGGGCGCGCGTCCTCGTCGCGGCGCTGCTGTTCATCGCTGTGGCCGCGATCGCCGCGGTGGTGGCCCTCGCGCTCTGGCCGCGTCCAGCCAGTCAGGCCGGTGGCGCCGCACCGCCCGAAGCGGGGCAGCCCGCCGAGCCCCTCCCTGGGCCGGCCGTGGTTGATCAGGGAACCACACAAGGCGACAGTCGCGGTATCCTCGGCCCGGCGGCGACGCTGCCGACGATCCCCCCCAAGACGCCCCCCAAGACGCCCCCGAAGACGGCCGCGAAACAGGAGCGCTCGCCGGCCACGCCGGCGCGCAAGCCCGCCGCCGCCTCCGAGCCCAAGCCGGCGCCAAAGGCGGCGAGCGCGCCAACGCAGCAGGATGCCGATGCGGCGCCTCCAGGCGCCGCTGCGCCGACGACCGCGCCTCCGGTCGCCCGCCCCAAGGGCCAGCCCGGACCGGAGCTATAGGGGTTCAGGCCGCCTGGTGGTGGGCGGCGCATTCGATCAGGGCGCCGATGTGGGGATAGCGGGCGCCGGCTGGGTCGAGCCAGCGTTGGCCAGCGGCCAGTTCGGCGGCGTTGACCAGGCGGGACTGGGCCAGGACCTTGCGGCGCAGGCCGGGGTCGAACGGGTGCTCCGGCTGCTTGGAGTAGCGGCTCATCGTCGGCCCGTTGATCACCCCGGCGATGGCGGTCGCGTCCAGCGGGCGACCCAGGTGGGCGGCCACCTCGCCCAGGCAGCTCGCCGGGTCGCGCAGCAGGGCCTCGAAGTTCAGCCACAGCGTCCGGTCCGGGGCCGCGCGCCAGGCCGCCTCGAGCGCCAGCATCTCGCAGACCCAGACCATGGCCACCCGCTCGCCCAGGCTCATCGCGTGCAGCGTCCAGGGCGTCTCGCCGAGCCGGCCGTGCAGCCGCGCCATCGCCTGCGCCGCCGAGCCCCGCACATCCGACAAGCCACCAGGACTGGCCAGGACGCCCGCCAGGTAGGACTCCGCCGGAACCTTCAGCAGGACCGCACGCGGGCGGCTGGGCCGCGAGACGATCGCCTCGGCCAGTTCGCTGGCCCAGCTGGTGGCCTTGACCACGGCCATCTGTCCCGCCGCCGCCGGACGCGACCACAGCCGCAGGAACAGCCCCAGCCGCCGTTCGAACGTCTCGGCCGACCACAGGCTCTCGGGCCGGTCCAGCTGCTGGGCCATGTGCGACAGCAGGGTCAGGGCGCTGGGCTCGCGCACGCCATGGAAGGCGCCGGCCGCATCCAGCATCCGCGACAGCAGCGTCGAGCCGACATGGCCCTGGTGGAAGATGAAGCCCAGCTGTTCGGGCAGGTGCGTCGACGCCGCCTCGATTTCTTCCAGCCGGATCCAGGTCCCCGTCGTCGCGGGCGACAGCACCCGGTCATCCAGGAAGCTGGCCGCCCGGTACTGATCCGCCGTCAGCCGGATGAAATGCACCGCCTCGTTCACCGCATCCAGGCGATGGGGATAGTGCTCCGGCGAGGAAGCCAGCAGCGAACCAAGCGACGACATGGGGAGCCCCGGAAACGGAACGACGGCGTTATGCGACAATGCGACGCACGATACCGGGGCGTAGCGGGAGCGACAATTTCGGCCCTGAAACAGAACGCCACAATCTGAACATGTTGCGGCGGCGATTGCCTGCCCCGCATTGGGCGGATCAGCCGCTCTTCGCGGCCGCCATTCGGCGCGCGGCTTCGACGATCACCCGCTTGCGTTCGCCGCCCAGGCGAGGGCGGGCAGCCCTCTCGTGGGCGACCTGAATGGCAGAATCGCCATGCAATTCAGTCAGATAGGCGATTTCCTGGAGGACTTCGCGCTCGAAGTCATCCCGACGCTTGCGGCCTTTTCCGAACAGCACGAGGCCTGCTCCGATAACGTTGATCGAATTCGCATAGCCCCCAATTGTGCGATTGGCGAGACAGTGTTCGGCGTCAACGGACTGGCAAGGCGGGCGCCTTAAATTTCAGTCATGAACGCGCTTCCGTCCCAACCCGCCGAGCTTGACCCTCACGAGCGCCGCCGCGGCGCCCGCCACCGCGCCCTGCTGGCCGCCAAGATGGCGACCGAGGACGCCAGCATGACGGTCGATTGCGTGATCCGGAATCTCAGCGACACCGGCGCCCTGGTCGAGACGCCCTCGCCCCAGTTGCTGCCCGCCGAACTGCATCTGGTCCAGCTGAAGGACGGCGTGGCCTGGGATGCCCGGGTGGTTTGGCGGCGAGGCCATCAGGTCGGACTCGAGCTCGTCGCGCGTCACGACCTGCGCGAATCGACGGACGTGCAGCTCAGGGCCCTGCGGCGCATCTGGTCGATGATGGCCCTGCGCTGACGCCCGCGCGGCGTCTCAATGTTCCATCGTCGCCGGCGGCGGCGTCGGGTCAGTGGCCGGCGCGGGCCCCGGCTCGCCCGGCAGGTCCGGATCGGTCGCGGGCAGCGGCGGATCCTCCGCGGGCGCGGGGCCCGGCGTGGGCTGCGGCGCGGGGTCGTCGTAGGGCTCAGGCGTGATGTTCGGGTCCGACATGGGCGCTCCTCTCGCGGTCGCGCGCCGCATTCAGGGCTGATCACCGTCCGGACGCGCCATGAGGAAACTCGCGAGTTGCCCGGTTGGCGCCATCAGGCCGCCTGTTTGCCGGAAGGGCAGCGTAGGCCCCGCTTCAGATTTTCTCGCTGATCTTGATCGCCGCCCGGCAGCCCGCCCGGATCAACCCCGCCAGCAGCGGGTATCCCGGCGCCTCGCGTGCGCCCTCGTCCAGGGCGATGTCGCGGTGGGCCAGCTCATCGTCGCGAAACTGCGTCAGCTCGGCCGCCAGTTCGGGGTCGCGGCCCTCCATCTCGGCGATCTGACCGGCATAGTGCTGCTCGATCACCGTCTCCACCGCCTCGGTGCAGGCGTGCGCCGCCTTCTCGCCCAGCAGGGCCGTGCCGGCGCCAAGCGCGAACCCCGCCACCCGCCACAGCGGCGCCATCAGCGTCGGTCGCATGCGCCGCTCGTTCAGCAGGGCGTCGAACCGGGCCAGGTGCTCGGCCTCATGGCCCTCCATCTCGGCCAGTTGCCCAGCGATCCGCTCGCGCCCCGGCGCCCGGCCCAGAACCGCTCGCTGGCCGCGATAGATGTGCACCGCGCCCAGTTCGCCAGCATGATCGACCCGCAGGATCTCCTCCAGCCGTCGGCGGGCCCCGCCGATGCCGGGGCGGGCGGGGATGGGCTTGGCGGCGGCGGTCATGGGCGACGCTCCCGCAGGGCGGCCATGACGCTGAGGACCGCGAGCTTCAGGGAAATCAGCACGTTCCAGCCGGCCATCGACAGGCCCAGGAACACCCAGGCGGCCTCGTCGCAGGCGGGCGCACTCTGCCTGGCGCCGCCCAGCATGGCCTGCAGGTCGGCGGTCGTCGTCGTCCCGCCGCCGCCGCCCGAGGCGCAGGCGGTGGGGCCCGGCCACCACTTCCACTCCACCCCGGCGTGATAGGCCGCCAGGCCGGCGCCGTAGAGAAACACCAGCCCGAGCACGAGATTCATGAGCGCCGTCGTTCGTGCGTTCAGCGGCGTCCGCCGCAGCACCAGGGCCACCGCCGCGATCGCCATCGCCGCCCAGTAGACCTCGCGCTGGCGCAGGCAGAGGGTGCAGGGCGCCAGCCCGCCGAATTTTTCGAAGGCATGGGCGATGGCCAGCATCAGCGCCGAGGAGAGCAGGGCCGTGAGCGGCCAGTGGCGCAGGACGAGCCGGAGAAGCGTTGCCATGGGGGTCAATCTAGTGCGCGTTCCTGTCGCTGGGAACCGGCCATCGCGGCGGGTGCGCCCAGGCTAGAACAGGCCCCGGAAGAAGTTCACCACCGCTTCGCCGCCGACCCGCTCATACAGCGCCACGGCCCAGGTGGCGCCGAACGCCAGGCCGATGACCACCGAGGCCAGGAATCCGACCCAGGCCGTGGCGACGGCCGATCCCAGCGCCACGAACGCCCCGTCGCGCTGGATCACGCCCACGGCCAGCAGGGTCAGCGCCAGCGAGGGGACCGAGTTGGTCATCGGCAGCACGATGGTCAGCGTGGCCAGGATCATGAAGGCCGCGGCGATCTTCTCGCCAAGGCCGGTGGCCAGGAAGGTCAGCCGGGGGCGGGAGACCCGCTCGGTCCAGCGCATGCTCTTGTCGGCGAACCCCGCCATCCGCTCCAGCCATTCAAGCGAGATGCGCTTGTTCAGCCAGCTTGCCGGCAGCCAGGGCTCCTCGCGCCCGACCATCATCTGCGCCGCCAGCAAAATGATCGGCACGCCCACGATCTGCGGCACGCCATACAGCGCCGGCACCAGGCAGGGCACGGCCAGGATCAGGATCAGGATGCCGAAGGCCCGCTCGTCCATCCGGTCGAGCACCTCGCCAAGCGTCAGCCCCTCCGGTCCCGCGCCATCGGGCAGGCCGACCACCAGGTCGATGAAGCCCTGGCTGGGGTTGTCGCGGTGAAGATCTGGCTGGCTCATGGCCGCCTTCTAGAGCGGCTTCCGGCAAGTGGAAACCGCTTATGGCAGCAAACGCGCGCAGGCGTGGAACCGCGTTGCGCCCGGTCGGTTTTCCGGCCGGGCGGCGGCCGGTTCCGCGCGTTTCATCGGCGCCACGCTGTTTGCCGAACTCGTTTCAAATGATACTATATCGCTCGACGTCCGGTCATCCGACCGCATCACTCCCAAGGAGGCGCCCATGTCCGCCGTGCTCGACACCCCCGAAAGCACCGACCTGTTCGAAAATCCGCTGGGCACCGACGGCTTCGAGTTCGTCGAGTTCACCTCGCCGGATCCCGAGACGCTGAAGAAGACCTGGGAGATGATGGGCTTCACCGCCGTGGGCCGTCACCGCAGCAAGAACGTGCTGCATTTCCGCCAGGGCGACATCAACTTCATCCTGAACATGGAGCCGGTCGGCCAAGTCGCCGAGTTCCGTGGCGCGCACGGCCCCTCCGCCAACGCCATGGCCTTCCGCGTCCGTGACGCCGCCAGGGCCTTCCGCCTCGCCGTCGAGCGCGGCGCCAAGCCGGTCGAGGGCGGCCGTATCGGCCCGATGGAACTGAACATCCCGGCCATCGAGGGGATCGGCGGCAGCAACCTCTATCTCGTCGACCGCTATGGCGCGCAGCAGATCTACGACGTCGACTTCACCCCGATCGAAGGGGCCGCCGAGGCCGAGGCCTCGAACGGCGTCGGCCTGACCTATCTCGACCACCTGACGCACAACGTCTTCCGCGGCAACATGGCCAAGTGGGCCGATTTCTACGAGCGCGTCTTCAA
This sequence comes from Caulobacter sp., assembly GCA_046295055.1. GTDB lineage: Bacteria > Pseudomonadota > Alphaproteobacteria > Caulobacterales > Caulobacteraceae > Caulobacter. The sequence goes on along the minus strand of JBKBOD010000001.1, from coordinate 35,960 downwards.
CTTCCGCGAAATCCGCTACTTCGACATCGAGGGCAAGGTCACCGGCCTGTTCTCCAAGGCGATGACCAGCCCGGATGGCAAGATCCGCATCCCGCTCAACGAGAGCCAGGACGAGCAGAGCCAGATCGAGGAGTTCCTGCGCGACTACAAGGGCGAGGGAATCCAGCACCTGGCCTTCGGCACGGACGACATCTTCCACACCGTCGAGACCCTGCGCGAGCGCGGCGTGCGGTTCCAGGACACGCCCGACAGCTATTACGAGCTGCTCGACGGCCGCGTCCCGGGCCACGGCGAGAACCTCCAGCGGCTGCAGGCTGACAAGATCCTCCTCGACGGCGCCCCGACCGAGGGCCAGGGCCTGCTGCTGCAGATCTTCACCGAGAACGTCATCGGCCCGATCTTCTTCGAGATCATCCAGCGCAAGGGCAACGAGGGCTTCGGCGAAGGCAACTTCAAGGCCCTGTTCGAGAGCATCGAGCTCGACCAGATCCGCCGCGGCGTCGTGAAGACCTGATCCCCCTCGCGCCGGGGCCAAACCGGAGTAGGGTCGGCGGCGGCCGTCGCGGGACCCGCCCCGGCGCGCCCTGATCGTTTCCCGGAGGTCGCCTTGAAGCCCGCCGTCCCGTTCCTGACCGCCATTCTCGGCGTTGCGGCCGCGCTGGCCCTGCTTCTCGCGGGGCCGGCGGCCGCACAGACCGCAAAGCCCCGGTGGGCCATCGTCATCCATGGCGGGGCCGGGGTGATCGAGCGCGGGAACATGGACGCCCAGACCGAGGCCGCCTACCGGGCCGGGCTGGAGAAGGCCCTGGCGGCCGGCGCGCGGGTGCTGGATCGGGGCGGCTCGGCGCTGGACGCGGTCGAGGCGACGATCCGGGTGCTCGAGGATGACCCCCTGTTCAACGCCGGGCGCGGGGCGGTCTTCACGGCCGAGGGCCGCAACGAGCTGGACGCGGCGATCATGGACGGCCGCACGCTCAAGGCCGGCTCCGTGGCCGGCGTCAGCCGCGCCCGCAATCCCATCTCCCTGGCCCGCGCCGTCATGGAGCGCTCGCCCCATGTGATGCTCAGCGGCGTCGGCGCCGACGCCTTCGCCCGCGAACAGGGGCTGGAGCTTGCCGACCCCGCCTGGTTCTTCACCGAGCGCCGCTGGCGGGCGCTGGAGGCGGAGCTGGAGCAGCGCGGCCTGCCCGTGCCGATCCGCCCGCCCGGCGCGCCCGCGCCGTCAAAGGCCGTCACCGGCCTGCTGGATGAGCGCAAGTTCGGCACCGTCGGCGTCGTCGCCCTGGACGCCAACGGCGATGTCGCGGCCGGCACCTCGACCGGCGGCACAACGGCCAAGCGCTGGGGCCGCATCGGCGATGCGCCGATCATCGGCGCCGGCACCTACGCCAGCAACGACAGCTGCGCCGTCTCGGCCACCGGCACGGGCGAGTACTTCATCCGCCTGACCGTCGCCCGCGAGATCTGCGCCCTGGTCCAGTACCGGGGCATGACCCTGCAGGCCGCCGCCGACGAGGTGATCCAGAAACGGCTGACGGCGCTGGGCGGCGACGGCGGCGTCATCGCCCTGACGCCCGACGGCCAGCTCGCCTGGAGCTTCAACACCTCCGGCATGTACCGCGCCCGCGCCGCCCAGGGCCAGGCTCCGGTCATCGGCATCTACAAGGACGAGCCATGACTTACCGGATCAGAGATTGCGAAGAACCAGTCCAGTCGTGGGACGATGTGGTCGAACAGCTGAGCTATCCTCCGCACAATGTTCTGCTTCCGCTGGTCGATCGGATTCGTCAGCGGGGGCTGGGGCGCTCGATCCGCGGGGCGGGCTCGATGAACGGTCTGTACCTCGATATGGACCGCACGCCGTATCCTGGTCATCCTTGCCTTCCCATCGCGCCGGCACGCGACAAGTCCAACCATTTCCGCTTCAAGTTTCAGGACTGGCAGGCCGACTATCCGCCCGAGCAGGCCGAGGCGGCGCTGTTGCGGTTCCTGGTCCGCGCCGGCTGGTTCCCCGAGGGGCACCCCATGCTTGCCGATCCGCCCTCCGGAGAGTCCCGATGAGCAAACGCAACTGGATCCCCGTCCGGGGCGCGCAGGGCGCGCACAGTCGCCAGGCGCACGTCGACCTGCCGGACGGAACCTATGAGCGGGAGATGTCCAAGGAGGGCTTCTTCGGCCCGGCGGCCTTTCTCTACCATCCTCGCCCGCCGACCGGCTGGTCCAGCTTCGAGGGGCCGCTGCGGCCGCGCGCCTTCGACCTCAATCGTCTGAACCAGCCCCAGGTCTCGCCCTGGGAGGCGCCGGTGGTGCTGCACAACGCCGCCACCGAGCTGCGGTTCTGGAAGCCCCAGGGGGCGCTGACCGAGCTGGCGCGTAACGCCGACGGCGACCAGCTCCTGTTCATCCACGCCGGCGCGGGCGATCTCTTCTGCGACTTCGGCCGCATCGGCTATGGCGCCGGCGACTACCTCTACCTGCCGCGCGGCGCGATGTGGCGGCTGGCCCCGTCCGAGGCGACGGCGGTGCTGACCATCCAGGCGACCAACACCCACTACACCCTGCCGGACAAGGGCCTGCTGGGCCCGCACGCCATCTTCGACCCGGCCATGCTCGACACCCCGGTGATGGACGAGGCCTTCCGCGACCATCAGGCGCTCGCCGGCGAGTTCCCGGTGCGGATCAAGAAGCGCGGCCAGGTCTCGACCGCCACCTATGGCTACAATCCGCTGGACGCCGTCGGCTGGCATGGCGAGCTCTCGCCGGTGCGCCTGAACGTGCGCGACATCCGGCCGGTGGTCAGCCACCGCTACCACCTGCCGCCCAGCGTGCACACGACCTTCCTCAGCGACCGGTTCGTGGTCTGCACCTTCACGCCCCGGCCGTTCGAGACCGATCCGGGCGCGATCAAGATCCCGTTCTTCCACAACAACGACGACTACGACGAGGTGCTGTTCTACCACGCCGGGGACTTCTTCAGCCGCGACCACATCGAGAGCGGCATGATGACCTTTCACCCCAGCGGCTTCACCCACGGCCCGCACCCCAAGGCGCTGAAGAACATGCTCAGCCAGCCCAAGCCGGCCACCGACGAATACGCCGTCATGATCGACACCCGCGATCCGCTGGAGGTGGGCGAGGGGGCCTCGTCGGTCGAGAACCCGGCCTATGTCGACAGCTGGAAGGCGTCCGGGTGAGCAGCGTGCGTGCTTCGACACGCGGCCTCGCGGCCGCTGCTCAGCATGACGACCCGTCGTGCACGTCCCCATCCTTCGTCATCCTGAGCAGCCTCGCCCCGGCGAGGCGTGTCGAAGGACGCCCCACTCGATGAGCGATCCCGACCTTCTCGCCTTTGCCGAGGACGAGCTGACCCGCGCCATGACGCTCAGCTGGCGCGAGCTGTCGAAGATCACCCCCTGGGGCGACACCTTCGATGGCATCTCGCCGGCGGGCCGCCAGGTGCAGGTCGAGCGAAACTACATCTGGGCCGCGCAAGAGGGCGGTGACATTCTCTGCGAGGTGGCCGTCTTCGGCGGCCCCTCGCGCTACGACCAGGGGGCGCGGGTCAGTCGCCTCATCACAAAACCATAAGGAAACGCCGATCGTGAAGCTCGCCTCCCTCAAGTCCGGCCGTGACGGCAAGCTGGTCGTGGTGTCCAACGACCTGGCCTGGTGCTTCGACGCCTCGGCCGCCGCCCCGACGCTGCAGGCGGCGCTGGATGACTGGGAGCGCTGCGAGCCCATCCTGCGGGCGCTGTCGGCCAGCCTCGAGACCGGCGGGGTGCCGCGCCAGCGCTTCCACGAGCACGACGCCATGAGCCCGCTGCCGCGCGCCTTCCAGTGGGCCGACGGCTCGGCCTACGTCAATCACGTGGCCCTGGTGCGCAAGGCCCGCGCCGCCGAGATGCCGGACAGCTTCTGGACCGATCCCCTGATGTACCAGGGCGGTTCCGACGGCTTCCTGGGCCCGCGCGATTCGATCCCGCTGGCCGACGAGTCTTGGGGCTGTGACCTGGAAGGCGAGATCGCGGTGGTCACCGGCGACGTGCCCATGGGCGTCAGCCCGACCGAGGCGCTGGGCCACATCCGGCTCGTCATGCTCTGCAACGATGTCTCGCTGCGCAATCTGATTCCGGGCGAACTGGCCAAGAGCTTCGGCTTCTTCCAGTCCAAGCCCGCCTCGGCCTTTTCGCCGGTGGCGGTGACGCCCGACGCGCTGGGCGAAGCCTGGAAGGACGGCCGTCTTCACGGCGCCCTGCAGGTGGAGCTGAACGGCAAGCCCTTCGGCGAGGCCGACGCCGGCGTCGACATGACCTTCGACTTCGGGACCCTGATCGCCCACGCGGCCCGGACCCGCAATCTCTCGGCGGGGACCATCATCGGCTCCGGCACGGTCTCGAACCGCGACGCCGACGGCGGTCCAGGAAAACCGATCGATCAGGGCGGTCTTGGCTACAGTTGCATCGCCGAGGTGCGGACGGTCGAGACGCTGCTCGCCGGCGAGGCGAAAACCCCCTTCCTGCGGCACGGCGATGTCGTCCGGATTGAGATGCGGGACGGCCGGCGCCACTCCATCTTCGGCGCGATAGAACAGACGGTGGCGCCCGTCACGCCATGAGGAAACGTAAGGCGGTGTCTCATCTGGCCCTTGCTCCGGAGCCTGGTTCCGGAGCCGACTCCGGCGACCTGGCGCTCGACGACTACCTGCCGTTCCGGCTGTCTGTGGCGTCGAACGGCGTCTCGCGCCTCATCGCCCGGGCCTATGAGGACCGCTTTGGCCTGACCATCCCGCAATGGCGTCTGATGGCCGTGCTGGCCGAGGGGGCGCTCACCCAGCAGGCGGTCGTCAGCCGCACGGCCATGGACAAGGTCACGGTCAGCCGCGCCGCCCGCGAACTGGTCGGCCGCAGCCTGCTGTCGCGCGAAGTCCATGCCGGCGATGGCCGCTCGCACCTGTTGCGCCTGACCACCATGGGCCGCAGCCTCTATTCCGAGATCGCTCCCCTGGCCAAGGCTTACGAGGCGGCGCTGCTCACGGGCCTCGCCCCCAACGAGGTCGCCCTTCTCAAGCGCCTCCTCGGCCGCCTCGAAGCCGCCGCGGCCCGCCTGTCCGGGCAATCGCCCAACGGGTAGGGCGAAGGCGCGTTGACGCCGTCCGCGCCGCCGCTAGATTGCGCCCCCTTCGCGACCCCGCTCGGTCGGGCCCCAGTGGCGAAATGGTAGACGCGGCAGACTCAAAATCTGCTTTCCGAAAGGGAGTGCTGGTTCGAGTCCGGCCTGGGGCACCAAACTTCTTCGGTCAGGGCAGAGCCCTGGCCAGCACCTCGGGGTCCAGCGGCGCCCGTCGTGGCCTGGCGCGGACAGCCCACAGGATCGCAACCGGCAGCGCCACGGCGATCAGCCCCAGCTTGACCAGCAGAAGCGGCCCAAGCGGCGTCGGCAGCCCGATCAGCACCACCGCGGCCAGCCAGAGCCCCGCCACCATCGCGGCCAGCTGCATCCCGTAAGCCGCTGACGAAGCGCCAAGCCAGGCCTGCGCGTCCGGAGCATGCGCCGCGACCTGGTCCAGGACCGCCCTGGCGAACGCCGAGTAGGCTTGCGACCGAGTTTCGAACACGCCGACGCCGCGAAAGTGGATGTTGTCGATAATCAACCTTCGCCCCTGCCGGGTGCGCAGCTCGATGAGGTGTCGCTCGGGCTTGAACCGGGTCGGGGCGTAGGCCAGGCGGACGGCGCTGATGTCGCGCCAGAGCGTCGTCACGCTCGACCCGTCCGGCCGGAACCAGACCAGTGCGTCCGGTCCCACGCGCCATACGTGATCGCCGCGCTCGAACGCGTTGTCCCGCTTGGCGTAGCTGGTCACCGCGTCCCCACGATCGCTCTCCCAGGCCCCGATGCGAAACCTAGTTGAGCGGCGCCCGACCTCGCTTCGCCCAAAAGGGGGGAGAGGGCGCTTGCCATCGGCGGGGCGCACACCGCAACATGTCAAAAAATAACAGCCGGAAACGCCTTTCATGACAGACCAGCGCCTGCCGTCCTGGCGGATCGCGGCCTTCTCCGCCCCCTGCCTCCCGCTCGCGGCGATGCTGCTTCCGGTCACCATCTACCTGCCCAACTATTACGCCCGCGACCTCGGGGTCGACCTGGCGGTGGTCGGCTGGGCCTTCGGGCTGGTGCGGATCTTCGACCTCTGGTTCGATCCGGCGCTTGGCTTCGCCATGGACCGCACCCGCACGCGGTTCGGCCGCTTCCGCCCCTGGGTCGTCGCCGGCGCCCCGATCGCCATGTTGGCCGTCTTCATGCTGTTCATGGCCGAGCCTGGGATCACCGGCGCCTACATCCTGCTCTGGCTGATCCTGGGTTTTGTCGGTCAGTCCATGGCCCAGCTGGGCCATATGGCCTGGGCCGCCCAGGCCGTGCCGAGCTACGACCAGCGCAGCCGCGTCTATGGCTGGTGGCAGGCGTTCACCGTCGGCGGCATGCTGATCATCCTCAGCCTGCCTGTCCTGGTCGAGAAGCTGGGCGGCAGCGATACCGCCGGCGTCCAGGCCATGGGCTGGTTCGTCATCGCCGTCCTGCCGCCTGCCATCCTGCTGGCCCTGATGGCGGTCCGCGAGCCGGTCGAGCGCCAGGCGCGGCAGCCCCTGCGCCTGAAACCGTTCATCGACATGTTCCGCCAGCCCGGCGTGCTGCGCCTGCTCTTCGTGGATATCCTGCTCGGCACCGGTCCCGCCCTGGCCGGCACCCTGTTCTTCTTTTACTTCGACGCCGTTCGCGGCTTCCCGCGAGGGGAGGCGGCGCAGCTGTTGCTGGTCTATTTCGTCGGCGGCCTGCTCGGCGCGCCTCTCTGGTCGATTCTTGCTCGCAGGATCGGCAAGCACCGCGCCCTCATGGTCGCTGCCGTATTCTACGCCTTCGCCCAGATGTCCGTCCTGGTTTCGCCGGAGGGGCTTGGCTGGGCCGTCGCGATCATGTTCCTGGCCGGCATTCCCTTCTCGGCCGGCTCGATCCTGCTGAAGGCGATGATGGCCGACACCGGCGATGCGGTCCGCCTGCATACCGGCGCGGACCAGACGGGCCTGCTGTTCTCGCTGCTGACGGGCTCGATCAAGATCGGCTCGGCGCTGGCGGTCATCATCGGCATGAACGCCCTGGCGCAGGCCGGCTTTGATCCCAAGGCCGGCTCGGCCAACAGTCCCGAGGCGCTCACGTTGCTGTCTGGCATCTTCACCTTTGTGCCGGCCGGCCTGGCGCTGCTCGGGGTGTGGATCATCAGCGGCTACCGCCTCGACGCCGACACCCATGCCGACATCCGCCAGAAGCTCGACGCCCGCGATCAGCTCGCCACCTTCGGCGGCCAGGCGGCCCCGCCGTTCGGCTTCAACGAACCGGCCGAGGGGCTGCAGCCGGCCCCCAGCCTTGTCGCCCGCCCCCGGGAGGATACCCCATGACGCGCACCAACAGCCTGCGGATCGAACCGCTTTCGCCCGCCATCGGCGCGGTGCTGCGCGGCGTGAACTTGGCCGAGACGGCCAGCGACGAGACGATCGCCGACATTCGCGCCGCCCTGCTCAAGCACCAGGTGATCTTCTTCGAGGGCCAGGACTTCACGCCTGGCCAGCAGCGCGACTTCGCCGCCCGCTTTGGCGACCTGCACGTCCATCCGCTGTACGATCGGAACGACGAGCATCCCGAGATCATGATCATCGACAATCACGTCGATAATCCCACCGACAACAACTTCTGGCACACGGATGTGACCTTCATCGACACCCCGCCGATGGGGTCGATCCTGGCCTCGCGCCAGCTGCCCCCGGTCGGCGGGGACACCATGTGGGCCTCGATGACCGCCGCCTACCAGGCGCTGTCGCCCGCCATGCAGCGGTTCCTTGAAGGCCTCGAGGCGGTGCACGACTTCGCCTACGCCTTCACCGCCGATGGCCTGGCCGGCTCGCAGGCCGGGCGCGAGCGATGGGAGAAGGCCGTGGCCGAGAACCCGCCCGTTCTTCATCCGGTGATCCGCACCCATCCGGAGACCGGCGAACTCTGCCTCTTCGTCAACTCGGTGTTCACCCGCCGGATCAAGGGTCTGCGCCGCGAGGAGAGCCAGGCCCTGATGGCCTTCCTCAACGCCCATGTGCAGAAACCCGAGTTCGTCGTCCGCTGGCGCTGGAGGCCCGGCGACGTGGCCTTCTGGGACAACCGCTGCACCCAGCACCGGGCTGTGGACGACTTCCTGCCGCACCGCCGGATCATGACCCGCGCCACGATTCTGGGAGACCGGCCCGTGTTCCGCGCCGCGGCCTGACGCGCAAACCCTTGCAGCGTAAGGCCTTGGACGGATCGCCAGGGTCCGTCCAAATTCCCCTGCCGGATTTCCGAAACGGTGTTATCCTCAAGCGTCAAAAATCGAACGTTTGGGAGGACTTGCCGTGTCCATTCGCACCCTGTTCGTTTCGGCCGCCGTCGCGACCCTTTCCCTCGCCATAGCCGCGCCCGCCACTGGCGCCTCGATCGTACTGGGGGTCGGGCTCGCCAATGTTTGCTCCCGGGCCGCCATCGAGGGACGCAGCGATCTCCGGTCGATCGACACCTGCACCACTGCCCTCGAGACCCAGGCCATGGGTCCGCGAGACCGCGCGGGGACCTACGTCAACCGGGGCATCCTCAAGCTGCGGCGCAAGGCCTATGACGATGCGAGGGGCGACTTCGCCACCGCCCTGCGGCTCGAGCCGGACCTGGGCGAAGCCTACGTCAACTGGGGCGCCAGCCTGATCGCCGAAAAGCGCTACGCGGAAGGTCTTTCCGAGATCGACCGGGGCCTAGCGCTGGGTGTCGATGAGCCCGAGAAGGCCTGGTTCAATCGGGCGATCGCCTTCGAGGGGCTGAACGACCCCAAGTCGGCCTACTTCGCCTATCGCAAGGCGGCTGAACTGGCCCCCGACTGGCAGGAGCCGCAGCTCCAGCTCACCCGGTTCTCGGTCAGTACGCGATGAGCCCAAGGACTGTTTCGGCCTTCATAGTCGCGGCGGTCGCCGGCGCTCTGCTCGCGGGCGCCGCGCCGGCGCGGGCTTCCGTCCTGATCCTGGGCGAAGGCCTGGCGCCGGCCTGCTCCAGGGCGGCCTTCGCCGGTCAGTCTGATCGCGACTCGATCGACCTCTGCCGGCGGGCTCTGCGGGAAGAGGGGCTCTCGCGGCGCGACAGGGCCGGGACCCTGGTGAACCGGGGCGTCATGCTGACCCGCGCCAGAGCCTACGAGGACGCCCGACGCGACCTCGATGAGGCCATCCGTCTGCAGCCCGATCTTGGCGAGGCCTGGGTCAACCGGGGCATCCTGCGCATGGCCGACCGTCGCTACGACCTGGCCCTCTCCGAGATCGACAGGGGCATGGCGCTGGGCGTCGATGAACCGGCCAAGGCCTACTACAACCGTGCGCTGGCCCGGGAAGGTCTCGGCGACGCCAAGGGCGCATGGACCGACTACCGCATGGCCCAGTCGCTCGCGCCAGAGTGGGAGGCCCCCGCCCGGATGCTGACCCGCTTCACCGTGACTTCGCCGCCCTAGCTTCCGGACTGGACGGCGGCGCGCGACTGGGCCAGCCTTCGGTCCATCAGTCGGCTTTGCTGGAGACGGTCTCATGGAATGGCGTGGCGGACGGCGCGGCGGCAACATCGAGGACCGACGTGGCATGGGGCGCGGCGCCGCTGTCGGTGGCGGCGTCGGCATTCTCGGCATCGCGGCGGTGCTGATCGGCGTCTTCGTCTTCGGCATGGACCCGCAGCAGGTCATGGGCATCGTCGAGCAGGCCCAGCCGGGCGCCGAGCAGGGCGCCCAGCAGGGAAAGATCGGCTCGCCCGAGGACGAGGCCGGCGCCTTCGTCGATGTGGTCGAAACCTCCACGACCGAGGTCTGGACCGCGCTCTTCGCCGCCAGCGGTCGCACCTACGAGCCGCCCGCGCCAACGGTCCTCTACGGCCAGGCGACCGGCACCGCCTGCGGGACCGGGCAGGCGGCCATGGGGCCGTTCTACTGTCCGGCCGACAGGAAGATCTATCTGGACCTGACCTTCTGGTCGGAGCTGGAGGGCCAGTTCGGCGCACAGGGGGAGTTCGCCCGCGCCTACGTCATCGCCCACGAAGTCGGACACCATGTCCAGAACCTGTTGGGCGCCATGGGAACGGCCCAGCGCATGGGCATGAAGGGCGAGGAGTCCGGCGCGGTGCGGCTCGAGCTCCAGGCCGACTGCTACGCGGGCGTCTGGGCCGCCCGGGCCGAGGCCACCTCCGGCGGTCGCATCCGCTTCACCCAGCAGGACATCGTCGATGGCCTGGGCGCCGCCTCGGCGGTCGGCGACGACACCATCCAGAAGCGCACCCAAGGCCGCGTCGTCCCGGACGCCTTCACCCATGGCACGGCCGAGCAGCGCATGCGCTGGTTCCGCCGCGGCTACGAAGCCGGCGACCCGGTCGCCTGCGACACCTTCAACGCACGGACCCTGTAGCGGGGGTCGGCGCCGCCGGCTCACAATGCTTGACCCCCTCCCCAATCCGCATACTGTCCCGGTGTTCTCCGGGGGGCCGCCTGTTCGCGGCTGAGATTGGGGCGAAGGCTCCTGACCCGCCGAACCTGATCCGGGTCATGCCGGCGAAGGGAGAGGGACGCGACCCGCCAGATTTCCAGGGTCGTTACACCGCCTTTGGCGCGAACCGGGTCTCCAGCACTGGAGGAGACCGACGATGAACATCCACACGCCCGTAAAGCCCGACAGCGCCACCATTCCGACCGGCGAGCGGCCCGGCAGCCGCAAGGTCTACGTGGCCGGCGAGCTGTTCCCCGACATCCGGGTGCCGTTCCGCGAGGTGGCGGTGCATCCCTCGGCCAACGAGCCGCCTGTGACGCTGTACGATCCGTCCGGTCCCTATACCGACCCCGGCTTCAAGGTGAACATCGAACAGGGCCTGCCGCGCCCGCGCGAGGCCTGGGTGCTGGCGCGGGGCGATGTCGAGGCGGTGGCCAACCCCCGCGAGGTCAAGCCCGAGGACAACGGTTTCGCCGCCGGCAAGCATCTGGCGCCGCAGTTCATGGCCAGGCGCCCCATCTACAAGGCGAAATCCGGTGCGGCCGTGACCCAGCTGGAATACGCGCGCAAGGGCGTCATCACGCCGGAGATGGAATACGTCGCCATCCGCGAGAACCTGCGCCGCGAACAGGCCGGCCCCTGCGTGCGGGACGGCGAGAGCTTCGGCGCCGAGATCCCCGACTTCGTCACGCCCGAGTTCGTGCGCCAGGAAGTGGCGCGCGGCCGGGCGGCGATTCCGGCCAACATCAACCACGGCGAACTGGAGCCGATGGCCATCGGCCGCAACTTCCTGGTCAAGATCAACGCCAACATCGGCAACAGCGCCGTGCTCAGCTCGGTCGCCGACGAAGTGGACAAGATGGTCTGGGCGACCCGCTGGGGCGCCGACACGGTCATGGACCTGTCGACCGGCCGCAACATCCACAACATCCGCGACTGGATCATCCGCAACAGCCCGGTGCCGATCGGCACGGTGCCCATCTATCAGGCGCTGGAGAAGGTCGGCGGCGTGGCCGAGGACCTGAACTGGGAGGTGTTCCGCGACACCCTGATCGAACAGGCCGAGCAGGGGGTGGACTACTTCACCATCCACGCCGGTGTGCGGTTGCCCTTCGTGCCGCTGACCGCCAAACGCGTCACCGGCATCGTCTCGCGCGGCGGCTCGATCATGGCCAAGTGGTGCCTGGCCCATCACCGCGAGAGCTTCCTCTACGAGCATTTCGAGGACATCTGCGAGATCATGCGGGCCTATGACGTCAGCTTCAGCCTGGGCGACGGCCTGCGGCCCGGCTCGACGGCCGACGCCAACGACGAGGCCCAGTTCGCCGAGCTGCGCACGCTGGGCGAGCTGACGAAGGTGGCGTGGAAGCACGGCTGCCAGGTGATGATCGAGGGGCCGGGCCATGTGGCCATGCACAAGATCAAGGCCAACATGGAAGAGCAGCTGAAGCACTGCCACGAGGCGCCCTTCTACACCCTCGGCCCGCTCACCACCGACATCGCGCCGGGCTATGACCACATCACCAGCGCCATCGGGGCGGCGATGATCGGCTGGTTCGGCACGGCGATGCTCTGCTACGTCACGCCCAAGGAGCACCTGGGCCTGCCTGACCGCGAGGACGTCAAACAGGGCGTCATCGCCTACAAGATCGCCGCCCACGCCGCCGACCTGGCCAAGGGTCACCCGGCCGCGCGGCTGCGGGACGACGCGCTGAGCCGCGCGCGGTTCGAGTTCCGCTGGGAGGACCAGTTCAACCTCGGCCTCGACCCCGAAACGGCCCGCGAATACCACGACGAGACCCTGCCCAAGGAGGCGCACAAGACCGCGCACTTCTGCTCGATGTGCGGCCCCAAGTTCTGCTCGATGAAGATCAGCCAGGAAGTGCGCGAGTTCGCCTCGGGCATGGCGCCGAACGAGATCGAGCTGGGCATGAGCCAGATGAGCGACAAGTTCCGGGAGCTGGGCGGGGAGATTGATGTGGCGGTTAAGGGGTAGGGCGGGGTGAAGCTGAATGACCTGCCTGTTCCAGCTTCGCTCCAGTCGGCGCTGCTTGGCGGCTCGGCCGTCTTGGCTCCGGCCGAGAAGGCTGTGCTCTGCGGCCTTGTCGGAGCTCCCCCGGAGGATCCCTTTGTAGCGCTTTGCGGAGCAGGATGGATCGAGCGCGAGAATCTGGCGTGGGCGGATCCACGGGCAGCCGGTGCGTATCGAGGCTCTCCCGTCGACATCGAAGGACCGGGCGACGTCGACCATCGAAACTCCATCCTGATCGGCTTTGCTGGCAGCGATTCCCCGATAGTCCTTGACTTCCGGACGGAACCGCCCTGCGTCCTGTTCCTTCCGGACGACGGCCCCGCATATTGGCGCCGGCTGGCCCCTAGCTGTGAAGCCTTGAGAAGCAAGCTTTTGAGGAGGGGCGGCGAGGACGCATGACAGACGCCACCACCATCCGCCGCCTCCAACCCGGCGAGGGTCCAGTCTTTCAGGCCGTCCGCCTGACCGCCATGCGGCTCGACGAAGCCAACTTCGTCTCGACCCTGGCCGAGGAGCAACTCAAGCCGTTGTCGGCGTACGAGGAGGCGATCACCAGCGGGGCGGTGTTCGTGGCCGAGGTCGAGGGGCGGGCGCTCGGGATGATCGGGCTGGCGCCCAAGGCGGCGGCCAAGGAGCGCCACAAGGGGGTCATCCACAGCATGTTCGTCCTGCCCGAGGGGCGGGGCCGGGGGATCGGCGGGGCGCTGATGGCCGCCTGTCTCGATCATGCCCGCGAGGTGGTCGAGATCGTCCAGCTGGTGGTGGTGGCGTCCAACACGCCCGCGGTTTCGCTGTACGAGCGGGCCGGGTTCGAGCGCTTCGGCTTCGAGCCCCGCGCCCTGCGGCACGCCGACGGGCGGCATACCGACGACCTTCATATGTGGAAGCGGCTGCGGTAGGGGCTCCCACTGGGTCAGGCTTGCCCGTGCGCGCCGCGCCGCCTAACGCTGGGGGCCGCACCTATCAGGAGACCGCCCCGATGTCCGACCCCATCCACGCCTGGCACGGCTATATCGACAGCCGCGATCCGGCCGATCTTTCGGCGCTGATCGCCGAGGAATGCGTGTTCGAATCGCCGGTCGTCCACACGCCCCAGGTCGGCAAGGCGATCACCGAGAAGTACCTGCTGTCGGCGCTGAACGTGCTGAACAACGAGAGCTTCGAGTATCTGGGCGAATGGCGGGCCGAGCGGTCGGCGATCCTGGAATTCGGCTGTACGATCGACGGGATCCGCATCAACGGCATCGACATGATCTGGTGGAACGAGGCGGGCCGGATCACCCGGTTCAAGGTGATGGTGCGGCCGCTGAAGGCCATCAATCTGCTCCACCAGAAGATGGGCGAGATGCTGATGCGGCAGGCCGGCTAGCGGAGCGGCGGCGTAGCCAGACTTCGCGCTTCTGCTAGGCTTGCGGGCCGCTTCGCCAATCCGCGCCGCGCGGCCGGCGCAGAGGAGCCGTCTATGCGCCTTGCTTCCTCCCTCGCCGCTCCGGCGCTCGCCCTGATCGTCGCGGCCTGCGGCCAATCGGCGCCACAGCCGGCGCCCACGCCGGCAAAGCCCGAGGTCACGCCTTCGCCGCAGCCAGCGCCGGCTTCCAAGCCCTCTCTCGCGCTTGATCCCGAAGGCGTGCGGCTGGTGAGTGAAAGCGGTTCGACCAGCCTGCTTGCGTTCGACCGGCCGACCGAGGATGTCGTCCAGGTGCTGACCCGGCTGCTGGGCGCGCCGGCCAATCGCGTCGTCAACAGCGACTGTGGCGCGGGCCCGACCGAGATTGTCCAGTGGTCCGACGGCTTCAGCGCCCTGTTCCTGGATGCGAAGTTCACGGGCTGGAGCGTTGATCGTGAGAGCGCCGATCTCCTGACGACCATGAACGGGGTTGGCGTCGGGTCGACCCAGGCCGAGCTGGCCGGCGCCTTTTCCGACTTCAAGGTCGAGGAGACGACCCTGGGCCAGGAGTTCAGCGCCGGCGGCTACTATGGCATCCTCGACAAGGCTGGAGCCGACGGCCGGGTCGAAACGATGTGGGCGGGCACATCCTGCGTCTTCCGATAATTTTATCCGGGCGATATTGACGCACTAATTTGTCCGGGTAAAAGGCGCGGCATGACTGATCGCCGCAAACAGCTTCTGCGCGCCTACAAGGAACGCAAGACCGCGCCGGGCGCCTTCGCCGTACGCTGCGCCGCCGCGGGCGAGACCTTTGTCGGCGTGGCGCCGGACCTGACCAACCGTGAGAACGGGGTGTGGTTCAGCCTGCGCCTCGGCAGCCATCCCAACCGCCAGCTTCAGGCCCTTTGGGCGCGTGAAGGTGCGGACGCCTTCACCTTCGAGGTGCTCGAGGTGCTGGAGGCGGACGAGCCGCTGGAACCCTATGTCCTTGCCGCCCGGCTCAAGGATCTTGAGGCGGCCTGGCTGGAGCGCCTTGGCGGCCGGAAGCTGGTGGGCTGACGATGGCCTTCACCCTCTTCAACGGCGCCGCGCTGCTGGCGCGCGGCGAGCGGTCGGCAATCGCGGCGGCGGCGCGCGAGGCCCTGGCGGGCGATCCGGATGCGCGGTTGCTGGCCTTCGACGACGATACCGGCCGTCAGGTCGATGTCGACGAGCCGCAGGCTCCGCCGCGCAAGGTGGGAAGGCCGAAGCTGGGCGTCGTGGCGCGGGAAGTGACGCTGCTGCCCCGGCATTGGGACTGGCTTGCGGCCCAGCCCGGCGGCGCCTCTGTGGCGCTGCGCAAGCTGGTCGAGGCGGCGAGGCGCGATCCGGCCGAGCAGGCGAGGGCGCGACGCGACGCTGCCTGGCGCTTCATGAACGCCATCGGCGGCGATCTGCCCGGGTTCGAGGATGCGAGCCGGGCGTTGTTTGCGGGCGATCACGATCGCCTGCTGGAGATGACGGCCGGATGGCCGGCCGATATCCGGCAGCACGCCCTCCGCCTGCTGGAGGCGGAGGGCTGAGCCGGGATCAGGCGCGCGCGCCCTGGGCGGCGCCGGCGCCCTTGCCGCCGCGCGACCGGCGACGCGGCTTGCGCTTGACCGGGGCCGGAGCGGCGCCGTCGGCCATCGGGTCGTAGCCGTTCGGCCGGTTGGGACGGCCCGCGCCGGCGAAGTGCTTGCCGGCGGCATGCTCGTGCTTCTGCTTGGCGGGCGACTTGCGGCGCGGCGGCGGCTGCTGGACCGGACGGGCCGGCTCGGCGGCCTTCAGGGCTGCCTCGGAGGCGCCGAGGCCCCGGTCGTTGCGGCGGTCCCAGCTGGGGATGGTCTGGCGGGTGACCTTCTGGATGTCGCGCAGCAGGTTGCGTTCGTCATCGCTGACCAGCGCGATGGCCGAGCCGTTGGCGCCGGCGCGCGCGGTCCGGCCGATACGGTGGACGTAGGCTTCCGGCACGTTGGGCAGTTCGTACTGGATGACGTGGCTGACCGCGTCGACGTCGATGCCGCGCGCGGCGATGTCGGTCGCCACCAGGCAGCGGACCTGGCCGGCCTTGAAGGCGGCGAGGGCGCGCTCGCGCTGGCCCTGGCTCTTCTCGCCGTGAATGGCGGCGGCCTCGACGCCGATGGCGCCCAGTTGCTTGGCGACGCGGTCTGCGCCGCGCTTGGTGCGGGTGAAGATCAGCACGCGCTTCATCGCGCCGTCGTCGAGCAGTTCGCCCAGCAGGGCGCGCTTGCGCTGCTGCTCGACGAACAGGACCTGCTGGTTGATGCGCTCGACCGTCGTCGCCGCCGGCGTCACCGAGACCTTGGCCGGCTTGTGCAGCAGCTCGTCGGCCAGCTTGGCGATGTCGCCGGGCATGGTGGCCGAGAAGAACAGGTTCTGGCGGCCCTGCGGCAGGGTGCGGACAATCTGCCGGATCGGGGCGATGAAGCCCATGTCCAGCATCTGGTCGGCCTCGTCGAGCACGAAGATCTCGGTCTGCGACAGGTTGGCGACCTTCTCGTTCAGATGGTCGATCAGGCGGCCCGGAGCGGCGACGAGCACATCGACGCCGGCGGCCAGCGCGCGGACCTGGGGCCCGTACTTCACGCCGCCGAAGACGACCGCGACTGTCAGGCCGAGGTTCTTGCCGTAGGCCTTGAAGCTGTCGCCGATCTGGGTCGCCAGCTCACGCGTGGGCGACAGGATCAGCGCCCGGCAGCCGCGGCGCGGGGCAGGCACCCGGTTCTCGGCCAGACGCTGCAGGATCGGCAGGGCGAAGGCGGCGGTCTTGCCGGTGCCGGTCTGGGCGATGCCCAGCAGGTCGCGGCCCTCCAGCACAAGCGGGATCGCCTGGGCCTGGATCGGGGTGGGGGTGGTGTAGCCCTCGGCCGTCAGGGCCGAGAGGATGGGCTTGGAAAGGCCCAGGGAAGCAAAGTCGGTCAAAGCCGGTCTTTCAGAATGCGGCCACGGCCGCGCGGGCTTGCGGCCGGCGCGGCGGGTGGCGGGGGTCGTTGGAAAACGCCCCGCGTATGGCGTCCTTATGGGGAAAGTCGGGTCTCGCGCCCGGGCGGAGCGGCATTTCGCTCCATACGCGGCCAGGCGCGGCCGATGGCGCGAAAACGTTTCGCGCCCCGGCTATGTGGCAGTGCAGCACGCGAAAGTCAAGGAATCCCGGGAATCGGGCCCGCGTTGGACTGTCCGGTTTGCCGCGCCGCACTTCCGGTCTAATGGCGAGGGCGATGACAAAGCATCTCGCCCTGTTCGCCGTCGCCGCCTGTGTCTTCGGCGGCATGCTGACCGCCATGCAGGCGCCGACCAACGCCATGTTGGCGCGCCCGTTGAACTCGCCGGTGAACGCGGCCTTCGCCTCCTTCGCGGTCGGCACCCTGGTGCTGCTGGTCGCCATCATGGCGCTGAGGGTCAGGCCCGACTTCGGCGCCACCGCCGCCATGCCCTGGTATGCCTGGATGGGCGGGGCCTACGGCGCGGTCTTCGTCGTCGCCGCGGCCTTCTCGGCGCCGCGCCTCGGGGTGGCGACCACCATCACCCTCATGGTCGGCGGCCAGCTGTTGATGAGCGTCATCCTCGACCACTTCGGCGCCTTCGGCATCGAGCCCCGGCCGATCAACTGGAGCAAGCTGGCCGGGCTGGCGCTGGTTCTGGGCGGTGTGCTGCTGGTGCGGCGCGGCTAGGTCGCCAAGGCGGCAACGGCTGCTTCGTACTGACGGCGATCGAACTCGAAGGGGCCTAGGTCCGGGAGGCTAAGGCTTCCGTCCTGCGCCCGAAAATCATCCCAGCGGACAAGGTCGCCATCCTTTCGAATGCGCGCCAGGAGGTCATTGCATTCGAGGTTGCCGCATCGGCAAACCAGAACCGCGACGTGGTCCGGCAGGCCAGGGCGACAGGTGAAGTCGCCAACTCCTTTGAAGTAGTCCTGAAGGCGCCCATAGTCGAAGAAGCTCGGTACCAGGCCGTCCACGCCGGTGACCCCGGCGGTCTTTGCGTGGTCGATCAGCGACACGCCATCCACCACGGGGGTAACCGTTGAGGCGCCCGACAGCCCTTCGTACTGGGCGAAGACAAGTACGTTTCTCATCGTCCCATGAGTCTCACACGAACCTCGGGATCGGGCCGTCCTGCGGCGTCGGGTCGGCGCGGAGGTCGATGAAGACCTCGTCGAGGTAGCACCATCCCCAGTGCTCCGGCGGGTCATAGCCTTCGATCACGGGGTGGCCGGTCTCGTGGAAGTGCGCCCGGGCGTGGCGGTTGGGCGAGTCGTCGCAGCAACCGACATGGCCGCAGGCCCGGCACAGACGCAGGTGCACCCAGCCGCTGCCGGTCCGGAGGCAGTCTTCGCAGCCTCGGGCGCTGGGCGTCACACGGGCTACGGTAGTTCGGTGCGAACAGGTCATCGGGCGTCGCTCCTCTCGGCCAGGTATCCATGCAAAGCGGCGACGACCTGGGCGCCTTCGCCGATCGCGGCGCCGACCCGCTTGACCGAACCGGACCGCACGTCCCCGACCGCGAAGACGCCGGGGACTGTGCTCTCCAAGGCGGGACGGCCGGGATGTCCGGTGCGAACGAAGCCGCTGTCGTCCAGAGCTACGCCGCAGTCGTCGAGCCAGGCCGTCGCCGGATCCGCCCCGACGAACAGGAACAGGTGCCGGATGTCGCCGCTGGCCTGGGCGCCGGAACGGCGATCGGTCCAGGTCACCTGCGAGAGGCTTCCGTCGGCATCGGCTTGCAGGGCGGTGACCTCGGTGTGCGGCATCAGTTCGATGTTCTCCGCCGCCGCGATGCGTTCGATGAGATAGCTGGACATCGTCTCCTTCAGGCCGGGCCCGCGAACCAACATCCGCACCCTGTCGACATGCCCGGACAGGAACACGGCCGCTTGACCCGCCGAGTTTCCCCCGCCGACCAGCACGACCTCGGCGCCGGCGCACATCTGCGCTTCGACGGGAGAGGCCCAGTACCAGACGCCGCGCCCTTCGAAGTCGGCTAGGCCGGGAATCGCCGGGCGGCGGTAATGAGCCCCGCTCGCCACCACCACCGCCCTGGCGGTCAACGACTGGCCGTCCTGCAGACCGAGGCGGAGAAGGCCATCGCCGGCCTTGCAGTCGAGGTGGGCGATGCACGCCGGAATGATCATCTCGGCCCCGAATTTCTGGGCCTGCAGCACCGCCCTGCTGGTGAGGGCGAGGCCCGAGATCCCCGTCGGGAAGCCGAAGTAGTTTTCGATGCGGGCGCTGGCGCCTGCCTGGCCGCCGTAGGCGCGCTTGTCGATCACCGCCACGGACAGGCCCTCGGACGCGGCGTAGACGGCCGTCGCGAGGCCGGCTGGGCCGGCGCCGACGATCACGGCGTCGAACACCTTGTCGGCGCCCGGGGCCAGACCCATGCCGATGGCGCGCGCCAGTTCGACATCGGTCGGATTGCGCAGCACCTCGCCATTGGGGCAGGCGGCCAGCGGCAGGTCGGCCTCTCCAAATCCCAGCCGGGCGACCAGGTTCGCGGCCTCGGCGTCGCTGGCCGGGTCGAGAAGGTGGAAGGGCTCGCCGTTGCGGGTGAGGAAGCCCTGCAGCCGCACGACGTCTCTCTGGCCGGCGTGGCCGATCAGCACCGGACCGCTGGCCGCCGCCTCGATCAGCGCGACCCGGCGTAGAATCAACGCGCGGGTGATGCGCTCGCCCAGCTCGGCCTCGGCCATCAGCAGCGACCGCAAGCCGGGCCCCGGGATCACCAGCGCCTCGACGTCCGTCTCGGCTACGCCGTCGACCAGCGCCGAGCCGCCGGTCAGCTGGCTGACTTCGGCCAGGAACTGGCCCGGTCCCTGTTCCACCACCGGCGTGACATGGCCCATGCCGTCGCGCTGGAAGATGGCGACATGGCCCGACAGCAGGACGAACATCCCGGGGGCCGCCTGGCCGGAACAGAACAGGGGCTCGCCGGCCCGGAACTGCCTGACCTTGCCAAAGCGCCGCATCCGGTCGATCTCGCGGGCCGTGAGCGTGGGGAACGTCTGCTGGAACCGCGA
This sequence comes from Caulobacter sp., assembly GCA_046295055.1. Taxonomy (GTDB): domain Bacteria; phylum Pseudomonadota; class Alphaproteobacteria; order Caulobacterales; family Caulobacteraceae; genus Caulobacter. The sequence goes on along the minus strand of JBKBOD010000001.1, from coordinate 15,903 downwards.
GAAGCCGGCGGCGCTCCAGGCCGCTTCTGATGAGGAGGCGTCGGGCCTTGAGGTATCGGACATGATGCGCCTCCCGTTCTGTCTGTTCATCAGGCCGCAAGCGGAGCGCGGGAGCAACTGAACCAAAGGATGAGGCGGCGGATTCCCCGATGCTGCCCCTTGCTCAAACCTGACGCCGGCGTCACTGTTGCCTTAACAACGATAACCTTGCCGGGGAGGGGGCCTGATGGCCGACCGCTACGACTACATCATCATCGGCGCCGGCTCGGCCGGCTGCGTGCTGGCGGGCCGACTGACCGAAGACGCCAACACGCGGGTTCTGCTGCTCGAGGCGGGCGGCAAGGACAACTCCATCCTGGTCAACATGCCGGCCGGCGTCGGCAACCTGATCAAGGACAAGGGCGACTACAACTGGGGCTTCTGGACCGAGGAAGAGCCGCACCTCAACAACCGCAAGCTCTGGTGGCCGCGCGGCCGCGGCTGGGGCGGATCGTCGTCGATCAATGGCATGATCTACATCCGCGGCCACGCCCGGGACTACGACCAGTGGCGTCAGATGGGGCTGGCCGGCTGGGGCTACGCCGACGTCCTGCCCTACTTCAAGCGCTCCGAGAGCCTGGAGGGTGGCGGCGACGAATGGCACGGCGGCGAAGGGCCGCTGCACGTCTCCAAGGCCAGCTCGCCCAACCCGATATATTCGGCGGCCATCGAGGCGGGACGCCAGGCCGGACACCCGGTGACCAAGGACTTCAACGGCTTCCAGCAGGAAGGCTGGGGTCCCTATCAGATGACCATCAAGGATGGTCGCCGCTGGAGCGCCGCCAAGGCCTACCTTTATCCCGCGCTGAACCGGCCGAACCTGACTTGCATCACCGGCGCCCGGACCACCCGCATCGTCGTCGAGAACGGCCGCGCCATCGGCGTCGAGTATGCCGTCAAGGGCGGCGAGCGGACGATCGCCCATGCCGACGCCGAGGTTCTGCTCAGCGCCGGCGCGGTGCAGTCGCCGCATATCCTGCACCTCTCCGGCATTGGCCCGGCCGACGAACTGGGCCGCCACGGGGTGAAGGTCGTCCATGAGCTCAAGGGCGTGGGCGAGAACCTGCAGGACCACCTCGACGTCACCCTCAGCTGGCTGACCCAGGGCGTCGAGACCGCCTACAGCTACAACAAGGGTCTCAAGCGTCTCGCCACCGGTCTGAACTATCTCCTCTTCAACAAGGGGCCGGGCCGCCAGAACTTCCTCGAATCGGGCGCCTTCCTTCGTTCGCGCCCCGATCTCGACCGGCCGGACCTGCAGATCCACACCGTGCTGGCCATCATGCAGGACCATGGCAAGGTGGTGGTGGAGAAGGACGGCTTCACCTTCCACGTCTGCCAGCTGCGGCCCGAGAGCCGGGGCCGGATCGGACTGCGTTCGGCAGACCCGTTCGCCGATCCGACCATCTTCGCCAACTACCTCGCCGCCGAGGAAGACCGCCGCGCCATGCGCGAGGGGGTCAAGATCGCGCGAGAGGCGGCGCATCAGGCGGCGCTCGATCCCTACCGCGGCGACGAGTTCAGCCCCGGCAAGGACGTCCAGACCGACGCCGACATCGATGCCTGGATCAAGCGGACCGGCGAGACCATCTACCATCCGGTCGGCACCTGCCGCATGGGCGCGGCGGGCGACGCCATGGCCGTGGTCGACGGCGAACTGAAGGTCCAGGGCCTGAGCGGCCTGCGGGTCATCGACGCCTCGGTCATGCCAACCCTCGTCGGCGGCAACACCAACGCCCCGACCATCATGGTCGCCGAGAAGGCCAGCGACATGATCCGCGGCAAGGCGGCCCTCCCGCCCCTGGACGCCCCGGTCTACGATCCGAGCACGGTGAAGGCGGCGTAGGTGTCGCTTGGGGACACCGCCTTCGAGTGGCGTCCCGATCGCTGGATCGAGCCCTTCTACTGTCTTCGCCCGGATCATATGGAGGCCTACCAGTCCTTCCTGATTCGGGCCTCGGAGCCTGTCGAATGGGCGGCGCTTCACCTGCTGCAACCGTCCGGGACGGAAAGCCTCGTGTTCGAGGCGCCTCCCGACGACGAGATCGCGTGGTGGGCGCGCCGAGCTGACGGGCTCTGGGTGCTGGCGGAGCGGTTCTGGAACGTCTGGCCGGACCCGCTTCTCCATAGCCTGTATATCCTTCCGAGCGGCGGCTCTGGATTCATCGACGCTGGCCAGTTCCAGCGCATGCCGCCCGCCTGGACATTTCCTGAGGAGACCTGAGATGCAGAAGCGCGCTCTTGGCCGGTCCGGCCTGTCGATCGCTCCGCTGGTGCTGGGCGGCAATGTCTTCGGCTGGACCGCAGATGAGGCGACCTCGCACCGGGTGCTGGACGCGTTCGTGGGCGGCGGGTTCGACATGGTCGATTCTGCGGACGTCTATTCGGCATGGGTTCCTGGCCATACGGGCGGCGAGTCGGAGACGGTGATCGGGACCTGGCTCAAGGCCCGGGGACGGCGGGACGATGTGATGATCGCCACCAAGGTCGGCATGTGGCCGCCCCGACCGGGACTGAAGGCCGACAACATCGTGGCCGCCTGCGAGGACAGCCTGCGGCGACTGCAGACGGACTACATCGACCTCTACCAGTCGCACCGCGACGACGCCGAGACGCCGCAGGATGAGACCGCCGAGGCGTTCGACCGGCTGGTCAAGGCCGGCAAGGTGCGCGCGCTGGGCGCCTCGAACTTCGATGCGGCGCGCCTCGCTTCGGCTCTGGAGAGCCAGGCAGGCAAGGCCCGCTACGACAGCCTGCAGCCGGCCTACAACCTCATGGACCGCGGCATCGAAGGGCCGCTGCTGGACCTCTGCATCGCCCAGGACGTGGGCGTCATCAGCTACTACGGACTGGCCAGCGGGTTCCTGACGGGCAAGTACCGCAGCGAGGCGGACCTGACCAAGAGCCCGCGCGGCGGAGCGGCCAAGAAGCACCTGGGGACCGAGCGCGGCCAGAAGGTGCTGGCGGCTCTGGACCAGGTGGCGGCCGAGACCGGGGCGACGCCCGCCCAGGCGGCGCTGGCCTGGGTCATGGCCCGGCCGGGCCTGACCGCTCCGATCGCCAGCGCCACGAGCGTCGACCAGCTCGAGGAACTGATGGGCGCGGCGCGGCTGACGCTGAGCGACGTCCAGATGGCGACCCTGACGGCCGCCAGCGACTGATCAGGCGATCCGGCGCCCGTCCAGGGCGGCGAGCCGCAGGCGGGGACCGTCCTCGCCGGAACGCGACAGGTGCTTCAGGCGCAGCTCCTTGACGGGGCGGCGCAGGAGGCGGGCGGTGAGTCCCAGCGGCTGGTAGAGGCCGAGGAACCGGTCGATCTCGCCGGTGGGGCCGACCAGCGGCGCCAGCAGCATTTCCAGACCCAGCGGCGCGACGCCGTCGGCTGCCATCTCGCCAGTGACGACCAGGGGCTCGGGCCGGCGGCGAATCTGTTCGACGGCCAGGCGGATGGCGGCGCGATTGGCCGGGGCCCAGAGCGCCAGGAGATTCACGCCGCGCAGGTCGCGGTCGTGCAGGTCGGCGACCAGGCCGCCGATCAGGCGGAAGGGCAGGTCGCCGGCGTCGCGGCGGCCGACGATGATGGTCTGCGGCAGAAGCTCGACGAACTCCATCGGGTCGATATCGGCGCGCGCCGGGGCGGCGTGGGGCCCCGCCTTGCCGCGCCAATACTCCGTCAATCGTTCCGTGTTGGGATGCACCATGGCCCCACCCGGCCTCCTGGCGACCCGAAGCGGCCGCACGGGGGTTGCAGGGAAGCGCCGCGCCAGTCCCCACCTGTACCAGGACGGGACAGCGAGGCGCGGTTCTTGCATGGGGCGATCGAGGTTTTTCAGGGAGCGGCCCCATGGGTTTGCGCAATACGATTCTCGGGCTGGGCGCCGGACTGGTGCTTCTGGTCCTCAGCTCGGCGACGCCGGATGAAGCGGCGGCCCAGTGCTGCGCTCCGCCGCCGCCGCCCTGCTGCACGCCGCCTGCGCCGCCTCCCTGCTGCACCCCGCCGAGCCCGCCGCCGCGTCCGCCAAGCCCTCCGGACTGCTGCAACACCGGCGGCGGCCGGGTGAATGTGAACGTCAACGCCAACGCCACGGCCGTCGCGGTCGCCGGCGGCCGGGCCGGCGCCGGCGCGGTGGTCTACGGCGGCGGCGGCGGTGGGGGCGGTTACTACGCTCCGCCCAGCGCCATCGGGGTCATCCAGGGCCTCAACGTCGAGGGCGCCGCCCGCAAGAAGAAGGTGGCCTACGAGGCCAGCCGCACCGTTACGCGCCGCGTCGTCATCCGGGCCGTCTGCGTCGACGACCGCGAGGTTCCGCATCCGGCCAGCCAGGTGTTCGCCGGTGAGGCGGTGGCTGGCGACTACGCCGGAGAACTCTACCGCTGCATCGCCGGCACCAGGATGCAGTGGTCGATGGCCGAATGGTCCGAGAAGGCCAGCTTCGAGGGCGGCAAGACCTTCATGTGCGCCAAGAACGAGGCGCTGGTGTACGAGCCCGGCCTGGCCGGCGGCGCGGAGGCCGGCGGCCGGATCGTGTGTCGCCCGCAGCGCCCGGCCCGGGACTGCAACGAACGCTCGCTGCTGCGCCGCTTCGGCGCCGGGGTGAAGGTGCTGACCATCGTCACCACCGAGACCTACACCGCCTACCGCGAGGAGACGGTGCGTGAGGAAAGCACGGTGGGCTTCACCATGAGCCTCGACGGCGGGGTGGGCGGCACCGTCTACTGATCGTCAGGTCCCTGGCAGGGTCCGGGCGCGGGCCTCGCAGGCGTCGAGTCTGGGCTCGATGACGCCGCGTGCGGCGGCGACGAAGTCCGGCTGGGTGTAGAGGTTTTCCAGCTCGGCCTTGAACTCGCCGCCCAGCCGGTCGAGGTCGGCGGCGACCTGGGCGTCCGACAGCGATTGTTCGGAGATGAGGGCATCAACGCGGACGCTCATCCGCGGCAGGGTGGCGTTGACCCGCTCCAGCCGGGCCTGGCCGACAGGGTCCGGATTGTCTTCCAGCAGGCTCTTGTAGCCGCCGAAGGCCATGCCGCAGCGCAGCCAGTAGTCCAGCTCCTGACGCGGCGCCTCGGTGCGCGCCAGGGCGGCGCCTGACACGGCGAGGCTGGCGATGACGGCGAGCAGGCCGACGGGGCGGGCGATACGCAGCATGGAGGATATTCCTTGGTAGTGGTGGGAAGAGAGCATCACGCCCACCCGAAGCCCGCAAGCGCCGGGTGGGCGTGAGCCTTACCTGGGTGCGGCCGGTCGGACGATGACCCGCCAGGCGCGGTCGTCGGTCAGGAACATGCGGGCGGCGGCCTGCACGTCCTGCGGCGTCACCCGCTCGATGCCGGCGATGACCGAACGAACCGAATCGAGGCGGCGCGGATCGGTCTGGGCCCCGGCGAGGACCGACAGCCAGTACTCGTTGGTGACCTGCGACTTGGTCAACCGTTCGATCATCGGCCGCTTGGCCCGCAAGAGCTCGTCCTCGGTCGGCGGCTTGTCGCGCAGGTCGGCGACGATGGCGAAGACATCGCGGAAGAAGCCGTCCGAGGTCGCCGGCGGCGCCTCGATGCTGGCCGACAGGTAGCCCCAGTCGGTCCAGGTCTGGCTCATGCTGTTGCCGACCGACGGCGAGTAGGTGACGCCCTGCTTCTCGCGCAGTTCATCGGTCAGGCGAAGGTCGAGGATGGCCGACAGCACGGAGGTGTTCCGCGCCCGCTGGACGTCGGTCCAGAAGTCGTCGGTCCGCCAGACCACCATGGCCACAGCCTGGTCGGGACGGCCCTTGTGAGTCAGCACGACCGGTTCGCCGCCGCCGGCCGGGAAGCCGACCGTGCGCGAGTCGGTCGAGCGGGCGACCGGCTCGGCGCGGCGGGGCAGGGCGCCGAAGGTCTCGGCCACCGCCTGGGTCGCCTTTTCTACGGTGACATCGCCGACGATGATGATCTCGATCGGGCCGGTGGCGAGCGCCGCGCCGACCTGGGTCTTGAGATCCTCGAGCTTGGCGCCGGCGATCTCTTCACGCCCCGGCCAGGTCCAGCGGCGGTCGCCGTTGTGCATCAGGCCAGGCAGGCTGCGCGACAGGACCCCGCCGGTGGTGGCGTCGTACTGCTCGTCGAGCGTCTGGGCGTAGGTCCTGATGCGCTGGAAGGCCTCGGGCCGCCAACCCGGGTCGCTGACATAGGCGGCCATCAGCTGCATCTGGATCGGAAGGTCCTCGGGGCGGGTTCCGCCGCTGAAGATGAAGGCCTCGTCGTCGAACCCGAACGAGGCGCCGACGGTGTAGGGGGCCAGGACCCGCTCCATGTCATCGACAGCGATCTTGCCCAGCCCGCCCTCGGCCAGGGCCGATGCGGCCCAGCCCATGCTCTGGCGGTCGGGCGAGAGGTCGAGGAAGCCGCCGCCGACGCGAACGCGGACCAGAACCTGATCGTCCCGGAAGCGGGTTGGCTTCACGGTCAGGCGGACGCCGTTCTCGAAGCGGATGAAGGTGGTGTCGAGATCGAGCACTTCCCGCTGCTCGGCGACCTTTCCAGGCGTGCCGAAGCTGGCGTAGGGCCATTCGACCTGGGCGACATTGGTCGGCGGGGTGACCTCGACCTTGCGGGAGGATTCGTAGGCGGCCAGGACCGCGCCCTCGCCGCCGGACAGGGCGGTCGGCGAGGCCACGAAGATCAGCGGGCCTTCGCCGGAGAAGGCGGCGGCGGCGGCCTTGGACACGGTGTCGGCCTTGAGATCCTTCACCGTCTCCTCGAACAGGGCCAGGTCCTGGGCCGGATTGGTCACCACTTCCGATTCGGCGAAGGTGCCGAGGATCTCGCCCGCCAGCGACGGGGTCCGGCGCGTGGCGGCGCCCGCGGCGCGGGTCTGGAAGAAGGTGCGGTACTCGGCGATCTCGCGGTCGAGTTCCTCCTGCAGGACGCCGTAGCGGACGAAGCGGCGCTGTTCGCGTTCGGCGGCGGCCATGCCCGATTGCCATTCGCCGGGGCGGGTGACGACGGCGATGGAGGTGAAGCGTGCGGCGTCGAACTGGTTGCCGGTCATGGCGCCGGCGCTGATGAACGGCGGTTCGGAGCCACGGGCCATGGCCGAGAATCGGCGGTTAAGGACCGAGAAGCCCAGCTGCCGGATGAGGTCGGCCTTGCGCTTGGCGGTGCTGTCGCGCTCGAGGACTGGCGGCGCGATCCAGGTGATCTGGATGGCGGTGGGCACGCCCGGATCGACGAACACGCGGGCCTCGGTCCCGCGCTTGGCGACCTTTCCGAGGTCGGGGTCGACGCCGTCCGGAGCGCGGGGCTTCCAGTCGCCGAACACCGACTTGACCTTGCCCTCCATGGCGTCGACGTCGAAGTCGCCGACGATGACCAGGGTCGCGCGCTCGGGCCGGTAGTAGGCGTCGTAGAAGGCGACGATGCGGTCGCGCGGGGCGTTCTGCAGCACCTCGACCTTGCCGATCGGATAGCGTTGCGGCGGGCGCTGGCCCTTCATGAGGAATTCGAGGCGGGCCTGGTAGAGGCGATAGCCGGGGCTGTCGCGCGAGCGTTCCTCGGACAGGACGATGCCGCGCTCGCGGTCCACCGCGCCCGATTCGATCAGCAGTTCGCCCGCCGTCTCGCGCATCATCTTCAGGGAGACGTCGACCGTCTCGTCGTCGGTCTTGGGCAGATCCAGCTTGTAGATGGTCTCGTCGAAGCTGGTGGAGGCGTTGGTGTCGGCGCCGAAGGCGAGGCCGTGGCGCTCGAGAATCTTGACCATCTCGCCTTCGGGAATCGCCTTGGACCCGTTGAAGGCCATGTGCTCCAGGAAGTGGGCGAGGCCCTGCTGATCGTCGGCTTCCCACAGCGAGCCGACGCGGAAGTGCAGCCGGATCGAGGCCTGGCCGGGCGGGGTGGCGTTGCGCATGATCGCATAGCGCATGCCGTTGGGCAGGGTCCCGAAGCGGACCGCCGGGTCGGGGGCGACATCGGTCGTGGCTTGCGGCCACTGGCCGCGCGCCAGGGCGCGGGGCGAGGGGGCCGCGGCGCGGGCCGGCGCGGCCTCCGAAGCGCGGGGCGCCTCGGCGACGGGACGGTCCTTTCCGGGAAGAAGGGCCTTGACCTGGGCGCAGGCGGCAAGGGCGGCCACCGTCACGGCGATCAGCGCCGGGCGGGCGAAACGGTTCAGTTGGGGCAAGTCCGGAGCACTCGATTTTCTTGTCTGGCGGGCACCTTCGCCGGGGCTCGCGGCCATGGCAAGGCGCAGGTGTGGCGACCGTGCGTGTAGCGGTTCGTGTTGATGTTGTGTCGGTTTTCGGCGTTTTGTCATGAAAATCAGTGGCTTGAGCGGAAAGGGCGGTCGTGGGGCGGTCAGTGTCGGGTCATGGTCGGGTCAGCGCGAGGGGAGTCTCGGGCGCCGGCCAGGCGCCGGGGGGGTGAGTGTCGGGCCCCCGGCCTGGCTGCAAACGAAGCGCACAGCCCATTGTCGCACGATCCCTGGCTGCAGACGCGCATTCGGCGCGGCCGGCGCTTCTGCCGATTCCCGGTTTTCATCTGCCAGAATGGCATCTAGGCTCTGCCCATCCGGGGTGAGCGGTCCCCCGGTCAGGCGCCGGCCCAAGCACCGAGCCTTGAGCTGTGGAGACCGTTCCCTTGAGTGAAGCCCAGACCGCCCCGCCGTCCTTTCGCGACTTCGCCCTGTCGAGCCTGAAGGTCGGGTGCCTCGGATTTGGCGGCCCCGCGGGCCAGATCGCGCTGATGCATCGCGAGTGGATCGACCAGAAGAAGTGGATCGACGAGCCCCGCTATCTGCACGCTCTGAGCTTCTGCACCCTGTTGCCGGGGCCGGAGGCGCAGCAACTGGCCACTTATGTCGGCTGGCTGCTGCACGGATGGCGCGGCGGGTTGGCGGCGGGACTGCTGTTCGTCCTGCCTGGCGCGGTGCTGGTGACGCTTCTGGCCTGGCTCTATGCGGTCCATGGCCACTCGCCCTGGCTGGCGGCGGCGTTCTGGGGCGTCAAGGCGGCGGTGCTGGCGCTGGTGGCCGAGGCGCTGCTGAAGGTCGGGCGGCGGGCCCTCAAGGGGCGCGGCGCGCTGGTCATCGCCATCCTGGCCTTTCTGGCGCTTGCGGTGCTGAGCGCGCCCTTCCCGCTGGTGATCCTGGGCGCGGCGGTGTTCGGCTTTCTCGCGGGGCGGCGCGGGGGCGGCGAGGGTGCGAGCCCGGCCGATGGCGGCGGCGAGCGGGTATCGCCGGCGAGGACCGCGCGGACAGCGGCGCTTTGGCTGGCGATCTGGCTGCTGCCCCTGGCGGCGACCGTGCTGGCGCTGGGACCCGGCCACTGGCTGAGCGAGATCGGCCGGCTGTTCGCGGCCCTGGCGGCGATCACCTTCGGCGGCGCCTACGCGATGCTGGCCTGGCTGCAGCAGCAGGCGGTCGAGGTGCACGGCTGGTTAACCACGGCGCAGATGATCGACGGGCTGGGCCTGGCGGAGACGACGCCGGGGCCGCTGGTGCTGGTGAACGGCTTCGTCGGCTTCATGGCCGGCTGGAACGGCGGCGGAGGGCTCGTTGCGGCCCTGGCGGGAGCGGGGATGGCGCTGTGGCAGACCTTCGCCCCGTCGTTCCTCTACATCTTCGCCGGCGCGCCCTATGCCGAGCGGCTGCGGCGCAGCGCGGCGGCGCGAGGCCTGCTGGAGGCGGTGACGGCGGCCGTGCTGGGGGTGATCGCCAGCCTGGCGGTGTGGTTCGGCCTGCATGTCCTGTTCGGCCGGGTGCTGGTGCTGGCGACACCCTGGGGCGGGCGGATCAACCTGCCGGACCTGGCGGCCTTCGACCCGTGGGCGGCGCTGCTGGCGCTGGCGGCGGGCGCGGCGCTGATCCGGTTCCACGTGAATGTGGTGCTGGTGATCCTGGCCTGCGCGGCGGTGGGGTTGGCGAAGGGTTTGGCGGGATAGGGGATGTGCTCGTCGGGCGTTGGGGAAAGCCCCCTCCACCCCGTCGCTGATGGCGCATCCCTGCGTCCTTCGACACGCGCTGCGCGCTACTCAGGATGACGAGCTTGGGTGGGCGCATCACCAGGTTCGTCATGCTGAGCAGCGGCCAGCGGCCGCGGCTCGAAGCACGCAACGGACGGTCGGAGACCCTCGGCCGGCGCTACTGCTGCGGGCGGGTGACGTAGAAGACGGCGCTGTTGCCGGTGGCGTTGGAGACGCCGGTGACCGAGCGGCCGTTGTTGACGGTGACGCCGGAGCGGGCGCTGACGTCGCCGTTGTTGGTCTGGTTGTTGTTGATGGTCATCGAGCCGGTGCAGTCGCTGCAGGCGTAGCCGGTCACGTCGTTGCCGACGGCGGTGGCCTGGGCGTAGCCGTCGTAGCCCTCGTTGCCGGTGAAGGTGGCGATGACCTCGACGCCGCCGGCGCCGTTCCACTGGGTGTTGTCGAGCACCACCTCGGCGCCGGTGTTGCCGGCGATGGCCGAGTTGCCGGCGCCGTAGGCGATGGCCGAGCCGGACCCGAACAGGTAGGCCGATCCTTCCGACTGGCTGCGGACGTAGGCATTGTTTGCCTGGTAGTTGGTGACGTCGAGCAGCGGGCCTTCGTTGTAGGCGGACACCGCGTTGCCGACGGCGGTGGTGCTGGTCACGGCCGTCTGGGCGTTGCCGTAGGCGGTGAACTGGCTGGCCTGGACGAGGCCGCCGTCGTTGGTCTGGCCGAAGGCCAGGCGCGCCGCCGAGCTGGTGTCGCCGACCGAGCTGATGTTGTTGCCGACAGCCACCCCTGTGATCGAGGAGGTGCCGCTGACGTACTGCAGCACCGCGCCGCCGTCGGCCAGGACATCGGCGCCGTTGGTCTGGTTGACGCGAACGCCGGCCGAGCCGTTGGTCAGGCCGAGGTTGACGTTGTTGGCCATGGCCAGGGCGCCGGCGTTAACGTTTCCGGCCTGGGCGGTCTCGCCCTCGATCTGGGTGCGGGCGGTGACCTCCGGCGAGAAGGTCGAGATCTGGGTGACGACGCCGGTCACCGTCGACTGGTTGGCGCCGATGTCGGCGGTATTGCCGATGGCGGCGGTCGAGACATAGCTGTCCTCGCCCAGCGAGCCGGTGACGTTGACGACCGTCTGGCCGACGACCGAGCCGACCAGCGTCTGGTTCGAGGTGACGGCCATGTCGGCCTGGTCGGAGTAGGCCTGGACGCTGTTGCCGGTAGCGGTGGTCGAAGAGTCGACGCCTTCCTCCACCGTGACGATGTTCAGCTCGCCCTGGCTGAAGATGTCGCCGACCTGAACCTGGTTGTTGATGACCTGGCCCGGCAGGGTCTGGCTAGTAGCGACCCCGCAGAGGACGGCCAACATTGGGATCGCGCTTATCGTTCCAGCGATTCGGGTCTTCGCGGGTCTGCGCATTGTTGGTCCTCAGGTTGTCGTACGCGGGGGTAAAGCCGCCCGTGGCGCCGGTGGTGCCGCCGCCCAGAGGGTCGTAGTTCAGGCAGGAGCCGGGGCCCGGCATGCCGTAGAGATTGGCCGCCATCTCGACCACGGCGCGCTCGATCAGGGCGCGGACCGCCAGCTGCAGGGGTTCCTGGGCCCCGGCGCCGGTGGAGACGTCAAAGATGTTGCCGTTCAGGAAGTCGAACAGGCCGATGCCGACTTCGCGGCCGACGACCTGCTTCTGATAGGAGATGACATCGACCACCTCGAGGGTGCGGCTGTTGACCAGGCGCAGGTCGATGGCGACGTTCATCACATAGATGCTGTTGCGGGCCGTGCCCTTGAGGCCGGTGACATCCTTGTCGCCGACGTAGGCGTCGGCCCCGACCGAATAGATGTTGTAGTTCAGCTCGGTGATGCCGCCGACCAGGTAGAAGTCGACGCCGGCCATCTGGCCTTCATAGATCTTGCGCGACTCGGTCGGGCCGGGCCCGGGGCCGCGGGGGCCGTCGGAGATCAGCTTGCTGTTGCTGTATTTCAGGTCGAGCTCGGCGATCGAGGTGTCGAACCGCTCGACCATCGGCATGCCGGCCTTGGCCAGGGCGGTCATGGCCATCAGCGAGGCGCCTTGCGTGACCTTGCGGCCCGACCCGTCGGCCTCGGACTTGCCGGTGTAGTCGCTGATGCGGCCGACGGCGATGCGCGGGGCGCCCAGCTTGTGGGTGCGGGCATAGTCGCCCAGGCAGATGAGCGCCGCCGAATAGGGGCTGGGGTTGGCCGTCACCGGCGCGGTGCCGATGGGCTTGGCGTAGACGCCGCTGGGCCCGGCCACCGGCGTGACGCAGGCGGACAGGCCGAGGCAGGCGGCCGAGACGGCCCCGCCGATACGCGCCGCGTGGCTAATCGTCATCGCCATTTCCCCCGACGCCGCCGCTGTTGGCCGTCACGTCGCCGTTGTTGATCTGGGTGCTGTCGATGATCACCGTGTTGTAGGAACCCTGGGTGATCACCACGAGGTTGTTGCCGATGGCCGTGGAGCCGCCGCCGACCTGGCCGGCGCCGCTGTAGCTGTCCCAGGCGCCGCCGGTTCCCATGCGGGAGAAGACGCTCTGGTCCTCGCCGGTCAGGATGACGCCGTCGACGATGACGCGGTTTCCGGCCTGGTCGCGGGTCGAATAGTCGACCATGCGATTCTCCTGGCCCGCCACGCGGCCGTAGCCGGCGTTGTAGTTCGCCGAACCGGTCTGGCTCTGGGCGAGGGCGGGCGTGGTCAGGAGGGCGAGGCTGGCGGCCCCGAACAGGATGGTAGCGACCTTGGCCATGTACATAAGCTCCACGCGGGTCCGTCCGCGCGCAGGAGACCAAGCAATGGTCGTGCCAGAACGGGACAGATGCATCCTTGGCGCCAACCTCTCGCGAATTGGTTAAGTTCGCGGGCTTCTCGCGCGCGCGTGCGAGCTATTCCGTGGGAGGGGGCCATGGATGGGGGAACCGCGCGGGGCCTGGGGCGGTTGATTCCCCGCCGCTCTTGGGTCAGGCTCCCTGCCAGGCCTTGTGAGAGGCGAGGGAGGATGCGTGATGCTGGTGTCCCAGATTCTCAAGGACAAGGGCGACCTGGTGTTCACCGCCTCGCCCGCTGAAACCGTCGGCGCGGTCGCCGCCCTGCTGCACAGTCGCCGTGTCGGCGCGATGGTAGTGGTCGACGACCAGGGCCGGGTGGCGGGAATCGTCTCCGAGCGCGACATCGTGAGAATGGTGGCGTCCGAAGGGCCGGGCGGCCTGAACCGGCCGGTCTCCGTCTGCATGACCGAGGATGTGGTGTTCGCCGAGCCGGCGGAGACGGTGGACGACCTGTTGGGCCGGATGACCGACCGGCGAATCCGCCATCTGCCGGTGCTGCGCGAGGGGCAACTCGCGGGAATCATCTCGATCGGCGACCTGGTGAAGCACAAGATCTCCGAGGTGACGGCCGAGGCCGACG